>NZ_CP053708.1:3518630-4799761 GCF_013201075.1 Lichenicola cladoniae | reverse complement strand
CCACGCTCGAGCGGTGCAACGGCTTCCCGGCAGATGCATTCGCTACGTCGCTGATCCAGGATGCGCTGCGGTGGAAGGTCATCGCACTCCAGCCAACAGTGTGTACTGGGTCAAAGCACGCGAAATTTCTCCCATACGTCGGCAAGCGTGCCGCCGGCCAGCAACAGGTCGCGGGCCTTGTTCTCGGTCGTTGCCTTGGCAAGGGCGAGTTCGGTCACCTTCAGCACGTGCTCGCGCGGTACCACCGTGATGCCGTCCTCGTCGGCCACGATGAGATCGCCCGTGCGCACCGCGACCCCGCCCAGGAAGATCGGGGTGTCGGCCTCGTGGATCGAGACGCGCCCAAGGCTGTCTGTCGGCCGGCAGCCGCGAGCATGGAGCGGAAACCCGAGTTCTACGATCTTGCGTCGATCGCGGATCAACCCGTCGATGACGGCACCCCGTGCCCCGCGCCCCCTGGAGGCGGTCGAAAAGAGTTCACCCCAGGCAGCCGCCGGGCTCCCCGAGCAGTCTATGACGGCCACGTCGCCGGGCCGCAGGCTGTCGATGTAATCGATCTCGTGTCCGTAATGGCGCGTCGGCGGTTCCTCGACCGGCAGGCTGAGCGCCGTCCTGGCCCAACCCAGGAGGGTCCCTCCGCCGCCGAGCGGCATGATGCCGGGCGAGACCGTCTGGTTGCGAAGCCCGAGGGCGTCGCAGACATCGGAAAATACGGCGCTGTAGGTGACAGCCGCTAAGGCGTCGAGATCGAGCGCAGGCGCGGATATGGGGGCAAGTTGGAACGTCATTGCAGGGTCTCGGGATCAAGAGGGGGACCGAAGGTGATGGCTGCGTTCGCGAGGACGGGCGCCCAGGCTGGCTGGGGCATTGGAAGAGCTGGGCCCGCTCATCAAGACGTTCCATCGGCAGGTAGGGGGTTGAAGACCCCACCATATTGATACGCGCGCCAACCGTGGGCACATAACGGCCAGACGACCAGGCTATCCAGGGAACAGGCATCCTTCATGAGCGAGACGGCACGCGAGGCGATGGAATTCGATGTGGTCGTGGTCGGCGGCGGTCCCGCCGGCCTTGCCGCGGCGATCCGCGTGAAACAGCTCTCCCCCGACGCATCCGTCTGCCTGGTCGAGAAAGGCAGCGAGATCGGCGCCCACATCCTGTCCGGCGCGGTGATCGAGCCGCGTGCGCTCGACGAGCTGATCCCGGACTGGAAGGAGAAGGGCGCGCCGCTCGACACGCCCGCCACCACCGACGAGATGCTCTACCTGACCGAGAAGCGCAGCTTCAGGCTGCCGACGCCGCCGCAGATGAACAACCACGGCAACTACATCGTCAGCCTGGGCAATGTCTGCCGCTGGCTGGCGACCCAGGCGGAGGAGCTCGGCGTCGAGATCTATCCGGGCTTCTCCGCCGCCGAACTGCTGGAAGAGGACGGCCGCATCGTCGGCATCGCCACCGGCGACATGGGCATCACCAAGGCGGGCGAGCCCGGCCCGAACCACGCCGGCGGCATGGAGCTGCGGGCGCCCTACACCCTGTTTGCCGAGGGATGCCGCGGCTCGCTGAGCAAGCAGCTGATGGCTCGGTTCAAGCTTCGCGAAGGCATCGACCCGCAGACCTACGGGCTTGGGATCAAGGAGCTGTGGGAGGTGCCGGCGGCCCAGCATCGCCCTGGCTTCATCCAGCACACGCTCGGCTGGCCGCTCGACAAGAAGACCTACGGCGGCTCATGGCTCTACCATTTCGGCGACAACCTGGTGTCGTACGGCTTCGTGGTCGGGCTCGACTACGCCAATACCTGGCTGTCGCCGTTCGACGAGATGCAGCGCCTGAAGACCCACAAGGCGGTGCGCAAGCACCTCGAGGGCGGCAAGCGCATCTCCTACGGCGCCCGTGCGCTGTCCGAGGGCGGACTGCAATCGATCCCTCGCCTGACCTTCCCGGGTGGTGCACTGCTCGGCGACGCAGCCGGCTTCCTGAACGTGCCGAAGATCAAGGGCACCCACGCGGCGATGAAGTCCGGCATGCTGGCCGCCGAATCGGTCGTCGAAGCGCTGGCCAACGGACGCCCGGCCGAGCCGGCCAGCTTCACCCGGAAGGTCAGGGAGTCCTGGCTGTGGGGCGAGCTGCGCGATGTGCGCAACGTGCGCCCGGCATTCGCCAAATACGGACAGCTCGGCGGTTTCGCCTACTCGGCGATCGATACGGTACTGCTGCGCGGACGGGCTCCCTGGACGCTGCGCCATCCGCATGCCGACCACGAGGTGCTGGACCGGGCAGACACCTCGACGCCAATCACCTATCCGAAACCCGACAACGCGCTCACCTTCGACAAGCTCTCTTCGGTGTTCCTGTCTAACACCAACCATGAGGAGAACCAGCCGGTTCATCTGAAGCTGCGTGATCCCGAGCGCTGGAAGACGGTGAACTGGGACCTGTTCCGGTCGCCGGAGAGTCGCTACTGCCCGGCTGGGGTCTACGAGGCGGTGGACGTCGATACCAACCCCAGGTTGCAGATCAACGCGCAGAACTGCGTCCACTGCAAGACCTGCGACATCAAGGATCCGACCGAGAATATAGACTGGTCGGCGCCCGAGGGCGGCGGTGGCCCGAACTATCCCGGTGGGATGTAAAAGCCCGAGGAAACCTTGTAACCAGACGGTCCCTAAGGACCATGGGCCGGTCGTCCAGGCTCGATGTCAGTCAGTGAAGTGGGACAGATGAAGCTGCTCGTACCCGTCAAGCGCGTGATCGACTACAACGTGAAGCCGCGCGTGAAGGCGGACGGCTCCGGGGTCGAGCTGACCGGCGTCAAGATGTCGATGAACCCGTTCGACGAGATCGCCGTCGAGGAGGCGGTGCGCCTCAAGGAGAAGGGCATCGTCACTGAGATCATTGCGGTTTCGATCGGGGTCACCCAGGCGCAGGAGACGCTGCGCACTGCGTTGGCGATGGGTGCCGACCGGGCCATCCTGGTGCTGACAGATGCATCGCCGGAGCCGCTCGCAGTCGCCAAGATCCTGAAGGCACTGGTCGAGAAGGAAGCGCCGCAGCTGGTCATCATGGGCAAGCAGGCGATCGACGACGACATGAACGCGACCGGCCAGATGCTGGCCGGACTGCTCGGCTGGGCGCAGGGCACGTTCGCTAGCAAGATCGAGATCACCGACGGCAGCGCCATGGTCACCCGCGAGGTCGATGGCGGCCTCGAGACCCTCGCCATCACCCTGCCGGCGATCATCACCGCCGACCTGCGGCTGAACGAGCCGCGCTATGCGTCGCTGCCCAACATCATGAAGGCCCGCAAGAAGCCGCTCGAGATCCTGGCGCCAGGCGAGCTCGGCGTGGATGTCAGCCCGCGCCTGACCACCATCAAGGTGTCCGAGCCGCCGACCCGCAAGAGTGGCATCAAGGTGGCGTCGATCGAGGAGCTCGTCTCCAAATTGCGCCAAGAAGCGAAGGTGATCTGACCGTGACCGCTCTCGTCCTCCTCGATCATATCGACGGCCACATCATCCAGGCATCCCGCTCGGCCGTGACCGCCGCGGCCAGCCTCGGCGAAGTCCATGGGCTGGTCGTCGGCCATGGCCTCGACGGCATCGTGCAGGCCGCCGCCGGGATCGCCGGTATCTCCAAGGTCCTGAAGGCCGATGCCGAGATCTACGCCAAGCCGTTGGCGGAGCCGATCGCGGCGCTGATCGTGGCACTAGCCGGTCCGTACGACCACATCCTGGCGCCCTCGACCGCAACCGGAAAGAATGTGTTGCCGCGTGTTGCCGCGTTGCTGGACGTGCAGCCGATCAGCGACATCATCGCGGTCGTCGATGCCGAGACGTTCGTGCGACCGATCTACGCCGGCAATGCACTGGCGACGGTCAGGTCATCCGACACCAAGAAGGTGATCACGGTGCGCGGCGCCAACTTCGATCCCGCGCCGGCCGAAGGCGGCAGCGCCTCGACCGAGGACGTGTCGGCACCCGACAGCCCATCGCTGTCGAAATTCGTCTCGGCCGAACTGTCGAAATCCGAGCGGCCGGAGCTCGCATCCGCACGCGTCGTCATCTCCGGTGGCCGCGGCATGCAGAACGGCGAGAACTTCAAGCTGCTCGACCCGATCGCCGACAGCCTCGGCGCCGCGATCGGCGCGTCGCGCGCGGCGGTCGATGCCGGCTACGTCCCGAACGACTACCAGGTCGGCCAGACCGGCAAGATCGTGGCGCCCGACCTGTATGTCGCGATCGGCATCTCCGGTGCGATCCAGCATCTCGCCGGCATGAAGGACAGCAAGGTCATCGTCGCTATCAACAAGGACGAGGACGCGCCGATTTTCCAGGTTGCCGATTACGGCCTGGTCGCCGACCTGTTCAAGGCGGTTCCGGAACTCGCAGCCGAGCTACAGAAGGCCGGCTGACCTGCTTGTCACCAGGATGATCGCTATCACCCCGTCGTCCGCGATGAGTGTTCGCCCATAAGGACGACGTGCATCCGCCTGCGGATCACGAAGCCGAGCTTCCGATACAATGCTATCGCCGCAAACTTGTCGGAGAAAGCTTGGAGAAACGGCTGTGGCCGAGAGCATGCGTGCGATGCTTTCCTGACGCGCCCCGATCAGACGGGTGCGTCGCGGCCGGGCGCCAGAAGCGGCGTCGGTTCTGGCTGCCCCTCGTAATAATCGGCCTCGCGCAGGAAGCCATGGCGACCGAGGGCATCGATGACGAGCGCACCGCTGTCGGGATAGGTGCAGACATCCGCCGGCGGCTCGGCGCCGATCGCGAGATAGACCAGGTCGCCGGTGCCGTCCGGGGTCGCGGGGTTGGCGATCTGATGGGCGATCCCCGTGTCGGCCGGACAGGAAATGCAGTCGCCGGGGCGAATTTCGTGCACGAGATCGCCGTAGCGGAAGAGGCCTTGCCCTTCGAGCACGATAAAGATCTCGTCGGCCATGAGGTGCGTATGCGCCGGGCACGCGCTGTGGCCCGGAGGCACCCGCCTGGCGCTCATGCCGAGACGGCCCATCCCGAAACGGCCCGGCCCCGCATCCTTCATCGCAGGCGTCAACGCGCGCCGGAAATGCGTCCAGGCGGCGGGCACGTCGGCCGCGATTTCCGCCGCCGTGTGCATGTTGACGATCGTAGGTGCCTTCTCGGTCATGTCGTCCCCGTATCCGCGCCAGACAAGCGCAGGCGGATATTTCGGCCTGCACGCCGCGATCACTACGTCAAGCCAGTACTGCCGTCGATCCGTCACCTACGTGTGTCGGGACCGAACGCATAAACCCGACGCGTTCTTGCAGAGTCCTGAGCTTGCCAGGCGACCGTAGGCTTGCCTGCTTCCTAGTCCTTCAGCAACGAACTCAGCTTCAGCGCCACGCCCTGGGAGCCTTCGATCTTCAGCTGACCCAGCGTGTAGGCCCACATTGCGTTCAGCTTGCCGCTCAGCAGCTTCTGCATATTCTCCGACGACAGCGTAATGATCGTTTCAGCCTCGGTGTCCTCGTCCGCCTCGGTCACCGCCACGTCCGGCTCCGTCGCGTCGATCAGGATCGATCCTGCATCCTTGAGGTCGATACGAACCCGGTGCCCGAGCGTCGACAGGAGCTGGCTCTTTTCCTTGATTGCTTCGATGATCTCTTGGGTCTCGGACATTCTTGTTTCCTGCTGGTTGACGGGTCGTTCAGCCGGAACGGCTGCGCGACAGAAAGGCGTTGAGGCCGGCCGCGGCTTCGGGACTGGACAGGCGCTGCAGGAAGACCGCAGCCTCGCGGCTTTTCGCGGACCGGACTTCTGCGAGGTTGCTTCGCAGCAACTGCCGGCTGAGGCGGAGCGCCTCCGGCGGGCGCGCCGCCAGCTGTGCCGCATACCGTGCGGCCGTGATGCCAAGATCGTCGGCCGGCACGACACGATTGACCAGCCGTAGCTCGTAGGCCGTGCTCGCATTGAAGGTGTCGCCGAGCAGCAGCAATTCGGCCGCGCGCTGGTAGCCCATCAGTTGCGGCAATAGCAGCGACGATGCGGCTTCGGGAACCAGCCCGAGCTTCACGAACGGCAGTCCGAACACCGCATCCGCGGAAGCGACGACGATGTCGCAATGCAGCAGCATGGTCGTGCCGATGCCGATCGCAGCGCCCCCGACCGCGGCGACGATCGGCTTGCCGAAACCGATCAGCGTGTCGAGAAACCGCAGGCCCGCCGGCTCCTCGATCGTCGCAGCATCCTGCCGGCTTTGCGCCATGAAGTCGGCGATATCGTTGCCTGCACAGAAATCGCTACCCGAGCTCCCGAGCTGCACGACGCGGACGGCATCGTCGCTATCCGCCGCACGCAGGAGCATGGCCATCCGGTCATACATCGCCGACGTCAATGCGTTCTTTTTCTCGGGCCGGTTCAGGATGATCCTGCAGATGCCTGCTTCGACGACGCTCTCAACGAGCTCGCTCATTCTGTAGTCCCGGTCTCGCGGCACAGCTCCGCGCGGGCCCGGGCATAGTCGTTCGCGAGCCGCTCTATGATGTCGGCGACAGGAGACACCTTGTCGATCGCGCCGATGCCCTGGCCACACCCCCAAACGTCGCGCCAGGCCTTGGTGCCGGTGTCCAGGCTGAGCTGCCCGGGTGCCGCGGAGTCCAGCGCATCCGGATCGAGGCCGGCGCGGATGATCGAGCCGCGCAGGTAGTTGCCGTGCACGCCGGTGAACAGGTTCGAATAGACGATGTCGCTGGCTCCGGACTCCAGCAGCATCTGCTTGTACTCGGGCGCGGCGTTCGCCTCCTCGCTCGCGATGAAGGCCGACCCGATATAGGCAAGGTCCGCACCCATGGCCCGCGCCGCCAGGACCGCGCGACCGGTGGCGATCGCGCCGGACAACACGATCGGGCCGTCGAACCAGGCACGGGTTTCGGCCAGGAGCGCAAACGGCGACTGGGTTCCCGCATGTCCGCCGGCGCCGGCGGCAACCAAGACCAGACCGTCCGCACCCTTGGCGATTGCCTTGCCCGCATGCACCTGGTTGGTCACATCGTGCAGGACCAGGCCGCCATAGCTGTGTACGGCATCGTTCACGTCCGGCTGCGCACCGAGCGAGGTGATGACGATCGGTACGCGATGGCGCACGCAGGTTTCCAAATCCGCCGACAGACGGGTGTTGGACCGGTGCACGATATGATTGACCGCGAACGGCGCGACCTCGCCATCCGGCCGCCGCAGCGCATCCTCCAGCCGCGACAACCAGTCATGCAACGCATCCGGGCCGCCGCGGGCGTTCAGCGCCGGAAACGCGCCGATGATCCCGGCCCGGCATTGCGCAATCACCAGCGCCTCGTTGGAAACGATGAACAGCGGTGCCGCCAGCACGGGCAGCCTCAGCCCGGCGACGATCGTCCCGAATGGCGTCATGAGTCTCGGTGGTTCGAAGTCTGCATGCCGTAGGCCTCCGCCATCTGGTCGATCGCCACGAGCTTCTGCCGGAACAGCGACCAATCGTCATCGGCGGCGATCGGCGCCCAGATCGCCTCGACCTCGTCGATCAGCATGGTGCACGGACCATGCCCGGCGAAATAGGGATGGTCGAGGCGCAATCCTGCTGCCGGCTCGAAACCGTCGATCATCATGCGCAGGGATGCGAATCCGGCCTCGGCATAGATGCCGGCGGACGGGCCGGACGTCGCACGGTCGGCTGAGAGAGAGCCGCCATACCAGTCGAAAAAGAACTGCTCGAACGGCATCTGGCTCTCGCGCAGGAACTGCCAGACCTGCTGGACCAGCGCCGTGTCTATGTCCGGCCCCTGCGACCTGAGGCCGAGGCGACGCAGCATCGCGGCCGAAAGCTCGGTGTAGAACAACGCGCCGAAGCCTCTCAGCACGGCCTCGAGCGTCGCCTGGTCGGACAACGGCAGCAGGCACTCGGCAAGCCTGATCAGGTTCCACAGCAGCGTGTCGGGCTGGCGTCCGTAGGCATAGAGCTTGCCCGTGTCGAAATATGCCGCCGTGAACTCCGGCTGGTAGGTCGGCAGGAACCGCCACGGCCCGTAATCGAAGCTCTCGCCGGTGACGTTTATGTTGTCGGTGTTCAGTACCCCGTGCACGAAGCCGGCTAGCATCCATTCCGCGCCGAGCCGCGCCACCTTCGCGGTCACGGCCTCCAGGAAGGCCAGCACACGGTCCGCTTCCGCCTCACGCCACAGCTCGGGCATGTAGGTCCGGATGGTGTAGTCGAGCAGCCTGCGGATGCTGTCGGTGTCCTGGTGGTAGGCGAGCCGCTGGAAGGTGCCGATGCGGATGTGCGAGTGGTTGAGGCGCACCAGTACCGCCGACCGGGTCGGCGACGGCTCGTCGCCACGTGTCAGCGCCTCGCCGGTCTCGATCAGCGAGAACGACTTCGAGGTATAGACCCCGAGCGCTTCCAGCATCGAGGTCGCCAGCACTTCGCGGACGCCGCCCTTCAGGGTGAGCTTGCCATCGCCGCCACGCGACCATGGCGTGCGTCCGCTGCCCTTGGTGCCGAAATCCAGCAGCCTGCCATCGACCAGGTCATGCGCCTGTCCGAACAGGAAGCCGCGTCCGTCGCCGAGCTCGGGATTGTAGTTCTGGAACTGGTGACCGTGATAACGCAGCGCCAGCGGCCGCGGAAACGATCCCTGCAACGGCTTGAACCGGCTGAAATGATCCACCCACTCCGCATCGGTCAGCGTGTCGAGGCCGACCCGCGCAGCCTGCACCTGGTTGCGGTAGCGCAGGATGTGTTTCGGAAACACCGCCGGCTCGACCAGGTCGAACAACGCGTCTCCGAGCGAAGCGTGTGCGGTCGATGGCTTGAAGTGCGGCGTCGCTGTCATTGTTCCCTCCGGCTGCGGCGTGAGCCGAGCGCTGCATATAGGGAGGCTAGACCGTCTTGGGCGGCAGTCCGCCGGGAAAGCGTCGAAGCAGCACCAGCATGATCAGGATGCCCGGCAGGCACGCAGCAACTGTCAGCAGGTAGAAGCCGGTCCAGCCGAAGCCCTGCGCCAGGAAGCCGGTCGTTCCACCTAGCGTGCGCCATGCCACCGGTGCCAGCGACGACAGCAGCGCGTATTGCGTCGCCGTGTAGTCGAGCGAGCAGAGCCGGGAGAGGTAGGTGGCGAACGTGGTCGCGGCCATCACTTCGGCGAAACCCTCCAGCGTCACCTTGGCAAACAGCATCGGAAATACCGGCCCGGCCTGAACCAAGGCGACGTAGAGCAGGATCGAGCACATCTGCACGCAGGCGCACAGGATCAGCGATCGTCCAAGGCCGATCCGCGCGACCAGCAGCCCGCTCGCGGCGGCACCGGCCAGCGCCGCGCAGAGCGAGGGAATGCCATTGGCGGCCGCCACCGAGGTCGGTGCGAAACCGAGCGCATGATACAGCGGATAGGCCATGGTGTCGGACAGCTGGGTTCCGAGATTGAACACCAGCACGAAGGCGATCACGATCCAGGAGCCGGGGCGCCCGAGCAGGTCGCGGAAGGGCGCGACCACGCGGGTCTGCAGCGCATGCCGCCAGCCGGATCCGGTGGCGATCGTCGGCGCCAGGAACGGCTCGGGGGCCAGCAGTGCCAGCACCGGGCCGACCAGGCTGAGGGCGGCCATCACCAGCAGGGCCAGATGCCAGCCGCCTTTCGCGGCGATCCAGATCGCGCCGGCACCGGAGCAGAGCATGGCGATGCGGTAGCCCCAGGTGTAGGCGCCGAGCGCCGCAGCCTGCAGCCGGACCGGGAAGGTCTCGATCCGCCATGCATCGATGACGATGTCCTGGCTGGCCGAAAAGAAGGCGAGCGACATCGCGGCACACACCAGCGGCAACAGGCCGTGGGTCGGCTGGCAGTTGGCCATCGCGATGATGGCGAGCGTCAGCAATGCCTGGATCGGCAGCATCCAGCCGCGACGGCGACCGAGCCGGTGCAGCAATCCGAACGGACGCCGGTCGAGAAGTGGTGCCCAGAGAAATTTCAGGAGATACGGCAGCCCGATCAGGGCCGCGGCGCCGATGGCCCGGAGCGAGATGTGGCTCTCGCTCAACCATTGCTGCAGCGTAAAGAATGTCAGGTAGAGCGGCAGGCCCGAAGCGAAACCGAACCCTCCGATCAGACCGATCAGACGCTTGTCGATAGGGGCAGCGACCGGATCAGGTAGAGGCATCTTGGGTGCTGGTGCGGTCAGGGGCGTCGGAGCCGGCCGAAGCCGACCCCAACGCCCCTGTCACGCGAAGGAAAGACAGCTCGCAGATTACTGCGGTGCTGCCATGGACGAAGCTGCCTTCTTGTGGTGCTTCGCGGTCGTCTTCTTGTGGTGCTTGGTGGTCTTCTTCGGCGCCATCATGCTGTCGGTGGACGGCGCGGGGGTGGCGGTCGGAGCGGCCATTGCAGGCGCAGCTGCATCGGGAGCAGCGGCGGCGGGTGCACTCATCGGAGCAGCGGTGGTGGCCGGAGCCGCCGTCGTGGTCTGAGCGAATGCCGGAGCCGCGGCGCCCAGGAGGGCTGCGGTCGACAGGGCAGCGAGGAACCGGGTCGTGAAGGTCATGGATGTCTCCGCGGAATGGGGCAGGTGTTGCGGCAACACCGATCCCGACAGGGGTACGGCTGCGCATCGAGTCCATACCATGGTGCCCCAGGCACGTCGCGGGTCAAAGTTAGGTAATGACTCTAAGTTTCTTACGATGCCGCCTGAAATACAACACAAACCGACGAACATTGGATGACAAATCGTGTCAGTTTCGTGGCCAATATTTCAAGCCCTGTTGAATACTCAAGCTAAGCTGTTGAAATCACGTAAACTCGATTGGTCCGGCGGCAGCAGGCCGCCGCCGGACCGCCTCGGCCTGCTTCAGGCGGCGCTGTCGCCCTTGCGCTCCATGCGCTTGCGCTCATTCGGATCCAGGTAGCGCTTGCGGATGCGAATCGCGGACGGAGTCACTTCGACCAGCTCGTCATCCTCGATGTAGGCGATCGCCTGCTCGAGGCTCATCCGACGCGGCGGCGTCAGCAGCATCGCGTCGTCCTTGCCGGCGGCGCGGATGTTGGTGAGCTTCTTTTCCTTGATCGGGTTGATCTCGAGGTCGGATCCGCGCGAATGCTCGCCCAGGATCATGCCGACATAGACCTTCTCGCCCGGATCGACGAACAGCTGGCCACGCTCCTGCAGGTACCAGAGCGCATACTGCACGGCCGCTCCGTCCTCGGAGCTGATCAGCGAGCCCTTGCTGCGGCCCTCGATCGTTCCGGCCCAGGGCTGATAGCCGGCGAACAGCCGGTTCATGATGCCGGTGCCGCGCGTATCGGTCAGGAACTCGCCGTGATAGCCGATCAGGCCGCGCGACGGGATCAGGAAGGTCAGGCGAACCTTGCCGCCGCCGGACGGACGCATGTCCTGCATCTGGCCCTTGCGGATGCTCATCTTCTCGACGACGACGCCGGAGAAGGCCTCGTCCACGTCGACCAGAACCTCTTCGAACGGCTCCTCGCGCTCGCCGGTCTCTTCGTTCTGGCGCGTCAGCACGCGGGGACGGCCGATGGTCAGCTCGAAGCCCTCGCGGCGCATCTGCTCGATCAGCACGCCGAGCTGGAGCTCGCCACGCCCTGCGACTTCGAACGCCTCGCTCTCCGGGCTCTCGGACACGCGAATGGCGACGTTGCCCTCGACTTCCTTGAACAGCCGGTCGCGGATCTGGCGCGACGTGACCTTCTTGCCCTCGCGGCCGCCGAGCGGGCCGTCGTTCAGGCGGAAGGTCATGGCCAGGGTCGGCGGATCGACCGGGATGGCCGGCAGCGCCGCGGTAACTTCCGGCGATGCGATGGTCTCCGGGATGGTCGCGTCGGAAAGTCCGGCAACGGCAATGATGTCGCCGGCCTCGGCCTCCTCGATCACCACGCGGTCCAGGCCGCGGAACGACAGCAGCTTGGTCAGGCGGCCGGTCTCGACCACGGTCCCATCGGCACGCAGCACGCGCACCGGCATGTTCAGCTTGGCGCGGCCCTGCTCGATACGGCCGGTCAGCACGCGGCCGAGGAACGGGTCGGCCTCGAGGATGGAGGCGACCATCGCGAACGGCGCGTCCTTGTTGAGGGCCGGCGGGTTCACGTGGCTCAGCACTAGGTCGTAGAGCGGTGCCAGGTCCTTCTTCGGTCCATCGAGCTCGACATCGGCCCAGCCCTGACGGCCGGAGGCGAACAGCATCGGGAAGTCGAGCTGCTCGTCGCTGGCGCCGAGGGCGGCGAACAGGTCGAACACCTCGTTATGGACCTCGTCCGGACGCGCGTCCTGGCGATCGACCTTGTTGACCACCACGATCGGCTTGATGCCGCGGGCGAGAGCCTTGGTCAGCACGAACTTGGTCTGCGGCAGCGCGCCTTCGGCGGCGTCCACCAGCACGATCGCGCCGTCCACCATGTTCAGGATGCGCTCGACCTCGCCGCCGAAATCGGCGTGTCCCGGCGTATCGATGATGTTGATCCGGGTGTTCTTCCAGACGACGCTGGTGCACTTGGCCAGGATGGTGATGCCGCGCTCACGCTCCAGGTCGTTGCGGTCCATCGCCCGCTCGGCGACCACCTGGTTTTCGCGGAAGGCGCCCGACTGCCGCAGAAGCTGGTCGACGAGGGTTGTCTTGCCATGATCGACGTGCGCGATGATGGCGATGTTGCGGATTTCCATGCGTCTGACCTGTGGGCTCTTGGCGGCGCGGAAGATGCGCGAACGACGCCGCCACCCGGATGGTGGCAGCGGCGCGGGCCCGCTTCGGCCCGGCTATGATAGTTGACCGGCGTCACGACATGCCTGGATGCCGGATGAAACCGTGATGCTGGCGGCTAGATAATGCTGCGACGCAATGTTTGCACGCCAAAAATTCAAGTAGGGGGTTCAGCCCGACGCAGGGCGGGCCACCAGGGCACGCAGGTCGGCTAGCGGACGCGCCCCGAAATGCGAAATCACTTCCGATGCGGCGATGCTGCCGATCCGCCCGCACTCGGCGATCGAACGGCCCTCGGCCAGCCCGCACAGGAAGCCGGCGGCATAGGCGTCGCCGGCGCCGGTGCTGTCCACGATGCTGGTCGGCGCCGCCGCGATATCGGTGCGCTCGCCGTGCCGGAACGCGACGCTGCCCTTCTCAGAGCGGGTCAGCACGGCCAGTTCGACGTCCTGCGAAACACGCTCGGCCGACTGCTCGAAGCTGTCCGCCTGGTAGAGCGACATGATCTCGTCCTCGTTGGCGAACAGGATATCGACGTGGCCAGCCGCCAGTTCGAGGAAGGCCGGCCGGTGCCGGTCGACGCAGAATGGGTCCGACAGCGACAATGCGACGGTGCGCCCGGCCTCGTGGGCGATGGTCGCGGCACGTCGGAACGCGTCCTGGGCAGCCGGCGGGTCGAACAGGTAGCCTTCGAGATAGGTGATGCGGGCGTCCCGCACGGCATCGGCATCGACATCGTCGGGTCCGAATGCGGTGCAGGCGCCGAGATAGGTGTTCATCGTGCGCTGTCCGTCCGGCGTCACCAGGATCAGGCAGCGAGCGGTCGAGCGTCCCTCGGCCCGGTCGGCGCCGAGCGGGGCGGTCGGGTAGTGGATACCGGCCGCAACCAGGTCAGCGGAGAACGCCACACCCAACGCATCCTCGGCAACGGTGCCGAGATAGGCGGTGCGGGCACCGAGCATCGACGCGACCACGCAGGTATTCGCGGCCGAACCGCCGCCGGTCTGCTGGGGCTGCTTCAGGAGAGCATACAGGGCGTCGGCACGCGCCGCGACGATCAGCGTCATGCTCCCCGGGACCATCCCCTCCGCTTCCGGCATGCCGTCCGGCACCGAGGCCAGCACATCGACGATGGCATTGCCGATGCCGAGCAGGTCGAACCGGGCATCCCGGGTAATATTGGCCAAGCTCACGGTCAGGCGCTCCAGCAGGCGATCGCAGCTTCCGCTAGCATCGGAGGCCGCATGCGGCAATGCAGCCGGCTCCGATCGCGATTAGCGCCGCCTTCGCACTTGTCCGCTGCCCTGGCCAGCGTGTAAGGCGAAGGCCGGTCTCGCGCTCTCGTAGATGTGTGTGAGACTCCCGCTGGGCGGCAATACCGTTCAGAACCGAGACATCGAGAGCAGCGGGGGATCCAAGTGTTCAGACGACGCAAACCAGAAGAGGCCAGCGAGGTCCCTGCGATCCCGCCTGGTCCCACCACCTCCGCACGGCCGGGCCAATCGGCACAGCAAGCCTCCGCAACGACACCGCCCGACGCAGGGAGCCCGCGTCCGACCGCGGCCCCGGATGCACCGGCGGTCCCCGCACCCTCGTCGATGGGCCAGCCTGCCCAGACACCGAGCCAGAATTTCTCCCAGAACCTAGCACCGTCCAAGGAGCCCTCACCGATGGGTCGTTCGCCTTTCCCGACTCCTCCCAGCCCCCCGTCCGCGGGCGTCCTCCCGCCTGGCGGGATCATGCCCAACCGTGGCCCGATGCCGGGCACTCCCGGCTCCCCCCCGGGCGCCCAGGGTAGCGGTCCCAAGAAAGACATGACCGAGCGCCGGACCCTGGTGGTCGGCCGGGGCATCAGCGTCCAGGGCGTGGTCCAGGACGCCGAGCGTCTGGTCGTCGAGGGCACCGTCGAGGCAACCATGATCCATGCGACCGAGCTTTCGGTTGCACCGGGCGGCGTGTTCCGCGGCGAGATCGAAGTCGAGGATGCCGAGCTAGCCGGGACCGTCGACGGCACCCTGACCGCGCGCGGCAACCTCACCATCCGCGCCAGCGGCCGGCTGATCGGCACCGCCAAGTGCCGTCGCCTGCAGGTCGAGGATGGCGGCCAGGTCACCGGCCGCCTCGAGATGATCACCGATCAGGCGCGTCCTTCGTCGCAGCCGGCCGGCGAGCAGGCTCAGGCCAGCCGCCCGGCACCGTCACCGATCGCCGCGATCGACCCGGCACACACCGCCACCCCGTAACGCCTGTATTCCAGCCTGACGCCCCCGGCCCGATGGGCCGGGGGCCCGGTGCTGCGGACCACCGACATGTCCTGGAGCGATCTCTCCGACCTGCTCCGTGCATCGATCCTGCTGCCGTTGCTGTTGGGCAGCTTCATCGTCGGCACCCTGGTTCAGCGCCGGCTGCCGGTCGCCCATCGCGGCCCCAAGACCCACGAGATGCTGCGCCTGGTCATCGACATGCTGGTGACGTTTGCCGCGATCGTGCTCGGCCTGCTGATCACCAACGCCAAGACCACGTTCGACGCGACCGGGGACGACGTGCGCGCCTATGCGATCCGGATCATCACGCTCGACCAGACGCTGAACAGCTACGGCCCGGCGGCAGCGGCGCTGCATCCGCTGCTGGTGCGCTATACGCAGGACGTCGTGGCGCAGACCCCGCAGGGACTGGGTGCGGCCACCACGCAGCGTTTTGGGCTGCTGACCCGGATCGAGGCCGGCATGCTCGAGCTCCCCGCGGCGAGCAACCTGCAGCGCCATCTGCGTGACGAGGCGCTGACGCAGCTCACGAGGCGCGGGGCCAGTCCAGCCTGTCGTTCTATGCCGTGCTGACCGTGTGGCTGATGGTGGTGTGCGGCTGCTTCGGCCTGATCACCGAGCATAGCTGGCTCGGCACCATCATCGTCGGATTGTCGGTCCTGGCGATCGTGCTGGCGCTGTTCGTCATTCTGGACATGAACACGCCGTTCACCGGCCTGGTCGTCGTGTCCGATGCACCGCTCAGGGAAGCCCTGCAGACCATTCTCGCGGAATAGAGCCGCTACATCGCGAGCGCCCAGCCGGTCAGGCCGCAAGCGCCCATCACCCAGAGCGGATTCAGCTTCACCGCACAGAACACCAGGGTCGCGATCACGGTCAGCACGTACTGCATCGGGCCATGGTCGGTACTGCGGGCGATCACGATGGCGCTGGCCAGGATCAACCCGATCGCGATCGGCGCCAGTCCCTCCTCGATCGCGATGCGCCAGCGCGACCGTTTCGCGCCGAGCCAGAACCGGGCCGCGAAATAGACCAGGACCCAGGCCGGCAGGATCATCGCCGCGGTCGCCAGCAGCGCGCCGGGAATGCCCCCGGCCTGATAGCCGATCGCGCTGACCAGCAGCGTGCTGGGGCCGGGAGCGGCCTGCGCGATGGCGAAGGCCTGGGAAAACTGCTCGGCGGTGATCCATCCGTACGTGTGCACCGCCCTGAGCTGGATCTGCGGGATGACGGCGTTGCCGCCGCCGAACGACAGCAGCGACGAGGATCCGAACAGCAGGCAGATCTGCAGGGTCCGCGCAGGGCTCAACCGGACGCTCCCGGATGCGCCGGTGCCGGCTGCCGGTAGCTCCAGAACACCCCGACCGGCCCCAGCACCAGCATCGTCGCCCAGAGCGGCACCCGCAGCACCGCCGCGGCGAGCGTGGTCGCAACACATAATGCGAACGGCACCATCGAGCGCAGCGTCTTGCGGCCGGTCTGCCAGACCATCGACAAGGTAAGCGCCACCGCAGCCGGGGTGAGGCCGGCGAGCACGTGCTGCACCGCGCCGACATGCTGGTAGCGGGTGGCGAACGCGCAGAGAGCCACGATGATGACGAACGGGATTGCGATCAGCCCGGCCACGGCCGCCGCCGCACCACCCGGTCCGTGCATGCGGGCGCCGACGAAGATCGCCACATTGACCTGGTTGGCGCCGGGCAGCAGGCGGCAGATGGTCATGGCGCTCAGGAACTCGGTCTCGGTCATCCAGCCGCGGCGCATCACCACGATCTCGCGCGACCAGGCCGACAGGCCGCCGCCGAAGCTTGCCAGCGAGATGGTGTTGAACGTCCGCGCCAGCTCCCACAAGCCTGGATGCCCGGAACCGCCGACACCGCCCGGTCCAGGCGTCGCGGCTTCACTCACGAACGTAGTCCGGGTCGTGCGGCTGGTCGTTCTCGACATGGGCGGCGGCCATGAGCGGGTCCGGCGCGTCGTAGCGCCGGCTCTCGTCCCAGTCCCCCTCGAACACCCGCTTCAGCCCCGGCACGATCTCGGGCGCATCGACGATGATACCGAGCTCGCGGCGCAGGTCGAACGCGCTGCGATCGATGTTCATCGAGCCGACCAGTGCACGCGCATCGTCGGCCAGGATCAGCTTGGCGTGGGTGCGCAGGCCGTGCTGCTTGTGAACGCGCGCACCGGCGCGACGGAGCATGTGCAGCGACGAGAAGGTGTCGAGCAGGTCGTAGTCGCTGATGCCGTGCTTGCCGCCGCACAGCACCTTGACCGCGACGCCACGGTCGAGCGCTGCCATCAGCCGGTCCAGCACCGTCATGTCGACGAACTTCGGATGCTGCACCGAAAGACTTTTCCCGGCACCGTCGATGAAGTCGCACATGACCTGTCGCGAGCTGGTGTTGCTCCAGAGCAGCCGGCTGCCGGGCCCCGGCTCGAACGGCCGGCGGGCGAGATCGGCCTCGAAGCAGGCACCGACCTCGGCCGCCACCGCCTCGTCGTGCAGCACCAGGCCGTAGTCGCGGGTGGTGGTGAAATACTTCTCGCAGAAATTGAAGGTGGCGATCAGCGTTGTCCGGCCATCCACCACCATCGACTTCTCGTGCGTGACCGCGAAGCCCGGGCTGCTCCAGTCGCACCGGATGCCGGACCGCACCAACCGTTCGCGCGTCTCGTCGTTGGCGCGGCTGCCCGATGAACGTTGCGGGTTCAGCATCACCCGCACCGTAACGCCGCGTGCCGCCGCCGCTTCCAACGCTGCCAGGATCTCCGGCGAGGTGAAGGTGAACACCTTGATCGAGACGGTGCGCCGCGCCGCATCGATCAGCGCGGTGACGCTGCGCACCCCGTCGTCCGGCTGCACAACCAGTTTCATCCCATTCGACCTGCCGGCGACTTTAGCCACGGACTATCCCCACCCGTTACCCAGCCTGTAGCATTGGGCAGTTGCCGGATCGATACAATCGGTGAACGCGTCCAGTTTCAGGTGGCCGTGATGGATCCGTTCAGCGTTCGAGCGCGGAGGAGACCTGCAGCTCGATTGCCTGCAGCTCGTCCAGGGTGCGGACCAGTGCGGCATTCATGACGCGAAGCTGCCTGATCCGGTCGCGGACCGCGCGGAGCAGCAGGCGCTTCTGTTCGTCATGCTCGGGATCGACATCGTAGAGGTCGAGGAACTCCTTGATCTCGCGCAGGCTGAAGCCGAGCCGCTTGCCGCGCAGGATCAGCTGCATCCGGGCATGTTCGCGACGGGTATAGGCACGCGTGGCCCCGACCCGGCCCGGCTGGATCAGGCCCTTATCCTCATAGAAACGGATTGCACGCGCCGTCACCCCGAGCTCGGCAGCCAGTTCCGTAACGGTCAACAACCGCTCGTCTTGAACGACTGCGATCAGGGCATCTGCCATTCTTGGGAACTCCACCGCGGCCGGGCCGGCAGCTCTATCGCACCGACGGCGATCGATGTCAGGCGGCGGCGTGACTTGCCAGGTTCGATGCGGCCTGCCCGGTCGCCAGTGCTCGCTTGACGGCCTCCTCGGCGACCAGTTCCTTCTTGGACAGCTTGCCCACCAGCGTACGTGGCAACGAAGCCCGGATCTCGATCTCCCGTGGCATCTCGATCCGCGACACCTGCCCGGCCAGGAAGATGCCGAGCTCCGCTTCCGTTGCCGTTGCGTCCGCCCTCAATGCCACGAACGCCTTGGGCACCTCGCCGCGGTAGTGGTCCGGCAGGCCGATGACACTCGCCTCGACGACGTCGGGATGGCGATACAGCGCATCCTCGATCACCCTCGGATAGACGTTGTAGCCGCTGCACAGGATCAGGTCCTTGATCCGGTCGACCAGATAAAGATAACCGTCCGCGTCCAGATAGCCGATATCCGCCGTCCGGAGCATACCGTCGATCATCGTCGCCTCGGTTTCCTGCGGGCGGTTCCAGTAGCCATTCATGATCTGCGGCCCGCGTGCGCAGACTTCGCCGCGTTCGCCGGTGGCCATGATACGGGTCGGATCATCGAGATCGCGTATCTCGATCACCGTCCCGATCACCGGCAACCCGGCCGAGCCTGGCTTGGCCGTCTGCGTGAGAGGATTGCAGGTCAGCACCGGCGAAGCCTCGCTCAACCCGTAGCCCTCGGCGACGTGGCAGCCGGTCAGGGCCTCGAACCGGTGCTTGACCTCCGCAGGTAGCGGCGCACCACCCGAAATGCAGAAACGGATCGAACGCATCGCCCGCGCATGGCGACGCGGCCCTGCCTCCACCGCGTCGGCGACCGCGGTATACAGTGTCGGTACGGCGGGGAAAATAGTTGGCTGGGTGCGCCGGATCGTATTTAGGATCGATTTCATCTGGAAACGCGGCAGCAGGATCATCCTCGACCCGGTGGCGATCGCATAGTTCAGCACGGTGGTCAGGGCGAACACGTGGAACAACGGCAACACGCCGAGAACGCGCACATCCAGATCTCCTGCCTGCATCACCAGGATCTCCTGCGCGGCGTTGGCTGTTAAATTCGCATGGGTCAGTGCCGCGCCCTTGGGAATGCCGGTGGTGCCGCCGGTATATTGCAGCAACGCCACGTCATGCACGTCGAGCGGCACCGGCTGCGGACTGCCCTTGTTGGAGATCAGTCCGGCATACGAGGCATAGAGCGGCCCCTGGCCGACGGCTGCGATGTCGCGGCGCTTGAACACGCTATAGAGGACGCGCTTGAGCAGCGGCATGGCGCCCGCCATCGGACACACGACCAGCTTGCGCAGACCGGTCCGGCCTGCCACCGCGACCACCTTGTCATGGAGCGCCCGCACGTCCGGCAGCACCATCATCGTCGTGCCTGAATCATCGATCTGGGTGACCAGTTCCCGTTCGGTATAGAGCGGGTTGTAGTTCACCACGATCCCGCCGGCCTTCATGATGGCGAAGTAGAAAATGACGAAGTATGGTGTATTCGGCAGGCACAGCCCGACCCGCTCCCCCCGCGTCAACCCCAGTTCCTGCAAACCGTGCGCGGCACGATCCACAAGGTTGGCGATGTCCGCATAGCGCCAGCGCCGGCCCAGGAAGTCGATCGCGATCCGGTTCGGGAAGGCGCTTGCAGTCTCGTCGAGCAGTTCCGGCAGGGGTCGGACCGGAACCGGATCGAGAGGACCGAGACGGGCGACTTCGCTCAGGAACGACATGGAATTCCTTCAAGCTCGATCGATAATCGGCTCAGAACCACAATCTTGTGCCGATGCCCGCAACGACGCCGCTGGCTTCGACCGTGCCCCGCAGACCGACCGGCACCTGCACCGGCGTACCGCCATAGGCGGTGGCGTTGCGAGTGATCGCAGAATTCTGGAAGTCGACATAGGTGACCGAGGCATCGACCGACAGTCGCTTGCCGACCAGGACCGATGTGCCGATCGAGAACAACCAGCGATTCGCATCCGGCACCCGGGCGTCCCGGGTCGGACCGGGCGTCGGCGTCGGGTCGTACTGGACGCCGGAGCGCATCACCCAGCGCGGTGTTACCTGGTAGTCAATGCCGAAGGCGCCGTTCAGCGTGTCGCGATAATTCTCGCTGGTCTGCGATTTCACCGGGCTGGTAACGTAGATCGCGTCGAACGTGCTCCAACCCTGCCGCACCGTCTGCGCGTTCAGCGTCAGCCGGTCGGTCGCCTTCCAGCGCAGCCCGAACGTCGCGGCCCAGGGCGTCGTAAAGTTCGCGCCTGCATCGGCACGGAAATTCTGCCCGGCCAGCAACCCAGTCAGGCCGGACACGTCCAGCTTGCCACTGATCTCATGCTTGACGCGGGACCGGTAGGCGGCGCCGAACACCAGCCGATCGGTCAGATGCAGCTGGATCCCGACGTTATAGCCGACGTTCCAGCCGTTGCCGTGGAGTGTCTGCTGGCCGTCGGGCTGGCCGGGAAACAGGTTGGGCAGCGCGTTGCTGAGTGCGGCGACCGTGTATTCGATGTTCGGGCCGACGCCGATCCCCAGCCAGCGTGTCGGGCGCCATGCCAGCGTGGGCTGCAGGTCGATCGTGGTCAGGCGCGAGGTGAGGGCCGTGTAGCGGGTCCAGCTGTCGGTCGGATATTTGGTCACGAAGCTGAAAGGTGACGTCACCGACATGCCGACGGCCCACTGGCCATTGATCCGGTAGGCGAACGCTCCGGTCGGCAGGATCCCGTTCGAGACCGGATTGTCGACACGATCGTTGCCGCCGATCGCCCTGGGGCCGCCGCCGAGATGCCCGACGGTCGAGCCGTGGTCGGTGACCGTGGAGTTCACGAAAATGCCCGTGATCCCACTATAGGATTCGGACTGCTCGATGCCGGCGATGCTGGCCGGGTTCCACCAGAGCGATTCCGCGCCCATGTCTGCCGCCTCGCCCGAATACGCGCGGCCACCACCCTTAACCGACTGATCCTGCAGATAGAAGCCGGCAGCCCTGGCATCTTCTGCCCAGCCGCCGCCAAGGATTCCAAGACAGGATAGCGCTACACCACACGCCGAAGACAGATATCGCATGACGTCATCCCTTTACGCAGACGGTATGATCCACCTGTCGTGAATTTTCCGTTAGCAATCAATCTCGATCGCATCAACGACAGAATTCTCGCCCTGCTATTCACGATCCACCCAATCTGACGCATGCGTCAAGCGCCTCATCTATACTGCACTGCACAAGTTATAACGACCGCTCGTATGCCTGCAGTCTGTGGTTGTTTGTTGCCAGGACCGATGCTATCTCCATGACTGCTTGACGTATACGGAAAGCGCTGGCCTGCGTGGTCGAGACGCTTCATGGCCCGGAGACTGACCGATGCAGAATACGGTGATTGCAGGTTATGCCCGCTCCCCGTTCCACCTTGCCAACAAAGGCCAGCTGACCCGGGTCAGGCCGGATGACCTTGCGGCACAGGTCGTGCGCGGCCTGGTCGAACGGACGGGCGTGAAGCCGGACGATATCGAGGACCTGATCCTCGGCTGCGCGTTTCCGGAGGCCGAGCAGGGTTTCAACGTCGCGCGCCTGGTCGTTCTTCTGGCTGATTTGCCGATCAGCATCGGCGGGGTCACCGTCAACCGCTTCTGCGGCTCCTCGATGCAGGCGATCCACATGGCCGCCGGCGCCATCGCCCTCGGCGCCGGCGAGGTCTTCATCTGTGCCGGCGTCGAAAGCATGAGCCGGGTGCCGATGCTGGGCTTCAACCCGCTGCCCAACCCGGAGCTCGCCGCGAAAAGCGCCGGCGCCTACATGGGGATGGGCGAGACCGCCGAAAACGTTGCTGCCAAGTATCAGATTGGCCGCCAGGCCCAGGAACAGTTCGCCTTGCGCAGCCAGGAGAAGGCTGCGGCCGCCCGGGCGGGTGGCCTGCTGGCGGACGAGATCGTGCCGATCCGCACCAAGGCCGGACCTGTCGAGACGGATGGCTGCCTCCGCCCGGAGAGCAGCGCCGAGGGCCTTGCCGGGCTGAAGCCCGCTTTCGACAAGGACGGCACCGTCACCGCCGGCACCTCGTCACCGCTGACCGACGGCGCCAGCGCGGTGCTGGTGTGCAGCGAGGAGTATGCCCTGCGCAACGGCCTCGCCATCCTGGCACGCCTGCGCAGCATCGGCGTCAGCGGCTGCGCGCCGGAAACCATGGGGCTTGGCCCCATCAAGGCCAGCCGGAAGGCGTTCGACCGCGCCGGGATCAAGGCGTCGGACCTCGATGTGGTGGAGCTGAACGAGGCCTTCGCCAGCCAGGCGCTGGCCTGCATGGGCGAGCTGGGCCTGCGCGAGGAGACCGTGAACATCGATGGCGGGGCAATCGCGATCGGCCATCCGCTGGGTGCCACCGGCGCCCGCATCGTCGGCAAGGCGGCACAGTTGCTGGCCCGCACCGGCGGCCGGTATGCGCTGGCGACCCAGTGCATCGGCGGCGGCCAGGGGATCGCCACGGTGCTGGAGCGCGTATGATGATGAAGCTCGACGAGGGTCAGGCATCTGCAATCCGGCGCGTCTGCGTCATCGGCGCCGGCGTCATGGGCGCCGGCATCGCAGCCCAGGTGGCCAATGCCGGGATTCCGGTCCTGTTGCTGGACATCCTGCCGAAGTCGGGCGACGACCGCGACGCCATCGCGAAAGCCGCGGTCGCCCGCGCGCTGAAAACCGATCCGGCACCGTTCATGTCGCCCCAGGCGGCGAAGCTGATCGAGACCGGCAACATCGAGGACCATCTGGCGAGAGTCGCCGATTGCGACTGGGTCATCGAGGTCATCGTCGAGCGGCTCGACCTGAAGCAGGCGCTGTATCACCGGCTGGATGCGGTACGGCGCCCCGGCACCGCGATCAGCTCCAACACCTCCACGATCCCGCTGGTGCAGCTTGTCGGGGGGCTGCCCGAGAGCCTGTCGCGCGACTTCATGATCACCCATTTCTTCAACCCGCCGCGCTACATGCGGCTGCTGGAGATGGTGACCGGGCCCGCAACAGACATGGCGCTGGCCGCACGCGTCGCAGAGTTCTGCGACCTGTCGCTCGGCAAGACCGTCGTCCGCGCCAACGACACGCCCGGCTTCATCGCCAACCGCATCGGCACCTACTGGCTGCAGCACGGCGTCAATGCGGCGATGGACCAGGGCCTGTCGGTCGAGGAAGCCGACGCCGTCATGGGCCGGCCGTTCGGCATCCCGAAAACCGGCGTGTTCGGCCTGATCGACCTGGTGGGCCTCGACCTGATGCCGCACATCAACGCCAGCATGAAGGCCTCGCTGCCCGCCGGCGATGCGTTCCTCGATACGCTGCGCGAGGTGCCGCTGCTCAGCAAGATGATCGCGGACGGCTATACCGGTCGCAAAGGTCTTGGCGGCTTCTATAGGATCAACCGCGAGGCGGGGAAGATCAAGGAGTCGATCGGCCTCGTCACCGGTGAATACGAGCCTTCGAAAAGCACCAGCCTGCCAGCCGCACTGTCGCGCAGCCCGACAAAGCTGATCACCTCCACCGACCGCTACGGCCAGTATGCGTGGTCGGTCATGGGCGCGACCCTGGCTTATGCCGCGAGCCTGGTACCGACGATTGCCGACGACATCGTTTCCGTGGACGCGGCGATGCGCCTCGGCTTCAACTGGAAACAGGGCCCGTTCGAGCTGCTGGACGTGCTTGGACCGGCCGTGGTGGCGCGACGACTGGAGGCCGAAGGCAAGCCGGTGCCTGAACTGCTGCGCACGGTCGCCGACGGCACCTTCTACAAGGTCGAGAACGGACAGACGCTGTTCCTCGGTGTGGATGGCCGGTATCGCCCGGTCGAACGACCTGCCGGCGTACTGTTGCTCGAGGACGTGAAGCGCCGGTCGGAACCGTTGCTCAGGAACGGATCGGCTGCACTCTGGGATGTCGGCGAGGGCGTCGCCTGCTTCGAACTCACCTCGAAGATGAACGCGTTCGACGAGCAGATCATGAAGCTGCTTGACAAGAGCATCGAACTCGTCAAGCAGCGCTACAAGGCGCTGGTGATCTATACCGACGCGACCAATTTTTCCGCCGGCGCCAATCTCGGCCTGGCCCTGTTCGCCTGCAATATCGCCGCCTGGGGCGAGATCGAGACACTCGTCTCGAGCGGGCAGCGCACCTTCAAGGCGCTGAAATACGCGCCCTTCCCGGTGGTAAGCGCGCCGGGCGGGCTGGCGCTCGGCGGCGGCTGCGAGGTGCTGCTGCATTCCGACGCTATCCAGGCGCATGCCGAGAGCTATATCGGCCTGGTCGAATGCGGTGTCGGCCTGGTACCGGGCTGGGGCGGCTGCGGCGAGATGATCGCGCGCTGGACCGCGACAGCCGGTATGCCGAAGGGCCCGATGCCCGCGGTCGCCAAGGTGTTCGAGACCGTCAGCGTCGCGAAAGTGTCGAAATCCGCGGCCGAGGCGAAGGTGCTTGGGTTCCTGCGGCCCGCCGATCGGATCACGATGAATCGCGACCGGCTGCTGTTCGAGGCCCGTGCCCGGGCCCTGTCGCTGGTCGAGGGTTACACGGCGCCGACGGCGCCCGAATTCAGACTGCCGGGGGCCGCCGGGCGCGCGGCGATGAACCTCGCCGCCAACAGTTTCCATCGCCAGGGCATCGCCACCGACCATGATCTCGTCGTGGCGGACAACCTGGCCGAGATCCTGTCCGGCGGCGGGGCGGACCTGGTCGATGTGGTGACCGAAAAGCAGATGCTGGCACTGGAACGAGTCGCCTTCATGCGCCTGCTGCGCACCGGCGCCACCCTGGATCGGATCGAGCACACGCTCGAGACCGGCAAGCCATTGCGTAATTAGCCTAGAGCTGCGGAGGAAATTTCATGCAGACCTACAATGCCCCGTTGCGCGACATGCGTTTCGTCCTGCACGAACTGCACGGGCTCGATGCGCTGACGTCGCTGCCGTATTTCGCCGACCTGAACGCGGAGACCGTCGATCTCGTGCTGGAAGAAGCGTCGCGGATCGCCACCGAAGTGCTGCTGCCGCTGAACGCATCGGGCGATGCCGAGGGCTGCATCGTCGAGAACGGCGTGGTGCGCACTCCGAAGGGTTTTCGCGAAGCCTACGACGTCTTCCGCGACGGCGGATGGAACGCGCTGGCGGGTGACCCGGACTACGGTGGCCAGGGCCTGCCCGAGAGCGTCAACAAGCTCGTCGAGGAAATGATCTGCGCCGCCAACCTGTCCTTCGGTCTGTATCCCGGGCTGACGCATGGCGCGGTCATGGCGCTGAGCGCCTATGGTTCGTCCGAGCTCAAGGATCTGTACCTGCCGAAGATGATCGACGGCATCTGGTCCGGTGCGATGTGCCTGACGGAATCGCAGTGCGGCACCGACCTCGGCCTGCTGCGCACGCGCGCGGTGCCGCAGGAGGATGGCAGCTATCTGCTGACCGGCTCAAAGATCTTCATCTCGGCGGGCGAGCACGACCTGACCGAGAACATCATCCATCTGGTGCTCGCACGCCTTCCCGACGCGCCGCCCGGCATCAAGGGTATCAGCCTGTTCCTGGCGCCGAAGTTCCTGCCGAAGCCGGATGGCTCGGTCGGGCCGCGCAACGGCATCCTGTGCACCGGGCTGGAACACAAGATGGGGCTGAAGGCCTCCGCCACCTGCCAGATCTCGTTCGACGATGCGCAGGCCTGGCTGGTCGGCGCGCCGCACAAGGGCATGCAGAGCATGTTCGTGATGATGAACGAGGAGCGGCTCGGCGTCGGCATCCAGGGGCTGGGCGTGGCGTCCGCCGCCTACCAGTCCGCGGTTTCCTACGCGAAGGATCGCCTGCAGGGGCGTTCGCTGTCCGGCACCAAGCGGCCCGATCTCGCCGCCGATCCGATCATCGTGCACCCTGATGTGCGCCGCATGCTGATGACCATGCGCACCACCGCCGAAGGCTGCCGCGCCGTCGGGATCTGGGTGGCGCAGGCGGTGGATCTGTCGAAGCACGCGAACACCGAGGGCGAGCGCAAGGAAGCCGCGGATTTCGTGGCGCTGATGACGCCGGTGGTAAAGGCGCTGTTCACCGATCTCGGCTTCGAGGCCGCGAGCCTCGGCGTGCAGGTCTATGGCGGGCACGGCTACATCCGCGAGCACGGCGTCGAGCAGTATGTGCGCGATGCCAGAATCGCCATGCTCTACGAGGGCACCAACGGCATCCAGGCGCTCGACCTGGTCGGGCGTAAGATGCCCGCACATATGGGCCGCTACCTGCGGCGACTGTTCCACCCGATCTCGAACTTCATCGAGGCGCACCGCAAGCACGAAGCGGTTGCCGGCATGGTCGAGCAGCTCGAGCGCGCGTTCGGCGCGTTGCAGCTGGCGACCGGGCAGATCGCACAGGCCGGCCTCAAGGACCCCGAGGAAGCCGGCGCCGCCGCGACGGACTATCTGCGCCTGCTCGGGCTGGTGGCGATGGGCTACATGTTCGTACGCTCGGCGGTGATCGCGTCCGAGCGCCTGGCGGGCAACACCGACGAGCCCGAGTTCTACCGTGCCAAGCTGGCCAGCGCGCGGTTCTTCATCGACCGCACCCTGCCGCAGGCGACCGCGCTGTTCTTGGCCATCAAGTCCGGCAAGGCGTCGATGATGGCACTCGAGGAAGCGGCGTTCTGATGCCGGATATCGGGACCACGCCACCACCCGCGGGCTTCGTCCGCCTGCCCATGGCGGGAGTCGCCGACTTCACTGCTCGGAACCTCCCGCTGCATGTCCGCACCGAGGACGGCCACCTGATCGGCGGGTTCCGGGTCGGGGCGGAGCATTGCAACCCCGCCGGCACCTGCCACGGCGGCATGATCGCGACCTTCTGCGACATCCTGCTGGCGTTCGGCGGCATGTTCGAGGGTCGGCTCGAGACGATGATCCTGCCGACGATCAGCCTCTCGATCGACTACCTCGCCCCGGCCCGCCCCGGCGCCTGGATGGAAGCCAGGGCGGACATCATCAAGACCACGCGTACCATGCTGTTCGCGCAGGCGGTGCTCCATACCGACGGCGCAGCCTCTGCCCGCGTCAACGGCGTGTTCAAGGTGCCGAAGCCCGACCCGTCTGCTATCGATACGGGCGCCTGGCTGCGCGGGCTGCTCGGGGTCTAGTCGTCCGGTTCGGCTGCCTGGATCGTCTGTGGCAATGTCTGCTCGGCGGTCCGGGCGTGCGCGACCAGCGCAACTTTCACGGTCACGGTTGCCGCGACCGAATCCGTTCCTGCCCACTGGCCTTGTCCGACACCGAAGGCGGTCCGATCGATCGGGATGCTTGCGGACATCGTGGCCTGGCCATCGACGATGGCGAGCGTGAACGGCAGCACGACGGGTTTATCCGTGCTGCGTATCTTCAGGTCGCCGTCTGCTTCGTAGGCGTTGCCGCCACGCGACAGAACCTTGCCTGCATGGAACCGCGCTTCCGGGAAGACCGCCCGGTCGAACCAGTCCGGCGTCGACAACATCTGGTCGCGGGTGTGGTCCTGGGTCGTGGCGGATCCGGTATCGACGATCACCTCCACCTCGGCGTCGGCGAGATGCGCGGGATCGAAGCGGATCACCGCGGACCATCGGCTGAACTGCCCTGCGACCGGTTGCCCGTTCACGACGGTTTCGAAACCAAGCTTCGAGGCGGTCTTGTCGACGACCCAGTTCGAGGCCGCCTGTTGGCTCGGGGCCGGAGCCGGCACCGAGCGTGCGACGACCGGCGACGGGCTGGAGTAGCCGGCCAGCACGAGCGCGATCGCGCCGAGACCGGCACCGACCGCGGCAACGAAGCCTATGCGCCGGCCGGGGCCTGGATCGGCGTCCCTGGAACCCGGAAGCATTCGCGGCAAGACCGGTGTGCCCCGATCGAACTGGTGCTTCAACGCACCGCCGACATGCAGCGCGATCAGCGCCACGGCACTCCAGGCAAGCCAGTAATGCGTTCCGTCGGCCAGGGCGCCGACCTGGTGACGCCGAGGCAGCGGCAGCCCGTGAACCCCGGGAAAGTACGGCCAGGGTATGAAGCGATAGAGCAGCGTGGGAATGTTCTCGGCACTGGTCGATACCAGGATCCAGCCGCTTAGCGGCATCAGGATCATGAAGCCGTAGAAGATCCAGTGGGTGGCATGCGCCGCGAACGCCTCACCGGGATGCAGGTCGTGCCGCAGCGATGGCGGTCGGTGCGCAAGACGCCAGACCAGGCGGAGAACACTGAGCAGCAGCACCGTGACGCCGAACGACTTGTGGACCTGGAATATCTGGAACTTCGTCAGGCCATGCATGTGGCCCATCCTCCATCCCAGCAGCAGGTTGAGAAGAATCAGGATCGCGATGGTCCAGTGGAGGAACAGTGCGACCCCGGAATATCTGCGCGCATCAGCGTTCGTTGTTAATTCGATCCGGTGCATATCCATCGCTGCTGCTCGCCTTTGAAGAAGAGAGGCGCCGACGGAGCCCAGGTCCGATTACCTTCCGGCGCCTCGCAACCGATGGGAAGAGCAACGCCGGAATTCCATCGTTTCAGTTCGACGGCTCTCCCGGGCCGCATCTTCCAGTCCGTGGTTCCAGCAGACCATCAGCCCGTATCGCTTAGTCCCGTGGTCATCTGCGCGGACGTTGCGTGATCACCCCTGTCGTCGAGCGCGCGAGCCCGGATGCGACCGCGTTCCTGCAGGGGTAGCTCGAGCCAGCGATAGGTGAGGTCGGCGGCGGTCAGGGTGGCGAGCGCTGCGATCATGAAACCCAGCGGCACGTAGGTTTCGCCGCCCGGCCCGGTACGCCGCATGACGTCGATCACGGTGAACCAGATCGGGATGTGGCACATATAGATCGAACAGGATCGCGCACCGATCCACAGCATCGACCGTCGGAGGCCCGGTTGGAGTCGAAACCAGCCCCTGCTGCTGACTGGCCGCTAACACCAGCAGGAAAGCCGCCCGATTGGTGACCGCCCAGGCCAGCGGGCGCAAATCGATCAGAATGAGCGGGAGTTGGCCCGGTGCCGACGGTCGAGGGTGTCGGCGTGCGGGATGTGCATGGTCCTTACCCACTCTGCCCCCTGGTGGCGCGTTACATCTCTTGCATCTCGACGCTTGGCTCGCTTGCATCTCGACCTTTGGCTCGCTTGCATCTCGACGCCCGGCGCTGGGGAACGTAAAGTGAACGGGATGGTTCGAACAGGCGCGTCGATGTCATTGACCCGGGATGCCAGGCCATGCCTGCCGATCAGGCGGTAACGCCAAGCCTGCGGCGGATCATCCATGTGGACATGGATGCCTTCTACGCGTCGGTCGAGCAGCGGGACGACCCGTCGTTGCGCGGCAAGCCACTGGCCGTGGGCGGTTCGCGCGAGCGCGGCGTGGTGGCGGCCGCAAGCTACGAGGCGCGCCGTTTCGGGGTGCGCTCGGCCATGGCGTCGGTCACGGCACGACGGCAATGTCCCGAGCTGATCTTCGTGAAGCCGCGCTTCGACGTCTATCGCGAGGTATCGTTGCAGATCCGCGGGATCTTCGCCGATTACACGCCCCTGATCCAGCCATTGTCGCTGGACGAAGCCTACCTCGACGTCACCCAGCCACTGCGCGATCTCGGATCGGCCACGGCGATCGCCGAGGAAATCCGGGCGCGTATCCGCGAGCAGACCGGACTCACCGCCTCGGCCGGGGTCTCCTACAACAAGTTCCTGGCCAAGCTGGCCTCCGACCACCGCAAGCCAGACGGACTGTTCGTCATCACGCCGCGATACGGTCCGAGCTTCGTCGAGACGCTGAAGGTCAGCCAGTTCCACGGGGTCGGGCCGGTGACGGCGGCCAAGATGGAGCGGCTCGGCATCCAGACCGGGATGGACCTGCGCGGCTGCACGATCGACTTCCTGGTCCGGCATTTCGGCAAGTCGGGGCCGCACTACCACGCCATCGCACGCGGCCAGGACGAGCGGCCGGTGGTGGCGGACCGCCTGCGCAAGTCGATCGGCGCGGAACAGACGTTCGAGCGCGACATCACCGGGTGGGACGAGGCGCTGGCCGCAATCCAGCCGGCGATCGACAAGGTTTGGGCCACCTACGACAAGGGCGGCCGGGGTGCACGGACGATCACCCTGAAGGTGAAATTTTCCGACTTCCGGCTCATGACCCGCGCAGCCTCGGGCAGCCGGCCCGTCGGCACGCGGAGCGAGCTTGCCATCGCCGCCGAAGGCCTGTTGCGGGCCGCGTTTCCGTTCGAGAAGAGCGTGCGGCTGCTGGGCGTCAGCATGTCCCGCTTCGAGGACGAACAGGCCGAGCAGACGGTCGGTGGCGAGGATCTGTTCAGCATCGTCGATCGCCCCGGTTCCTGACGCATTCGGGGCGAGCTGCTTTGACCACACACCGGTTCGATTGTACGATCCCACATCAATAATCGGGGATATCACGATGCGGATACGCTATTTGAGAGGCAGTTGCCTGTGCGCTGCGATCATTGGCGTGTCCAGCTTCGGAGCCCTCCTGTCGAACCCTGCCCAGGCCGCCGACCCGATCCGGATCGGCTATATTCCGGTGCTGGGCTCGTCTGCCCTGTTCGTGCTCGACGGCGAAGGCTGGGCAAAGCCGGCCGGGCTCACGCTGAAGCTGATCAGGTTCCAGGCCGGAACCCAGGCGATCCAGGCGCTGGCTGCGGGCCAGATCGACGCTTATGTCGCCGGTGTGCTGCCCTTGCTGGTCGCCCGGTCGCACGGGATCGACGTCAAGGTGGTTGCAGCCGGCGCGGTCGAGGAACTCGAGGTCGCCGCGCGCGGAAAACTCGCCACCGTCGCCCCCGCGGGCACCGGCCTGTCGAAGCGATTCGCCGCCTTCACCAAGGCGACCGGCCGCAAGCCGAAAATCGCCGCCCAGCCGGTGGGGTCGGTTCCGGACACGCTGCTGCGCTACTGGATGCAGGATCGCAATCACCTCGATCCGAAATCCGCCGACATCATCGGCATCGATATCGACGCGGCACAACAGGCGCTGCTGTCCGGCGCGGTCGATGCCGCCATCCTGCGCGAGCCTGCACTGACCGTCGTGCGGCACCGGTTGCCGGACGTGCAGCTCCTGGCGCACGGCAGCGACCTGATGCCGGACCAGCCCGGCTCGGTGCTGGCAATTGTTCGCCCCGATGCCCCGGATCGCGGTGCCTGGAAGGACAAGCTGGTCGGGCTGTTCGTGCGCGCGACCGACCTGATCAAGAGCAAGCCTGCGGAAGCGGCACCGTTTATCCTCACGGTCCTCGGCGGCGGCATCCTGAGCCAGTCGGTGATCGAGGAGGCGCTTGCGTCGCCGGACACGAAATTCATTTCCGACCCGGCGCGGCTCATGACGCCGGTCAAGGCGCTGCAGGATTTCGAGGTGGCGAACGGCACACTCAAGGAGGCTGTTCCGGTGGCATCGCTGTTCGACCTCGGCCCCTACAGCCGCATCACCCACTGACCGTCCGGCACCGTCAAATGCCTGTCCGGTTACGCCGCCCGAGCGCCTCGTCGTCACGATTGCTGCTCGGCGGCCTCGGCCTGTGCCTGCTGTTCGGCACCTGGGAAGCGGTCCTGCGGCTCGGGCTGGTGTCGCCGGGGCTCCTGCCACGACCGAGCGAACTGCCCGCCGCCTGGATCAGGGAGGTGCGCGGCGGCTTCTGGCTGCAGGCCATCCTCGACAGCCTGACGCACTATCTGCTGGGCGTGCTGATCGGCACCTGCCTCGGGATCGGGGCTGGCCTGGCATGCGGCATGCTCCCCCGCCTCGACGCGCTGACCAGCGGGCTGGTCAGGCTGCTCCGGCCGATTCCAAGCCTGGCATGGGTTCCGTTCGCCATCCTGTGGTTCGGCCTCAACACCGCAGGCGCCACCTTCGTCGTTGCGATCTCGGTGTTCTGGATCAACTTCTATGCGGCCCACGGCGCAGTACAGGCGATCGACCGGTCGCTGTTCGAAGTGGCCGATGCGTTCGGCCACGCCAGCGTGCTGGGCCGGCTGACCAAGATCGTGGTGCCGGCCTCGATGCCGGGCATCCTGGCGGGCCTGCGCACCGGGATCGGCCAGGCCTGGATGTCGGTCGTGGCAGCCGAATTGTTCGGCGTTCCTGGGATCGGCGCGCGCATGATGCAGGCGTCCAGCCTGCTCGCGACCGACCTGGTGGTGATCTACATGCTGACCATGGCGCTGCTCTACGCGCTCACTGACTCGGTCTTCATGCTGGTGCGCAACCGACTGCTCGCGTGGCAAAGATGACCGCGCCGCTGCTGTCGCTGCAAGACATCACCCTGTCCTACACCCAGGACGGCGCCACCACGACCATCCTTCAGGGCCTGGACCTCGCCGTTGCACCGGGGGAGTTCGTGGCGCTGCTGGGACCATCCGGCGTCGGCAAGTCGACCTTGCTTCGGGTCGCCATGGGACTGGTCGCACCCGGCAAGGGCTTGGTGCAGCGTCCTCCCGATCGCGTCGGCAACCGGCGCAGCGCGGCCCTGGTGTTCCAGGATGCCAAGCTGCTGCCCTGGCGCCGGGTGCGGGCCAATGTCGAACTCGGCCTCGAAGGGCTGCGACTGTCGCGAGCGGACCGGCACGATCGCGCCCTGCGCGCTTTGGCCCTGGTCGGACTCGAGGCGCAGGCCGGACGCTGGCCGCACCAGTTGTCCGGCGGCCAGCGCCAGCGCGTCGGCGTGGCGCGGGCGCTGGCCGTCGATCCGGACCTGCTGCTGATGGACGAGCCGTTCGGCGCGCTGGACGCGATCACCCGCGCGGCGCTGCAGGAGGAACTGCTGCGGATCTGGCTGCAGACGCGCAAGACCGTGCTGTTCGTCACGCACGACATCGACGAGGCACTGTTCCTGGCGGACCGTATCGTCGTGCTCGGCGGAACCCCTGCATCGGTGCGCGGCGAGCTCCAGGTCGGCCCGCGTCCGCGCGAACGCGACGACCCGCAGCATGCGATGCTCGGCCGGCACCTGCGCGCCCTGCTGACCGACGACCCTGCCGCCGGCGCCTGGCGCGGCGTCGATATCTGACCTGGATTCCGAGGAACGCCCGCGATGGACTTCATGGACCGCGCTACCCGACACCGGATTATCGGCCCGCACGTGGCGCCGGACGGATATTACGAAGCCAGCAAGCGGATGCCGTTCCTGGGGCAGGTCGCCTGCAGGACCGAGACGGTCGAGGCCGGAAGCTGGCAGGAGATCGTGCTCGACTACGAGGTGGGAGCGTCGGGCCTGGCGGACGGCGCCTGGATCAAGGCGACCTTCAAGTTCTACTCGGACTGGGCCTTGTTCCAGACCATCGATCCGACGGCTGCGAACTACATTTCCGCCGAATATCAGGCAGGCCGGCTCTTGCCCGGCCAGGAACCGGCAACGGTGCAATCGCTCTCGTGCCGCTTCGACCAGAAGGGCCATGAGAGACCCTTCCAGAAGGCCATCATCGTCGACGTGATCGACGGATATCTCAATCCCGGCGACCACATCCTGATCCGTCTCGGCGATCGCCGCGCCGGCGGACCCGGCACTCGCGTGCAGACATTCGTGGAACAGGATTTCCGGTTCAGGCTCTATATCGATCCGGTCGGGACCTCGCGCTTCAGCGCGGTGCCGGGCGATGTCGTCATGCAGATCGTCCCCGGGCCAGCCGAGCGACTGATCGTGACGGCGCCCCGGTTGATACGGCCGAACACCGCGATCCGCATCCATCTGCGCACCGAGGATGCCTGGGGCAACACCACCATCGACGGCGGCAACAGCGTCCTGCTCACCGCCCACCATGCCGACACGCCGCCGGTCGTCACGCACGCCGTCCTGTCCGACGATGGATGGGCGATTGCGACGGTCGACAGCCTGAAGCTGGACCAGCCGGGCGAGTTCAGACTGGACGCAAGCCTCGAGGGCAGGGCCCGGGTCCTGCCCGCCCACGCCTACGTCTCCGTCGATCCGGCCGCCCGGTTCGAGCGTATTTTCTACGGCGACCTGCATGTGCATTCCGACGACACGGTCGGCACCAACGACACCGTGTATAATCTCGGCTACGGCCGCGACGTGGCCGGGCTCGACGTGCTCGGCTACACGGCGAACGACTTCCAGATCACCGAGGCGCGCTGGAACCAGGCAGTCGCGCACGTCAACACGATGAACCAGGCCGGGCGCTTCGTGTGCTATCCCGGCACCGAATGGTGCGGCAACTCCTGCGCCGGCGGCGACCACAACGTGGTGTTCCTGCATGACCGCGTGCCGGAGTTTCCGTTCGACCGGAATGGCAACCTGGTGCGCTCGTTCGAGTGGAACGAGGAGATGGCGTCCGACCGGATCGAGCCGGGCGCATGGCCGCTCGAGGATGTCTACGCCACCTACGCGCACGATCCCGAAGGCCATCTGCTGATCCCGCATGTCGGCGGGCGGCGCTGCAATCTCGGCTGGCATCACCCGGCCCTGGAGCGGCTGGTCGAGGTCGGATCGGCGTGGGGCCACTTCCCGTGGCTGCTGCAGGATGCGGTGGCGCGCGGCTACAAGATCGGGGTTTCGGCGAACAGCGACGAGCATCGCGGCCGCTGCGGCGGCGGTGCACCCGGAACCGCGGTGTTCGGAACCAAGGGCGGGCTGACCGGCATCCTGGCGGACCGGCTGGATCGCGGCACGGTCGGGCAGGCGCTGCGGGCCCGGAACACCTTCGCGACCACCGGCGAGCGTTCGGTCGGACTGGCGTGGTCGGGCGCGCATCTGCAGGGCGACGAGTTCACCCAGGCGGGCGAGCTCCGCGTCGATTACCGGTTTCTCGGCGATATCGGCTTCGACACCATCGAGGCCTACGACCATACCGGCTGCATCTGGTCGCGCGACCTGCAGCGCGAAGCCGGCTTCTCGCAGCGCCGGCTCCGCGTCCGCTGGGGCGGTGCGCGTATCCGCGATCGCTATCGCTGGGCCGCCTGGCAGGGACGGATCACCGTCACCGGCGCCACCATCCTCGGGCACACGGCATTCGGCTTCGAGCACCAGGAGGAAACGATCCGTCGCAGTTCGCCGGTGACGGTCGATTTCCACTCCGACACGTTCGGCGACCGCGACACGATCGAACTCGAGCTGGATGCCATCGCCCGTGCGACCATCCTGGTCGAGGGAACCATCGGCGGCTACGTGAAGGTCGGCGACGCACGCGCCGGCAGTGGTTTCGTGCACCAGCCGACATTCCGGCTGGAAACCGATGGCCCGCATCTTCTCGAAACCGGTACCGTTACCGCGAACCTCGCAGGCGTAGACATGCATGTCTCCATCCAGCGTCTTGCCGACCAGGACATGCCGCGCGACGTGCAGGGGTCGTTCGTCATCGGTCCCGACAACGGTCCGCACGGTCATCGGCAGATCTATCTGGTCGGGCGCCAGCGTGACGGATCTGCGGTTTACACCTCGCCGCTGATCGTCATGTTCACCTAGCCGATTGCAAGGTCAGCCGTTCACCGCCTGCATGCCTGCTGCAGGATAACGTTCGCCACTGACCGAACCGGCCGGCAGAAGCCGGGCAATGGCATCCAGTTCATCGGTGCCCAGCACGAGGTCGGCCGAAGCGAGGTTTTCCTCGAGATACCGGACCTTCTTGGTTCCTGGGATCGGCACCACGTCGTCGCCCTGTGCCAGCACCCAGGCAAGCGCCAGCTGACCCGCCTTACAGCCCTTGCTCTCGGCAAGCTGTTTGAGTTCGGCGACCAGATCGAGGTTCCTGGTGAAGGCCTCTCCCTGGAACCGCGGCGAATTGCGTCGCCAGTCGTCCTTCTCCAGGTCGTCGGGCGACTTGATCTGCCCGGTGAGAAAGCCACGTCCCAACGGGCTGTAGGGCACGAAGCCGATCCCGAGTTCGCGCAGCGTCGGCAGGATCGACTCTTCAGGCTCGCGGGACCACAGCGAATACTCGGTCTGCAGCGCGGTGATCGGATGCACGGCATGCGCCCGCCGGATGGTCGCCGCCGACGCTTCGGACAAGCCCAGGAAGCGAACCTTGCCGGCCTTCACCAGCTCTGCCATCGCCCCGACGGTTTCCTCGATCGGTGTCCGCGGATCGACCCGGTGCTGGTAATACAGGTCGATCACGTCGAGGCCGAGCCGCTTGAGGCTCGCGTCACAGGCGGACCGGACGTAATCCGGCCTGCCGCTGATCCCAGTCCGCTCGCCGTTCGGCCCCCAGGTGTTGGCGAACTTGGTCGCGATGAACACGCGATCCCGTACGCCGCGCAGCTCACGACCGACCAGTTCCTCGTTGGCGCCGACGCCGTACACGTCCGCGCTATCGAAAAAGGTGACGCCGAGTTCGACCGCACGATGAAGTGTCCTGACGCTTTCCTGATGATCGCGCTGACCATAGAAATCGGACATCCCCATGCAGCCCAGTCCGAGAGCCGAAACCTCGGGTCCATCACGACCCAGCCTTCGCATCTTCATGTCGAACGTCTCCCTATGGTGATCCCGGCCCGGCCTGGCGTCGGGCCATGTCCAACAGTCGGCCGATGCGCTGGCATGTCGACCGCGCCCATGTTAAATTGTCCGTGTATCCGACGGTCGCTGGAAAACGAGTTCGCTCGTCACCGGACAGAGACAATCTCGAAGGTATTCCGGATGAGTTCAAGCGAGCAGATTATCCGTCGCAAGCTGTCGGACGAGATCTTCGACCGCCTCAAGACCATCATTCTCGGTGGTGAGCTCAAGATCGGCGACACACTGCCGTCCGAGCGCGATCTCATGGAACGCTTCGGCGTGGGCCGCCCCGCCATTCGCGAGGCGATGCATGCGTTGAGCAATCTCGGTCTCATCAGCATTTCGCATGGCGAGCGCGCACGTGTTTGCGCCCTGACGCCGGCATCGCTGTTTCGCCAGATCGATCTCCCCGCGCAACTGATGCTGTCGGGCTCATCGCAATCCCTGCATCACCTGCTCGATGCACGGCTGTTCTTCGAACGGGGCATGGTCCGGGCTGCGGCAGAATCTGCGAGCAAGACCGAGGTGACCGCCCTGCGGCAGGCGATCAAGCGGCAATCCGCCATGACCGATGACATCACGAGCTTCATCGAGCAGGACATGGAATTCCATGTGATGATCGCGGCCAGCGCGCGCAATCCGATTTTCGAAGCCGTCTGCCGGGCGATGCTGGGCTGGCTGCGTAGCTACCATACCGAAATGCTGCACTGGACGGGCAAGGAGAACGTAACGATCGCCGAGCACGCGGAGATCGTCGACTGCATCGCGGCTCATGATCCCGAAAAAGCCGAAGCAACCATGATCAAGCATCTGCAGCGGTCCAGCACGTTGTATGTGCATCAGACCGATCGCCCATCGCCGGACACTGCATTCACTGCAAAGCCTGCGCGAAAAGCCGCAAAATCCTCGCAACGCGCCTGACGGTTCCGGTGTCTAGCGGCCTTGCAGCCTGACCACCGAATACGGGCTCAGGATGATGTCGTTGTCCATAACCACGTCATCGAACCGGGCGCAATTTGCATCGTCGTCGAGAAGCAAGAGACCGTTGACGTCCTGAACACCGGCAATTCGAACCGATTGTGCGGCAGCCGTCAGGTTGGCAAGCCAGAGCTCCGTCATGCCGTCGGCACGAACGGTGGCGACAGCCGCAACTAAATTCGGCATGTCGGCGAAGCACGAACGGCGCGGCTGACCCGCCTCCCGTGCGAAGTCCCTGACCACGTCGAAAACAGGATGGCGCTGGATGCTGCCGTCCGGTCGTTCGTCCGCGATCCCCAGCGATCCGGTCAGCGCCCCCGGTACCAGACTATCGAGGTTTCCGGCTTCGGTAGCTGCCAGATAACCGACGCTCCAGGCGGCCGCGAACAGGCCGCGCTGGCGCGGGTCGCGATCCGTCATGGTCATCCGCACGCCGTCCGGGTTCGGGATCACCCGTGATCCATACGGGTTCTGCCGCATCCCGATCGTCGATGGGCCGATACGATAACCCCGGCCGGTACCGATGATCGCGCGGGCGGAGCCGACGATATAAGGCAGGGCTTCCAGGCTTTGCATTACCGACAGATCGTCCGAAGCGTGCACGATCGGGCAGGTGCAATGCGAGACGAAGTCCAGCATCGCGACCGGAGGCGGCTTGCGGTTCAGCTCGGTGAAGTAGCTGAGCATGCCGCCACCCAGCAGGATGCCGGGAAACGCTTCCCGTGCCGCCTGATAGATTTCGGCCAGCGGCGGGCAATCCGGCCAGGCGCTGCCCGGCGGCGTCGATTGCCGATCCACCGCCGGCGACACCATCAGGGACGTCAGCAAGAGCCCTGATGAGGCAGCCGCATCTGCCAGCAGGCAGATTTCATGCACCGGGTCTTCCCGACCCGGCAACGCGACTTCGAGGCAGAGTTCAGGCGCCTTCTTGGACAGCCCGCTGATCCGGGCAAACCGGCCGAGATCGACGGCATCATGCCCCGCGAGCGGATCGAGATGGAAAAGCAGAAGCTGGGGCGCGATCTCGGCAAGCAGGTCGGGATGGCGAAGGACCGTCTCCGCCTGGTCGGGATGAACCACCAGTCCGATCCGCGGCATGCTGCCGCAGATCTCGCCGACCGTCACGACGATCGGAGCCGTTCGGGCTCGCGCGGCGCGGATAGCGGCCGGTCGTCGGTCCCTGATCTCCAGGGTCACATTCTGCTGGTTCGCAATGTCGGCGGGCAATTCATAGGGCCACAACAATGCCAGCGGCCGGACATAGGTCTTGAACGACGCATCGGACCAGGCGCGCTGATCCTCCATCTCGAACACGTCGCCCTGCAGCAGGCACCGTGCTTCCAGGCCAGGTGCCGGATCGTGGGTAATCGCGCGTATGTCGCGGAACGGCTGCCACGGCGCGATCTGTTCGGGGAACACCGCGTCCTCGACGCTGCCGTCGACATGTTCCACCGTAGCCCGCCCGCCGACGACACCGGACAGCGGATGCAGCACCGCGAAGCCGCAGCGCGTGGTCAGGAAGTCGGTCTCGGGAACAGCCGACACGTCGAATGTCAACCGGCCATCGGGTGTGCCTGCGATGGTGGCCGCGTAGTCGAGCGACTGGCCGGTTTCAGGGTCTGTGCATCTGGCCTGGTAGGAAACCCGAAAACCTCCGGCATCCTGCGTGACGGTGCAATCCTGCAGGACCGGCGCATAGGTCCCCCAGTCCTTGTCGCGCACGACGTAGGCGACCGCGCGCAACATTTCGATCCCGTCGTAGCGGATCGTGCGCAGGCCACCCTCGATGAACTCGGCCTGCAGCAGCCCGGCGGTGAGCGTCACCGCATCCGGCACCGCTTCATCGGTACCAAGACGCCGACGCAACAGGGCCGCATGATCGGTCACAGCGTATCGAGACGGACGGTCCGGCCACGTTCCGCACTGAGATAGGCCGCCTGCACCAGTGCGAACGTCTGCAGGTTGTCGCGTCCGGACGTATCGGGCTCACCGCCGGCGCGAAGGGCTTCCACCCAGTGGCGCTGGATATTGAACACGCTCTCCTGGATGTTGTGCCAGGGACGCGACGCCCACGGCAGCAACGGCGGGGACACGTCCTCGATGACCGTCCCGTCGCGCCCGGAAATGGTCAGGCGATAATCCCGGCCCAGCCGCAAGATCCCGTTCTCGCCATCGATCTCGACGAACGTCTCCGGAAACGGTTCATGCTCCTGCGGCGTGGCATAGGAACAATCCACCACCGAGGTCACGCCGCCGACATGGTCCAGCAGCATCGTCGCCACATCCTCGCCAGTAATGGCCGGGTTGACCCGACGGGTGCGCGCGGTGATCGCCAGCGCGTCGCCCAACAGGAACCGCGCCACGTCCAGGCTGTGGATGCCCAGATCCTCGATGATGAAGCGGGCGCCGGTCGCGAGATAGGGCTGCGCCGCATACACGTCGTAGCCCGAGCGGAACGAGACGCGGCCCCAGAACGGCGTGCCGATGCGGCCGGCCTGGATCGCCTGCTTCACCGCAAGGATCGGTGTCTGCCAGCGGAAGTTCTCATGCACCATGAACAGCACGGAAGCATCTTCGGCGGCCTGCACCATGGCACGCGCATCCTCCAGCGTCGGCGCGATCGGCTTTTGGCAGATGATCGCGACGCCATGCCGTGCCGCCAGTTCGACCAGCGCCCGATGGCTGGGCGGCGTGGTGGCGATGTCGACGAAGTCGAGCCGTTCCGTCGCCAGCATCCGCTCGGCATCCTGGTAGCGCGCCGTCACCCCGAACTGTTCTCCGAACTGCGCCAGCCGGGCCGGATCGCGGTCGCACAGCGCCACGATCTCGACGTCCGGCAGATCGGCCCAGCCGTGCATCTGGTTGACCGCGAAAAAGCCGCAACCGATCAGCGCGCCACGCAGCCTGGGAGCGGCCCCGGCCTGCATCAGCCGGCCTTCGCCACTTGCCGCAGCACCGCACGCGCCTGCAGCTTACGCTGTGCCTGGTCCACCACGACTGCGAGGATGATCACCAGCCCCTTCACCACGATCTGCCAGAAGGTGCTGACCCCCATCATCACCAGCCCCTCGGACAGGATGCCGATGACGAAGGCGCCGATGATGGTGCCGCCGATCGTGCCGCGACCGCCGGACATCGACGTGCCGCCCAGCACCACCGCCGCGATTGCGGTCAGCTCGAAGGTCTCGCCGGTGGCCGGCTGCGCCGCGACCAGCTGCGAGGTGATGACCAGCCCGACCACTGCGGCGCAGAAGCCGCTGAACATGTAGACGACCATCTTCACGTGGTTGACGCGAATGCCGGACAGGCCGGCCGCGCGCTCGTTGCCGCCGACCGCGTAGATGTAGCGCCCGAGCGGCGTACGCACCGCGACGTAGGCGGCCACCAGCCCCAGCCCGATCATCATCCAGATGGCGACCGGCAGGCCCAGGATCGTGCCCTCGCCCAGGAACGGAAAACCCTGGTTCCCGAACTCCTTGCGCCCGACCAGGTTGGAGAACGTATCGCCGTTGGACGACAGCAGCGCCGCACCGCGGGCGACGTAGAGCATCCCGAGCGTGGCGATGAACGGCGCCACGTTGAGCTTGGTGATCAGCCAGCCATTGATTGCGCCGATCAGCACGCCGAGCACCAGCGTGATCAGGCAGGTTTCGACCACGTTGAAATAGATCGTGTAGCCGAGATGCGTGTCGAAGCCATGCAGGATCAGCCCGCCGGCCATCATGCCGGATAGGCCGACGATCGAGCCGATCGACAAATCGATGCCGCCGGTGATGATCACGAACGTCATGCCGAGCGACAGGATCGCGTTGATCGCCACCTGCTTGGAAATCAGGATGACGTTGGCCGCACTGGCGAAGTTCGGCGCCGCCAGCCCGAAGAACACCACCACCACGAACAGGGCGATGAAGGTGCGCAGCTTCAGCAGTTGCAGACCGAGCGAGAAAGCAGGCTTCACGTCCGGGCGGGTGGTTTGGATGGTAGCGCTCATGGCGTGACACTCGCAGGACTTGAATGGGAATGGGTGCCGTGCCCGACCGAGGATGCCAGCACGACCGCATCCTCGGTGGCCTCGCCGGGCTCGAACAACCGGGTGACGCGGCCATTGCTCATCACCGCGATCCGGTCGGACAGCGCCATGACTTCCTCCAGGTCGGAGGTGACGAACAGGATGCCGAGCCCGTCGGCGGCAAGCCTGCGCATGGTGCGGAACACGTCGGCCTTGGCGCCGATGTCGATGCCGCGCGACGGTTCGTCCATTAGCAAGACCTTGGGGCTGGTCATCAGGGCTTTCGCGATCACCACCTTCTGCTGGTTGCCGCCGCTCATCGAGGAGACCGGCAGGTCGGGATACGGCGCCTTGATCGAGAGGTCGCGTATGGTGGCGGAAACCGCAGCCGCCTCGCGTTCGCGCCTGATGTGGAACAGGCTGGTGTAGCGGGCGAGGCTGGCCATCGTCATGTTGGTGGCGATCGACAGGATCGACACCAGTCCTTCGCGCTGCCGGTCCTCGGGGATCAGCGCCAGGCCGCGCCGGATCCGGCCGCTGACGTGGCACTCGCGCACCAGCTTGCCGTCGATGAAGATGCGGCCGGCGGAATGGGTGTGGCGGCCCATCACGCAGTCGAAGAACTCCGAGCGTCCGGCCCCCATCAGCCCGTAGATGCCGACGATCTCGCCCTTCCTGACCGACAGCGACACATGGTCGACCTTGTAGCCGCCGGATACGCTCGGCAGCGTGATCTCCTCGGCGCGAAACACCTCCGCGCCGATGCGGTGTCCGTCCGCCTTCGGGAAGTCCTTGGCCTCGCCGCCGATCATCTTGCGGATGATCCAGGGCAGGTCGATCTCGGCCATGCGCGCGCCGCCGGTGACGCGCCCGTCGCGTAGGGTGGTGACGAAATCGCCGATCCGGATCAGCTCCTCGAGCCGGTGCGAGATGTAGACGATGCCGACGCCGCGCGCCTTCAGCTCGTCGATCACCCTGAAAAGCACCGTCGTCTCAGCCAGACTTAGTGCCGAGGTCGGCTCGTCCATGATCAGGATGCGGGCATTCTGCGCCAAGGCCTTGGCGATCTCGACGATCTGCTGCTGGCCGATCGGCAGGTCGCCGACCATCCCGGTCGGGTCGATATCCGCTTCGAGCTGGCGTAGATAGTCGCCGGCACGCCGTTCCTGCTCCCTGATGTCGATACCGCGGCCGGGCCGGGTGATCTCCCGGCCGATGAAGATGTTTTCCGCCACGCTCATATTGGGAAACAGGTTCAGTTCCTGGAACACCATGCCGATACCGCGGGCGATCGCCTCGTCGCGGGTATTGAACTGGACTTCGTTGCCGTCCATCAGCATGCGGCCGCTGGTTGGCTGGACGACGCCGGCGATCACCTTCATCAGCGTCGACTTGCCGGCGCCGTTCTCGCCGACGAGCACGTTCACGGCGCCGCCGACCACGTCGAACGAGACGTCCTGCAACGCGATGATCCCGGGATAGACCTTGCTGACGGTCTCGACCCGTAGCAGGACCGGCTGCTCGGTCACGGCGTCTTCTCCGGCAGGGTGATCGTGATCGGCGTCACCAGCGGAACCGGGTTCGCGGGATCGGCAAAGAACGCGCCCAGGATCGAGATGCGACGCCCCTTCAGCTGGTCGCGCGGCAGATCCTTCAGCACCACGTCGCGGACATGCGCATTCAGCGCCTTCGAGAAATCGGCGAAATCGATCTGGTTGGAAAAGCTGCTGAACGAGATGAAATCAAGCCCATCGCGCAGGGCGGACCCACGAATGACCGGTCCGATCTGTATCGTGACGTCCGGCTTGCCGTCGCCGTCGACATCAACCCCGAGCGTTCCCGCTCGGCTGGTCGTTTCGACATCGACGACGGTGCCGTCGATCTGCGCGAACAGCACCGGTTTCGCCGACGCGTCGCCGCCGTGATAGCCGTGCGCCTTGATCGCGTCATTCGGCGACTTGGCGAGTTGAGCTGCAAGCTCCGGATAGGGCGCTGCCTTGGCCTTTGCATAGGCAAGCAGCTTCGGCGTCCAGAGTGCATCGACCCGCGCCTTCGGGTCCTGCGCACCGGAAGCCTGCGTCGCCGTCACGCTCCCGGTCTTGACGAACCGGCATCCAGGAAGTGTCGACAGCAGGCACAGGCTGCCGAGCAGAAATGTAGCTCTCATCGTCAACAGGCGGTTCCGATCCTGGATGCGCGCAAACTGTCCGGGGTGATCAGTTGGACAGCTTGAAACGTTCGAGTTTGGTCGCGTTGGTCTTGTCGATCAGCGTGCAGTCCAGAAGCTGTTTCTCCGCAGCGCCGGTCGAGCCGGACTTCAGATACTTGTCCATCTGCACCACCGCCGTCTCGGCTTCCTGGATCACCGGCTGCAGCACGGTGGCTCGGATGCCGCCCTGCTCGATCGAGTCCCGAACGTCGTTGCTGCCGTCCATGCCGACGACGATCACGTCGCCATGGCCGGCAGCCTTCAGCGCGGCATAAGCGCCCATCGCCATGGTGTCGTTGCCGCAGATCACGCCCTTGATCTTCGGATTGGCTTCGAGAATGGACTGCATCTTCGAGAAGGCCTCGCTCTGCTTCCAGTTCGCGGACTGCCGCGCAACCATCTTCAGGTCCGGATAGTCGTCGATAACGTCGTGGAAGCCCTTGGACCGGATGCCGGCATTGGTATCGCTGTCGCGACCGACCAGCTCCACGTACGAGCCTTTCTCGCCCATCAGCTTGACGAACGCCTGCGCGCCGATCTGCGCACCCTGGTAGTTGTTCGAAATGATCTGCGAGACTGCGACCTTGGGCACGCTGATCTCGCGATCGATCAGGAAGGTCGGGATCTTGGCCTTCTGCGCCATCTGCACCGCAGCGACGGTTGCATCGGATCCTGCATTATCAAGGATGATCGCCTTGGCGCCGCGGGCGATCATCGCCTCGACGAGCTGGTACTGCTTGGCCGGATCATCGTCGTGTGACAGCTCGATGGCGCTGTAGCCCAGGGACTCGGCCTTGGCTTTCGCCGCATCCGCCTCGGCGCCATAGAACGGGTTGTCGTGCGACGGCGTAATGACCGCGACCAGGCCGGCGGCCCGCGCCGAAACCGCGGCCGAAACCATGAAGCTCGTGGCGAGCAGGCAGCAAAGCAGGGTACGGGCCTTCATGAACATTCTCCGGTGATGGCGACAGTCCTTCTTCCGGAACTGTTCCTGTTGGCACATAGTCCAATAATTGGTATGATGAGTCAATGAGGTGACTGGTGCCGGGCCTGGCGTTTCAGGCTGTTCCGGCGCGGATGTTCGGGAAATAGGCGTCGTTGCCGACCTGGCCGCCCTTCAGCGCGATCTGCAGTCCGTCGAAGGCAGGATCGTCGGAATGTGCCGTGCACAGCGGCGATCCCGGCGTCTGCGGCAATGGCAGGCAGGTGGTGAGGGCAAATATCCCGAGCTCCCGCAGCGCGTGACTGGAGGTATCGCCGCCGGCAATGACCGCGCGGGTCAGTCCCTGCGATCGCACCAGCCCGGCCAGCAGGTGGCCGAGACCCTGTCCGATCATGTGTCGTGCACCATCGAGACCGGCAAAACTGGCGCCGACGTCGCTCGACGGCCCAAGTGCCGTGTGCAGGATGACGCTGCGGCCAGATCCGAGCGCCCGTTCGGCCTGTTCAGTCGCCTGCGTGATGGCTGCGTGTCCGCCGGGCCGGACGAACGCTTGCGGATCGATGGCGATGCGCACGAAGCCCGCCTCTTCGGCATGCAGGATCTGGCGCTCCGTCGTCGGCGACACGCTGCCCGATACGACTGCGATACGATCGACTGCCCCGGGAGACTTAAAGTCCGACGTGCCGGAAATCACCCCGTCTTCGGTCCAGGCGGCGGACAGGGCATATTCCATCCCCGACGATCCGACCGCGAACCGGCTGCCGGATCGCTGCAGCCGGGTCAGCTGCCGCCCGACAGCGCGCTGCTGCAGATCATCCGCCACATCGAGCAACAGGACATCGTTCGAGGCGGCAAGCTGGTCGACCAGCGCGTCGGCCTCGGGCGCCAGGAGCTGCACATGGTCGATCCGGCCGATCCGGGCCTGCGTCTGATGCGACAGATGCAGCACCAGATCCGCTTCGGCCATGGGCGTGACCGGGTGCCGGCTCATCACCGGATGCCGGTCGATCCGATACACGCTGCCCTGGTAGGCCGCGAACAACTGCCCGAAGGCGGTGTAGCGACGCAGTTGCGGCGCACCGACCACCAGCGGCACGACCGACCCCCCGAACACCTGCCGGCCGATATCGAGGGCGCAGCCGATACTGCCGATGTCCGGTGCGGAGTCGAATGTCGAGCACACCTTGTAGTGGCACAGCGGCGCGTCGAGCCCGTCCAGCCAGGCGAAGTCGGCGGGCAGGTGTTCCCGCATCCAGGCCGGCGTCTCGCTGCGGCTGGTGCCGGCAAGACCGATCGCGCGGACATCGGGAAAGCGCGCACGCTGCGCCGCGGTCGGAAGCCGGATGAACAGCACCGTCGAAACGCCACGCAGGCTCAGTGCCTCCATGACGTCGGTCGATCCGGTGAGATCGTCGCCGTAATAGGAGAGGAGGAGGTCGCTCATCCGATGCGGGCGTGCTTGCGGTCGAGATCGTCGATGGCCTGCACGTTCGCGGCCGACGGGCTTGCCGGATCGAAATGCGACGACAGCCAGGTGTCGACGATCGATTTCGCCAGTTCCGGTCCGATCACGCGGCCGCCCATGGTGATGATCTGCGCATCGTTGCTGAGTGCCGCCCGGCTGGCAGAGTAGGTATCGTGCGTGAGTGCGGCACGAATACCGGGAATCTTGTTGGCGGAGATGCACACGCCGATCCCGGTGCCGCAGCAGAAGATGCCGCGCTCGGCACGACCATCAAGGATCGCTTCCGCCGCACGGTCGGTCATCACCGCATACGTCTCCGCCGATCCGTCCGCCGGCACGCTGAGATCGACGATCTCGTGCTCGCCCTGTCTGGCAAGATGCGCCGCCACGGCATCCAGGAGCGATTTGCCGGCACTATCGGCCGCGAGGACGAGTTTCATGAAGGTCTGCCTTGCTTGAGTTTGGCTGCGGCTGCGACGATCGCCACGATCCGCATGAAGCCATCGGCGGTCCATGCCGCGCGACCGACGAACAGCCCATCGACGTTATCGAGTGCGATCAGCGTCGGTCCGGTGTCAGGCGTCACTGCGCCGCCATAGATGATCCGCATGCGGTCGGCGGCGTCGGCGCCGTAGTCGGATCGTACGTGAGCGCGCAACGCGTGGTGCCGCTCGGCGACATAGTCGGGCGATGCCGCCGCGGCACCGCCGATCGCCCAGCGCGGCTCATAGGCCAGCACGATCTTGTCCGCGTCGTGCGCCTAGTCGGCCAGCGCGGTGCGAACCTGCGTCGCCAGGACTGCATCGGCCTGACCCGCCTCGCGTTCGTCGGCAGTTTCGCCGAGACACAGCACGGGCGTGATGCCGTGCCGGAGTGCGACATTCACCTTGAGCCGGACAAGCGGATAGCTCTCGCTGAAATGGGTCAGCCGTTCCGAATGCGCGAGTGCCACGTAGCGGCAACCGGCTTCCGCCAGCATCGGTGCCGAGATCTCGCCGGTCCAGGCGCCACTCTCGTCCCAGTGCACGTTCTGCGCTCCGATCGCCACCGGCGTACCCCGGAACGCTGCCTGCGCTGCATGCAGCGAGGTGAACGGCGGCAGCACGAACAGGTCGAGCAAGGCGGCTACGGCCGCTTCCGGGCCGATGCCCAGCCCAGCCCTGATCGCCGCGCCGTAGCGGGCAGTCCCGGCCGCGTCGTTGTTCATCTTCCAGCCGGTTCCGGCCATCAGGCGCCGTTGCACGACCGCCATCAGAAATCGTTCCCGGCCTGTTGTTCCGGACTGCCGAATTTTGCCAGCGACTGCGCCAGCTCGGGATGATCCCGCGCATAAGTCGCAAGCGGGATGCCCGCCGCTGCCGCATCCCAGGACTGGCGCACGGCGCGCACACCGGCGGCCGGCCCGCCCGGATGGCTGACGACACCGCCGCCACACAGATAGAGCAGCTCGTTGGTCTGGCCGGTGCGCTGCCAGGTGGCCGGCGCCTGGCCGCCCCATTGTCCGGAGCACACCACCGGGAGCGGGCAGTCCGCCTCGGTGAAGATCGGCGTGCGGCAATCGGCGAAGGAGGTCACGAACGAATCGTCCGGCTCCCAGTATTTCGCGCCGATCCCGTTGATCTGGAACTGGTCGATGCCGAGCAGTCGCCAGAACAGGCTGTACACCTTGAAGTCCATGCCCAGGCCCGGATGACGGGTCAGGATATCCCAGCCATTGCGGTGGGCGTGCAGCATCAGGTTCGAGCGCTTGCGCAGGAACGCCAGCCCGCCGAACCCGACCGAATTGATTTTCACCACTGCGGCATTGCCACCGGCGGCGACGACCAGGTCGTGGTTGCGCAGCATGTCGTCGGGGTCGGTAGCCGAGATGCCGAACGCATACATGGTTTTCCGGCCGGTGCGCTGCTCGCGGTCGAGGATGATCGGCATGATCGCCCGGACCCGGTCGGCCAGGCTCGAATAGTCCGGGCTCATCAGCTTCTCGTCGTCCTTGATGAAGTCGACGTCGGCTTCGACCAGCTCGCGCACCATGTCGGCACTCTCGTGCGGACGCAGCCCGAGTGCCGGCTTGACGATGGTGCCGATGATCGGCCGGCCGAACACGCCCGTCAGCGCGCGGCTGCCGACGACGCCGAATTGCGGGCCGGGATAGGCGCCGTGAAAACTGTCCGGCAGCACCAGGTCGGTGATGCGGATGCCGGTAAAGCCCTTGATCGCATAGACGCCGTTGACCGCGATGGTCATCAGCGCCCCGAGATCGGTGCCGATCGCCTCTACCGGAAACGAGATCTCCGCCTCGGCGCGGTTGTACCGGGCAGCGGGACCGGACTGTGGCAGCGACGGCGTGTCGACCGGCGGCAGCTCCCGCAATGCCGTAACCCGTGCTGCGACACGCGCCTTCAGTTCCGGCGTCTCGCCCGGCAGCGGCACGAAGGTTCCGGTCGACTGGTCGCTGGCGATCTTTTCGGCGAGCGACGCGGGATCGCCCGCGGTTTCGATGCGATAGGTGACCTTGATCACGTCGCTCATGATCCGGCCTTACCGGTGTTGGAGTTCAGGAAGACGAACATCAGCACTCCAAACAAGGCGAGGGCTCCACCCAGGGCCAGCAAGGCCGGCTCGTAGCCGCCGGATGCGCTACGGATCCAGCCGGTAAAATAGGGTCCGAGAAAACCGCCGAGATTTCCGATCGAGTTGATCAGCGCCAGGCTGGCTGCGGCGGATGCGCCGGAGAACAGGCGCATCGGCACGGTCCAGAACACGGTGTTGGACGACCATATTCCCGTCGCGGCCAGGCAGATGCCGAGCAGGCCCAGCAACGGCGACGTGGCGAGTGCCGTGAGAACGAACCCGGCCGCTCCACCCAATGCGCATAGCAGGATGTGCCACTTGCGGTCGCCGGTGCGATCGGAATGTGCGCCGTTCAGGGTCATCGCCACCGCCGTGCACAGGAACGGCAGCGACGTCACCAGCCCGGTCTGCAAATCGGTCAGGTGGCCGGCGGAATGCACCAGTTGCGGGAGCCACATGGTGACGCCGTAGATCGCCATGATGTTCAGCATAGCTGCCCCCGCCAGGAACAAGCCGCGCGGGTCGCGTAAGGCGGCCAACGGATGATGCGGGCGATCGACCGTTGCCTGCTCGCGACTGATGGTATTCTCGAGCCAGCGGCATTCGTGGTCGCTCAGCCAGCGCGCGTCCCTGGGACGGTCGGTCAGGAAAAAGAAGGCGATCACGCCCAGCAGGATCGACGGTATGCCTTCGAGCAGGAACAGCCACTGCCAGTTCTCGAGCCCCGCCCTGGTGCCGAGGCTGAGCACCAGCCCGGAGAGCGGCGAGCCGATCACCAGCGACACCACCGAGCCCAGCGAGAACACCGACATCACGCGGGCACGCGCGGCCGCCGGGAACCAGTAGGTCATGTAGAGCAGCACCCCCGGAAAGAACCCGGCTTCGGCCGCGCCCAGAAGGAACCGCAAAACGAGAAAGGATGTCTCGCCGCGCACCAGCACGCAGGCACAGGCCAGCACGCCCCAGCTGATCATGATGCGCGAGATCCAGACCCGTGCACCGAACCGGTGCAAGGCCAGGTTGCTGGGGATCTCGAACAGGAAGTAGCCGATGAAGAATATGCCGGCACCCAGCCCGAACACCGTGGGTGTGAAGCCGAGCGACCGGTTCATGTGTAGGGCGGCGAACCCGACATTCACCCGGTCGAGGAATGCCACGAAGAAGCACAGGATCAGGAACGGCAACACGCGCCAGCTGACCTTGCGGATGAGTGCCGCCTCGTCAGCCGGGCTCATCGCCGCCTTTGCGAGCGTTGCCGTCTCTGCATGCATGGTTCTAGGCTAACCCGGTCCTGGAGACGAAGCCGCCTAGGTGATCCGCTCGATGCTGGCAGCGATTTCCGCCGGCTCGAACACCTTCTTCCAGTCGTCGCGCATCAGCGCCGGCTTGCCGAACTGGATCGCCTTGTTGCAGGCGTCGGAGAACACGCCGGGCGTCTCCTCGAAAATCACCGAGGCCAGCACATTGATGTGGCCGAGCAGGAAGTCGCGCGCCGCCTGCTTGTCGACGCCGCGTGCCACCACTTCGTCCATCGCGTCGCGCATCACCACCAGCAGCGTCGCGGCCACCGTCTCGGACAGGCCGGGCTCGAGCAGGGCCATCTGGTCGACGGTGACGCGATGCGACCGCATGACCGGCGCCCAGATCACCTTGGCGATGTCCTCGCCGAGCGTATAGGCGCTATCCGGCCCCTGCATCAGCGCGCTGACGATGTGCTGCTTGGCATGCACACCACCGAAGAAGTCGCGCTTGGCGACAGGATCGGTCTCGTCGTTGAACACCGGCGGATGGCACGGATGGGTGACGAAATAGGTGAGATCGTCGCGCTTCGGCAGGTGTCCGGCGAACGGCGCGGCTGCGTCAAGTGCGACGACCATCGTGCCGGGCTTCAGCTTGTCGATGATGGAGGCGGCAACCCGTCCGATCAGCGTATCGGGAACGGCGAGGATCACCACGTCCGCGCCATCGAGGGCGGTGTCTGCCGGCATGCACTCGATGCCGAGGCCGGAACTGAGGCGCGCCCGGCCGGCTTCACCGAGCTCGACATGGCGCACGTCGAAGGTGGAGCCCTTCAGGTTGCTGGACAAACGATAGCCCATCTTCCCGCCGGCCCCGAACAAAGCGATCGTCGTCACGCAGCTTCTCCTCAAACGTCCGCAGCGATAACATGCTGCTGGTATGACGAGTATACCGATACGCAGGATCTTGCAACTTTGGCATGGTGCCACTGCTGAAAAATGCTCGAAGTCAATGAGTTAGGGTCGAGGGCGACCGGCGGACGTACTCGCCGCACGATTTGCTGTAATATGCAGGCTCTATCGCTTGCAGTATGCCTGGAACGGCTTTTGCCCTGCTTCGCAGACCTTCGCACCAACGACGTGAAGTGTGACGACCTTCATGATTCCCTGGAATTTACACACCAGGAACGGGTCAACGCCGTCGAGACTCCAGCGATCAACTGAACCTGCAGGGACCGGTATCAGATCGGCCATCTGATCAGGTGGACCATCATACAACGATGCGTTCACAAGGGTATGGTCGCTCCCCGCCTCGATGAGGCTGGACGGACAATTTGCAGGTGCTGCACCGGTACAGGCGACAATGGCCAGAAACAGCAAAGGCCAACGAGCACTATTACGCATCGTTAAATCGGTCCCCACTATCTACCGGTGTCCCGTGCAATCTGCATCACTGCCGTATCAACTGCGAAAAAAACTATCCTGATTGACTGGTTGAAAAATTGCCAACAGCCACTCGCCCCCTGCCGGGCCTCTTCAACCACGGTCGCCAGTTGCGGCGCCTGAATGTCCGGCAGTGCACCGCGGACCGCTCCGTATGCAGGGATGTAGTCTGTCGCAGGCCGACGCGAAGCTGATGATCTTGCCATCCAACCGGAACGTCTCGTTGCGCAGCCGATTCCATCCAGGGTTATCAGCCGCGCCGGAGTCCGGACTCGAGGCGAACAGCCGATGGTCCTGAAACGGTTGGCTTCATACGACAGGCCGGTTGCTCGACCTCAAACTTCATGACGCGTACCTGATGAAAAACGAACCGGACGATCCCGTTTCCTGAGACCAACGGGTCGCTTAGGGACAATCCTGAGGATCGAGTTCCGCTCCACAACCTAGAGCGCTGATCCGCCTAGGCTTCCCGGAATAGTAGCACCCAAGGTGCTGAATCAGCCTTCCACAACCGGCCATGTTCACTATACGTTCCCCTATCGGAGCGGCATCGGGCAGGAGGGGGAACATGCAGACGACAAGGATCATGACCCTCCGGGCAGAGGTGGCAGCCCTCGAACGCGGGGCGGCCCAACGGCATGCGGCTGCGTTCCTGCCTTTCGAGCTTGCACCGATCGATCGGCATCTACCCGGGGGTGGCCTGGCCCTTGGGGCGATCCACGAGGTGGCTGGAGCCGGTCCGGAGGTGGAGCATGGCGCAGCGCCTGCCCTGTTCGCTGCGGGCCTGCTCGCACGGTGTCCGGGTCCGGTGCTGTGGATCCACGGCAAGCATGACCTGTTCTCCGAGGGCCTGACCCAGGCGGGTCTCGATCCGGGACGGCTGGTCCTGGTTCACGCGCGGCAGAATGCTCTCCAGGCCATGGAGGAGGGCCTTCGCCATCCCGACCTGGCAGGTGTCGTCTGCGAGCTCGAGGGGCGCCTGGATCTGGTGACCTCCCGGCGCCTGCAGCTGGCTGCAGAGGCGACCGACGTGCTCGGCCTCGTCCTCCGCCGCAGCCGCAAGTTCAATGATCCGGCCCTGGTCACGCCCTCGGCCGCCTCCAGTCGCTGGCGGATCAGCGGGGCTCCATCCCCACCGCCACTGCCGCATGCGCCGGATGTCCAGGGTGTCGGACGCCCTGTCTGGAAACTCGAACTTCTCCGCTGCCGTGGCGCGGAGCCTGCAACCTGGATCGTGGAGGGCTGCGATGCGCAGGGTCATCTCGCTCTGGCTCCCATTCTGGCCGACCGACAGGCTGCGCCGGGATCGCTACACCGCGCTTCCGCCTGATGTGCCGCTCGTTACCCGCGGTCACGACGGCCGACGCATGGTGATCGCCGCCGCAGACGGCGCAGCCCGCCAGCTCGGCCTGAACGCAGGAATGCCGTTGGCCCACGCCCAGGCGATGGTGCCCGGGCTGACGGTGGTGGACGCGACAGAGGCCGAGGATGCCGCAGCACTCGAGCGGCTGGCGGCCTGGTGCCTGCGTCTGTCGCCGATGACGTCGGCGGCGCCGATGGATGCCATCTGGATCGACGCCACCGGCTGCACGCATCTGCATGACGGCGAGCAGCCGATGCTTGATCTGTTGGCCGAGCACCTGCGGCAGGCTGGCTTGACCGGGAAGATCGCCATCGCGGACACGCCCGGCGCCGCGCACGCGTTGGCTCATTACAGCACTGTTCCGGTGACCATAGTGGCTCCGGGCAGCCAGGCAGCAGCCCTCGAGCGACTGCCGGTGGAAGCGCTCCGCATCGACGGCGAGGTCGCGAGTGGTCTGCGACGGCTGGGCATCGAGCAGATCGGGCAACTGGTGGCCACCCCGCGCGGACCGTTGGCGCGCCGGTTCGGCAACCGTCTGCTGATCCGCCTGGACCAGGCCCTCGGCCATGTGCACGAGCCGATACAGCCGGTGCTTCCACCCGAGACGATCACGGTGCGCAGAACGTTCGTCGAGCCGCTCTCGACGGCCGAAGCGTTCGTCGCCGTGATCCTGGTCCTGGTCGGGGAAGCCTGCGTGCTGCTGGAACAGCGTGGCGAAGGCGCCCGGCGGCTCGACCTGGTGTTCGAGCGGATCGATGCCACGTGCCAGGTGGTGCGTATCGGAACCGCACGGCCGGTGCGCGACCTCAGGCACCTGGCGCGACTGCTGGATGAGCGGGTCGAGGAGGTCGATCCCGGTCCGGGCGTCGAGGCGATGCGGCTGGTGCTGCCGCTGGTCGAGCCGTTGTCCTACACGCAACGGGGTGGCGGGCTGGCACCGGGCGAGACGGAAGAGGCCGACCTGTCGGAGCTGATCGACCGGCTCGTAAATCGTCTGGGGCCCGACAAGGTCTACCGGCTCCGCTCGATCGAAAGCGAGGTGCCGGAGCGCTCGCAACAGCCGGTGTCGGTCTACACGCCGCCACCGCCCACGGCAGTCGCGTCCCGCTGGCCAAGACCCGTGCGGCTGCTCGAACGGCCGGAACCGGTCGAGACGCTGGCGATGATGCCGGACCACCCGCCGAAGGCCTTCACCTGGCGCCGGATCCGGCATCGCATCGTTCGCGCGGACGGTCCGGAGCGCATCACCGGCGAGTGGTGGCGCCGTTCGGCCGAACTCATCGCGGTGCGTGACTACTGGATCGTCGAGAACCAGGAGGGACGGCGCTTCTGGCTGTTCCGCCAGGGTGATGGCGTTGATTCCGCGACCGGCGAACTCGCCTGGTTTCTCCATGGCTTCTTTTGAGTGCGTGATGCGATGAGCGACGACGACAAACTCAACCTGCGCCTCGCGAGCCACGAGGAAATCGAGCAGAGCCTTTCATTCGCGCTGCGCTTCGACGGCCGGAAACGGGTGCGCCATGCCGATGATGCCATGGCGCGCATTACCGCCGAGCGGCTGGTCCAGCACCTCGAACGATCGGGCTACGTCCTGATGAAACGACCGGGCGCGACGGCACCGTCGACCAGTCGGCACCGGCACCCGAACTCGGACTGAGCAACGCTCATGCCCGACTACGTCGAGCTGCAGGCCACCTCGAACTATTCGTTCCTGCGCGGTGCCAGTCACGTCGAGGAGCTGTTCCTGGCCGCCAAGGAACTCGGCCTCGAAGCGATCGCCATCACCGACCACAACACCCTGGCAGGGATTGCTCGCGCGCATGCGCGTGCCGAGGAGGTGGGTATTCCGCTGATCGTCGGCTGCCGCCTGGAGCTACGCGACGGGCTGCCGTTGCTCGTCTACCCGACCGACCGGGCCGCCTACTCCCGGCTGTGCCGCCTGCTGACGCTGGGAAAAGGCCGGGCCGGAAAAGGCGGCTTCGACATCACCTGGAAGGATCTCGTGTCCCTTGGCGAAGGGCTGCTGCTGATCCTGCTCCCCGACAAAGCCGACGCCCGCCTGGAGAGCGAGCTCCGCAGGATGCGCGAGAATTTCGGCGACCGTTGCTATCTATCGCTGACACTCCGCCGTCGCCCGGGCGATGCCGTCCGGCTGCGGCGATTGCACGATCTCGCCCAGGCTGCCCGCATTCCGACCGTGGTCACCGGCGACGTGCTGTTCCACGCGCCGGACCGTCGCATCCTGCAGGACGTGGTGACCTGCATCCGCGAGGGCTGCACCATCGATGAGGCAGGCTTCCGCAAGGAGCGGTTTGCCGACCGCCATCTCAAAAGCCCTGTTGAGATGTGGCGCCTGTTCGGAGCCTATCCCGAGGCCCTGCAGCGAACGGTGGAGATCGCCCGGCGCTGCACCTTCAGCTTGGCGGAGCTGCGCTACCAGTATCCGGACGAGGCCGACGTGCCGGGCGAGACACCGCAGCGAGCGCTGGAGCGGGCGGTGCGTGACAGCATCCCGTTGCACTATCCGGACGGCCTGCCGGGGGATGTCGCGAAGCAGCTGCGGCACGAGCTCGATCTGATCGCCGGGCTCGACTACGCGTCGTACTTCCTGACGGTGAATAGCATCGTTCGTTATGCGCGCTCCAAGGAGATCCTGTGCCAGGGCCGCGGATCGGCGGCCAACTCGGCGGTCTGCTATGTGCTCGGCATCACCTCGATCGACCCGGTCCGGAGTGGGCTGCTGTTCGAGCGCTTCATCTCGGCCGAGCGGCGCGAGCCGCCGGACATCGACGTCGACTTCGAGAGCGAGCGCCGCGAGGAGGTGATCCAGTGGGTCTACCAGCGCTACGGCCGCGACCGGGCGGCGCTGTGCTGCACCGTCATGCGCTTCCGCTCCCGGGGTGCCGTCCGTGACGTCGGCAAGGTCATGGGGCTGACGGAGGATGTGACTGCCGCACTGGCCAGCCAGGTTTCAAGCTGGTCGCGGGATGGCGTGACCGAGGAACATGTCGCCGAGCTGAACCTGAACATGGCGGATCGACGTCTGCGGCTGACCTTGCAGCTCGCGCAGGAGCTGGTCGGCTTTCCACGCCAGTTGGGAACGCACCCCGGCGGTTTCGTGCTGACCCAGGACCGGCTCGACGATCTGGTGCCGATCGAGCCTGCTGCGATGGCCGACCGGCAGGTGATCGAGTGGGACAAGGACGACATCGACGCGCTCAAGTTCATGAAGGTCGATGTGCTCGGCCTCGGCATGCTCGGCTGCATGCGCCGCTCGTTCGAGCTGCTGCAGGAGCATCACGGCGTGACGATGGACGTCGCCACCATCCCGGCCGAGGATCCGGCCACCTACGCGATGATCCGCAAGGCGGACACGCTCGGCACCTTCCAGATCGAGAGCCGAGCGCAGATGTCCATGCTGCCGCGGCTGAAGCCGGTGACGTTCTACGACCTGGTGGTGCAGGTCGCAATCGTGCGCCCGGGCCCGATCCAGGGCGACATGGTGCATCCGTACCTGCGCCGTCGTGAGGGCAAGGAACCGGTCGAGTATCCCAAGGAGGAGCTGCGTCGCGTGCTGGGCAAGACGCTGGGCATCCCGCTGTTCCAGGAGCAGGCGATGCAGGTCGCGATCCAGTGCGCGGGCTTCACGCCGGGCGAGGCCGACCAGTTGCGGCGGTCGATGGCGACCTTCAAGTTCACCGGCGGCGTCAGCCACTTCAAGGACAAGCTGATCGAGGGGATGGTCGGCAAGGATTACGAACGCAGCTATGCCGAGCGCACCTTTAGCCAGCTCGAGGGCTTCGGCTCGTATGGGTTTCCGGAGAGCCACGCCGCCAGCTTCGCGCTGATCGCCTACGCCAGCAGCTGGATGAAGTGCCACCACCCGGACGTGTTCTGCACAGCCCTGCTGAACAGCCAGCCGATGGGGTTCTATGCCCCGGCGCAGGTGGTGCGGGATGCACGCGAACATGGCGTTGAGGTCAGGCCGGTCTGCGTCAATGCGTCACGCTGGGACTGCACGCTGGAGCCGCGGCGGGACAACGGGCCGGGGATGGCGGTGCGGCTTGGCCTGCGTCTGGCAAAGGGGTTGGCCAACCAGGATGGAGCGCAGCTCGTCGCAAACCGAGGCGACGTGCCCTACGCCAGCGTCGAGGAGATCTGGCGTCGCGCGGACATCCCGGCGGCAGCACTCGAACGGCTGGCGGAAGCGGATGCGTTCCAGAGCCTTGGGCTCGATCGGCGCCAGGCGCTGTGGCAGGTGAAGGGGCTGGTCGACACCGCCCTGCCGCTTTTCGCAGCAGCAGATATCGAGCGCCGACCGCGACCCGAGCTTGTCGAGCCTCCGGTTGTCATGGTGCCGATGCGCGATGGACGCGAGGTGGTGGAGGATTACCGAAGCCTTGGGCTGAGTCTCCGCAGCCATCCAGTGTCGTTCATCCGGCCGATGCTACAGGCCAAACGGATGATCTGCTGTGCCGACCTGCGCAACACGCGCGACGGTCGCCGCATCATCGTGCCGGGGATCGTGCTGGTGCGACAGAAGCCGGGGTCGGCGAAGGGGGTCATGTTCATCACCATCGAGGACGAGACCGGCGTGGCCAACCTGGTCCTGTGGCCGGACCGTTTCGAGAAGCAACGTCGCTTGGTGCTGTCGGCGGGGATGATCGCCTGCCACGGTAAGGTGCAGCGTGAAGGCGAGGTGGTGCACGTCGTGACGGATCACCTGGAAGATCTGTCCCAACTGTTGCGGTCGGTGGGTGACCAGGACGACCCGTTCCCGATCGAGCATGGCCGAGGTGATGTGGTGACGCATCCGGCGGCGCGTGATCCACGCGATGGGCCCGGAGCTGGCCCGGGCGGGCGAAAAATACGCGACATCTATGTGCCTGACCTGCACATCAGGTCAGGCATCAAGGTGCCGACGCGCGATTTTCGGTAGTGTGAGCAGGGACACATTCTTAGCTTAGTGATGATGATCACATTGTCTGCCGTTGCGAGACGCAGCTTTGCTGCATCGCTCTAGTCACACTGATGAGCTTAAAGCTGGTCATCCATCTCGTTGCGTTAAGAGCTCATTACCATCTGTGTTATTTCAACAACTACTCGAGCTGCCAAGGGGAGCGGCAGCGAGGCAATGCTCACCAGCGGAGCGCTCGTTGAGCTCTTCCCCCGTTGGCCGGACGAGACGTTTCCGCTGCACGCCTACCATCCCTCCCGCCACTTGCCGTCTTCCAGAACCAGGGCGTTAATCGACTTCTGCCATATGATCGCGGTGGGGAACCCAGGTGCGGCGGCAAGATGCTAAGCTCTGCAGTATGAAGGACAAGACCCTGTCGCCTGTTGCTTGCTCCATGCTTGGTATGACGCGCGAGACCATCGCATGAGCAATCTTTCGGCAGCATCTATACGGCTTGACGCGCAGCCCGCCCGTCTTCCCTTGCGTTCCGCGCAAGGCGTTCTGGCCGCCTTGGCCTTCGCCAACCTGCTCGTCTCCTCGAATGCGATGCACCCGCTGCTGCCGATCTTCCGGCAGACCCTCAGGCTCGACCCGCTCGAGATCAGCATGACGATGGTGTGCTACGTGGGCGTGCTCTGCATCGTCCTGCTGGTGCTATCGCAGCCGCGACTGGTGCGATGGTCGCCGCTGTTCCTTTGCGTTGCTCTAGCAGTGGTGATGCTTGGCGACGCCGTGCTCGCGACGGCAAGCACTCCCAGGCCTGATGATTGGCCGCGCCCTGACGGGCCTTGCAGGCGGGTTCGGGACGGGATCGGCCTCGGCTCTGGTTGTCACGGCCTTCGGCGCTCGCGGGCGTGCGATCTCGGCGACCGGTAATCTTGCCGGAGCCGTCGTCGGCACTTCACTGACGGAAATCTGCATCCTCGCCTTCGGACACAATGCTGCGGCCGTCACATTTCTCGGCCATACAGTCATCAGCCTCGTCCTTCTCGTTATCCTCGTCCCCGTCCTCGTTCGAAACCGGGATATGAACCGGGCGACCCTGACAGCACATGGTTCGGTCACGCTGCGCAGCATCGCACCAGTCATTCGCCAGCAATGGATCCCCTTGGCACTTGGCAGCCTGTCTTGGGTGACAATCAGCCTCGCGCTCTCGCTGTTGCCGAGCTTCTTCGCGGACATGGATGGCCCCGGATCAATCATCGCGATCGGGATCGTTGCTTACCTGTTGAGCAGTTCACTTGCGCAGATCTTCAGCGCGCGCCTGGCCCGCATGGCTCTGCTAGCGAATTCTGGCCCAGAGTGCTGACGGATTTTGGCCCACCTTCCGTCCCTCAACCTACGGTCATCCTGGTTCTGCCAGGAGGCTCGGAGTGGATTGGAAAGCCAGAGTGGAATTGTTCGAGCAGCTGCGTCAGGAGCATGAATTTGGCGTCGGCACGATTGCCGGTGTGGCGGCCAAGTTCGGGGTTCATCGACGGATGGTGCGGCAGGCGATCGTCGGTGCGGTGCCGCCGGCGCATCGCTACCCGGCGCGAGCGCAGCCAAAACTCGGCCTGGTCATGGCGTTCATCGATCAGGTGCTGGACGAGGATCGACGTGCGCCGCGCAAGCAGCGGCATACGGCACGGCGCATCTACCGCCGGATCCTGACCGAGTTTCCGGACGCGGCTGTCGCGGAGTCTACCGTGCGCAACCATGTTCGGTCCCGCAAACGGGCCCTGGGCCTGGTCCGGCGCGAGACGTTCGTGCCGCAGAGCTACGCCGTGGGCGTCGAGGCCCAGGTGGATTGGTATGAGGCCTGGGTCGATCTGGGCGACGAGCGGACCAGGGTGCAGGTGTTCGCGATGCGCTCGATGGCTAGCGGGGCGGCGTTCCACCGGGCGTATCTGCATGCGACGCAACAGGCGTTTCTCGAAGCGCACGAGCATGCGTTCGATTATTTCGGCGGCGTGTTCCGGCTGCTGCGTTACGACAATCTGGCCAGCGCGGTGCGCAAAATCCTGCGGGGCTACCGGCGGGAGGAGACGGTCCGGTTCGTGGCGTTCCGTTCGCATTGGCGTTTCCAGGCGGAGTTCTGCACGCCCGGCGAGGGTCATGAGAAAGGCGGCATCGAGGGAGAGGGCGGCTACTTCCGCCGCAACCACCTTGTCCCGGTGCCCCATGTTGCCGACCTGGACGCCCTGAATGCGCTGTTGCTGACCGGGTGCCGTCACGACGAGGCGCGGATCCTGGATGGCCGCACGGAGCCTGTCGGCATCGCCATGGCGGCGGAGCGCCCGCATCTTCTGGCGCGTGTGCCCGAAGGATTCGATCTAGCGGACGTGACGACACCTCTGGTCGACAAGCAGGGCTGCGTGATGGTCAAGACCAACGCCTACTCGGTGCCGCTCCGCGCGGGCACGCGGGTGGAAGCACGCGTATATCCGCTGCACGTCGAAATCTGGCACGCCGGCCGCCGGGTTGCACGGCACGAGCGCTGCCACAGCCGTCGCCAGCAGGTGCTGGACCTTGAGCATTACCTGGACGTGCTGAGCCACAAGCCAGGCGCCTTTGCAGGCTCCAAGCCGCTGGCACAATGGCGCGCGGCCGGTCGCTGGCCCGCCTGCTACGACGAACTCTGGGAGCGGCTGCTGGCCAGGCACGGCAAACAGAATGGCACCCGCGCCATGGTGGCGGTCGTGGCGCTGGGGCAGGAGTTCGGCCACGACAAGCTGCGCGTCGCGGTCACCGCGGCGGTGTCGCTTGGGGCCTGTGACGTGGCGGCGGTGCGTTATCTGCTGACAGAAGCAGCGCTGCGCAAAGGCCAACCCTGTGCGGTCGATGTTGGCGAACTGGCCCGTTACGACCGGCCGATGCCGACGATGGCCGAGTATGACGTGCTGCTCTCGGCGCCCTGCGCGGGCACGGCATGATGGCCGACCTCCAGGACCAAGCCATCCGGCAGCACTGCAAGGCGCTGCGCATGCCGACGATCGGCGGCCAGTTCGCGCGGCTGGCAGACGCCGCCACCCGCGAGGGACACTCCCACATCGGCTACCTCGAGGCGCTGCTGGCCGCCGAGATGGAGGAGCGCGAGAGCCGGGCGATTGCGCGGCTGCTGCACGAGGCCAGACTGCCGCGCATGAAAACCCTCGACGCGTTCGAATTCGACCGCTCCGGGGTTGCCGCCACTCAACTGCGGACATTGGCCGAAGGCGACTACATAACCAGGGCAGAGCCGATCCTGCTGGTCGGCGATGCCGGCACGGGAAAGACCCATCTGGCGACGGGCTTGTGCGTGGCCGCCTGCCGGCAGCGGCGACGGGTCCGGTTCACCACGGCAACGGCATTGGTCAACGAGCTGGCCGAGGCGGCGCACGCCAACCAGCTCAGCCGCGCGCTGGGTCGTTGGGAGCGGCTGGACCTGATCTGCATCGACGAACTGGGCTACGTGCCGCTCGCCGAAACCGCTTGCGAGCTGATGTTCCAGGTCATCGCCGACAGGGCGGAGAAGGCGGCGGTGATCGTCACAACCAACCTGCCATTCTCCGAATGGTCACAGGTCATCCCCAACCCGCGTCTGTGCAAGGCGCTGATCGATCGCCTGACTGACCGCGCGCACATCATCACGACCGGCACAGACTCCTATCGGTTCCGCCGTACGACGGCACAGCGCAAAGCGCCCAAGCCCTGACACCGCGAACCCAAGAAGACGACCGACGTGCTGGTCCTGGCCGCGGCCAGGACCAGCACGTCAAACACCGGGAGGTGGGCCAGAATTCATCAGCACAACTGGGCCAAAATTCGTTGTCACAGCCACCGCATCGCGCCCTGGGTTTCGGGCTTGTCTGCAATGGTTGCCGGGGCAGTGCTGGTTCCTGTTGGGGTTGCGATCGGGCACCCGCTGGTGGCGCTGCTCGGCTTCCCTGTCCTGGGCTTCGGCACAGGGCTCGCCTATCGGTTGTCACTGGTGGTGCTGACCAAGGGGAGCGAGCCCGCCCGTCAAGGTGCATTGGCATCGCTCTATGGAGCGGTGACTTACGGCGCAGCGACTGTAGGATCGCTGGCTGCAGGATTGATCGGTAATCTCATAGGTCTGAAGTCGACGATCGTCGGCATCTTTCTGCTCATCGCAGTCTTCTCAGCATGGTTTACGGCATGCGCTCCGAGGTTACGCGATGGACGCGAAATTGAGGTCGCCTAAAGTCATTGCCTTGCTTGCCTTCTCGATCATGCCGGACTTGCTCGCACTGCCCGAACATCGCGCTTACTCAGGTCACAAGGTGCATCAGGCATCCCGTTGCTCGCGCGCATATCGCATGGGCGGCAAGCCGACGTGGCGAGCGAACGCGACGCTGAACGTGCTTGCGGAGCTGTACCCCACGCTTTGCGCCACTTCGGCGACGCCACCGCCTTCCCGCCGCAGCAGATCCTTCGCCAGGGCCATCCGCCAATGGAGCAGATACTCCATCGGGGCGACGCCCACCGCCCGTCTGAACCGCTCGAAGAATGTCGATCTGGAAAGCGCCGTCTTCCTTGCCAACTCCGCGACCGTCCAAGGATGGGTAGGCCGTTCGTGCATGAGCCGCAGAGCGGTGGCGAGACGTTCGTCGCCAAGCCCCCGCACCAGCCCCGGCGATGTCCCAGGCCCCTTGGTGGAGCGGAGTGCCTCGATGAGGATGACCTCGAGCAGATGCGCCAGAATGACGTCTCGGCCAGGGCGCCTTTGCCTGGACTCCTCATCCACGAGTTGCACGAGGGTCGCTAACCTGCTCTCGCCGCGAACGTGGATGAGCTGCGGAAGGAGGGACACCAGCAGGGACGCGTCTGACGAGCCGAACACGCAATAGCCAATGAGCGCTCGAACATCAGGCGGTCCGTCTTGGCAACCGATCCGGAACTGTCCCGGCGTCAACTCTATCGGATATGTCCCGGCATCCTTCACAGTCACCGGTTCGAGGCTGGACATCGTGAAGTCATACGCGGCCGGGATCAGAACGAAGTCGCCCGTCTCGAGGGTCATCTCCTCGTGTCCATAAACTGCAAGGCGCAGCGAACCGCCCAGGATCACGGAGTAGAACGGACGCCCCGCCTCCACGCGGCTGACCCGCCACTGGCCCGCGCCTTCGACAACCTTCGAGAACGAGGCGCTCGGCTGGAGCAAGGTAACAATCTCGGCAAGCGGATCGCTCAATCTGGACTCTGGGACATACATTCCGGACTTGCGATCGTAGCACGTCCGACTGCCAATACCTATTTTAGTCTGGTAGAACAACTACAGGAGCCTCCCATGAAGACCATCTTGATCACCGGTTGTTCGTCCGGATTCGGTCTGGAGACTGCCCGCTATTTTCTCGATCGCGAGTGGACAGTCATCGCGACAATGCGCACGCCGCGCGAAGATCTGCTGCCCCGGTCCGAGCGGCTGCGGATCCTGCCTCTCGATGTCACGGACCCGGAAAGCATTCGCGTGTCCGTAGACACGGCCGGGCCTATCGACGTCCTGGTCAACAACGCGGGCGTCGGAGTGCTGAATGCCCTTGAAGGCACGTCGATGGAGACGATCCGCGACGTCTTCGAGACCAACACCTTCGGCACGATGGCTATGATTCAGGCTGTCCTGCCCCAGTTCAGGGAGCGGAACGCCGGGGTCGTCATCAATGTCACGTCGACCGTGACCCTGAAGCCGCTCCATCTTTTGTCGGTCTATACAGCCAGCAAAGCTGCGGTGAACGCGTTCTCGGAATCTCTCGCGCTGGAAGTGGCGCAGTTCAACGTGCGCGTGAACCTGGTGCTTCCTGGACTGGCTCCGGAGACTAGCTTCGGCGACAACGCCCGAACTCGTATGCAGAACGGCATTCCGGAACCTTATTCTGCCATCGCCCAGGGCGTCTTCGCGAATTTCGAAAACCCAGGCTTGATCACTCGGTCGATTGACGTGGCCGAAGCGGTCTGGCGGGCGGCGACCGACCCAACATGCCCATTCCGCTTACCCGCTGGCGCAGACGCCGTAGCGCTGGCTTCAGCAAGCTGAACAACTGGAAGGGCAGACGGCCGGCCTGTACGCCCTTCAAGAGGCTGCCTTCCGGTAGGGTAGGGAAGCGCTGATCCGGCTTCAACAGCCGTAAGATGCCTGTCCGGGTTAGAGGCGACGAAGAACAATTAGACGTCGACAGCAGTCGTCCAGCTATATCGGCTTGATCGGGGCGGCTGCGGTTATGCGTGGTGCAGCGAAGCCCAGGCTGGCGTGGACGACGCTTGGATGTCGCACCTTGGATGGCCGTCCAAGCGTGTGCATTCGTTGATCCGCCCCTTCCCAACCCGGCAGCGTGGAAACATCTTGCGTCCAGTGCACGACACTTGCCTCGTCGCACTATTCCTGCAGTTTTGGCATAGCCCTCAAGTGCGCGCCGCCAGTCATGTAAGCACGCATGGCCGCCTGATCCCGCCACAGCGTCATGGTCCAGAACGTGAGCTTACGGTCTTGCAGCAGGGAGCATTCCAGGAACCCGTGCGCCTGCTTGCACTGTCGCAAGGAGTTGAGTGCGTACAGCGCGAAACGCGGCATGAACCGAGCCGAGCGGATACGCAGCCGGGTGACGCTGACAAAGGTCATGGTGTCTTCTCCCGATAGCCGCGACAGGACGACGCCTGCCTTGGGATTGCTTGAACGTTTTGCCGCCGACCGGGGGCCCATCAGCCCTATGAGGTTGGAGCGCCCACGCTGGACCGGTGGTGTTTCAGCCTCTGCGAAACGCAGGCCGATTGGCATCGTGACCATGGCTTCGTACAGCGCTGGATGCTGGTAGGCGAAGCTAGGGCACGACAGAACCAGACTTTGACTGATCCATGTTCCATCTCAGGTGGCTTTTGGGAGCAGGAGCGGAAACGGTGCGGCGTTACAAGGCCGGGGACTGACCTTCAACCCGACCAGAGCGTTGGTGCAAAATCGAATGTCTCCCAAGAACGGGCTTTCTCTTGCCTATTTCTATGTTGCGTCTAATAGGCCCGCCCCTTCCGGGGCACACAGGTCCCGCCTTATGATCGCATCGACGAAATCGATCATAAGACGAACCTTCACAGTCAATCCGCGTCGCGAGGGATAAACAGCACTGATGGGAAGCGATTCGGCTTCATAATCCTGCAGCACGCAGCGCAGCGCGCCGGATTTGAGCTCTGGCGCTACTATCCATGCTGGAACATGGACGATGCCAAGATGAGCCAGCGCTGCCGCCCTGATCTGCTCGCCGTCATCAGAGCGATATCTTCCGTCTGGATGATGGATCATGGCTACACCGTCCTGCCCCTTGAAGACCCACGGCCGGACTTCCTCTCGGCTGGTAAATGCCACACAGGCATGGTGGACAAGGGCCGCAGGATTCGTCGGCACGCCGAAGCGTTCAAAATAGGTGGGGGTGGCAACGGTTATGATCGGGCTGCTGGCGAGCTTCCGTGCCGTCATCGCCGAGTCCGCAAGATCGCCGTGGCGAATAGCAAGGTCAATGCCGTTCTCTACCAGGTTGACCTGCCTGTGGGAGACCCACATGTCTACGGAAATACCAGGGTGGCATTCAAGGAACTCGTGCAGGTTGGGCACAATGTAAAGCCGCCCGAACACCGGCGCCACGCTGATACGGACAAGCCCCGCAGGAGCTGATTGGCCACGGCCGGCCAAGCGCTCCAATGCCGCGTAATCGTCCAGCAGCTGGGCGGCGGATGCGTAGAAGGCCTGTCCTGTTTCGGTCATTCGCAGTTTTCGCGAGGTGCGCAGGAGTAATTGCGTGCCGAGATGTGCTTCCAGAGCAGCAACCTGCTTGCTGGCGGCTGATTGTCCGATACCAGCCTCACGGGCGGCCGCCGAGAAGCTGCCCCGCTCCACGACGCGAACGAAAAGGCGGATGGAATCAAGCCGGTCCATAGTAGCCCCAAAAGTCCTGGATGGAATACATGCTAGTCTATTAAGCTGTCTAGAAGGCGAAATAGGAATGGATCATGTCCTCCGCAGCACCGCGAACAGGTCGCGTGCACAAGGAAAGATGACCATGACAGAGATCGCCGCTCCCGGCCTGGTTGAGATATTCCATCAGATTTCAGATGCTGATCGCGAAGCCGAGATCGTGGTTCTCAGCGCGATGCGTGCGCATTTTCTGAACCTCACGGGCACGATGCGCGAGGCCTACGACGCCATGACAGCGATGACACCCATCGCGCCCGGTGTCGATCTCGCGGACGTCCATGAGCAGGCGGTGAGCGGCTGGTGGGTAAGCCCCTGTAACGCGCCCTCCGACCGGGCAATTCTATTCTTGAGCTGCTGCCGGTTTCGTGGACACCGAGATTAGGGTGTTTCATGAGATTGGAGGGTGGGGATGGTACGGCGACAGTTCAGCCGAGAGTTCAAGCTGGAGGCGGTCCGGCTGGTCAAGGAGCGTGGTGTTTCGGTGGTGCAAGCCAGCCGAGACTTGGATGTCGGTGAAAACATCCTGCGGCGTTGGATCAAGGAGCTCACTGCGGATCCTGGGCAGGCCTTTCCGGGTCACGGCCAGGTCAAGCCCGAGCAGCAGGAGATCGATCGGCTGCGGCGTGAGGTCGCCAAGCTCAAGGCTGAGCGCGACATTCTAAAAAAAGCCGCGGCCTACTTCGCGAGGGAGTTGTTGTGAAGTTCGGCTTCATCGCGAAACATCGAGGGATCTGGCCGGTGCGGTGGCTTTGCGAGGCGCTCGATGTCTCGCGCAGTGGGTTTCATGCCTGGCTCTCCCGGTCGCCCAGTGCCCGGGCGCGCGGTGACGAGGTTCTCGGCGCCCAGATCAAGGCCAGCTTCGTCGGCAGTGACCGGACCTATGGCGCCCGGCGGGTCTGGCACGACGTGCTGGCCGAGGGGGCCGCATGCGGGCTGCACCGTGTCGAGCGGTTGATGCGTGAGCACGCCTTGCGGGCAAGGCCACGCCGCCGGGGTCTGCCTTCGGACAAGGGCACCCGGCACGAAGCGGCAGACAACGTGCTGGATCGCCAGTTCGACGCCACGACGCCAAACCAGAAGTGGATCGCCGACTTCACCTATCTCTGGACAGCCGAGGGCTGGCTCTACGTAGCGGCCGTCATCGACCTGTTTTCACGCCGCGTGGTGGGCTGGTCGATGAGCGCGACCATGACCGCCCAGCTCGTCGCGGATGCGCTGATGATGGCGATCTGGCGCCGCGGTAAACCAAACGCGCTGCTCCACCACTCGGATCAGGGAAGCCAATATAGCAGTGAGCAGTTTCAGAAGCTCCTAGTGGATCACGGCGTCACATGCAGCATGAGCCGGTCGGGTAACGTCTGGGACAATGCAGCGATGGAGAGCTTCTTCTCCTCGCTGAAAACCGAGCGGACAGCTCGCAAGGTGTATCGCACCCGGGACCAGGCCCGGGCTGACGTGTTCGATTACATCGAGCGGTTCTACAACCCGCGCCGACGCCACTCGACCATCGGATATCTGAGCCCTATGGAGTTCGAGCGTATCAAAGCGTCAGCTTAAGTTGTGTGTCCACAGAACCGGCAGCAGCTCATCTTGCACGGGGGTGCCTATATGATGGGCTCGGCGAAAGCATATCGCGGCCTCGCCAGCCAGTTGGCTGCGCGGACAGGCGTTGCGGTATTCGTGCTGGATTATCCTCTGGCACCGGAGCATCCGTTTCCGGCTGCGTTTGACGCGACCGTCGCGGCCCGCAGATGGTTAGGTGAGAGCGGCTTCCATCGGATCGCTCTTGCCGGTGATTCCGCAGGCGGGGCATTGGCGCTGGGGGCAGCCGCCAAAGGGGATGACCAATCACCCATAATCGCCTCGGTGGTGGTCTTCTCGCCTTGGACCGACCTGACTCTCAGCGGCGCCTCGTTTACCGATCCTGCGACCCACGACCCCGTCTTCCGGCCGCCACAGGTCCTGGCGGATGCCGCGATGACCTACTTGGCGGGTGCGGACCCAGAGGATGGGCGTGCTTCACCTCTCTTTGATGTCCCTAGGTCGCTGCCACCCTTGGCCATCCAGGTGGGGAGTGACGAGGTCTTGCTGGACGACGCACGACGCTATGCCGAGGCAGCTAATGCGCTGGGCGGTATAGTTCTGTTAGACGTCTATGAAGGGCTGCACCACGTCTTTCAGAGATCCGTTGAGAGCATCCAGGGCGCTCGCGACGCCATGGACGCCGCAGCTTCGTTCGTCACCGATCACTGGCGCTGAACAAATAATAGGCGGGTTTATCGCGAAAGAGCAGCTCGAACGGATACGAGATGGGAAAGACCCGCGGCGGCATGGATACCCGGTGCGGACCATTATTCTTTTCTTGAAAGAGCATTTTTCAAGTTCTATTGTATTATAATCCTCTGCATGTCGGAAAAAGAATAAGCCTTTACAGGCTGGCTAGAGGACCCGTCCGACGTTCTCAGGTCGGTAGGTGATTGGGATAATTGCTTCCCGATTGAGCATCGCCGCGGCGATATAGTCACGCATCCGGCAGCCCGTAACCGAAACGATGAGCCGGGGCTGGACTAGGCGGGCGTCCGGTGCGTGAGATCTATGTCCCCGACCTGCGCATCAGGTCAGTGATTAAAATCCCGACAGGAAATATCCCCTACTGCAGGTGCCATCCCGCCGCAGCCGATCTCTTAAACGCTCGCCAGCCATTACCGTCGTTCAAGTGTTGCAATTAGAAGGTAAAGGGCGCGGGTAATCTGCCTCTAGCGGCAGTCGGCGACATCAGAGTGGGAAGCGTTGGCAGCCTGCCCCTCTATTGCTGCATTCGACCCAAGCTGACGTCCACTACACCAGCTGATTGGTCAAAGTTGGCCGGAAGCGGCATGACGTCGGTAATCGTCTGGTCTTCCTTGATTTGAAAACAATAGTGAGAACGATGTTCAACGGCGGAGCCGTCTCACGACTGGGCAAGATCGGTGTCAAAGGCTTCATGCGTCAGCGGGTAGCCATTACGTAAGGTTCAGACCTCCATCGGCGAGCACAATTTCACCGGTCAGATAGTCCGAATCGATCAGCATCATCACGATTTGGGCGATATCCGCCGGGCTAGCGGCCCGCTTCATGGGCGACCGTTCCTGCCAAAGCTGCTGGGCAGCAGTCCAATCTGCTGTCAGAGGTGTGTCCACGAGGCCTGGGGCAACGGCATTGACCCTTATATTCGGGGCAAGCGCTACGGCGAGGAGGCGAGTGACGTGGTTCAACGCTGCCTTGGACGCGGCATAAGGGATTGATGCGCCTTTGGGGCGGACGCCAGCGTGTGAGCTGACATTCACGACACAGGCCGGTCGACCGCGACGGGCCGCATCTTTCAGAGCGATTTCAGCCTCCGCCACAAGGCGAAACGGAGCGACCACGTTGACTTCGTGAAGTTCATGCCAGATGTCAGGCGACGCCGTCTTGAGATCGGCATGAGGAATAACGCGGCTGATACCCGCGTTGTTGACGAGGACGTCAAGGCGATCCCAGCAAGACACGGCCTCTCGCACAAGCCTGACCCTGTCGGCATCGTCGGCCAAGTCAGCCTGAATATACGTAGCCTTTCCGAGTTCGGCGGCAAGAGCGTGCCCCGCTTCGGCAGAGCTGCGCGAGTGTAAAATCACGGCATATCCCTCGCTGACCAAGCGCCGCGCTATCGCAACACCGATTCCAGAAGTTGAGCCCGTCACGAGAGCAACGGGCGAGGAGCAATTTGCAGTCTGTTTCAAAAGAATATTCTCCCGGCTGTGAACTTTCCTAGCCGACCAGCTCCTGGACAGCACACTACACCTATGTCCGCTTCGGGAAGACCTCTGAGGAGCTGCGAACTGCCGCTTCTGGCGCGAAGCAGCCAGCGGCGACCGGGTAGGTCATCCAATTGTCAAGCGGCTTACTTGTGAATGACAGTGGCGCTGAGACTCGTCGTTCGTCAGCACGGGTGTCTCAGACCGACATAATCTGTCAGTTGCGAGGCGAGATAATCGAACAGACTTCTGATACGCCTTACGGTTCGGAGGTCCTCATGCACGACCAGCCAGATGCCGAGTTGGGCCAGGACAAGCTCAGGCAGGACAGCCACCAAGTCGGGATTTTGCCGACCGAGCGGTTCCTGGCAGTAACCGATGCCGTATCCAGCACGTAGCGCCTCGACGACACCGAGTTCGGAGTTGCAGCGGAATGCGAACTGATGCTCAACCCCAAGGACGTGCTGGATCCTGTGTGCATGCTCCTCTCGGCCGATGAGCGTATGACGCGGCAGGTCGTGCACGGTGGCAGGCAGGCCATGACGCTGGACATAATCCCTGTGCGCGAACAGGCGGACTGGAACCTCGCCGATCCTCAGCGACACCAGGGCTGCCTGGGTCGGGGTCGTGTTGCGGACCGCAAGATCGGCGTCGTGGCGCAGGATGTCTTCGTTGCGGTCACTCAGCGACAGTTCGATGTCTACGCCGGGATTGGCGTTACGAAACCTGGTCAGCATGGATGGCAGGGCGAGGCCGCCCATGGCCTCGCTTGCAGCCAGCCGAACGGTGCCTTGAAGCGCATCATCGGCTCCCGAGGCGGCACGCAGCAGGCTTGCAGCCGCCGCCGCCATGGCTTCGGCATACGGCAAAAGGGATAGCGCGCGTTCCGTCGGCCTCAAGCCATCCGTTGAGCGGGTGAACAAGGGCAGGCTGAGCGTGCGCTCCAGGGCAGCGATCTGGCGGCTGAGAGTCGGCTGGGTCAGGTTGAGGCTGCGGGCAGCAGCTGAAAGGCTGCCGTCGCGTGATACGGCGAGGAACGCCCGCCACAGATGCCATTCAGGATCCACCATACGTTTATGTATAGCCGACCAACGCGTTTCATCAATGTCTGTCAGTATGACCCGAGATCATTCTTCTCCTTGGCAGCAAGGAGACGGACAATGACGAAGAAGAAGCTGGCGCTGGTGATCGGCGCGACTGGTGGCATAGGAGGGGAAGTCGCCCTGGCGCTGCTGCGACACGGCTGGACAGTTCGCGGCCTTGCACGTGACCTAATTCGAGCCGGTCAAACCGGTCCGGCAGGGGTCGACTGGGTGCTGGGTGATGCCATGCGGGAAGAGGACGTAGTGCGTGCCGCAGAGTCCGTCGACCTGATCTTCCACGGCGCCAACCCGCCCGGCTATCGCAATTGGCGTGGTCTTGCCATTCCAATGCTGCGCAACGCGATCTCGGCAGCCAAGGCGGTCAATGCACGCCTGGTCTATCCTGCCAGCGTCTATGTCTACGGGCGTGAGGCGGGACATGTCGTGGCGGAGGATGCGCCGCAGCATCCCCAAACGCGGAAAGGGCGCATACGCGTCGAGATGGAGGCGATGTTGCATGAGGCCTCGGTCACGGGCCTGCGCACGCTTATCGTGCGCGCAGGCGACTACTATGGACCGCAAGCTCCCAGTTCCTGGGTTAGCTCAGTTCTCCTGGGTAACGGCACGGACCTGCGCCGAGTGGTAACGCCCGAACGGCCCGGGATCGGGCATGCCTGGGCCTACCTCCCAGACTTGGCGGAGGTCGTGGCATCGTTGGCCGACCGAGACGGCGACCTGGCGGACGAGGAGCGGCTGCACTTCGGTGGCCATTTCCTCCAAGGGCGTGAAATGGCGGATGCCGTTCAGCGCTTGCTGGGCGGTGGGGTTCCAATCAGGCCGTTCAACTGGCTACCGGTCTATCTCGCCGCCCCGTTCGTGACCTTCCTGCGCGAAGTGATCGAGATGCGTTATCTGTGGCAAGTCCCGCTATGTCTCGACAACCGGCGCCTGGTCGCTCTGCTCGGCCAGGAACCACACACGGCGCTAGACGAGGCGGTTCTCGTCAGTCGTACTGGGCTGCGGAGGCGGCCCGGTTGACGCACACGTCCTGGGCCGCAACTTTTTCACAAGTCGTAAGCAGATAGTTTCCGGTCCGCTCGCAGGCAAGAAAAACGAGCGTCGATATACGCCTCGAAAGCGGAGCTACCCTGCTGCCAAATTCTCTCTGCGTAGGATCTGACGTTTATGGAACTGTATCGTTACACCGGCTTGTTGAGTCCAGCAGGCGACAGGGTAAAGATCTCGCAGCCGCTCTCAGTTACGCCAACGCTGTGCTCGAACTGCGCGGACAGGCTGCAGTCACGGGCCACGGCCGTCCAGCCATCACTGAGCACCTTCACCTCAAACCGTCCCGCGTTGACCATCGGCTCCACCGTCAGGAACATGCCGGGACGGAGCCTGATGCCTTCGCCTTTCTGCCCGTAATTTAAAACGTCGGGAGCGCCATGGTAAACACGGCCAAGGCCATGGCCGCAGAAATCCCGCACCACGCTGAACTGCGCGGCCTCGACGTAATCCTGAATAGCGAAGCCGACATCGCCCAATGTCGCCTCAGGGCGCACGGCTGCGATGCCGCGCATCATCGCCTCGTAGGCAACCTCGATCAGACGTATCGCGCGGATGCCGATCTTGCCGACCGTATACATGCGGCTGCTGTCCCCATGCCACCCATCTAGGATAACGGCGAGGTCGATGTTGAGAATATCTCCCTCAATCAGAACTCGACCTCCAGGTATGCCATGACAGACGATATGGTTCAGAGAGATGCAGGTTGCATGCGTGTAGCCCCGGTAGCCGAGGGAAGCCGGAATGGCACCGTGGTCCAGAATGAATTCGTGACACACTTGGTCCACGTCCGCAGTCGTGATGCCCTCACGAACCTGCGCTGTGATCATGTCGAGGGTCTCTGCCGCAAGCCTTCCGGCTGCACGCATGCCCTCGAAATCCTCGTGCGTGTGCAGCTTGATGAGCCGTTCATCGACTAAATTGTTCATGATTATTCTAAAGCGATGTTGGTGAGAGGGTCTCACGCGGATCGCGGGCTCGCGGCGTAATGACGCTGTCGAATTGCACCCCGGCATGAAGTTCGGCGATCATCTGCCCGGCAAAAGCAGGGACAATACCAACTCCGATTAGGTGTGAGCGGAGGATGGCGACAGGCGCGTCAAAGATCAGGAACTTGGCACGCGCAAGGTCTTCCTCCCGAATCATACCGTCCCCGATCCTGGAAACGCAGGCGCGGAAGGCGTGATCCATCTCGCTCTCCAGCTGCTCCATCTCCTTTCGCAATAACTCTGGAGGCGGCGTGTCCTCAAACAGGGAAACGGGCTCATGCAGCAGCAGGAAGCGTGCACGGAGCCGGTCCTCGCCTACCCAAGGCAGCAGCGCTAGGGCAGCCTCACGCGGGCGGGCGGCCTGCAGCAGTGGCGTCAGTACCCTCGCCAGCGCGCCGTAGCTCGCGTTCCAGGCCGTAGCAAGAATGGCCGACCGGGATTTAAACCGATGATAGATTGATCCGGTCGGTGCGCCGACGCGGTGCGCTATTGCCTGCATTGTTGCAGCTCTAGGGCCACTCTCGGCCACGAGGGCGACAGCGGCATCAATAAAGTGCTGTGCCGAGAAGTGAGCAGTTCTGACCATGCAAATAGTTTAGACGTTCTAGAATGCTTCGTCTATATTCTCGTTCCCCCTGCATCGTGATGCGCTTGAGCGGACTGCCGCAAATTTCATCCATACGGTTATGCACAACTGCAACTCGAACTCGCCTAGAGCACCTTCTACGTCCCTTTAGGACGAGCCGGTTCGACAAGACGCTGTACTACTGGACCGGTATAGCGACTTACACCAAGCTTTAATCAGCCGGTCGATGACATGTCTCTGTAAAGCGCTAGCTGAGCATCGAAAGCTCGCTTGTAGGCAGGCCGCGCCTCACCGCGGGCAACATAGGCGGCGAGGTTGGGATACTCCGTCAAAACGCCCGACATTTTCAACCTGAGCAGCACCGACACCATCATCAGGTCACCCGCGCTGAACGCGCCGTCGAGCCAGTCTGCGTCACCCAAGTGGCTGGAAAGTTGACCCAACCGGATGCGGATACGATCCATGACCAGTGGCAGGCGCGCCGGGGTCCAGGGTTTGTCGCCCTCCACAAGCTTTGCCGTCACGAGTTCAAGGATAGTTGGCTCCACGGTGTTGAGCGCAGCGAACATCCAGGTCATCGCACGCCCTCGTGCATGAGCGTCTCCAGGCAGCAAGCCCGAATGGCGTTCGGCAATATGAAACACGATTGCCCCGGTCTCGAACAAGGTGAGACCGCCATCTTGATATGTTGGTATTTGCCCGAAAGGATGCAGCGCCAGATGCACGGGTTCTTTCATAGCCAGGAAGGAGACAAGGCGAACCTCATAGGGTTGGCCGACTTCTTCCAGCGCCCAGCGAACGCGCGTATCACGCGCCAATCCACGCCCGCCATCGGGTGACCGTTCAAACGCGGTAATGGTGATGGTCATGATGACGCATCTCTTGGTTTGTAGCCCGGACGATCTTGGTGACGATACATGAGGCTCCCCGCTTGAGCTATCTCATCAGCATATTTCAAGATGAGGAAGATTTGATTAAACCGGAGTATTAAGAGCCTACTAACGTTTCCATTTAGGACCACCTTCCATACCTCCTGCACCAGGAACCTTTTCTTTTCCAGGTGCGCCCGTTTTAGCGACTGCGCCTTGGCTCGGGCCTTGCCTGTCGCAGCTGACGGTCAACGGATCTGGATGCGCAACGTATAGCCCGCCTCCCCGCCATAGGCGGGCCCCATCATGAACAAGTATCGACCTCGACCATCCAACAGCCGTCCGTTATCGCCCTTAGGGCGTCGGATCCCATCCACGCCGTGGACCCCCCTTGCTTGAAGAAGAATGGAAGCTCTGCTCGGCACACACGTCTCTTACTCGGCGAGCCCATTCGACTTTCATCGGCCGGGAGCGTGGGCCGGACGCTCCCATTTGTGTCCCGCAGGTGCTTCATGCCGGATCTTGTCTGCCTGTTCTCGACACCGACCCAGAGCCAGATGTGGCTTGCAACAGGTGTCGACGGATAACGTCGATTGACGTAGTCGCGCTGGAGCGAGGACCTTTCGGTCAGCACTTGGAAGGTATGCCAGTCCGCCTGCTCCGCAAAGCCGATAAGACGTGCAACGACATCAATCGGGTGATTCCTCTCGTCCATCATGAGCCTGGCCGCCTCCACCCGAAGGTAATCGACAGCCTGGGTTGGTGCCAGGCGATTACAGCTCATGCCGCATTATGTGACGCCGTCCGCCCTTAACGTGGAGCTTTGCAAGACCACATCGTGATCTAGAGCGAGGAGCACAGACATGACCGACGAAGACGGACTGATGCCGGTTGGCGCCGAGGGCGCACAGTTGAAGCAGCAGATCACTGAAAACAAGTCCGATAAGAAGACTGAGCCGTTCGACCCTGGCGCTTCCATGCTTGGCACCGACAATGAGGCTGGTTCCGAGATTGACGTCGATGAGATGGCGCAGGCTCGCAAGGCACCCCCGCCGCCCACCTGAGCCGGTCGCGATAAGCTGATCACGAGCGGTAGCATCGTAATGTACTCGATCCGTGAGGCGCATGGTGCAGGGCGTCACGGATCTAGCCCGGATTATGCACGAGCGTCATGTTGGGGGCATCGGTAGACGATTACACCACAATCGGAAGCCGTGTGCACAGCTTGCGTTCGTCCTGGGTCGGGTGGGATGAACTGGCTTGGACCATCGGCTGTGTCCAAGGCGGCTGAAGCACTGCATTATAGCAGAGTTTCGTGCGCCTCAACGTTCTGACGCCAAGTAAAGCACCTAGATGCATTTGGGTGGTTATCCCGCGGCAAACATCTGGCCTGGGTGTCGGCATGTCGCCACTGCGGTGTCGAGGTGCTGTCTGGCGAACAGGTGCCGCTGTTCCGCAACTTCGCTGGCTGTTACCAGGGTGAAGGGAGACAGCCGCAGGTTTTGCAGGGATATTTTTAATGCTGAAACAAGCCGTCTTTTGGTGAGCCGCTCGAAAATACAGAGCAAAACCAGAGTAGAGTAGAATAGAGTAGAATATAACTCTGGAGCTACTACCTTAATCTCTAATGACCATTAGAACTCGTCTGTCAAAACGAGGAAGGTCTCTTGCCGAAACTGTTTGGTTGCAAGGGTGCCGCTTATGACTGTCGCCGCCAAGTCTTGGCCTCGAACGGCCGCTCCCCTTATGATCAAACGGTTTATGACGTCAACAATCCCCATCGCTTTATAGACGGCGGATTCAAGTTCCGGAGCGAACACCCACGCCGGGCCAACGGGTGTAGGGTGGTGGGATGGCAGGGCAACGACGTAAGCTAACGGTGTTTGATCGATCGATGATCGAGGTTCGCCTTTGTGATAGCTGGGGCGTGCGGGCGATTGCACGCGACTTGGATCGCTCTGCGGGCATGATTTCGGACGAGATCAATCGGCATGGCGGCGCGACCTCCTACCGGGCGCAGGCTGCGGCGACGCAGGCCGAGGCAGATCGTCGCCTGACTGGACGCAGGCCTGTTCTGGCGCATGATGGTGAGCTGTTCGGCCGTGTGGCGGGGCTTTTGCGTCTGGGTTGGTCCCCCGAGCAGATATCGGGCAGGCGTAAGCGGATGGAGGCGGGAACGGAGCAGCCACCTGGTCTGTCGGTATCGCACGAGGCAATCTACACGGCGATTTACGCCTTGCCGCGCGGTGAACTACGCCGTGAGCTGATCTCGTATTTGCGACAGGACAAGCCAATGCGCGGCCGCAAGCCAAAGGGCAGCGAACGCCGCGGCAAACTTTGCAACATGACCAACATCAAGGAACGACCTGAGGAAATCGAGGGCCGGCTGGTCCCGGGCCATTGGGAAGGCGATCTTATTCTGGGCACCGGCGGAGCGAGTGCCATCGGCACGTTGGTCGAGCGGACAAGCCGCTTTGTGGTGCTGGTGCACATGCCTACGCGCAAGTCCGATGTGGTGGCGAGCGCTTTCTCCGGCGCGCTGAATGCCATTCCCGCATCTTTGCGCAAGACGCTGACCTACGACCAAGGCAAGGAAATGGCACAGCACGAAAGCGTGGCGCTGAGCACTGGCATGAGGATCTTCTTCGCCGACCCTCACTCACCTTGGCAGCGTGGCTCCAACGAAAACACCAATGGTCTGCTGCGCCAGTATTTCCCGAAAGGCACGGCTCTGTCGGGCTTGGATCAGGACGATCTCGACATCGTTGCCGACAGCCTGAATAGCCGTCCTCGAAAGACGCTCGACTACGCGACGCCAAGCGAGCAATTCAGCATGTTGCTGGCCGGGCAGGCTGGTGTAAACAAAGTCTTCGGCGTGGGTGTTCGCTCCGGAACTTGAATCCGCCGACCTAAAGGACTGCCTATCGTTGAACGCTGCTGCCAACGTAGCCAGCACCTCCGTCGTAGCTTGAGGAACGTTCACCGATCCCGCAACGGCAAGAACCTCTTCAACCGTCCCACCATTTGCGAGGTAGTGCCTTGCTGCCGACACTCCGGCTGTCGGATGCCCCAACCGCTCGCCGTAGCGAAATAGGTCCACGGTCGTCCGAGCCGGTCCCGTAAACCGAACTGGGACCTTGATACCTCCTTGTCAATAATCTCCACATTAACCGCACCAGCATAGCTCCAGCGGACGATCGCTTGCGGCATCTTGGAACAAGCGGGCGCAAGCCCCACGAGCTCCGGTACGTCCGCGGTCCCCGGCTGATAGTATGCTCCAGTCCCCGTCCGGACGATGACACTCGCGCTCAACGCATCCGCGATTACCTGCGGTCGGATCCCGGCAGCCCGCGACGCCGAAGCCCACTGAACCGAGCCGTCAGCAAGAATCGACCTGAGCGCCTCCCGGTGCGTCATTCGAATTTCCTGGGCTGCGATATGTCGACGGCATGAGCGACTGTCGCCTCTGCAACCATGGTGCCTGATGGTTTCCTCAGCGCGCCACCACTTCAGCGGCCGTCGCCAGGTAAATCGAGCGCACGGAGTCTGTCTTGCATGAGGTCAACAGATAATTCGGAGGACTCATATCTGGAGGCATCATGCTCCCCCTGGACCCACCCCTGCGCCGGATCAACCGGGTCGGCGGCGCCCCCGACCGGACGGCGTGGCGCCTGTTTGAAGACACAAAACCCCCTGCAGATCAGGATCAAGCGGACCATGCGCGCGACATCCTGGATTTCCAGCCCGAGAACTTGTTGGCGATGGCCATGCTGGCTCATGACGCAAAGTCCGTCTTCGAGCACACCGCGATTGTCCGGGACGCCGTCAGGATTGGCCAACGCTTTGGATTCCCTGATATTCAGAATAGTTCGCAACGCGCGCTTTAGTCCAATCGTAATAAAACTGATCGTTTTCAGTAATTTAGAGCTGAAGAGTGATCGTTTTTATGTGTCGCGACAAGCTTATATGTCGCGTGACACCTCCCCCGATCGCACGACCGTTTCTTGACAATCATGCGCATGCAAATCATTGCATCCCACAATGGATATTCAGTTGCGGGAGGACGACCCGATCGGCTTCGGCCGTCGGCTGTTGCGTCTGGGCACCGCCTGGCGACGCGAGCTCGACCAGCAGCTGCGTCGCTACGGACTGACTGAAGCAAGCTGGCGGCCGATCCTGCTGCTCGGCAACCTCGAGGCGCCGATCCGCCAGGGTGAGCTCGTTCGGATGCTGGACATGGATGGCCCGTCCCTGGCCCGTCTGCTGGAGGCCCTCGAGCGGGATGGGCTGGTCGAACGGTCCGAGGATCCGGCCGACCGGCGGTCCAAGCTCGTTCGCATCGGCGCGCCGGGCCGGGCCATTCATGCCCATGTTCATGCCGTCGCAACGACGCTCGGCAACAATTTGCTGGCCGGGATCGGTATGGACGACCTCGCCACCTGCCACGCCGTATTCGACCGTATCGAGCAGACCTTGCGCCGGAGCGGCCTGGATGACCGGAGTGGCGATACGCAGCCGAACCGCGGGCGGCCGACATGAACAGCACAGCATGACCGGCCCAGATAACACGATGGCGCCATCATCGCGGACTGGGGCATCAGGCATCGCCGCCTTGCTGGCTGGCGCCCGGCGCATGAACCGGGGCCGGCGGTGGTCGAGCCTGGCAAGCCCGTACTGGTCGACGCTGGCCTATACGCTGCGGACGATGCTGGCGATCGGCATCGCGCTGTCGACCGCCTTTGCGCTGCAACTGCAATCGCCGATGTCGGCGGTGACCACGGTGCTGATCGTCGTCAACCCGGTCACCGGGGCGCTGATATCGAAAAGCCTGTGGCGGTTGTTCGGCACCCTGCTCGGTGCGGTGGTCGCGGTCGCGTTGATGTCGGCCTTCGCCCAGGCGCCGCTGCTGTTCACCGTCGCGCTGTCGCTGTGCATCGGGGCCGCCTGCGTGGTTGCGTCGCTGCTACGCTACTTCAAGGCATACGGGGCGGTCCTTGCCGGCTACACCATCATCATCGTGGCTAGCAGTTCGTTCGCGCAGCCGTTGAACATCTTCACCGGCGCTTTGTCTCGGGTTTCGGCCGTATCGGTCGGCATCGTGTCGGCGGCACTGGTGTTCCTGCTGACCAGCCTGCCCCAGCCGTCCACATTGGCCCTGACGATCGAGACCCTGGTCCGCGATATCGCCAGCGGCTTCGTGCTGTATCGCCAGCCGGGCGCTCCCGGACTGAGCGGCAGGAACGCCAAGACGCTTCCCCGCACCGGTCTGCTGCTCAGGGCGAGCGCTCTGGACGAGACCATCGAGTATGCGGGTGCCGACAGCTATGTCCTGCGTCGCCGGATGGGCCGGCTGCGTCTCGGCGCGGCGCGGCTGCTGGGCCTGCTCAGCACGCTCGAGCCGCTGCACGATGCGCTTGCCCGCACCGGGTCGGGCGATGCCTCGCGGGATCTGTCCGAGGCGCACCGTGCCCAGACGATCGCGCGCGAGACCATGCAGGCGTTGTCGCAGCTTCCACCCGGTGGTCTCTTGGGCAGCCTGCCGATGATCGATGCCGCGCGGGTCCGGATCGACACGATCGCCATCGGACTCCGGGATCCGGCGGCCCTGACCGTCACCCTGCATGAACGTGACCTGCTGTCGCAGTTGTCGCACGCGGTCGCCGACCTGACCGATGCCGGGTCGGCGGATACACGGATCCGGCTGCGTCCCTACCTGGACTGGACAACCGCGCTCCGGAACGGATTCCGCGGCGCGCTGGTGACGCTGATCGGCGGACTGTTCTGGTACGTGACGCAATGGACTGCCGGCCCGACCATGCTGTCGTTCCTGGTGCCGGCTGCCTGCCTGCTCTCGACCAACCCGTCGGCGTCCAAGGCGAGCGTCGAGCTGGCGACCGGGGCCCTCCTCGCCATTCCGGCCAGTATGGTGTTCCAGACGTTCCTGGTGCCGCAGATCTCCGGTTTTCCATTGCTCTGGGGCGCGCTCTGCCTGTGCCTGCTCCCGGGCATCTGGCTGCAATATCATCCCGTACAGCGCGGTCGCGCGTTCGGCTATGCCGTGTTCTTCAACGCGATGATCAACGTGCATAATCCGATCACCTTCGATGACATCTCGTTGCTCAATAACTGGGAGGCGTTCCTGCTCGGCTGCATCTGTCTGGTGATGGTGTTCCGGGTGCTGCTACCGGCGAACCCGCGACGCGACATCGCCCGTCTTGCGGCCTCGCTCGGCCGGGCCATCGAGCTGCTGTCCTGGCAGCGTCCGGTCGTTGCCGGATTCGGGGCGTGGCCGCTGCAGCGATGGGAGGTCTGGCAGAACCTGCAGATGCAGAAAATCCAGCGCATGATCCAGCGCCTGCAGCAGATGCCCGGCCTGGCAGCAGCCCCATTGGTGCAGGCAGCCTTCGCGACCGTGGCGCTGGGACGCGTGATACTGACGCTGCAGCAACTCCAGTCGGACCCTGCGCTCCCCGAAGCCGGGCGTGACGCCGCGCGACAGGCCTTGCGCGCCCTGCGGCGCGTGCGGATGGAGCCGGCGCGCGTAGCGTCCCGGATCAACCGGCTTGAACACGAACTGGCGCCGTTGCTTGCGCCGGACCCGTCGGCGAACGGTCCGTCGCCGATCTCCGATGCGTCGGATCGAGGTCTACCCGCGCTGGTCGGAACGCTGGGCGAAGCGGTCCTGCTGATCGAGAAGGCGCGCGGCCTGCTCGACCGGCGATGTCCGGATTTGGCTGCGGCATGACGCACCACCGATGCTGACCGAACTCAACGTCGCCGGCGTGCTGTTCGCGCCGATCGTGCTGTATTGCCTCGTCGCACTGCCGATCACGCTGGTGCTGCGTGCGCTGCTCTGGCGCAGCGGTCTGGCCCGCTGGGGCTGGCACCTGCCGCTGCTGGAGGTGGCGCTCTACGTCTGCGTGTTGTCCCTGCTCGTCATGTACGCCTGACCAGATCACCCGAGGCCCGAACTCCCATGAACCTCCTGCGTGCCTTGTTTCGCGTCGTCCTGACAGTCGTGGTGGTCGCTGTAGCCGTGGTGCTCGGCGCCTCGCTCTGGCGCATCTACATGGTGGCACCGTGGACCCGCGACGGGCGGGTGCGGGCCTACGTGGTCGACATCGCGCCGGAAGTGTCAGGCACTGTCGTGGCCCTGCCGGTCCGGGACAACCAGTTCGTTCGCAAGGGCGACCCGCTGTTCGTCATCGACCCGTCGCGGTTCCGGCTGGCGATCGCCGAAGCCACGGCCAGGCTGTCCAGCGTCCGCGAGGATCTGCGCCTGCGCCAGTCCGATGCCTCGCGGCGCGCCGGCCTGGCCGGGATCGTATCGGCGGAGGAGCGCGAGCGATTCAACTCGACCGCTTCGACCGCCCAGGCCACGGTGGACGCGGCACAGGTGCAGCTCGACACGGCGAAGCTGAACCTGGCACGCGCCACTTTGTATGCGCCCGTGAACGGCATCGTCACCAACCTGCTGCTGCGGGTCGGCGACTACGTCACCACCGGCCAGGCCAGGATCGCACTGATCGATTCGGACTCGTTCTGGGTCTATGGCTATTTCGAGGAAACCAAGCTCGGTGGCATTCATGTCGGCGATCCGGCGCGGATCAAGCTGATGGGCTACCAGGCGCTGCTGGGCGGCCATGTCGAGAGCATCGCCCGCGGCATCAACGACCAGAACGGCAGCCCGGACCGCTCCGGACTGCAGGACGTGAACCCGGTCTTCACCTGGGTCAGGCTGGCGCAGCGCATTCCGGTGCGGATCCATCTCGACAGCATCCCGCCCGGCATCATCCTGGCAGCCGGCATGACCTGCTCGGTCGCAGTCGGTGCGGAAGCCCGCAACCACGAGCGGCTTCCGACTTGGCTGCAGGACCATCTGTGAGCCGGACGGCAGCCTGCATCATGCCATCTCCCAGATCTCGGTTCCGGCCACTCGCTGGACCCTCCTGCCTGGCTTCCCTGCTCCTGCTCGCAGGCTGCATCGTCGGGCCGAAATATCACGCGCCCAAGATGGCGCTGCCGGCCAACTGGACCGAGCACGCCGCCACTGCGGACGAGCTGGCCACGACCCGGGCCGAAATGCGTGACTGGTGGGCCAGCTTTCACGATCCGGTGCTGACCCTGCTGGTGAACAAGGCGATCAGCGGCAACTACGACCTCGCAATCTCCGGCCAGCGCCTGCTGGCGGCGCGCGGCCTGCGCGACCAGATCGCCGGCGGCCTGTATCCGCAGATTGACCTGACGCCGGCGGCCGGCATCCAGCGCTTCAGCACGACCCTCGAATACCCGCCACTGACCGGAGCCAACTCCGATACCCGTCTCTGGCAGTACGGCCTATCGGCGAGTTGGGAACTCGACGTGTTCGGACGCATCCGCCATTCGATCGAGGCGCAGCAGGCCGCGGTCGATGCCGGCATCGAGCAGCGTCGCGCCACCCTGCTGGCACTGCTGTCGGAGCTGTCCACCGACTACGTCACGCTGCGTGCCTCGCAACTGCAACTGCAGATCGCCGACCGCAACATCCAGGCCGCCGGCGACGCGCTGGCACTCACCAACAAGGTGTTCACGCAAGGTCTGGGCACCACGCTGCAGGTGGCGCAGGCCCAGGGCGAACTCGAGACCGAACAGGCGACGCGGCAACCGCTGCAGACCCGTATCGCCCAGCTGGCGCACGCAATCTCGGTGCTGACCGGCCAGATGCCCGGCACGCTCGAAGGGATGCTGGAACAACCTGCACCGCTGCCTTCGGTGCCGGCCCTGCCGGTGGCGCTGCCCTCGATGGTGATCGCCAACCGCCCGGACATCCGCCGGGCCGAACGGGAATATGCGCAGGCGACGGCGCGGATCGGGGTGGCGGTGGCTCAGCTTTATCCGAGCTTCATCCTGCCGCTTTCGTTCGCGCCGCAATCCAGCATGATCCACGAGCTGTTCACCGCCAGCAGCCTGGCTTGGTCGCTGGTGCTCCAGGTCAGTGCGCCGCTGTATCATGGCGGCCGCCTGTCCGCTGAAGTCCGCGAGGCGCATGCGAATGCGGAAGCCGCCCGCCTGGAATACGAACAAACCGTCCTGCGCTCGTTCCAGGAAGTCGAGGACCGGCTGGTCGCGTATCGCAACGACGAGATCCGCACCGCGACCTTGCGGCGGGCCGCGCAGGACAATGCGCTGGCACTCGACCGCGCACGCAGGCTGTACGGGGCCGGCCTGTCGGGCTTCCTGGACGTGCTGACCAGCGAGCGCGCCACCTACACCGCCGAAAACCTCGCAGCGGTGGGGGAACTGGCCCGGCTGCAGGACGCGATCGGCCTGTTCACCGCAATCGGCGCCGGCTGGCAGGGCATTGCCCTGACGGCCACCACCCTGCCGGTCGATGAAAAAATGCAGCACAGGATGGCTGCCGGGCACTGAGCGGAGTCGATTGGGCTTGAGGCGTTCGTGGACCGTCCAGATATGTGCGGTGCCGTTCCCGTCAGGCGCTGCGATGCTGCATGAGCACGGGAAGATCGGCATGCCTGAGCATGGTTTCCGTCACGCCGCCGAATAGCTCTTCGCGCAGGCTGCCATGGCTGTAGCTGCCCATGACGAGGAGATCCGCGCCGGCTTCACGTGCCATCGAGAGTAGCTGCGATCCGGTGTCATCACCGACCGCGGCTGCCGTGATCCGTTCGATCGGCAGCCCATCGAAGACCGGGTCCGATGGCAGGCCGTCCGCTTCGCTTCCGACGTGGAGAACGAGAACCCGCTTGGCCTTCGAGAGCAGGGGCGTCGCGGTCCGTATGGCCTGGCGGACATGCGGATCGTCGCGCCAGGCCACGGCAATGATCCGGCCGAACTCGCCGGCATGTCCGGATGGCACGAGCAGCACCGGCCGTCGCGCCCGGATCAGAGCCGCACGGAGGCGGGCGCGAGCGGCGGCATCGCCGCCATTCTGCTCCAGCAGGAGAAGATAGGCGCCGCGGCCATGCTCGGCGATCGCCGATGCACCGTCCCCGCGCACCTCGATCCAGTGAGCTGAATGTCCAATACTGCGTTCCTGCCCGACCCAGCGATCGAGCGTCGACCGCATGCCCTCGACCCATTCCGTCCGCCTAGCCGCAATCTCCGCCGTACGTTCCCGGGTCAGCACCTCTTCGGTCGGCTGCAGCTCGGCCAGTATGGGACCGTCGATCGCGAGCGCGGTGATCCGCCCATCTTCCCGCGCCATGAGCTGACGTGCGACGGCGAGCATACCCGGCACCGCTCCGGGACGATGCAACGCGACCAGCGTACTGTCGCTGATCGACCCGGAGGTCGCGTCGCCGATCACCGCGAGACGAGAGGTTCGTGTCATCGACGCCAGTGAATAGCCGGCGGCCACGCTTGCCAGGCAGAGGGCCACCGAAAGCGCGATGTTGGCGAGGGCCTGGCCAGGCCTGCCGTCACGCAGCAGCTCGAGCGTCTGCAGGCTGAACGACGAGAAGGTGGTGAAGCCCCCACAGATGCCGACCATGACGAAGGCGCGCACATCGAACGGGACAGCGAAGCGACCGTCTGTCGCAGTCAGGGTCCCGAAGAAACCGATCACGAACGAGCCGACGATGTTGATGAGGATCGTGCCCCACGGAAAGCTGGGTCCCGTCAGGGCTACCATCGCATTCCCGAGCCAGGCGCGCGCGACGCTACCGAGCGCGCCGCCCAGACCGATCAGCGCGTAGGTCAGCATCCGCAATGAGTCCCCTCGACGAAAGGATCCGGCGGCGGCAGCCGGTTTCGATGATTATCCTGGAACAAGGACACGATCCTCCTGCGGACGCCGGGTCCGAACCTGCAGGAGGTCATCAGCCCACGACGGGCGGTTCAAGGGGGAACCCCATCCCCTGCCGGCAGGTGTCGCATCTCGACGGATGCCGCTCAACACGAAATTTTGGCTGGCGGTGAGGACGAGATTGGTTCCGAAAGCCGTTGCGCCGACCTGGGGCACATGGTGCCTGTCCAGGGCGGCCATTGCGCGCCCGCTGCCCATGATGCTCAGGTCAGTTGTTTACCACGGAGGCTCTTACTCGATGACGATCCGCGCCCTTGGCTGCATGGCAACTCTCCTGACTGCAGGATTGCTCACCGCGTGCAGTTCCAGTTTCGGCGGCGGCGGCTCTTCGCCCAGTCGAACCTATGTCGTGATGCCGAACGGCGAGGCGGTGCCGGCACAGGTCACCACGCGACCGCCGGGCGGTTGATACCCCCGGCGCTGGTTCAGCGGTGGCCGCCGATCGTGCAGGCGCCACCGCCTGACGGGCTGATCCGGTCCATCACCTGCGAGGCGAACACGATGCCCGAGGCCGTCGGCACGATGCCGGCTGCCTGCAGGGCGTCCCCGATCCAGCTGTTGCAGGTATAGACGCCGGAATAGCCTGTCCGGGTCGCGTAGAAAATGCTGCCCGGAAAGAAGCCCGGGCCAATCCGGACCGGCCGGCCCTGCTTTACATCGAGGGTCCGCCAGATGAAGTCGGAGAGGCGCCCGGCCCCTCCCGGCAACAACCGGCCAATCTTCATCGTGCCGTCATCGTAGGCACGGTCCGGCGGCGCGGTCAGTCCGGCGATCAGCAGCGTGCCGTCGCCGGGAAACGGGCCGACCAGCAGGTCGCCCAGACCGGTCACCGGCGCCATCATGAAGGTGCGCTTGCCGAAGCCGACCATGAGTACCGTCATGCCGGGGAACACCCGCCGGAAGTCCCGCATGTTGCCGCGCAGCGCACCGGCCGGAATGGCGAGGTCGGTGTGCCAGCCGTGCGACACGATTGCGATGGTATCGTCGGCGAGCCGACCCGGGACGCAGGCCGGCGGCGTCGATGCGCAACCGGCCAGGACCAGGCAAAGCACCGGCAGCAGCCAGCGCGCGGTCCTACGGGCTGCCGGTGTAGAGAGCTGAGACATCGTGCGCGAGTGCTGCACGGCTATCCGGCCGCGTGTAAAGCATGTGGCCGCCCGGATAGACCTTGAGCCGCACGCGATCGCGGCCGACCGGCATGTGCTCGATCAGCCAGCGGCTTCCCGAAAACGGACAGGTCAGGTCGAAATAGCCGTTGGCGATGAAGACCCGCAGCGACGGATTGACCGCCATCAGCTTGCGCAGATCCGGCATCCCCCGCGAGATCAGGTCGCCGCCTTCCTTGTAGTCCCAGGCCTTGTTCACCGCGAGGTTCAGCAGGTCGTATTTCAGATCGGTGCGAAAGCCGAGCGCATCCTCGACATAGCCGGTGAAGGCATTGCCGTAGGCGAGGCCGTAGCCGGCCAGCACCGGTTCCGGACTGTCGCCATTGTCGATGCCTTCGGGATAGGGATCGGCGATCGAGAGTGTTCCGTCATACAGGCTGTAGAGGCGGCCGTCACGGCTGCGCACGTCATGTGCCTGCGGATCGATCTGGGCGCGTTCCTTGGCAACGACAGCCTCGGGCAGGCCGGTCATGGCAGCGACCTTGCCATAGAAATCGTGCGCCGCGTCGGCACCGAGCGGCGGGCCTGCCAGCGTCGAGAGATACGGGCCGAACGCGTAGCGGTATGCATCGTCGACCGCCTGCGGGGTGAGCTTGTGATCGCGCTCCAGGGCAGCCGCGGCCAGGCTCGGCAACAGGATCGCATCAGCCAGCGGATTGTCGGTGCTGCCGATCAGGTTCATCTCGATCGCCGGCGAGATCATGACGATCCCGGCGAGAGGGATGTTCTGCTCGGTCTGCAGCGCATAGGCGGTCTTGATCGAGCGGATGCCGCCATAGCTCTCGCCGACCAGGTATTTCGGCGAGCGCTGACGGCGGTTGGCTTCCAGCCAGAGCCGGATTGCATCGGCAAAGGCAGACCCGTCCTGCTTCACGCCCCAGAACTGCTTGGGCGCCTTGGCCGGCTTTTCCGGCAGGCTGTAGCCGGTGCCGACCGCATCGATGAATACCATGTCGGTGAAGCGCAGCCAGCTATCCGGGTTGGGACCGAGTTGCGCATTGGCACCGTCGGTCGGGTTGGCGGCCGGAAAGTTCAGCACGACCGGTCCGGCGGCACCCAGATGCAGGAAGGCGGTGCCGGCGCCGGGACCACCGTTGAAGAAGAAGCTGACCGGTCTACGCGCTACCTGCTGCCCGTCCGCGACATAGGCCACGTAGAAGACTTTGGCGGACGGCGCGCCTTCATCGTCGCGCAGGGTCAGTGTTCCCGCCGTGGCAGTATAGCCGAGATGGCCGGCGGCCAGGGTCAGGTCGTGATGGGTAACGCTGTCCGCCGGCAACTCGGCAATCAGGGCGTTGTCGGATTTTTCCGGCTTGTCGACCGGTACAGGCTTGGCTGCCGGTGCTGCCGATACCGGAGCCGCCAGTCCGTGCGTGTCGTCGGCCAGGGCCGACGTGGCAACCAGACCGCTGGTCATCAGCAGGATGGCAAGCAGTCGTTTCGGACGGGCGGACATGGTCGGCGGCAGAGGGGTCATGGCAAATCCAGGCGTTGCAACACCCTGACTCTTTATTGGAAAAAGCCATGCGTCCAGTGTGCGCAAATCCTGGCCCCGGTTGCCGCGTTCGAACGAGCGTGAAAATCGCCACCTTCAACATCAACGGCATCAACCGGCGGCTGCCGAACCTGCTGGCTTGGCTGCAGGCTGCGAAGCCGGATGTGGCCTGCCTGCAGGAACTCAAGGCGGCCCATGCCGACTTCCCGCGCGATGCGATCAGGGAGGCCGGCTACGAGGCGGTATGGCAGGGCGAGCGGAGCTGGAACGGCGTGGCGATCCTGGCGCGTGGCCGCGAACCGGTGCCGACCCGGCGCAGCTTGCCGGGCGGTCCGCACGACGATCAGGCACGCTATCTCGAGGCGGCGGTCGATGGCGTGCTGATCGCCTGCCTCTATCTGCCGAACGGCAATCCGCAGCCGGGCCCGAAGTTCGACTACAAGCTCGCCTGGTTCGAGCGGCTTATTATTCATGCCGCCGAGCTGCACGCGACCGGGCTGCCGGTGGTGCTCGCCGGTGACTACAACGTCGTGCCGACCGATGCCGACATCTATCCGAGCAAATCCTGGGGCCGGAACGCGCTGCTGCAGCCGGTCGTCCGGGAAGCGTTCGCCCGGCTACTGGCCCAGGGCTGGACGGACGCGTTGCGGACCATCCACCCGGCCGGGCCGCTGCCGTCCTTCTGGGACTACATGCGCGATGGCTTCTCGCGCGATGCCGGGCTGCGGCTTGACCACATCCTGCTGAGCCCCGATCTGGCTGGCCGGCTAACCGATGCCGGGGTGGACCGGTCGGTGCGCGGCGAACAGAACGCCAGCGACCATGCCCCGGCCTGGGCTTCGGTGAGCAACAAACGCGCCCGGAACGGCAGGCCGCTCGCGCCGTTTCCCGACCATGACCAGCACTGACGACGAGCGCTTCATGCGCCGGGCCCTGGAGCTCGCCGCAACCGGACGGGATAGGCCGGGCGCCGGCCCGATCGGCTGCGTGATCGTGCTCGACGGCCAGGTCGTCGGCGACGGCCATAACGAGGTCGGGATCCGTCATGATCCAAGTGCGCATGCCGAGATCGTGGCCATACGACGTGCCTGCGAGAGCCTTGGACGCGACGATCTGCGCGGCGCGACACTGTATTCGACGCTGCAACCATGTGGGATGTGCAGCATGGCCAGCATCTGGACCAGCATCGAGCGGATCGTCTACGGCGCATGCCGGACGGATGTGCACAGGATGTATTTCGAGGATCGTCACCTTGACGTGCTCGACATCATCGACGACGCGTTCCGCAACGATATGACGGCCACGGGCGGCCTGCTGCTGCAGGAATGTGCTGCGCTGTACTACAAGCCTGGCGACGATCCGCCGGAGCAGGAGCAGGCGAACGTCTGAACTGGCATCGATAAGGGTTCAGGCCGGCTGATCCGCCTTGGCCGCTGCCAGCGCCTCCTCGGTCAGTCGCTTCTCGTTTCGCTTCAGGAACAGGAAGCCGCTGCCGAGGACAAGCACCGCAACGATGCCGAACCCTATGCCGAGCGGGCCGGATATCTTCTCGACTTGGCTCCCGAGCAGGTAGGCGGCAAGCGAATAGCCACCGGCCCAGCCGATCCCGCCCAGCGTGTTGTAGAACAGGAACGTGTGCCACGGCATCCGGTTGGCGCCGGCAAGCAGGGCTGCGAACGTGCGCAGGATGGCGATGAATCGTCCGAAGAAGACCACCTTGCCGCCGTGCTTGCGGAACAGGTAGCGGCCGAGCAGCAGCCGTTCCTCGGTGAGGCCGATCCGACCTCCCCAGCGCGCCAGAACCCGAAAGCCGACGCTGCGACCGATCAGGTAACCCAGATTGTCGCCCATGATCGCACCGGCGATGGCGACGACGATGACCCAGACGATGTCGAGCTTATGGGTGGCTGCGCAATACAGCGCGGTGCCGATGATCAGGCTCTCACCTGGTAGCGGCGCACCCATGCTTTCGAGCATGACGATGATGCCGACCAGGCTGTAGCCGTAATGCTCGAGAAGATGATCGAGATGGTGCAGCAGGAACATCGACAGCTCTCGAACGGATTTGCCAGGAAGCGTTTGGACCGTCCGGTGTCAAGCCGGAAAGGCCGGGTTCCCTGCCGGGTTTGCAGGCTCGGGTTCAGGCAGGGTCGAAGTGGCCGGCTGAACCGGGCCGATCAGCCGACTTGCCAGCAACGTCAGATCCAGGCCCGTCGGTATGACCAGCATTTCGGCGGGAGCACTGCCGCGTATCATGGTCAGCGCGTCCTTCGGACAGACGCCGAGGCAGCCGACCTCCAGGACACGGACGTCGCGACGGCGACCGAGATCACGCAGCACCTGCTTGAAGGCATCCGGAAACGCGTCCTTTTCCTTCGGCCCGAACCCGCCCTTCACCTTGCCGCTGCATTTCCGGCAGACCAGCAGCACTTCCCGCCAGGGACCCCTGGCGGTGATGATCTCGCCGGAAACCGCTTTGTGCTTCTTGCTCATCGAAAACCCCTGTCACCGGGATCCTCAACGCATGGGCGGACAAATGGTCGAAGTCGGGAAATTCGTCCGTGGACGAGGGGACTGGTGGAGCCAAGCGGGATCGAACCGCTGACCTCCTGAATGCCATTCAGGCGCTCTCCCAGCTGAGCTATGGCCCCATCGTCTGGTCGGCACACCGATCGTGATGTGCCTGGGTGCGCGGCGTATAGCGGTGGTTCGGGATGGTGGCAAGCCTGGGCCCGAGGCTTTTGCAACGAGGCCATGATCTCAGCCGACAAGTATATCCTGCTGTCTCAGGAAGCCCAGCAGCGCCAGAAGCGGCAAGCCCAGGATCGCGGCATGCTCGCCTTCGACCGCGTCGAACAGGTGGATGCCGGGTCCCTCGAGCCGATAGGCGCCGACACAGTGCAACACGTGATCCGCCTCGACAGAGAGATACGCATCGAGGAATGCATCGGTCAGCCGGCGCATGGAGAGGACCGGCGCCGCGACATGCCGCCACACCGTCGTGCCATGCCTGCAGCAGGCCACCGCGGTGTGCAGCAGATGCGTCCGGCCGCTCAGCGCCTTCAGCTGCGTCCGCGCATCGGCCAGGTCGACCGGCTTGTCGTACCAGCGCCCGTCGCACACCAGGAGCTGGTCGGCTCCGATGACCAGCGCATCGGGGTTGATGCCGGGCTGGCCCGAGACCGAGCCTGCCTTCCGCTCGGCCAGCATCAGGGCTGCGTCGGCCGCCTGCATCCCCTTCGCCTTGGCCTGACGCTTCAGCACATCCTCGTCGACCGACGGCTTCCGGACGGTGACGCTCAGCCCGGCTGCCTGCAGCAGGGCAAGCCGACTCGATGATGCGCTGGCGAGGATGATCGACGCGTGCGGACGTTGCAGGCTGGAGGGGTCTGTCACGCGTGTGTGAGTCCTGGGGTACACGGGGATGATAACGCCTTCGGCCAGGCGGGGTACCGAGTCACGTGCATGACATGACGCGGCGGCTATAGCGGTGGGTTGTACACAGCCCCATGTCAGGAACTTGCGGATAACTTCTGAAAGCTTAGGCGGATCAGCACGTTGGGAGTTGTACACGCTGTGGGGAAAGCGGGGTACGTTTTTCGGAAGCCGGGTACCCCGACATCCACAGGCCCTACTAAGACTCCAGCCATTTTCTTCTTCTTCTTTCATGTTTAGATCACGGCACTCTGACGAGACCGGATACGCCGGACCCACGCAGGCACAGGCGAACTGACAATGACCGAGAAGCGGCTACTGCGGGTTCTGCAGGGCGAAGCGCTGTGGCCGCCACCGGTGTGGTTGATGCGCCAGGCCGGTCGCTATCTGCCGGAATTCCGTGCACTCAGGGCTCAGGCGGACTTCATCACCCGCTGCATGACACCCGACATCGCGACCGAGATCACGCTGCAGCCGATCCGGCGCTACGGCATGGATGGGGCGATCCTGTTCAGCGACATTCTCATCCTGCCGTGGGCGATGGGGCAGTCGCTGCATTTCGCCGAGGGGGTCGGACCGGTGCTGGAACCGATCCGCTCGGCGACCGACCTGGACCGGCTGAGGCCCGAACGGGTCGCCGATGTCACCGCTCCCATCATGGAGACGCTAAGGCGCCTGAGACGCTCTCTGGATGCGCCAGCGGACCAGTCCGTTCTGGGAGTGGGCGTTGCCGGTGCCACGACGTTGATCGGGTTTGCCGGGTCGCCGTTCACCGTGGCCTGCTACATGGTTGAAGGCGGCAGCTCGCGTGATTTCCTGGAGCCGCGGCGGATGGCCTACGAGCAACCGGCCCTGTTCGACCGGCTGATCGATCTGCTGACACAGGCCACCGCCACGATGCTGTGTGCGCAGATCGAGGCAGGCGCCGAAGCGGTCATGCTGTTCGACAGCTGGGCCGGCCTGCTGCCGCCGCCGCAGTTCCGGCGCTACGTGATCGAGCCGAGCCGGCTGATCATCGACGAGATCAGGCGGCATCATCCGAAGGTGCCGATCCTGGGCTTTCCACGGCTGGGTGGATTGCTGGTCGGCGAGTATGCGAAAGCGACGGGTGTCAATGCGCTGGCACTCGACACGTCGGCGGATCTGGCCCTGGCTGCGACCCTGGTTCCGGACACCGTGGCGCTACAGGGCAATCTCGATCCGTTGTGTTTGCTGGCCGGCGGAGACGGCCTGACCCGGGAGGTGGAGCGCATCCGCCATACGCTGCGTGGCCGGCCGCATATCTTCAACCTGGGCCACGGCGTGCTGCCGCAGACCTCACCGGACGAGGTCGGTCGCCTGGTCGAACAGGTCCGCCGCCTGTGACCCGTTCATGATCGCAGCACTCGGGCCCTATCTGCTGTGGGAGAAGGCGTTTCACGTAATCTCGGTGATCGCGTGGATGGCCGGCTTGTTCTATCTGCCGCGGCTGTTCGTCTATCACTGCGCGGTCGAGCAGGGCTCGGCGCAAAGCGAGGGCTTCAAGGTGATGGAGCGGCGGTTGCTGCGCCAGATCACCACGCCGGCCATGCTATCCGCGGTGTTCTTCGGGACGCTGATGGTCCTGACCCCGGGTGCGGTCGATTGGCACGCCGGCTGGTGGTACGTGAAGCTCGCTAGCGCAGTGCTGATGCTGGCGTTCCACGGCGCCTGTGCCGGCTGGCGGAAGGACTTCCTGCTGGATCGCAACCAGCGGCCAAAGCGCTTCTACCGGATGGCCAACGAGGTGCCGACAGTCCTGATGCTGGTGATCGTCATCATGGCGATCGTGCAGCCGTTCTGAGACTGGGTAGGATCAGGGAATTCCCAAAGGATGGTGGTGGGCGCAGTAGGATTCGAACCTACGACCCGCTGATTAAGAGTCAGCTGCTCTACCAACTGAGCTATGCGCCCCCATCGTCGAACCCTGGCCGAAGCCCGGTTCCCCTACGGGAGACGGCGCTATAGCAGCGTGCGCGGGGCCGGGGCAAGTGGGGCGCCTGCATTAACTGCGGGATCCGGTGCTCGGCTGGTCTGCAAATCTCAGCCGTTGAGCAGGCGCAGCACGCCGTCGAGCTGATCGAGGGTCTCGTAATGAATGCGAAGCTGACCGCCACGACCGTTGAACTGCACTTCCACGCGCAGGCCGAGCTTCTCACGCAGATCGCGTTCCAGCGCGTCGATCTCCGGGTCCTTGCCTTCGCGCTGGTTAACCGGAGTACGTGCCGTGGCAGGGGCGATCCGAGCGGCGGTGATGTGGGCCTGCGCCAGTGCCTCGGTCTGCCGCACGGTCAGGCGCTTCGCGATGACCGCCATGGCCGCCTTGGCCGGGTCGGGGTGCCCGATCAGGGCACGCGCATGGCCTGCCGACAGGTCGCCCTTCATCACGTCGCGCCGCACCGACAGGGGCAATTGCAGCAGCCGCATCGTGTTGGCGACATGGCTGCGTGACTTCCCGACCGCACCGGCGAGCTCTTCCTGGGTCATCGAGAACTCGCCCATCAGGCGCTGCAGGCCCTCGGCTTCCTCGATCGCGTTCAGGTCTCGACGCTGCAGGTTCTCGACCAGGGAAGCGGCCATGGCATCGGCATCGGTCAGTGCACGGATATGAACCGGCACCTCGTGCAGCCCGACCAGCTGGGCCGCACGCCAGCGGCGCTCACCGGCAATGATCTGGTAGCGGCTCGGATCGTCCGGATGCACGCGGGCCAGGATCGGCTGCAGGATACCCCTGGAGCGGATCGAGTCCGCCAGTTCCTCGAGCGGTTCCTGCTCCATAACCTGGCGTGGCTGGAAGGCACCGGGTTCGAGCAACTCGACAGGGAGCGTGTTGATGCTTCCGCCGGATACGCTGCCCTGGGTGGATGCAAGGTTGTCGCCAAGCAGGGCAGCAAGGCCTCTGCCGAGCCGGGGCGCGTGGGCGTCCTTCTTGGCGCTCATGATGCATGTCCTGGGGCGGGTGTGTTGGTCCGGGTGAGCAGTTCGTGGGCAAGTCGGTCATAGGCGAGGGCGCCGCTGGACTTCGCATCGTACAGGTGCGCCGGCTTGCCGTAACTCTGGGCCTCCGAGATCCGGATATTGCGCGGGATCACCGTCTCGAACACCTGCTCGCCAAAGAAGCCCCTTGCATCAGCGGCAACCAGTTCGGACAGGTTGTTGCGCCGATCGAACATGGTCAGCACGAGGCCCTGGACGTGCAGCTTCGAGTTGAAGGCGCGCCGGACCCGTTCGACCGTGCGGATGAGCTGGCTGACGCCCTCCAGGGCAAAGAACTCGCACTGCAGCGGCACCAGTACGGAATGGGCTGCGACCAGCGCGTTCAGGGTCAGCAGGCCAAGGCTTGGCGGACAGTCGATCAGGATGAAATCGTAGGCAAGCGGCGCATCCGGCGGCGAAAGAACCTCGGCCAGGCGATATTCGCGTTTCTCCATGTCGACAAGCTCGATCTCGGCACCGGCCAGCTCGTTGTCGGACGGCACCAGCGATAGCAAAGGAACCAGTGTGGTACAGGCCAACTCGTCGACGGATCGATTTTCCGCCATGAGCGCGTAGCTGCCTGCGCGACGATTTGCATAGTCGATCCCGAGACCAGTCGACGCGTTGCCCTGCGGATCCAGGTCGATCAGCAGGACCCGATACCGGGCGACGGCCAAAGCGGTCGCGAGATTGATTGCAGTCGTGGTTTTGCCGACGCCGCCTTTCTGGTTGGCAATGGCGATGATGTGGGGAGAGATATTGGATGAGGCTGCACCGGTTTTACCGGCCGGCCGCCCGGTCGGGCTCACTGACACGCCTGATTTCACTCAGTCTGAGGATGACGCCGTCCGGATCGGTACGGCTCGGTCGTCGGGACACGATCATGTGCCATTCCGACGCGACCGCGGTCAATTCATCGTCTGCGGTTCGGCCCTTCAGGAACAGACAGACACCGTCCTCGGCGAGGAAGCGTGTCGCCCAGCCCAGCAGGCGTGACAGCGGGGCGAGCGCACGGGCCGTGACGTAGCGGGTGGGTGGCAGATCGACCTGTTCCAGACGGCTGGCGATGATGGTGGCGTTGACTCCCGTCGCCCGCGCAGCCTCGCGCAGGAAGCTTGCCTTCCGCTGATCGACCTCGATCAGGGTTACCGGACTGTCATTGGCAATCGCCAGGATCAGTCCTGGGAAACCACCACCGGACCCCAGATCGACAAACGGCTCGCCGGTCGGGAGCAATGGCTCGAGTTGCAGGCTGTCCTCGATGTGACGGGTCCAGAGGTGCGGCAGGTCGTTCTGCGACACCAGGTTGATCTTCCGGTTCCAGCGACCCAGCAGCTCTACAAAGATCGTCAGCCGCTCCGTTGTTTCACGTGAAACAATTTTGGCGCCAGCGCCTGTGTCACCGCCGGGAGAATGTTTCACGTGAAACATCATGCGGCTTTCAGATGGGCGAGCAGCGCCATGAGTGCCGACGGTGTTATCCCGGGAACACGTTGGGCTGCGCTGAAATTCGCCGGCCGCGCCGCGATCAGCCGTTCGCGCATCTCGGTGCTGAGGCCGCCGATCTTCCGGTAGTCCAAAGATGGCGGCAACAGCATCACCGTCTCGGCCGAGAGTTGCCGTATTTCCCGCGCCTGCCGCCCAAGATAGCCGCGGTAGCGGGCCTCGGTCTCGACATGAAGTCTCACTCGCTCCGGCATGTCCGCCAGCCAAGGTGCCACGCCATGCAGCGCCACCGGATCAGGTTCGCCCGACAGCAGGTCCAGCACCGTCCGCCGCCGGCCGTCCGCCGTCACCGCCAGCCCATGCGTCAGCAACACCGATGGCGGGAAGCTCTCCGTCTCCGCCCGGATCATGGCATGGTCGATCAGGTCGCGATCGGCCACGAACATCTGTGCCCGTGCCGGTCCGACACAGCCCCATGCGATCCCGGCTCCGGTCAATCGCAGATCCGCGTTGTCGGCCCTGAGCGTGAGGCGATACTCGGCCCGCGAGGTGAACATGCGATACGGCTCCGACACACCTTGCGTGGTGAGGTCATCGACCATGACGCCGAGATAGCCCATCCCCCGATCCACCACGATCGGGTCGCTCCCGGAGGCGCGTCGTGCCGCATTCAGCCCAGCCAGCAGGCCTTGCGCGCCTGCCTCCTCGTAGCCGGTGGTGCCGTTGATCTGGCCGGCCAGGAACAGGCGCCCGATCTGCTTCAGCTCCAGCGTCGGCCAGAGCGCCCGTGGATCGATGTGGTCGTATTCGACGGCGTAGCCGGGCCGGACGATGCGCGCATGCTGCAATCCAGGGATCGTCGCCACCAGGCGTGCCTGCACCGATGCAGGCAGGCTGGTCGAGATCCCGTTCGGATAAACCAGGTCACCACCGGGATTTCCAGGCAGCGCTTCCGGTTCGAGAAAAACCTGGTGCCGCTCCTTGTCGGCGAAACGGACCACCTTGTCCTCGATTGACGGGCAATAGCGTGGACCGCGTCCCGAAATACCCCCGCCATACACCGCCGACAGATGCAGGCTCTCGCGGATGAGCGCGTGGGTTTCCGGGGTGGTGGAGGTGATCCGGCACGAAACCTGGGGGTTGACGATCGACGTCGTCATCCGGCTGAACGGCTGTGGGACCGTGTCGCCTGGATCGTCCTGCAGGCTCTCCCAGTCGATACTGTCCCGTGCAAGGCGGGGCGGTGTCCCGGTCTTCAGGCGGGCCAGCGGCAGCTTCATCGCTTCCAGCCGATGCCCCAACGCCGCCGCCGGTGCCTCTCCGACCCGGCCGGCCTGGGTGGTCTCATGGCCGATATGGATGACTCCACGCAGGAACGTGCCCGCCGTGAGCACGACCGCTCCCGCTTCGAAACGCTGCCCATCCGCACAGACCACACCGCACGCCTCGCCATCCGCATCCAGCAGCAGGTCGTCCACGGCGCCGGCGATGATCGTGAGGTTGGCGGTATCCCGCAGCAGGTCGTTGATCGCCGTGCGATAGAGCGAGCGGTCCGCCTGGGCCCGCGGACCATGCACCGCGGGTCCTTTCGACCGGTTGAGCAGCTTGAAATGGATGCCGGCGCGGTCGGCTGCACGCCCCATGAGCCCGTCCAGCGCATCGATCTCCCGCACCAGATGGCCCTTGCCGATTCCGCCGATCGCCGGGTTGCACGACATCGCGCCGATCGTTTCGAGCTGATGGGTCAGCAACAGCGTGCGGGCGCCCATCCGGGCCGAGGCTGCAGCCGCCTCGCATCCCGCATGTCCGCCGCCGATGACGATCACGTCCAGCTTGCCGCCCATATCAGCTTCTTTCTCGATGCAGTCCGCGCCGGCTATTTCCCGATGCAGAATTGTCCAAACACGCTGTCTAGCAGATCCTCGACGCCGATGGCGCCTGTCAGCCGCCCCAGGGCCTGCATCGCGAGCCTCGATGCCTCGCCGCGCAACTCGGGCAGCGCGAGCTGCTGCGCCGCCTGTAGATGCCCGACTGCCTCGTCGATGCCGGCACGATGCCGGGCGCGGGTCATCGGCGGCGCCACTCCGGTGTCGGTGAGGCGAACCACCTCCCGGATCAGTTCCGCCTCCAGTCGATCGATCCCGTCACCCGTCTTCGCGCTGACGCCGATCCATCCGGCAGGGGCCTGAGCCAAATCCACCTTGTTCCAGACCTGCAGCCGGCTCGTTCCGGCGTCTGCAGGCAATGTTCCGGCCGCGACTTCGATTACCAGATCGGCGTGTGACGCGTGCAAACGGGCCCGGCGCACCCCCTCCGCTTCCAAGGGATCGAGCGTCTCGCGAAGTCCTGCCGTGTCGACCAGAGTGACAGGCACACCGCCGAGCATCAGCCGGACCTCGATCGCATCCCGCGTCGTACCGGCCCATTCGGACACCATCGCCGCGTCCCGCCCAGCGAGCCGGTTGACCAGGCTCGACTTGCCGACATTCGGCGGCCCAACCACCGCAACCACCAGGCCCGACCGGATCCGCTGCGCCTGCTCACCCTGGGCGAGATGTGCCAGCATGTCGTCCAGCAACCGGCCCAGGTCGCTGACCAAGCCCGCCTCGATCTCGGGCGGCAGGTCCTCGTCGGGAAAGTCGATCAGCGCTTCCTGATGTGCGAGCAGATATCGCAATCGCTCCGCCCAGCCGTGATAGAGCCGGCTCAACGCGCCGTCGGCCTGACGCAGCGCCTGCCTGCGCTGGCTCTGGGTCTCTGCCTCGATCAGATCGGCGATGCCCTCTGCTTCCAGCAGGTCGAGCCGTCCGTTCGAGAAGGCCCGCCTGGTGAATTCACCCGGTTCGGCAGGGCGGGCACCCAAGGCCACCAGGGCGTCGGAGACGGCCTCGATGACGGCCGGGCCCGCATGCAGATGCAGTTCGGCACTATCCTCGCCGGTATAGCTGCCAGGTCCCGGGAACCACAGCACCAGCGCCCTGTCCAGGAGGTCCCCGCCGTGCGCGCTGGCATGGAGCGCGCGCACCACAGCGCGTCGCGGCGCCGGCACATCGCCCGCCAGCCGCTTCAGGATGTGCCCGCTGGACGCTCCACTGATGCGGATCACCGCGATCGCCGCTCGCCCGCTGCCGGTCGCCCTTGCGAAAATGGTTGCGTCACCGTCGATCATGTCTCCTCCTGTCTGTGCGTCCACGATCCACTTGACACAATTCCGGCCCTGCACTGCGATGCCCCGCATCCGGTGTCCGTGCCGGCCCGGGAGATCGGCCAGCTTGCCACAATTGTCACTGCATTCTCCGTTGGGGTCGCTGACCCTGACACAGGAAGACGATGCCCTCGTCGCACTCGATATGGGTTGGGGCCGCGACCAGGAAGAAACGACATTGCTCCGTGAGGCCCGGGATCAACTGCACGCCTATTTCGACGGTGACCTGCCCCGCTTCGCATTGCCACTGGCACCGGTCATGGCTACGCCGTATCGCACCCGTGTCTGGGCTGCACTGTCTGCCATCCCGTTCGGGGAAACCCGGACCTATGCAGACCTCGCGAAAATCGCCGGCGGGTCCGCGCGCTCGATCGGTCAGGCCAACAGCGTCAACCCATTGCCGATCCTGATCCCCTGCCATCGCGTCGTCGCAGCCACCCACATAGGCGGCTTTTCGATGGATGGGGGGCTCGAGACCAAACGCTTCCTGTTGTCCCTGGAACGCCGGGACAGGCAGCAGATCGGGCAGGCCGCATGATGCAGAGGACGCACGATATGCCCAGCATAGGCCAAATCGCATGACCACCGCCGTCCGGGTGCATGCCTATGGCGGCCCCGACATGCTGCGCGTGGACAATATACCGACGCCGTCTCCGGCCGCCCAGGAAGTGCTGATCCGGCAGGAAGCGATCGGTGTGAACTTCATCGACATCTACTGCCGCACCGGTCTCTACAAGCTGCCGAGCCTGCCCGCGGTCATCGGCATGGAGGCCGCCGGCGTGGTGGAGGCGATCGGCAGCGATGTCACGCTGTTGAAGGTCGGAGATCGCGTCGCCTATCCGACCCAGCTCGGCGCCTATACGAATTATCGGGCCATTGCAGCCGATCTGGTGGTCCAACTCCCCGACGAGATCGACATGCGCACCGCGGCTGCGATGATGCTGCGTGGACTGACGGTGCAAGCGCTGCTGCGACAGGTCCGCGTGCTCGATCCGGGCGATACCATCCTGGTCACCGCGGCCGCCGGTGGACTAGGGCTGCTGCTGTGCCAGTGGGCGGCGCACCTGGGTGCCACGGTGATCGGCGTCGTCTCGACCGAGGAAAAAGCCGAGCTTGCCCATGCACATGGCGCGGCTCACACCATCGTCGGGCTCGCCGACCTGCCCGCCAAGGTGAAGCGGATCACCGGCGGAGCGATGGTGCCGGTCGTCTATGACAGCATCGGCAAGGACGGTTTCCTGCCCAGCCTCGACTGCCTGGCGCCACGTGGTCTGCTGGTCAGTTATGGCAACGCGTCGGGCGAGGTAACCGGTGTCTCACTGAGTCAGCTCGCGGCCCGTGGCAGCCTGTATGTGACACGCCCGAAGCTCATGACCTTCATCGCCCGGCGCGAGCATCTCGTCTCGGCATCGGCAGAGCTGTTCGAGATCGTCTCCAGTGGCGCGGTCAAGATCATGATAGGGCAGAGCTTCCCGCTCGCCGATGCCGCCGACGCGCATCGTGCCCTGGAGAGCCGGGCCACCACCGGCAGCACGATCCTCATCCCGAACTGAGAGTTCGGCCCAACTGAAAAAGGCCCCGGTGAACCGGGGCCTTTCATCAGGTATTCATCGCGTCGAAGAAGTCCTGGTTCGTCTTGCTGTATTTCAGCTTGTCGAGCAGGAAGTCCATCGCATCCATGGTGCCCATCGGCTGCAGGATCCGTCGCAGGACCCACATCTTGGACAGCGAGGCCTTGTCGACCAGCAGCTCTTCCTTGCGTGTGCCGCTCTTGGTGACATCGATCGCCGGGAAGGTGCGCTTGTCGGACAGCTTGCGGTCGAGGATCAGCTCCGAGTTGCCGGTACCCTTGAACTCCTCGAAAATCACCTCGTCCATGCGCGAGCCGGTATCGATCAGCGCGGTCGCGATGATGGTCAGCGAGCCGCCTTCCTCGATGTTGCGAGCCGCACCGAAGAAGCGCTTCGGACGCTGCAACGCGTTGGCGTCCACACCACCGGTCAGCACCTTGCCGGAGGATGGCACGACGGTGTTGTAGGCACGGGCCAACCTGGTGATGGAGTCCAGCAGGATCACCACGTCGCGCTTGTGCTCGACCAGCCGCTTGGCCTTCTCGAGCACCATCTCGGTCACCTGGACGTGGCGGGTCGCCGGCTCGTCGAAGGTCGAGGACACAACCTCGCCCTTCACCGTGCGCTGCATGTCGGTAACTTCCTCGGGCCGCTCGTCGATGAGCAGGACGATGAGGAAGACTTCCGGATGGTTGGCCGAGATCGCGGTGGCGATGCTCTGCAGCATGACCGTCTTGCCGGTGCGTGGCGGTGCGACGATCAGGGCCCGCTGGCCCATGCCGATCGGCGATACGAGGTCGATCACCCGTGGGGTGAAATCGCGCGTCTGGCCCTTGGCGGTGACCGGCGCGTTCTCGTTCTCCATCTTCAATCGACGGTCCGGATAGAGCGGCGTCAGATTGTCGAAGTTGATGCGGTGCTTGACCGCCTCGGGAGCCTCGAAATTGATGGTGTTGAGCTTGAGCAGCGCGAAATACCGCTCGCCGTCCTTCGGCGCCCGGATCTGGCCCTCGACCGTGTCACCGGTGCGGAGACCGAACCGCCTGACCTGGCTCGGCGACACATAGATGTCGTCCGGTCCCGGCAGGAAGCTGGCACCCGGAGAGCGCAGGTAGCCGAAGCCGTCGGAGAGGATCTCCAGCGTGCCTTCGCCATGAATTTCCTGGTCGTTTTCCGCCAGGTTCTTGAGAATGGCGAACATCATGTCCTGCTTGCGCAAGGATGATGCGTTCTCGATCTGCAGCGACTCCGCGAAGGAGAGCAGATCCGAGGGAGTTTTTGCCTTGAGTTCGGCGAGGTGCATTGGACGCCTCGAATATATCTGATCGTGCAGAGGGAGGGGAACGGGTCGAGTGCCGGATAGGCAGCCAGACCGGTTGTGACCGAACACGGGAGGACCCCGCGCTTGTTCGATCGACATCGTTCCGAGTGGAGAGATCCGTGGACCGGCAGGAGGCGCCGTCAGGACAACGACAAACTAGGTGGCAACCGGTGCCCCGTCAAGAAGTCGAAGAAGACCGGTCTGCGGGGTCGAAGGACGCCGGGGTCAGCCAGTAGCGCCCGGCGACAGCCCGGTCGCCCCACCATGTCGCCAACCGGGTCAGCAGCCCGACATGACGAGGCTGCGACACGATCTCGCCGGACAGGGCGCCGGCAGTGCATACGCCCTGCATCACGACGTCCTGGGTCGGCAGCGTCAGGTGCAGGGTGCACTCCCCGGTGCCGGCCGTCGGCCCGGCAACCAGACGTCCGGACACCATGCCCTCGGCGATCAGGCGACGATCCGTCCGGAACAGGATCGCCTCGCCGTGCAGCGACCCGTCGGCGGCCGGAGCCGACAGCCCCATCGAGAGATGCATCGTCGGCGGGTCGATGGCGTCCTGCAGTCCGGGCACGGTTCCCTGGAGTTCTCCTCCATAGCGGAACGGCTGCGATGCGATCCGCAGCATGGTGGCGCCCGGATTGGAGCCCGGGGCCGAAGACGCCGCGATGGCGCTCACCGGCAGGCAGCAGGCCGTTATGGCAAGCGCCCAGCTCGTATGGATCCGCATCGGCGCGTTCTCCTCTATCGCCAGCCCAGCCAGCCCTTCCGCCAGAACCAGATCAGCGGCAGCACGATCGTGGCCCCCATCAGGACAAGCGCATACTCGTAGCCGAAGCTCCAGTTCAGCTCCGGAATATTCTTGAAGTTCATCCCGTAGATGCTGGCGATCAGGGTAGGTGGAATGCCGACGATGCTGACCACGGTCAGGATCTTGATGCCGTTGCTCTGCTCGATGTTGATGAAGCCGAGCGTGGCGTCGAGCAGGAACTGCACCTTGTTGCTCATCTGGATGGCATAGTCGGTCAGAGAGCCGATATCCTTGCCCAGCAGCCGCAGCCGGCCGGCCAGCCGTTCCGGACATGCGCGCTCTGTGTTCTCGCTGATGTAGAGAATGATCCGTTGCAGCCCGAGCAGGCTGTCACGCGCAGAGGAAATCAGGTCCGCTTCCTTGCCGACCTTCTGCAGCATGTCCCGCAATAGGCGGTCTACATTCTGCCCGCTCGGCTCGGCCGAGTGGAAGACGCCCTTCGAGAGCTGGTCCAGGTCGCGCGCGGATAGTTCGAGCAGGTCGGCGATCCGGTCGATGAACCCTTCGAGCAGCATCACCAGTGTGTCGGCGCTGCCGTGCGGCGAAGTATGCCCGGACATGCGTCGGCTGACGGTCTCGAACACCGGGAAGTCGGTGTAGCGGATCGACACCAGCCGATCGTGGCTCAGCACGAAGCCGACCGGTGAGGTGAACGAGACGTCGTCGATCCGCCTGACCAGCGGCGTCGAGAGATAGAAGGTCTGCTCTTCCATATAGACGCGGCTGGAACTCTCGATCTCCTCGACGTCCTGACGGGTCGGCATGCGGAGCCCGGTGATCGCTGCCGCGAGCGCCCGCTCTTCCTCGGTCGGGTTCAGCAGGTCGAGCCATGCTGCCTCGTCGCTCTCCGCTTCGGACGTCACGGCAATCGGCGGACCACCGGAAGGATGGGCAAGGAACATAAGCAGACCTCGATCGGATGTACGTGATAACCGATAGACGCGCGACCGTGTCAAACCATGGCTTTGCATCCCATATCGGTGAGGCGTGACCTTCCGTGACCCCTGCGCTAGGAAGACGCCGTCCCGGAGATCGCCTCGTGAGCCCGCTGCCTCTGTCCGCCACACCAGTTTCCCGTTCGTCCAGCCCGACGCTGGATCCCGCCATCCCGGTCTCGGTCCAGCTCGCCGAGCGGACCGCCGACCTGCGCCGCGAAACCCTCCGCCCCAACACGCTGCGGTCCGGCCCGGACGAGCGTGGCCGGTTCGGCATCTTCGGCGGCAGGTTCGTAGCCGAAACGCTGATGCCGCTGATCCTGGAGCTGGACCAGGCCTACGAGGCGGCCAAGGCCGACCCGGAGTTCCGGCGCGAGCTCGACTACTACCTCAAGGATTACGTCGGCCGCCCGAGCCCGCTCTGGCATGCCCGCCGGCTGACCGCCGAGCTGGGCGGTGCGCGCATCTACCTGAAGCGCGAGGAGCTCAACCACACCGGCTCGCACAAGCTCAACAACGTCATGGGCCAGATCCTGCTGGCCCGCCGCATGGGCCGCACCCGCATCATCGCCGAGACCGGCGCCGGCCAGCACGGCGTCGCCACTGCGACCGTCTGCGCGCTGTTCGGGATGAAATGCGTCGTCTACATGGGCGCCACCGATTGCGAGCGACAGAAGCCGAACGTGTTCCGGATGCGCCTGCTCGGTGCCGAGGTGCATGCGGTGACGACCGGTGCCGGCACCCTCAAGGACGCGATGAACGACGCGATGCGCGACTGGGTCGCCAACGTTGCCGACACCTACTACCTGATCGGCACGGTCGCTGGCCCGCACCCGTATCCGGCGATGGTCCGTGATTTCCAGTGCGTCATCGGCGACGAGACCCGTGTTCAGCTGCATGAGGTCGAGGGCCGCCTTCCGGATGCGGTCGTGGCGTCGATCGGCGGCGGCTCCAACGCGATGGGGATTTTCCATCCGTTCCTGGACGATGCCTCGGTCAGGCTGATCGGCGTCGAGGCAGCCGGGCGCGGCCTCGACAGCGGCGAGCAGGCCGCCAGCATAAGCCGCGGCCGTCCGGGTGTGCTGCACGGCAACCGCACCTACCTGCTGCAGGACGAGCACGGCCAGATCCAGGAAGCACATTCGATCAGCGCCGGGCTGGATTATCCCGGCATCGGGCCGGAGCATTCGTGGCTGCACGATATCGGCCGGGCCGAATACGTAGCGATCACCGACGACGAGGCGCTCGCCGCGTTCCAGCTCTGCACCAGCACCGAGGGCATCATCCCGGCGCTCGAATGCGCGCATGCCCTGGCGCACGTGGCAAAGATCGCGCCGGCGATGGGCAAGGACGAGATCATCGTGATGAATCTCTCCGGTCGGGGCGACAAGGACATCTTCACCGTCGCCGAGCATCTGGGCGTAAGCCTGTGAGCCGGATCGCCGCCCGGTTCGCCGCCCTCAGGCAGGCCGGTCGCGGCGCGCTGATCCCGTATCTCGAAGCAGGCGACCCTGACCTTGACACCGCGGCGGCTATCCTGCGCGGCATGCCGGGTGCCGGTGCCGACCTGATCGAGATCGGCGTTCCCTTTACCGATCCGATGGCGGATGGACCGACCATCCAGGCGGCGTCCAAGCGCGGATTGCTGGCCGGTGCGACGCTCGGCCGCACGCTGTCGATGGTGGCTAGCTTCCGCGAGCACGACGTCGACACGCCAATCATCCTCATGGGCTACCTGAACCCGATCGACAGCTACGGCCCTGCACGTTTTTGTGCCGATGCCGGGCGTGCAGGGGTCGACGGGCTGATCGTGGTGGACCTGCCGTCGGAAGAAGCCGACCTGCTGGAAAACCATGCCGCCGAGCATGGTCTCGACATCATCCGGCTGGTCGCCCCGACCACCGATGAAGTCCGGCTGCCCACCGTGCTCCAGGGCAGCTCCGGCTTCATCTATTACGTCAGCATCACCGGCGTGACCGGCACCCGTACCGCGTCCGAGGCCGATCTGGTCCTGGCCCTGCCGAACCTGCGCAAGGCGACCGACCTCCCGGTGGCGATCGGCTTCGGCATCCGCACTCCGGCCCAGGCGGCTGCGGCCGTCAGGGTGGCGGACGGTGCGGTGGTCGCCTCTGCCCTGATCGAGACGCTGGCGAAAAGCCTGGACCGGCACGGCCAGGCCGGTCCCGATACGGTAAGCCTGGTGCTCGACCAGGTCAGGATGCTGGCCGAGGGCGTCAGGACGGCACGCGTGGGCGCACAGGTTAAGGAAATCGTCGCATGAGCTGGCTGACCACTTACGTCCGGCCGAAGATACGCAACCTGCTCGGCAAGCGGGACGTGCCAGACAATCTCTGGACGCAGTGCGAATCCTGCAACCAGATGATCTTCAGCAAGGACCTGCAGAAGTCGCTGAACGTGTGCCCGCACTGCGGTCATCACATGCGCGCCCTGGTGAACGACCGGCTTGCCTGGACCTTCGATGACGGCCAGTTCACCCGCATCGAGCTGCCCAAGGCGCCGGCCGATCCTCTCGGCTTCCGCGACCAGAAGAAATACACCGATCGCCTCAAGGAAAACCGCACCAAGACGCATCTCGACGAGGCGCTGGTCGTGGCGCACGGCACCATCGTCGGTAACAAGGCCGTGGTCGCCGTCATGGCGTTCGAGTTCATGGCCGGCACGATGGGTGCGGCTCTAGGTGAAGGCATCGTCGCCGCCGCCCGGCTGGCCGTCCTGCAACAGGCGCCGCTGGTCATCTTCACCGCATCCGGTGGAGCCCGCATGCAGGAGGGCATGATCAGCCTGATGCAGATGCCGCGCACCACCATCGCCGTGCAGATGGTGAAGGAAGCGGGCCTGCCCTACATCGTCGTGATGACCAACCCGACCACCGGTGGCGTCACTGCGAGCTTCTCGATGCTGGGCGACATCCAGATCGCCGAGCCCAACGCCCTGATCGGTTTCGCGGGCCCCCGGGTGATCGAGCAGACGGTGCGCGAAACCCTTCCCGACGGCTTCCAGCGCTCCGAATACCTGCTGGCGCATGGCATGCTCGACATGGTCGTCCAGCGGTCCGAGATGCGCACGACGCTGGGCCGCCTGCTCTCCCTGCTCGGCACCAGGGATACGCTGGTCAAGGCTGCCGCCTACGCGGCCTAGCCCATGCTGTCGCCCGAGTTCAGTGGCCGTAGCGTTCTCGTGCTGGAGCGGCTGCAGCGGCTTTATCCGGCACTGATCGACCTCAGCCTCGGCCGGCTGGAAGCGCTGCTCGGCAAGCTGGATCATCCGGAACGGAAGCTGCCACCGGTCATCCACGTTGCCGGCACCAACGGCAAGGGCAGCACCTGCGCGCATCTTCGCGCGATCGCCGAGGCGGCCGGGCTCAGCGTGCACGCAACCACCAGCCCGCATCTGGTCGACGTCACCGAGCGGTTCCGGGTCGCCGGCCGACTGGTGACCGAGGCGCATCTGGTGGCGACGCTCGAGCGCATCGAGCACGTCAATGCCGGTGCACCAATCACCGTGTTCGAGGTGCTGACCGCCTGCGCGTTCCTGCTGTTTTCCGAAACGCCGGCGGACCTGGCCATCATCGAGGTGGGGCTCGGCGGCCGTTACGACGCGACCAACCTGCTCGCAGGCCCCGCCGCCTGCGCCATCGCATCATTGTCGATGGACCATGAAGGGTTTCTCGGGAACACCCTGGCCGGTATCGCACGGGAGAAGGCCGGCATCATCAAGCCGGGATCGCCGATCGTAACCGGGCGGCACCAGCCGGAAGCGCTGGCCGAGATCGTCGCGGAAGCCGATCGGCAACAGGCGCCGCTCCTGCTGCGCGACCGCGACTGGACCATCGAGCGCACCACGAACGCCGCGCAGCCGCTCCGCTACCAGGACCGGCATGGGGTGGTGGACCTGCCATTGCCCGGCCTGGACGGCCCGCATCAGATCGACAATGCCGGGCTGGCGATCGCCGCGCTGCGCGCATCGGGACTGGCACTTCCGGAGCATGCCTTCGCCGGCATCGCGCAGGCGACGTGGCCGGCACGGATGCAGCGCCTGACCGGCCGATTGGCGACGACCCTGCCGCCAGGCTGGGAGCTCTGGCTCGATGGCGGCCATAATCCCGGCGCCGGCCTGGCACTCGCGGCAACGCTCGACGGCTGGTCGGACCGGCCGGTGCATCTGCTGGTCGGCATGAAGCAGAGCAAGGACCCGGCCGGCTTCCTCGCACCCCTGCTGACGCACGCCGAGACCGTCTGGGCGGTCTCGGAGCCGGGGCAGCATCTCGCTCTCCCGGTCGAGGCCATCGTCGCATCATCGGGCGGAGTGGCCCGGCCCGGCCCGACGGTGGTCCAGGCGCTCTCGAGCCTGTTCGAAACGCCCCGCCCGCCTGGCAGGGTGCTGATCTGCGGCAGCCTGTACCTGGCCGGCGAGGTGCTCAAGCTCGATGGCTGGGTGCCGGACTAGCGGGCTGCGGGCGGTCCTTGTTGCGTTTCATGTCCGCGCGGTCTTTCCTGGGCTATTACCAGTTACGGGGTCAGGACAATGCGCAAGGTGATCTTCGACACCGACCCGGGCGTCGACGACGCGATGGCCCTGCGCTTCCTGACCCGGCGTCCGGAACTCGACCTGCTGGGCGTCACCACGGTGCACGGCAACGCCGATATCGACACCGTCACCCGCAACGCGCTCTTCCTGAAGGACCGGTTCGGTTTTCCCGCGCCCGTGTCGCAAGGGTCGGGCGTCACCCTGCTCAATCGCCAGGGTAGTCCCGCCGGCCATGTGCATGGCTCGAACGGGCTCGGCGACATCGACATCCCCGATACGATCCGGTCCACGGTGGATCTGAGACGCGGTCATCGGTTCATCATCGACCTGATCCGTGCGAACCCGCACGAAATCACCATCATCGCGGTCGGCCCGCTGACCAATCTCGCCCGCGCCCTGGACAAGGACCGCGAGATCGCCCGGCTGGTGCAGGGCGTCGTGGTCATGGGCGGTGCGTTCGGCATGCACGGCCATACCGGCAACGTATCCCCGGTCGCCGAGGCCAACATCTCCAACGACCCCGAGGCCGCCGACGTCGTGTTCACCGCACCCTGGCCGGTGACCATCATCGGCCTCGACGTCACCCAGCAGGTGGTGATGGATGCGGCGTATCTCGAACGCCTGCGCCGGGACGGCGGCGAGGACGGGCAATTCCTGTGGGACCTCAGTCGCGGCTACCAGGCGTTCCACCAGCGCACCCGCCGCCTGGACGGCATCTTCACCCATGACAGCCTAGCGGTGGCCTATGCCGTCGCTCCGGAGTTGTTCACCATCAGGCGGGGCCCGGTCCGGGTGGTCTGCGGCGGGCTCGCCTCGGGACAGACGATCCAGAAGCCGAAGCAATCCCCGTTTCCGGTCGGCGCCTGGGACGCGCACCCCGAGCAATCGGTAGCGGTCGATGTCGATGTTGCCGGCGTGCTTGCGCTCTACGCCGGCACGTTCATCCCTGCCGGTCCTGTGCAGGCCCACCGGTAAGCAGGTAGCACGCACAGCCGGCGCTGCGGGATGCGTGCGGGTCCGGCTCCAGCAGCGTCTCGACGGCAAACCGCCGCATCCGCAGCACGACGAAATCGGCTGGCCCATCCAGGATAAAGTCGAAATCCTCCGCCAGCACGGATAGCCAGTAGGCCACCCCGGGGCGCTCGGTGAGAATGACCGGATCCTGTGCGCTGACGACCAGGCCGTTATCCAGCGCGACCTTCGCTTCGGCCCGGTTGGTCACATGATAGAGGTAGGAATCGGTCCGGTCGTTCGGACGCAGGTTCCGATGATCGACCTGTTGCAGCAAGACCGTTTGCGGATCGAGATGGTATGGCGCCGACATGTCGGGCTCGGGCTCGGGCTCGGGCTCGGGCTCGTGGATCGGTTCGGGCCCCGGCTCCTCTACGGCCGACGCCGGTGCCAGCTCTGGCTCGATTGCCTCGGCTTCCGGCAAGTCGGCCTTGGGTTGTGCCGCTTCGGCTACCGTCGGTTCGGCCTCGACGGGCTCGATCGCTTCCGGCGCCGCTTTCGGCTGTAGCGGCTCAAACAGGTCTTCCGCCTGCGGCTGCGGTTTCGGCTTGAGAACCCGGCGTTTTGGTGTGGGTGCGGCACGGACCGGAGCGGATGTCTCGATATCCTCGGGCAGCGTCTCGTTCACGTCCGGCTGCGTCGGCAGTTCCAGTTCCGGCAGCGCAAGCTCGTGCGTCCGCATGGCAACGCGGCCGGCAGTGCCTGGGACACGTCCGGTTCGCGCCGCGGCGATCCGGCGGCGTAGCGAGGCGTCCGAAGGCTGGTCTGGCATGGCAACGCCGAATTTGGCATCGGAACCGGCACTGCGCCAGTAGTGTGCGACCGCCTCGTCCGGATTCCGGGCGCTGCTGATACGTCGCAGCACCTGTCCCTGCTGATCCTCGATCCTGAAAATCGGCCTGCGCGTGACCGGACTGATGAAGCCGCTTTGTCTGACCCGGATTTTGCTGTTGTTCGTCAAAGCCTGCGCGTTCATGTTTGCCCTGGACACAGTAGCGAAATATTACCGTGTTACAGGTTGCGACGATTATTCGCCGCAGGATTGGATGGGCCAGAATAAGCTGTTTTTATAGTTGTCCGGCCCGGTTGGTCAACCGCTCGTACAGGCTGCACACAGGCCTTCGACTTCGACGGTAGACCGGTGCGGCATGAAACCGGCGGTCTTTGCCGCAGTGCTCAGCGCCGCCGCGACATCGTCGTTCTCGAGTTCGATCGTGCGCCCGCATCGAGTGCAGATCAGGAACTGTGCTGCATGGTGGTGGACGGCCCCATCGCCGTGATGGTGGGGTTCCCCGGTTCCCGCCGGATGCACGCAACCGACGAACGCCGACAATCTCTCCACCTTGTGCACGAGCCCCTGGTCGAGCAGAAAATCCAGCGCGCGATAAACGGTCGGTGGCGCGGCGCCTTTGTGCGCGGCCCGCAGACGGTCGAGCAGGTCGTACGCGCCGATCGGCGTCTCGCTGTCCAGCACCAGCCCCAGCACTTGGCGGCGCAACTCGGTCAGCCTGGAACCACGCTGGTCGCAGATGACCCCCGCCCGATCCAGCAATCCTGACGTGGCCGGGCTGAAACCAGCCGGCTGCCCCTCGTCGTCCTTGGTCTGCATGGCGCCTCTTTCGATCCCGCACGTTATAGTATAACAGTTCCGACCCTGTTGGGAGAGCCCGGATCATGAAGCGGATACAGACCACGGCCACTTGGCTGGCGATCCGGCTCGCCCTGGGCGTACTGGGCCTGCATTGCATTTCCGCGCATGCGGCGACACCGCTGGTCATCGTCGCGGCCGAGGATGTCTACGGCAACGTGGCGCGTTCCCTCGGAGGTCCACATGTAAGTGTGACCAGCATCCTGACCAACCCCGACCAGGACCCGCATCTCTTCGAGGTCAGCCCAAGCGTTGCCCGGGCGGTCGCCGGTGCCGCGATCGTCGTCTCCAACGGCATCGGCTACGATCCCTGGATGGCGGCACTGGTTGCCGCCACTCTCGCCCACGGCAGCCCGCCCCGGTCGATCCTGGTCGTCGCGGACCTGGTCGGGCGTCATGCAGGAGACAATCCCCATCTCTGGTACGATCCGGTGACCATGCCGTCCTATGCCCGCGCCCTGGCGGCACAGCTGTCGCGGCAGGATCCAGCCAACGCGGTCGATTATGCCGCCCGGCTGGCTCAAGTGCTGGCCACCATCGCGCCGGTCGCGGTGCGTGTGGCTGCGCTGAAATCCCGCTACGCCGGCACGCCGGTCACGGCCACGGAGCCGGTGTTCGGAGCCATGGCATCGGCACTCGGGCTCGACATGCACAACCAGCGCTTCCAGCTTGCGGTGATGAACGACACCGAGCCGGCCGTATCCGATATCGCCATGATGGAACAGGATCTCCGGCTCGGGCGCGTGAGGCTGCTGTTCTTCAACAGCCAGGCGACCGACAGCGCAGCGCAGCGCCTCAGGGCCGTTGCCCAGCGGGCGGGCATCCCGGTGGTCGGCGTCACCGAGACCGAGCCGCATGGCCTGGACTACACGCAGTGGATGCTGGCAGACCTCGATGCCGTCGACCACGCGCTCGATCGCCCGCGCGGTCACCCATGAAGGCCGCCATCGCGATCGCGGATGCGACCCTGGTCCAGGGCGGGCGGGCGGTATTGTCCAACATCTCCCTCGAGATCGGTTCCGATGAATTCATCGGCGTGCTCGGGGCGAACGGCGCCGGCAAGACCACCCTGATGCGGGCGATCCTGGGTCTCCTGCGGCCGGCGACCGGACATATCGAGGTGTTCGGCCATCCGGTCCGGCGCGGCAATCCGCTGATCGGCTACATGCCGCAGATGCGGGCGCAGGTCGCGCCACGCCTCAGCGGCACGACGATGGTGATGGCGGCACTCGACGGTCATCGTTGGGGCATGCAGCTGCCGAGTGCCGCCGCCGGTCGCGAAGTCGACCGCGTGCTCGGACTGGTGCAGGCGACGTCGCTCGCGGCACGACCCCTCGCAGAGCTGTCCGGCGGCGAACGCCAGCGGCTGCTGCTGGCACAGGCGCTGCTGGGCGAACCGAGGCTGCTGCTGCTCGACGAGCCGTTGATCAGCCTGGATCCATCCAGGCAATCCGAGGTGGTGGCGCTGGTGCGCTCTCTGCAGCGGACACTCGGCATCGCGGTGCTGTTCAGCGCGCACGAGCTCAACCCGCTGCTCGGCGCACTCGATCGCGTGCTCTATCTCGGTCGCGGTCATGCCGCCCTCGGCAGTGTGGACGAGGTCATCACCTCGTCAAGTTTGTCCCGCCTGTATGGTGCGGCGATCGAGGTCGTACGGCTTGATGGCCGGATCTTCGTGATGTCCGATGCCCACGACATGGAGCGCGACGCGCACGGTCCGTGTCATGTCCACTCGCACGATCATGCCCCTGCAAGGTCCGCGTGATGCTGTCCGGCCTGTTCGCCTACGGCTTCATGGTCAATGCCTTCGCCGCCGCGACCATCGTGGCACTGGTGGCCGGGCCGGTGGGATTCTTCCTGGTGCTGCGCCAGCAGAGTTTCGCCGGCCACGCCCTGTCCCATGTCGGCTTCACCGGCGCCACCGGCGCGGTCCTGCTGGGCCTGCCGCCGCTATGGGGGCTCGTCGCGTTGACCCTGCTGGCCGGCCTGGCGATGGGACTGCTGGGCGAGAAGGTGGCTGGCCGGGACGTGGCGATCGGCATGGTGCTGGCGCTGTCGCTCGGGTTCGGCCTGCTGTTCCTGCACTTCTTCACCGCCTACGCATCGCAGGCGACGGCGCTGCTGTTCGGCAACGTGTTCGGTGTCGATTGCGCCACGCTCTGGACGTTGCTGGTGCTCGGGGCACTTGCCCTGTCAGGCCTGGCGATCATCGCGCGGCCCCTGCTGTTCGCCAGCCTGCAACCCGAGCTTGCCGAGGCGCGTGGGGTGCGCCTGCGGCTGGTCTCGGTGCTGTTCCTGGGATTGGTCGGACTGGCGACCGCGGGCTGCGCGCAGATCGTCGGCGTGCTGCTGGTGTTTACCCTGATGGTCGGGCCGGCCGCGGCGGCTCAGCGTGTCACAAGCTCTCTCTGGGCGGGGATCGCCCTGTCGGCTCTGCTGGCGCTGGTCGAGGCCTGGGGCGGTATCATGCTCGCCTGGGCCACCGACTGGCCGGCAAGCTTCTGGATTACCGCCCTCAGCGCCGCGGCGTACCTGCTGTCTTGCCTGACACCGCGGTCTTCGTCTCGTCGGTCGCCGGCGCCAGGTCTTCTTCCAGCACGGTGATGTGGATCGAGTAGGACACTTCACCCTCGTCCTCGTCACGATGCACGGTGCCGATGACTTCCTTGTCGATCGCCAGCTCGACCGTGGCACCCTTGCGCGGAGGAGCCACGACCATGACTTTTTCCGAGCCGAGCAGCTTGCGCAGGTAGGCCTGGACGCGGGTGATATCGGAAGTGTTCATGGAACGATCTTTCAAGTCCGTTGGGCCCGGTGGGATAGGCCATAATCGCCGCCGATGAAAACGAAGATCACGCGAGAGCGGCAAACAGGCTCTCGGCCAGGGCTGCCCGGGAGAAATGGCGCTCGGCAAACGCGACCTGCACGGCCGAGTTGACCGCCCAGCGCCGGTCGTCCAGCAGAAGCATGACGAGCCCGGCAGCCAGCCCGGCCGCGTCATCGGTCACCGTCGCCACCTGCTCCAGCCCCGGTATTCCTTCCGCGCCGATCGACGTGGTGACCAGGGGCAGGCCCTGCTGCAGCGCCTCGACCACCTTGCCTTTCACCCCGGCACCGACCCGGAGCGGTACGATCGACGCACGCGCCTCGAGATAGATCGCCGCAAGCCCGGCCTCGCTCAGGTTGCCGGTCACGGTGATCCTGTCGCCATCAGACAGCGCCCGCACCTCGGCGGTCGGATGCGATCCGGCCAGTACCAGCCTGGTCGCCGGCACCCGCGCACGGACCAGCGGCAGGATCTCCCGGACCAGCCATGTTGCCGCATCGATGTTGGGTGGATGCGCGAACCCGGCCACGAACAGGATCACCGGTTCAACGGGTGGTGCGCCCCGTGCGCGGAAGCGGTCGAAGCTGAACGGGACGATTCCGCGCGCCGGCGCCCCGGGAACCAGGGACCGGACCTGAGCCGCTTCCGCCTCCGACGGATACAGCAGCACGTCGAACATGCCCCAGAGCCGTCGCTCGAGCTTCTCCATCTCGTTGGCTTCCGCCGCCAGGGCAGCGTCACCGAGCAGGATGGCCTGACGCCGCATCCGCACATGATGGATATCGACGCCATAGAAGCTGAGGCGTGCCTTCGTGTGAGAGAGCAGATCCGAGATGTACTCGTCGGCGACCTCCGGCCGGATCGCCAGCACATGGTCGAGCTCGGCGCCGTTCCGGGCGATCCACTGCGGAAAGTTCAGGTCCAGGCGACCATCCAGCACCTCGATGCCGATTGCTTCCAGCAGTTGGGTATAGTCGTTGTGCGTGCGGTTCTGCGGCCAGAACTTCACCACCCACCCGGCGTCCCGCAGCGCCGTCACGATGCCCATGGTCGAGCGCGATCCGGCATCGCGATCCGGCTCCGGAACATAATGGTCGATGACCAAGATGGTCGTACGTCCCTTCGCATGCTCCGGCGCCCGCATCGGGTCGGTCCCGGACGGGCTATGCTCAGAGGCCAGAAGCTGCGGCCAGCGCGCCAGCAACCGATGCCGGTTCACCTCCTGCTGCGCCTTGATACCGGATGTGGGATCGGTACCGTGCGACACCCCCTCATGGTGGATCACCACGCTGGCCGGCTGGTACATCACCCGCAAGCCCCGTGCGCGGATCCGGAAGGCCAGATCCACATCCTCGTAGTAGGCGGGCGCGAACAGCGGATCGAAGCCCCCGAGTGCTTCAAACAGGTCCCGCTTCAGCAGGATCGACGCGCCGGAGATGTAGTCGACCTCACGCACGGTATTGTACCGGGGCAATGTCGGATCATCGCCTCGGCCGTAGTTCCAACCGGTCCCGTCCTGCCAGATGATGCCGCCCGCTTCCTGCAGCCGCCCATCCGGGAACAGCAGCTTGGAGCCGACCAGCCCGACATCCGGCCTAGCCTCCGCCAGGGCGACCAACTCGTCGATAAACCCGGGCAATGGCTCGGTGTCGTTGTTCAGGAACAGCAGGTAGCGGCCGCGGGCCAGCAAAGCGGTGGTGTTGCAATTGTGCAGGAAGCCAAGATTGGATTGGTTGCGGACCAGGCGCAGCCCGACGATGGCGTCCAGCACCATCATGTCCGGATCGCCCGACGCGTCCTCGGCAACGATGACCTCGAATGGCGTCATGGTTCGCGAGGCCGCAATCGCCTCGAGGCAGATCAGCGTGACCCCGGCCTGTCCGTAAGCGGGGATGATGACCGACACCATGGGAGTGGTCGTGGTCGGCAGCACCGGCGGCACGGATTGCACGACCGGTCCGTGATCCGCATGTACAGGCAAAGCGATCGCCGCCCGATACGCGGTCCTCGCCCTGAGCCGCATCGGCAGCTGCAGTGTCGCTGTCCACCACAGGGCCTTCAGCGCCTGCCGGGTCCGCCGCACGACCTTGGGACGCTGGTCGAGGAGGTGCCGCATCGGCCAGGTGGCGCGCCAGAACCGGCTTGCCCGGTGGGCTGCCAGATGCAGCCGAAGCAGCGCGATCTCCGCATCCTGTTGCTGCACGTGCGCATCGATCACGCATCGGTCCGGATCCGGCACAGGGAGAGCCGCCGCTCCAGCGGCCCGCTCGTCTCCGAACACACTATCCATGATGGTTGCCGGCAGCGCCGACCGCGAACGATCGCGACGCGACGCTACGAGATCAGGCTGCGGCCGCGCGCGATCAGCTCGAGCTCGATCTTGACGTCGGGCGTATCGAAACCGCCGACCAGGCGCAGGGTCAGAGCGGGCCTTGCATCGCCGAACGCATCGCGCAGCAACGGAAAGCAGGCCGGGAATGCGTCAGCATCGTGCACCAGGTAGATCACCCGGACCACGTCGCTCATCGACAGTCCGACCGCCTCGAGAGACTGCGCCCCGTTCATCAGCGCCTGTCGGCACTGTTCGGACAGACGTCGCGGAAACCCACCCTGGCGGCGATCGAAACCGGTGACGCGCCGCACCCGAACCTCCTGTCGGCCCTCCCCGGGACGGCGCTCGATCCGCGACGTCAGGGTGGGTTCGGGATCGTGCAGCTGCGTCCTCGTCGTGACCGACACCATGAACGCTCCAGTTCGGGTTTCGTCACAACTGCGTTAGAATGGCGGATTTTTCAAATCAATATTTATCCAGTGTTCACGATTTCAGCATCAAATCGCAAAACTCGGGTCGTTTGTCGATAGTATCGAGGACCTTCGGATGGCCACCCTGCATGCAAGCTCAACGCCTTTGACGATCCATGGCAGCAGCGGTGCGCTCCATGGCCAGGCCGTACTGTTGCTTGGTCGCCCCGGCGCCGGGAAATCCGATCTGCTGCTTCGCCTGCTCGATCGCGGCTTCGAACTGGTCGCAGACGACCAGGTCATTATCGAGGCCGGACTGATCTCGCCGCCGGCTGCGCTTGCCGGACTGATCGAAGTTCGCGGGCTCGGACTGCTACGGATGGCATACGTTGCCCCGGTGCCGCTGTTGCTGGTCGTGGCGCTGGACAACGTGGCTGAGCACGAGAGGCGTACCGAGCAACCTTCTGATCGCGGAACCGCCCGGCTGCCGACCCCAGGCCACCACGCCGGGCTCGGCGTGCCGATGATACGGACCGAGCCATTCCACGCCTCGGCGCCGCTACGGGTCGAGATCGCCCTCGACTGCCTGGCGGGGCGCAGGTCGCTCTCGTGCGGTGGCCTTAGTCCGTCCCAATAACATTGCAAATCATACATATCTGACACGTGCGTAACACATGGATCACATCGTAAGAATCCGCTGCAACCCGTTCTGCCGCACCATATCCATGAGGTCCTGCCCACATTGAATCCGTCTGCCCGATCTGTTGCAGCACGGCCAGAGCACGAACTGTTTCTGGACATGTCGTGGACAATGCTGTGGTTAGCTCGGAACAGGTGAAAAGAGTGTCCATGGACCAGGTGTCCGTCTGTTTGCCCGGCCGAATAGATCAGGCGACAGTATCGGATGGCAGTTCGTCCCTGGATGCGTCCACCGGGACGGCTCCGGCCGGATCGATCCTATGATCGGCCTGGTGCTGATCACCCATGGCGATATCGGCGCATCACTTCGCGCCGCCATGGAGCATGTGGTCGGCAAGCAGCAGCAGATGGCGACCCTGTCGATCGGTGCCGACGACGACATCCAGGCCCGCCGCCGCGACCTCGAAGCCGCGATCGTCGCAGTCGATCACGATGACGGCGTTATCCTGCTGACCGACATGTTCGGCAGCACGCCCTCGAATCTCGCGATCTCGATGCTGGAGCGTGGTGACATCGAGGTCATCGCCGGCGTCAATCTGCCGATGCTGGTCAAGCTGGCCAAGGTCCGCTCGAACCGCACGCTGGACGAATGCATCGACATCGCCGAGGGAGCCGGCCGCAAATACATCGCGGCTGCCTCGCGACTGCCCGAGACATGCCTCGGCGGTGCCGTGTGCTGCAAGGCAATCGACGCGGCCCTGGAACCGGTGATCGACGCTCCGGTCCGCAGACGCCCCGTCACGGTCGCCGGCTGACCGGCCTGCGGTTCGGCGCGTATGGCGACTGCAGATAACGAACCGGACCGCGAGCCGGTGGCCTCACAACCCGACCTGCTGACCAGAACCGTCACTATCGTCAACCTGCGCGGCCTGCACGCGCGCGCCGCTGCCCGGTTCGTGGTGATGGCCGAGCGCTTCAACACCCCCGTCGATGTGTCGCGTGACGGCCAGGTGGTGTCAGCACGCTCGATCATGGGCCTGATGATGCTGGGCGCCGGCCGGGGCGCCAGCATCATCCTGCAGGCCGAGGCGGACGGGTGGGATGCGCAGGAAGCGCTCGACGCGCTCGCCACGCTGGTCGAGGCTGGCTTCGATGAGCAGGACTGACGACAGCGGCAGATCGGTTCCGTCCCGGCCAAGAACCAGGGCGTCCGGCCCCAAGCCTGCCAGCGCCAGGGCTACGGCCCCCACGCCGGTGCAGGAACGACGTTTCTCGGGCCAGGGGATCTATCCCGGGATCGCCATCGGTCCGGTCGCCTTCGCCGCCGAGGCCCCGGCGCCGGTGGCTCCGCGTAATCTGCAGAGCTCCGAAATCGCATTCGAGACCGCGCGGCTCGACGAGGCGGTGCAACGGTCGCTGCGCCAGCTCGAGAAACTGAAATCCAGGCTCGCCTTCCTGTCCGAGGAGAGCCAGGCCGAGATCGCGCCACTGCTCGACGTCTATCGCCAGATGCTCGGACCGTCCCGGCTGTTGCGGAACGCCGCTGCCCGGATCGTCAGGGAGAAGCTGAACGCCGAAGCCGCGGTGATGGTGGAAGCCGAGGCATTGGCCCAGCTGCTCACCCCGTCACGCCTGCCCGGTGCCGTGGCGCTCGATGGCGAGGAGGCCGCTGCCGCCCTGCGTCGCGCCGAGGAAGTGCGCGAGATTGGCCGCCGGCTGATCCGCAACCTGACCCGCGCACCGTTCCGTTCCTTCGCCAAGCTGCCGGCCGGGGTCATCCTGGTCACCGAGCAGCTGCGTCCCTCGGATGCCGCCCTGATCGACCCGGCCCGGATCGCCGGGGTGGTGATGGATGATGGCGGCACCGCAGATCATACGGCGATCATGCTGCGCGCTTTGGGGATTCCCGCCGTGCTCGGGGTCGCCGGGATCACCGCGCAGGCCCGTGCCGGCTGCCAGATCGTGGTCGATGGCGGTGCCGGTCTGGTCACCCTCGATCCCAGTCCCGACAGCATCCAGACGGCGCGCCGGGACGTGGTGTCATACGCCAAGGAGCGGCAGCGGCTCGGGCGATTGCGCCGGCTGCCGGCCAAGCTCACGGGCGGCGAGGCGGTCGAGCTGCAGGCGAACCTGGAACTGCCGGCCGAGCTGCCGCTGATCGCCCAGGCCGGTGCGGCCGGGATCGGCCTGCTGCGCACCGAGTTCCTGTTCATCAATGCCGACACCCTGCCCGACGAACTCGAACAGGAAGAGGCCTATCGCAGCATCATCGACGCCATGGGCGGCGAGTGCACCACCATCCGCCTGCTGGACTGGGGCGGCGAGAAACAAAGCGAAGCCTTGAGTTCGGTGGGTTTCTTCACCGGAACCACCGATCTCAACCCCGCCCTCGGCCTGCGCGGGCTGCGACTGCTCCTGCAGAATCCGCTGGTGATGGAAACCCAGCTGGCGGCGATCCTGCGCGCTGCCCGTGACGGACACGTGCGCATCCTGCTGCCGATGGTCACCACCCTGGCCGAGCTGCGTATGGCACGCGAGATCTATGACCGTGTTGTACGGCGCCTGCGACGCCGCGGTGTCCGCCTGCCCGACAAGCTGCCGCAGCTCGGCATCATGATCGAGACCCCGGCCGCGGCACTGGGCGCCGAGACGCTGGCGCTCGAGGCCGAGTTCCTGGCGATCGGCACCAACGACCTCACCATGTACACGCTCGCGGTGGACCGCGCCTCGAACGACGTCGCGTCGCTTTACGACCCGCTGCATCCGGCGGTGCTGCGGCTGATCGGCCACGCCACCGATGCCGCGCTGCGCCTGCGCCGGCCGGTATCGCTCTGCGGCGAGATCGCCGGCAATCCGCTGGTGGTGCCATTGCTGATGGGCATGGGCCTGCGCTCGTTCAGCATGAACGCCTCGGCGATCCCGCGCGTGAAGCAGGTGGTGCGGCAGGCGGCGCTGGATGAATGCCGCAGGCTTGCGCGGCGCGTGATGGAGGAGAGCGACCCGCACCACATCTCACGCCTTCTCACCGAGTTCGCGGCGAGATAAGCCCCGCCTGCACCCCGCTTGCCCGACCCGGGATAGGACCCAGCACCATGACTTCCGACATCCTGCCGATCCGGCGCGCCCTACTTTCCGTTTCGGACAAGACCGGGCTGGTCGAACTGGCGAAGGCCCTGGCAGCACATGGCGCCGAACTGCTCTCGACCGGCGGCTCGGCCAAGGCGTTGCGCGATGCCGGCCTCACGGTGATCGAGGTGTCGGACCATACCGGCTTCCCGGAGATCCTGGACGGGCGGGTGAAAACCCTGGTGCCGCAGATCCATGGCGGCATCCTGGGCCGTCGCGACCTCCCCGAGCACGTGGCGCAGATGGATCAACACTCGATCGCGCCGATCGACCTGGTGTGCGTCAACCTCTACCCGTTCGAGGCGACCGTGGCGTCGGGTGCTGATGTCGCCGACTGCATCGAGAAGATCGATATCGGCGGCCCGGCGCTGATCCGCGCGGCCGCCAAGAACCATCCGCATGTCGCGATACTGACCGATCCCACGCAATATCAGGCACTGATCGACAGCGTGAAGACGTTGCGCGGCACCACCTTGGCCGATCGCCGTTCCTGGGCCGGCACCGCCTACGCCCGCACCGCGACGTATGATGCCGCCATCACCGCCTGGTTCAGCGCCGAGCGCGGCGACCTGTTGCCGGTACGCATGGTGGTTGGCGGCACCCGTGCCGAAGCGCTGCGCTACGGCGAGAACCCGCACCAGAAAGCAGCCTTCTACACCGACGGCAGCGGACGTCCCGGCATCGCCACCGCTACCCAGATCCAGGGCAAGGCGCTTTCCTACAACAACCTCAACGACACCGATGCCGCCTTCGAGGCCGTCGCCGAGTTCGAGCACCCGGCCGTGGTGATCGTGAAGCACGCCAATCCCTGCGGCGTCGCCACCGCCGCCGATCTCGAGACGGCCTGGGACCTGGCCCTGCGTTGCGACCCGGTTTCGGCATTCGGCGGGATCGTCGCGGTCAATCGCACCCTGGACGAGGCAGCCGCCCTGCGGATCGTCAAGATCTTCACCGAGGTGATCGTGGCGCCGGACGCCACCGACGCCGCCAGGCTGGTGCTGGCGGCCAAGAAGAACCTGCGGCTGCTGCTGACCGGTGCCATGCCGGACCCCTCGGCACCAGCGGTACAGATCAAGAGCGTGGCCGGCGGCTTCCTGGCCCAGACCCGCGACAATGGCAGTCCCGGCGACCTGAAGGTGGTGACTAGGCGGGCGCCGACGGATGCCGAGCTGGCCGATCTGATCATCGCGTTCCGCGTCGCCAAGCACGTGAAGTCGAATGCGATCGTCTACGTGAAGGACGGTGCGACCGTCGGGGTTGGTGCCGGCCAGATGAGCCGCGTGGACTCCGCCCGCATCGCCGCGTCGAAGAGTGCCGAGGCCGCCAAGGCAGCAGGGCTCGAAGGCCGGCTGACCGAGGGTAGCGTGGTCGCATCGGACGCCTTCTTCCCGTTCGTCGACGGACTCGAGATCGCGATCGAGGCCGGGGCCACCGCGGTGATCCAGCCGGGTGGCTCGATCCGCGATGCCGAGATCATCGCCGCCGCCGACAAGGCCGGCGTGGCGATGGTGTTTACCGGGATGCGTCACTTCCGCCATTGAGAGCGAGACCGTTCCGCTGCAAGCGTGCGATCGAGAACAGATCGCATTATTACAAGAGAAATCGTTTTTGCGAAGCAGTTGCAATGAGTTAACGTGACTTGAAAAGTTTGTCCGCAACGGCAATTACTTCGCTATGCGGAAATTCGATGATCTGACCGAAGGCGAGATTCTTGCTCTGGCAATTGCCAGCGAGGAAGAGGATGGGCGCGTCTACGCCGACTTCTCGCATCAGCTTCGCGCAAACTACCCCGACAGCGCGGGGATTTTTACCGAGATGGCCGTCGAGGAGCAGCAGCATCGGCAGCGGCTGATCGACCTGTATGCCAGCCGCTTCGGTGACCATATCCCGATGGTGCGACGGCAGGATGTCGCCGGCTTCGTCCAGCGCCGGGCACCGTGGCAGGTGCAGCGGCAAGGCATCGAGGCGATGCGCCGGCATGCGAGACAGATGGAACTCGATGCTGCCCGCTTCTATCGGCAGGCGGCAGGCCGCTCGTCCGATCCGGCGATCCGCAAGCTGCTGGGCGACCTGGCCATGGCCGAGGACGCCCATGAACAGGCGGCCGGTGCGATCGAGCTGAAGCGGCTTCCGGCCAGCAAGCGCGAAATCGAGGATGACGATGCGCGCCGGCGCTTCGTGCTGCAGGTGGTGCAGCCCGGCTTGGTCGGGCTCATGGACGGCTCGGTCTCGACGCTCGCGCCGGTGTTCGCGGCAGCGTTCGCGACGCACCTGCCGTGGAATGCTTTCCTGGTGGGTATCGCGGCCTCGGTCGGTGCCGGCATTTCGATGGGCTTTGCGGAGGCGTTGTCCGACGACGGCAAGCTCTCAGGGCGCGGCGCACCGCTACTGCGCGGGGTGATCTGCGGGCTGATGACCACGCTGGGCGGCATCGGCCATACGCTGCCGTTCCTGATCTCGAACTTCAACGATGCGCTCGCAGTCGCCGGTGTGGTGGTGGTGGTCGAGCTCGCGATCATTTCCTGGATCCGGTGGCGCTACCAGGACACGCCTTTCCTGTCGGCGGCGATCCAGATCCTGTTCGGCGGCGGCCTGGTCTTCGCGGCCGGGGTGCTGATCGGATCTGCCTGAGGCGTATCGTCAAGCATGCGCCGGCGGGATAGAAGGTGGTCCCATGCGCCGCTTCCTGCTCCCGACCTTGTTGCTGATCTCCTCCATGTCCGGTGCTGCGGGCGCGCTGGCCCAGACAGCCCGGCAGGCACAGCTCACCCCCGCCGACCTGGGATGGGTTGCCCGTATCCAGGATACCCTGAACGGCATCACCACCCTGAAGGGCCGGTTCCAGCAGCTCGCGCCGGATGGCCGGCGCAGCACCGGGATCGTTTGGCTGGACCGTCCCGGGCGGATGCGCTTTGCCTATGACAAGCCAAGTCCGTTGCTGCTGGTCGCGGGCAACGGGCGGCTCGTGTTCACCGACAGCGAGCTCAAGCAGACGACCGAGATCCCGCTCGACAAGACCCCGCTCGGGCTGCTCCTGCGCCCGAACCTGAGCCTTGCGGGCGACGTGACGGTGACCGCGTTCAGTCATGCGAACGGGATCGTGCAGGCGACCCTGGTGCGCACCGCGAGCCCCGGCGACGGCAGCCTGACGCTGGTGCTCGCCGACGCTCCGTTGTCGTTGAAGGCGTGGAGCGTGATCGACGCGCAGGGACGCGAGACGCAGATCGACCTGTTCGACCTGACTGTCGGCATGCCGATCGAGCAGAAGCTGTTCGATACCAAGGTCGAACCCTGACGGTTCCGTCCAGCCGGACCCCGGCCGGAACCGATATGCGACAACATCGTTATCTCGACGGGACTATTCCCGACCGGAGAGAACGATGGACAAGGATCGCGCTGGCGGCATCGGCCACCAGATCAAGGGGACCCTCAAGGAAGCCGCCGGCAAGGTGACCGGCAACGACAAGCTTGCAGCCGAAGGCAAGGTCGAGAAGGCCGGTGGCCACGTCCAGGAAGGTGTCGGCAAGGGCAAGGATGCCGTGCGGGACGTCCTAAAGGACTGATCCAACTCATAGTTTGTCCGAAGGCGCGACTGCTCCGGCGGTTGCGTCTTCGATATTCGGCACGTCCAGTGATAGGCTCCCTATATTAGAGAGCGTGCCCCAGGAGCTTATCGTGCCGTCATGACGTGCTTGTCACCGCCATCCAGGCAATCGATCCTGCCGATCATCTGGCTATCACTGCGCCATGCTGCAGGGTCTCGTTGATGTTCCAGATAGCTCTGGTCGGTGCGCGCATCTTCACCGGCGACACGACGCTGGTCGATCATGCCCTGCTGCTGGCAGACGACAGGATCATCGGCTTTGCGCCGATGGCATCACTGCCTCGTGACACGCGCATGCAGCGGCTCGAAGGCTTGCTGGTGCCAGGCTTCGTCGATGTGCAGGTCAATGGCGGCGGCGGCGTGCTGTTCAACGAGGATCCCAGCCCTGAAGGGCTGAACACGATCGCCTCCGCGCATGCAAGGCACGGATCGACAGCATTGCTGCCTACCTTCATCACGGATCGCCCGGATGCGATGAGGGCGGCGATCGGTGCGGTCCAGGCGGCGATCGAGGCTGGCACGCCGGGGATAGCCGGCCTGCATCTGGAAGGTCCGTTCCTTAGTCCGGCCCGCCGTGGTGCGCACGATCCGGCACTGATCCGCCCGATGGGCGAGGAGGACATGGTGCTGATCCTCGAGTCAGGGATCGAGCATCTTCTGCTCACGGTGGCACCTGAAATCGTATCGCCGGAACAGATCGAGCGGCTGGTACGTGCAGGCGTCACCGTAAGTCTCGGCCATAGCGATGCCGATGCGGATACCGTGTTTGCCGCAATCGACGCCGGCGCCACCGGCGTCACCCATCTTTTCAACGCCATGTCGCAGATGACCGGCCGCGCGCCGGGCCTGGTCGGTGCGGCGCTGGAACGCGGCGAGATCTGGGCCGGGCTGATTGCCGACCTGCACCATGTCGACCCGGTCATGCTGCGGATCGCCCTGGCGTCGAAGCGCCTGCCGGGGCGGCTGATGCTGGTGACGGACGCGATGCCGCTGGCCGGGATCGAGCTCGACGACGACGAGGACGAGTTCCTGCTGAACGGCCGTACCGTGCGTCGCGAGGATGGGCGGTTGACCCTGGCCGACGGGACCCTGGCCGGCTCGGACCTGACCATGGACCGCGCCGTCGCCCATGCCGCATTCGACCTGGACATCCCGGTCGAGGAAGCACTGCGCATGGCCAGCCTCTACCCGGCCAGGTTCATGCGCATGGAGCGGACGCATGGCCGGCTGGAAGCCGGGCGTGCTGCCGACCTGGTGCTGCTCGATAACGAGCTGACGTGCCAGCGCTGCTGGCGCCGTGGTGTCGAACTGCCTCAGCTCGTGGCGCCGGCATCGTCCTCCACCGGTTCTTCGGGCTCGTCGTCCGAAGAGGCTGCCAGTGCCGCAGCGTCTGCCGCCAGTTCCATTGCCCGCGCATAGACCACCCGGCGTGGCAGGCTCACCACCGCCGCCACCAGGGTCGCGGCATCCTTGACCGAGTGGGTGGCGAGTGCCGCCCGCAACCGTTCGTCGAGTCCGCCCGCATCGCCGGAATCCTCCGGTGCAGGCCCGATCAGGACGGTGATTTCGCCACGGGGCTGGTTGGTCGCGTAGTGCGCTGCCAGCACGTCCAGCGTGCCGCGCCGGACCTCCTCGAACCGCTTGGTCAACTCGCGGGCCACGGCGGCATCGCGTGTGCCGAACACGGCGTGCAGGTCGGCCAGCATCTCCGCCAGCCGGTGCGGCGCCTCGTGCCAGATCAGCGTTGCCGACAATCCTGCACGTTCCGCGGCCAGCAGCCGGCCGAACGTCTCGCGGCGGGCGGCGGAGCGTGGCGGCGAGAACCCCAAGAACAGGAACGGATGCGGCGGCAGGCCGGACAGGGTCAGCGCGGTGATCGCCGCGTTCACGCCGGGTGCCGCGGTGACATGGATGCCCTGCTCGATCGCCGCGCGGACCAGCCGGAAGCCCGGATCGGACACCAGCGGCGTGCCTGCGTCGGAGACCAGGGCGATACGCCGTCCGGCCCGGAGCATGTCCAGCAGGGCGGGAATGCGCTGCCGCTCATTGTGCTCATGCAACGCTTCGGTGCGAGCGGAGATATGCTTTGCAGAGAACAGCCGGGCGGTCGTCCGGGTGTCTTCGCACAGTACCAGGTCGGCCTGTTGCAGATACTCGATGGCGCGCTGGGTCATGTCGCCGAGGTTGCCGATCGGCGTGGACACGAGCACCAGTCCTCCGGCATCTCGTGCTACGCGGTCCGACACGTCGTCGGTCGGGTCCGGGACCGAAGCAGAAGGATCGAGTTCGGGTGAATCAGGGGGAAGGGATGACGAGTCTTCAGGCATCACGCCAGTGGGCGCGCCTCGATGCGCGGCGTCAACGCGAAGCAGGCACAGGATCGTCTCAAACAGGGCACTGGTGCTCGCCTGCCCGGATGCTCCGCCTGCCGCTCCTGGCCTCGACCCTGCTGGTGACCGCCTGCGCCAACATGTTCGGCTCCGGTGCTCCGGTTGCGCCGGTCATGCCCAGCGACCAGGCGACGCTGCAGTCCGATGTCACATCGGGTGCGATCGGCTTGCCGGCCCCGCCGGTGGTTCCGCCCAGTGGCCCCAAGGTCGGCATCCTGCTGCCGCTGAGCGGTCCGAACGGCGGCCTGGGCGAAGCCATGCTCCGCGCGGCCAAGCTGGCGCTTGCGGCGCCCGGATCGCCGATCCTGGATCCGCACGACACCGCCGGCCCGTCGGGTGCGGCCAATGCCACGACCGTGGCTATCAATGCCGGTGACCGCATCATCCTGGGACCGCTGACCTCCGCCGATACTGCCCAGGTCGCGCCGATCGCCGCCGCCGCCAACGTGCCGGTCCTGGCCTTTACCAGCGACGTGACCCAGTCGCATCCCGGGGTCTGGGTGATGGGTGTCACACCGGAGCAGCAGGTGCGCCGGCTGGTGTTCGCGGCCAAGCAGGAAGGCCGCACCCGCATCGCCGCCCTGCTGCCATCGAGCGCGCTCGGGGAGGCAATGGCCCAGGGCCTGACCCTCGCCTGTGCCGATGCCGGCCTGCCGCCGCCGACGATCCTGACCCATGCCGGGACCAACGAGAGCATCGATGCCACGATGAAACAGCTGTCCGACTTCGCGACCCGTCAGGGCGTGGTCGACCAGCAGCTGAAGGATGCCGCCGTGGCTGCCACGCCCGCGGCGCCCGCAGCCGCGTTACCGGGCCAGCAGGTCTGGCCGGCACCGGCCGCACCATTGTCCGGAATCTCGGCGACTGCCGCGACCACGCCAGCGGTCGTGGCTCCGGGACCCCCACTGCCTGCCCCCCCGTTCGACGCCTTGCTGCTGGGCGACACGGGTCTTCAGCTTCAGCAGGTGATCACGTCGCTGCACACGTCCGGGATAAATGCGGCGCAGGTGCGGATCATGGGTCCGCTCCTGTGGGGCGCCTTCGCGAGCAAGCTGCATGCGCTTGCCGGCGCCTGGTATGCGGGTCCGCAGCCGACGGCCCGCCTCGGTTTCGTCCAGCTGTATCAGGCTGCCTACCACCAGTCGCCGAAGCTGCTCACCGATATCCCGTATGACGCGGCCGCTTTGGCACGCAGCATCGCCTCGAAGAGCTACGATGTCGGCGACCTGACCCGGGCCGACGGCTTCGCCGGCGTGGACGGTGTGTTCACCCTGAAGCCCGACGGCCACGTCCATCGTGCCCTGGCCATTTTCCAGGTCCAGCCCGGCGGCGGCTCCACCATCGTCCAGCCCGCCCCAAGCACCCTCAACGACACAGGAAGCTGACCTGCTTCCTGTCGTCACCCCGAATAATGAGATCGTTGAGAATGCGTTGCGCCGAGTGAGAGCGCAGCGCCCGGCGTGACGGTCGAGAACCGGCGCGGAGCGGCCTTATTGGCCGTGAGCACCGGAAGCGGAGACCGTCGCGTCGGCTCGCCGGCGCAGTAGCATTGTCAACGATCTCAGGCGGCGGCGATGGCCGAGGGGGTCAGGACCGGCCGGATGCACGACAAGGCCGCCTCGAAGCTCGGGAAGCTGCCGAGGCGGTGATTGCGCACGTGATCGATCACCAGCCAGCGCATGCCGTCGGGACGAACCATGTAGGCCGGGTCGGCGTTTTCCCGGACCCAGACAAGCACGTGTTCCAGCACGACAGGCGCGTCGGTCAGGGTGCGCGGGGATACATCCACGTCGCAGAGACCCATCGAGGCACCAGCCTGTAGCCAGCGCATCAAATATTCCCGGTGACGTGGCAAGAAACGGAGCCGAAGAGAAACGATATTTGAGTCGACCGAGAAGTCACGAAGCAGCGCAGGCTTGGCCATTGATGAACCCTTAGCAGAGAGGCTCGCTATATCGTGAGGACGGTAACTGGCTCCACTTCACCTCGCCAACTGGATTCTGCTGAACGACCGGGTCTGGACCAGTGGTTTCTACTCTTCCAAAATCTTGTGTGATAAAAATGCAATGATCCGTTACGATGCTGACGGCTTTACTTCATGTGCCGTGTTAGCTTGATCAGCCAAGATCGAAATCGTCTACGTCGACGCCCTTGGTCCGGATCATCCGGTCGATCAATCCATCGCGTGCGGCCGGGTCCTGCCAGAGCAGAGACACGCCGGCAACGACGACCTCCCTGCGGAATGCCGTCGGCAGCCGCACCGCATCCTTGGGCGTCGTGACCAGGGTAGCGTCCAATCGTGCGGCGTCGCGTCGGAGTGCATCGAGCTCCCGGGCGCGGAAGCGATGATGATCGGAAAAGGCATGTGTGCCGGCCAGGCCGAGCCCGATCCGGTCCAGGGCATGGAAGAACTTCTCCGGCCTGCCGATGCCGGCGAACGCAAGCAATTTTCGTCCGCGAAGCGCCAGCGCCGCCTCGTCCATGACCAGCTCCGCATGCAGCACCATCAGGCCGGACGGCAGCCTGGCGCCGTCGCCGGTTTCGTCCGCGCCGATCATCACGGCCGCACCCGCCCGGGCAGCGGCGGTGCCGACCGGCTCGCGCAAGGGGCCGGCCGGCAGCAGCCTGCCATTGCCGAAGCCCGCGGCGCCATCGATCACCAGCAGCGGCCAATCCTGTATCAGGCCGGGATTCTGCAGCCCGTCATCCATCAGCAGGATCTGCGCGCCGGCTGCGATCGCGGCCTGCGCGCCGGCAGCACGATCCGCGGAGACCCAGCAGGGCGCCTGCCCCGCCAGCAGCAGCGCCTCGTCTCCGACCAGGGCGGCATCATGCCGACCTACGTCGACCCGCAGGACCGTCCGGCCGGCGCGTCCACCGTAGCCCCGGGTCAGGCAATGCACCGCGACGCCCCGTGCCTGCATCCGTGCCGCAAGGTCGAGGACCAGCGTGGTCTTGCCGGCACCGCCGACGCCGGCATTGCCGCAGCAGATCACCGGGACCGGGGCCGTCCAGCCGGGACGCCGCAGGCGGTGGGCAGTCATACGCTCGGTGATAGCCCCCAGTGGCCCGAGCAATGTCCCGGCCAGGCTCGGCCGGCGGGAAGACCAGAAGGCAGGGGACCGCACCGGGTTACGCCCGCCCGTCCGCGACCAGGCCGAGCAACCGGTGGGCCAGGCGCTCGGGCAGGCCGTTCGACGCGCCCGCCTGCTCCAGGGCTGCATCCGCCATGGCCTGAAGCTCTTCCGGCTGGGTCAGCATGCGGTCGACCCAGGCCTCCAGTCCGGCCTCGTCGGTCGTCGTGACGAGCGCCGCCGCGGCCTGCAGGCGGGTGACATCCTCGTTGAAATTCTGGGACAGCGGGCCGATCGCCATCGCGCAGCCGAGACGTGCCGGCTCCAGCGGGTTATGCCCGCCCCCCGGTGGCTTGACCGCCTCCAGGCTGTTGCCGATGAACACGATACCGACCAGCCTGTAGAGCAGCCCGAGCTCGCCCAGCGTGTCGCAGATCCAGATGCCGCATCCCGGGTCCGGATCCTGCCCGGCGGCTCGCCTGGGTGCATCCCCGAGTGCCGCGGCGATATCCGCTCCGCGCTCCGGATGACGAGGCGCCACCATGGTGAGCAGCGTTGGATGACGGGACACCAGCGACTGGTGGATGGCGCCGATCCGGGCTTCCTCGCCCTCGTGCGTGCTGGCGGCCAGCCAGACCGCACGGTCGCCAAGCAGGGCGCGCAGCCGGTCGAGCTCGGTCTCGTCCACCGGCAGGGCGCTGGCGGCCTGCTTGAGGTCGCCATCATGCTCCACATCGATAGCGCCTAGCGCGCGCAGCCGTTCGGCATCCTGCGGCGAGCGGGCGGTAATCCAGGCGAACGCGCCGAACAGCCGTCGCGCGACGAAGCCGGTCATTCCCCATGCCTTCGCGCTGCGGTCGGACATGCGGGCATTGAGCAACGCCAGCGGAATGGCGCGCCGGGCACATCCGACGATCAGGTTCGGCCACAGCTCGCTTTCCACCAGCGCCACCAGGTCCGGCCGCCAGTGATCGAGGAAACGGCCGATCCAGCGCGGCACGTCGAGCGGGACGAAGCGGTGCCGCACGCGTGCATCCAGCCCCTCCTCGGCCAGCCGCCGCACGGCCAGACGCTGCGCATTGACGGTGCCGGTGGTCAGCAGGATGTGCAGGTCCGGGTCGATCCGGCAGAGCGCGCCCAATAACGGGAATAGCGACAATGTTTCGCCGACGCTGGCCGCGTGCAGCCAGAGCAGCGTGCCGTCCGGTCGCGGCGATCGTTCGACGCCGGTGCGTTCCGCGATCCGTCCGGCGATCTCCTTACCCCGGCGCAGGCGGCGGCGCAGCAGCAGCCGCAAGCCCGGTGCCGCGACGCTGGCCGCACCGGCCCAGAGCGCGAACGGCAGGCCGAACCGGGGCGCGCTCATGCCCCACCCGCTTCAGCCTTGGCGGCCACGGCGTCCAGCGCCGCCGCAATCGCAGCCGATGCCGCCTCCCAGTCATGGCGCGGAACCGGGATCGGCGCGCCGCACACGATCCGCCCGCGTCCGAACGGCAACGGCAGCACCATCCGGTCCCAGGAGCGCAGCCGCCGCGACGGCCGGCAGGACGCCGCCGCCGGCACCACCGGAACACCGGACAAGGCCGCGAGCCGTGCCACGCCCGGCTGGACGATGCGGCGCGGGCCGCGCGGACCATCCGGGGTGATGGCCACCAGGCTGCCCGAGCGCAGCAGTCCGAGCAGGCTGCGCATTGCCGCAGCGCCGCCCTTGTCGCGTGAGGGGCCGGTATCGCCGGGCTTTGGTCGGTCGGACGATCCGGCGATGACCTGCACGTCCCATTTTCGCACGATGTCGGTCATCATGCGGCCATCGCGATGCCGGCTGATCAGCACGGTCATCCTGAGACCCGGGCTGGCCCGGTGCGCGTGCCACCAGAGGGCGGGCACCAGCGGCAGGAACTCGTGCCAGAACGCGACGATGGCGCTGCGTCCATCGACGCCCAGCATGTAAGGCCAGGCCTCGTCCGGTGCCTCGACGGTCCAGCGCGTGGTACGGAGTGCCACCACCAGGTACAGGCCGATCACCCTGGCCGACAGCATGCGCACGAACCGGCTGCGGATCAGGCGCTTCATCCTGCCGGCCGACCGCTCGTGCCCGGCAGAAACCCGATCGAGAACCACAACAGACCCATGGCCGCGCCGGTAGCACGACCCGGCCCGGGACGACAGCGGCCAGCAGGCGGACTAGCGCCCTGTCTGGCCCCGATGCCGGAGCAGATGGTCGGCCAGCACGCAGGCCAGCATGGCTTCGCCGACCGGCACGGCACGGATGCCGACGCAGGGGTCATGGCGGCCCTTGGTGGCCACATCCACCGCCTCGCCGTCGCGCGTGACCGAGGCCACCGCGGTCAGGATCGAACTGGTCGGCTTCACGGCGAACCGCGCGATGATCGGCTGGCCGGTCGAGATGCCGCCGAGGATACCGCCGGCATGGTTCGACTGGAACGCGATGCGGCCATCCTGCATCCTCATCGGGTCGGCATTCTCCTCGCCGCTGAGTGCCGCCGCGGCGAACCCGGCACCGATCTCCACGGCCTTGACCGCATTGATACCCATCAGGGCCGACGCCAGCTCCGCATCGAGCTTGGCGTAGATCGGCGCGCCCAGGCCGGCAGGCACGCCATCGGCCTCCAGGGAGATGATCGCGCCGGTCGAGGAGCCGCTCTTGCGCACCTGGTCGAGATAGCTCTCCCAGACCGGCACCATGTCGGCGTCGGGGCAGAAGAACGGGTTCTGCCCGACCTGGTCCCAATCCCAGCGGACCGGGTCGATCGCGTGCGGCCCGATCTGCACCAGCGCGCCGCGCACCCGGACCTGCGGCCCCATCACCCGTCGCGCCACCGCACCCGCCGCCACGCGCACGGCGGTCTCGCGCGCCGACGAACGGCCGCCGCCGCGCGGATCGCGCAATCCGTATTTCAGGTCGTAGGTGACGTCGGCGTGGCCGGGACGATAGCGATCGGCGATGTTGCCGTAGTCGCGGGAGCGCTGGTCGGTATTCTCGATCATGAGCGAGATCGGGGTGCCGGTGGTGAGCCCCTCGTAGGTGCCGGACAGGATCCTCACCGCATCCGGCTCCTGCCGCTGCGTGGTGAAGCGGGACTGGCCAGGCCGGCGCCGGTCCAGGAACGGCTGGATGTCGGCCTCGGTCAGCGCCAGCCCGGGCGGGCATCCGTCGATCACGCCGCCGATCGACGGCCCGTGGCTTTCGCCCCAGGTGGTGACGCGGAACAGATGGCCGAAGCTGTTATGCGACATGGTCGGCGTGTCCGGTCCGGGCCTCAGTCCGTGATGGCGGCGATATCCGGGGCGGCAGGGTTCTTCATGCCGACCAGGTGGTAGCCGCTGTCGACGTGGTGGATCTCGCCGGTGACGCCGCTGGACAGGTCCGACAGGAGGTAGAGCCCGGCGCCGCCGACCTCGTCGATGGTGACGTTGCGTTCGAGCGGCGCGTTGAGCTGGTTCCATTTCAGGATGTAGCGGAAGTCGCCGATCCCGCTCGCCGCCAGCGTCTTGATCGGCCCGGCCGAGATCGCGTTGACGCGGATGCCGTCGGAGCCGAGATCGGCCGCCATGTAGCGCACCGAGGCTTCGAGCGCCGCCTTGGCCACGCCCATCATGTTGTAGTGCGGCATCACCCGCTCGGCACCCAGGTAGGTCAGCGTCAGCATCGATCCACCGGCCCCCATCAGGGCGGCGGCGCGCCGGGCGACCGCGGTGAACGAGTAGCAGGAGATGTCGATCCCCTGCAGGAAGGCGTCCCGCGGCGTGTCGATGTAGCGGCCCCGCAGATACTGCTTGTCGGCCCAGCCGATCGCATGGACCAGGAAGTCGAGACCACCCCATTCGCTCTTGATCTGCGCGAAGGCGGCATCCATCGCAGCGTCGTCGGACACGTCGCAGGGCAGCACCAGCTTGGAGCCGATCCCGTCCGCCAGCGGCCGCACCCGTTTTTCGAGTGCCTCGCCCTGGAAGGTGAAGGCGAGCTCGGCGCCCTGTGCTGCACAGGCGGAGGCGATGCCCCATGCGATCGAGCGCTCGTTGGCGACGCCCATGATCAGTCCGCGCTTGCCCTGCATCAGGGTGCCACGGAGGGGAAGGTTGGCAGAGCCCTCTGGCATGGCGGTTTGATCCTGAAAAAATATCGGTCCAAATGTCATGGACCTGAAAGTCACCGGCCGGAACCTGGCGGCCGCACCACATACAGATTTGGTGGTCGCACACCGTTCCTTGAGGAACAAGAGGCGCTCTCGACCGGACGGTTCGAGACGCCAGACGTCCCTATCACGTCCTGGAGCAACATGATGCCGGAAGCGGCGCTCGAAGTGGTCTCGAACCCGATCCTGCTGTTCGGCCAGTGGCTGGAGGAGGCGAAGACCACCGAACCGAACGATCCTGTCGCGATGACGCTGGCAACCGCCTCGGCGGACGGGCGGCCCTCGGCGCGCATGGTCCTGCTGAAGGATTTCGATGACCGCGGGTTCGTGTTCTACACTAACAAGCAGAGCAACAAGGCCGGGCAGCTGGCGGCGACGCATCATGCCGCCCTGCTGTTCCACTGGAAGTCGCTGCGCCGGCAGGTCCGGGTCGAGGGTGTGGTCGAGGATGTCGGCGACGCCGAGGCCGACCGCTATTTCGACACCCGTGCGCGCATTTCCCGCCTCGGCGCCATCGCATCCGACCAGTCCCGTCCGTTATCCGGTCGCGCCGAGCTGGAACGGCGTCTTGCCGAGGCCGATGCGCGCTACCCCGGCGACGATGTGCCACGTCCGGCGCACTGGTCGGGTTACCGGGTGCGGCCGCAGATGATCGAGTTCTGGCAGGACATGCCGTTCCGGCTGCATGATCGGATGGTCTATAGCCGGCAGGGCGACGCCGGTTGGCGGACCGAGCGGCTTTACCCGTAAGCTCTGCCAAACCGCACTCAAACCATTCGGACATACCGCCCATGGGCGACATCGCTGCCATCCTGCTGCCCCTGAACGGCGCCTCCACGGACGAGGCCGCCATCGAGATGGGTCTCGGCCTTGCCCGGCGCTTCTCGGCGCACCTGCAAGCCCTGCATGTCGCCACCGATAGTCGCGAGGTGGCACCGCTGGCCGGTGAGGGCCTGTCCGGCGCGATGGTCGAGGAAATGATGAGCGTCGCGGAGCGCGAGTCCGTGCGGCGCACCTCCCGGGCCAGGGTCCTGTTCGATGCGGCGTTGTCGGAGCCCAACGAGACGCCGGTCGTCCTGGTCGACCGGCTGCCGCACGGACCCGCCGCAGGCCGGTCCGCGACTGCCGGGTTCCGCTCGGTGATCGGGCGGGAACATGAGCTGGTCGCCCATGCGGCACGCCTGTCCGACCTGATCCTCATCCCGCACCCGGACTCGGACGATGCGATCTCCTCGTCGGAGGCGCTGCACGGCGTGTTGTTCGACAGTGGCCGGCCCGTGATCATCGCTCCCAAGGTCGTGCCGGCCAGCATCGGCCGCCGCATCTGCGTCGCATGGAACGGCACTGCCGAAAGCGCATCCGCGGTCTTCTCGGCGCTGCCGTGGATGGAGCAGGCCGAGGCGGTGCAGGTGCTCTATTCCGACGACTACCAGCGACGCGGCCCGGAAGCGGCGGAACTGGTGAACTACCTAGCCGGCCATGGCATTACCGCGACGGCAGCTGCGTTCTTCAAGCCGAAGGACGGCAGGGTCGGTGCAGGCCTTCTCGCCGCCACCACGGCGTTCGATGCCGACCTCCTAGTCATGGGAGCATACTCGCACTCCCGCCTTCGCCAGCTGATCATGGGCGGGGTGACCCGATACGTGATCGGCAACGCGACGCTGCCGGTCCTGATGGCCCGCTAGGCCGGGACCAGCCAGTTCGCGCTGCAATCAGATCCCGGGAAGCTCGTTGACCGCCACGACCCGCCAGGACGCGGGGTGGCGTTCCAGGATGGTCAGGGACAGGTTCTGCACCGACAGTCGCAGCGAGGTGTCGGCATCGACCCCGAGCGCATGCGCCGTCGCGGCGCGGATCGCGCCGCCATGGCTCACCACGACAATGTCCTGGCCATCATGGGTGTCTGCGAGGCGTTCGATCGCTTCGCCTACACGCTCCAGCACCTGCACCATGCTCTCGCCGCCCGGCGGCACTTCGTCGGCGGCCATCGGCCAGAACGGGTGCGCCGGCATGATCAGCCGCTCGGGCAACTCGTGGTGCTGAAGTCCGTGATAGTCGCCCATCGACTGCTCGATCAGGCCAGACTCGACCGACCACTCGGTGGCCGGATAGCCGGCCGCCTGGATTGCCTGAGCAGTGTGCTGGGTGCGTGAAAGCGGCGTCGTGACCCAGACCGCGTCGCGCGGCAGCCTGGCGGCCAGCGCTTCGTACATCGGCACCTGGGCGATCAGGCTTTCGGGGCACAACGGCACGTCCAGCGACCCGTAGAGCTTCATTCGGGCATTCTGCTCGACCAGAGCATGCCGGATCAGCCAGAAGCGCGTGATCCCCGGAACCAGGGTGGGTGTGTCGAGGAAGGCGGCGCGCTGTGTCATCGAAACCCTGTCATTGAGCGGAACATTCAGGTGCGGCTGGAAAGCCGCGCATCAGGTCAAACGTCGGTGGCAACAAAAGGGCAGGCGGCCCCTGTCACGTCTAGATGTTGAGCCCGGGGTCGGCACGGCGCTGCAGCGGCGCGTCCGAGGAAAAGCGCGGCTCCGGGTCGAGCCGTTCCAGCATGTCCCAGTGCCGGAGCAGCAGCCCGATCTTGTCGATGATCCGGCGAACATCGGCGATCTCGCGGGCCATCCGCGCAGCGCTGTCGAGCCCTTCATGCGACGGTTCGCCGGACAGCAGCCGGGCCCCGACCGAAATCCGGAGCGCTCCGGCCATCACCGACCCGAGCGTATCGTGCGCGACCGGCGCAGGCTGGCCGATATGGCATAGCAGCCGGGCCAGTGCCCGGTCGGCATCGCTGGCATCCGGCTCGAGGACGCTGCTGACATCGGCGTTGAGCCAGCGGTAGATCTTCCGCGCCCGTGCCACATCGAGAGGCCGTCGTGCCGGCAGGTCCGGTCCGGCGCCGGGCTCCAGCACCATGAAGCTGCGTATGGTCTGGAGCTGGTCCCAGCCCGGCTCGGCGGCTCCGGCATCATCGAGGACCAGGTCGATGCGCGACGGTGCCGGAACCTCGACCGCCAGGACGTCCGGACTGGATGCGATCGCTGCCTCGACGCCTGCGATGAAGCTGGCCGTCCGTTGCCGCGCCTCGATGTCCGGAACCCGCGCGAACGCCTGCATCTCCGCCAGTGCCGCCTGCCAGCGCAGCAGCATGCCCGGGTTGGCCTGATCGCCCAGCACGCTGGCCGCACCCACCGTGGCGCCCGACGGCCAGTCGGGGCGGCCGCCATAGTCGGCAAGCCCCGCGGGAAGCCGGGCGGCTGCGTTCAGGCTTGCCGCATGCAGCGCCGGCAGCAGCAACGCGCCGCAGAACGGCGGCCCGGTGAAGAATTTCGAGCCGGTGATCATCACCATCCAGCCGCGGGCGAGGTCCGCCTGCACCCGTCGCCGATCCAGCCGCGCCTGGCAGGCATCGACCACGATCTCGAGCCGGTCTCCCAGCCTGGCCTGCAGCATTTCCAGGCAGGCTTCGCTCGGTGCCAGCAACCCGGTCTTCGAGAGGTCGAGCCGATGCAGCAGCACCGTCCGCCCCTCGCCCGCTTCCGCCTCGACCATCCGGATACAGGCCGCATCGACGGCATCCGGTTGCAGCAGGCGGCCATCCTCGCCCCGGATCGCCACCTTGAGCACCCGTGTCGTGCCGGCGAATCCATCGATCCGCCCGCCCTTCACCACGTGCTGCCCGAGTGCCGTGTCGTCGGCGAAATGGCAGCCTGCCGCCGCCAGCGGCACGCCCGCACCGGTTTCCTCGGGCGCCAGCAGGATGTTGCTGATCGGGCGCGCCGCGCGATCGTCCCGGCCGGCCAACCCGCACATCGCCAGTGCGATCAGCTCGCTGTCGGTACCCGAGGCCGCGAGCACGACGCCGGACGATCCCGGGTCGGCCAGGCCATAATAATCGGCGATCGATTGCCGCACCTGCCCGGCTTCATGATCCAGCGCCCAACGCGCCCGTCCCTGTAAAGCCGCAACCGCCAGCCGTTTGCGAGCGGCTTCCGCACCACCGAAGCCACGCTCGGACAACGAGGATGCCGTCGAGGAGGCGAAAGTGATCGCCCAGGGACGTGGTCGGTGGCTGCAGCCGTAATGGTTGAGGCCGGTATGCGGATCGATCGCGAGCCGAGCGTCGCCACCCTGCGCCATCAGCGTCTCCGCCGGCCCGAGCAGATCCCAGCAGGCCGCCAGCCTTTGCATGACCGATGCCGGAACGACCGTATCGTCCTGGCCGATCCTGGCGGCGCGGAGCAGGCGGTAGGACGATCCCTGCAGGTTGCGCACCCGGCCCCACACCACGCCGAGCGCCTCCTGCCCGGGCATCCGGTCTGCGGCCATGACTGCAAGCCACGAGGCCGGATCCGGCGCCGGCGGCTCGTCCGCAGGCGCCGCATCCAGCAGCCAGAAGCGCGAGGCGGTGCGGGCCGCGCAGAGCCCGGCCAGGATCGGCAGGTCGAAGCTCTCGAGGTCGGGCGGCAACCCGATGCACGTGGCGGGCCGGGTCGCCGCATCAAGCAGCAGCGAGAGTTCGAGCGCGTGACGGATATGGAACGCGCAGATCCGCGGCGCGCCGAGGCACGCGGCACCCAGCACGACCTGACCGCCCGGATCGGCGCGGAAGCCGGTATCGAGCTGGGCATCGAAAACGACACGCTGGCGATCGGCGACGACGCGGAGGTCGGGGCGATCGAGGGCGGCCAGCAACTGGATGTTCAGGGCCTCGGCAAACACCGTCTGCTCCTTGGCAAGGGGCGAAGCCTTGCGGATAAGAATTCATGGTCGCAGCGGCAGGATACCGCTCGATGGCGGTGTTGGCGAAGGCACAGTCGTTAAAAAATCGTCTTCCGATACGATGCAGACGGCCGGTGTTCGTCGTCGAAGCGTGCCCGACTGTTGCTTGACATGCTTCTCGCTGCCAAGCTGACGTCGACGTGATAACGTGCCGGGGATGGGGTCGAGAATGCGGATTCTTCTGACAGGGGGGTGCGGTTTCATCGGCTCGGCAGTGGTCAGGCACCTGATCCGGTCGACCACGCACTCGGTCGTCAACATCGACAAGATGACCTATGCCGCGTCGCGCGACGCGCTCGAGGAAGCGCTCGACGACCCCCGCCATACCCTGGTCGAGGCCGACGTAGCCGACCTCGCCACCATGAAGGCGCTGTTCGCCGAACACCGGCCGGATGCGGTGATGCATCTGGCAGCCGAGAGCCATGTCGATCGCTCGATCGACGGTCCGGCGGTGTTCATCCAGACCAACGTGGTCGGCACCTTTTCCCTGCTGGAAGCCGCGCGCGCCTACTGGTCCGGTCTCGAAGGCGATGCGAAGGCGGCGTTCCGCTTCCACCACATCTCGACCGACGAGGTGTTCGGGGCCCTGGAAGCCAACGATCCGCCCTTTACCGAAACGACGCCCTACGATCCGCGCAGTCCGTATTCGGCAAGCAAGGCCGCATCCGATCATCTGGTGCGCGCCTGGTATCACACCTACGGTCTGCCGGCCTTCATCACCAATACCACCAACAATTACGGCTTCTGGCACTTCCCCGAGAAGCTCATCCCGCTGGTCACCATCAACGCGATCGAGGGCCGTGAGCTGCCTGTCTATGGCGATGGCTCGAACGTGCGCGACTGGCTGTTCGTCGAGGACCATGCCGAGGCCCTGGTGCGCGCGGTCGAGCTCGGCAAGCCCGGCGAGACCTACGCGATCGGAGCCCGCCAGCCACGCTCCAACCTTCAGGTGGTGCAGGCCATCTGCCGCACCCTCGACGAGCTTCGGCCTGATCCGGCCGGGCCGCGCGAGCGCCTGATCCGCTACGTCACCGACCGGCCCGGCCACGACTGGCGCTACGAGATCGACGCCAGCCATGCCGAGCAGGCGCTCGACTGGAAAGCGGGTCATGATTTCGAGACCGGAATCAGGCGGACCGTGCAGTGGTATCTCGATCATCAGGATTGGTGGGAGGCGATCAGGTCCGGTCGCTACACCGGTCAGCGCCTGGGGACTGCAGCATGACCAAACCAAGCGACTCCACGATGAAGGGCATCCTGCTCGCCGGTGGATCGGGCACCCGCCTGCATCCGATGACGCTGGCGGCCAGCAAGCAGCTGCTGCCGGTCTATGACAAGCCGATGATCTATTACCCGCTCAGCACGCTGATGCTGGCCGGCATACGCGACATCATGATCATCTCGACCCCGGACGACCTGCCGCAGTTCGAGCGGTTGCTCGGCGACGGCTCGCGCTTCGGCGTGCGCTTCGAATACCGTGTGCAGCCGTCGCCGGACGGCATCGTGCAGGCGTTCCTGATCGCCGACGATTGGCTCGGCAGCAGCCCCTGTGCGCTGGCCCTGGGCGACAACCTGATTTTCGCCGACCATCTCGGCGTGCTGCTGCGGGCCGCCTGCGCGCGTCCCGAAGGCGCCACCGTGTTCGCCTACCAGGTGCGCGATCCCGAGCGTTACGGCGTGGTGTCGTTCGACGAGAGCGGACGTGCGCTGGAAGTGATCGAGAAGCCGGCCAACCCGCAATCGAACTGGGCCATCACCGGGCTGTATTTCTACGACAACCGGGTGCTCGACTTCGCCAAGCGGATCAAGCCCAGCGCGCGCGGCGAGCTGGAGATCACCGACCTCAACCGCATCTATCTCGAAGAGGGCTCGCTGCATGTCGAGCGTCTCGGCCGTGGCTGCGCCTGGCTCGATGCCGGCATGCCGGACAGCCTGATGCAGGCCGGAACCTTCGTGCAGACCATCCAGTCCCGACAGGGCATGCTGGTCGGCTGCCCGGAAGAGGTCGCCTTCCGCATGAACTACATCGATGCCACCTCGCTGCGCGACCAGGCCCGCAAGCTCGCCAAGACCGAGCTCGGACGGCTGCTGCTCGAGCTGGCCGACGGTGTTCACGCCTGACACACCATTCGGAGGTCGATGGCCACCGGGCCACGGCCAAAAGGGACGACACATGAAGGTAGACCGCCTGGCCATTCCAGACGTGATCCTGATCACTCCGCCGCGCTTCACGGATAATCGCGGCTTTTTTTCCGAGACCTACAACTATCCACGGGTCCTTGCCGAGACCGGCATCGATCTGCCGTTCCTGCAGGACAATCACTCCTTCTCGCGGGAGCGGGGGGTCATGCGCGGCCTGCATTGCCAGCTGGCGCCGCATGCGCAGGGCAAGCTGCTGCGCTGCTCGAAGGGTGCGATCTACGATGTCGCGGTCGATGCCCGTACCGGCTCGCCGACCTACGGCAAGTGGGTCGGGGCCGAGCTGTCCGGCGACAACTGGGCCCAGCTCTGGATTCCGCCGGGCTTCCTGCACGGCTTCTGCACGCTGACCGACGATGTCGAGGTGCTCTACAAATGCACCGACGTCTGGGACAAGGCGAGCGAGCGCGCGGTGATCTGGAACTGCCCAGAGATCGGCATCGACTGGCCGATCAAGCCGGAGGAAGCGATCCTGTCCGACAAGGACATCCAGGCACCGCATTTCTCGGCTGCGGCCGGCTGGTTCCAGTACTGATGACCAGCCTTGCGTCCAACGCCGGACCGATCCTCGTGACCGGCGGGGCCGGCCAGCTCGCTACGTCCATGGTGCGACTGGGCGGACCACGCATCCATCTGGTCGGGAGGCCTGCGTTCGATTTCGACCAGCCTCAAACCCTCGCCGCGAGTTTTGCGGCAATCCAGCCGGTCGCCGTGGTGAATGCGGCGGCCTGGACCGCGGTCGATGCTGCCGAAGCCAATGTCGAGGGTGCCACCCGCGCCAACCGCGACGGACCGGAAATCCTGGCAACCCTCTGTGCCCAGGCAGGGATCCCGCTGATCCACGTGTCGACCGACTATGTGTTCGACGGCGACAAGGGGGCGCCCTATATCGAGACCGATCCGACCTCGCCCACCGGCGTCTATGGCCGCACCAAGGTGGACGGCGAACAGGCCGTGCTGGCCGCCAATCCGCGCACGATCGTTTTGCGGACCTCGTGGGTCTATTCCGCGACCGGCAAGAACTTCGTCCGGACCATGATCAATGCCGGCGAGAAGAACCCGGTCCTGCGCGTCGTCGGCGACCAGTTCGGCGGGCCGACTGCAGCGGACGATCTCGCGCGTGCCATCGTCGCGATCCTGGAGCGTATCGAGAGCGGTGGCTGGCAAGACGACTATGCCGGCATCTATCACGCTGCGGGCACCGGTGAGACCACCTGGCATGGGCTTGCGGTCGCAGCCCTGGAGGTTGCTGCCCGGCATGGCCGCACCATGCCGGAGGTGGTCGCGATCAAAACCGCCGACTGGCCTACGCCAGCCCGCCGCCCGATGGATTCGCGCCTGGATTGCGGCAAGCTGGAACGGGTATTCGGTATCCGTCTGCCGCCTTGGCGGGAGAGCCTGACAAACACGGTGGACGAACTCATGGCGCCCTCATCACTCTGACCTCCTCTCCGAACCGGGTCCTCCGGACGATAACCGTCGAGCCGGTGGCCCGGGCCTCCGCGACGGATTATCGACCTCGCGGCCTGTCCAGTCATCCGGACGGTCGGGTCCACCGCGATAGTCCTCCGGTGGCCGTGCTGCTCTCGACCTACAACGGCATGCGATATCTGCCGGAACAGCTCGAGTCGCTCGCGCGCCAGGACTTCCGGCGGTGGTCGCTGATCTGGCGCGATGACGGCTCGACCGACGGCACGGCTGCCCTGATGCAGGCGTTCGCCGCGCGTTACGGCGAAGCGAGCTGCCTGCCGATGCCCGACCAGGCCGGCCATCTCGGCATTGCCGGCTCGTTCTTCACCTTGCTGCACCAGGTACCCCCGGACACGATCGCAGCCTTCGCGGACCAGGACGACATCTGGCTGCCGGACAAACTCCAGCGCGGCGCCGAAGCGCTTGCGGCGGTTCCAGTTGACCTGCCTGCCCTCTATTGCGCCCGCCAGCGCCTGGTCGACAGGAACCTGGCGCCGCTCGGCCTGTCGCCGTACCGGGGAGGGCCTGCGGTTTTTCCGGCGGCCCTCACCCAGAATGTGGCGACCGGCTGCACCGTCATGCTGAACCCGGCGGCGGTGGCGCTGATCGCTGCCAGCAATCCGCCCGACGGAACGCTGCACGACTGGTGGTCCTACCTTGTCGTGAGTGCGGCGGGCGGGCGGCTGATCGCGGATCCGGTGCCGGTGGTGCTGTATCGCCAGCATCGCGCGAACGCCATCGGCGCGCCGCACTCGTCGGTCAGGCGCGGGATGATGGCGGTGCGCCGTGGTCCGGACGAGTTCATGCAGCTGTTTCGCCGTCATGTTCGTGGGTTGGTCGCTAATCCGCAGGCACTCTCGCCGTCGGCGCTGCACGATCTGGCGCTGCTGGATCGGGCCCTGTCCGGTGGTCCGCTGGAACGGATGCGCGCGATGCGCCGGATCAGCGGCCTGGTTCGTCAGACGCGGGCGGAAACCGCCCTGTTCCGTCTATGGTTCCTGATCGGCTAGCAAGCCTGATCGTGCTGACAGGATGGATGAATGAACAGGAACACGATCGGCCTGATCTGGGTCGGTGGCCTAGTGCTCGCGGTACTGCTGACCGTGATTGGCCCGGGCATGCTCGGCACCACGCTGGCAGGCGCGCTGGACCGTAGCTTCGATACGGTCTCCCGGGTGCTGGCGCAGCTTGGCGATCCGCTGCGGGAGATGATCCGTGGCTTCGCGATTGCCGCCTACGTGGTGTTCATCGTGCTGTGCGTGCTGGCGCGCCGGAGAGGGATGCCGTCGATGACCGCGGCGATCGTGGTGACCCTGCTGTTCCTGCTGTTGGCAGGCGAACCGCATGACTGGGGCCGGTCGCTGCATGGCTCGCACTGGCTGCTGGCTCTGCTGCTGACGGTCGGCGGGGCGTTGCTGATGACACGACGTCTGCTGTCCGGCGGTGCGTCCGACCGATGGTCCGGGAGATCCCGGAACTGAACCCGGGTTCTACGCTGGACATATAACATGTCCGCTAATACACGTTCTGTCATCGCGTGATAACTTGACGTCCTGTCGCTCATGATGGTTTTCTCCGGCTGACGCATCAGCCAGAGAACGGAGCACGCGATGCTCGACATGACTGCAGGAGTTCGGACGCGAACCGGCTCGGCTCCGGCGAACCGCACGAGCCGTTCTGTCGCCCGCCGCCCTTCACGCTTGTTCGCCTGGCTTTCCGGCAATGGCATGCGCCGGGCGGTCTCGCCGCTGCTGATCCTGGCGATCTGGCAGGCGGCTTCCTCGTCCGGCCTGGTTTCGCCACAGACCCTCGCCTCGCCCTGGCGCATCCTGGTCACCATGCGCGGCCTGATCGCCGACGGCAGCCTGTTGCACAATCTGTCGGTTTCACTGGTCCGGGCCGGGAGCGGCCTGGCGATCGCCATCGTCGCCGGCGTCGTCCTGGCGCTGATCGCCGGCCTGTCCCGCGTTGGCGAGGATGCGATCGACGGGCCGATGCAGATGATACGCACCTTGCCGGCCCTGGCCCTGGTGCCGTTGTTCATCCTGTGGTTCGGCATCGGCGAGACCCCGAAGATCGCCCTGATCGCCCTTGGTGCGCTGGTCCCGATCTATCTCAACCTGTTCAAGGGCATCCGCTCGGTCGACCCGAAGTTGCTCGAGATGGGCCGCACGCTCGGCCTGTCGCGGGCCCAGACGATCCGCGACATCGTTCTTCCCGGTGCATTGCCGGACCTGCTGGTCGGCCTGCGCTTCTCGGTCGGCATCTCATGGCTGATGCTGGTGGTGGCCGAGCAGGTCAACGCCAACTCCGGCATCGGCCACATGATGATGGATGCCGAGGACTTCCTGCGCACCGACATCATCCTGGTGGGTTTGCTGATCTACGCAGCCCTGGGGTTGATCAGCGACCAGATCGTACGGACGATGGAGCGGGTATTCCTGGCCTGGCGGCCGCAGACGGTCGGGCTGGGCCGGCGCGGATGAACGCCATCGATCCACGTCTGACCGAGCGCCCGTCCATCCGCGTCGAGGGGCTGAGCCGTCGTTTCGGCGGGCCGGCCGTGCTCGACGACCTCGACCTGACCATCGAGCCGGGCGAGTTCGTATCCCTGCTCGGTCGCAGCGGGTCCGGCAAGACGACGTTGCTGCGCACCCTGGCCGGGCTCGATCCGGTCGAGGAGGGCGCCGTATCGGTGCCGCGCAATGTCGCCGTGGTGTTCCAGGAGAGCCGCCTGCTGCCCTGGCGGCGGGTCTGGCAGAACGTCGCCCTCGGACTGCCCGGCCGCGATGCGCGCGATCGCGCCGTGGCGGCACTGGAGGAAGTCGGCCTCGGCCATCGCCTCGATGCCTGGCCACTCACGCTTTCCGGCGGCGAGGCCCAGCGCGTTGGGATCGCCCGCGCCATGGTGCGTGAACCGGATTTCCTGATGCTGGATGAACCGTTCGCCAGCCTGGATGCACTGACCCGGCTGCGCATGCAGGCCATGGTGGCCGAGCTCTGGCAGAAGCACCGCTGCGCCGTGTTGCTGGTGACCCACGATGTCGACGAGGCGCTGCTGCTCGGCGACCGGGCCGTCGTGCTCGACCACGGTCGCATCTCCAGGAACCTGCCGATCCATATGGCGCGGCCCCGGCGCCATGATGATCCTGAGTTCGCGCCGGCGCGGCGGGCCCTCCTAACCGCCCTGGACGTTGAGATCGCTCGATAACGGGCTGTGTCGGCGATCCGACGCGGGTCTCTGCGCTGCCGGTGCTCACGGCCCGACGGCCGCTCCGCTCCGGTTCTCGATACCCACGACGGGCGCTCCCCCGAGGGGGAGCTCTCACTCGGCACAGCCCGTTCTCGAGCGATCTCTCACCGCCGAGATCAAGGAGACTTGTTCAACCGGCCAGCGTTGCTACAGCCGATAAGGCTTTTCCGCCCCGGTTACCTTAACCGCCGCCCGTGTTCCCGACGGGAGCTCTCGTTCGGCAGCGCGCTCTTGCACTGCCGAGGCTGGCGCTCAGCGTTTGGCGGCGGGCGCTCCGACGTTGGCGATCATTTCGCCGAAGGGGCCGGCGTTGCGGGCGGGGGCGTAGCCGTTTCCGGTGGTGGATCTCAGGGGGAGCTTGGGGAAAACCAGCTCGGCGAAGCGGTAGCATTCCTCGAGATGCGGATAACCGGACAGGATGAACCGGTCGATCCCGAGCGCCATGTATTCGCGCATCCGGGCCGCCACTTCGTCGGGGTTGCCGACCAGGGCGGTGCCGGCGCCGCCACGCACCAGGCCGACGCCGGCCCAGAGGTTGGGCGATATCACCAGCCGGTCGCGGCCGCCCTTGTGCAGTTCGGCCATCCGCTGCTGGCCGACGCTGTCGAATTTGGAGAATGCCGCCTGGGCCCGCGCGATATCCTCCTCGCTGACGTGGCTGATCAGCGCGTCCGCCTCGCGCCAGGCCTCCTCGGAGGTCTCGCGCACGATCACATGCAGCCTGATCCCGAACGACAGGGTGCGACCGCGTGCGGCCGCGAGCGCACGCACGGCGGCGATCTTCTCGCCGACCGCGGCGGGCGGCTCACCCCAGGTCAGGTAAACGTCGACCTGGTCTGCCGCCACCTGCTGGCCGACCTCCGAGGAGCCGCCGAAATACAGCGACGGATACGGCGCCTGCACCGGCGGATACAGCAGCTTCGCGCCCTGCACGCGCAGGTGCCTGCCTTCGAAATCCACCGTCTCGCCGGCCATCATCCGGCGCCAGACCTGGAGATATTCATCCGTTGCCTGGTAGCGCTCGGTATGGTCCAGGAACACCCCGTCGCCGGCCAGTTCCGCCGGATCGCCGCCGGTCACCACATTGACCAGCAGGCGTCCGCCGGACAGCCGGTCGAAGGTCGCCGCCATCCGCGCGGTCATCGATGGCTCGGACAGGCCGGGCCGCACCGCCACCAGGAACCGCACCCGCGAGGTCAGCGGGATCATCGACGATGCGACGACCCAGGAATCTTCGCAGGATTTGCCGGTCGGCAGCAGCATCCCGAAATAGCCGAGCTCGTCGGCGGCACGCGCGATCTGGCTCAGATAGTTCAGGGTGACGTGGCGTGCACCGACCTGCGAGCCGAGGTAGCGCCCGTCGCCATGCGTCGGCAGGAACCACAGCACATCCGCCTCGCGCGCGGCATGATCCGGCTCCAGGGGGCCGGCGGGATTAAGAAGGTCGGAGCCAGGGTGTGTATCGGGTGCCAAGGTCGCAGTCTCCTGACGATGCGAACTAAATCACGTTCGACAATCGTTTAATTTAGCCAACAGGCTGGATCAGCTCGTGACTTCATGCAATGCACGAAGAAAGACAAGGGACCATGCAAGTGGCGATAACCAGACGCACTGTTGTTTCTATGGCAGCACTCACGGTTGCCGGGATTGCCGGGCGGCGAGCCAGGGCCGCCAGCCCGCGCACGATCCGGATCGGCTACCAGCGCTACGGTACCCTCATCATCCTGAAGCATACCGGCTACCTCGAGGCCGAGCTTGCCCATACCGGCGACAAGGTCGCGTGGAGCGAATTTCCGGCCGGACCGCAGATGCTGCAGGCGATGGGGGCCGGCGCGATCGATTTCGGCATCACCGGCGATGCGCCGCCGATCTTCGCCCAGGCGGCCAGCAACCGCGTCGTCTATGTCGCGGCCGAGCCGGTGGCGCCGTTCGGCGAGGCGATCATCGTGCCGAAAACCAGCACCATCCGCGATATCGCCGGCCTGAAGGGCAAGACCGTCGGGCTGAACCGTGCGTCGAACGTCCATTGGCTCCTGCTGGCCGCCTTGTCCAAGGCCGGGCTCACGATGGCCGACATACAGCCGGTGTTCCTCATCCCCGGTGCCGCCCGCCCGGCCTTCGACAGCGGTCGCCTGGATGCCTGGGCGATCTGGGACCCGTACCTTTCCTCGGTGCAGGCCGCGTCCGACCCGCGCATCCTGACCTCGGCCGGCGGCGTGGTCGGCAACCGGCAGTTCTTCCTGGCCGATCGCCAGTTCGCCACACGTAGTCCGGACCTGGTCCATCTGCTGCTGGCCCAGATCAACCGGTCGGACAGCTGGACGCAGGCGCACAAGGATCAGGTCAGCCAGTACCTCGCCACCGATACCGGCCTGCCCCTCGCTGTAGTCGCCAAGGCGGTCGACCGCCTGACCTTCGGCGCATCGCCGATGACGCCGGACGTGGTCGCCGAGCAGCAGCGGATCGCCGACGCGTTCTTTGCCCAGCATCTGATCCCGACGCACCTGACCGTGCAGGATGCGGTCTGGGTGCCCGGCTGAGCTCACCGCGTCGATCGTCTCCGGCCGCTTCGGGGTGCGGCCTGCGCCGGCACACCGAGTTCGGCATCCAGCAGAGACATCGCACAGGCACGGATGCGCTCGGCATCGGCTGATGGTAGCGACGTCTCCCGCGCGACCAGGAAGAACCGCACGCATCCCTGGTCAAGCAGGGAAAAGACCGCCGTGGTGCCCCGCCACGGCATCGAGGACAGGAAGCCCAGCACCGACGCGCCCGGCGGAACCACGGCCTCCCCGACATGGGAAAACATCAGGTCGTTCCTGGCTTTGCCATGCAGTTGCAGGTCGATGAACCAGTCCGACAGCGCATGCAGCCACTCCGCGGTCAGCAGCGTCCGCCTCGGATCGAGCCGCCCCCGGCGCGCGGTCAGATCCCGCTTCAGCTTGCGTGCCTGCTCCCAGAAGCCCTGGTCCAGCGCCCGATCGATCGACAGATGCACGGTGTCCGGATAGCCGAACAGCATGTCCGCCTCGATCGCCGGCAGCATCGGCCGCACATCGATAGGGCATAGCAGGCGGTTGCGGGCCTGCGCGGGCCGAACCTTGCGGACCGCGCGCAGGAAAGCGGTGGCCAGGACTGCATACAGGGTCACCGTCTCGTCCCGGCACCGTGCCCGCAGGGCATCGCAAGTCGAGGCTTCCAGGGTCCAGCGGATGACATAGCTCGGCAAGACGGCGGCTGCCGGTCCGCGTCGTGCAAGGCCGGTCGCGGCGTGCAGCAGCCACTTCGCAGCACTCGCATGCGAGAGCAGGCTGCGCCAGCGCCGGCTCAGGCGCCGATCTTCGGTGAACAGTTCGTGGATAGTGGCGATCCGCCGCGGCGCCGGCCGCACCGGGACCGGCTCCGGCCGGATGCCCCCAAGTTCCGCGATCAGTTCGCGCGTCAGCAACAGCATCGACTTGCCGTCGCAGATGCAGTGGTAGCCGACCAGCACAAGCTCGCTCACCGCCGATGAACGGATCCAGACCACGCGCAGTAGCGGACCATGCGCATTGTCGAACGGCAGGTCGATCTCATGGCGGACCGCCTCGAACCAGTCTTCGTCGTCGGTGCGGTCGATGATGCGCAGGCTGATCGGGGGGATCGGGTCGGGGGTGACGAAGTGCGGGCGCTTGCCCTTCTGGACGATGCCGACGCACAGCATCGGATGCCGGGCCTGGAGTTGCACCAGCGCCCGGTGCAGCTCTGCGGCTTCGATGGTTCCGGCCAGGCGGGCCGCGAGCAAGACGTTCCAGGGACGGCGGCCACCGACGAGAAGAAACCGCTCGAAGAAGAAGAGGCCGCGCTGCATGCCGTCGCATGATCGGTCAGGACCGATGATCATGCCAGCCAAGTTGTGCGAAATACGCAGGTCGCTCATCCTGCCTGCGCGAAGCACCGAGGAATTTCCGCATGACCCGAAGCTTGAACGATCGCCTGTCGCCTGCACGCACGCCTGCCCTGGCCGGGCCATTCTTGCTCGGGCTGGTGGCCATCGGTCTGGCGCTGGTGCCCGCGACCGCCGCCCGGGCCGCGACCGCCGGGATCGCCTTGCAGCCGGACCCTGCGCTGCAGTCGGCAATCGCTAACCCCGCCCGCGACCCGGCCTTCGTCAAGCGTGACGAGGCGCGGCATCCGGTGCAGGAGCTCACCTTCTTCGGGCTGAAGCCGAACCAGACGGTGGTCGAGATCTGGCCCAGCGGTGGCTACTGGACCGAGATCCTCGCGCCCTACCTGCACGATCATGGCACGTACTACGCGGCGGTCGGCGCGCCGATGAAGCCGGGCTCGCCCTTTGCCCAGAAGCTCGCGGCGCAACCTGCCCTCTATGACCACGTGAAGATCACCCAGGCGGGTGGAGCGGCCGACATCGCACCTGCCAACAGCGCCGACCTGGTGGTGACGTTCCGCAACCTGCACAACTGGATGAAGCAGGGCGATGCGCCGCAGATGCTCGCAGCCTTTTATCGGGCGCTCAAGCCGGGCGGCATCCTCGGCATCGAGGACCATCGCGGCCATCGCACCGGGGCCTATGACCCGCAGGCCAAGGACGGCTACGTCAGCCAGCAATCGGCAATCGCCCAGGCCCGTGCGGCCGGCTTCAAGTTCGTGGCCAGCTCCGAGATGGACGCCAACCCGAAAGACACCGCCGACTGGCCGGAAGGGGTCTGGACCCTGCCGCCCACCTTCGCGCTCGGTGCGAAGGATCATGACCGCTACGCGGCGATCGGCGAGGCCGACAATTTCGTGCTGAAGTTCCGCAAGCCGTAATCGCCCCACCGGTCCTGGCGATCGGGGACGACGGCTCGGGCGGCCGTGTCCCCGAACGGATCTAGCCCGCTGCCGGGCCGGCTGGCTCATGTCCGCCCAGCGTCCGCTGGAACAGGGCCAGCGTCCAGCCGATCGCCTGCAGGAACAGGGCCGGGTCGTAGCGCGGGCCCTCGTCGCGCAGGAACGCGTGCGCGCCGTTGACCTCATGCCACTCGTAGCGCGCGCCGACCTCCTCCAGCCGCTCGCGGATCGCCTGCCTGCCGGCGAACGGGACATGCGGGTCCTGCCGGCCCCAGACGAACAGCGCCTCAGCCTTGAGTTCGTCCATCCGCGCCAGGCTGTCGTCGTTCCGGCCTTCGCCGAGCGATTTCGAATGGATGTCGGTGGCATAGAAGCAGGCCACTGCCGACACTGCCGGATCGAGGGCCGCCCGATAGGCCAGGTGGCCGCCGAGGCAGATGCCGAGGCTGCCAATCCGGCCGGTGCAAGCGGGGTGGTCGCGCAGGAACCCGACCGCCGCACGAGCATCGGCGTCGAAGCCGGCGACCGGCTTGGCGAACTTGAGCGCGTTGCCCCGCTCGGTGCCCGGTGCGTCGTAGCGGAGAACGGTACCTGCCGGTTCGTACTCGTGATAGACCTCCGGCACCGCCACCACGTAGCCCTGCCCGGCGACCATCGCCGCAAGCCGGCGGATCGGGTCGGTTACCTGGTAGATCTCGGAAAACAGCAGGATGCCCGGATACCGGCCAGGCATCGCCGGCCGGAACAGGTGCAACCGCATCGAAGACGACGCGCCGGGAACGGGGATGTCCGCGGTCTCGTCACTGGTGATGATCATCGCATGGTTCCCGATGCATGGTTGTCCGGTATCGCACCGCGATCGTCGGCGGCACCGTCCTGGTGGATGGTGACCCGATGCGAGCCGTTGTCCAGACGGAATGGGTCCGGGTGAGCCGGTGGCAGGCAGCCGTCGGACCGCCATCCGGGCTGTCATGACTTGGCCGATCAACCGGGCCGGGCGACAATGCCGCCTTCATCTCCGGCTGTGGAAGCCGGCGGTTCCAGGTTGAGAAGGTCCAGCGGTCATGTTGCTACACGACGGCATGCTGGTCGATGTCGACCAGCTCGGTGAAGTGCGGAACGACGGCAGACCCGCGATCTACGTTCCCGGCTGGACACCGACCATCGCCTATCTCGGTCTGGCACCGCTGGTGATCCTGTGCTTCCAGCATGACGGAGGCGATCTTGCGACCTGGTACCTGGACGAGAACCTCAACCGGCTGGGTGGTTCGGTCCATGAGTTGCCGCCGGACGCAAGCCGGATCCTGACCGAGGCGACTTGTTCGCTGTTCGATGGGCTCTGGGCAAAGATCATGGAGACGTCGGTGCCGCCGGCGCTCGATGAACGCGAGGAGGCGTTCTACCGTCTGCCCGAAGGCAGCCGCGCCGAGCTGCTGGGCCTGTTCCTGGGCAGCTTCGACACCGGCACCCGGTATGTCCCGGTCGATGAGATGAGCCCGGGGCATCCGGGCAGCCAGGTGATCGATTTCGGTTCGCGCCGGCAGCCGCTCCAGAGCAATTACCTGCACGCGCTGCTCAACTCGGGCGCGTTGCAGCAGCAGAACCTGGCCTTCATCGAGCTCGGGCACATGACGTTTCCCTCGCCGATCGACGGCCGGCCGATGATCGTCCGGCACGCGCTCATCCTGCATGGCGTGATCTATGCCTATCGCGCGGTTGACGCGGGTACCGGGACCGTCATGTTCCTGATCGCCAGCGAGATCTATTTCCGGATCGCCGGCATCTTCATTCCCGCAGGCCGGGTGTTCGTCGGCTTCGATCCGGCCGGGATGCGCGCGCAGATGCCGGATCTGTTCCGCGAGTTCTTTGCCCGAATTATGCAGCACGGGAACCTGCTTGGACCTTATTTCGCTCGCGGAACCACAAAACCGGTGCATGCCTGGCGCGGCGTGACAGCGATGCATATCGGCCACGTGCTGTGGAACGACATCTCGGGTATCGGCTCGATCGTGTCCGGTGTGCCAAGGGCGAAGCTGCCGCGCTTCATGGTGTTCGAGGCGCAGTACGAGCCGGAGATGTATGGCCCGCTCGATGCGATCTTCCCGGAGCTGCTCGGTCTCGTCGATCGCCGGACCGACTCGTTGATGGAGGCGATCCCGTCCTTCTACGAAAACGGCCAGACCCTGATCCGTTCATCCTCGATGAAGGTGACCGCGGATATGCGGACGCGGATCCTGGCGACGATCCGGCCGCTCGGCCCGACCTCGCCAGCGTCGATCTGCCGCGAGGCGCGCATCGACAGCGTGCCGGTCATCATGTTCGGGGTGCGGGTCGAGAACCGCACCATCGTCGAGCTGGAAAGCTTCTGCACCAGCCTGGTCACGCACCTGGCACGCACGCTGGGCAAGGCGGTGCTGGTCGTGGACGGCCATAACAGCCGGATCGGCAGCCGGGACGATTTCATTCGGAGCCATGGCGAACGCGGTGCCGTGCGCAGCCCGATCATGATCGAGCGCGACCTGGTGATGGCGATGCGGGATGCCGCGAAAGACACCGGTATCGAGATCGTCGATACCATCGGGCTGCCGATCACCGAAAGCCTGGCCTGCGGTCACGAAGCCGACGCGCTGATCGCCATCTGGGGCGCCGGGCTCGCGAAATACCGCTGGGTCTGCAACATCCCCGGACTGCTGCTGACCAACCGGTGGAACCTCGGCCATCTCGGCGACCGGTTCATCTACCACCACCCAGATGCGATGGAGAATCCGACACCGCTGACGTTCATCCCCGAGGATGCCGTCGAGGACATGCCGGATGCAGAACTGGTGGTCAGGCTCGGTGATGATTTCATCCCGTCGATCTGTAACTTCAGGATCGACGAAGCTAAGGTCATGGCCGCCATCGATATCATGCTGCACGAGCATGCGTTGGTGCCGAGCTGAAAATTCAGAAACAGTTCTGTTTAAAAAACATTTGGCTGATTCACTTTCTGTCTTGAAGCTGCACGAGCGATATCTGTGCAAGCAACGGTCACCGCCGCGTCGAGTGAACACTTAACCGCTGCCTGGAAGGCATACACCCACAGTTGTTGGTCACTAAGGGGTTCAGGCCGGCAAGGACTTCCCTTCAGCCAAATTTTCGTCAATATAGACAAGCTGGAATGTCGGCAGAACAGAGTCGCGAGTAAGAAATGACGTCTAATGTGAGCTTTGCGATTTGGTGCAAGCCCAAGCAGCACTCGGCCACGACCCAGATTGAAGCGCATTTCAACTATTGGCACGTTGCAGGTGACCGCGCTTTCCGCAGGAGTGACCGAAAGCCGGCGCTTGATTTCATTGAGTTTGGTGTTCTTGTAGACGATCCAACCAATATTGATGCAATCAAAATATTTATGCCTTTCGAAGTCAAGGAGAAGGCAATATCTGATTGCTCAGACTATTTTCGAGCTGCGGATATTGCCCAGGGTATATTCAACGATGTGTTACGTGGTGCAGGGCCTGCCGCTGCAGGGCCACGCTGCATTGAATTGTTGAGAGCAGACAACTCAACTTTTAGCAGGATACATAGCTTTACTCTTTCGAAACAGGAATTTGCGCCTACTGAACTTACAGTCATCAAGCGAGACGGTGGGACCCTGTTGTCGATTGAGCGTGGTGCTCTGAATGATGCAACGAACCTCTGGACCCCGGGCGTCCCGGCTTATTTCCGACTCCGCGTATCGCTCAACTTCGACAGACACAATCCTTTCGTTCGAGTGATCCCAACACCGGACCGTTTTTTCCAAAGCAGTTACGAAGAAATAGAGTATTTAGACTTTAGAGTAAACGAAGCACGGACACTTCCAGACCGTATTGAAATGGATATGAGAACTGAGCAAGGTGTTGGCGTCAAGCTACGTCTCGTAGCTTTCCTGACAGCCATTCCAGTTCAGTCGGAGATAGCCATTTCGAATACACCTTCCCATAAAATGCGACTGCTTGAACATGATCTTTGGAATACTTACATGCCGGGTGGAATTCCTGAAGGTATGATGGTCTACCATTGGAAGCGATCTCTCAATAGCCCGGGAATCACTTTAGAAAGAGGCGCTATTGTGGGTGAAATCAACGACTTCACCGCGTTTGTTAAGTTGATGACTCGTCGATCAGGTAAACAGATATACTTGGCCTATATTGTTATCGCGTTCACATTTGGGGTACTCGGGAACTTAGCTGCCAATTATGTCCAGAAAGGACTTGATGCTGCAACCACATGGACGATGGAAGCTATGCCCTCAGGTGCTCTACATCGCCCTAAATTAGGGTATCCCGAAGCTACCACCGGTGCTTTAGAACGTGATAAGCATGGGGAGTGATGATTTTGCGCATATCTACCAAACTTTCTAGGCCGTCGGCCTCCAGCGGGAGATCGAAAGCCGATCTGCTGCCGTCTGAAGCCGAGGCCTTAGAATTCCTCCTCCCGTTGTCCGCCGATTACCCTGGCATTGATCGGTGGTTCGCTGGCAGAGTCATACCTGGTCTGCGGTCTGGCTCGCGAATGCTTCTCCGCGTCGAGCGAGACGGGGAGTTAGTCGGTCTGGGGATTGCGAAGAGAGATCATGATGAACGCAAAATTTGCACGGTCCGTGTAGCGCCGTCCCACGCGGGTCGTGGGATAGGCGTTCGAATATTTGATAAACTACTCACATGGCTTGATGATGATAAGCCTCACCTGACCATAAACAGCTCTAAGTTGCCAATGTTCGAGCGAATCTTTGATTACTATGGATTTTCTCGAACCTCTAGTAAAACTGATCTTTATTTGCCACGAGCGATAGAGTTGGGTTTTAATGAGAAAGATCAAAAAGCCGACGCTCCGCAGAAGCCTACAGCGCCATCTTGGCTTTCAGTTGATTAACTGCATTCGCGAGGTCGAAACCATAGTAGACCGTATCTCTTACTAGAGGCCTGTCAAGGCTGTTCGCATATGACATAACGACCCGTCGCTCTGCCTCTGCTTCCGCTTGGATCTGATTAATCATGCGAGACGGGCGTTTTCGTAATCCTTTCTTTCTTCTATCTTTAATTAAAGACGCATCTGCTTCAAGCAAAATAAATCCGTCCGGTGCTAGCGCAGCAATAATTTCTAACGGAATTTCAATCAGAACGACATCGTTGTCAATCACTGCGTGCGAGTCTAGCAGTATGTTCTTGTCAGGGTTTGCGTCCTTGAATGACGTAATCGCCGAAGCCAGGACATCTTGATTCGATATTACGGAGCTTGGAAGTGCCGTCCGGAGAGTTTCAGCAGCCAAACCATGTGCTGTCTGCAAGATCGTACTCGCCCTCTGATATAAATAATCAGGGTGAACATTTACATATGACTGGCATGCCGTCGTCTTGCCCACTCCCGAGATGCCGAAGACCATGATTAAGTGTGCACGTCCCATCTTACACGAGGACTAATTGTTGTTGACGTCTGATGTCCTCGCCACGCCCACCGATATACATATATGATTGGGGAGGCGTAAAATTCACTAACACATCTAAAGGGTTGATAGGTTTGTCAAAGACACGTAGTTCGCCGATTTGAAGTGCAAAAGCTTTTTGTCGACCAGCGAAATAAGTATCATAGAAACGTTTAGAGATTCCTGATCCTTTTTGAGTGAACTTCCACAAGCGTTCCGGGTCATCTTCAAGGATATCTGCGATGTCGAATTCTGCTACAAAGCGACCCACCGGCATTGTCGAGTAGATCAATACAGTAGTTATATCTCGCCGGGCAAAAAGTCGGCGCCGAAATTCAAAAGTCTTTATACCCTTTAAAATGTTTTCTACGTGAATCGGATTAATTGACAACAAGACGCGCATTCACTTCTCCTGCGGCTAAAATACACATGAGTTGATCTTCGTCTAAACGCCGGAGATCCCAACGCGGTTGAACCGTCATTATGCCGTCGTCTATAAGGCGCCCGCGGGTCGTGCGGCGGTTAAAGGCCGCATTATAAGTCATCTTAGCGACACTAAGGCGCTTCCTCGTTGTAAACTGTTCACGTAGCTCTGCTTCTGAGAAAACACTTCGCGGCATAGTGTAGGCCAGGAACGACGCTATATCTCGAAAATCTCGCTTTAGTTTTACTTCTTCGATAACGCACACCGAAGTAACCACAGACCTGTAATGCGCTGGACCCTGTCGATCGGTAGTCCGGTAAAAAACGACAACATCTCCTGGTGACATTCTTTGAAGGGATAGACCGGAAATATAGACTTTATGGATCGTATTCGAATGCGACACGTCCTGGACTATTTCTCGTGCCTCATTTCTTAGAATGGAGTCAGGCAGCAATCGCGTGTGGTAGTCCGGATAAATTGCTAACAACCAGTAATTTTGGCCGACAGTGTGGACAAACGGGTAATCTTTAAGTCGATCTCCTGTAAAGTCTGTAAGTGAGCGCGTGAGAACACTTTCCGTACCATTTGGAGTTATCTTGACAGCAGTTTGCTGGAAGCCGTATCGCAAAAAGAGTGCAATCAGATCATTGTGGACATCAAAGATGGTAACATAGATGCCTTCAGCGCCTAAATCGAGGGCAGTATCAAAAATCTTCTTGATAACTCGCTCGCCGAGCTTTGTCCCCCTTGAGACGATCTTCAAAGTCCCGACCTTCAACCAAGTCTTTGCTGGTAGCGGCGGAATGACATCAGCGACAACACCATCTTCTCGCTTAAGATAGATCATCCCACTCAGTTCATCGTCGTCATCAACGACGTAGAGATCTTCATTTGCCTTGCTACAGAACCAGCGAGGGAATTCGGTGTAACCTGCTTTCAGGCTATCGAAAAACGGGTCATCAATAGAAAGATCCCGAAATTTCGTGAGTCGCAGACGCCTTGACATTGCGGTCTCCCATCAGGCTGCCATGGAACTCCCGCGCCGTTTAGGGTTGAATCAACTTGGTCCGAGTTTGTCAATGCCTCATCTTGGCGATGCTTAGCTAAGCGGAAGGACCCGGGAGCCCAGATTGGGCGAAAGATCCTGGGTCGTGGACCACAACTGTCATCGCTCCAGTGGCAAGACTCTATCGTATGCCTGTGACGCTGCTTCTTGATGATCGTTATTCGACGATGAGCGGCTTGGTTAGCGTGCAGTCTGGTGGTGGGATCAAGTTCAGCAATAGAAGCTTTCTATCAACTTTGATGATTTGCCTGCTCAAGAAATTCGCCAACGGAAATGACGGCTTTCTGCCGAAGCTCTGGGCACCACAGGTGAGATCGACCTGCCGCCGATTCTTCCGGCTTTAAACTCAGCTGCCATGAAATGTATGGAGTTGATACCCGACCCGAAACGGCCTCTGCGCAATACCCTTGCGCAGAGGCCGGCTGTGTCAGGCGCCGATATGGCGGAGTGATTTTCCGTCCATCAGGTTGTGCTCGATCGCCTCGAGCGACACGCCCTTGGTTTCCGGCACCAGGAACACGATGAACAGGATGAAGCCGGCATTCAGGACCGCGAACAGCCAGAAAGTGTTGGCCTGGCCGAGCACGCTCAGCATGGTCAGGAAGGTGTTGCCGACCAGCCAGTTCGCCACCCAGTTGGTGACGGTCGAGCAGCCGACGCCGAAGTCGCGACCCTGCAACGGCTGGATCTCGGAGCACAACGTCCAGATCAGCGGACCGGGGGCAGCGGCGAAGCCCACGATGAACACCAGCACCATGCCGACCAGAAGGTAGCGTGCGGCATCGCTGTGCACACCGCTGGAGAGCAGGATGCCGACGGCGGCCATGCCGATCGCCATGGTCACGAAGCCTGCATACAGCATCGGCTTCCGGCCCAGGCGATCCGAGAACCCGATCGCGAGCAGCGTCGCCAGCACGTTGGTCAATCCGACGATCGCCGTGGCCCAGTTCGCGGCACCTGCACCGAACCCGGCGATCGTGAAGATCTTCGGCGCGTAATACATGATCACGTTGATGCCGGTGAGCTGCTGGATGATCTGCAGCCCGATGCCGAGATAGACCGACCGGCGGAAGTTCGGGTTGTTCCGGAACAGGCTGCCGCCGAGCTGGCGCACCTTGAGCTGGTCGCTGATCTCGCTGATCTCGCGATCCACGGCCTTGTTGTCCGACCGCAGCGTGTAGAGAACCGCGCGTGCTTCCTCCGGGCGCTGGCGCAGCAGGAACCAGCGTGGGCTTTCCGGCAGGAACACCACCGCCACCAGGAACGCCACCCCAGGCACCGCGATGATGCCCAGCATGAGGCGCCAGTTGCCGCTTGCGGTCAGGAGGCTGTCGGACACAAATGCCGCGAAGATGCCCACCGTCACCATCAGCTGGTAGAGCGACACCATGGCACCGCGCCAATGCGCCGGCGCCACCTCGGAGATGTAGAGCGGCCCGGTAAAGGCGACGATGCCGATTGCCAGTCCCAGGATCACCCGCCCGATCATCAGGGTCGCAACCGACGGCGCGAATGCGCACAGGATCGCGCCAATGACGAACAGGATCGCCCCGATCAGCAGGGATTTCTTGCGGCCGAGCCCATAGGACAAAGTGCCGGCTCCGGCCGCACCGATCGCGGCCCCGACCATCATGATGCTGACGATCCATTCCTGGGTACGCTGCGAGGCGTTGAACGCCTTGCCGATGAAGTCGAGCGCCCCGGCGATGACGCCGATATCGAGGCCGAACATCAGGCCGGCGAGGCTGGCGAGGCCGCAGATGACAAATGCCCGGGTTGGTATCGGCGGGCTGGCCGAACTGTGGGAAAGGGCAGCTGAGCTGGACATGGCGCACTCACTTCTTGGCAGCGATCGACCGTTGACGGAACGTGTCGCCATCGCTTCGGCTCCTGGAGACAGGACCGATTATGTGCGTCGACCTTGGCCGCAAACGACGGCGATGGACAGACCGGGCTCCCTGATGTCTCGTGCCGGGCTGCCCTGCAGGACTGCTTCATGCCAACGAACCCGTTGATCTCGCCTGCCTATGCCGTATCGGGACTGCTGGTCGGCATCCTGGTCGGGTTTACCGGTGTCGGCGGCGGATCGCTGATGACACCGCTCCTGGTGCTTCTGTTCCGCTTCCATCCGGCGACCGCCATCGGCACCGACCTGCTGTTCGCGGCCACCACCAAGACCGCCGGAACGCTGGTGCATGGCTTCGCCGGCACCGTGGACTGGCGCGTGGTCGGACTGCTCGCGACCGGGAGCCTGCCCGGCACGGTAGCGACACTGGCCATCATCTACCGGCTCGGCCCGCCCCTGGCCTCGACCGGACACCTGCTGTCGGTGGCGCTCGGCGTGGCGCTGCTGCTCACCGCAGCCAGCCTGGTGTTCCGCGACCGCATCATGAGGTGGGCGCAGCAGCACGACCTCAACCCGGGCAGCCGGCGCGCTGCGCTGCTGACGGTGATGCTCGGCCTGTATCTCGGTGTGGCGGTGACGATCTCTTCGGTCGGCGCCGGGGCGATCGGGGTGACCGCGCTGATCCTGCTGTATCCGACGATGCCGATCGCGCGGGTGGTCGGATCCGATATCGCCCACGCGGTGCCGCTGACATTGCTCGCCGGTGCCGGTCACTGGCTGATCGGCTCGGTCGACTGGCACCTGTTCGCGTCGCTGATCGTGGGCTCGATCCCGGGCGTGGTGATCGGCAGCCTGATCGGCACCCGGATCTCGGAACGCGTGCTTCGCCCGGCACTCGCGCTGATCCTGGTGGTGGTGGGCGTGAAGCTGCTCGGCTGAAGGTCCCGGAGGCCCCCCAGCCGAGCATGCTCCGGTGCGTCAGCCCGGCTGGTCGCCGCCGTTGCTGTTGCCGCTGTCGTTGTTGTCCTGGTCGCTGCTGCCGTCGCCGTTGTTCGAGTTGCCGCTATCGTCGTCGCTGCCGGCACCGCTGCTGTTGGCCCCGTTGCTCGCCGAGCTGGTTTCAGGCGAGACGGCAACGAACGCCATCTGTCCGTTGTGCAGGATGCGCAGCGCCACATCGCCCTTCTTGAGGGCGGCATGTACCGCGTCCACCACCTCGTGCGGGTTGTTCACCATCGTGTTGCCTACGGCCACGATGACGTCGCCGGCCTGGATGCCGGCGGTTTCCGCAGGCGATCCCGAACGGACCGAACGCACCACGACGCCGCGCGTGCCGTCGTTGATGCCGAGCTGCTGGCGCAGCTCGGGGGTCAGCGGCGACAGCGAGACACCGATCGAGCCGTTGCCGGCGGGATTGCCGGACTGGCCTCCGGACTGGCCGTTCGAGCTCGAACCGCGATTGGCGAGGTTGGCCACCGTCGCGTCGGCGGTCTGCGTGGTGCCGTTGCGCAGGTAGGAGATCGTGACCTTGCTGTTCGGCACGACGTCGGCAACCTTGATCGCCAGCTCCTTCGGGTTGGCGATCTTTTGCCCGTTTAGCTGGGTGATGACGTCACCCGGTTTGATCCCGGCCTTCTCCGCCGGGCTGTTATCCTGCACGCTCGCGACCAGCGCGCCTGCCGCGGGACCGCCCGAAGTCGCCGGCAGGCTCAGCGCCTTGGCCATGCCGGGCGAGATCTCCTGTGCGGTCACGCCGAGATAGCCGCGCGTGACGTGGCCGGTCTTCTGCAGCTGGGCCACCACGGTCCGCACCACGTCGGACGGGATCGCGAAGCCGATGCCGATGCTGCCGCCCGACGGCGACAGGATGGCGGTGTTCACGCCGACCACCTTGCCGTCCTGGGTGATCAGCGGGCCGCCCGAGTTGCCGCGGTTGATCGGTGCATCGACCTGGATGAAGCTGTCGTATGGCCCGTCGCCGATATCGCGGCCGCGCGCCGAGACGATGCCGGCAGTGACCGAACCGCCCAGTCCGAACGGGTTGCCGACCGCGATCACCCACTGGCCCGGCTCCACATCGTTGCTTTCGCCGAGTGCGATGAACGACAGCTTGGCCGACGGCTTGACCTTGAGCAGTGCCAGGTCGGTGCCGGCATCGCGGCCGACCACCTTGGCCTTGAGGACGGTGCCGTCATCGAGCGTGACACTGACGCTGGTGGCGCCCTTGACCACGTGATTGTTGGTGACGATGAAGCCATCGGCCGAGATGATGAAGCCAGATCCGCGCGCCTCGACGGTGCGGGAGGCGTGGCCCTGCGGCGCCATCTGGAACGGGAATGGGAACGGGAACGGCATCTGCTGGCCACCCTGGCCACCGCCGCCCTGGCTTCCACCCTGGCTGCTGTCGTCGTCCGAGCCATCGTCCTTGAGGGTGGAGGTGATCGACACCACCGCCGGCTTCACCTGCTTCACCAGTCCGACGAAGTCCGGGATCTTCTGCGCCATGCCGCTGGGCTGGATGGCGGTCTGGGCGACTGCCGGGCGTCCCTCGATGGTCCCGACCGCGATACCGCCCAGGGCGGTGCCGGCGACCAGGAGCGCCAGGGCGGAGCGCCTGGGGTTGCGGAGCAGGCTGTTGCCGCGAGGAGCGGGGGTCTTGAGCGATGGATCAAACATGGAGTTCCTGCTGTTTCTGGGGCCCGTGCAATCAGTAACGGTGCTGGGACCAATTCCGACACTGCAACAGACAATGCGCCGGGACGCTGTGCGCCAGCCCTTCCCCCCGATGAAACCTCCGTAAGGGATCAAACGGGAATGCGCCGTGCCGGCGATCCGACGCGGCTGCCTGCGCTTCCAGTGCTCACGGCCAGGAGGCCGCTCCGCGCCGGTTCCCGACACCCACGACGGGCGCTCCCGAAGCGGGAGCTCTCACCCGGCACAGCGCATTCCCTCTCGATCCTGGATGATCGCGGAAGAACTAGCTGCGGAGCGCCTGGAAGAAATGGCGGAGGAGGCTGGCGGCTTCCCGTTCGTGGATGCCGCCGATGGTGTGCGGGCGGTGCAGGCAGCCGGGTTGTTCGTACAGACGCGGGCCGTGCTCGATGCCGCCGCCCTTGGGGTCGTAGGCGCCGAACATGACCTGCGCCACCCGGAAATGCGAGGCGGCGGCGGCGCACATCGGGCAGGGTTCGAGGGTTGCGACCAGGGTGCAGCCCTCGAGCCTGGTCTGGCCGAGCCGGGCGGCGGCGGCGCGCATGACCAGCATCTCGGCATGGGCGGACGCATCGCCACGCGCCTCGACCTCGTTGCCGGCCTCGGCCAGAACAGTGCCGTCCGGTGCCAGCACCAGCGCACCGACCGGGACCTCGCCACGATCGGCAGCCGCACGGGCCTGCTGCAGTGCCGACTGCATCGGCGTCAGGCTTCCCGTGTCATCGTCCGGCGTCATGACCCACTCCCGGAGAATTCCTTAGAGGACGATATTGCTTTAACCAGGGCGAATGAAACGAACCCGTCCCGTCATCGGCGTCACCCTCGATAGCGAGAGGGCTGGCACTTCGGAAAGCCCAGCCTACTCGCTCTATCCCTGGTATGCGCTGCGTGAGAACTACATGAGCAGCCTAATCGAGGCCGGCGGCCTGCCGATGGCGCTGCCGCACGATGCCAGCCTCACCGCGCAGATCCTCGATACGATCGATGCCCTGGTGGTCACCGGCGGCGCGTTCGACGTCGATCCCGGCCTGTACGGCGATGGCGACCGGCATGAGACCGTGATCCTGAAACAGGGCCGTACCGCCGCCGAACTGGCCCTGCTGCAGGGCGCGCTGGAGCGGGACATGCCGATCCTGGGTATCTGCGGCGGCCAGCAATTGCTCGCCGTGGCGCTCGGTGGCTCGCTGATCCAGCACATCCCCGACAGCATCGAAGGCGCTTTGGCGCACGAACAACCCAACCCGCGACACGAGGCCGGCCATCCGGTGCGGATCGAGCCCGGCACGCTGCTGGCGCGCATCGTCGGCACCGGCGAGATGCAGGTGAACTCGTCGCACCATCAGGCGGTGCGCGATCCGGGCCGCGGCCGCGTCAATGCGATGGCCGAGGACGGGGTCATCGAGGGCATCGAGGATCCAGCCCGCCGTTTCTGCCTCGGGCTGCAATGGCATCCCGAGTTCGGCATCGACCCCGGCGACCGCCGGGTGTTCGAGGCGCTGGTTTCCGCGGCATTGGGCTAGAACATGACCGACACGATTCCGCCCGGCGATGACGACCATGATGACGACGTCGTCGTGCAGGCGCCCGACGCTTCCGAGGTAGAGGCTCCCGGCCGCGGCGAGCGCATCGCCAAGTGGCTGGCGCGGGCCGGTGTCGCCAGCCGTCGCGATGCCGAGAAGCTGCTGACCGAGGGCAAGGTCAGGATGAACAACCGGGTCATCACCCATCCGGCGACCTTCGTGCAGCCGGGCGACATGGTGCAGGTGTCCGGCAAGGTGATCGACCAGCCGGACCGCACCCGGCTGTGGCGCTACCACAAGCCGGACGGGCTGGTGACGACGCACAAGGACCCCGAGGGTCGTCCGACCGTGTTCGCCGCCCTGCCGCCGGGGCTGCCGCGCGTGGTGTCGGTCGGCCGGCTCGACCTCAACAGCGAGGGGCTGCTGCTGCTGACCAACGACGGCGCACTGGCCCGCCAGCTCGAACTGCCCTCGAACGGCTGGATCCGCCGCTACCGGGTGCGCGTGTTCGGCCAGGTGGACGAGCGCCAGCTGGCCGCCCTGGCCGACGGTCCGGTGGTGGAAGGCGTCCAGTACGGCCCGATCGAGGCGGGGCTGGACAGCCAGAAGGGCGATAATGCGTGGCTGACGATCGCGCTGCGCGAGGGCCGCAACCGCGAGATCCGCCGCGTGATGATCAGCCTGGGCTTCCATGTGAGCCGGCTGATCCGGACCTCCTACGGCCCGTTCCAGCTCAGTACGCTGGCCAAGTCTGAGCTCGAGGAAGTCACCGGCAAGGTCCTGCGCGAACAGATCCCGAAGATCTGAGAGGCCGCCCATGCGCATCGTTGCCGGCAGCCTGCGCGGTCGCAGCCTTTCCATGCCGGAGGGAGACGCGACGCGCCCGACCGCGGACCGCGTGCGGCAGGCGCTGTTCGACATGCTGCGCCACGCCGAGTGGGCCGAGGATGCGTTGGACGGCCCGGTGCTCGACGCGTTCGCCGGAACCGGGGCGTTCGGCCTGGAAGCGCTGTCGCGCGGCGCCACCCGCGCCACCTTCATCGAGCGGGACCGGTTCGCGCTGGCCTGCGTGCGCGCCAACGTCGCCACCTGCGGCGTGGAGGCCCAGTGCCTTGTGGTGCCGGGCGACGCGACCCGCCCGTCCGCCGCGCGCGACGGCTGGGGCGCCGCCGGGCTGGTGTTCCTGGACCCGCCCTATGGCGGCAACCTGGTCGCACCCTCCCTGGCGGCTCTGACGGCGAAAGGCTGGATCGGGCCGGAAGCGCTGATCGTTGCCGAGGTCGGCGCCGACGAGCCCGCGCCGACCGGCATCGAGATGCTGGCGGAGCGGCGGCATGGCGCCGCGCGGCTCTGCATCTGGCGTGCCGGCTGATCCTGCCGCCATGCGCTACCCGGTCACGCCGGACGGGCGATACTTCGTCGTGCGCGGCCGGTTGTGGCGCTGCACCAACCCCGGCCTCGACGACGATACCCGGGCCAGCCTCACCCACGAACTCATGTCCGCACGCCGCGCCAAGCAGACCGCGATGCGCCAGGATGACAAGGCAGCGCGGGAAACGGCCCGGGCGCGTGTGGATGCCGCAAAGCAAGCGCTGGGCGAACGTGGTCCCGTGTGGTGGACCGACGGCGCGCCCGACTATAACCGGCACATGGCCCGCAACACCCCGTACGCCGGGTGGTTCTCCGACCAGGCGTGAACGTGGATACCGTCGGCTACCAGACGGTGTAGCCGCCATCCGCATACACGATGCTGCCGGTCATCAGGCTTGCGGCATCCGATGCCAGGAAGTGGACCACCGAGGCGATCTCGTCTGGTTGTCCCACCCGGTTCATTGGAGTGTGCGCCAGCCATTGATCATAGAGCGCCGGCTTGGCCATTCCGAAACGCGTCAGTGGCGTTTCGATGTACGTCGGTGCGACGGCGTTCACGCGAACGCCGCGCATCGCCCACTCCGCGGCCAGCGACCGGGTGAGTTGATGAACCCCGGCTTTCGAGGCGTTGTAGGCCGCCTGTTCCTGCGGCCTGACGACGATGGATCCTGCCATCGACCCGATATTGATGATCGAGCCCCGTTGCTGCTGAAGCATGCTGCGGCCGAATTCGCGGCAGCAGCGAAAAACGCCGCCCAGGTTGATGTCGATATGCCGGTTCCAGACCTCGTCATCGAGGTCTTCCGCCTTGATCTCGGAGACGACGATCCCGGCGTTGCAGACGAGGATATCGACCTTGCCCAGCCTTGCGAGCACAGCCTGAGCGGCCTCTTTGACGCTTGTCGTTCTGGTGACGTCCAGCGCGACGACGCTTGCCTGACCGCCGGCTTCCTTGACAGCCTGCGCCCCGGCTTCGGCCTGGGTCATGTCGAGATCGGCGATGACGACATGCGCACCCGCTTCGGCCAGGGCGTGTACGCAGGCGAGCCCGATACCGCCGGCTCCACCTGTGACCACCGCGACCCGGCCATCGAGACGCAATTTCCGCATGTACATTGTCGTCGACTTTCCCGAAGACCAAAGCTGCCGGTTCAGCTCAGGGTAATACCGCCGCACACGTTGAGGGACTGGCCGGTGACAAAGGCCGACGCATCGGAAGCCAGGAAGCAGGCTGGCCCCACGACATCCTCGGGCTGGCCCAGGCGACGCAACGCCGTGATGCCGACCCATTTATCGATGCTGGCCTGCTCGGACAGGTTGGTGCGGCCCATGTCGGTGACGATGATGCCGGGGCAGACGCAGTTCGCGGTAATGCCGAACTGTCCGACTTCCTGCGCGAGCACCCGGGTGAAACCCATGACCGCCGCCTTGCTGGCCGAGTAATGCGCCTGCTCCGGCGCACCATGCTTGCCGCCGATCGAGGCGATGTTGACGATACGCCCGTAACCACGTTCGCGCATGTGCGGCAACACAGCCTGAACGACCAGGAATGTGCCCTTCGCGTTGATGTCCATCACCGCATCCCATTCCTGCTCGAGGAGGTTTTCCACCAGGTTCGGGATCAGGATGCCGGCATTGTTGACGACGACGTCGATCCGCCCGGCCTGCGCAAGTCCGGTTGCAACCATCGCCCGCACCTGGTCGCGATTCCCGACATCGGCGAATAACGGGATGGCACGCCGTCCGATCCGGGCGATCTCGCCCGCGACGGCTTCGAGTTCGTCCCGCTGCCGTTCGATATCGTTCAGCACGATGTCGAACCCGTCGCCGGCGAGCCCGAGCGCGATCGCCCGGCCGATACCGCGACTGGCGCCGGTTACGAGGGCAGTGCGACCGTTTGCCGGTTTTGCCATGTCTGGTCCTCCTTCAGAAGAAACGTATTTCGCCGCGAAGCACGGCGAGGCTGACGGCGGCGATCATCACCACGCCTCGCACCTCGTTCTGCAGGTAGAACGGCGCGCCCAGGAGATTGAGCCCGTTATCGAGCATGCCGATAATGACGACGCCGACCAGCGTGCCCTGCACCGTGGCACGGCCCGGCTTGAACGCGGTCATGCCGAGGAATACCGCGGTCAGGCTGTCCATCAGATACGGTTCGCCCGCGCCGGGCTGACCGGTTCCGAGCCGGGCGGTGAGCATGATGCCGCCCATCGCCGCACCGAGTGCCGACAAGGTCAGCGCCAGCATCCGGCACCGGTTGACGTTGATCCCCGAAAGCCGGGCTGCCTGCAGGTTGGATCCGGTGGCGACCAGGGCCCGCCCGAGACGGGTCTTGTTGATCAGGACGTAGAAGGCGGTCACCACCACGAAGGCGATGATGATCGGCACCGGTATGACGCCGAACACTCGCCCGGTCGCGATCACATAGAACGGCTTCGGGAACTGCGTGTAGATCGAGTCTCCGCCGTCATAGGCGTAGTTCAGGCCGAGTGCGATCGGTCCCATCGCCAGCGTGGCGATCAGCGAGGGAATACGCAGCCTGGTGACCAGGACTCCGCTGAGTGCGCCAAGCAGAACGCCCGCCAGCACCGCCAGGACGATGGCAAGCGGGATCGGAAGCTTGGACCATGCCATCAACCCGGCGACCAGCACGCCCGACAATCCGGCGATCTGACCGACGGACAGATCGAACTCGCCGCTCGCCACGGCGACGGTGACACCTGACGAGATCACCATCAGCACCGAGATCTGCACCAGGATATTGCTGATGTTGGCGGCCGAGGTGAACTGGCTGCTGGAAAGCGCGAACACCACGAAAATGAGCACAGCCGCAGCAACCGTACCGTAGCGGGCTGCCAGCGCGCCGGTATCGATAGGGCGACGGGTGGGCGCCGACGTAGTGACGGACATCAGTTCACCTCGAGCAGGAGCCGGTCTTCGGAAAGTTCGGTGCGCGGGACGCAGACGGCGGTCCGGCTATGTGTGATGCAGTAGACCCGGTCGCAGAGCGTGATGAGCTCCGAGAATTCGGCCGAGGCGATCAGGATCGCGGCCCCCTGCCGCGCAAGGTCGCTGATCAGGGCATACAACTCGGCCTTGCTGCCGACATCGACGCCCTCGGTAGGATTGTCCAGCAGCAGTACCGGTGGCGTGGCGCCGCTACCGATCCGCGCAAGCCAGCGACCGAAAATCACTTTCTGCTGGTTGCCGCCGGAAAGTTGCAGGACCTCCTGGTGCGGACCACTGCATTTGACGCGCAGGCGCTCGATGATGGTCCGGACGCTTGCCATCGCAGTCCGGCCCTGGACGAAACCATGGCGGCTGATCTGCGCGAGCGAGCCGGCAAGTATGTTCTCCTCGACCGACAGGCCGCGAAAGATCGCCTTGCGCAGCCTGTCGTCGGCAACGAGGTAGATGCCGTGATCGACCGCGTCCGCGACGTTGCGCGGCAGGCGGCCAAGATCGGCAAGCCGTACCTGTCCCGGATCGACCGGACGGGCGGCGCCGGCAAGACATTCCAGCAGTTCGGTCTGCCCCGCGCCGAGCACCCCCGCGACACCGACCACTTCGCCCCGGCGCACCGTGAGGTCCGGAACCCCCAGCCGGCCGATGCGCAGGCCCCTGATCGAGATGACGTCGTCGTCGCTTTTGCCGATGACGGCATGACTGGTCCAGTCCGTTTCCTCGATCGTCCGCCCGACCATGAGACGCACCACGGCCGGCAGGGTCGTGTCGGCGAGATCGCCGTCATGGACCTTTCGCCCGTCCTTGAGCACCACCACGCGATCGCACTGCGCGAACACCTCGTTCATGTGATGCGAGATGAACAGGATGCCGATACCCCGTTGCTTGAGGTCGGCCAGGAACGCGAACAGGCGCTGCGTTTCGGCCAGGGTCAGCGACGCGGTGGGTTCGTCCAGGATCAGGATGCGCGGCGTGGTGGCCAGGGCCTTGAGAATGTCGAGGATCTTGAGCTCGCCGAGGCTCAACGTGTCGCACTCGCACGACAGGTCGATCCGCACATCGAACCGATCCGCCAATTCCTGCGCCGCGGCGGTGAGCGCACGCCTGTCGATCAGGCCCCCGTGCAACGGCTCACGGCCAAGCATGATGTTCTCGGCGCCGGTCAACTGGCGAATGATCGCGACCTGCTGGTGCGCGACCGCGATGCCGGCGGCGAGCGCGTCGGCGACGGTGCGGAGATGGACGGTGCGTCCGCCGACCTCCAGCGTCCCCGCGTCCGGCATCACCGCGCCGCAGATGATCTTCACCAGCGTCGACTTGCCGGCGCCGTTGGCTCCAACCAGGGCGAGCATTTCGCCCGCCCGAAGATCGAGGTCGACGCCGGTCAGCGCCGCGGTTCCGGCAAAGCTCTTGCCGGCGCCACGAACCCGGAGCAGCGGCGCGCCTGCCGCGATCCGCGCTGTCGCAGTATCCAGCCCGCCGGGATCGGACAGGCTGGACGATGCGGCGGTGCTGCCCGGCATGGCGGTCAGGCTTTCATTCCGGCGAGGGCCCGATCGCGATAGATGTAGTACAGGTCGGTCGCTTCGTATGTCGGCTTGCCGGCCGGCGGAACGTTGATGCCGTTGACGAGCAGCGGCGCCGGGAACTCGACGGTCGGCACCGGCACCACCTCCTTGGCCGGGCGGCCCTTGCCGACGATCTCGTTGATCAGCCAGCCGGTATAGGCGCCCCACACCTCGAAGGCCTGGGCCGTGGTCGCCTTCAGCGGGTAGCTCAGGTCCCGCATCCGGTCGACCGCGGTCGACTGTCCATCGGCAGAGACGACGAACACCTTGTCCTGCATGTTGCGGGACTTGATGACCTCCGCTGCCGCCATCCCGGGTTCGTCCCAAGGGCACCAGATCGCGTCGAGATCGTTGCCATAACGGGCGAGCCAGTCATTCACCACGTTCTGCGTGGTCTCGTAGAAGGCCGAATACTGGATGACCCGATCGGCCTTGAGGGTGATCCACTCGTTTTCGGTGAGCACCGCCCGCATCACCTTGCCGCGCTTGCGTGTCCCGTGATGGAAGTTGGCGACCACTGCGCAGATGTTGGCTGTCTGCTTGCCGTCGCCGAGCAGCCGGTCGACCATGTATTGCGTGTATTGGCCGCCCATCACCCAGTTGTTGCTGGTGATGTCGGCGATCGCCGGCGACTGCCAGCCGCTATCGAGGCTGAAGAACGGTATTTTCGACTTGGCGAGATCATCGAGCGCGCTGTGTGCCGCGGTCAGCGTGCCATACATCACCAGGATCGCATCGGATTTCGCGGTGATCGCATTCTCGATCTGGCTGACAAGCGCGCCTGGATCGCCCTTGGCATCGCTCATGTTGACCTCCCAGCTCTTGTCGAGCCCGGTAGTCTTCAGCCACTGCTGGAACCCGGCCCAGCTGCGCTGATCCGATTGCGCGGACATCTGTTGCGCCACCACTGCGAGCTTTACCGGCCTGGTGTTTGTCTGCGCGTGGGCTTCGGTGCTGCCGAACGCGAACTGTGCCAGTTGCGCTCCACCGACGGCGGCGGCACCGAGTCCCATGCCGCGCAACAGGCTGCGACGGGTCGGCTGGATAATGCGTGAGTCGTTGCTCATCGTTTTTTACCTCCCTGGTTTCTAGTGGTCGGGCACGTCAGAACAAGGCCGCAACCTCCGCCGGCTGATCCCAGTGCGGGACATGTCCGGCATCCTGGATCAGGTGGATGGCGCACCGGCTTCCGGCCTGGCTGACCTGGGTCCATGGAATGATGCGGTCCTGCACGCCCCAGACGATCCGGACCGGCATCGTCAGCGCGCGCAGGTCGGCGGTGATGTCGATCTGCTGGCCGCCCTCGTCCACCAGCGTGTCCGCAAGACCGGTCAGCCGTCCGCGGCCGAGTTCGCCTGCGAGTGCGTCGAGTTGTGCAGCGGTCAGGAGAGCCGGCCGAACCACCAGACGACGCAGCAGATGCTGGAGCGCCCCGCTCGAACGCACCCGGACGATGTTCCGGATGAAGTCGACGTCGATCGCCCGGTCCAGGCCGGCCGGGGCCAGCAGCGTGAGGCGGCGCACCTGGGCGGAGGCGGATCGTGCCGCCCGCGCCGCGATCGCGCCGCCGAGCGAGTGCCCGACCAGTTCCACCGGTTCGCCGCCGAGCGTCTTCAGGAAGTCCGCGACGGTGTCCGCAGCGTGATCGACGGAGATTGCGTCGAGACTGGTCGTGCCGTGCCCGGGTAGATCGATCGCCGTCACGCTCCGGCCTGCGCGCATCAGCATCGAGGCGAGCGCGGACCAGCTCTGGACGTCCGCCGCGAGCCCGTGCAGCAGCACGATGCGTGGACCGGTTGCGTTCGCTGCTGCCCAGTCACGCCGATCGAGACGTCCGCCCGAGACGTCAAGGCTCGAGATCCGGGCTGCCGGCGTCTCCGCGCCGGGCGCCTGCGCAAGCCACCGCCGCACGTCCGCAGCCTCGATCCGGCCGCGCCGGCCGGTGCCGATCAGACCGTCGAGTGCGACGTTGCCGTCCCGGGCCACGCGCCGGGCCAGCGGGGTTGCACGAGTGCCTCCGGACGAGACGCCCTTGCCGGGCGCTTCCGGCGCGACCGTCGCTTGGACCGGAACCGGGTCGCGAATCGGTTCCGGCCTGGAGTCCGGGACAGAGGTTGCGGCGCGGCCGTCTTCATAGCGGCAGAGCACGGCCCCGACATCGGCATCCTGCCCGGCCTCGACGACGATCTCAAACAGCACTCCATCCGCAAGGGCCGGCATCTCGACGACGGTCTTGTCGCTCTCGATCTCGACCAGCGTCTCGCCGCGCTTGAACGACTCGCCCGGCTGCTTCAGCCATGCGCTGACGCGGCCGGTCTCCATGGTTTCTCCCAGACGAGGGAGGGTCAGTTCGGCGATCACCGGCGCAGCATCCGCAACAGGGTCTGCACGATCAGGTCCGGGGTCGGGATGCTGGCCGCCTCGAGCGCGGGCGAAACCGGGATCGGAATATCCTCACCGGCGATCCGGATCACCGGGTCCTCGAGATAATCGAAGCACTCTTCGGATATGCGTGCGGCCAGCTCGGCGGCGACGCCCGCCGTCAGCGGCCCCTCGCTCACCACCATCGCACGCCCGGTGCGCTCCACGGAGGCGATCACCGTCTCCATATCCAGCGGGTTGAGCGTACGCAGATCGATCACCTCGATCGAGACGCCCTGCTTTTCCAGGATCTCCGCCGCCGCAAGTGCCGAATGCACCATGCGGGAATAGGTCACCAGCGTCGCCTGCGTGCCCGCCCGGCGAACGATGGCCTTGCCCCACGGGGCTGCCGGCGTGTCCAGGTCGGCCATTTCCTTCCGCGTGTAGAGCGACTTGTGCTCGATGAACACAACAGGATCGGGCAGGGTCAGGCTGTGGCGCAGCAGGTGGTAGGCATCCTCCGCGGTCGCCGGCATGGCGAGGCGCAGGCCCGGCGTATGCATGATCCAACCTTCGAGGCTCTGCGAATGCTGTGCGCCGGCGGACCGGCCGGTGCCACCCTGGGTGCGCAGGACCATGGGCACGCCGATCTGGCCGCCGAACATGTAGCGGATCTTCGCGGCCTGGTTTGCAAGCTGATCCATTACCAGGCCGAGGAAATCGACATACATCAGCTCGGCGACCGGCCGCAGCCCGGTCATCGCGGCACCCACCGCGACACCGACGATGGCCGGCTCGCTGATCGGGGTGTCGATCAGGCGCGTCGCCCCGAACTCGCCGATCAGATCCTTGGTGACGCCGTATGCGCCGCCATACGCGCCGACTTCCTCGCCGATGACGACGATGGTCTCGTCCTCGCGCATGGAATCCTGCAACGCCTTTCGCAGCGCGTCGCGGTAGGTGATCTCGATGGTCGCCATGGTTCGGTGTCCGATCAGGCCGCGAGGATACGGTCGAGGCGCTTGGCAAGCGGTTCGGGCTCGGCTTCGCCGGGACCATAGACATCGCGGAACATGCTGGCTGCGGCGGGAGCTTCCGCTGCCGCGGTGAAATCGATCGTCGCGTCCATTTCGAGCGCGATCTCGGCATCGAGCACGTCGAGCGTGGCGCTATCGCTCTGCCCGCTCGACAGCAACGTGCTGCGGGCGCGGATAACCGGATCCCGCGCGCGGCCGATGCTTTCCTCATCCGCCGTCCGGTACGGCGACTTGTCCATCCGGCCGTGACCGAAGAAGCGGAAGCAGGACACCGCCATGAATCCCGGCCTGCCGGCACGGGCGCCGTCGGCGAGAGTTCGTGCGGTCTGCGTCACCGCCTCGACATCTTCCCCGTCGACCATTGCCGCAGCCAGGCCGAACGCCTCGGCACGCCGGTCGAACTCGATCGAGCGGGTGGCCCGGTCGATGCGCGTGCCCATGCCATATTGGTTGTTGATGCAGACGAACAGCACCGGCAGGTCCCAGAGTGCCGCCATGTTCATGCTCTCGTAGAGGACGCCCTGCTGCATCGCGCCGTCGCCGAAGAATGCCACCGCGATCGCGTCGCTTTTCAGGTTCTTGTAGCTGAGGCCTGCACCGACGACGTGGGGAATACCGCCGCCGACGATCGCATTTGCGCCGAGATGACCGAGCGCCATGTCGGCGATATGCATCGACCCGCCTTTGCCGCGGCAATAGCCGGAATCCTTGCCGCCGATCTCAGCCATCATCCGGCCCGGATCGGCGCCACGCGCCAGAAAAATTCCATGCCCGCGATGATGTGTGGTGAAGCTGTCCTGCGGCTGCATCGCCGCCGCAACGCCGGCCGCGGCCCCTTCCTCGCCGATAGAGAGATGCAGCATGGAACCGGCGGAAAGGCCTCGCGCGTACAACTCGGCGACCCGCTCCTCGAAGGTCCGGATGCGCCGCATCGTGCGATACAGGTCCGGCAGCATCGTGTTCGGTAGCGTCATGCAGGAACAACCTCTCGGAGCGGCTTCAGGGCAGGATAGAGCTCGACGTAGCGCTGGTAGATCGACTGGTAGCGGTCGACGTTCTCGGCGATCGGCTCGATACGCCGGCCGGTGCGGACCATCGCGGCGATGCCGTCGTCGATGCTGGCGAAATGTCCCGAGCCGTGGGCTGCCAGCACCGCGGCCCCCAGCGACGGCGCTTCGGCCACTTCGGGGACGACCACCGGCAGGCCCGACGTGTCGGCGTGGATCTGCAGCCACAACGGCGAGCGTGTCGCGCCGCCACCGGCGGTGATTTCGGCGGCGCCGCAACCGGCCTCGGCCATGCGGTCCAGGATGGCGCGGGTACCGAAACCGATCCCTTCCAGCGTGGCCCGGAACAGATGCGCACCGGTATGGTGCAGGGATAATCCGGTGATCGCGCCGCGCGCCAGTGGATCGGTGTACGGAGTCCGGTTTCCCTGGAAATGGTCGAGCACCAGCAGGCCATCGGCTCCCGGCTCCAGCCGGCCGGCCTCGAGGTTGAGCGCGTCGAGATCGAAACCGTCGCCCATGAGCCGGCGCAACCAGGCGACGATCGATCCCGTCGATGTCTGGCCACCCTCCAGGATCGTCCGGCCGGGATACACCGCGTTGCTGTAGGTTCCCCACAGTCCAGCGACGCTGGTGGTCCGGTCGCCGACCGCGAACTGCAGATGCGACGAACCGGTGATCAGCGCGAGCTGGCCGGGGCGCGCAACGGCCAACCCGATCATGCCGATCAGCGCATCGGCGCCGCCCTGCAACACCAGCACGGTCTCCGCGAGTCCAAGATGATCGGCTGCGCGGGCTGTCAGCGTGCCGATCGCAGCCCCGGGCGGCAGCACTTCTGCAGGCCATTTTTTCCGAAGTTCCGACAGGTTCAGCGTGTCGAGCAGGCTGTCGGGCCAGCCACCTGCATCGTCACGGTAATGCCAGCGTATGGAGGCATTGTTCAGGCTCGCCGTCCGCCGCCCTGTCAGGCGCCAGTTCATGAAATCCTGGTACTCGCAGATCGTATGCGCAGCCTCGAAGATCTCCGGTTCATGCCGTGCCAGCCACAAGGCCTTGGGGATCATCCACTCGGCTGAAACCGGACCCTGGCCGGCTCCGTTCAGGACCAGTGCCGGATCCCCGGTCGCTAGAACGGCATCGGCCTCCTTGCCTGCCCGCACGTCCATCCAGAGGATCGCCGGGCGCAACGGACGCACTGCCTCGTCGAGGGCAACGACGGTGCAGCAGGTCGTAGTGGCACAGATGGCGGCGACATCGTGGATTCCGACACCGGCTTCCTCCACGACGCGCCGTACCGCGATGCCTAGAGCCGACCACCATGATTCCGGGTCCTGCTCGGCACGGGCGCCTGCGGAAAACTGCGTTGGATACGCGGACGAGGCAGAGGCGATCCGGCGGCCGGCCAGATCGAACACCGTCGCACGCACGCTCTCCGTCCCGCCATCGATGCCGATTACGTAGACCATCACCCGGACCCATCCACGTCGTACCATCTGCACATATGATGCACTGGACGACATTTGCTCTTGAGCCGACAATCGTCGTTAGGCGCGACAGAAGTCAATGGGTATTATCGCCCGATGAGCAGGACCCCGATGATGACCTTGAACCTGGGCCATGAACCCGACGCGGACATCATGGTCAGGGCAGCCTGGCTCTATCATGTCGGCGGCATGACCCAGGAGGAGGTCGCCCGGCGTCTCGGCGTGCATCGCACGCGCGTCGTCAGGTTGTTGAGCGATGCGCGCGAGAAGGGCCTGGTCAGCGTGACCATCAACCACGAGACGATCCGCGACCTGGAAGTCGAGGATACCTTGACCAGCCGCTACGGGCTGGATTTCTGCATCGCGACGCCCCGGATGGGTTTCGAGCTGGCGACCGACGAGCCGAACCTCGCCGCCGCCCAGGACATGATCTCACGACGTGCGGTCGGTGCCGCTGCCGCCAACTTCCTCAAGGGCAAGCTGACCGGTCGCGGCGCCGTCACCGTCGGCGTAAGTTGGGGACGCACGCTGGAACAGATGGCGTTGCACCTGTCGGGCGTGCAGAACTCGCGCGCGTGCTTCGTGTCGCTCATGGGGTCGCTGACCCGCAACTCGGCCTCCAACCCGTTCGAGGTGGTACAGGCGCTGGCTGCCCGGACCGGCGGGGAGGCGCATTTCCTGCCGGTGCCGTTCATCGCCGATACGGAAGCCGACCGGGCGGTTTTCATGTCCCAGCGCACCGTGGCTGAAGCCTTGGCCCTGGCACGATCCGCCGATGTCTACATGATCAGCGTCGGCGAGCTGAGCGACACCGCGTTCCTGCGAAAACACGGCATGCTTTCGGCCTCCGAACTTCGAAGTGTGCGGGCCAAAGGTGCGGTCGCGGACTCTCTGGGTCGCCTGTTCAACAGGAATGGGGCGGAGGTCGATCACGAGCTGACCCGCCGCACCCTCGCGGTCGACTTTACCGAGCTGCGGGGTCGCGACGTTGTCCTTGCCGCCGCCGGCCTGCAGAAAATGGCGGCAGTCCATTCCCTGCTGCGGACCGGAGTGGTCCGGGGGCTGATCATCGATGGGGACACCGCATATGCCGTTGCATCCGGAGCTCGAAACCAATGACGATCGAAGGATGAACGTGATGAGCAACACGACCCGAGCCATTGTTCTTGCGGGCGGAACCGGCGATCTCGGTGGACGGATCGCGCGGTCGCTCGTGGACCGGGGGGGGCAGGTCCGCGCGCTCGTCCATTCCGGAACGTCAGGCGACAAGCGTGACCGGCTGTCGAAGCTCGGCGTGACGGTGATCGAGGTTGATTTCGATCATCCGAACGAATTGATCGATGCCTGCCGGGGCGCCACCTGCGTCGTGTCGGCGCTCAACGGCTTGCGCCCGATCATCATCGGGATGCAGGGGCGTATCCTGCAGGCTGCCGTCGCCAGCGGGGTGCCACGCTTCATTCCGTCGGACTTCTCGCTCGACTATACCCGGACCCGGCCGGGCGATAACCGGAACATGGACCTGCGGCGCGAGTTCATGGCGCAGGTCGACAGTGCGCCGATCAGGGCGACCTCCATCCTGAACGGAGCTTTCGCCGATATGCTGGCCGGGCAGGCGCCGATCGTTCTTCGTGGAGTCAGGAAGGTTCTCTATTGGGGAGACGCCGACCAGCCGATGGATTTCACGACCAAGGACGACGTGGCCCGATATACGGCGGCGGCGGCGCTGGATCCGGAAGCGCCGCGCTACCTGCGCATAGCCGGTGAGGTGGTCACCCCCCGATCGCTCGCGGACACCATGACCCAGATGACCGGGAAGCGCTTCGGACTGCTCCGCGCCGGCGGGATCGGTCGTCTCAGCATGGTCATTCGGGTCGTTCGCAAGCTGGCCCCGCAGCGTGACGCAGTCTTTTCGGTCTGGCAGGGCATGCAGTATCTACGTGACATGGCGAGCGGCCGCGGCAAGCTGCAACAGCTCGACAATGATCGTTACGGGGTGGTGCCCTGGACCTCCGCGCGCGATGTGCTCGACCAGGCCGGACGAAGCTAAATTCTTCGGCCCCGTCCCATAGCGAGTTCGAAATCTTGGTTAAGGAGCATGCCGGAGATCGGGTTCGTCGGGGTCATTTACGCTGACGGGTGAACAAGAAAACCAGGCCCAGCAGGATGACGCCGAATATGATCTGCCGCAGGCCTTCCGATATGTTCAGGCTTACCAGCATCGCTTGCAGCAGGATGACCGAAAGGCTGCCGCTGATGGTGCCGGCGTAGCCTCCGCTTCCGCCCGATAACCGGGTGCCTCCGATAACGACGGCTGCCACCGGTGGCAGCAGGTAGCTGTCACCCATGCCGAGATAGGCCTGCGAGGCGTAGCCGCTGATCATCAGCCCGACGAACGCGGCGCAAAGCCCGCTGATGACATACACGACAACGTAGGTTCGGCCCGTGGGAACGCCGGACATCAGCGCAGCCAGCTCGTTGCTTCCGACCGCATAGACATGGCGGCCGAACGGCAGGGCCCGTAGCGCCAGGATCACCGCGACTGCGCAGGCCGCCCAGACCAGGCTGGCAACAGGAAACCCGCCCCAATTATCCAGCGCCAGCGTGCGTGCGACCGGCGGCACGCTTGGCGCGGAGGCCGTGGCGTTGGTGTAGACGAGGGTCAGACCCTGCAGGATGAGGTTTACGCTCAGCGTCCAGATCAGCGAGTGGACACGCAGAAGGTAGATGCCGAAGGCATTGACCAAGCCTACGCTCACGCCCACCGCAATGACCACAGCGAACGGTACCCACGCCGATGGGTGTGCGGCGTAGACGTCGGCGGACAATATACCCGAGAGGGTGATGGTCCATGGAATCGAAAGATCGATGTGACCGATCAGGATCGCCAGCGTTTCGCCGATCGCGACGATGCCGATCAGCGCAGCCTGCACCAGCTGCAGCCGAATGGTGCCCCAGGTCAGGAATGCAGGATTGATCGCCACGCTCAGTGCGAACACGACCGCAAGGATGACCCAGGATAGGTTGCTGCCCGGTCTCCTCGTCAGCCTGTCCTTCAACCGCGTTGGCATCTTGATGGGATGCGCCGCGTCGCTCATGACCGGCCCTTCCCGAGCAGCTTGGTCCAGTCGTCGATGCGAAGGCGCTGCACTCCCGCGGCAGCCAGCACGAGGACCAGCAGGCAGCCCTCGATCAGGTCCTGCCAGAAAGCAGGTACGCCCAACACGCTGAGCAGGTTCAGGATGAGGGACAGCACGATGCCACCGAGAATGGCGCCGACTACGCTGCCGCGCCCACCGGTCAATGCCACCCCACCCAGCACGGCGGCCGCAAGAGAATTCAGGGTGTAGCTGGCGCCGATGCTGGCATCGCCCGAGGTTGTTTCCGCCGTCAGGAAAAGCGCCGCGACCGCGGCGAACAGACCTGAAATCACGTAGGTCGCAAGACGCACTGGCCGAACCGGGAGACCGGAGGCATAGGCGCTGTCGCTGTTATCGCCGACGGCGACGATGAACCGGCCAAGCCGGGAGCGGAAGATCGGCATCCAGACCAGTAGCAGCATGGCCGCGAGCACGATCGCCGCGTAGGGAAGCACGCCCAGGTTACCGGTGAGCAGGGTCGCGAAGTCGTCGGAGACATGGCCGCCCGGCTGAGGACGAATGGTCAGCGCCAGTCCGCCATAGACGAACAGGGTGCAGAAGGTCGAGATCAGCGGCTCCAGCCGACCATAGGCAATGAGCAGCCCATTCACCGCGCCGGCCAGCATTCCAAGCAGCAGCGAGCCGAGCACGACGAGTGCCACGCTCAGGATGCTGTCTCCCATCAGCGTGGCGGCAAAGCAGTTCACCAGGCTCACGATCGCGCCGATCGACAGGTCCAGTCCGCCGCCGAGCAGCACGCAGGTCTGGCCCGCTGCCACCAGCACCAGTGCCAAGGAAGCGTTGGCCAGGCTGGAGATTCCAAAACTCGAAAGGGCGAGGGGCTGCTCGTAGAAATAAACGACGAGAAGAAGAAAAAGTCCGATACCGCAGAACGCGGCGCCTCCGAAATGCCGGATCGCCTGCTTGAAACGCGAAGGTGGGCCGATCTTTGAAAATGGCGTGGGTGAACCGGTCATGCTGCGTGCGCCGCCTCATGGAAAGAGAGGCCAAGAATATTCTCCTCGGTGATCTCCGCTCCAACCAGGCTTCCGCTGACGTGGCCACCGCGAAACACGAGCACGCGCGAGCAAAGGATCGCAAACTCGTTCATGTCGGTCGAGTAGATCAGAATCGAGCGTCCCTCGGCTGCAAGACTATGAATGGTTTCGTAGAGAATCTCCCGGGCGCCGGCATCGACCCCACGGGTCGGGTCGCAGAAAAGATAGACATCCGCACCATGCGCAAGCCACTTGGCGGCGACCACCTTCTGCTGGTTGCCGCCGCTGAGACTGCCGAGTGGCACCGCCGGCGAGGCGCACTTGATACGCAAACGCTCCACCAGCCCTGCCACGAGGGACCGTTCTCGCCCCGGGCTGATGACGCCGAGGCTGCGGAGCCGGTCGAGAACCGTGATGGAGATGTTCCGGCCGACCCCGAGGCCGACGAAACCGCCCATCGCCTTGCGATCATCCGGGATCAGCGCAAAGGCGGAGGCGATCGCCTGGCGGGGTCGCGTGGCCCGCGCGGGCTTGCCACGAACCTTGACGGATCCGCTCAGGCCACGCCGGAACAGCCCGAACAAGGCGAATAAAGCCTCCTTCTGTCCCTGTCCTTCCAGGCCGGCCAAACCCACGACTTCGCCTGGCCGCACCTCCAGCGACAGGCCCGCAAGTCGGCCCGGCACCGTGAGGTCACGCACGTCCAGCAGAGGCGGCTGCAGGTCAGGCGATGCAGGGGCCTTGAGCCGCTGAAGATGGCGCGGCGTATCTCCGAGCATCAGCTCCAGCGCCTTCGCCGGGTTGAACGTGGCCCGGCTCATCTCCCCGACCTTGCGGCCGTTGCGCAGCACGGTCACCTGGTCGGCAATCGACGTGATCTCGTCCATTCGGTGGGAAATGAACACGATGGCGCAGCCGCGTCCGCGAAGCTTGCGCACCACGCCAAGCAAGTGCTCGACATCGCTTCGTCCGAGTGCCGAGGTGGGTTCATCCAGGATCAGCACCAGCGGATCGAACAACATCGCCTTGGCAATTTCGACCAGTTGCTGCTGCGCAAGAGAAAGATCGGAGACCATTGCTGTCGGCGCGATGTCCTGGACATCGAGCTGTTCCAGCAGGGCACGTGCGGTATCGATCGACGCGGCTTCCCGGATCCAGCCTATGCGGTCGCGCGTCTCGCGCCCGATCAGCACGTTCTGCGCGACGGTCAGGCCCGGGAACAAGGAAAGCTCCTGATGCACCGTGGCGATCCGTGCGCGGTAGGCAGCCTGCGGGGAGCCGAGACGGATTGGCTCGCGGTTGAGCTCCAGGGTTCCCTCGTCCGGCTGGATGATACCGGCGAGGATCTTTACCAGCGTGCTCTTGCCGGCACCGTTCGCGCCCAGCAAGGCGTGCACCTCACCGGGCACGAGCTTCAGCGAGACATCCTGCAACGCGGTGATGCCGCCATAGCGCTTGGTCAACCCGGCGGCGTGCAGGCCGGTTGCGTCCAGAACGGCCCCCATCCCGGTTTCCCCTATTTGACGACGGCGCCGACCGGGATCGCTATGCCGCACTTGGCTATGTTGATGTCGGTCACGAAACTTCCCGGCAGGTCCGGGAAGTAGTCGGCAGCAGGCTTCATCTGGTCGGTCGTCACCGGTGCAAGCGGGATGCTGGCCGACTGCGGCAGGGATTTCCCGGAGAGCGAGGCGATCGCCGCCAGCACGCCGGCCGAGGCCAGGCTTGGCGACTGACCGATGACCAGCGCTGGAACATGATGCTCCGCGGCCAGCCGCATGAAGCCATTGTCGGATTCGCCGGTCATCGGCACGACCGGCATGTTGAGTTGAAGGAAGGCCTGCAACGCGCCGGTAGCACCCTCGGTACCCCAGACGCCACCAATATCATGGTTCGTCGAGAGCGCATCCGCCGTCACCTTCTGGTTGGTGCCGACATCCCAGTTGCCGTAGACGTTGATGATTTTCAGGTTCGGGTGCTGCCGGAACACCGACATGGCGCCGTCGGCCTGGTCGTTGTCCACCGTCGTGCCGGCGAGGCCATGCACCATCAGGATCGATTTGCCGTCGGCGACTTTGCCGACCAGGAACTCGGCCCACTGGCGGCCCATCTCGCGCTGGTCCTCGTTGACATTGATCGACTTCGTGGTGGTGACGACGTTGTCGAACGAAACCACGACGATGCCCCGCTTGGCTGCCTGGTTCAGAACACTATCCAGACCGGACGAGGATGCCGCGTTCACGACGATCGCGTCGTAGCCCGACAGGATCATCTCGCGGATCTGCGCGATCTGCTGGGCGACGTCATTGCCTGCGTTGTAGATCTTGAACTCCTTGACGTGGGACGCGACGTCGGGCTGCTTCACATACGCCGATACCGAGTTCAGCATCTCGGTGCGCCAGTTATTGCCGTAGAGCGAGTTGCTGAAGGCGATCCGGAATGGCCCGGTCTTCGATTTCGGCGCGATTGCAATGGTCGAAGGGGACGCCTTCACGAAGCACTGCGCCAGCGTCTCGTCCGACAGGATGTCCGCGGCGCGAGCGGCGCTTCCAAACGCCAGCAGGCAACCGGTCAGCATGAGCAGAGACTTCTTCACGGCATTCATCCTTTGGCTTCTCGTTGTCGGCAGGAATTCGGTGGGGAGTTTGTAATCCGGTCGTGTTCAGGAACACCGCATGGAGAGGACTACTCGCGGTGATGAAGAGCCGGTTGTCCCACGGATTGCCGAAGCTATGGCTACTACCGGCTCCGGCACGATCTTGCCGATCGACTGGTCTCCAGGCGTGGACCAATCCATACCGCCAGCGGTCACGTCGACGGCCGGAACATGGTGAGGTTTATCAAAATCATCGGCGCAGACACGTGTCTCGCCGCTATCCAATTCGCCGCGATGGACACGGTTCGATGGGCAGCGGAACAGGTTGACCTGCTCGGTCTCGGGATGTCGCTGGCCAGCAGGTCGCGATCGTCGGCCGACCGCGCGTCCGTAGAGAGACGCTCGAGCCGAGAGGGCGCGATGATGAGGTCGCTGAAGCGAGGCCCGCTGATCTCGAAATACGCCATGTTCCTCCCGGACGGTGCCGCGTCATCTCGCGCGGCGACTTCATTCAAGGTCCTTTATTTTGCGCATATCGCGCAGGAAGTCCATGATTTGCGTGAAACACGCGGCGATAAATTCCGGGGTCGATCGGCCGGACCTTGGCAACGCAATTCCAATCCGGATGCCCTCGTCGCGGCCGGGGGCGAGTTGTGCCCCACTGGCGGCGGAGACCTTGGCGCAGCGGTTTCCCGGGTCCCTGCGGGCTCCGCTCGAACGGGCCGGACGTCACTGAGCCTGGCGCCGTTGCGGAGTTGGCTCCACGGGCCGCAGCACCAATCTCTTGTGGATGCTCGATGTGCTGGCGTGGCTTTTCCTGGTGTTTTTCCTGTTCTACCTGCTTCCCATCGGCGTTGCGTTCGCGCTCTACCGGTCGCGGGCAACCGATGTTGGCTGGCAGACGGCCGATCGGTCCAGCATCGGGCACCTTCCGCCGGCAAGGGACCCGGAGGCGGTCGTCCGCGTCTTTTCGGCACCCACCGTACGCTGGAAAGGCATCTTCGCGACCCATTGCTGGATCGTGTTCAAGCAGGCGGGCGCCACCCGCTACATGCGCTATGACTACACCGCGTGGGGATCGCCGATCCGCCTGAACGGTTTCGAGCCGGACGGACGTTGGTTCGGGAGCGCGCCGGAGATCGTTTTCGCGGCCGACGGGGCGGCAGCGGACGCCCTGATCCCCAGGATGCAGGAGGCGATTCGGGCATATGCATTTGCAAAAGCCGGCGATTATCGCGCTTGGCCCGGTCCCAACTCGAACACCTTCGTCACCGCCATCATGGATGCGGCGCCTGAAATCCGCATGACATTGCCGCCCACGGCGGTCGGCAAGGACTATCCCTATGACGGGCGCTGGTTGCGGCGGACGCCGTCGCGTCTTGGTTTGCGGATCACCTACCGCGGCTATGTCGGACTAACGGTTGGTTGGGTCGAAGGCCTCGAGCTCAACCTGTTCGGGGCGGTTGCGGGCTTCGACATCAGGCGTCCCGCCTTGAAGCTGCCGGGACTTGGTCGCCTCGGGCTCCGAAAGCCGGTCTGGAAAATGGTCTTCCCGCACCGGCTGAGGCCAGCCGAATGAGCCCGACGCCTCTGCCGATAAATCCTCAGTGCGTGAGACGAATATCGTCACGTTCGACCTCAGCATTTCGAAGCAAGGGCACGAGACCGACTGGTTTCGACACCTCTGCGCTTCTTCCGACAACATGTTCCAGGCTATGCTTCATGCTGTTTGCGAAGAAAGGCCAGAGCACCGCTCATGCAACTTGCCCTACCCAGCCGGTTCATCCCTGAGCGGTTCGCGTCGCCGCAGCTCCAGGCCTCGATCCGGCGTCGGCTGGCCGAACTCGGCGGCGTGGCACTCGCCGCGATCGCCATCGCCATGCTGGTGGCGCTCGTCAGCTACAATCCGCGCGATCCGTCGCCGGATACCGCGACCATGGTCCAGCCGAGCAACCTGGCCGGGCCGGTTGGCGCCGCGTTCGCCGACCTGATGCTGCAGTATTTCGGCGTCGCCGGGCTGTTGCCGGTGCTGGCGCTGCTGGCGTGGGCCTGGCGGATCGCGTCACGCGGCGGTCTCGGCAGCCTGACCCTGCGGCTCGTGGCGCTGGTCTTCGTATTGCCGGTTTCGGCCTCCGTGCTCGCGGGGGCGCCGATGCTGCTGCCGCACACGGCAGCGGCCGGCCCTTTGTTGAAGCTGACCGTGCCGATGACGGGTTTGGTGCATGCCGGATGGCCCGGTGCGGCCGGCTTCGGCGGCGCTGTCGGGACCTCGCTCGGCCAGGCCGCGATCGATGCCGGACGCGGCGCCTTGGGCGCCTTCGGCGGGGTGCTGGTTTGGCTGCTGACCCTGGCGCTGGCGATCCTGCTGATCCCTTTGTGCCTCGGCCTGTCGGCGCGGGAATGGCGCGCCGTCGGTCGCAGCGCGCATCGCACGGTCCGCTATCCGATCGCCCGCGCCCGCCGGCAGGACCGGGAGGATACCCCGCGCCGGTCGTTGCTGAGCCGGTTCAGCCGGCGTCCGGCCGGACCCGCGGCGCGTGCATTCACCGACGAGGATGATTTCGACCACGTGATGCCCGGCGAGTCGCCGTTCGCGGCAGATGCGATGCGCGCCAATGGACGGACGGCCGGCGATGGAAGGGGCTTCGCCGATTCGGCAATGGGTGGTTCGGGAGCCCTGGTCGCGCAGGACGCAGCCGCACGTCCGCGCGTCGATCGCAAGGAGCCCAGCCTGCTCGGGCGTCGCGCGGACAAGCCGGCGGCGCGTCCCAAGCTTGGGTCGAGCGGCTGGGTGCTGCCACCGGGTGCCGCCGAGGAGCCCGATGACATGCCGGTGCTGCCGATGCGGTCGCGCTCGGCGATCAAGGCCACGCGGTCGCCGCTGCCGGAATCTCCGCCGATCCGACTTGGCGCGCCCATCGATGATTCGAGGCTCAACCGCGCGTCCGAGCAGCCAACTGCCCGGGCCGACGAGCCGGTACCTGCCGCGGTTCCGAAAACCGGCGGAATGCTGTCGATCGCACGGCTGCTCGGCACCCGCGAGCCGGCGCCGCAACGTCCGGCCGGACCAGTCCAGTCGAGGTCGGGCCCGACCGGTCCGGGTCTGTTCGGGTCGACCCCGCCATCCGGGTCCGGATCGGGCAATGGCAGCGCTCCGGCCCAGTCGGCGCGCAAGCCAGCCTACCCGGACGATGCACAGTGGCGGCTCCCGCCATTGTCGCTGCTGAAGCCGGCACCGCCACGCGAATCGACCGGCCCATCCGCCGAGAGCATGCACGCCAATGCCCGCCTGCTCGAAACCGTGCTCTCCGACTATGGCGTGCAGGGCGCGATCGGCGACATCCATGCGGGACCTGTGGTCACGTTGTACGAGCTCGAGCCGGCACCGGGCATCCGGTCGGCGCGGGTGATCGGGCTTGCCGACGACATCGCACGCTCGCTGTCGGTGACCGCGGTGCGTATCGCCACGGTGCCCGGCCGCAACGTGATCGGCATCGAGGTGCCGAACGCCAAGCGCGAGACGGTATATTTCTCGGAGCTGCTCGACAGCGATGCCTGGGTGGAAAATCCGGCCCGCCTCTGCCTTGCCCTCGGCAAGGATATCTCCGGCGCCCCGGTCTATGCCGACTTGGCGCGCATGCCGCACCTGCTGATCGCCGGCACTACCGGTTCCGGCAAGTCGGTGGGCATCAACTCGATGATCCTGTCGCTGCTCTACCGGTTGTCGCCGGAAGAGTGCCGGCTGATCATGATCGACCCGAAGATGCTGGAGCTGTCGATCTATGACGGCATCCCGCATCTGATGGCGCCGGTGGTGACCGATCCGGCCAAGGCGGTAATGGCGCTGAAATGGACCGTGCGCGAGATGGAGCGCCGCTATCGTGGCATGAGCCAGCTCGGCGTGCGCAACATCGCCGGCTACAACGAGCGTACCGCCGCCGCCCGCGCCAGCGGCGAGACCATGACCCGCAAGGTGCAGACCGGGTTCGACCCCGAGACCGGCCGCCCGATCTTCGAGGAGCAGAATCTCTCGCTGGAGAACCTACCCTACATCGTCGTGGTGATCGACGAGATGGCGGACCTGATGATGGTCGCCGGCAAGGAGATCGAAACCACGGTGCAGCGCCTGGCGCAGATGGCGCGTGCCGCCGGCATCCACGTCATCATGGCGACTCAGCGGCCATCGGTGGACGTCATTACCGGCACGATCAAGGCCAACTTCCCGACCCGCATCTCGTTCCAGGTGATCAGCAAGTTCGACAGCCGCACCATCCTCGGCGAGGGCGGTTCCGAGCAGCTGCTCGGCCAGGGCGACATGCTCTACATGGCCGGCGGCGGCCGGATCACCCGCGTGCACGGACCGTTCGTCGGCGACCTCGAGGTCGAGGACGTGGTGCGCCACCTGCGCGCGCAAGGCGAGCCGGTCTATGTCGACGAGGTGACGTCTCTGTTCGAGGATGATGGCGGTTCGGGCTCGTCGGGCGGCTCCGGCGGCGGTTCCGGCAACGGGCTCGGTGGCGGCGGTTTCGACGGCGATACCGCCCTGTTCGACCAGGCGGTGGCGCTGGTGGCGCGCGAGGGCAAGGCCTCGACCAGCTTCATCCAGCGGCATTTGTCGATCGGCTACAACCGCGCAGCCAAGCTGATCGAGCAGATGGAGAAGGACGGCATCGTCAGCAGCGCCAACCATGTCGGCAAGCGCGAGGTGCTGGTGCGTCGCGCCGCCCCCGAGGAGGATTAAGGCGAGGGATGGGACGCTTGGCCAATTATGATCACGGCTGAGCCGGCCATCCGCTTGGAGCACCCGTTCGGCCGTTAGGCCGGCGCCCTTCTGGCATATGTCCGGCTTGCGCCATTCTGCGCGTCGCGGCGTATCAATGGCAGTCGCTGGGTTTCCGACGCCATGTGCTGCCATCTCCTGCCGGCCAGCCATGCGCCCTCCGTTATTCCTGTGCGGCGCAGCATTGCCCCATAAGAGCGGGCAAAGCCGCAAGGACGGACGCTCATGAACCGTAGCCAGGGTTTCACCGCCGACCGGCCTGCCGCCACGCAGTCCACTCCTACCGACCCGGCCGCGCGTGCCGCGTTCGCCATCCTGCTGGTCATCACCGGCTGCCATCTGCTCAACGATGCGATGCAGGCGCTGCTGCCGGCGATCTACCCGCTGCTGAAGCGCGACTTCCGCCTCAGCTTCGGCCAGATCGGCATGCTGACCTTCACCTACCAGGTGACCGCCTCGCTGCTGCAGCCGCTGATCGGGCACTATACCGACAAGCGCAAGCTGCCCTGGTCGCTGACCGCCGGCATGGCATTCACCTTCGCCGGGCTGGCCGGATTGTCGCTGGCCCACACCTACGCACACCTGCTGGTGGGTGCCGCCCTGCTCGGCATCGGCTCGTCGATCTTCCACCCGGAATCTTCCCGGATCGCCCGGCTCTCCTCCGGTGGCCGGCATGGCTTCGCGCAGTCGCTGTTCCAGGTCGGCGGCAATCTCGGCACCTCGTTCGGCCCGCTGCTGGCTGCCTTCATCGTGCTGCCGCTGGGCCAGGCCAGTCTCGGCTGGTTCTGCCTGCTGGCCGTGCTTGGCGGCGTGCTGCAGGCCTATGTCGGCCGCTGGTATGCGGCACAGCCGATTGCCGGCCCGCGCGGCGGCAAGGCCGGCGGTACCGGCCTGAGCAAGGCCCGTGTCGCCGGGGCCATGACCGTGCTGATCGCACTGGTGTTTTCCAAATATTTCTACCTGTCGAGCTTCACCAGCTACTACATCTTCTACCTGATCCATCGGTTCGGCCTGTCAACCATGGAAGCCCAGACCGACCTGTTCGTGTTCCTCGGCGCCGTCGCGGCCGGCACGCTGATCGGCGGTCCGGTCGGCGACCGGATCGGCCGCAAGGCGGTGATCTGGGTCTCGATCCTGGGGGTCCTGCCATTCAGCCTGGCGCTGCCGCATGTCGGGCTCGGCTGGACCATCGGCCTCAGCGTGGTGATCGGGCTGGTGCTGTCCTCGGCCTTCTCCGCGATCCTGGTGTACGCGACCGAGTTGCTGCCGGGGCGGGTCGGGATGGTGGCGGGCCTGTTCTTCGGGCTTGCATTCGGCATGGGCGGTCTCGGTGCCGCCGTGCTGGGCGTGCTTGCGGACGTCAGGGGGATCGACTTCGTGTACAGCGCCTGCGCCTTCCTGCCGGCCCTCGGGATGCTGACCGTGCTGCTGCCGAACCTGGATCACGCGCGGGAGCGGACGGCTTGATCGTCCCGCCGATCCTGTTCCGGGATATCCATTTCGTCGTGCTGGACAAGCCGGCCGGGCTGCCGGTGCATCCCGGGCCCCGGGGCGGCGAGTCGATCGAGGATTGTTTCTCGCTCCTCAGCAAGCGCAAGGACGGGCCATGGCTGGCGCACCGGCTGGATACCGACACCGCCGGCTGTCTGGTCGTGGCACTCCGCAAGACGCCGTTGATCCAGGCACAGGCCTGTTTCGCGGAAGGCCGTGCCTCCAAGACCTACTGGGCGGTGGTCGGCGATGGCCCCGAGGCGGAGACCGGCGTGGTCGACCGGCCGCTCGCCAAGCACGTGACCCAGGATGGCTGGGCCATGCGCGCCGACCCCAAGGGCCAGCCGGCGCATACCGAATGGCGCGTGCTCGGCCGCGCACCGGGGCTCGCCTGGGTTGAACTGCGCCTGCTCACCGGGCGCACGCACCAGGCACGCGTGCATTGCGCCGTGGCCGGATGGCCGATCCTCGGCGACCCGGTCTATGGACCGCAGCCGTCGGCGGCAGGCCGGCTGCAGCTGCTGGCCCGCTCGATCCTATTGCCGCTCGATCCGCCGGTCTCGGCGACGGCACAGCCGCCTGCGCACATGATCGATGCGCTACGGGCCTGCGGCTATCGTCCTATTTAGGACCGGGTTCAGGCGAGTGGCGGGTAGACCACGTGCGTCAGGTCTTCCGACACGGTCCAGAGCTTGCGGCCCGCTTCCTTGTCCAGCGCGTGCGTCGAGATCTTCCCCAGCTTCGGGGCGCCACGGATCTCCTTGAATCCGTCCGGCCCGAAATACTGCCCGCCTTTGACGCCTTGCATCGTCGCCGCATACAGGCCCGGCAGGGCGCCGCGGGCGCCATCGTTGCCCAGCAGGCCGACGCCGAAATTGATCGCGGCCGCGGCCGGACGCGGCATCCCGATCGCATTGATGAAGCCGCTCGTGGCGATGCCGGGATGCGCAGCCACACTGATCAGCCGCGACTGCACGATGCGGGCACGCCGGTCGAGTTCGAGCATGAACATCAGGTTGGCGAGCTTCGACTGGCTGTACGCCTTGCTGCCATTGTAAGTGCGCGCACCTTGAAGATCGTCGAAATCGATTGCCCCGCGGCGGTGGGCGATGCTGCTGATCGCCACCACGCGTGGTGCCGGAGCGCGCAACAGCAGTGGCATCAGCAGGCCGGTCAGTGCGAAATGGCCGAGATGATTGGTGCCGAACTGACGCTCGAACCCATCGACGGTCGTCGCGCGAACCGACTGCATTCCGAGCCCGGCATTGTTCAGCAGGACGTCGATCCGCGGGAACGTCGTCTCCATGCGTGCGGCGAAAGCCCTGACGCTGGAGAGATCGGCGACATCGAGCAGCGACACCACGGCCTGTGCAGCAGGGTGCAGCTTGAGGATCCGCGCCAGCGTCGCATCGCCACGCGCCTGGTCACGAACCGCCAGCACGACGTGCGCACCCTTGCCGGCCAGCGCCAGCGCCGCCTCGGCGCCAATGCCGCTGCTGGCACCGGTCACGATGACGATGCGACCGGTCTGGTCGGGCATGTCGGCAAGCGTCCAGTCGGCCATCGGTCCGTCTCCTCGTCGTTCGTGCCGCCAGCATGGGCACGGCGATCACGACAACGCCAGATGCAGAAGCAGGTCGCGCTCCGGACCCGCGATCACCAGCCGCTTCTGCTGCCCGGGCAGAGCCGAAGCCCGACACCGGAATCGGCTCATGCGGTAGCGTGCGGAGGTGCCAGCATCCTGCGGAACAGCATCGCAAAAACGCCGATCAGGATCGCCGCCAGACCGATCAGCCCTGCATGCAACAGCCAGAACCGGGTTCCGGACATCTGCCCGAGCAGCCCGGCCAGGCGAGCGACGAGCAAGTTGGCCAGGAATAGGTGCAGCACGAAGCCATTGACGACCGTGGCACCCAACGCACGCGGAGCGAGCCGCGAATAAAGCGCCATCCCGACCGGATAGAAGTTCGAGAAGCCGAAATCGTTGACCAGATGGAAGGCGACGCCCCATACGAGCCCGATCTTGTGCCCGCCTGCCTCGAACGATGCCAGCGCCAGGATCAGCGGTGCAAGCATCAGAAGCACGCTCGCCCCGGCCATCCGCACGATCTCGTCAGGCATCCGCCGGTGCCGCTCCCACCAGCGCCAGAACAGCATCGACGACAGCAGCGTGCCGATCCCGAAGAACGCGTCGAGGGAGAGCAGCCAGCTGACCGGCATGGTCTGTCCGCCGAACGACAGGGCGTAGTTCTGCTGGCCCCACAGCAGGTAGCCGTTGAAGATTTCCATGTTGCCGACCGATGCCATCGCCAGCACCGGCAGCATGGCTGCCAGCACCAGCAGGATGCGCTTGTCGGACCCCGACAGTCCGGACGGGGGTGTGACGATTCCTGCCGCACGACCAGCAACCGGCTCGCGTGGCAGCCAGCGCCGCCCACCCAGGTAGGTCAGCAGCCCGATCAGCATCCCGGCCCCGGCAGCGGCGAAGCCCAGGTGCCAGGAAGACCGCTCGCCCAGTGTCCCGCAGACCAGCGGCGACAGCACCACGGCGACGCTGACCGACAGGGTGTAGAGCTGGAACGCGTCCGGGCGCCTGGCATCCGCAGGCCCGTAGAGCGCGCCCACCTGCGCCTTCAGGCAGCCGGCGCACCCGCTGCCGGCGATCAGGCACGCGAGCGCAATCAGGAAACTCGCATCGAACGCCAGCAGGAAATGTCCGGCGGTCATCAGCACGCTGCCGAGAACGATGGTGCGGGTGCGGCCGAGCAGGCGGTCCGCCACCAGCCCGCCCAGGATCGGCGTCGCCCAGATCGACGCGGCGTAGAGGCCCATGATCGCCGACGCCAGCGGCGCACCGGTGAGCGGCCCCATCAGGACCCCGAGCATGGCGCGGAATCCGCCGAAGCCCCACACGTGCTCGACATGCCCGGGCCGCAGCAGCTGCCCGGTCATGTACAGGACCAGCAGCGATTGCATGCCGTAGAACGAAAAGCCGACCCAGCCCTCGGTGAGAGCCAGCACCGCCAGCCCGCGCGGATGACCGAAGAAGGACCGGTCGTTTCCTGATTGAACGAAGGCCGGCTTCATGAAGCCGGCCTTCGTAAAAAGCGACGTCTCGTATCGGTGCAGGCGTCGGCCGGGAGAAGTCTGCTACGAACCAGGGAAATCAGCCGCCAGGCCGGCATCGCGCCAGGCTTCGATTTCGGCCACGCGTTCCTTCATCTGCTTCAGCACCGCATCGTGGCCCCACCGGCCCAGCACGAAATGACGCGGCGGATTGTCGATCTCGGTAATGTGGATCATCGCCTCGCCGGCGCGGACCGGGTCGCCGGCCTGCTTGCCGCTGATGTCGGACGTACTCTTCAAACGCTTGCCGGCGGTGTCTGCGTAGTCGGCGATCGTGCTCGGGGTCTGCTTCAGCGAGCGTCCCGCCCAGTCGGTGCGGAACGGTCCCGGCTCGACACAGGTCACCTTGATCCCGAGCGGCGCCGTCTCGGTCGCCAGCGCATCCGACCAGCCTTCCACAGCATGCTTGCTCGCCGCGTAATATCCGGATCCCGGAAACCCGACCAGGCCGGCGACCGAAGTGATGTTGATGATGTTGCCCGAGCGCTGCTTGCGCATCGTCGGCAGCACCGCCCGGGTCATGGCGAACAGGCCGAACACGTTGGCGTCGAACTGGGCGCGGATCTCGGCGTCCACACCCTCCTCGGCCGAGGCCTGGTATCCGTAGCCGGCATTGTTCACCAGCACGTCGATGCGGCCAAACTTGTCCAGCGCGGCTTTCACGCCGGCATCGATCTGGCCCTGCTCCGTCACGTCGAGCGACAGCGCCAGGCCACGCTCGTCCACGCCTTCGACCAGTTCCTTCACGCGCTCCGCATCACGCGCGGTCACGACGGCACGCCAGCCGCGTGCGAGCACGAGCTTCGCCAGGTCATGACCGAACCCGGTCGAACAACCGGTGATGAACCAGACGGGTGATGTCTCGGATGCCATGTCGTCTCCTTGATTGAGTGTGGGACCCTGAACGACCGGAGTCCCCCGCAGGGTTCCCTGCACGATCGCCGGCCACAGGGTCAGCTCGAGTTAGTCCGGTCTATCGACGGGACACGGTAGCAAGCGGCGGGCTGCGACCGGTCACGCCTGGCCTGCGCGGCTGCGTCCATACAGCAGCAGCATCACGAAGATGACCGCGCCGTAGATGATCTGGCGCCCGGCATCCGGCATCTGCATCACTGCCAGCATGCTTTGCAGCAGCACGATCAGGATGGTGCCGATGATGGTGCCGGTGTAGGTGCCGCGGCCGCCGGCGATGCTGGTGCCACCCAGCACCACCGCCGCGATCGCCGGCAGCAGGTAGGTATCGCCCATGCCCTGGAACGCCTTGCCGGCGTATCCGGTGAGCAGCACGCCGGCGAGCGCGCTGGCGCTGCCGGCGAGCATGAAGCTCAGGCAGACGATGCGCTTCACCGGCATGCCCGAGAGGTAGGCTGCACGCTCGCGATTGCCGATCGCATAGACCGAGCGGCCGAACGGCGTCGCGCGCAGCAACACCGTGGTGAACACCCCGGCTGCAGCCCAGACCAGGATCGCGTTCGGCAGGCCCGGCACGAGTTGGCCGCCGGACAGCCAGCGCACGATCGGCGCCGCCGACGAGGCCGGTGCGGACCCGCCGGTGTAGAGCACCATCAATCCCTGCAGCACCGCATTGACGCCGAGCGTGAAGATCATCGACGGGACACGCAGGAACGCCACGCCGAGCCCGTTGACCAGGCCGATCCCCGCCCCGACCGCGAGTGCGATCGGGATCGCCTCGACGCCACCGAGCGTGCTGCCGGCAAGACCGGTCCCGAGCATCGCGCCGGCGGTGAGGGTCCAGGGAACCGACAGGTCGATATGGCCCAGCAGGATCACCAGCATGGCGCCGGCGGCGACGATGCCGAGGAACGACGCAACCTGCAGCTGCTGGATCAGGTAATGCGGTGACAGGAAGCTGGAATTATACAGCGAGCCGCCCAGCAGGATCGCGACGATGCAGGCGCTGGCGACAACCAGCGGCAGGTCGAGCCGGCGCAGCCTGTCCTTGAGCATGAGGCTTCGGGACTGCGCCATGACGACGGCCGGACCCGCCGGCACCTCGCTCATCGGTAGGTTTCCAACCGGTTGCGGGTACGCAGCATCGGCAGCGCGCCGAAACTGACCGCCACCAGCAGGATCAGGCCCTGGAACAGCGGCTGCCACAGCGGCGAGGCGCTCAGCACGAACAGCAGGTCGCCGATGGTGCGCAGGATGAACGCGCCGAGAATGGAGCCGACGATGCCGCCGACGCCACCGAACAGCGAGGTGCCGCCGATCACCACGGCGGCGATGCTGTTCAGGGTGAGGTCGCCGGCCTGGATGGCACTTGCCTGCGCGGACTCCGCGATCAGCGTCAACAGCAGTCCCGCCAGGCTCGCCAGCAGACCCGAGCCTACATAGGCCGCGAGCTTGGAGCGCACGACCTTCACACCTGACATGTACGCGGATGCCTCGGCCGACCCGACCGCATAGACGCCGCGTCCGGTCAGCGACCGGCGGAACGGCATCCATAGCAGGACCAGCACCGTGGCCAGAACCAGCATGCTGACCGGCACGCCGAACACGGCTCCGGTCATCGCGCTGGCGAAATCGTCGTCCACGTTGCCTCCCGGGTTCGGCCGCACCAGCAACGACACGCCATAGAACATCGTGCTGGTCGCCAGCGTCGCGATGATCGGCTGCAACCGGCCGACCACGACCGCCAGCGCATTAAACAGCCCGGCGACCAGGCCGCTGCCCAGTACCGCCAGCACGCCGAACCCGATCTGCAAGCCGCTGCCACTGACCAGGACCGAGGCGACGCAGTTGGACAGCACCACGATCGCGCCGACCGAAAGATCGATCCCGCCGGTGAGCACGGGCAGGGTCTGCGCCGCCGCGACCAGGGCCAGTAGGACGCCCTTATTGGACGCGGTAATCAGCACGTCGGTGTGGATGCCGTGCGGCTGCAACGCGAGATAGAGCCCGAACATGGCGGCGAAGATCGCGCCCGCCAGCAACGGCAGCGCGTTGTGACGCAGGAACAGCCGGGACGCCGAGCCACTCACGCCACATGCTCCCGCATTTCGCCGCCGATATCGAGTGCCCCGGAAATGATCGCCTCCTCGGTGATGCCGCTACCATCCGGCGCGCGCGTCAGCAGGCGGGTGATGCGGCCGGAGTAGAAGATCGCGACCCGGTCGCACAGGCCGATCAGCTCGTCGTAGTCGGTGGTGTACAGCAGGATCGCGGTTCCGTTCGCGGCCAGCTCGCGCAGCAGCCGGTAGATTTCCTGCTTGGTGCCGACATCGATGCCGCGGGTCGGGTCGCACAGCAGCAGTACGCGCGGGCCGGCCAGCAGCCATTTGCCGATCGCCACCTTCTGCTGGTTGCCGCCCGACAAGGTGCTCACCGGCAAATCCACCACCGCCTTGATCTGCATGCGCCGGACGATGTCCTGCACCGCCTCGCGCTCTCGCGCCCGGTTCAGGAACGGGCCGCGGCACCATTGCGACAGGGTCGATGCGGTGAGGTTCTCGGCCACGCTCATCGGCAGCATCAGACCCTCGGTCTTGCGATCCTCCGGGATCAGCGCGAGCCGCGAGGGCTCCGCCATGGCCTGCCGGGGACTACCGAGGGTGGTCGGGATATCGTCGATACGGATCTCGCCGGTCACCCCGGACAGGCAGCCGAATAGCGCCAACAGGTATTCGCGCTGCCCCTGGCCGTCCAGTCCGCCGAGCCCGAGGATCTCGCCTGGCGCCACCGACAGCGAAACACCGCGCAGATGATTTTCCCATGACAGGTCACGGGTTTCCAGAACCGGCTCCGGCGCCGGCACACCCTCGGGGCGGACCGGCAGCGGCGGAAACATCTGCGACAGTTCGCGCCCGATCATCATGCGGACGATCTCGTCCTCGCTGCGCTCTCCGCGGGCAAATGTCTCGATATGGCGGCCGTTGGCGAATACCGAGCAGGTGTCGGCAAGCTCGCGGATCTCGTGCATGCGGTGAGAGATATACAGGATGGCCATGCCCTCGGCGCGCAGCCGCTTCAGCAGGGTGACGACGCGCGCGACGTCGTCGGCGGTCAGGGCCGACGTCGCCTCGTCCAGGATCAGCAGGCGCGGCTTCCGTCCGAGCGCCTTGGCGATTTCCACCATCTGCCTGCGCGACAGAGGCAGGTCGCGTACCCGCTCGCGTGGATCGATCCCCTCGCAACCGATCTCGGCCAGCAGTTGCTCCGCCCGCGCGTTCTGCGCCCGCCGGTCGATCAGGCCGAAACGGCGGGGCGGCGCGGTGATGCTGATATTGTCGGCAACGCTGAGATCCGGCAGCAGCGACAATTCCTGGAACACGCAGACGATGCCGTGCTCCTGCGCGTCGGCCGGCCCGCGAAACCGGACGGGCACGCCATCGACACGCATCTCGCCCTCGGTCGGTGCCACGACACCGGCGATGACCTTGATGAGGGTGCTTTTCCCGGCCCCGTTCTCACCCATGACCGCATGGATGGAGCCGGCTTCGCACCGCAAAATCCCCTTCGCCAGGGCCGTGACCGGCCCGTAGCGCTTGACGATGTCGGAGAGCTCCAGGAGAGGCTGCCGCTCCGTCGTCAGCGAGGACGAAGCGGCAGCACTCATTTGGCGTTTTGACCGGTGATGTCGTTCGCCGTCATGTTGATGTCGCAGATCGGGAAGTCATGCGCCGCGAAAAAGGTGTCGCTGAGATCCGGAAAGTAGTTCTTTCCGGCCTCGAACGTCTTGTAGTTGGCCGCCGGGATCGGCACGCGGATTTCGCCGGGAACCGTCTGGCCCTGCAGCACCGCGATCGCCGCCTTCAGCGCCACCGCCGACAGGGCAGGGGACTGTCCGGCGCTCTCGCCCAGCAGGCCATCCTTGGCGTTCGCCACGATCAGCTTGCGGAAGCCGTTCTCGCCTTCGCCGGCGATCGGGACCAGCGGCTTGTGGCTGTCCAGCAGCGCATGCGTGACACCGGTGCTGCCGCCCTGGGTGTAGATGCCGTCGACGGCGCCGTTCACTGCCAGCGAGTCGGCGACAGCCTTCTGGCCGGTGCCGTCATCCCAGTTGCCGACCACCTCGGTGATCTGGATGCCGGGGTCCGCCGCCATGGCCTGGCGGAAGCCGTCATGCCGGTCGCGATCGACACTGTTGCCCGGCACGCCGCGCACTTCCAGGACGTGCTTCTTTTCCTTCATGTTCTGGTTGAGCCAGTCACCCATCATCTTGCCCATCGCGACCTGATCCTGGTTGACCTGCACCAGGTTGGTCTCCTTGCCGGTCCGATCGAGCGTGTTGTCGAAGCTGACGATCAGCACGCCGGCCTGCTTGGCGCGACGCATCACCGGCTTGAAGGCGGTCGGGCTGTTGGCGTCGATCAGGATGGCGTCGAAGCCGGCACTGATGAAGTTGTCCATCGCGGCAATCTGCGCCGACACGTCGGTACCGACGCTGACGATGCGCAGTTCCTTGATCTGGGCGGCCACGGCCGGCTGGGACGCGTAGGCCTTCAGCGACTGCAGCATCTGCACGCGCCAGGCATTGCCGATGAAGCCGTTGGCGAACGCGATCCGATACGGACCCTTTTTGGCCGGCAGGCTCACCGTGCCACTGGTGCTGCTGGCTGGCTGGAAGCACTGCCCCGCATCCGCGGCGATCGCCGGTGCGGCCACGCAGGCGGTCAGCCCGGCAGCCAGGATGGACATATGCAGGCGACGGCTGCGGATCATGCCGGTTTCCTTGGTCATGGATCTGTTTCCCAACGACCGGACTTGCGCCGGTTCTGTCTGCCGGAACCATTGCGCAGATCACGGGACGGACGCAACGGCCTCCCACGAAAAATTTGCGCTTTGCGTGCGAAAGTCATTAATTGCCGGACGCAAGACATTCGGCACGAGCCGGACCGCCCGAACTTCAGCGTTCGGAAATCCAAAGGAACGTCATGGTGTCCTCGATCATCATCCTGCATGCCCGGGATAACGTGGCTGTCGCCAGGCAAAGCATCGGTCCGGGAGATTGGCTGGAGCCGGACCGGCTGCGTGCGTCCGAGCCGGTGCCGAGGGGTCACAAGGTCGCCATCCAGCGCATCGCCGCCGGTGAGACCGTGCGCAAGTACGGGCAGGTGATCGGCACCGCGACACAGGACATCGAGCCGGGCCAGCACGTGCACACCGAGCGGCTGGAGATGCGCGACTTCGCCCTGGCGCACGAGTTCTGCGTCGATGCCGAGCCGGCCGCCTTGCTGCCGGAAGCCGAGCGCGCGACGTTCCAGGGCTTCCTGCGCGCCGATGGCCGGGTCGGCACGCGCAACTACATCGCGGTGATCTCGTCGGTGAATTGTTCGGCCACCGTCTGCCGCGCCGTCGCCGACCATTTCAACAACAAGGGCGGCCTCGCCAACCACCCGACCGTCGATGGCGTCATCGCGCTGACGCATGGCGGCGGCTGCGCTATCAACATCAAGACCGAAGGCTATCTCTATCTGACCCGGACGCTGGCCGGCTACGCCACCAGTCCGAACGTCAACGGCGTGCTGATGATCGGGCTCGGCTGCGAGACCAACCAGATCCCGGCATTCATGCAGGCGCGCGGCCTGGCCGAGGGCCCGCTGCTGCGCACCATGACCATCCAGGAAACCGGCGGCACGCGGAAAACCATCGCCGCGGCGATCGAGGCGATCAACTCGATGCTGGACACCGTCGGCGCCGCGGTCCGCACCACCCAGCCGGCCTCCGCCCTGGTGTTGGCGCTCGAGTGCGGCGGCTCGGACGGATATTCCGGTATTTCCGCCAACCCGGCACTGGGACACGCAGCCGACCTGCTCGTAAGGCACGGCGGTACCGCCGTGCTGGCGGAAACCCCCGAGATCTATGGCGCGGAACACCTGCTGACCCGTCGCGCGGCAACCCCGGCGGTCGCCGAGAAGCTGCTCGCCCGGATCGACTGGTGGCGCGACTATGCGACGCGCAACGATGCCGAGCTCAACAACAACCCGTCGCACGGCAACAAGGCGGGCGGCCTGACCACCATCCTGGAGAAGTCGCTCGGTGCCGTCGCCAAGAGTCCGCATTCCCAGCTCGAGGCGGTCTATGAATATGCCGAGCCGATCACCGCGCATGGCTTCGTGTTCATGGACACGCCCGGCTACGACCCGGCGGCGGTGACCGGGCAGGTGGCAGGCGGCTGCACCATCATCTGCTTCACCACCGGCCGCGGCTCGACCTCCGGCTTCAAGCCCGCTCCCTGCATCAAGATCGCCACCAACACGCCGATGTTCCAGCGCATGGCCGATGACATGGATATCGACTGCGGCGGCATCGTCGACGGTACCGACAGCATCGAGGCCGCCGGCCGGCGCATCTTCGCGCGCATCCTGGCGATCGCCTCGGGCGAACCCAGCCTGAGCGAACAGCTCGACTACGGCGACAACGAGTTCGTGCCGTGGCAGATCGGCGCCGTGATGTAGGCATGGCGGCACGCCGCAGCTACGAGGTCATCGCCGAGGCGCTGCGCCAGAGCATCCGGACCGGCCGCCTGTCCGCGGGCACGGTGCTGCTCGAAGGCGGTATCGCCGAGCTGTTCGGCTCCAGCCGCACGCCCGTGCGACAGGCGCTGGACCTGCTGCTGGACGAGAATGCGGTCAGTCGCTTCCAGGGCCGCGGCGTCGTGGTGGGCGATGGCAGCGTCGCCCCCGAACGACGCCGGCTGGACCCGGCCGACATCGGGCAGCTTCCGGAAGCGCCGGCCAAGGTCTGGGCCTGGCAAACGGTCTATCAGGCGGTCGAGCACGAGCTGGTACGTGCGTCGGTGTTCGGCTGCCACCGGGTCAACGAGGTCGAGCTCGCGCGCCATTACGGCATCGGCCGCACGGTCGGGCACGACGTGCTGGTGCGCATCCAGGCGACCGGCATCCTGACCAAGGACCGGCGTGCGCACTGGATCACCGTGCCGCTGGACGACCAGCGCGTGCGCGACCTCTATGCGCTGCGCGAACTGCTGGAGCCGGCGATGCTGCGCCTGGCCGCGACCCGAATCCCCGCCGGTGTTCTGCTGCACATGCGGAACGGGCTGCGGGACGCCATGCTCGTCTATCCGGACGCCGGCGCCGAACAACTCGACCGGCTCGAACACGACCTGCATGTCGTCTGTCCGTCGTTTGCCGGCAATCCCGAACTGCTGGCAGCGCTGACGCGAACCCGCTGCATCATCATCTCGAGCAAGCACATCCTGCATCATGCCGGAGCATTGCCGGCAGGCGACCCGTTCATGCGCGAACATGATCGCGTTCTCGCAGCGCTGCAGCAGGGTGACGGAGAAGCTGCAGCGCACGCGTTGCTGGTGCATCTGCGCAATGCCCGGACAAAGGTGCTGCGCCGGCTGCGCCGGTTCCGGGAGACGCAGCTGCCGCCGTCATCACCGTATATCGGCCCGACCATGGACGATCTCCCGGAACGCGCTGCGAACCTGTCGTCCGGCGGCTTCGATCGGCGATCCGAAATCAGGACGGCTGGCGGCGCAGAGTCAGATCCTGGACGTCGAAGCTGAAATCCGACCCGATCAGGCGCATGGTCGCGGACACGATCCTGCCGTCGGGATCCCGCTGGAACTGGATGTAGGCATCATCGCTGCCGTTGAAGGCACGGTCGTCCCAATGCACGACAAACAGATCATGCGGCAACGCGTCCATCGAACCCGCGAGATCGTCGGCTTTTGAAACACGCAGGCTTAGATGGTCCCCCTGCAGGCTGATGGAAAAGAGTCCGCGCCAGGAGTCGCGGTAGTTCCCGGCATACTCGGCAAGCTCCGTCGCCGGAGGGTGCAGGAACGGGCGGGCCGCCGATCCGGGCAGATCGACGGCGCGGCGATCCCTTGCCGCGCCCGCTGCCTGTTCGCGACGCTTGTACTCGCCGAGCCAGTCGAAGCTGCCGCCCTGGACCGCCTCGGTGAGTGCCGCCACGAGTCCGTTGGTCGCGTTGCTGTCCTCCTGGTTGGTCAGCACGACGAAGCCGGTGCCACGTTCCGGCAGCATCGAGACCAGGCTGACCATGCCGGCGACGGTGCCGCTGTGCCAGATGCGCTCGTCGCCCTTGAAGTCCTCGAGAAACCAGCCGAGTCCATAGCTGCGGAAATGCTGCCGGCTCAGGGCCGCGGTCGGACCGGGTGGCAAGATCGTCTGCGGCGTCCACATCGCATCACGCTGCGTGCGGCTCAGGATCTGCCGGCCGTCGATGGAACCGGCTCCGAGTTGCAGGCGCATCCAGCGCGCCATGCCGTCCGCATTGCAGAGGATGCCACCCGCCGGCGCCGCCGCCTTGAGAGGGTCCGACGGCAGCTTCATCAGCGTCGTGCCGATTTCATGATACCCGACCGCGATGTCCGCATCCTGTGCCGGATGGGCCAGCGCCGCGACCGGGTCGGCATGACATCCGCTCATGCCGAGCGGATCGAGCAGACGCTTCTGCACGAACCGCTCCCAGCGCTCGCCGGAAACACGCTCGACCAGCAGGCCGGCGACCACGAACATCATGTTGTTGTAGGCGAAATGCGATCGCAGGCTGGTCGATAGAGGCAGGAAGCGAAGATTGTGCACGGCCTCTTCGCGGGTGAACTGGCTCCGCGAGAACAGCATCAGGTCGCCGGCGCCTTCGCCGAGGCCGCTCCGGTGCGAGAGCAGGTCGCGTATCGTCAGCTCACGCGTCACATAAGGGTCGGAAAGCTGCAGCTCGGGCAGATGGTCGATGACCCGGTCGTCCCACCCGATCGCTCCCTGATCGACGAGAAGAGCCAGGGACGCGGCGGTGAATGATTTCGTGATCGAGCCGATGCCGAACAGGGTCTGTGGATCGACCGGCCTGTTTCGGTCGCGATCGCGCAATCCGTAGCCGCGTTCGAACACCGTATGCCCGTCCTGGACGATCGCAAGCGCCAGGCCGGGAACGTTGAATAGTCGTAACGTACGCTCGGCCAATGCGTCGATCGCGGCCGGGGCCGGAAGGGTTGCAGGCATTTCAAGCGCGGTGGTGTCGGCCGCGCAGGGCCATGCCGCCATCAGCATCGACAACGCAAGCAGCCAGACGGGATACCACAGCTTGCGGGATGATGATGCGGGCATGTCAGGTTGCGTCGCGAACGAAGCGTGGACCCCGTTGCGTAACCGTTTCGAGACCAGCGGGTGGAGTAACGCTAGCGGAGCAGCAGCGCCGTGCCGTACAGCCCTACGGCGAACCAGCTATGCGCCAGGAGATTCATAACCCGTACTTTTGTCGGGTTCGCTGTTTTGGATGCAGCCCAACCCATTCCCAATCCTGGCTGCAACAGGAACCAGCCGGCGGCGACAGTGATGATTCCCCACACCCAGGCAGGCAGGAACGTCGGATGTTCAAGCCAGTTCTGCCCCATGACAAGCAGGAACACGACGCCATAGAGGATGCCGACTGCGTAATGACCGATCCAGCCGACTGCGGACTCGTAGGGATGGGCTTCCGATGCTCCGATGTCCGGATGAAAGACCGTTCCACGCGGCAGATGACAGAACCAGCGCCCGACCGGGCCCCAGTTCGGCATGCTCTCTCCCGGCAACTGGGCCAGGACGATCGCCCAGATATCCATGACCACTGTGGCGCCGATCCCGATCAGCACGCCTTTCCAAACAAGATCGAGCATAGGGTGAGTCGACGTCCATCTCTGCGGCCTCCGAATTAGACAGCCCGTTGCCCGATCATGCAATCCGCAATCATTCCGGCTGGCGCGATCGAGGCTTGCCTCGGCTTCTGCGTGCAGTCGCGGGAAAAAAGCTGCTGATCGTGATAAATCCGAAGGTACTCTGGAAAGCGTTCGGTATTCTCTGCGGCGCTTCGGATGCCGGAAACTTCCCCCGACCATGTCGTGCAGGATGAGTCGATCGGTAGAGCCTCCCGTGAGACCAGCCCGAACCGTCTAGTTCTGTTCGAGTGCCCGTTTCAGTCCGGCCTGGAAACCCTGGCGGGTCAGGTCACGGATCAAGGATCGCGCACCGTCGGCCCCGTCCCGGTGCAACACGGCGAGCGGTGTATCGCCGTCGAATGGTGCCCGCGTCTGCTTCGCACGGAGGAAGTCGGCCGGCTCCTGCCCCAGCGTTGAGAGCGCGGTATCCAGCGCGCGCAACGCCGCGTAGCGATGGGCCTCCGCACCCTGCAACCGGAACCGCGGACGGGTGCCTTTCTTGGTCAGGCCGCCCGCATGCCCGACCAGTGCCAACGCATCGAGATCCTCGATCCCCCATCGATCCATCAGCGACCAGAACGCCGCCGATGGGAAACTCGACGCAGGGTCGGCGCGGCCATGGCCCTGTGGCGATGTTCCCAGCGCCGTCAACGCGGACGGGTCGAGGTCGTCAAACCTGGTTTCGTCGGTCTCCGGAGCATCGTTGGTATCGTCCTCGCCCGGTTCCGTTACCGGCGCCGGTGCAGGCTTCGGCGTGGCGGTCGGCTTCGCTTTCGGCCTGTCGAGCGCTTCGACCAGTCCAGCCACGGCGGCGATCGTTTGCGCATCCTCCGACCGCAGCGTCGCCAGCAGGGCCGCCTGTGGATGGTCCTCAGGCACGCGCTTCAGCAGCGTGTCCAGCCGAAGATCGTCGTTGGCGTCGAGACCTTCGGAGATGCTTATCGCCTGCAGCGCCTGGTGCAGCGCCAGCCGTGTCAGCACGCCCTCGTTGCGACGCCGGTGTTCGGCCAGCAGGCGCGCATCGTCCAGGCTCTGCTTCGCCTGTTTCAGGAGCTCCTTGCTGGTGGGGCCGGGGCTCATGGCCGGCGGGTCACCAGCAGCTGGTTGATGCGGAAGCCCTCGACATCCACCACCTCGAAGATGAAGCCGGCAGCCTCGATCCGGTCGGCCTTGCGCGCCACCCGCCGTAGCCGGTGCATGACGAAGCCGCCGATGGTCTCGTATGAACCGGTCGCCGGTGCCAGCTCGCGCGGACGATCGGTGCCGAGAGCCTTGATCACCTCGCCCAGGCCGGCGATGCCGTCCACCGGGCGCGAGATGAGGACGCTCATTCCGATCGGCGCCAGGATGGCAATCGGGCCAAGCAGCAGGGTCATGGCGTCCATATCCGTTGGCCATGTAACCGTGCGCCGGCGCCACTACGCTGTCGAGAGCACAATGGATGCAGCCCAGCCTGCAGCATTACCATGCTATTTTGCACAGCAGAGCCGCTGTTTTCAGTCCATTCGACACCCAATATCCTGAGCTCAGCGCAAGAGGACAATCGATCGTGGCGTCAACCGGAACTCGAAGGCAGCTTCTGCAGACGGCCTCTGTCCTGGCCATTGGCGCGGTCGCATGGAAGCTTGCGACGTTCCGGGCCCTAGCCGCCGGCCAGGTCGCGATGCCGAGTGCGGCATCCTTCCCGGTCCGGCATACGGATGCAGAGTGGCACCGCATGCTGTCGCCGGCGCAGTTCGACGTGTTGCGCGAGGAAGGCACCGAGGCGCCGTTTTCCAGTCCGCTCAACCATTTCTACTCCAAGGGCACTTATGACTGCCTTGGCTGTAACAATCCTGCCTATGCGTCCGAAACCAAGTTCGATAGCGGCACTGGCTGGCCGTCCTTCTGGAAACCACTGCCGAACGCGGTGATCGAGCGCCAGGATGGATCGATGGGAATGCAGCGTACCGAGGTCCATTGCGCCCGCTGCGCGAGCCATCTCGGCCACGTGTTCGATGACGGGCCGGCTCCGACCGGGCTGCGCTATTGCATGAACGGCGTCGCGCTGAGCTTCAAGCCGGCACCCGGCGTCAAGCCGCCCCAAGGGGCGTAAGTGGAGGAATGGTTATGAACATCTCTCGTCTGTCCAAGCGGGTGCTGCTGCTAGGTGCCGTTGCGGCATTGCCGGCATCCTTGTTGCTGGCGGGAACCGGTCCCAGCCGTGCGGAGGAAGCACCCCGCCTGGTACCGGCGTTCGCGCAGTCCGCTCCGGCTGCAGCAGGCGCGGAAGCGGCTGCCGGTCCGCAGAGCATCACCTTCTCGGGCGGCTGTTTCTGGGGTGTCCAGGGCGTATTCGAGCATGTGAAAGGCGTGACGCGAGCGGTCTCCGGCTACACCGGCGGCCAGGCCGACACCGCGCAGTACGAGACGGTCAGCACCGGCACAACGGGCCATGCCGAGTCTGTCCAGGTAACCTATGATCCGGCCCAAATCTCGCGTGCCAGGCTGATGCAGATCTTCTTCTCGGTAGCACTGGATCCGACCCAGGTCGGCGGACAGGGCCCGGACAGCGGCAGCCAGTATCGCTCGGAAATCTGGACCTCTACCCCGGCCGAAGCGGGTGCGGCGCGAGCCTACATCGCGCAGCTCGATGCGGCGCATGCCTATGGCGGCAAGATCGTCACCCGCGTCGATCCGATCGGCGGGTTCTATCCGGCGGAGTCCTACCACCAGGATTATCTCGCCCATAACCCGGACGCCGGCTACATCGTCATCAACGACATGCCGAAGGTCGCGGCGTTGAAGCAGCTGTTTCCCCAGGACTACTCCGAGACCCCGCGTCTGACCTTGGCATCCAACAAGATCATGTAGCTCACGGTTCGCGCGCCACCGGGACGCCTGATTGGCGCCCCGGCAGCCCGTGCACCTTGAGGTAGTGGCGAAGCTGGTAATAGGTGAGGCCGAGGGATGTGGCGGCGACGCGCTGGTTGAACCGGCTCGCTTCCATGGCCTCGCTCAGCAGCCGGGACTCGTATTGTCTCGTGCGGGAAAGGAAGTCTCCCGAGACCGGATCGGCTGCCACCGGTCTGGAAACGGACGGCGCCGATGACGTTGCCACCGCCGCCGGCGCCGAGCTTTTCGGAAACGGGTCGAGCACGATCCGGGACAGCGGCTTTTTCGGGTCCTGCATTCGATAGACGCTGCGCTCGACCGCATTCCGCAATTCGCGGACGTTGCCGGGCCATTCGTGCGACTTCAGCGTTGCCATCGCGTCCGGGGCAAACCCGGCGAACAGGTCGCGACCCAGTTCGCGCGTCATGCGCAGTGCAAAGTGGCCGGCAAGCAGCGGGATATCCTCGGGACGATCGCGCAGCGGCGGCACCACGACCACGTCGAACGCGAGCCTGTCCAGCAGGTCGGCGCGGAACCGGTCGGCCCTGACCAGTGCCGGCAGGTCGGCATGGGTGGCGGCGACTACGCGCACATCCACCTGCTGCGGATCATTGCCGCCGACGCGCTCGAACGTACCATATTCGATAACGCGCAGCAGCTTCTCCTGCACGGCCATCGACGCGGTCGCGATCTCGTCCAGGAACAGCGTACCGCCGTCGGCCAGCTCGAACCGTCCGGCCCGGCGGCGTGAGGCGCCGGTGAACGACCCGGCCTCGTGGCCGAACAGCTCGCTGTCGAGCAGGGCTTCGCCGAGCACGGCGCAGTTCAGCTTGATGAACGGCTTGTCCCAGCGCAACGACAGATAGGCGAGGCGGCTCGCCACCAATTCCTTTCCGGTACCACGCTCGCCCACCACCAGGACCGGCCGGTTCAGTGGGGCGGCAAGAGAGATATGTGCCAGCATTTCGCGAAAGGCTGTCGCTTCCCCGATCGGCGTCGTATTATCAGCAGGCAGGATGGCCGAACGCGCCAATATGTGGGTCTCCGGGCCATCGAGGCCTTATTTGTTACTGTCGCTGGCATCGACCGGCAGTGCAAGCCGCAGAATTCAGTCAAGCGAATCAATCGGTTGGACAGTCTGCTCAAGCCGCGGCAAGTTGGCACGGAAGCTGCTCTTCCGAACATCAAGGACGAGCTTCGCGTCCGACCCTCGTGATGGAGGCCGCCATGAGCATCTTCTCCCGCCTGTCCGACATAGTGAACTCCAACATCAACGCCATCGTCGCCGGCGCCGAGGATCCGAAGAAGATCATCCGCCTGATCATCCAGGAGATGGAGGATACCCTGGTCGAGGTGCGCTCTTCCGCCGTCCAGACCATCGCCGAGCGCAAGGAGATCGAACGGCGGATCGGCACCCTGGCCCGTGACGAGGCGGAATGGGAGCGCAAGGCCGAGCTCGCCCTGACGCATGGTCGCGAAGATCTGGCGCGTGGTGCCCTGCAGGCGCGAACCCACCTGATCAAGACGCGCGAGGCTCTGCAGGGCCAGCTGTCGCAGATCATGACCGGGCTGTCGCACCAGAACGACGACATCGCCAAGCTGCAGGCCAAGCTCGCCGACGCCAAGTCGCGTGAGCAGGCGCTGCTGTCCCGAACCAGCATCGCCACCTCGCGGGTGAAGCTGCGCGAGCGCCTGCACGATGGACGCATCAGCGATGCATTCGGCCGCTTCGAGCAGATCGAGCGCAATCTGGATGCCCTGGAAGGGCGCGCGGAGTCGTATGATCTCGGCAAGCGCACGCTGGAGCAGGAAATCGAGGGGCTCGAGGCCGACACCGCGGTCGATAGCGAGCTCGATGCGATGAAAGCCAGGCTGCGTGGCCGTATCGAGGCGCCGGGTTCCTGATCTTAAGGGTATGTGCGTATGGATATCGTCCCTCTAGCAGCCGTTCTTGGCGGGAATCATATCGTGGATTTTGTTGGTCTGATCGCGGTCATCGCGCCGTTTGCCTTGGTCGCCTGGATCGTGAAGCTGAGGCACGACCGCACGATCAGGGCGATCGGCGCCCAGGGGCTCGGCGTCGAGGACCAGCGCGTGCTGCAGGACATGAACGAGATCGCCCGGCGCATGGAACAGCGGGTCGAGAACCTGGAGCGCATCCTGGATACCGAACTCGCCGGCTGGCGTAGCCGGATGCCACTGTGAGGCGGGGAGTGCAGTCATGAACGACCCGTTCCCCCACGGCATCCCGCCCCGCTTCTGGCGCCAGGACAAGGGCGCGGTCGCTGCCGGCATCTGCGCCGGCCTGGCCGAGGATCTCGATCTCCCGCTGCCGTTGATCAGGGCCATCTCGGTGATCTTCATGATCCTGCCCACCGGGCTTGCCTATCTAGCGCTGGCGATGTTGCTGCGCCGGCGCCTGCCTGCACAGCGCTCCCGCTACGAGAGCGCCGGGCAATCCAGCAGCCAACGCCGGAGTTCGGGTGCCGGCGCACCGCTCGGCCAAAGCTGGGCGTTGCTACAACATCGTTTCGAGACACTGGAACCGAGGCTCAAGAATATAGAGGCGTTCGTGACCTCGTCGGATTTCGAGCTGCATCGCGGTTTCGGCCGGATGGGCAAGTAGGCGCATGCCGTTGTTCCCGATCCACGATTTCGCGCGTGCCGACGATATCCGGATGCGTCGTCGTCGTGCCGCGTTCCTGATCGTCGGCATCGTGGCACTGCCCTGGATGCTGTTCAGCGGACCCGCGCATCGCGAATCTCGTCGCCAGCACACATCGGACCCTTTCGACCTGAGGATCGACAAGGCGTTGTCCGATATCAAGCTGCCGCGGGTCGTTATCTCAGAGCTGCCGCAATCCTTGCCCGGCGGTCCGTCACGGCGGTTTGCGATCGAAGGCGACACGCTGACCCTGGATCTGTCCTGCGCCACATCCGTGACGCTCATGCCGGCGACGGATCTCGGCAACGAGGCAACCCTGTCGGTCAGGCAAGGCCAGGAAGAGACGCTACAGGCCGTCACCACCGCCGGCGGCACGGTCACCCAGCCCAGCTCCTGCCGCGGTGGCAGCGATGCCGACTTCACCCTTCAGGTAGATCCGGGCCGATCTCTCCGCGTCGTGCAGCACGGCGACATCGAGATCCACGGCGGCCGTTTCACCGGCCCGGTCGCGATCGACGGTCTGGGCAGCGGCACGGTTCGGCTGGCGGGCGTGGGAGGTCTTTCGGACCACCAGCGTGGAAGTGGCGATGTGATCATCGACGACATCTCCGGCAGACTGGACGTGGTTTTGTCCGGTTCCGGCGAACTGCAGATCAGGCATGGACATGTTTCGAGCATGTCGGCTACCGCCGCCGGCAGCAGTGATTTCTCCACGGGCGATGCGGTGATCGACAATGCGCAGGTCCAACTTGCCGGGAGCGGTGATTTGACGATGGGCATGGTTACCGGTGGCCTCGATGCCGGCACGTCGGGCAGCGGCGACATCACCATCGCGTCGGTAACGGCCGACGCTGTCCGGCTGACCGGTGGTGGATCGGGCGACATCACCATACGCGCCGGCACGATCGGCAAGCTGGCCGCGGCCCGGCGTGGCTCCGGCGACCTTGTGGTACAGGCCATCGTAGGCAGCGGGACGGTGATCCATCACGGTACCGGTGATGTTTCGGTGCCACACGTTACCGGCACCCTGACCCGGACAGGTGGGAACAACGAGGATGGTGACGACGACTGATCGTTTCACATGAAATGTCGATCCTGCACATGAAACGAAACAGGCCGCCCGAAGGCGGCCTGTTGTTTGTCGAATATACCGGCTCTCTACCGCAGCTGATTGTTGGTCGTCTGGTCCTGGTTCCCGTTCTGATACTGGGGATTCGCATTCTGCTGTGTCTGGCCCTGGCGATACGCAGCCGCATCGTGGCGCTGCTGCTTCCGGTAGCGATGGCGGACATACATGCCCGTGGCACAACCACCTGCCGCGCCCAGCACGCCATGATGCGCGAGATGGCCACCAACGGCGCCGGCGGCACCGTATTTGAGGCATCCGCCCGGCTCGGCCGACGCAGGCGCGATCGGCATGGCGGCACCGAGGGACACTGCCAGGGCGATCGGCACTGTAAGAAACTTCTTCATGACTAACCTCGATCTATTGGTTGCAAGCCGCTTCCGGTCTCGTGTCGCGATCTCGCTTCGAACGACAACATCGCGATAGAATCAGGCAAAATTCAGACCGCGTGAAAGGGATCCCGAAGACGTGAAGCGTGTTCCGGACAGCAACGCAAGACAGCACGCTATGGCTGCGTCCGCCGTGAAAATTACCGATCACGGTGGATGCCGGGGTTGATCATCGTTCCAGTTGCAACCTGAACAGGCGTGTCGGCCGCATCGTGCGATCCTCCAGCTCAAGCGATGTCTCCACGTTCCAGCTGCCGATTTCCACCAGTCCATCGGCCGGCAGGTAGGCTCGCCCCGGATCGGCGACCCACACCTCTATCGTTGCCGCCATCGTTCGAAGCCAAGGCAGGATGTGGCGCGTCATCGGCGCCTCGTAGCAGACGTCCCCGCACAGGATCAGGTCCCAGCGAGCCGCGGCGCCAACCACATCCTGGGCAAGCGGTGACACCGCGACCTCGTTCAGCGCTGCGTTGATGCCGATCGCGGCAATCGCCAGAGGGTCGATCTCGGCAGCCTCGACGTGGGCCGCACCGGCCCGCGCGCAGGCGATCGCGGCAATTCCGCCACCCGCCGCGAAATCGAGGACACGCCGTCCCGCGACCGTCTCGGGATGATCCAGCACATGCCGGGCAATCACCTGGCCGCCGGGCCAGGCGAATGCCCAGAACGGTGGCTCGATCCCGGTTTTCTGCAGCCAGTCCTCGGACGCCTGCCAGATCGGGGTGATATCGGTGGCGAGATGCAGGCGGATTTCCGGGACCAGCGGCGCGGTGGCGATAGCGGTGTGGGCAATGATGAAGTCGTTCATGGGCCATTATCGCAGGAAGAACCTGCGATACGAACCCGATGTTTTACGACAGCGCGCCTTCCGAAACGGTCGGTTCGGGTGCACCGGTCTCGATCGCCATCAACGCGGCGGCAAGCCCTCGCGCCACGCCCGCCGCATCCAGCGACGGCCCGCCATGATGCTCGGCCTGTTCCGGCGCCCAGGGAATGTGGATGAAACCGCAGCGCAGGCCGGCCCTGCGTGTCGCCGCCATATGGCTCAGGCCGAAGAACACATGGTTGCAGACGAACGTGCCGGCACTGTGCGACACCGCGGCGTCGATACCGGCGTCCCGGATGGCGGCAACCATCGCCTTGACCGGGAGCGCGCTGAAATAGGCTGCCGGTGCGCCTGCCACCACCGGCTGGTCGATCGGCTGCTGCCCGGCATTGTCCGGGATCCTTGCATCGTCGAGGTTGATCGCGACCCGCTCGACGCTCAGCCCGGATCGTCCGCCGGCCAGGCCAACCGCCAGCACAGCATCGGCCGGCCAGTCATCGAGCGTGCGCTCGATCAATGCCAGCGACTGCCCGAAGCAGGTCGGCAGGGACAAGGTGCGCAGCTCGATCCCCGGAAGCGCCAACCCGCGCAGCACGGCGACCGCCGTCTGCGACGGGTTGACCGTCTCGCCGCCGAATGGCTCGAACGCAGTCACCAGGATGCGGGTCAGGGCGTCGCCACCAGTTGTGCGCCGATCAGCGCCGTCAGGTTGACGATGCCGCGCGCGGTCACGCTCTGGGTCAGCACATGGATCGGCTTGCTCACCCCGAGCAGGATCGGCCCGACCTGCAGGCCCTCGGCTGCGGCCTTCAGCAGCGAGAAACTGATGTTGGCCGCATCGAGCGACGGCATGATCAGCAGGTTTGCCGATCCGGTCAGCCTGCTGTCCGGCACTGTCCGCATCCGGAGCGCCTCGCTGAGGGCGGTGTCGGCCTGCATCTCGCCATCCACTTCGAGATCGGGAGCGGCCGCCCTGATCAGCGCCAGTGCGCTGCGCATCTTCCGCGCCGACGGGCTGTCGCTGGAACCGAAGTTCGAGTGCGAGAGCAATGCCGCACGCGGCACGATCCCGAACATCCGGACCGCCTCCGCCGCCAGCAGCGTCATCTCGCAAAGCTGGTCCGGGGTCGGATCGACCACCATGTGGGTGTCGCAGAAGAACAACGCGCCGTTGCCCTGGATCAGCGCGGTCAGCGCGTAGATCCGGTTGGCCGACTTCAAGGGCGGTATCACCGGCAGCACGTACTTGACCTGTTGCCACCAGCTGTTGAGACCGCCAACCACGGCCGCATCCACCAGTCCGGCCCGAAGCAGCATCGAGGCCGAAATCGTCGGTCGCCGCCGCAACGCACGCCCGGCCGCCTGCATCGGCAGGCCGCGCCGTCCGACCAGCTGCTGGTATTCTTCGACCAGCGGATCGAATAGGTCCGAGGTGTCGGGATCGATCACCTCGACATCATGGTCGAGATCGAGCCTCAGGCCGAGACTGCGCAGCTTCGCCTCGATCACGTGGCGGCGTCCCAGCAGCACCGGGCGGGCAATGCGGTCATCGACCACCGTCTGGGCGGCACGCAGCGTGCGTTCGTCCTCGCCTTCGGCATAGGCGATGCGCTTCGGCGATTTGCGGGCTGCCTCGAAGACCGGTCGCATCACCTGACCCGAGCGATACACGACGTCGTTCAGGTCTTCGCGGTAGGCGTCGAAATCCAGGATCGGCCGCTCGGCAACGCCGCTATCCATCGCCGCCTTCGCCACCGCCGGCGCCACCACCAGGATCAGGCGCGGGTCGAACGGTGCCGGGATGATGTATTCCGGACCGAAGACCGGGGCATCGCCGCCATAGGCCGCAGCGACCACTTCGCTCGCCTCGATGCGTGCCAGTTCGGCAATCGCCTCGACGGCGGCGACCTTCATCGCCTCGTTGATTTCGCGCGCACCGACATCCAGGGCGCCGCGAAAAATGAACGGAAAGCACAGGACATTATTGACCTGGTTCGGGTAGTCGGACCGGCCGGTGGCGATGATCGCGTCCGGCCGTACGGCACGCGCGAGGTCGGGCAGGATTTCCGGCTCCGGATTGGCGAGCGCCAGGATGAACGGTTTCGCCGCCATCGTTTCCAGCCACGCGGGCTTGAGCACGCGCGGCGCCGACAGCCCGAGAAATACGTCCGCGCCCGGCAGCACCTCGGCCAGAGTGCGGGCGTCCGTCGCGTGCGCGTAGCGGGCCATGTTCTCGCCCATGTCGGTATCGCGCCCGGCAAACACGACGCCCTTGACGTCGGTGAGGGTCACGTTCTCGGGCCGCAGCCCCATCGCCACCAGCAGATCCACGCAGGCCAGCGCCGCCGCACCGGCACCGGAGGTGACCAGCCTGACGTCGGAAAGCGTCTTGCCCTGCAGCATCAGCCCGTTGGTGATGGCGGCGGCGCAGACGATGGCGGTGCCATGCTGGTCGTCATGGAACACCGGAATGCGCATGCGCTTGCGCAACGCTCGCTCGATCGCGAAGCACTCCGGCGCCTTGATGTCCTCGAGGTTGATGGCGCCGAACGTCGGCTCCAGCGACGCCACGATATCGACGAAACGATCCGGGTCCTGTTCCTCGATCTCGATATCGAACACGTCGATATCGGCGAACTTCTTGAACAGGACCGCCTTGCCCTCCATCACCGGCTTCGAGGCCAGCGGCCCGATATTGCCGAGACCCAGCACCGCGGTGCCATTGGTGATCACCCCGACCAGGTTGCCGCGCGCTGTATAGTCACGGGCCGTATCGGGGTTGGCCTTGATCTCCTCGCAGGCAGCCGCAACGCCCGGCGAATAGGCGAGCGCCAGGTCACGTTGGGTGGCCATGCGCTTGGTGGGAACCACCGCCAGCTTCCCGGGTCTCGGCAACCGATGGTAGTCCAGCGCCGCGCGGCGGAAGTTCTCGTCCATCTGGCGTCTTCTCCTGGGGCGCGTCCTGCGATCGACTGCCCGGTTTTGCGCATTCTCCACAAGCTGGGTCCGGGTATCAAATCGTGGCTGGAATGCACCGCCGGCGCGGGCAGGATCGTCCCCCATGGAGGCAGCACCGGCGGGCAGAGGGGGGAGGTCGCGAGGTTACAATCGGTTTCTGAACGCGATAGGGGTCGTTACAACTTGTTGGCATCATGGGTGCAGGTCCCGCGTGTCGGGATGGATCAGCCCAAGGAAGCCCCAGGATGTTCACCTTCAAGATAATTGCTGCCGCGGCCGTGCTCGGCGTCGCAAGTGCCGGAGCCGCCTTCGCACAGCCCGGTCATGGCGGCGGGCCCGGTGGCTGGCACCACGGCGACGGGTTGCTCGACGGCGTGACGCTGACCGACACCCAGAAAACCAAGGTGCATGCACTGATGAAGGCCGAGCATCAGGACTCGAAGAGCCTTCGGGACCAGATTCATGCGATCCACGAACAGATCGAGACGACTTTGCTGTCGGCCGGCGACGTGACCGAGGCGACGATTGCGCCGCTGGAGCAGCAGGAGACGTCGCTCATGCAGCAGCTCGGTGCGAAGCATGTTGCGAGCGAGATCGCCGTCCGCAACCTGTTGACCTCGGATCAGATCGCCAAGGCCGCAAGCATCCATGCGCAACTGACCGCTTTGCACGATCAGGAACACGCGTTGCACCAGGCTGGCGAAACGCCGTCCGACTGATCTTTCCGATTACTCCCAGCGGTCGAGCCGAAAGGGTCGACCGCTGGTATCGGGCCTGAAGCGAGCGTCTCGAAGGCCACGTTCTGAGTAGCTCCGCGTCAGCATGACCTTGGTTGACTGCGTCGAGAATGAAACGCGTATCGGCAGAGACTGCAATCGCCGCCGTGCCCGGACCGCAACGATTTGCCTATAGCGGGTGATGACGCAGCAGCTCGTAGCATGCCGCGATGCCGCCCGATTGTCGTTATGACGCTGGTCGCGAGCAGTGGCACAACACCGTCCAGCTGCGGAACGGCGGCGGGAGTCGGATTAAGTCCTATGGCTGAAATCATCAGCTCGGCTACGATCCCGGGAACAAAGGCAGCGGTCAGCAGCAGGTTGAGCATGGCTGTGCGATGAGACCCGCCAGTCGTGCAAGGTCCTGCTGAAGAAGCAGGAATGCCTGGCGCTGGTCGTTATATCGGCGAGCAATCGAGCAGCTGTGTTTTTGAGATTGGTGGGCGGGTTCGGACGAAATTCATCCCGGTGGCCGCTTCCATACTTTGTCACAATCGACCGGTTCGTCGACCAACCGAGGTCGCGGCATGAGAGCTTTGACGCTCAGCTGTTCAGGCAGCTGGCATCCCGAATAGTCCTGACCATAAAGGGCGCTGCTTTTGCCTGATTACCCTGCCCGGGCTTCCAGCTGGCTCGGCGCCCATCGCGTGACCTGTGTTTCGCTGGATAGCTGGGCACTCCGATAGAGGGCCGGGGCGAAATGGGGCTGCGACTGTCAGAAGCGAAAGGTGCTGCCGAGGCTGTCGATGACGACAGCCTCGGCAGGTCTTGAAATAACCTTAGTCCTCGGAGTTTACGTCGGACTCGGCAGAGGTGTCGGTGTCCTGCGCGGCATCGCGCTTCGACGAACGACGGGTCTTCGGCGTGGCGGCGGCGGTACGCTTCGACTTCTTCTCGGGTGTCGCTGCGACCGTCGGGGCGGGCTCGGGGGTCGGAGCAGGCTGGCGGGCAGTCTGCTTCATCTCCGCATTCTGCTTGCGCAGGCGGGCAATGGTGCGCTCGAGCTTCACGACCTGCGCTTCGAGTTCGGCCTTGTTCAGCTTCGGCGCAGCCGGAGCGGGCTTGCGAGCCGCAGTGCGCTTTACCGGAGCGGGGGCGCTTCTTGCCTTCGTTACGGGAGCCGGAACGCGGTTCTTGGAACCGACCGGACGGCCAACCCGCTTCTTCGGTGCCGGCTCGGGAGTCCGCTTGGCAGGAGCCCGAGTCGTCTTCGTGGTCGTGCGAGCCATTATAAATCCTGTAATGATGAGACGTTGCCGGTGAGTATAGCCTGGACGTGCAAGCGACAAGGCTTTCTGTCGTAATAATCGATGGCGATCGAGTTCAGTTGCATAGACAACTCACTAATTATTGCCTCCGGCCCGGTGGACGGCTGCAAATCGAGCCGTCCCAAAAAGCAAACGCTCCTGACCTTTCGTGTATTCATCAGAAAGGTTCTATTAGAGCATGCTCGCGCGGGCATAGCAGCCGACAGGTTTGGACCGGAAACCGATGACTCCCTCCCCAATACTTATTTTTCCCCGCCCGCTCACCCGGCTGAGCAGTTCCCGCGAACTGGTGCGTCAATTCACCCCGAACTGGTTCACGGCGACGATGGGCACCGGCATTCTTGCCCTGGCGCTGAACCAGATTCCGGTATCGATACCCGGCCTTCATCAGCTGGCGTGCGGCCTCTGGTTGTTCGACATCGTCCTGTTCGTGCTGTTCAGCGGACTCTATGCCGCGCGCTGGATATTTTTTTTCGACGGTGCCAAGCGCATTTTCGGTCATTCCGTTATGTCGATGTTCTTCGGCGCCATACCGATGGGGCTGGCCACCATCATCAACGGCTTCCTCGTTTTTGGAGCGTCGGTCATCGGGCCGGCATCCCTGCCGATCGCACATGCGCTCTGGTGGGTGGACGTGGCGATGTCTCTGGCGTCGGGGTTGGTGATCCCCTTTCTGATGTTCACCAGCCAGGAACACAGCATCGAAAAGATGACGGCGGTTTGGTTGTTGCCGGTGGTGGCAGCCGAGGTCGCCGCCGCGAGCGGAGCTCAACTCGTCCCGCATCTGGCCGATCCGCAGGTGGCGTTCAGGATACTGATGCTCAGCTATGCGCTCTGGGCGTTCTCGGTGCCGCTGGCGTTGAGCATCCTGGTCGTCCTGGTGTTGCGCCTGATCCTGCACAAGCTGCCACACAAGGATATGGCAGCGTCCGCATGGCTCGCACTTGGTCCGATCGGTACCGGCGCTCTGGGGCTGCTGCTGCTTGGACAGGATGCGCCCTCGGTATTTGCAGCTGTCGGCATGCAATCGGTCGGCATCGTGGCCCAGGCGATCGGCGTGATCGGCGGCACCATGCTGTGGGGCTACGGAATCTGGTGGCTGGCCCTGGCAATCATGGTCACGATCCGATACCTGCGCGACGGCATGCCGTTCAATATAGGCTGGTGGGGATTCACATTCCCGCTCGGAGTCTATGCAGTGGCAACGCTGGCGCTCGCACGGCAAACCCATCTGGCCATCCTCGCCAACGCCGGCATTGTCCTGGTCGGGTTGCTGTTGATGCTGTGGATCATTGTATTCAGCCGCACGGCGTTGGGCGCCTGGCGTGGCGACCTGTTCTTCTCGCCCTGCCTGATGAGCAACGTCGCCCCCATCACCGATGAAGCGGATATCGCCTGACGGTCTGCCGCCGTGCGAGCAGCGTGGTCCATGGATCCTCGACCGGAACGAACGCCCGAGCGTGGTCCCGATCGGTTGTACCGGTCGCGGATGATGGAGAAGATTTCAGCGTGCCGACACCTGGATGCGGTGCCAGGCGGCGCTCAGATAGCCCTTGAAGTTCCAGACATCGTCCGGCTGTGCCGGCTGGGTTTGACCGGCTGAGTCCCAGGCCCTGACGACCAGCTCATGCGAGCCTTCCTGAAGATCGAGGGTGATGCTCCAGAAGGTCCAGCTCCAGAGTGCGGCGGCGTCGTGCTCGAGCTTGGCCTGGCTCCAGCTCCTGCCTCCATCGATCGAAACGTCGACGCGGACGATCGTGCGTGCCGTCACGACCGCATAGCCGCGCAGGGTGGTTCGTCCGGCATCCAGAACCGAGTTTGCCGCAGGCTCGCAGATCGCCGAATTGAGCGGCATGTCGTAGATCGTGACGCCCTGGTCCCAGTCGACGGTGCCCTCGGTGACATCCGCGGGCAGCAGCTTGTAGTCCCGGGCCTGCATATGATTGTCGGATGGCGCATCCTGCACGGTGATCCGCGACAGCCATTTCGGGCTGCGCACGCCGGCAAAGCCCGGCACCACGACACGCAACGGGTAGCCGTGTTCCGGAGCCAGTGCCTCGCCATTCATTGCATAGGCAAGCAACACGTCCGGTGAAACCGCCTTGGGCATCGGGATCGAAACGCCGTACTTGAAGTGCCCTTCCCCTTGCATGTCCACATCGTCGCAGGCGTCGAATGCCACATGCAGGGCCGGATCGGCTTCGGCAGCCGCCGCATGCAGCACGTCGCGCAGCGAGACGCCGGTCCAGACAGCATTGCCGATCGCACCCGGCGCCCAGGGATCCCCGGAGGTTGGTTTCACCCCCTGCATATCGGCGCGGCGGTTGCCGGCGCATTGCATGACAGCCATGACCGATCGCTCGGTGAACCGGGTCCTGAGGTTATCGACCGTCAGTTCGAGAGGTGTCCGCACGAGGCCACCGACCTTCAATCGGTGTCCGGCCCCGTCCAGCTGCGGGATATTGCCATGGCTGCGGACATAGAAGTCCGACTGCCGGGTTATCGACGCCGCCCTGAGCCGGTCGAGTCTCGGCTCGGCATTATAGGGCTCGTGGGAGTGGACGATCAGGTCGTGCCTGGAGGCGAATGGACTAGGGATGCTCGTGTCTCCGGTTGCGGTCGCTTTTCCATGGCTCCTAACGTCATGGGCGCCGCAAGGTGCGTCCTGCATCGACGGTGGCGTGATTTTGACCCGACCGGGCCCTGCGAACCGGATCGCAACCCAGAGGTTGATCACCTGACAAATTCGAGAACTGGAAGATAACGGATCATGGCAGCGACTGGCGACCATTACGACATTATCGTCATTGGTAGCGGACCTGGCGGCGGTGCCCTGGCGCAACGGCTGGCGCCAACCGGCAAGCGCATCCTGATGCTCGAGCGCGGCGACTACCTGCCGCGGTCGAGAAGCAACTGGGACTCCAAGACCGTGTTCGTCGACGGGACCTATCAGGCTACTGAAACCTGGTACGGCCGGAAGGGTGAGAGTTTTCATCCAGGCCTGCATTACTATGTCGGCGGCAATTCCAAGGTCTATGGCTCCGCCCTGTTTCGGCTGCGAGAGCGCGACTTCGGCGAAATCCAGCACAAGGACGGACTCTCGCCGGCCTGGCCAGTCGGCTACGACGTGTTCGAGCCATATTATACCCAGGCCGAGACGCTGTTCCACGTGCATGGCCAGCGTGGCGAGGATCCGACCGAGCCATGGTCGAGCGCACCGTACGCCTACCCGCCGGTCAAGCACGAGCCGCGCGTGCAGGAGCTGAGCGATGTGCTGCAGCGGCAGGGCCTGCATCCGTTCCATCTGCCGCTCGGCATCAAGCTCGACCAGAACCCCGACGGCAGCGCCACGACCTACAGCCCGTGCATACGATGCGATGCGTTCGACGGCTTCCCCTGCGCGGTGAATGCCAAGGCGGATGCGCAGGTGATCTGCGTCGATCCGACGCGCGCAGCGTATCCGAACTTCACGCTGCTGACCGGCGCCTACGTGACGAAGCTGGAAACCGATGCCAGCGGCCGGAGCGTCAGCCGTGTCCATGTACGCCGCGAGAACCGGGACGAGCAGTATTCCGCTGATATCGTCGTGGTGGCCGCCGGGGCGCTCAGCTCGGCGCTGCTGTTGCTGCGATCCGCGTCCGACACCCATTCCACCGGACTCGCGAACGGCTCGGACCAGGTCGGCCGTAATTACATGCGTCATACCATGTCGGTGGTGATGGCGCTGCTGAAGGAGCCGAACGACACCGTGTTCCAGAAGACGCTGGCGCTCAGCGACTATTATTTCGGAGCCGACGACTGGGAGTTTCCGCTCGGCCTGATCCAGATGTGCGCCGCGTCGCATGGCGAGCAGATTCGCGGCGAGGCATTGCCGGGCTTCCTGTCATGGATGCCGGAGATGCCGTTCGAGATGATGGCCCGGCATTCGATGGATTTCTGGCTGCAAAGCGAGGACCTGCCGCGGCCGGAAAACCGCGTCCGCTACGATGGCGACAGGGTCGTGCTGGAGGTCGAGGAGAGCAGCGAGGAGGCGGCCAGGCGTCTGCGGGCCAAGCTGAAGAAGATCGTGGCACCGATGGGGGCGTGGCCGGGGCTGATCGACCGGAACCTGTATCTCGGCAAGGATATCCCGATCGGTGGGACCGCGCACCAGGCCGGGACCTGCCGCTTCGGTCCCGATCCGAAATCGTCGGTGCTCGATCTCGACTGCAAGGCGCACCAGCTCGACAACCTCTATATCACCGACGCCAGCTTCTTTCCGTCGATCGGCGCGGTGAACCCGACACTGACCATCATCGCCAACGCACTCCGCGTCGCGGATCATATCAAGGGCAGGCTGAACGCATGACACGTCTGAAGCGCATAAGTGCCGGCGCGACGCTGGCCCTGCTCGCGACCATTCCCGCCGCCCTGGCCGACGATGGCGTCCGGATCGGTGCGGTCAGCACGACCTTCCGACTGGTGGGCCGAAACGACAAGATCGTGGTCGATCGCTACGACGACCCCAAGGTCAGCGGCGTGTCGTGCTACCTCTCGCACGCGGAAACCGGTGGCGTGAAAGGCTCGCTTGGGCTGGCGACCGACCCGTCGCGCTTCTCGCTCGCGTGCCGCGCGACCGGTAAGCCGATCCCCACGGGCAACCTGCCCGATAATGAGGTCGTTTTCGGCCAGAGCACCTCGTTCTTTTTCAAGGAGCTGCGCGTGTCCCGGATCTATGACCGCGACAAGCGCGTACTGCTCTATCTGGCCTGGTCGACCAAGGCGTTGACGACGGGGGGCAGCCCCTACAACTCGATCACCGCGGTCCCGCTCGATACGCAGTAGACAATCCTGCCGGTGGCGGAGCACGGCCAGTGTCACGACGGAAACTATCGTCGAGCCGCTGAAACCTCTCCGCAGCCTTCGGGTTACAGGACTGTCCCCCAGGTTTGACTGGAAAACGGCCATTATATCGAAGGCCGGACGGATTTCAGTAAATCGGAAGGGCGGGACCGGACGGTTTTGCACAGTGTTGAATCGTCTTCGAGACCTTGCCGGGCTCGGTTCTAGTCAATGAACATCAACCATTAGGGCTGCGACTATGGGACTTCTTGATTCGGTGATTGGCGGCCTGATGGGCGGTTCCGGCGGTGGCGCCTCCCCGATCGGTGGCATCCTGATGAACATGCTTGGCGGCGGCAACCAGGCCGGCGGACAGGGTATGGGTGGAATGGCGGGCGGCCAGGGCATGGCCGGTGGCATCGGTGGCTTGCTGTCCAGCTTCCAGCAGGCCGGCCTCGGCCATATTGCCGAATCCTGGATCGGCAACGGTGCCAACCAGTCGGTATCACCCGGGCAACTGCAGAGCGTGTTCGGTCAGGACCAGGTCCAGAGCATGGCGAGCCAGGCCGGCATGCAGCCCAGCGACTTCCTGTCCCAGCTCAGCCAGCATCTGCCGAACGCCGTCCATGGCATGACACCGAACGGCCAGATACCGGACGAAGGCACCGTCTCGGTCTAGCCTGCCGATCGGGCCCATTCGGAATACTGGCACCGGCCGCCGATCGCAGGGTTTGTTCCGGAGCCATCGTCGTTCATCGCGCTTGATCGAGAGCGCCGGACTCATCGGGACGAATGGAAATGACACCACGCATCGTCGGCCCGCTTGTGGCGGCATCCTTCCTGTTTCCGCAGTTGCTGCCGCAACCGGCTCGGGCCGAAAACCGGATGGGATATCAGCTCCTTTCGCCCCAGGAGGCGTCCAGCCTTCCGCACAGCGGCGGAAGGCTCGGCCTGGATGTCGAGCGAGCCCAGCAGATCTCGGACGGTGGCATGATCTTCGAAATCATGAGGGTGAAGGCGGTCCGGCCCGGATCGGCCGGTGCCCAGGCTGGGTTCGACGTCGGCGACCAGATCATCGCCATCGATCGCCGGGTGTTTCCCAGCATCGTGACCTTCGCCGCCTATGTCGCAGCGATACCGCCCGGCCGTCAGGTGGCTGTCGACTACATGCCGGCCGGGGGCGGGCCACAGCAGGCCCAGCGCGTGAACGTGACGCTCGGGCCCCTGGGAAACACGACAGACGGCGATGGCCGGCCGGGTCGGGACAACGAGCCTGCATCGCACGGGATGTCGACCGGTACCAAGGTGGCGATCGGCATCGGCGCGGTCGCGCTGATTGGTTGCTATGAGGCCGGATGCTTTTCACATCGGACGTCGCCCGTCCCGCAGCCGCAGCCGGGTCAGGCGCAGGCGATCCAGCAGCGTTGATCCATCGCGGTCGCGACTGTCAGCGCGTGAAATAGTCCAGCAGCGTCATCCCGAACAGGATGGCGACCCAGAAGAAGCCGACGACGGCGAAGAAGCGGATGATCGGGGGCTCCGCGCCGAGCTCCATCGAGACGATCAACACTGTCCCGACCATGAGCAGGGTAAGCACTGCTTCGATGATCCAGGCCTGTCGGAACGGCAGCCAGGCGCCCAGCAGCACGATCGTGCCGAGCATGAGCAGCAGCACGACCAGCACGATCGCCGGCGTACGCATCTTGGACCAGAGCAGGCGGCGGTCTGCTTCGGTAAGCGCGACGAGTGCCATCAGCGGTTCAACACGTAGAGGACCGGGAACACGATAATCCAGATCAGGTCGATGAAGTGCCAGTACAGGCCGAAGATCTCGATCCGGTTCTGACGCCGGCCGAGGAAGCCGGGCCGGCTCGCCATCCATGTCATGACCAGCAGGATCGACACGCCGGTCAACAGATGCAGCCCGTGCAGCCCGGTAGTTATATAGTAGAGGTCGGTAAAGAGCCTGCTGGATGGGTCCTGTGTCAACACGTACGGACGCGACGACAGGAACGGCATCATGTGCTCGTCCCAGTCCTCGTAATACTCGTATCCCTTCAGCACCAGGAACAGCGATCCGAGCGCTGCGGTCGCCAACATGCAGCGCACCATACCGCGCTGCCAGCCGAGGCGGGACAGCTCGATCGCCCCGGACATGGTGAAACTGGACACGATCAGCACGGCGGTATTGGTGGCGCCGATCCAGAACTTCAGGTGCTTGGCGACCTCGGTGACCGCCTGCGGATGCATGATGCGCAGGACCAGAGCCGTCAGGAACAGGCCCGCGAACAGCAGGAGTTCGGTCAGCAGCCAGCACCACAGGCCGAATTTCGCGGCATGGATCTGCTGCCCGTCGGTGGTGAAATGTTCCTCGCGCTCGAGCCCGACTTCCGCTGTCGGACCGGTATTGAGATGGGCGACCGTGCCGCTCACACCCGGTCCTCGCGGGCGATGTAGTCGTAGGGCTCGAAATCGACGGTCGGCGGCGTCTCGAAATTATGCTTCGGCGGTGGCGACGACGTCGTCCATTCCAGGCCCTTGGCATTCCAGGGGTTGGCCGGAGCCCGCTTGCCGTAGCGAAGCGACCAGGTGAGGTAGAACATCGGGAACAGGTAGCCAAGCGCCAGGACCACGCTGCCGGCCGAGGACAGGATGTTCAGCAGCTGGAATTCCGGCGGATAGTTATGGTAGCGCCGTGGCATGCCCAGATAGCCGAGCAAAAATTGCGGGAAAAACGTCGTGTTGAACCCGATGAAGATGAAGAAGGCAGATAACCTTCCCAGAGCTTCCGGATACATCCGGCCGGTGAATTTCGGCCACCAGTAATGCAGCCCGCCCAGGAAGGCGAGCGCCGTGCCGCCGACCATGATGTAGTGGAAATGCGCTACCACGAAGTAGGTGTCGTGCACGTGCTCGTCGACCGCCAGCGTCGCCAGGAACAGCCCGGTCAGTCCGCCGACCACGAACAGACCGATATAGCCCATCGCGTAGAGCATCGGCGTGTCGAGCTTGAGGCTGCCTTTGTAGATGGTGGCGGTCCAGTTATAGACCTTGACCGCCGACGGCACCGCGACCGCGAACGACAGTACCGAGAACACCACGGCCGAGGTTTCGCTCTCGCCGTTGACGAACATGTGGTGGCCCCAGACGAAGAAGGTCAGCGAGGCGAGACCGATCGAGGCGTAGGCCACGAAGCGGTAGCCGAACAGTTTCTTCTGGGCGAAGGCCGGCACGATCTCGCTGATCACACCCATGCCCGGCAGCACCATGATGTAGACGGCCGGGTGCGAATAGAACCAGAACAGGTGCTCGAACAATACCGGGTCGCCGCCGAGGGCGGGATCGAACACGCCGATATGGAACGCGCGCTCCATCACCAGCAGGATCAGCGCGATGGTGATGACCGGCGTCGCCAGCAGGAAGATCAGGCTGGTCGCATACATGGTCCACACGAAGATCGGCATGCGGAACCAGGTCATGCCCGGTGCGCGCATGGTGTGGATGGTGACGATGAAGTTCAGCCCGGTGAGGATCGAGGAGAACCCGACCACGATCACCCCGATCAGCGCCGGCACCACCCAGGTGTTGGAGAAGGTGGTCGAGAACGGGGCATAGAAGGTCCATCCGGTATCGACACCGCCGACCACGACCGTGAACAGGGTGAAGAACGCCCCGGTCATGAAGATGTACCAGCTGGTTCGATTGAGCCGCGGGAACGCGACGTCCTTGGCGCCGATCATGATCGGCATGATGAAGTTGCCGAATGTCGCGGGGATCGACGGGATCAGGAAGAACCACACCATCACCACCCCGTGGATGGTGAACAGCTTGTTGTAGGTGTCGTTGCTGAAAATCTGTCCGTTCGGCACCACCAGCGACAGCCGGATCAGGCCTGCGGCACAGGCGCCAATAATGAAAAAGAAGGTGATGCTCAGCAGGTACAGGATGCCGATGCGCTTGTGGTCGGTGGAACCGAGCCAGGAGCGTAGCGTGTGCTCGTCATGCAGGTAGTCCGGCTCGCGATCGATGGTGGTGCGCCCGGGATGGGGCTCGCGCACGCCTTCGGAGACGCGGCCGAGAACGAGATCGGACGGGCTCATTGGGTCTTCTCCGGTCCGGGGGTCGAGCCGGCGGCGCCGGGTGCGGGAAGCGACTTGATGTAGGCAGTGAGCAGTACGAGGTCGCCCTCCTGCACCACGCCCTTGAAGGACGGCATCACCTGCTTGTATCCGGCGATCAGGTTGTGATCGGGATAGAGAATTTTGTCGCGGATATAGCCGTCGCCGGCGATGAGCGTGCCGCCCGCCTCGAGCGGCACCGGGCTGCCGAACAGGCCGGCCAGCGACGGCGCCCGGACGACCGAGCCCTGGTCATGACAGCCGGCGCAACCATAGGACGAGAACAGCATCTTGCCCTGCGATGCGAGCGACGTTGAGTTACCGCTGCGACGGAGCCAGTTTGAATAGTCGGTCGGTGTCATGATCGTCAGCAGGCCGTCCATCTTGGAGTGATCGGTGCCGCAATACTCCGAGCAATAGAGCCGATACACGCCGGGCTTGTCGGCCTTGAACCAGAGCTGGGTATAGCGGCCCGGCAACGTCTCCATCTGGATGCGCAGCGCCGGAAGGTACAATGCGTGGATGACGTCCTGCGAGATCATGTTGATCAGGATCGGCTGGCCGGTCGGCACATGCAGGTCGTTGATCTCGGCCTGCCCACCCGGATGCTGGAACTTCCACATCCATTGCCGGCCGATCGCCTCGATCCGGAGCGCATTCGCCGGTGCGTGCTTGTGCCGGTCGAACAGCTTGGCGCCCCAGTAGAAGAACCCGAGCGTGAGCAGGAACGGGATCAGCATCCAGCTCACCTCGAGCAGGCGGCTTCGCTTGTCCGAATATTGCCGGTGCGCTTCCTTGCCGGCCCGGAAGTGAAAGGCGAACCAGGCGATCGACAGGAATATCGGCACCGTCAGCACCAGGGTCAGGAGCGTGAAGCTCCAGATCAGGTGGTCCGACTGCACCGCGTCCGCCGATGCCGCCTGCGGCCACAGCAGCAGCGGGTAATCCGACGGGCCCGGGGATTGCCCGTTCATGGCGCGCTATCGAGCCTCTGGCCGATGGTACGGCTCACCGCGACGCCGATCGGGATACGGGCACGCTGGTGGGTCGCATCCACCCATCCATAGTGGTTCAGCAGCACGTTTTCGCGCTGCCGTAGCGCCGCGATATCGCCCAGCGGGTCCTTCTGCACACGCGGCGATGGCGGTTCGAGCGGCGCGGTCTGCTGTGCCGTAAGCGGTGGCGCCTCGCGACGATCCGCCCTGAAGCCCTGCAGCATGATCACCATCAGCCAGATCGCGACAGCGATCGCGACCCCGAGCCCGACCGTCAGCATGCCCATCGTGGCCGCACTCATATCCTCGGTCTCGAACCCCTTCTCGAGGGCCTGTCGAGCGGGCGGCGTCGCGGGCTCGCCGCGACCGGTTTCCTCGCCGAACGGGTCGTCGCCGGTCGCCTGGAACCGGCGTCGGGCGGCCTTTCCCATCACCAGCGCGCTTACCCCGCCGATGGCGCCGGCGAACAGCAGCACCATCCCGTTGCGACGGCGATGACCTTGTTTCTGTTCAGGTGCGGACATGACGATGTCCCCTGCCTGCCGGCAGCCAGCCACCGATTCGAACGCCGACGACCACCGCAACCAGGCCGCACACGGCAAGCACATCGACGATCGACACGGAAAAGCTGCCGCGAAAAGCCGGGGTGATCAGCCAGAAGCTTTCGAGCAGCCGGACCAGCAGCGCCAGGCTGGCAACGATCGTTACAGGTCGTCGCCAGGCCTCGCGGTTCGGCAGCAACAGCACCAGGGCCAGCACGAACATCAGCGTCGCGAACCACAGCCAGACTGCACCGAACCCGCCGATCCGCTGCAGATACCAGGTCGCCTCGTCGGGCTTATTTGCCGACCAGATCACCAGGAACTGGCTGAAATGCAGGAACATCCAGATTGCCAGCATCGACAGCAGGGGTATTGCGAAGCTGCGCGAACCCGGAACCGGCAGCAGGCTGGCAACGGCAACGGCCGAGACCGCGCCGCCGGCCAGCACCAGCAATCCAAACGAGGACGAGGCAATGCCCGGCTGGACCGCCATCGTCCAGTCGAACGCCGCAAGGGTGCCGGTTACGAGCACGATCGCGAAGGTGAAGCCGGCGAGGCCGGGACGGCTGCCGGACCGCGCCGGTACGCTGAATAGCAGAGCCAGAACGCTCCAGGCCGCGAGAAACACCACCATCCGCACGCTGAACGGACCATGCGCAAACCAGCCGCGGCCGATCCCCCCGGCGGGCCATGCGGCCGGGTCGTAGAGGGTGGGAGACAGCAGCAGGATTGGCAGGCCGCACATTGCAACCACGGGCAGCAGCGGCAGCAACATCTGTAAGGGCGGCAGCAGCGTCGCCAGCGTTGGCGAATGGTCCGACGCCGGCATCGCCTGCGTTCCGAGGGCCTCCAGGCCGCTGACCAGCAGCAAGGCGCCCATCGGCACCGACATCACGAACAGCCAGGCAGAAAGATACGATGGCATCACCCGCACGCCAGCCAGGCCGACAACGAGCAGCACCAGCAGCAGCACCAGCCCGGTCCCCAGAATCAGCAACGGCCGGCGGTTCATTGCGTAGGCACCGCGTCGAGTGCCGCGTGGTCCTGCGCGGTCAGTGCGGATACGGGAGTCCCCTGGCTGCGCTGCAATGCACGGATATAGGCGATCACCGCCCAGCGATCGGCGGAGCTCACCCGCTCGCCGTAGCTGTACATGACGCCGTATCCATTGGTGATGACGTCATAGAAATGCTGGGCCGATGCCTGGCGCAGCCGGTCGCCGTTGAACGAGGGCGGGTGCGGGAAGCCGCGCTGCACGATCATGCCGTCGCCGTCGCCGCTGCGCGCATGGCAGGGCGCGCAGAATATGTTGAAGCGCTGCTCGCCGCGTTCGAGCATCGCCTGGGTAGCCACAGGCGGCTGTGCGACGTCGGGATTGGCTTCCTCGACCGGCACCGCGCCCTCGGGCGGCAGGCGCATCGATTGCTGGTTGGGAAAGAACCGGCTGGCGTCCCAGGTTTTTGCCTTGCCCTGGCTATACATGTCATGCCGCTTGCAGCCCGCCGGCAGCAAAGCCAGCACCGGGAGCAGCAGCAGGGTCATGCGCGTGCGCGGCCGGCGTCGGATCATCGCCGCACCCGATGCACCACGAGCGGACGCTCCGGCAGCGCCTGGAAGGCGAGTTCCACGCGGCCGGCATCGAAGTCCTCGCCCTGCTTCTCGACCACCAGGAAGAACCGGTCCCGGCTGGCACCGCCGATCCCGGGGATGTTGAAGGCCGGGTGGTTGAGCCGGGGCAGCCGGTTCTGGAACAGCATCGCGGCCACCGTGGCGATCGTGCCGGCCATCATCGCGAACGAGACCGTGGGCACCATGAAGGCCGGCCAGGAAAAACGCGGCCGTCCGCCGATGTTGAAGACGTAGTCGTAGCCGGTGGCGTAGAGGCACATCCCCATCATCGCGGCCGCACCGACGATCACCCCGGCCACGGCAAAGGGCTGGATCGGCCGGCGCGACATTCCGAGCACCGCGGGCGCGTCGGTAACCGGCAGCGGCGAATAGAGGTCGACGCGGCCGAGCCTGCGGCCGCGCAGGGACCGAGCTGCGTCAATCATGTCCGAGGCTTCTGCAAACTCACCGGCCACGCCCCAGATCGGTGCATCCTTGGGCAGGTCGAGCGTGTCGGAGGCGACCGGCGTGCGTGTGGATTCCGCACCCGGATGGGTCAGCCTGCGCGTCTCGACCAGCGACAGGATCGGCAGCACCCGAAGCCCGAGCAGCAGCAGGAACAGGAACAGGCCGCAGGAGCCGGCGAAGGTGGCGGCGCCCCAGATGCCGATGCTGTAGCCCTTGTCGACGGACGGCAGGAAATCGCGCTGCAGCGTGGCGACGATGACCATGAAATGGTCGGCCCAACTGCCGATGCAGACCGACAGCCCGACGAGCAGCAGCAACGGTGCGGCTTTTCGCGCACCACGCAGCCAGAACAGCTGCACCGGCACGATCGCCGCGAGCAGCATGATCCAGAACGCCCAGGCATGCGGCCCATGCACTCGCTGCCCGAGGGCCGACATCGCGTAGCTGTCGCCGGTGATCAGGGTGCCGAAATTCTCGGTGGCCAGGCAATAGAGATCGGCAAGCCCGAACCCGAGCAGCAGCCAGGCCAGCCGGTCGAGATGGGCACTCGTGATCAGGCCGCCGAGCGAGAAGGCGCTGCGCAGCAAGACGATGACCACCGCTGTCGCGGCGATCCCGGAAAACAGCGCGTCGATAACGAAGGTGACCGGCATCATCGTGTCGTGCCAGCCCGGCTCGAGACTGCCCGCAAACATCACTGCGGCGCCGGTCTGCAACGAGACGACGACGATCAGCCCGAGCAGGCCGATGGTGCGCAGCGCCAGGCTCCAGCGATGCCAATGCGCCGCCGAACCGCGCCAGCCCAGTGCTGCGACGCCATAGGCTTGGGCCACCCGTTTCGCGAACTTGCCCGCATCCTCGGCATGCATGCGGTCGATGGCGCGATCGCGAAGGCTGGCGAAATCCGGCAGCATGCCGAGATACCAGAACGATACGCTGATGGTCAGGTAGCTGACGATGTCGATCGCGTCCCAGTACAGCGGACTGCGAAACTGCGGCCACAACAGCAGCGTGTTCGGATAGGGCAGGTTCCAGTAGAAGAACCATGGCCGCCCCAGATGGATGATCGGGTAGATCGCGGCCGCGACCGCCGCCAGCACCGCGACGGTTTCGCTGATACGGCTGATCGAGCTGCGCCATCCCTGGTTCAGCAGCAACAGGATGACCGAGATCCCGAGCGAGCCGGTCGCGAGGCCGATCCACCAGTCGTATCCGACAATGTCGAGCGCCCAGGTGACCGGGACGTTGTTGCCCCAGATGCCGACGCCTTCATACAGCAGCCAGAGCACGGATACGACGAGGACACCGATCAATCCGAGTGCTGCCAGCAGCGCCAGCCACCATGTCAGGCCGATACCGCCGAACGTCGCCTGCTCCACCTGCAGGCCGATGCTCTCGTAGGTCTCCTGCGGGTCCAGGAACGCAGTGGTGCCGGACGGCATGTCGTTCTTCATGGTCACGACTTGCCGTCGGTCGCAGGCTGCGTCGTCGCCGGCGGCAATAGCCCGGCGAGATAGGTGGTGCGCGGCTTGACCCCGAGTTCGCCGAGCAGGGCGTAGTTCCGGTCGTCACGCCGTTGCGCCGTGACCTGCGCGGTCGGGTCCTCCAGGTTGCCGAAACTGATCGCGCGGGTCGGGCACGATGTCTGGCAGGCGGTCTGTACCACGCCATCCGCAATCGGCTGTCCGGACTTGTCGCTGTCGATCCGCGCCTCGGCGATCCGCTGCACGCAGTAGGTGCATTTCTCCATCACGCCGATGGCGCGGACGGTGACGTCGGGATTGCGCCCGGCCTGTATCGATGGTTTCGCGCCGGCGGAATAATCCAGGTAGTTGAAGTGCCGCACCTTGTACGGGCAGTAGCCGGAGCACGCGCGGGTGCCGACGCACCGGTTGTAGACCATAAGGTTCAGCCCTTCATGGTCGTGCAGCGTGGCTTCCACCGGGCAGCCGACTTCGCAGGGCGCGTCCTCGCAATGCATGCACGGCACCGGCTGGAACCGCGTATCAGGCGCATCGAGATCGCCTTCGTAATAGCGGTCGATCCGCAGCCAGTGCATTTCGCGCCCCTGCATCACCTGGTCCTTGCCGACCACGGCGATGTTGTTCTCGGACTGGCAGGCGACCACGCAGGCATTGCAGCCGATGCAGCTGTCGAGATCGATCACCATGCCCCAGGCACGGCCATCGCCCGGCTTCTCGACTCCGCCCGAGGCATACAGCGTGGCCGGTTTCAGCGAGGCCTCGTCGTTCTGGCGCGCACCGGGCTGCTGCATCCGGACGAACTCGTGGCCTTCCATCGAGGAATGGTCCTGCGTCGTCGCGATCTGCGCGCGGCGGCCGGTTCTCCGCAGCGTCGCGTCGTCGCGGCCCCAGGGCGTGGCGCCGCGCTGCAACGCATAGGCGTCGTAGCCGAGATTTGTCGCCAGCATGTCGGCGGTGCGCCGGCCATACCCCAGCGTCATCGTCAGGGTGTTCTCCGCCTGTCCCGGCGTGATCCAGACCGGTGCCTCGATGCGATGTCCACCGGCCTCCAGCGTCACCAGGTCGCCATTGCCGAGCCCCTCGCGCTGCGCCAGGCGCGGCGAGATCGCCACCACGTTTTCCCAGACGATCTTGCTGAGCGGCTTGGGAAGTTCCTGCAGCCACGCATTGTTGGCGTTGATGCTGGCGCCGTCGCGGATGCTCGGGTCTGGACGGAACAGCAGTTCGAGCCCGGCGGCGTCGGGTGCGGCCACCGGCGAGGTGCTTGCCCGGATAAGCGACACCGGCACCGGCGCGAACGCGCTGTCGGCAACGAAGCCCCGGCGTAGCGACAAATGCCAGCGATTGTCGGTGGCGTCGCCCCACTGGGTTCCCCAATAGGCCTTCAGCAGCGCCTGACCGCTTTGCGGCTCGGGGTCGGTCAGCAACGACAGGATCTCCTGCGGCGACCTTCCTTCATAGAACGGCGCGATCGTCGGCTGCATCAGCGACACGGTGCCGTCGAAGGCGCGTGCATCGCCCCAGGCCTCCAGCGGATGAGCCAGCGGAAGGTGCCAGTCGCAGGATTCCGCGGTCTCGTCCGCGTAGTCGCCAGCATGGATCTTGAGCGGTACATGTTCGAGCCGGGCTGCGAAATCGAGATCGGCCGGCATGTCGTAGAGCGGGTTGGTGCCGATCATCACCAGCGTCTGCACCTGTCCCGCCTGCATCGCGGCCAGCAGCGATGCGACATCCTCGGCTGCCGCGACCGGGCTCTCGGTTTGCAGCACGCTCGCACCGAGATTCCCAAGGCGGGCATTGGCGCGATGGACAGCCGCATGCACCGAAGCCGGTTGCGACACGCCGACATGCACGATGCCCTGGCCCCGGGCGCCTTCCAGCGCGGCGATCGCCTGCTGCACCGCCGCCGATGCCGGGCCGGTCCAGGCCTGGCCGGTGGCGAGACAGTCGGCAAGGCTGGCGATTTCGCGCGCGGACATCGGTGCGTGATAATCGGCCTTCGCGCTGGTCAGGCTGGGCGTCGGGCTGAACGAATGCAGCGTCAACAGGGTTGCGGACCTGGCGGATGCGCGGCGTGCCTCGATCCAGTCGCGCGAGGCGCCGACCTGCTGCGGGCCAGGATCGAGGAAATCCCCGTCGAGCGCCACAACGACATGGGCCTTGTCGAAGCGCCAGCGTGTTTCCAGCGATCGGCCGAACGCCTGCTGGCTGCCGTCGCGTATCGGGGCACGCGAGATTGGTTCGTGGCTGTGCCAGTGCAGGCCGGGAAGTTCGGTGTGGAACCGGGCGATCTGCGCCGCCAGGGACGGCGAGGTAATCGGCCCGGTCAGCAGGCGCAATCCGTCGCCCTGCCGCGCCCGCGCGACGGCGATCGGCGCCAGCATCATCGCCCGGAACGTGTCCCAGTCGGTGGGCCGGCCGGACCGCAGCACGGTCTGCGAGCGGAACGGATCGTAAAGTCCGAGGATCGAGGCCTGTCCGAGCACGTCGGTCCCGCCACGTGTCCAGGGATGCTCGGTGTTGCTCTCGATCTTGTGCGGGCGTCCGTTGCGGGTGACGACATGCACGCCGTTGGCGAACCCGTCGGTCAGCGTCGCCGTGGCATACCGCGTGTTCGTGCTGGCAATGATATGCGCGGGGTCGCGGACGTAGGGTATTTCCTCGGTGCGGCCATCGGTGTCGCTGTCGTCGTCGCAACCGGCGAGCCCGGCCAGTGCCAGCGAGGCAGCCATGACCCGGAAGAAGCGCCGGCGATCGATCGGGCTGCCGAGCAGCGTCGAGCCCGGGCCTGCAACATTGGCGACGCCCGGATACTCGGCCTTCAGGAAACGGCGGAAGGCGGGCGTCCCGGCCAGGTCTTCCAGGCTGCGCCACGCGGTCGGACCGCCGGCACCGCCGCGTGCTCGCAGAGCTGCACGGAGTGCGCCGATATCGTCCGGATCGGCTGCCATGATCAGATGATCCCTTCGTGGCTGGGCTGTGTCATCGATGGCATATCGAGCAGTCGGTGAGTTGGGCTGCCGGACGGATATGGTTCTGCATGACCAGCATCTTGCCGAGTACGGCCTGATCCGCCGCCGGCTTCCACGACATGTTCCACACTTCCGCCGCTGGCCGGATGAACTTCTCCGGGTTCCGATGGCAGGTGATGCAGAACTCCATCTTGAAGGCGTTGGCCCGGTAGGTCAGTTGCATCGTGTCCATCGCGCCGTGGCAGCTCGAGCAGCCGATGCCTTTGGTCACGTGGATCGAGTGGTTATAATAAACGTATTCGGGCAGCCGGTTGACGCGCGCCCAGTGCAGCGGCCGGTTGTTGGCCAGGCTCTCGCGGACCGGCGCCAGCATCTGCGACCCGGTCCAGATCTGCGAATGACAGGTCATGCAGGTCCAGGTCGGCGGGATCCCGGATGTCGCCGCAACCTCCACCGACGTATGGCAGTAGCGGCAGTCGAGCCCGAGTTCGCCGGAATGATGTTTGTGGCTGAACGGGACCGGCTGCTCGGGTGCCACCCCGACACCATAGAAATAGTCGGATCGGGAAACACCGTTGACGACAGCCAGCCCTCCGACGACCATGACGGCCAGAACAAGGAATACCAGGCGAAGGATCGCGTCCGCGCCGGGGGCGAATAGCTGCCGCATCGATCAGGAGCAGTGCAGCGGCAGGAGCATCGCGTTGCAAGCAATCGTTGAAGCCTGCATTCGGTCAATGTTCACGCTCGCGTGAGTCCCGATAGCGGTGCGTTATATAATACACCCATTCTGCGCACCCAGTCCGCGCAAGGAAGAGAGCGATATAACACCCGATTTTCCTTCCGGCTCCGCCTCGAAGAAGCTCGCATGGCCGACCCCGAATGGCAAACGCTTCGGCGGTACGACCCGGATCTGATCCATAATAGATCAACCATGTTTGACTTTAATGGTCACTTAAAAGTGTGGCGGTGATTTCGGCGCAACCAGAATTATCGTATCCCGTTATGCGCCGCCGCGATTCAGTACGGGGCCGGATAGCCCCAGGGCGGTATTGACTAGCGCCAGGTGGCTAAGCGCCTGCGGAAAGTTGCCGGCAAGGTGTCTACCCGGTACGTCGTATTCTTCGGACAGCAATCCGACATCGTTGCGGACCGACAACGCTCGCTCAAGCTGGGCCTTGGCCTCATCGGTTCGGCCCAGCAGGTTGAGGCAGTCCGCCATCCAGAAGGAGCAGGCAAGAAATGCACCTTCATTGGGGCCATCGGACTTTGCCTTCATGCGCCGGATCAGGCCGTCCTCGCTGAGCTCTCGCTGGATGGTGTCGATCGTCGATCTCATGCGCGGATCGTCTGCCGGCAGGAACCCGACGAGCGGCATCAGCAGCAGGCTCGCGTCGATTTCCTGGCCGCCATAATACTGGGTGAAGGTGCCGAGCCCCTCGTTCCAGCCCTCGCGACAGACCTCGTCGTGAATGGTCTGGCGCAGAGCCGACAATCGATGGACCAGGGCCGCATCTTCATCCCCCGATGCCGACAGGCGCTCGCCATACTCCCGCAGGAACCGATCGATGCCGACCCATGCCATGGCCTTGGAATAGGTATATTGCCGCAACTCGTCGCGGGACTCCCACACGCCGGATCCCTTGGTGTTCCAGACGTTCTCGAGATGCTCGACGATCCTGCGCTCGGCGAAAGCCTGCTGGGCCGATGCCGGCACGCCGCCTTCGCGAGCCAGACTAAGACAATCGAGCACTTCGCCGAACACGTCGATCTGGTGCTGGGTGGACGCTGCGTTGCCGACCCGGACCGGGACCGCATGGCGATAGCCAGGCAGGTCGTCGACCGACCATTCGCTCAGATGCCGGGCGCCGTCGATCCGGTACATGATCCGCACCCGTTCGGGAGATCCGGCGATCACCCGCAGCAGCCAGTCGCGCCATTGCTCCGCCTCGTGCCGGTAGCCGGCATTGAGCAGCGCGCCGAGGGTGAACGTCGCGTCGCGCAGCCAGCAATAGCGGTAGTCCCAGTTCATCTTGCCGCCGGGCGCTTCGGGCAGCGATGTGGTCGGGGCGGCGACCAGGCCGCCGCTCGGCCGGTGGATCATTGCCTTCAGGGTGATCAGCGAACGGCGCACCGCTTCCGGCCACTGGGTTCTGCTGTCATCGAAGCGGCCGGACCATTCACGCCAGAACGACTGGGTGATAGTGAGCGCCCGTTCCGCATCGATCCGCGATGGCACCGGCAGATGTGCCGGGCTGTAGCTCAGCACGAAGGCGAGGCGCTGCCCCACTTCGACAGTGAATGTCGCTTGGCTCATATGCTGCTGCACCTCGATCGCCACGGGTGCGTGCAGAACGATCAGGTCGGGCCCGACCTTCGCGACAATTCCGTCCGCGGTCTGCTCGCTCCAGGGCGGCAGCGTGCCGTAGTCGAACCTCAGTTGCAGCTCCATGCGGCTGACCACTTGTCCACGAAGCCCGACAACCACTCGTACCAGCGAAGATGTCGATCCTTCCCGCATCGGCATGAAATCGATCAACCGGATCGCTCCATCCGCTGTCTCCAGGTCGGTCTCCATCACCAGCGTATCGGGCTGGTAGCGCCGGCTGCTTGACACGACCGTCACGGCCGGCCTGAGCAGCCAGCGCCCATTCTCCGGCGTGCCGAGCAGCGCCGCGAAACAGGAATCGTCGTCGAAGCGTGGCCAGCATAGCCAGTCGATCGATCCCTCGCGGCTGACCAGCGCTGCGGTCTCGCCGTCGCCGATCAGTGCGTAATCCTCGATGGGATTGCTCATCAGACGTCCAGTCGCCTGGCGATCAGGTGGATGCCGGCCACCAGTCCGATTCCGGCGGCTGCCCAGAATGCCATGCGGTGACGATCGGTGAACATTTCCCAGCTTCCGGTTTTCGACCTCTTGTCGAACCGGCCATGCGCGCCGTAATCGCCAGGTACCGGCTCATACAGGTTTGCCGGCGCATCCGGGGCAAGCGGCGTGCCGGTCAGCTGTCCGCTATAGCCGGCCTTGGCCAGATAGCGATCGATCAGCCCGGGCGCGATCCTGTTGGCGAGGATCGCCTGCACGGTCGGATAGCCGACCCAGATTTGCCGTCGCTTGTGTGTGGCTGCAAAGAATATTGCACGCGCCGGAACCTCTGGCTGGTAGATCGGCGCCACCGGCTTGGCCTTGAAGCCCATCTTGTTCATTGCCCAGTCGAACTGGGGCGTGTTGATCGCCGGCAGGTCGACCATGGTCAGGTGCACATCGAGCTTGTCGTGGATGATTTCCGAACGGAGGCTGTCGGTGAATCCGCGTATGGCGAATTTCGCTCCGCAATAGATCGACTGCAACGGCACCGACCGATAGCCTAGCGCCGAGCCTACATTGACGATGGTGCCCCGGTTCCGCGTCCGCATGCGCGACAGGGCCGCCATCGTGCCGTGCACCTGTCCAAGATAGGTGACCTTGGTGCCGCGCTCGAACTCGGCTGCGGTCAGCTTGCTGACCGGCGCGAACACCGTGGCCATCGCGACATTCACCCAAACGTCGATCGGCCCGAGTTCTTCCTCGACCCGCGTCGCCGCGGCCTCGACAGCTTCGGCGTCGGCGACATCGGTCGGGATCGGGAGAGCGCGGATGCCATGGAGGCGAAGCTGGCCGACAGCCCGCTCGAGCCGGTCCTCGTCGCGGGAGAGCAGGGCGACATCGTAGCCCTGGCGTGCGAACTCTTCCGCGGTCGCCCGCCCCACGCCGGCGCCTGCGCCGGTGATGACTGCGATCTTTGGCATCAGCTGATCCTCTGGAACGGAACTACGACCCTTCCAAGTCCGGTCGGACGGCTAAGTTCATCGGACCCAAGTCGTGAGTTGCGGGACTGCGCCGAAAGGCGTCCGGCGGGATGGCATCAGGAGCCGAGCCGGTGGCACCACGCCAGCGTTCGTCGCTTCTGTCTGAGCAGGGCACCATGAGCACGAGTGTCAGCAACTTCAGGCACAGGGTGCGCGAGTGGGGGCCTCAACCGGTCGATGGCTACCCGGCTGATGGATTGGATGGTCCGACCTGGCATTAGTTCTCTGACCGCCCGTAACAAAGTTCGGAAAGCAGAGACCTTTGCATGCTGCCAGCTGGTGGTTCGCGCGGGGTTAAGGTGCTCGGGGACTTATCGAGCACGTCGATTGAAGGTCAGCATCATTCAAGGTTGTGGCCGCGCCGTCAAAAGGGCTTTTCGATATGCAAGCGCGAGCACAAAGCCACGATGGCCTGCTCGACAACATATATTCGGTTCCTGGTAGTCCTGGAGCCAACGGCACGCGTACCAGCCGGGAGCGCGACGCACCAGGCGCGCGCTGCTTCCTCTCTTGAGCTATCAGCCATCGCAGCAATTGCTTTCGCGATGGTGGCGGGGTCGGGGCGTCATGCATGACGGCACACCGGTGGTTGCGGTCGCACCGACGGCCGCTCCCTTCGGTATTTAGCCTCAAGTAAAGGCGAAGAAGCGGTTGCGGCAGAGACAGCGGCTCAGCCGTCACCCTGCTTGTCGCGCAACCAACGCATGGCACTGTTGCACAAAAACAACTACCGTATTGCCATGGGCTATGAATGGCAGGTTGCGCATTGCGGATCGGTGCTGGAACGATTTTGATCGGTCTGCAACCAAATGTTGCTCTGCGTAACGCGGTGTCCTGCGGCGCATGCCCCCGAGAGACCGGAGACCCAAGGCCTATGAGTGCTTTCGTTGGCTTTCGAAACCTTCTCCTGCTGTCCACCGCCGGGTGCATTGCGCTTGGCATCGCCACGCCGGCGCTCGCCCAGGCCCCTGTTGTCCCCGGCAAGCAGGCGATCGACAGCACCACGGCCGGCACGACATCGGCTACGTCCGCGCTGAAACAGGACGCGGCACCGACCAAGGACGCCGCCGAGACTGTCACCGTCACCGGCTCCATCCTGCGCAACCCGAACTTGTCGGGCGCTTCGCCCGTCACGCATCTGACCGCCAAGGACATGCAGGTCCGCGGCATCACCACGGTCGCTGCCGCGCTCTCGCAGGTCTCGTCCAATAACGGCGGCAGCCTGCCGGCCGCATTTTCCGGCAACGGTGCCTTCGCCATCGGCGCGAGCGGCGCCTCGTTGCGTGGCCTGACGGTCGACTCGACTCTGGTGCTGATCGACGGCCAGCGCGCCGCCTATTACCCGCTGGCGGATGACGGCCAGCGCAACTTCGTCGATCTCAATACGATCCCGCAATCGATCGTGCAGACCATCGACGTGCAGCAGGATAGCGCATCCGCGACCTACGGCGCCGACGCGGTGGCCGGCGTGGTCAACATCATCACCCGCAAGCAGATCGAGGGATTCGAGGGCGGCGCGGAAGGCGGCCTCAGCCAGCGCGCCGACGGCGGCCATCAGCGACTGTATGCGACCTACGGCGTCGGCGACCTCAATCGCGATGGCTACAACGTCTATCTGAACGGCGAGTACCAGAACGACGACATCATCTATAACCGCGACCGTGGCTATCCCTACGATACCGGAGACCTACGCGGCCTGTCCGGGTCGAACGGCAACGAGAACGGCATCCAGAACGACGGCACTATTTCAGGCATCGGCTCGACGCGCGTCGCCCAGGTGCGGCCGGTCAACGCCGATGGAAGCACCGGCCTGCTGCAGCCGATCAGCCCGACGCTCGGATGCAATGGTCTCGCGACACACGTGGTCGCACAAGGCACGGTCTGCGAACAGAACACGGTCGGCGACTATCGGCTGCTGTTCCCAAGCGACCGGCGAATCAGCGTTAACTTGCGTGGTACTGCGAATTTGAGCGACCGGGCGCAGGCCTATGCGATGTTCAGCTATGCCCAGAACCAGGTCTTTACAACCGGATCGGTCTCGGGACCGAGCTCGATCCGCCAGAAGAGCGCGTCCGGCGATGCGGACCTGACAGACATCGTGCTGCCCGTAAACCTTGCCAACGGCACGCTCAATCCGAACAATCCGTTCGCGGCGCAAGGCCTGCCGGCGCAGATCTACTACCGGTTCGCCGATCTCAATACGACGAACCTGGTCCTCAACCAGACCTATCGCGGCTCCACCGGCCTCAACGGGTCGATCGACTCGGGCTGGGGCGGCGACTGGATGTACAACGCGTCCTTTGTCGGCATGGTCGATACGCTGCAGCGGACCGTCACCGGGGTGCCGACCTTCGCCGGCATCCTGAACGCGGTGAATACAGGCAGCTATAATTTCGTCGATCCGTCGAAGAACAGCGCCGCGGTCCGCAATGCGATCGCGCCGAAATCGGTGCAGAACGACAGCAGCCAGGAATATTCGCTCGACGTCACGCTCTCGAAAGGATTGTTCAGCCTGCCCGGTGGCATGGTGACTTTGGGTATTGGCGGCAACGCACGTTACGAATCGGTCAACGACCCGACCCCCAATCCGGACGATCCGTCCAACCCGAATGCGCAGTATCTGTCGCAGCTCAGGAGCTTCGGCGCCGTCGGCAGCCGCCGGGTGGGATCGGGCTATTTCGAGGCCGACATCCCGTTCATCAAGCAGATCAACGTGAACGTCTCCGGCCGCTACGACAACTATTCGGAAGGGTTCAGCAATTTCGCGCCCAAGATCGGCGTGATCCTGAGGCCGATCGACAAGGTCATGTTCCGCGGCACCTTCTCCAAGGGTTTCCGGGTACCGAGCTTCCCGGAAACCAACGCGGTGCCGGGAGTCGGTTACATCAGCTACACACCGACCGATGCCGCTTTCCTGGCTCAGCACCAGAACAGCTCCGGCACCGGGCCGGATACCTATGCGTCAACCTATAACCTCGGGCTGAACAGCGTCGGCAATCCCGCGCTGAAACCGGAAAAATCGACCAGCTTCACCGGCGGCACCGTGCTGACCCCGCTGCCCTGGCTGAACGTGACCGCGGACTATTACCATATCAAGAAGATCAACTTCATCACGACGGCCGATTATAGCGGACCGGTGGCGAACTACTTCACCAACAAGGAATACCCCTCCGGCATCAGCGTGACGCCCGACGTTGCCGATCCGGATCATCCGGAAGCCACCATCCTGCGTCCCGGGATCGTCAATCTCGGCTACATCAATGCCGCCAAACTGGTGACGTCCGGGATCGACCTGGCGCTCGGGGCCCGCATCCCGCTGCCGCGCCCGTTGCAGGACATCAAATGGACCAGCACAGGCCAGGCGACCTACATCCTCGGCTATACCATCACATACCCGGGCACCGGCCTTCAGTCCTATGCCGGCTCGCTCGGACCAGCCAACATCAGCTCAGCTTCCGGCACGCCGCGCTGGCGCGCCAACTGGGCCAATACCTTCACCTACAAGCGCCTCGCGGTGACTGCGACGATGAACTACACCAGCGGCTACAAGCTCACCGCCGAAGACGTTACTGGAGGCGGCACGCTGAATGATTGCAGCATGGCACAGCAGGGTTTTTCGGGCGATCCGCTGCGCTGTGGCGTCGCCAGCTTCGTGGACGTCGACCTGACCATCAACTATGCGCTGACCAACAGGCTCAACCTCTACACCAACATCTACAACGTCTTCGACAAGGGGCCGCCGCTCGATACCGGCACATATGGCGGCTACCAGTACAACCCGGCCTGGGCCACCGCCGGTATCCTCGGCCGCGCGTTCCGCTTCGGTGTCACCGGCAAGTTCTGAGCAAGATAAACCGGCGCCCTTCCTGTTCCGGTCGGCGCCGGGCTTTCGATCCCGGCAAGCGCTAGTCGTCATCGGGAAAATTGGTGTCCGCGGCGGGATTCGAACCCACGGCCCCAGGATTCATCCCACTTCGACTTTCGCCGCCGCCACCCGTTGGGGTGGCGTTCGTGGTCTGGACTGTCCCTTCACCCTAGGCCGGAACCCTTAGGTGCCGCCCGTCCAGTCTCTACACCTTCCCATCCTTTCGGATGGGCTTGGCTCGGGATTGGCACGGCGCATAGAGCGCCTCAGCTTTCCCCGACTTTGAGCGGATCCATCACGCGGTTTCCCATCGTGACGCCCAGTTGGTGACAAGGAATCCTGTGCTCTATCCGGCTGAGCTACGCGGACAACCAGGCCGCTTATAGGCCGACGCCCGAGCTCCGGGCAACATGCTCCGTCAATGCCGGACGCCTCGGCTCGCCTGCGCCTGGCCTACGATCACTGCCAGGTGCCGCTTGCACAGCACCAGGTCGGGCGATCCGGTCTGTTTGCAGGCAAGTTCGAGCGCCTGGGTCTGCTCGGCTGCCCGCAGCAGGCCGGCGGCACTCCATAGCGACAGCGCCTGCGCGAAGGCCTGCGTCCGCTTGAAGAACACGGGCGGACGCAAGGCCCGCATCGCGTCCTGCGCGCCCTGGCCGCTTTCTTCCATGACCAGCCGCGCGAGCCGCAACCGGTGCAGATGGCCCGACAGCGCACGCGCCACCGCGATCGGGCTCGACCCCTCGGCCAACGTGCGCTCGATCGCGAGGTCGGCGCCGGCCCGGTCGCCGGCGGTCGCGGCGAATGCGGCATCGTCCAGCGAGGCGCCGGCGGCATCGCCGGTGCAGGCCATCGCATCCTCCAGCGTGATGCTTCCCTCGCCATCCCCGGCGCCGCCTGCATACAGCACCAGCTTTTCCACCTCGCCCCGCGTCGCCGCACGGTCGGCACCGAGCCGGGAGCACAGCCAGACCAGCGCGTCCGGGTCGATCCGCACCTTGTTCGCGCCCAGCATCTGCGACACCTGCGCCTCCAGCGCCCGCCCCTCTTCCGGGTAGCAGGCGATCGACGCGCCGTCCGGCATCGCCTCGACCTGCGCGCGCAGCTTGGAACGCGAGACCAGGCCCGGTCCCTCCAGCACCACCAGGGTATCGCCCGGCTTTCCGAGGGCGCGCTTCAGCGGCGCCACCAGCGCGTCGGTGGCATCGCGAACCCACACCACGCGCCGGCCGCCGGTCAGGGAGAGCGCGGTAACCTCCTCCTCCAGGCGTTCGTGCGCATCGCGGGAGAGGGTGGCGACACGGAACGGATCATCGAGCGTACCCGCCGCCGCGCGCACCGCATCGGCGGCGCGCTCGCGGATCAGGCCAGTATCCTCGCCATGCAGCAGGATGGCGCGCAAAGCTCCGGGCGCACTCAGCAGCCGCCCGGCCTGCCGCGCATCGACCTTCATCGAGCTACCGGGGCAGCCCGGTCACGGGGTCGGATTGCTGCGACCGATCGCGCTGGACGGCAGGCCATCCTCGCCCGGTGTGGTGAGCGGCGTCTGGTCGGTGTCCCCCGGTACGTTGCTGGGGGTGAGGAAGGAGGCGGTCGAGGCACGTTTCGCAGCCGTCGCGGGCGGGCGATGGTTGGTGAACCAGGTGGCGAGCTGCAGAGTGATCGCATCGGCCAGATTGTTGGCGATACGCTGTTGGGTGGTCTCGCTGGCGATGCTGGCCGCAAAATACTGCTCGTTGATGACGTTGTAGCCATCGACACTGCGGACATCGCCGCTGGCAACCGGGGTGGTCGCGGGTGAGACCGCCGACAGGCTCCAGTGCGCCCGGCCGACCACGCGGTTGCGCTCGGACGTGTTGTCGCCGTGGATACCGATGGACTCCGACGACGAGGCCAGGCTGACCGCGAGCAGGTAGCCCTGCGGTTCCGCCTCGCTGGTGCCGGCAAGCCGCTGCTGCAGCGCCAGGCGAAGTTCCTGGCCGGCGCGATCCGGAATGCTCTGCACGAAGATGTCCGGCAGCTTCGCGGAGGCTGCCTCGTTGCCATCGCCATAGAGCGGATGAAAGCCGCATGCGGACACGGCCAGCGGCAGCATCAGCACGACGGCGAGCGGCGTACGACTGATCATCCTGCCACCACGAAGTTGACGATCCGGTTGGGCACGTGAATGCGCTTGACCACGCGCCGGCCTTCGAGCGAGCGCGCGACGTTGGGTTCCGCCTCGGCGGCGGCGATCACCACGTCGCCGGCCTCGTCGGGCCGGGCTTCGATGGTGCCGCGCAGCTTGCCCATGATCTGCACCGCGATGGTCACGCGCCGGGCCGCCACCAGGAGCGGGTCCGCGATCGGCCAGGGCTGCACTGCGGCAAGTGCCGCATCGGGGTCGAGCAGGGCCAGCAGTTCCTCGGCGAGATGCGGCATCATCGGTGCCACCAGCAGGCAGAGGGTGCCGGCAGCCTCGCGGCGCGCCCAATCGAGGTCGGCCGCCGGCGTGGCCTGGGCGGCGTCCGCGATCGCCGATGCAAGCTCGTGCAGGCGCGCCACGGCCACGTTGAAGGTGAAGGCCTCCAGCGCCTCGGTCACGGCCGCGATGGTGCGATGGGTGGCGCGGCGCAATGTGTCCGCCGGTTCGCCGAAACTCTCCGGCGCGGCCGATGGGTGCGTGTCCGCGGCCACCGCGCCGACCAGCCGGAACAGCCGCTGGGTGAAGCGCGCCGCCCCGGCGACGCCGGCCTCGGTCCATTCCATGTCCCGCTCCGGCGGGCTGTCGGACAGCACGAACCAGCGCGCGGTATCGGCGCCGAACCGGTCGATGATCGCCTCGGGCGACACCGTGTTGCGCTTCGATTTGGACATCTTCTCGACCCGGCCGACCTGCACTGCCGCGCCATTGTCGCGGCGCACCGCGCCGGTGCTGCTTCGGTCGATCTCTTCCGGATGGAGCCAGGTGCCGTCGGGATCGCGGTAGCTCTCGTGATTCACCATGCCCTGGGTGAACAGCCGCGCGAACGGCTCGTCCAGTCCGAGATGGCCGGTCGCATGCATCGCCCGGGTGAAGAAGCGCGCATACAGCAGGTGCAGGATCGCGTGCTCGATGCCGCCGATATACTGGTCCACCGGCAGCCAAGCGTCGGACGCGGCGCGTACCGTGGGCGTGAGCGCCCGCGGCGAGGTGAAGCGCGCGAAGTACCAGGAGCTGTCGACGAACGTGTCGCAGGTGTCGGTTTCGCGCGTCGCCGGCTGGCCGCAACACGGGCAGTCCACATGCTTCCAGGTCGGATGATGGTCGAGCGCGTTTCCGGGGACCGAGAAATCGGGGTCGTCGGGCAGGCGCACCGGCAGCTGGTCGTCCGGCACCGGCACCGGGCCGCAACTCGCGCAATGGATGATCGGGATCGGGCAACCCCAGTAGCGCTGGCGCGAAATTCCCCAGTCGCGCAGGCGCCAGTTCACCACCCCGCGGCCGACGCCCATCGCCTCGAGCCGCTCGATCGCCACCTTGCGACCGGCTTCCGTGGACAGGCCGTCCATGAAGCCGGAGTTGATCAGGGTGCCGGGTCCGTCATGGGTCACCCGCCCGATCGAGAAGCCGGCTTCCTCCTCGCCCGGCGGAAGCACCACCACCGGCACCGGAAGATCGTAGAGACGTGCGAAATCGAGGTCGCGCTGGTCGCCGCAGGGACAGCCGAAGATCGCCCCGGTGCCGTATTCCATCAGCACGAAGTTGGCGATCCAGACCGGGAAGGTGGCCTCCGGCATGAACGGGTGGGCAACGCGCAGGCCGGTATCGTAGCCGCGCTTGACCGCGCTCTCGATCGACGCCTCGCTGGTGCCGAGGCTGCGGCATTCGGCGATGAAGGAAGCAGCCTTCGGATCGCTCAGGGCGACATGGGCCGCCAGCGGATGCTCCGGCGCGATCGCCAGGAACGACATGCCGAACAGCGTGTCCGGGCGGGTGGTGTAGACCTCGAGCCCGTTCAGGTCGGGATCGAGCCCGGCCGGCGGATGTGCCAGCGGGAAGTGCACCCGCGCGCCCTCGCTGCGGCCGATCCAGTGCGCCTGCATCAGGCGTACCCGCTCCGGCCACTCGTCGAGCCCGTCGAGTGCCGCAAGCAGGTCGGGGGCGAACTCGGTGATCCGGAAGAACCACTGGCTGAGCCGCTTCTTTTCGACGACCGCGCCGGATCGCCAGCCTCGCCCGTCGACCACCTGCTCGTTGGCCAGCACGGTCTGGTCGACTGGGTCCCAGTTCACCAGCGCATCGCGGCGCTCGACCAGGCCGGCCGCCGCCATGTCCAGGAACAGCTTCTGCTGCTGGCCATAGTAATCCGGCAGGCAGGTGGCGATCTCGCGATCCCAGTTCAGCGACAGGCCGAGCCGCTTCAGGGTGCCGCGCATCGTCTCGATGTTGGCGAGCGTCCAGTCTGCCGGGTTGATGCCGCGCTCGCGGGCGGCATTCTCCGCCGGCAGGCCGAACGCGTCCCAGCCCATCGGATGCAGCACCGCATGGCCCCGGGCGCGCTTGTAGCGGGCGACCACGTCGCCGAGGGTGTAGTTGCGGACGTGACCCATATGCAGCTGGCCGCTCGGATACGGGAACATCTCGAGCACGTAGTATTTGGGCCGGTCCGCGGGCGGAACGTCGGGCACGTCGAAGCAGGCGCTGTCGTTCCAGGCGGTCTGCCAGCGCGGCTCCGCCTCACAGAAACTGTAGCGCGTCTCTATCTCGCCAGCCGGCCGCGGTTCGCTGTCGCTCATGGGGTGTAAATCGCTGTCGCTCATGGAACGCAGCCCGCCCTGGTCGCCGACCTAACCGGCGCCGGCGTCGGTGCGCAGCTGGCGGGCCCGGGCCAGGATCTTGCTGGTGATGTCGGCGGCAGTGTTGGCGGCAACCGGCGCATCCACCCACTGACCGTCCTGCTGGATCTGGCGGAAGATCGACACCCGGATCGCGTCCGACCGGAGCTGCTTGCCCAGGATGTAGGCGTTGGCCTTGAAGCGCTCGCCACTGGTGGTCGGTGGGCTGTACCAGTCGGTGATGATGATGCCGCCGGCCGGTTCTGCCGATGCGAACGGCATGAACGACAATGTGTCGATCGCGCCACGCCACAGATAGGCATTCACCCCGACCGCGGTCTGGTCACCGGCGGTGGCGCTGCGATCCTCGCCCATCAGGTGGTTTTCGTGCGTCGGTGTCGCCAGCGCGGCCGTATCGCCGGCCACCGCCTGGCTGCGGCCACCGGAACCATGGCATGCGGCAAGGCTGCCCAGGCAGACCAGTGCGAGCATGGCGGGAGGGAACGGGCGGAGAAATATCGAGCCGTTGTTCATGAAGCCTCTGGGGGGACCTGGAGGAGGCCGGTCCCGCGTGGTGACGGGGAGCCATGCGGGAAGGGTGGCTTATCTATCCTGCTCGCCGTGCCACGCCAAGCGGCCCGGCCGGCTCACCCGGAACGGAGAGCGACAGGCTGATGCCGGCCAATCGGAGACCATCCTCGAGACGCTGGCGATGCTCGGTCACGCGCAGGCCGGCGCCGTGTACCAGCGAGGCGATCCCGTCCGCCGGCAACATGGTCTGCAGGCGCGTACGGATCCTCTCCGCCTCCGCCACGCGGCCCAGATGGCCGAGGGTGGCCAGGTAGGGCACGAGGTTCGGAGCGAACCCTGGGCGCATTTCCACCAGCACCGCTCCGATCCGCGCCGCATCCTCGAACCGCCCCTGCAGGAGCGGGATCATGATACTGGGCTGGTCGAGCATGACCTCCATGGGATGGGTCGGGAACAGCGTCTTGTAGTGGTGGAAGTTCTGCTCCGCCTCGTCCAGCCGGCCCAGCCTGACCTGGGCAAACGCCATGGCCGCCCAGCCGGCAGCGGCCGACGGATGCGCCGCCAGCGCGCGCTCGAGAAGGATCAGCGCGGCTTCCGGCTCGTCGTGTACCTCGCTCCTGATCAGGCCGCTCATGGTCAGCCCGCCATTGATGGTCGAATCCCGTTCCAGCACCGCGCTGGTCTCGGCGTCGACACGGCTCGCCATGACCGCCGGGTCGTCCCAGCGCTGCATGAAGCGAACGAGGCAAGCCAGGCTCATGATCATGTGCGCCAGCGGATGATTGCCATCGAGCTCTATCGACTGGCGCAGCAGGGCGCAGGCATGGTCGTTCTGGATGCGGTCGATCCGCAGGATGTAGGACACCGCGCGCATGACGAGCCCGTGCGAATCGAGTTCCGCGGCCGGACGGTGATGCAGGCGGCGGCTCTCGACCAGCATGATCTCCCAGGGGAGCTGCGCCAGAACCCGGGTGGTGATCATGTCCTGCAGCGTCAGCACGTCGCCTTCGGGCAGGTCGAAGCGCTGGGCCCAGACGATCTGGCCGTACTGGCGGATATCGGTCAGGCGCAGGATGACCCGGATCCGGCCGCCGGTACGCTGGAGCGTGCCGTCCAGTATGTAGTCGAGGCCGAAATTGCGCCGAAGCACGGCATCGTCGCGGCCTTCGGCCAGGCTCTCCTGCAGCTCGCTGCCCTGCAGCAGCTTGACGCCGCCATACTGCACAAGCCCGGACACCAGATCATCGGCAAGACCTTGCGCGATCGTGCTGAACGCGGCGCTGTCGTTCAGGTCGAGCAACGGCAGGACGGCGACGAACGGCAGACCCTGCACTGTCGTGCGTCGCAGCCGGTTGAAACCCTCGCCGAACCGCGCGGGCTGCTGTGAACTGGCGTCGAGCGACGCGCCGTGGCTGGCGGGTCCATCCGGCTGGTCGCCCGATGATGTCGGCACGGACATGGGCGCAGAAGCCGCCCCGTCCAGGCTCGATGCGCCCGCGACCGAAGGGTGCGAATCGGCCGCAGGGTACGAGTTGGCTGCGCCGTTGCCGCGCAGGAGTTCCGAAAGCAGCAGGCGGGTTTCCGGGCCGGGTTCGACGGCATTGCGTGCGGCGAAGGCGCTCGCACAACGCTGGGCGCTCTGGAACGCAAGCCCGGTCTCGCCCTGGGCAAGCAGACCCTGGATCTGTGCGCGCCATGCACCTTCATGAAGCCCGTCCAGCAGCAGCAACTGGCGTGCGGCGGCAAGCATGCCGCGCGTGTCGCGCTGGCGACGCAGCATGGTCTCGAACAGCCCGATCGCGTGCTCGCGCAGGCGGGTGCGTTCCTGGTCGAGCCACTGGTCGAGCGCCGGGTCGGTACCGGTCAGTTCGTCGAGCAGAATGCCGTCGATCGGCGGCAAACTCTCGGCCTGGTTGGCGTTGGCGTTTCGGATACGTTCGGCATCGACCGAAGTCAGGGCCGGCTTGAGAGCCAGGGTGTGGCGTTCGACGGTGATGATGTCCGTCCCGATCGGGGACAGCGCTTCCAGCAGGCGATGGATTTCCTGACGCAGGGATGCCCTGGCCTGCTCCTCGGAGCGGCGACTCCACAAAAGTTCGGCCAGCTTCGAACGCAGCACCGGGCGCCGCCCGGACAGAGCCAGGATCGCCAGCAGTCCGCGGGTCTTGCGACCGAGCGGCAGGACGCTCTCGTTGTTGAGCGTCGTCGCCTGCATTCGGCCGATCAGCTGGAGCCGCAGCAGCACCGCATCGGTCTTTGGAAGCCCAGGCCGCAGCGTATCCAACATCACCCCTGTGCCCATGTGCATCGTTGACTATGGATCATGGCAGAAACTCACTCGGACGTCATCGTTGGTAAAAAACAATGGCACTGCACCTTGGGCGACCGGTTCGCGTTGCCGACACGCGAACCATACCCAATCCGCGGCTGGATCCATTGCCCCAGGCTTCGGCGTGTCACCATGACAGGCCGGATGCGCAGGACCAACTCGCCGTTTCGAGGAAACAAGATGTCCACCAGCCCCGACAGCCCGCTGTTCCAACCGTTCCAGATCGGTGCGTTGGCGCTCCGCAACCGCATCGTCATGGCGCCGCTGACCCGCAGCCGTTCCAGCGACGACGGCATCCCGCCCGACTACGCTGCCGTCTACTACGCGCAGCGCGCCAGCGCCGGCCTGATCGTGTCGGAGGCGACCAACATCTCGGCCCAGGCGCGCGGCTACGCGCTCACCCCGGGCATCTGGAACGCGGCGCAGGTGACCGCGTGGCAGCGCGTGACCCGTGCCGTGCATTCTGTGGGCGGCCTGATCGTGTTGCAGCTGTGGCACACCGGCCGGATTTCACATCCGAGCCTGCAGCCCGGAGGCGCATTGCCCGTGGCACCCTCGGCCATCAAGCCGACCGGCCAGGCCTTCACCAACGAGGGCATGCAGGACCATGTGACACCGCGTGCCTTGTCGACCGGCGAGACGCAGGCGATCGTCGAGGATTATCGCCATGCGGCGACCTGTGCGCGCGAGGCCGGCTTCGATGGTGTCGAGATCCATTCGGCCAACAACTACCTGCTCGAGCAGTTCCTGCGCGACAGTACCAATCTCCGCACCGACCAGTATGGCGGTTCGCTGGAAAACCGCCTGCGCTTCCCGCTTGAGGTTGCTCGCGTGGTGATCGACGCCTGGGGTGGCGGCGACCGGGTCGGCATCCGGATCTCGCCGACCACCACCATGCCCGGCGTGACACCGCTCGACCGCGACGTCATGGGAACCTACGGCACCTACCTCGATGCGCTGTCGGCGCTCGGACTGGCCTACGTCCACACCATCGAGGGCGTCACCCAGCAGACCCGCGATCATCCGGCCGACGTGGATTTCGCAGCACTCCGCAAACGCTTTTCGGGTGCCTGGATCGGCAACAACAACTACACGACCGAACTGGCCGAAAAGGCGATCGCTGAGAACTCGGCCGACGCTTTCAGTTTCGGCCGCAATTTCATTGCCAACCCGGATCTGGTCGATCGGCTTCGCAACGGCGGACCGCTGGCGGAGTCGCCCAAGGAATATTGGTACGGTGGTAATTCGGTCGGTTATTCCGACTGGCCGGGCATGGACGGGCAGATCCGGATCGCCGTCTAGCGCATCGTGCCGAGGATGGCGTCATCCGGTCGGATCGGGAAACGAGCGGATGCCGTTCTCGAAACCAACCGGATGCCGGAGCGACGACGCCCCGGTCGAGACCGCCGGTCAGAACTTCCGGGGCGCCTCGTTCAGCTTCATGTCGCGCATGTCGCTGCCCTTCACCCCGTCTTCGAGGTCGTCGTCGTCGAGCGTGTCCATTGCGACCGAGTGATCTCCGCCATGCTCGGCGATCTCGCGCTCGCGCGGGCCCGCGGTCCGGTCCACGTGATAGACATGATGCAGGCCGGCCTGCTTCGCCTGTCCCGCCGCCAGCGTCGTCGCATCGTCCCATGGCAGCGGTTCACCGGCCTCGGTCAGCAGGCGACTGGTCTCCTCGGACTGGTTCCGGTGGATGACGATCAACTCGATCATCGCACGGATCGGGTCCTCCTCCTCGAACCGGCGCATCAACACGATGGCAGGGCCGTCGGGAAGCGGATCATGCGGCTGCAGTGTCCTGATCTCGGTCATGTCGTTCTCCTTGAAGGCACGACGCAAACGGCTGCTGGACGACGCGGTTCAGCCGCCTGGCGTGACCACCATGCAGGGAATGTTCTGCGCCTTTAGGGTGGCGCAGGCGCTTCCGGCATCGCCACGGGCGAGACCGGCCAGACGCGCACGATACAGTACGCCGTGGCCGAAGGGAGTCGTCTGCTGCACGACGCTCTGGGTACCGGCAAGCCGGGTGAAATCCGCCTGCCGCGCCATGGTGGTGGCAAAGCGCGCCTGGTCGACAGTGTCGAATGCACCCACCTGGATCGTCCAGCTGCCGAAGGATGGCGGGCCTGACACCGCCGATACCGGGATCACGGCGGCAGCGAATGTCGGCCTCGGCGCATAGGACCGCGCCGGGCGGGGACTGCAGGCTGAATCGTAGGCGGCATCGGGGTCACGAATGCAGCCCGCACCGCCATAGGAAGAGCCGGAACCGGTCGATCCCGAATAGGATGGCGGCGGTGTGTAGGCGATCGCCGACTGGACCGGCACGTAGGGTGCAGCCTGCGCAACCTGGATCGGCGCGGGCGGCGCCGCCTGGCACGGCGCATCGGGATCGTAAGCAGCGTCCGGATCGTGCCAGCAGGCACCCCCGCCGCTGCGGCGGCGGGTCGCGACCCGATAGGATGCCAGCCGGACCGGTGCATAACTGGTCGGACTGTATCGACCGGGAGATCCGCCACTGGCGTATGCGGCGAGCGGGCCGCTCATGGCGAGTTCGGTCCCAAGGTTGGGTGCGATCGAGGCCACGTAATCGACCGTCTCGTTCGGCAGCGAGCGTCCGCTGGACAGGTAGTCGTCGAGCCGTTGCGGGCCGGCGTTATAGGCCGCGAGAAACGCCGGGGCGCCGTATTTCTGGTACATCTGCCGGATGTAGGCGGTGCCGGCCAGGATGTTGTCATGCGGCTCGAACGGGTCGTTGCCGAGGTTGTATTGGGCCTGCAGGTCGGCGTAGGTCGCCGGCATCAGCTGCATCAGTCCCATGGCACCGGCGCCGGAGGTGATCGGCCGTCCGTGCAGGTATTCGTGGCCGCCGGACTCCTGGTGCATCACCGCCCGGATCCATTGCTGCGGCACGCTGAAGCGTCCGGAAGCGTCCCGGATGTAGGGCCGCCAGGGATCTTCCGGTGGCCCCGGTTCAGGGTAGCTCATGCTGGCGGGGGAATAGCTGGTCATCCGCGCCGAATTCCCGCCGCCGCAGGCTGCCAACATGCAGAGCAACGGCAACAGCCATAGGGCGCGCAGGTCGCGTCCGGGTTGGAAATCATCCTGCGTCTGAGCGGCGGCCATGATCCGGCATCGTGGCGAACCGGCGCCTCCTAATCAACCAGTGCGTGCAACCCGGCAGCGAATCCCGGCCACACTTGCCGATCAGCCACAGTCACTTGCCGCCGTTCGTTGATCCAGGGCCGCAACCCGCCAACCTTGCAAGCAGATCCCAAAGGCCAGCCTTTGGCGGGGTCCAGGGGCAGGGCCCCTGGCCTTCCCTCAAAGCAGGCAAAGCGCCAGCAACTCACGGCGCAGCGCGAGCGGCAGTTCATCGCCGGTTGCCGGGTTCCCGACCAGGTCGACCGGTGCGTCGGGTTCCGTGAGATACCGCCAGCCCTGGAAGGCCCGGACCGCGCGTGGCACCACGGGAACGATCGACGCATGCAGCACGACGCCGGTGCAGGGCGTGCCGTCGTCGCGCCGGTCCTGGACGATGTCGTGGATTTCCTGCCGGCACAGCAGCATCCCGGCCGTGACCCAGTAGATCGAGCCGCCATCCAGCACTTCGGCGGCGCGGCGCGGGAAGCTGCGGGTGCGAAAGAACGGTCGCCCGTCATGGGCGCCGGTCTCGTGCGACCGCATGGCCTGGCGCTCGGCCAGGGCTTCCGGCGTGGCGACGCCGACGGCCAGCTTGATCAGGTTCAGCGCCATGCGGAGGCCCCGGGCGGAAGCTGGACTACCAGCCCAGCTCCTCGTTGCGATAGGTCACGAAGAACACGCCCGGGGTGCCGCGCCGGGCTTCCAGCATGTCGGTCATGCCGATGGTGCTGGTGTCCACGTCGAGAGTTGCGTCCGGACCACCCATGTCGGTGCGCACCCAGCCGGGATCAACCGCCAGGAAGGTGCGCCGGCTCTTGCTGCGTCGTGCGGCAACCGATCGGAGCAGCATGTCCAGTGCCGCCTTGCTGGCGCGGTAGGTTTCGTAGCCCCCGGACTCGTTCAGGGAGATGCTGCCGAGGCTGGACGACATGACCGCGATCGTGCCGGACGACGGCACCAGTGCCTCGAGCCGTTCCACCACACGCATCGGGCTCAGCGTGTTGGTGCGCAGGATGTGGATGAACTCGTCGTCCGCGATCGTGCCGATTGTCTGCGCCGGGTCGTGTGCCACGCCAGCGATCACGAACAGCAGGTCGAGCCGGGTGCCCGCAAGACGCTGGCCGAGGCTCTCGAGTTGTGCCGGCAGGTTGATGTCCAGGATCTCGATCGAGAGCCGGTCGCCCGCCTGTTCGGCCAGCGCCTGCAGCGCGGGCGAGTGGTCGCGCACGGTGGCGATCACCCGCCAGCCGCGCGCGAGGTGCTGCTGCACCAACCCGAGGCCTAGCCCTCGCGAGGTGCCGACCAGAAGGGCGGTCCGGCCTTCGCCGCTGGCCGATGCTGCATCGTTGGTCATGAGCGCTCCCGTCAGTGTGTCGGATGGGGCGGGGTGAACTGCGCGTCCTTCACGAAGCCGTCCACGAACCGTTTGGTGTCGATGTCCTGCACGATCGTGACGGCACGCAGGCCCATCCCCTTCGGAGCCAACGCGGCGGTCCAGACATGCGCATGGCCATAATTCACCCCATCGGTCAGGTCCACGTCCATGATTGCATCGACCGACTTCGTGATCAGGGACGGATCGACTGCGACGGCCCCGGCCATCTCGTCCCACAGCGGCAGCGGCGCGAAATACTGCTTGAGGTAGGTGGTGAGCGGCGTCTTGACCGCGGCGATCCGGTCCATCAGCGCGGGCGTCATCATCACGCCGTTCGACACGTTGCCGAGGGAGACGATTTTCGGCCAGTCGGCGGTGAGCACGATGTGGGCCGCTTCCGGATCGAAGATGAAGTTGAAGTCGGAGGCGAAGTCCGCGTTGCCGGTCACCGCCATCATGTTGGTGTCGATCAGCGCGCCCATGAACACCAGCTGCTTCGCGGTGGCGGCGAAGGTCGGGTCGAGGCGGATGGCGAGGGCGAGGTTGGTCATCGGCCCGGCCTCGACGATCGTCACCTGGTGCGGATGCGCGTGCACCTGGCGGATCAGGAACAGGGCCGCCGGCTCGGCGATGGTGTGGATATGAGGCGCGCCGGCCTTCAACGGACCGATCGGCGGCTCGACCGCCGGGATGTGGTCGATCGAGCCGGTCTCTCCCCAGGCGCCCTTCCACTGGATCGGCCCGAACCGATGCTCCCATTCGCGCATGCGGGCGACGCTGTTGACCAGCGGATAGACCGCGCCGTCGGCGACCGGCACGTCCGGCCGGCCGGCGATCTCGAGGAAGCGCAGGATATGGGCGGCCTCGGCATTTTCCCAGGCGTCGCCGGTCGCGACGGTCAGGCCGAGCAGCGTGACGTCGGGGTTGGCGAGCAGCGGCAGCGCCGATTGAACGTCCGAGCCGCCGGGGCCCAGGAAGTCGTTATCCTCGATGACATAGATCGGGGCCGCTGCATGCGCCGCCGGCGTCGCGACGCCAGCCATAAGCCCCGCAACAATCCCCGCCACCAGAACTCCGGTCATCAAACTCGTCCGAACCACCGATTATCCCCTAACGCACCAGCGCTCCGAGGAGCGCCTCCAGCCGAAGCCGTCCGGCCGAGGTCGCCACGAGGCAACCATCGTGCCACCGGAGATAATCCTCCTCGATCGCCGCCTCGAGGATCACCGGCTCGACCGCATCGATCAACGTGGTGCCGGTGCGGGCGGCGAAACGCGCGGCGTCGATTCCCTCGGAAAGGCGCAGCCCCATCAGCAGCATTTCGCGCGCCGGCTCCGGTGCGATCAGCCGCGTCTCGTCGGTAAGGCCGTGGCCCAGCCGTTCGACCCGCTCCGCCCACGGTTCCGGAGCACGGTGCCGGCGCGTCGCATAGATGGCAGGCGATGGCGCGGGAGCTCCACCCTCGACGTCCGGCAGCGTGATGCGGCCGTGCGCGCCGGGGCCGATGCCGACATAATCGGCGTAGCGCCAGTAGGCGAGGTTGTGCCGGCTTTCCGAACCGGGCCGGGCATAGTTCGAGACCTCGTAGGCGAGCAGACCGTGTCGGGCGGCCACCTCGGCGGTCTCCTCATACAGCGCGGCGCCGAGTTCCTCGTCCGGCATCGCGATCAGCCCCTGCCGATGCAGCGCCTCGAAGCGGGTGCCGGGCTCGATGGTCAGCTGGTAGAGCGAGAGATGGTCCGAGGCCAAGGCCAGCGCGCGGTCGAGTTCCGTGCGCCAGGCTTCGACGGTCTGGCCGGGCCTTGCATAGATAAGGTCGAACGAGATGCGCGGGAATATGGCGCGCGCCGTTTCCAGGGCCGCGACCGCCTGCGTGGCGGAGTGCTCGCGCCCCAGCATCCGCAGCGCCTCGGCCTCCAGGCTCTGCACGCCGAGCGAGATCCGGTTCACCCCGGCCGCCCGGAAGCCGTTCAGCTTGCCGAGCTCGACGCTGGTCGGATTGGCTTCGAGGGTGATTTCCAGGTCCGGCATCGGCTCGAACAGGCGGCAGGCATCGGCGATCAGGTCGGCGACCGTCTGCGGCTCCATCAGGCTCGGGGTGCCGCCACCGAAAAAGATCGACGAGAGCGGCCGGCGGCCCAGCCGCGCAGCCTCGGTCGCGAGCTCGGTACGAAGGGCCCGGGCGAACCGGGCCTGCGGGATGGCGTCCCGGACATGGCTGTTGAAGTCGCAATAGGGACATTTGGCCAGGCAGAACGGCCAGTGGATGTAGAGGGCGAGACCCATTCCGGTCAGATGGCGACGCGGACGCCGAGCTCCACCACGCGATCGGACGGAATACGAAAGAATTCGATCGCCGGCACCGCGTTGCGCGCCATGACCAGGAACAGCGACATCCGCCAGAGCGGCATCTTCGGGATCGCCGCCCGCACGAGAACTTCGCGGTTGACGAAGTAGGACGCCTGCATCGGGTCGAACGCGACGCCGTGCGCGCGAAGCTCCTCGAGCGCACGCGGCAGGTTCGGGCTTTCCATGAAGCCGTACCGAAGCGTCACCCGGTGGATCCCCGGCGCCATCTCCTCGACCATCATGCGGCCGCCGGCGTCGGCTTCCGGCTGGTCCAGGTTCTGGGCGGTGACGAACAGGATGCGCTCGTGCAGCACCTTGTTATGCTTCAGGTTGTGCAGCAGCGAGGCCGGGACGAAGTCGGCGTTCGCTGTCAGGAAGATGGCGATGCCGGGCACGCGCAGGGTGCGCGACTGCGGCAGGCGCGCCAGGAACGAGGCGAGCGGCAGGCTGTCCTGCTTCCAGCGCGCCAGGATCAGGCCGCGACCGGTTTTCCATGTCGTCATCAGGGTGGCCAGCACCGTGCCAAGCATTAAAGGCACCCAGCCGCCCTGCGGGATCTTGAGTGCATTGGCGGCAAAGAAGACGCCGTCGATCACGAAGAAGGTGCCGAACGTCCCCAGGGCGGCGAACTTCGACCAGCGGTAGATCCGGCGGAATACCACCATCGCCAGCACGCAGGTGCACATGAAGGTGCCGGTCACCGCGATGCCGTAGGCGGAGGCCAGCGCATCCGAGGACCGGAACGACAGCACCAGCACCAGCACGCCGACCAGCAGCGCCCAGTTCACCTGTGGCACATAGATCTGGCCTTCCTCGTCGGCATTGGTGTGCAGCACGCGCATCCGCGGGAAGTAGCCGAGCTGCACCATCTGGCGGGCGATGGAGTAGGCGCCGGTGATCATCGCCTGGCTGGCGATGACGGTGGCCATTGTAGCCAGGATGACCATCGGCAGGCGCAGCCAGTGCGGGCACAGCAGGAAGAACGGGTTCGCCATCGCGCCCGGATGCTCGATGATGAGTGCGCCCTGGCCAAGATAGTTGAGGGCCAGCGCGGGCAGGACGAGGCCGAGCCAGGCGACCCTGATCGGCCTGCGCCCGAAATGGCCCATGTCGGCATAAAGCGCCTCGGCACCGGTCACCGCCAGCACCACCGCGCCGAGTGCGACGAAGGCGAGCCAACCATGGTGCCAGATGAAGATCGCGGCGTGATGCGGCAGCAGCGCCTGCAGCACGAAGGGAAACCGCGCCACCTGAACTGCACCAAGGATGCCGATGCTGACGAACCAGAGCAGCATGATCGGCCCGAATATCCGGCCGACGCTGCCGGTCCCGCGCCACTGCATGCTGAACAGCGCCACGATGACCACAACGGCGATCGGCAGCACCACCTCGGCGGCGCTGGGCATGCTGACCTCGAGCCCCTCGACCGCCGACAGCACGGAGATCGCCGGCGTGATGGTTCCGTCGCCGAAGAACAGACAGGCGCCGATGATGCCAACGAAGCCGAGGATGCGCCGCATCTGCGGCCCGGGGGACACGCGCTGGGCAAGCGCCATCAGCGCCAGGATGCCGCCCTCGCCGTTATTGTCCGCACGCATGATCAACGTGACGTATTTGATGGTGACGACAAGGACCAGCGACCAGAAGATCAGGCTCTCGAGGCCGAGCACCTCCCAGCGGGTGACCGCATTCGCATGCGGGCTGACGATCTGCAGCGTGGCCTTCAGCGCATAGAGCGGGCTTGTGCCGATATCGCCGTAAACGACGCCCAGCACCGCGAGCAGCGAGCCGATCGTGACGGCACGATTGCGCTTCCCGCCATGACCGGTACCGGGTGCCGGCTCGGTCGTACTGTCATGAACACCGGCCGCGGCGCCGCCAGTGGCAGAGCCAGACGGGGCCGCGCCAGAAGCTCCGGCGACATCACTCATCCAGCCACGCTCCGGCCCTGGGGCCCGTTCGATTTGGTGCCCGACGCAGCCCCATACGACCTAGTCCGGCAGCGACGCAAGCCGGCTTCCGGAGCCGGCCGGCATTGTGTCCGGCGAAGCAGTCGATGCCGGGGCCGGCCGGCCGCCGAAGATCGCGGTCCCGATCCGGACCGAGGTCGCTCCCATCGCGATTGCCTGCTCGAAATCGCCCGACATGCCCATCGAGCGCCGGGCCAGTCCGTGCCGGTCCGCCATGGCCACCAGCCGGCGAAAGAACGGCGCCGGATCGATATCGGCCGGCGGGATCGCCATCAGCCCGGTGAGGGCGTCGCCGAAGCGCCGGTGGCAGGCTTCGATGAAGTGGTCGGCCTGGTCCGGCGCGATGCCGGCCTTCTGCGGTTCCTCGCCGATATTCACCTGGATCAGCAACTCCGGCATGCGGCCGGCCTTCTGTGCAGCTGCCTCGATCGCGTCCGCCAGGCGTGGGCGGTCCAGCGTCTCGATCACGTCGGCAAGCTGCACTGCATCCGCGACCTTGTTGGTCTGCAGCGGACCGATCAGGTGCAGCAGCGGACCGGGCTCGCCGCGCCCGGATCGTGCAGTCCGCAGTTCGGGGAACTTGCCCTGGGCTTCCTGCACACGGTTCTCGCCGAACACGATCTGGCCGAATGCCAGTGCCGCCGCCACCGCCGAGGCGGGATGGGTCTTGGAAACCGCCACCAGCGTCACGCCGGCAGGATCACGTCCGCTTTCCCGTGCAGCGTGCGCGATCCGGTTGCGAATATGGTCCAGTGCCGCGCCGATCCGCGGGTCGGGCTGGTCCGGGTCGACCATGCCGGTGTTCGATGCGAGAGGCGTCATGACGTCCAGGCTCCTGCGCGGCATCGTCTTGGTCAAGGCCATGTCCGAGAGAAGCCTTCAACCCGCATCCGGTTCGACGGTCGGCACCGGCGACGACGCGAATGCAATGGTCAGGCAATGCCGAACGCCCGCGCCGCCTTGTCGCTGCCGATCAGCAATTCGGTCAGGCGCATCCGGTCGGCGGTAGTGAATGACGGGTCGGCGCCGGCATAGCGCGATGCCGCCTCCTGGAGCAGGCGCTCGTACTGCTCGCCGTCGCCGAGCCTGGACGCCGCCTGTGCGAAGCGGCGCAGATGGCGGGCCCCGGCCTCGAGCGTGCCGATCCGGGCGGAGCTGGTCAGCTCGGACGCGGTTGTTTCAGCGCCCGGCAACCGTGCCCGCAGGGTGTGCTCGAACGCCAGCCGGTTCGCCGCCGACAAGGCCTGGCGCAGGCCGGATACGCGTCTCTGCTCGACCGGCGAACGATGCGCCAGCCGCCCGAATGCCTCGACGCGGCGGATCAGGGCGAGCCTGGCCTCCAGGCTGCTCGGATCGAGCAGATCGGGAGGCACCGGATCGTCGATCACCGTCTTCATCCGGTCGAGGGCGTCGGACGCGGCGGTATCCAGCCCGGCATGAAGTACGGCCGCGAACCGGTTGCCGCGTGCGAGCGCCAGAGCGGCGGCGGCCACCCTATCCGGTGCCGAAGCGTCCAGCAGCAGAGCCAGCATGATCCCCCAGCCCAGCGGCCCGGTCCGTGCCGCATCCGAAAGCAACGCCGACATGGCCGGGTCCGAGGCCGGGTCGGATTGCGGCGGCAACGAGCGGATCTCGGCCGCCCGGCTCAGGACCAGCCGGATCACCGCGATCAGCTGCCCGACCAGCGGCACGGTCAGCCCATGCGCCGACTGCCATGCCGTCGTGCCCCAGCTTTCGGGAATGACGAAGTTCGCCAATCGCACGGCAACCGCGTCCCAGATCGGCCGGCCCGCGCGTGTCAGTGCGGCTTCGTCGGCCTCGTCGGCTGCGGGTATGGCAACCGACGGCGCCTCGTCGAGAACCAGGGCGCTGAGTGGCCTGATGATCGAACGCGGGATGGCAAGGTCGCCCGGCTTCCAGTGTCCGGCGGCGACCAGCACCGGATCGAACGGCATGAACAGCAGGCGGACGCGGGTCACCTGTCGTGGCGGCCGCAGGCCGGCAAGCCGGTTGCGCACAGGTGCCAGCAGCAGGTCCGCCGCCCCCCGTTCGGGCAAGAGGTCGATCATGTGGGTTATTTCGAGAAGCTTCGGGTTGTCCGCATGCCGCAACTCCTCGGACAACGCTTGAAGGGTATCGCCCCGGGTGCTGCCGGCCCGTCCTGCGCGATCAGCCATGCACGTCGTCCAGGGCCAGCTCGTCGCACCTGATGCGCTCGTTCCGTTCGATCGATCCCGCCGGCAGCGGGTTCGACCGCGACGGGTCGGAGTGGCCGGCGACGGGCCTTGGCCGGACTGCCGGGATCCGCTCGGTCGTCGGCATGCCCTCGCTGTCGATTACCGGGGACGATCCCGCCAGCGGCACCAGCCGGCCGAACTCATCGATCAGGCCGATCCGGGCGGAAACGGTTCGTGCATCGAGCCAGAGCAGGCCGATCCGGTCCCACCCGTCGAGCCCGGCCTCGAGCAGCGACATCGGAGCAACCGCTGCCGACGGGCTCTTCTGCCAGCGATCGAGCAGTGCCGACGGATCGGCCAATGCAGCTGCGGCCGAGACGAGTATCGTCCCGGCCTGGTCGAGGCACTGCCCGAGCCGGTTCAGGATCATCGTGAGGCACGCCGATTGCTGCATGGTGTGGTGTGCCTGCTCTTCCCGCAGCGACGTGCGCAGGCCCTGCAGCAGGGCAAGCAGCCGCCGGATGCGCCCGCCCCCGGCGTCGCCGATGCCGGGGGCGATCGGGACGAAGGCGGTCGAGAGCTGTTCGAGTGCCGCCGACAACATCACCGGATCCCAACCGAGCCGTTGCGCCAGGACCGGGAACCCATCGGTCGCCTGGCTGGGCACCAGCCCGGCCGACCCGGTTGGCACCAGTGACTGTTCGTGTGCCGGGATGTCGCTGCGCCGGATCAGCGCCATCAGCAGGCTCGCCCAGAGCCGCAGCGCCTCCGTATCCAGAGCGGCCTTCGCCCGGACTGCCGCCACCGCCGCGGCACGCCCGGCATATCCCTCCGCGGCGACGATGCGGGCGGCGGCGCGCACCAGGGGCGGCGTCAGGCTCGGCAATGCGACGAGGCGCCCGGCCAGGATCGTGTCGTGCAGGGTCGGCGTCGCGAAGTCGCTCACCATGCTCCACAGCGCCACATAGGCGCCACGGCCGCCGGATGGGTTGGGCAGGATGTAGTCGATGGAGCGATCCCGCAGGCGGCCTCGTGCACCGCTCAACAACGGCGCGGTGAACGGCAGGTGTACGCCCGGCACGATCGGCACCGGCGTTTTGCCGGCAGGCCAGGTCCCGGTCATGCGTTGCTCACCCTGCCATCCGCGCTTGCTCATGCCGGCACAGCCCTGGTCGGCCGGCCGGCCACGTGCCATCTGTCCCGCCGACATATTATAATGGACGCATGAACAACCGATTAAGCGATGCCGGCTCCCGCAAGGCCGGTTCCGATCCCACCCGCACGATCGCGTTCGACGTGCTGGTCGCTGTCACCGAACGACGGCGCACGATCGAGGAAGCGCTTGATCACGCCGATCCGGCCCGGCCTTCAGGGATGGCGGGCGCCCAGGTACCGTCGCGCGACCGTGCGGCGGCGCATCGTCTGGCCGCGACCGTGCTGCGTCGCATGGGCACCCTCGAGGCGGTGCTGGAGCCGTTCCTGGCCAAGGCGCCGCCGCCGCGCGTCAAGCTGGCGTTGATGATGGGCGCGGCCCAGTTGCTGTTCCTCGAAACCCCCCCGCATGCCGCGGTCGGCACGGTGGTGTCGCTGATGCGCGAGCGCAGCCTGGCGCCCTTCGCCGGCCTGGTGAACGCGGTTCTGCGCAAGGTTGCCGGCGCCGGGGTGGCGGCACTCGATGCACTCGACGGTCCAAGGCTGGACGTGCCCGCCTGGCTCTGGTCGTCCTGGGGCGGGCTTGCGCGGCAGATCGCCGAAGGCCTGGCGCGCGAGGCGCCGCTCGATCTCACCCTGCGGCCGGGCGGTGCGACGCCGGAGGGCGGGGTGCTGCTGCCGACCGGCTCGGTACGGCTGCCCGCCGGCACCCGCGTGGCCGAACTCGACGGCTATGCGGAGGGCGGCTTCTGGGTCCAGGACGCAGCCGCCGCCATTCCGGCCCGGCTGCTGGCGCCCCAGGCCGGCGAGCGCATCGCCGATCTCTGTGCGGCCCCCGGCGGCAAGACCGCCCAGCTCGCATCCGCCGGTGCGCAGGTGTTCGCGGTCGAACGCGACGGAAACCGCCTGCGCCGTTTGCGCCAGAACCTCACCCGCCTGCAGCTCGAGGCCGAGATCGTCGAAGCCGATGCCCTGGTCTGGACGCCGCCGGAGCTGCTCGACGCGATCCTGCTCGATGCGCCGTGCAGCGCCACCGGCACCGCGCGCCGCCATCCGGACGTGCTGCGCCTGAAGCGCCAGTCCGACATTGCGGGCCTGGTCGAGGGCCAGGACCGGCTGATCGAGGCGGCGGCGCGGATGCTGCGTCCGGGCGGGCGGGTGGTCTATGCGGTATGCTCGCTGCAACCGGAGGAAGGTGACCGGCGCGCCGAGGCCGCCCACCGGTTCGGACTGTCGCTGGAGCCGTTCACCACGCAGGAGTTGGCGGCACTGCCCGAGGCGCGGACGCCGGAAGGCTGGTTGCGAACCCATCCCGGCCTGTGGCCCGAACTTGGTGGCATGGATGGTTTCTTTGCCGCCCGGTTCGTGCGGCGCTGATGCGGGAGTTCATGCGCTCTTGTGTCAGTCTCGCGACTTCCTGCTAAACACGGTCGCATGTGCGCTTCCTCGATCTATCCAGCTTCCGCGTCCAGGCGCCTGATCATCGCGCCGAGCCTTCTCGCCTCGGATTTCGGCCGGGCGGCCGAAGAGGTCGCCGCGGTCGAGGCGGCGGGGGCGGACTGGCTGCACCTGGACGTGATGGACGGGCATTTCGTGCCGAACCTGTCGTTCGGGCCGCAGCTCATCAAGGCGCTGCGTCCGCGCAGCAAGCTGACCTTCGACGTCCATCTGATGATCGCCCCGGTCGATCCGTACCTGGCTGCCTTTGCCGAGGCCGGCGCCGACCACATCAACCTGCATATCGAGGCCGGACCGAATACCCACCGCTCGCTGCAGGTGGTGAAGTCGCTGGGGCTCAAGGCTGGTATCGCGCTGAACCCGGCCACCCCCGCCGATGCGGTGGCGCCGGTGCTGGATATCGCCGACCTGATCCTGGTGATGACGGTCAATCCCGGTTTCGGCGGCCAGAGCTTCCTGCACAGCCAGCTTGCCAAGATCGTCCGGCTGCGCGAACTCGTGGTCGCGACCGGGCGGGACATCCGGATCGTGGTGGATGGCGGCATCGACGTGACGACCGCAGCCCAATGCATCGCCGCGGGGGCCGACACGCTGGTCGCCGGCACCTCGGTGTTCGGACAGACAAACTATGCAGCGGCGATCGCGGCGCTGCGTGGTAACTGAAACCACCCCGATGTTGTCTGGATCCGGCCGGTATCGGCGCGGGTCCGGAACAGGGTCAGGCAAGGCAGCACCCTGATGGTCGTACGCCGGATCGCACGTGACGCACGCCTCTCGCTAGCCCGGCTCCCCGGTCTCGGCGGCTCGCGGGTGCCGGACGCCCCGTCCGTCTCGATCCGTGACCTGTGGCCCGGCGATACCGGCCGCGGTGCCCGGCTGATGAAGGGCGAGCTGGTTTTTTCCGGCGCGATCAGCCAGCTCCAGCCGAACCGCTCGGTTGCCGCCACGGGCACCGCCAGCCAGTGGAACGACCTCCTGGTGCCGCCGCTGCTGCGGGCGCATGCGCACGGCTTTTCCTGGCTGCGCGACCTCCGGGCACTCGGCACCGATGCCGGCCGGCTCCGCGCCCGTGCCCTGGCTTCGGAATGGCTGGCGCGCCCACCGAACGACCCGGTCGCCCGCACGCCCTACGTGGTGGCATCCCGCGTCACCGCCTGGCTCACCCATTACGATTTCTTCGCGGCCTCTGCCGACGACGCCTTCCGCCAGCGGCTGATGACCCGGCTGATGGTCGATGCCCGGGCCCTGGCCGCCGATATCCCGACCGCGATCCATGACCACCGCGCCCTAGCCTGCCTGAAGGGGTTGCTCGCCTGTGCGGTGGCGATGCCCGAGCAGGCCGGCTTCCTGACCCGGACCATGCGGCATATCGGCCCGGAGATCGGCCGCCAGATCCTGCCCGACGGCAGCCATGCCGAGCGCACCCCGGGGGCGCAATTCGCCGCTTTGCGCGAACTCGCCGAGATGCGGGCGCTGATGCAGACCGGGCAGATCGCGCAACCTCTGGCGCTCTCAGCTGCCCTCGACCGCATGACCCCGGTGCTGCGCGCGTTGCGTCACGGCGATGGCGGCCTGGCGCTGTTCAACGGCAGCCACGAGGAAAGCCCGGCGCAGATCGACCTGGTGCTGTCGCAGGCGACGCGGGGCCGTCTGGTCGCCGCCGATATGCCCGATGGCGGCTTCATCCGCATCCAGTCCGGGCGCAGCCTGCTGCTGCTCGATGCAGGCCCGCCGGCGCCGTCCGGCTTCGATGGCGACGCGCATGCCGGAACCCTGTCGTTCGAGATGTCGGTCGGCCGCGAACGCCTGATCGTCAATTGCGGCGCCGGCGTGCTGCCCGCCTGGCGCGACGCCCTGCGTGCGACGGCTGCCCATTCGACCCTTGTCGTGTGCGATACCAGTTCATCGGAGTTCCGGGCGGGGACGGTGGTGCGGCGTCCGGCCAACGTGGTCATCGATCACCGGCAGGCGAACGGGGCGCATTGGCTGGATCTGAGCCAGGACGGCTACGTGCCCGGCTTCGGCGCGGTGCATCAGCGGCGCATCTATGTCGCCGACGGCGGTGAGGATGTGCGCGGCGAGGACATGGTCACCGCCGACAATCCGGTGGCGTTCGCCCTGCGCTTCCACCTGCATCCGACCGTCAAACCGGTGCGCGAAGGCCAGGACGGTTCGGACGAGGAGGGCGGTGCCGTGCTGATGACGCTGCCGTCCGGTTCGGTATGGCGTCTGCGTGCCGATAGCGGCCGGCTGAGCATCGAGGAAAGCATCTATCTCGGTGGGGATAGCCCCGCTCGGACGTCGCAGATCGTGGTCGTGCCGCGCGCTGCGGCCGCCAAGGCTGCTGCTCCGGTCGCTGACGAGGCTGCCGCCGACACTGAGGGTGCCGCCCCGGACGAGCCGGTGGAAGCACCCGATGCCTCGGCCGAGGTCGCGCCCGACGAGGAGAAAACCAGGCTGCAGACGATCCGCTGGGCGATCAGCCGCGTCGAGGGCTGAGCCGACCCACGCGGTGAAGATCCTCGAGATCACCAACGTCGATTTCTCGCTGCGGCATTTCCTGCTGCCGCTGATGCAGGGCCTGCGTGCACGCGGTCACGAGGTGGTCGGGGTCTGTGCGGACGGGCCGTTGCTGGCCGATGTCCGTGCCGACGGGTTTCGCGTCGAGGCCTTGCCGATGGCCCGCAGCCTGTCGCCAGTCGCCCAGTTGCGCGCGTTTGGGGCGCTGGTGCGGCTGATCCGTGCGGAGCAGCCCGATCTGGTGCATGCGCACATGCCGATCAGCGGCGTGCTGGCCCGGTTTGCCGCCCGCCTGTGCGGGGTTCGGGTGATCGCCTACACGTGCCACGGCTTCCTGTTCAACCAGCCGGGAAGGTGGCCGCGCCGGATCGTGGCCCTCGTGCTGGAATGGTGCGCCGGACGGGTGACCGATCGCTTTCTCACCGTCTCGGAAGAGGAAGCCCGCGACGCCCGCCGGCTTCGCATCCATTCGCAGGCCATCGCGATCGGCAATGGCCGCCCGCCCGCCCGCTTCCACCCCGATGCGCAGGCGCGAACCCGGCTGCGCGCGGAACTGGGCGTTCCGGAGGCGACGATCGTGGTCATCGTCGTGTCCCGGCTGGTGCGCCACAAGGGCCATCCCGAATTGCTGGCGGCGATGGAACAGGTCCCGAACGCCGAACTCTGGGTTGTCGGGGACCGGCTGCCGTCGGACCATGGCGAGACCCTGGAAGCCGCCTTCACCGCTGCCGCGCATGCCGACCGGCTCGGAACCCGCCTGCGCCGGCTCGGCTATCGGACCGACATCGCCGACCTGCTGGCGGCTGCCGACATCTTTGCCCTGCCCAGCCATTTCGAGGGGCTGCCGATGTCGGTGATCGAGGCGATGCTATGCGGCTTGCCGGTCATCGCCACCGATATTCGCGGCCCCCGCGAGCAGGTGGTGCCGGAGCAAACCGGCCTTCTGGTGCCGCCGATGGCGGTGGCACCGCTCTCGGCGGCGCTCCGCCGGCTGGTGGCGGATGCGCCGCTGCGTGCTCGCATGGGCGAGGCCGGGCGTATCAGGGCCTGCACTCTCTATGACGAGACGCTGATCGTCGGCCGCACCCTGGATCTGCTCGGTGCCTAGCTGGCGATCAGGAGGTCACGCCCACTCGCCGCGCCGCATGACCGGCTGATGGTCGCCGGACTGGGTGATCCCGTCCACGTCGATCTCGTTCGAGCCGATCATCCAGTCGATATGGATCAGGCTGCTGTTGGCCCCGCGTGCCGCCAGGGTCGCGGCATCCTGCCCCTCGGTATTGCTCAGGCACTTGGTGTAGGCCTGCCCGACCGCCAGGTGGCTGGCGGCGTTCTCGTCGAACAGCGTGTTCTGGAACAGGACGCCGCTTTGAGAGATCGGCGACGAGTGCGGCACCAGGGCCACCTCGCCGAGCCTGGACGCACCTTCGTCGGTGCCCAGCACGCGGGTCAGCACGTTCTCGCCGCGCGACGCATGCGCCTCGACGATCCGGCCATCCTCGAACCGGACCATGATGTCCTCGATCAGCGTGCCCTGATACGAGAGCGGCTTGGTGCTGCGCACGAACCCGTCGACGCGGGCTCGGTGCGGGGTGGTGAACACCTCCTCGGTCGGGATGTTCGGGTTGCAGACGATGCCGTTCATCGCCGCTTCGGCACCGCCGGCCCACAGATGCCCGTCCGCCAGACCGACCACCAGGTCGGTCCCCGGACCACGGAAATGCAGCGCCGAGAAATTGCGCTCGTTCAGGCTGCGGCCCCGGGTCGCCAGCGTCGCATTATGCGCGGCCCAGGCCGCCACGGGGTCGTCGCCATCGGTGCGCGACGCCGCAAAGATCGCCGCCCACAATTTCTCGACGGCAACCGCCTCGCTCTCGTTCGGGAACACCGTCCTGGCCCAGGCCGGCGTGGCATAGGCAACGATGTTCCAGTTGATGGCGAAGTTGGTGATCAGCTCGAGGGACGGCCGGTTGACGCGCGAATTGGCCCGGTTGGCGCGTGCCACCTTGTCCGGATCCTGCCCGCCCAGCAGCGACGGGTTCTCGCCGGTGATGGCGAGCCGCGCCGCGTTGCCGCGGAACGCCTGCGCGGTGCCGTCCGCCAGCCACCCGGCGGCGACGTCGAACGCGTCGTCCGGCGCGAACCTGAAGCGGGCGAGCTTGCTCTCGTCGTCGCTGTAGAAGGTGGTCACCAGCGTGGCGCCTGCACGATACGCATGTTCGGTGATGCGTCGCACCAGCGGTGCCGCATCCAGTGGTGCGGTGATCACCAGCTCCTGGCCGTGCGCCAGGTTCAGCCCGACCCGGACGGAGATTTCGGCCAGGCGGTCGAGCTGCGCCGCATGGGTCAGGGGCACCGGGTGCGTGGGTCTGACATGCGTGTCCATTGCTGATCTCCCGAGCGTCGTGTGGTCCAATGTGAGACGCTGTTGCCCGGATCGCAACCGTACGCGCCACCGCCGGCAGCCGCGGCAAGGCGGGTACCGGGCTTCGGCCATGAAGATGGATGGACCATGACCTCAACCCCGACTGCCTCGCCATCGTCTTTCGGCGAGATCGACCCGCCGCCGCGCCTGCTGATGGGGCCTGGGCCGGTGAATGCGCATCCGCGCGTGCTGCGGGCGATGTCGGCGCAGTTGCTGGGCCAGTTCGATCCCGAATTCACCACCTACATGAACGAGACCATGGCGCTGTATCGCCAGGTGTTCCAGACGCGGAACCGCTGGACCTTCCTGATCGACGGCACCGCGCGGGCCGCGATCGAGGCCGCCCTGGTGTCGCTGCTGGAACCAGGTGATGCGATCGTCGTGCTGAGCGCCGGTCGGTTCGGGCTGCTGCTGCGCGAGATCGCCGAGCGCTGCGGTGCCGAGGTGACGATGGTCGAGGGCGAGTGGGGCGGGATCGTCACGCCTGCAGCGGTCGAGGCGGCGGTGGCCCGGGTGCGGCCGCGGGTGGTGGCGGCGGTGTTCGGCGACACCTCGACCACGATCGCCCAGCCGATGCACGAGATCGGCCGGATCTGCGCCCGGCATGGTGCGATGCTCTACTTGGATGCGACGGCGACCCTGGCGGGCATGGATGTTCCGGTCGACGAGTGGGGGGCGGATGTGGTCACCGCCGGGTTGCAGAAATGCCTCGGCGGCCCGTCCGGCTCGGCGCCGGTCACCATCTCGGACCAGGCGGCCGCGCGCATCGCCTCGCGCCGCCATGTCGAGCAGGGGATAGCCTCGGGCGCCGACCGTCCTGCCGGTGGACGGCGCATTGCCTCGAACTACTTCGACCTGGCGATGATCATGGATTACTGGTCCGAGCGGCGGCTGAACCACCATACCGAAGCGACGACCATGCTGTACGGCGCCCGTGAATGCGCCCGGCTGGTGATGGAGGAGGGCCTTGTCGACCGCATCGCCCGGCATCGCCTGGCCGGCGAGGCGATGAGGGCCGGCCTGCAGGCCATGGGGCTGACCCTGTTCGGCGACCAGGCGTACGCCATGCACAACGTCACCGGCATCGAGATCCCGGACGGGGTCGATGGCGAGCGGGTGCGCCTCAGGATGCGGGTGCAGTTCGGGATCGAGATCGGCAGTTCGTTCGGCCCGCTGGCGGGGCGGATCTGGCGCATCGGCACGATGGGCTACAACTGCAGGCAGGATACCGTGATGGCCACGTTGGCAGCGCTCGAGGCAGTCCTGCGTGGCGAAGGGGTCAGGGTGCCATCGGGCGAGGCTGTGGATGCAGCACTCGCCCGATACGCGTCGGCCTGACTACTTCTTCTTGGGGGCCGGCTTGGCTGCGGCTTTCGGCGCGGCCTTGGCGGCTGCCGGCTTTGCGGCCTTCTTGTCGTCGCCACCGGCGTTCAGGGTGTCCTTCAGCGACTTGGCGGCACGGAAGCGGGCAACCTTGCTGGCGGCGATGGCGATGGCCTCGCCGGTCTGCGGGTTGCGTCCCTGACGGGCAGCACGAGCCGAGATGTCGAAGATGCCGAGGCCCGAGTAGCGGACCTCTTCGCCTGCGTTCAATGACTCGCTGATGGCCTTTGCAACGGCTTCCACCGCCTGCGAAGCGCTTTCCTTGGACAGGTCGGCGTTCGAGGCAACCTTGGCCACGAGATCGGCGTGATTCACGAGATTTCCTCCGGGTATGTGATGAGCAGCAACGTCCGGCGTGCGTAAGGTTTCGATGCCGAAGCGTCGATAAGCCATGCCGAGGGGGTTGAGAGTCAGCCCCAGCGCCGAAAAAGACAACACCCGCTGCCTCCTTAAGCGTCAGCATCTGCTTCAGAAGCACGCCGACCATGGCTGTAATCAGGCAAATTCGAGTCACGGTACCGACGCACCGACCATCATCTTCACCCGGCCATCACGCGACGATGAAGTCAGGAGGCGGTTCCAGTGCTTGAAAACCCTATTTTTATCAGTCACGTAGGCTGATAGATCGGCTCGATCCGGGCTGGTTCTGCTCGAGGAACGAGATGATGGCCCACGAGATCCTGACCTATGAAGCCGATGGGCTGACGATGCGCAGCCAGTTGTTTTTCGAGCCCAGCGAATCGCCCCGTCCGGGCATTCTGGTGTTTCCCGAGGCGTTCGGCCTGAGCGAACATGCGATCGGGCGAGCCAAGCGCCTGTCCGAAATGGGCTTCGTAGCGCTGGCCTGCGACCTGCACGGCGAGGGTCGGATGGTCGATGATCTCCAGGAGGCGATCGGCCTGCTGCAGCCGCTGTTCGCCGATCCGTCCCGCACCCGTGCCCGGGCCGGCGCCGGCCTAGCCGCGCTGACCGGGCGCACCGAGGTCGATGCCAGCCGCGTGGCCTCGATCGGCTTCTGCTTCGGCGGCACCATGTCGCTCGAGCTCGCGCGGTCGGGCGCCGACATCAAGGCGGTGGTCGGCTTCCATAGCGGCCTCGGGACAAAGGCGCCGAAATCCGATGCCAAGGCGATCCGGGCCCGCATCCTGGTCTGCATCGGCGCCGACGACCCGATGATCCCGGCCGAGCAGCGGGCCGAGTTCGAGGCCGAGATGCGTGACGCCGGTATCGACTGGCAGATGCATGTGTACGGCAAGACCGTGCACAGCTTCACCAATCAGGAGGCCGCCAAGCGCGGCATGCCGGACGCGATCCGCTACAGCCCGGAGTCCGATGCGCGGTCCTGGGCGGCCATGTAGGAGCTGTTCTCCGAGACCCTGGCCTGAGGCTCTAAGGGCGCTTCCGCAGTATCGGCGCAAAGTCGATCGACGATTTGGCTTGCCGGAGGCCGGGACGGCGGCCTGGGAGGTGACAAACCTCCCGGTGCCGCCTGGCCGCGGGCTGACGGCAATGCCTCGCCCAGCGCCCACCGAGCTGATCGGCAGGTCTTAGGGATGGACATGCTGAAACCGACCGGCAGACCGGGAATCAGATCGCCCCCTGACCATCACGACTGCGACCAGCAAAGCAGGCTCTCGTGATCCGTGGCGAGTTCTTGAGGCAGGGCAACATTTATTAATCTGGGCCGACATCTGCGGCTGATGTGACCGATCGATAGTGTTGATGCCTGCTTTAGCGCGCACGGATCGCGAGTAAACCCCCACGACTGTTTCGCCGTTTGGAACAAGGGCGGCCCGATCGCCAATATCGGAACAACGGTCGCAAAACTTATACCGCCGTGGAAACCGTCTGCGTTGTACGAAAGATCATTATATTAACATCAGACAAGCAAAAGCTGACTACTCCTAATGAGGTGGTTCTTTACGGTCGAGAACGTATTATAACAATGAGATCGTTCCGGGAACTCATCGTAAGGTCGACGGCTGATATCGACGGGCTGTCGCAAATAATAGAGCGCCGTGTCGAATGATCGCCGAGACCCTGCAATTTGAAAGAGACGCGGCTGTGCTTTTGGATCGAGAGATTAGTCGTTCTGTTACCGCAACTGCATCAACTCCGTCCGAACGCCAGGTCTGGATCGATTACGCACGTGGGATCGGCGTTATACTCGTCGTGTTCGGCCACTCCCTGCGTGGGATCGTCAAAAGCGGAGTATTTTCCAACCTGACGCTGGCAGGATGGATGGACTACACGGTGTATGCTTTCCATATGCCGCTGTTCTTTTTCCTGGCCGGTCTCAATGTCCAGCACAGTCTCCGACGAGGAAACCAGGCCTTTCTCGTCAACAAAGTCTGGACGATCGCCTATCCCTACTTTCTCTGGTCCGTCTTGCAGGGCTGCGTCATCATCATGCTGGCGCATGACGTCAACACCCCGATGACGTTCACCGACCTTGCCAAGATCTGGTATCAGCCGATCGGGCAGTTCTGGTTCCTGTATGCCATCATGATCTGCCATGTCCTCGTCGTGCTGCTGCCGTCGCGGCTGACCCTGATCGGTATCGCGTTTGCTGGTTTCGCAATCTACCAGGCCGTTCCGATACCGACACAGTTGTCGATGACGCTCTACGATCTTCCTTTCTATGTTGCGGGCCTCTACGGACCAGCGATGCTCGCGCGCTGGCAGCCCGATCGTATCCGCGGCTGGACCGTTGCGGCGCTGGTCTGGTTCGCCTTCGCGCTGATGGTCTGGGCCGGCGGGACGCTCTCCGGTCGAGACCCGGTAAGCCTCCTCTCGCTGCCAGCATGCATCACGGGAATTGCCGGCATCGTGCTGGTCTGCAAGGTGCTGGATCAGCGTGGGCATCGCTGGCTGGCAGGCGTGGGCGTCATGTCGATGACGATCTACGTGTTGCACGTCATCGCCGGATCGGGTGCGCGGGTAATCATGCTCAAGCTGCATGTCGTGGCGGACCCGTGGCTTTACCTGGTAGTCGGCACCAGTGCCGGGGTCATGATCCCGGTCGGCATTCACCTGGTGATGAAGCGGCTGCATCTTCTGGCGATGTTCGGTCTCGCGCCGCCGGTCAAAACCCGTACGACCCGGATGGCGGTATCGACCTGATACGATCGAACGACAGGAGCCTGTCGACGCCGGTATCAGGCCCGTCTGTCGACGCCGGTATCAGGCACGTCTGTCGACGTGGCGCGCCGCCCGGTCGCCGGCCCACTGCAGCGCCGAGACCAGGACGATCAGGATTGCCACCACGGCGATCATCACGTTGGTCTCGAACCGCTGGTAGCCGTAGCGGATGGCCAGGTCGCCGAGCCCGCCCGCGCCGATCGCGCCCGCCATCGCCGAAGCGCCGACCAGCGTCACCAGCGTCAGCGTGAAGCCGGCGATCAGCCCGGGCAACGCCTCCGGCAGCAGCACCTCGCGGATGATCGAGAGCCTGCTCCCGCCCATCGCCTGCACCGCCTCGACCAGGCCCTGGTCCACCTCCCGTAGCGAAACCTCGGCCACACGGGCGAAATACGGTGTCGCCGCGAGCGATAGCGGCACGATCGCCGCCTCGGTGCCGATCGATGTGCCGGCAATCAGCCGTGTGAGCGGGATCAACGCCACCAGCAGCACGATGAACGGCAGCGACCGGACCGCATTGACCAGTCCGCCCAGCACCCGGTTGACCAGCCGCATCGGCTTCAGGCCATCGGACGCAGTCACCACCAGCAGGATCGCCAGCGGCAGGCCGAGCAGCAGCGAAATCACCCCGGACGCCAGGGTCATTTCCACCGTCTGCCAGAGTGCCAGCGCGATCTGGTCAATCAGGTAGGACGACATGGCCAAGCCTCCGCAACGAGGTTTCCGTCGTGTCGGCGCCGAACCGGCGCAAGGCCGCCTCGGCCTCGTCGGCCCGGTCCGAGGGCACGGCGAGGAACAACGCACCGATCGGCTCCTGTCCGATATGGGTGACGCCGCCTTCCAGCAACGTCGCCTCGATCCCGGTTTCGGTGGCCAGCCGGGCAATCATCGGCAAATGCGCCGCGTCGCCGCCGACCCCCAGTTCCAGCACCGCGTGGCTGCCGGCGGCCGGCTCCGGCGTCAGCCGATCGACCAGGAAGCCGGGGAGGGACGGGCGCTGGTCACGCAGCAGGCTCCGGGTAGCCTCGTTCATGCTGCCGGCCTCGACATGGGCGAACAAGCGCGCCGCCGGAACATCCTCGACCAGGCGACCAGCCTCGAGCACCAGCACGCGGTCCGCCACCGCCCTGACCACGCTCATCTCGTGGGTGATCAGCATGATGGTCAGGCCGAGCCGCGCGTTGATGTCGCGCAGCAGCGCCAGGATCGAATGCGTGGTTTCCGGATCGAGCGCCGAGGTCGCCTCGTCGCACAGCAGCAGCGCCGGGCTCGCGGCCAGAGCGCGCGCAATGCCGACACGCTGCTTCTGACCGCCGGACAGTTGCGCCGGATAATGCCCGGCCCGGTCCGGCAACCCGACCAGCTCCAGCAACTCCGTGGTGCGGCGCGCGCGATCGGCCCGTGTCCAGCCGGCGATCTTGAGCGGCAACGCGATGTTCTGCGCCGCGGTCCGTGACGACAGTAGGTTGAAGTGCTGGAACACCAGCCCGATGCGACGCCGCCGCGCCCGGAGCGCCGGTTCGCCGAGCTGCGCCAGGTCCTGCCCATCGAGCACGATCCTGCCTTCGTCCGGCCGTTCCAGCCCGGCCAGGCAGCGCAGCAGCGTCGACTTGCCGGCGCCGGACCGGCCGATGACCCCGACGATCTCGCCATGCCCGACCGAGAACGATATGTCCGCGATCGCCGGATGGCCGCCGAAGCGCCGTGTCACCCGCTCGAAGCGGATCAGGGCAGGCGCTTCATCCATGGAGGCGCTTCAGAACGATGGCAGGATGGCGCCCTTGAAATGCGACGCCAGGAAAGCGGCCATCTCGGGCGATTGATACGAGGCCAGCAGCGTCTTCATGCCGGCCCGGTTGGTGTCGCCGGCACGTACCGCGATCATGTTGGCATAGGGATTGTTCTCGCGCGGCTCGCGGATCAGGGCTGCGGCCGGATCGAGGCCGGCGCTGACCGCGTAGTTGGTGTTGATCGACGCCATCGCCACGTCGTCGAGTGCCCGCGGCAACTGCGCGGCATCGAGCTCGATCAGCCGCAGATGTTTGGCCGACCCGGTGACATCGGCCAGCGACGGCAGCAGGCCGCGCCCCGGCGCCAGCGCGATCAGCCCATGCGCTGCCAGCAGGTTCAGTGCCCGCCCCTGGTTGCTGGGGTCGTTCTGCACCGCGATCCGTGCGCCATCCGCCAGCGCGTCGAGCCTATGGAGCTTCTTCGAATAGATCCCCATCGGCTCGACATAGGTCAGCCCGAGCGGGACGATATGGTAGCCGCGCGCCTGAATCTGGGAGTCGAGGAACGGCTTGTGCTCGAATGCATTGGCATCGATATCGCCACTCGCCAGAGCCTCGTTCGGCAGCGTGTAATCCTCGAAGGTCACCAGCTTGAGCGTCAAACCATGCGCTGCCGCGATCCCGCGCGCAGCTTCGGCGATGTCCTCTTCCGGTCCGGACATGATCCCGACCCGCAAGGACAGCGGCGCGCTGTCGGCACGCGCGTGCAGCGCCGGCATGGCCAGGCCGGCTGCAAGTCCGAGGAGGGTGCGTCGATGCATGCGGAGAGCCGCCTTCGTGATCTACGTCGGGATGCGCGTATATATGTGAATCACAGCGGCGCCAATAACCGTGAGCCCGCCCTGTGCGAAGGATGGTTGATAACGTCACGCGCTTCGAACATGAAGCACGTCGAGCATGGGCGCCACGTCTGGCAGCAGGGAGAGAAGCACGATGGGCGTCGATACAACGATCTATCGCGAGGCAATGTCGCGGCTTGGCGCAGCGGTCAACGTCATCACCACAGGCGATGGAGTCAGCCGTCATGGGCTGACCGCGTCGGCGGTCTGCTCCGTGACCGACGACCCGCCGACCCTGCTCGTCTGCATCAATCGCAGTTCTCGCTCGCGGGCCGCCTTCATCGAGGGTGGTCCGATCTGCGTGAACACCCTCGCCCACGCCCAGCGCGACATATCGGTCGCGTTTGCCGGCAAGCTGGACATGGAGGAACGCTTTACCGAAGGCGTCTGGACCACGCTGGTCACCGGCGCCCCGGTGCTCGAGCAGTCGCTGGTCTCGTTCGATTGCCTGGTCTCAAGCGTTGTCGAGGTCGGCACGCACAGCGTCATCTTCTGCCACGTGCAGGACATCCGTCTCGGCGACCCGGCAGCGGCGCTGGTCTACTTCGCCCGCGCCTACCACGGCCTTTCCCACGTTTGAATGCTACTGTGCCGGCGATCCGACGCGGCTCTCTGCGCTTCCGGTGCTCACGGCCGGGAGGCCGCTCCGCTCCGGTTCTCGATAGCCACGACGGGCGCTCCCCCAAGGGGAGCTCTCACTCGGCACAGCGCATTGGGCGAACTCGGTGCCGGAAGGGTGCCGGGGAGGTAGTCCTCGCTCGATCCCCTGGCTGTGTCAGGGGATCGTGGGGACGATGCGCCAGCCGTGGTCGAACTGGGTGATCGTGTAATGTTGGGGGCGTAGCAGGGACTCGGGCTGGGTCGGGGTGCTGCCGTAGGCGGGGTTCTTGATGCGCTGCCAGACCGAGCAATAGGCGGTGTTCGGCTTTGGGCCAGGGTCGGTTCGCACGGCGTCGCGTACCAGGCCGAGATAGGCGAGGTCGCTGCTCCTGTCGGCGTTGTCGATATAGTCTAGGACATACGGGTTGTCGCAGCCGCGGGTGGCGCAGCCGGACAGGGTTGCCACGGTCGCGGCGGCGAGCAGAATCCTGGGCAGGGTCGTCGGGTGGCGGCGGTTCATGTCGGGGCACCGGGGTTGCGCTGCTGCAGCATCCGGGTGAGGAGGCCGACCCGTCTTGGGGCTGCCGGCTTCGGCGGCATGGGCAGGGGTTCGGCCAGCAGGTCCAGATGATCGGTGCCGCGGGCTGCATGTTCGGCCATGATCGCATTCGGCTCGGCGGTGCGCAGGCTGCCGTCCGGCATCACGATCCGTAGCCGGTAGCCATGCCCGATCAGCCAGTCGAGATAGGCACGACCACTGATCCCGGAAATTCCCGGCATCAGCGACGGGCTGAACTCGGTTACGATCGCCGGACGGTCGCGCTCGATGATGCCGGTGCAGCCGCTCAGCGCGAAATATTCGGCACCCTCGACATCGACCTTGATGAGATCGATGCGCCTGCCTTCCGGCACCAGCGTATCGGCCCGTACGCAGCCGACGGTTTCGGAGTCGAGCAGCGCCGCGACATCGTCGGGCGGCACCGACGTGGTGCCGTTCGAGTGCGCCCGGTGCAACACCAGCAGACCCGGGGCCGGACCAGCCGCGACCTGGATGATGGTCACCTGGCTGAAGCCGTTGGCACGCCGGCTCGCCTCGATCAGGCGTGCATTGGTCGGGTTCGGCTCCACCGCGATGACCGATCCGGTCGGCCCGACCAGTTCTGCTGACAACATCGTGAAGTAGCCGATGTTCGCACCGAGATCGAGCACGTTGGAACCGGGCCGCAGCACGTGCCGAAACACCGCGCTCACGTCGGTCTCGTAATTATCCTCGCGGACATGGTGGCCGACCGAGGCATCGTCGTCCTGGGTGTAGATGCGGAACCGCGCCAACTCGGCCAGCTGCACCTCGCCCAGTGCCACCGATCGATGCAGTCCGCGCCGGGAGAATTCCAGGGAGCCGGCATAGCTCGCCACCACCTGATCGAGCGGCTCGCCGATACGCGCCGTGTGCCCGGGCCACTCCTCGCGATTTGGCAGACGTCCCAACAGCAGCCGGAAACAATGGTAGATGTCCGCTTCGGTCGCACGAGGCGAAAACCCGCCGGTCCAGGGTTCATGCATTGGTGCCGGGGGCGAGGGCTCTGCCAGTCGCTTGCCGGTCTCTGTCTGCAACAGGGCCACGTTGACGGGCTGCTCCGATTGGCGCACCCCCGCCAGGGTTGGCAGGGTGTGATGCGACGAATACTGGCAGCGGTTTTCGTCGAGCGCAAAGCGCCGTCCGTGGCTTCGGGTATGATGACTTCGGTCGCAACCTCGTGACGCGACACTTACGAATTTCTCGGCGCACTCCCGCGCTGAACAGGATCACAGGCGGGAGACAAGCTTGCCCAACAGGATCTGGGTCGACGTCGAGGATCTGTTCCAGTACTCGGCCTTCAATGCCCGGCCGAGCGGTATTCAGCGGATCCAGTTCGAGCTGTGCCGTTCGCTGGCTCTGATGCCGGAAACCCGCGACCGGGTCGGCTTCATCCGTCATGCCTCGGCGCAGGACAGCTTCCAGACCATCCCGTTCGCCGAGATCGACGCGCTCCATGCCCGGATGACTGCGTCCGCGGACGCCAGCATGCCGCCGTCGGCGCATGGTTCGGATGCTGCCCCGGCGACGCCCGGGTCGGCAGTCGTCGCCACCGGGTCGAAAGTGCTCGGCAGCCTGGCCCGGCGGGTCGCCTACCGCATTCCGCTCGATCTGCGCACGCCCATGGTCGGATTGTTCAAGGCCCAGCGCGAGAGCGTGCGGGCTGCCGGCAAGCTGACCGGTGCCGCGGCCGGCCGTGTCTCCAAGTTACGCACCACCGTCGCGCGCGGCCGGGCCACGGTGCCGGCTGCCGACGGGCTCACCGTTGCCACGTTCGACGCCAGTGCCGGGCCCGGCGACGTGCTGCTCATCCTGGGCTCGCCCTGGTTCCACCCGTTCTACAACCAGATGATCACGCGGGTGCGCGACAAATGGCAGATGCGGATCGCCCTGCTCATCTACGACATCATCCCGCTGCTGCGGCCCGAATGGTGCGATCGCAACCTCGTCGACCGGTTCGAGATCTGGGCCTGTGGGATGCTGTCGCTGGCGGACACGCTGCTGACCATCAGCCAGGCGAGTGCCCATGACATTCTCGCGGTCGCGGACCGGCGGAAACTGCCGCTGCGCGCAACACCGTCGGTGATTCCGATCGGCACCGGCTTCAGTCGGCCGGTCGGTCATTCCGACCACGCCGTGCCGGTCGTGCGCACCGACCGGTTGCCGCCGGCGCGCAGCTACGTGCTGATGGTGTCGACGATCGAGGCGCGCAAGAACCATGCGCTGCTATTCAGGGTCTGGCGCCGGCTGCTCGACGAGATGCCGGCAGACCGGGTGCCGACGCTGGTGTTCGCCGGCAGGGTCGGCTGGCTGGTCGCCGACCTCATGCAGCAGCTGACGAATGCACGGTATCTCGACGGCAAGATCCTGCTAGTGGAGAATCCGGAGGATGGCGAGCTGGAGCGGCTTTATGACGGTTGCCTGTTCACCGTGTTCCCGTCTTTCTACGAGGGCTGGGGCCTGCCGGTCACCGAGAGCTTCAGCTTCGGACGTCCCTGCATCATCTCCAATGCGAGCGCCCTGCCCGAAGCCGGCGGCCCGCTGGCACGCTACTTCGACCCCGAGAACGGCACCGAAGCCTGCCGCGTCATCCGGCAAGCGATCGAGGACCCGGACGGTACCGAGGCCTGGAGCAAGCGGGTTGCATCGGAGTTCCGGCCGGTCAGCTGGGACGAATCCGCACGCGCCATCCTGAGGGCGATCGACCACGGCCGGAACCGCCTGCCCGTGGCCGACGCCTTCGCCGAAGGCGTTGCCACGGCGTAGCGGACGCGCATAATTCCCGACAGGCGCCCGATCATGATCGTCCTGCCGCCCCGCACGTAGAGCAAGCCATGCGATCGAACCGTCCATGACGTTCATTTCCTACGCGCAGAATTGTGAGGACGTGCTGTTGTGGCGTGCCCTCGGCCATGTCGCGGGTGGTTTCTACATCGACGTGGGTGCGCAGCATCCGGACACCGACAGCGTCACCCGCGCCTTCTACGATCGCGGCTGGAGTGGGGTGAACATCGAGCCGGTGGTGGAACAGGCGTCCCGGCTACAGGCGGCACGGCCGCGCGACATCACGCTGCAGATCGCCCTCGGTGCGCAGGCCGGGGAAGCGCCGTTCCACGTCGTCGACGGAACCGGCCTCTCGACTCTGGATGGCGCGGTCGCGGCGACGTATGCGGGCACCGCGCATAAGGTTCGCGAGACGACGATCCCGGTCCTCACGCTGGCCGAGATCTGCAGGCTGTATGCCCCGCCCGACATCCATTTTCTCAAGGTCGACGTCGAGGGTGCGGAGCGGGCGGTGCTCGAAGGTGCCGACCTGGTCTCGTTCCGGCCGTGGATCATTCTGGCGGAGGCGACGGCGCCGCTCTCAACGCGCGAGACGCATGCGGTGTGGGAGCCGTTGCTCACCGCGGTCGACTACGTGTTCGTTTGGTTCGACGGGCTCAACCGCTACTACGTCGCGCGCGAACGGCTCGATGCGCTGGGACCATGCTTCCGCACGCCGCCGAACGTGTTCGACGATTTCCTGCGCGCCAACGACAGCAGCCTGATCGGCCGGCTCGGAACCGCCGAGGCTGAACGCGAGGCACTGCAGGTACGCCTGCAGGCTGCCGATGCCGCCCTGCATGAGCAGGCCTTGCTGACGCAGCGCTTGGTTGCACGAACCGGGCATGAGATCGCCCAGCTTCGCCAGGCGGTCGCGGACCGCGATGCCGAGGTGCTGACAGCGAAGGCTGACGCCGATCGCATCATCACGGATATGGGCCACACCCTGCATGCAAGCCGTCACGAGCTGCAGCAGACCCATCTGCGGCTGCAGAAGGCCCTGTTGCAGCGGGAACAGGCGCAGCTGCAGCTGCAACAGACGCATATGCGGCTACAGCAGGCGCATCTGCAGATCCAGGCGGTGGAGCTGGATGCCGCGACCCTCCGGGACACCCTGCATGCGCTGCGTCACAGCACGTCCTGGCGCCTGACCGAACCGCTGCGTCGCCTGGTGTCGATCACCCGCCGGACCGGCGACCCGGACCCGCAGGTGCCCGTCGTGGCGCCGGCGCTGCTCGAACCGTACCCGGTTCAGGACGTGCCGGAGCAGCCCCCAGCGGACCGGCCGCCACCGGTCGCAGCCCCGGAAGAGGTGCAGGCCGAGACGCCCGACCCGCTTCCGGAGCCGGAGCTGGACGATCCGGCGTCGCAGCCCCCGGCACAGCCCGCGCTGCCGATTCTGCCGCCGCCCGGCTCGACGCGGCTCGAGCCCGGGCAGGCGATGTCGGGCGGGCTGCTGGCGGTGCACCAGTTCCATTCGGGCTCTGCGGTCGGCGATGCGATCACCAATGCGATGCTGCTGACCCGCAGCCTGCTTCGCTCGATGGGCTATCGCAGCGAGATCTATACCGAGCATCCGCCCAAGGCGCTGGCGCACGAGCTGCGGCCATTCGAGGAACTGCCCCGCCATGACGGCTACGTTTTGATCGTCAGGCACTCGATGGGTTACGACCGGTTTGCTCAGGTGCTCGACCTGCCGGCGCCGAAGATCCTGTTCTATCACAACATAACTCCGCCGGAGCTGCTGGTCCGGCACCCGCACCTCGCCCACTACGCCCGGCTCGGCCGGAGCCAACTCGGCGCCTTCAAGAACCAGGTGTCGGTCAGCCTGGCCGACAGCGACTTCAACGCGATCGAGCTGCACCGCCTCGACATCGCGCCGGTGCGGGTCTGCACGCTGCTTTTCGATGTCGACGCCCTCCGTGCCCGCGCCGCGGCGGCCGTCCCGGCGGCGCTGGTTCTGCGCGACGCCGGGTCCGGGCACGGCGCGTGGTTCACCATCCTGTTCGTCGGCCGCATCAACGATGCCAAGGGCCAGCTCGCCCTGGTCGAGGCGTTCGCGGTGTTCCGGACCCGCTACCAGGCTCCCGCCCGACTGGTGCTGGTCGGCCGCGATGGCGGCGTCGACGATCTCTATGCCAGGCTGCTTCGCGAGCGGATCGCAACGCTCGGCCTGGAGTCGAGTGTCCTGCTCACCGGCGGGGTGACCGACGACGAGCTCGATGCCTGGTACGGCGCGGCCGACCTGTATGTGTCGCTGAGCCGGCACGAAGGGTTCGGCGTGCCGCTGGTCGAGGCGATGGCGCACGGCGTGCCGGTGCTGGCCTGGCCCGGCGGTGCGGTGCCCTACACACTCGCCGGCGCCGGACGCCTGCTCGACGACACCGCGCCCGAGACGGTCGCGACGGCGATGCTGGACCTGGCCTCGGACGAAAGCGAACGCATGTCGCAGCGCGCGCGGCAGGCCGCACGGCTCGATGGGTTGGGGCTGGACCGACAATGCGTGGTGCTGCAGCAGGCGCTGCTGCGCGCCGGTGCTGCGCTCCCGCTGAACCGGACGACGGCGTCGATGCTGGGCGCCAACCTACGTTTCTCGGTGACCGGCCACGTCAATGGCAGCTACAGCCTGGCCGCGATCAATCGCGACCTCGCTCTCGATCTCGAGGCGGCTCGCCCCGGCCGGGTCAGGCTGCTTCCCGTCGAAGGCACGACGACGCTCGACCTGTCCGGCGTGCCGTCGGAGCAGGCCGACGCGATCGCCGCACTGGTGCATCGGCAGCCGCACGCGACCGGACCCGAACTGGTCATCAGCCAGCACTATCCGGTGCATGTCCCGCCGCGGCCGGGCGACGTGTCGGTGGCGACGCTGTTCTGGGAAGAGTCGTTGCTTCCCGCCCGGACGATCGATCTGCTGGCCGCGAATTTCCGCGCCGTCGTGGCGCCGACCGGCTTCGTGCGCGATGCGCTCATCGAGAGCGGCCTGGGTATTCCGGTCCGGGTGATTCCGCCCGCGGTCGCGCTGGGCCAATTCGCAGCGTTGCGCGAGATCCGCGCCGTCGAGCCGGTGGGCGCCACGCATCGGTTCCTGCATGTGTCGTCGTGTTTTCCGCGCAAGGGCGTGGACGTGCTGTTGCGGGCGTGGGCTCGGGCATTCCGGGCGGGCGATCCGGTCCGGCTGTTGATCAAGGGCTTTCCCAATCCGCATAACGAGGTCGCCGCAATGCTGGCGGCACTGCGGCACGCCGATCCGGAACTGGCGCCGATAGAACTTGTCGATCGCGACCTCGAGCCGGCCGAGCTGGTCGGGCTATATCGCGATGCCGACACCATGGTGCTGCCGACCCGCGGCGAGGGGTTCAACCTGCCGGCGGCGGAAGCGCTCTCGGCCGGCCTCCATCTAATCGTCACCGGTCGTGGCGGGCACACGCAGTTCTGCGCGGACGGCGACGCGCCGCATCCGGGGGTACGCCTGCTGCGCTGCCGGTCCGAGCCGTCGCAAACTCATCTGGCGACGCCGCACTCGCTCTGGCTCGAACCGGACGAGGACGACCTGGTCGTCGCCCTGCACGAGGCGCTATCCCCACGGTCCGTCGAGGTCCAGCCACCCGTATTGCCGGATGCCGAAGCTCTGGCCGGGGCCTACGCGGCGCTGGCAATCGATCTGCTGCTGGCGCCGCCCCGGATGCCGGTGCGTGTCAGTTGGGTATCGAGCTGGAGCCAGCGCTGCGGTGTCGCCGAATATTCCCGCCAGCTCCTGGCCGGGCTCGCCGGTGCGCCCGGCGAGGGCAGTTTCCGGGTCCGAGTGCTGTGCGACACGCGTACACCTTCCGTGCCTGCGGAAGCCGACCGGTTCTGGCCATGCTGGCAGATGGGCGACCCACGATCGCTGCATCCGCTGGCTGCAGCGATCGCCGCGGACGATGCGGATGCGGTCATGCTTCAGCACCAGCCGGGGTTGCTGTCGTTCATGACGCTGGCCGAGCTGATAGCCCATCCGGCCCTCGCCGGGCGGGTCCTGCTGGCGACACTCCACAACACGCGCCTGTTGGATGAGCTGGTGCCGGCAGAACTCGCGCATGTGCTCGCCGCGCTGGCCAGGCTGGACCGGGTGCTGGTCCATACCGTTGCGGACCTGCGGCGGCTGCAGGGCCTGGGAATTTTGTCGAACCTCACCCTGTTGCCGCACGGCGCGGCGGTGTCGCTACCGCCGGCGCCGGTTCACCGGTTCGAGCATGCGGTCGAGCAGTGGCAGTACGAGATAACCCGCCGACCGCCGTTGATCGGCTGCTACGGTTTCTTCCTGCCCGGCAAAGGCATCGACACCCTGATCCAGGCGATGGCGGAGCTGCGCCAGCGCTGGCCGGGTGCGCGGCTGCTGCTGGTGAATGCCGAGTACGATGCGGACATCTCGCGCGAGGAGATCGCCCGCTGCCTTGACCTGGCCAGCAGCCTTGGGCTGGACGAGGTGGTGACGTTTCGCACCGGGTTCATGCCGAACGACATGTCGCTCGAATTGCTGGCGATGTGCGACGTGCTGGCGCTGCCCTATCTGCCGTCGAAGGAGGCGTCGAGCGCGGCCCTCCGAACCGCCATGACCGCCGGCGTGCCCGTGGCCGTGACGCCGATCGAACTGTTCGCCGAGGCCGGTGATGCGGTGTTCCGCTTCGCCGGCATCGATGCATCGTCGGTCGCAACTGGGCTGGACCGGCTGATCTCGGATGCCGATCTGCGCGAGCAGCTACAGGCGTCCGCGCAGACCTGGATTGCCGATCGGCAGTGGGGCGATATCGCGCACCTTCTCCAGGGCATGATGACCGGGCTGGTTCGGACAGGCGCATTGAACCGGTGATAGCCGAAACGGCAGCAGCGTCGCGCCGGTTGTCGACGATGCGGTCGGAGACGGCGCGTCTGGGTGTGCTTGAGCCGGATGAAATGGGTGGTACGCCGCGCCTGGTATTCGCAAACCAGCTTCGCGGTATTGCTGCTCTCGCGGTCGTCGTCAGCCATCTCGTAGGGGTATTCTGGTGGTCTCGCGATTTTATCGCGCTTGCAACCAGTACGCCCGTGCAGCAGGGAACGCGCCCCGGTTTTACCGCGATTGTCGCGAGTCCATGGTTCATGGCAGGCCCGTTCGGGGTAGCCTTGTTCTTTCTGATCAGCGGGCTGGTCATTCCGTTTTCGCTCGACCGGCTGAGCACGCGCGGCTTCCTGCTGGCCCGGATCCTGCGCATTTATCCGACCTACATCGCTGCCCTATTGATTGAGATTCTGGTCCTGCACCTGAACGGCTGGTTCTGGAACAAGCAGTTCCCGTATTCGACCGGGACTATCCTGGCCAATCTGTTGCTGGTTCATACAGTGTCCGGATCGCCGAGCATCGACCTGGTGAACTGGTCGCTCAGCATTGAACTCAAATTCTATATGATTGCCGCCTTGGTTGCGCCGGCCTTGCGACGTCGGAAGCTCTGGCTTCCGGTTGCGATCGGCAGTGTGCTGACCGTGATTGCCTTGTTGCTACGACTGCCCTCACCGGGATCGGGCGTCGTTGCTTCCTCGTTCGACACTGTTCGGCAGACGCTCCGGATGGAGAGCGTCTATCTCGTCTTCATGCTGATCGGCATGCTCTTCACGCTGAGGCTGCGATCGGTAGCAAACGGAGGCCTGACGGTCGCCGGGCTTCTCGGCTCCATCATGGTGTTGCTTGTTCTGTTCGTCTTTTGCTGGCGCATCGGACCACAGGCTGAGCAATATCCGATTGTCCTTTTCAACTACGGCTACGCGCTGATGTTGTTTTCAGCGAGTTTTCTGTTTCGAAAGCGGATCAGGCGGGCGTGGCTGCTCGACCGTCTTGCGGACATCAGCTACCCGATTTATGTCGTTCACATGATCGTCGGCGCGTCGATTATGAAACTGTTGCTGTTGCGCTTCGGATGGTCGCCACTGAGTTGCCTGATCACCGCGCTGATAAGCTTGCTGGCCCTCGCGATCATCTTGCACAGGCTCGTCGAGCGACCCTCTATCTCGATCGGCCGGACCCTTGCGAAGGCCTGTTTCAGGTAACGAAAACGTTATTGGGGACGTCGAGAAATAAGCCGAAGAGCATGCATCCGTAACGGGTGGCTGGTGCGTAACAGTTGGTCGGACGCTGGAGCTCCATTTTGGCGGCGTCATCAATCCGATCGAGAGGACGTCCCAATGAGTGACAATCTAGAGGCCCAAGCGCTTCTTCCGACCGTTGCCGAGCTGAACCGTCGCCGTCTGTTCCAGCGCGCCGGTGCCGGGCTGGCCGGTGTTGCGGCCATGAGTGCGCTCAGCACTGGCGGAATGATGCTCGGCAGCCAGTCTGCAAGCGCCGCCACCATCACAACCCCCGACATTGATGGCGATATCTTCAACTTCGCGCTTAACCTTGAATACCTGGAAGCCGAATTCTATCTTCGCGCTATTGGTCAGACGCTCGCCGGAAACATGCTTGTTACCGGCACCGGCACCCAGGGAACTGTAACCGGCGGTTCGGCGGTTCCGTTCCAGTCGGCGGCGATCCAGCAGTATGCACAGCGCATCGCGGTCGACGAACTGTCACATGTCCGTTTCATTCGCACTGTTCTCGGTACCGGTGCAGTTGCAGAGCCGACGATCAACCTGTCGACCAGCTTTACCGTGCTTGCCCAGGCTGCCGGCCTGATCACGTCCGGTCAGACTTTCAACCCGTTCGCCGACGAGATCAGCTTCCTGCTGGGTGCGTCGATATTCGAAGATGTCGGGGTCACCGCTTATGCGGGTGCGGCCCGCTACATTACCAATCCCGATTACCTCGAGGCTGCTGCCGGCATTCTTGCGGTCGAAGCGTACCATTCAGGTTCGATCCGTACTCTGCTTGCCGACATCGGTGCAGGCGTCGCATTTGACGCGATTTCCGACCTGCGTGGCGCTCTGTCCGCACAGATCGTCCCGGGTGGAGAGGCAGAGCAGCGCATGCTGATCCCGGGAAATGACTATAATTTCGTCGCCAACGACAGCAACGGTCTGGCTTTCCGTCGCACGACGGCTCAGGTGCTGAACATCGTCTACGGTGGTGGTGCGGCGTCCGGTTATCTGTTCTTCCCGAACAAGCTGAACGGTGCGATCGCTTAATCCATAAAATCAGCCTCGTTCGCGTTTAGCGATGCGAACGAGGCGTTTTTGCAGCGCAATACGCTCTGCCGGACTGCGCTGAATGGAACTACTCACTCCATTCGGCAAAAACAGCCGCTTTGCAGATCTGATCACCAGTGCCTGATAGGCTACATTCAGCGTCGCCGTATGCGAATGGTAATTGCCGACCGCCTGCATCAGATTGCCACCGGTCTCGTCGAGATAAGTTCTCATGATAGCACCGGCGGCAGCGATATTGTAGCACGCATCATCGCGCAGTCGCGTGTAGACCGTGGCAACGGGAGTATGCGTATAGTGTGCCAGCGGCGACAGCCAGGTCGTGTTGACCTGCATCACACCCAGATCCTCGGTATTGTTGGTATTCCGGTGCGTGCTGCCCACCCACCCGCCTTCGACCCCCTGGACCGACGGCAGGACGCGCGGAGGCAAATGGTATATTGAGGCCACCAGAGCCATACAGGTCAGATATGGGACAGGCATCAGCCAGCAGACAGCGCGATGATCATCTACCTATTCTATCTTACCTCGACGCTGCTCATACAGTGATTATACGGGCAGGGGTACAACGCCAGTCTTCCAGCACCTCGAGGGTTTTCGACCATGACCGATCGCCGCCCAGCCCGCGATAGTGGCTTTACGCTGATCGAACTGCTGGTGGTAATCGCCATCCTGGGATTGCTGATCGCCCTGGTGGCACCGGCCGTATTGCGGCAGCTCAGCGGCGCCAAGTTGTCCATCGCCAAGCAGTCGATCGAGCGCATCGGGCAGATCCTGGACCTCTACAAGCTCGATGTCGGCAACTACCCCGGCACCGATGAGGGACTGCAGGCCCTAGTCAGCAAGCCTTCCAGCGCCGAGAACTGGAACGGCCCCTACGTGAAGAGCAACCAGACCCCACTCGACCCCTGGAATCATGCCTACATCTATCGCAACCCGTCCAACCGCGACGGGCACGATTACGATCTGTGCTCCACCGGCCCCGGCGGCCGTGCCAACGATACGTCCGCCGAGATTTGCAACAAGTAGCATGCCGGACTGGCTGTTGCCGCTCCTGGTCTCGCCGATCGTCGGCAGCTTCCTGGGCGTGCTGGTCGTGCGCCTGCCGCTGAACCAGCCGGTCGCCATGGCCCGCTCGGCCTGTTCGAGTTGCGGCACCACCCTCGCCGCGCCCGACCTTGTCCCGCTGCTCAGCTACCTCGTCCTGGGCGGCCGGTGCCGCCATTGCCGGGCGCCGATCGGGCGCTTCCACCCGGCGATCGAGCTCGCCGCGATGCTGGTTGCCGGCCTGGTCGTGGTGGGTTGGTGGCTCCACAGCGCCTCGGTCGCCTGGCTCTGGTCCGGCTGCGTCCTGGGCTGGACGGCACTCGCGCTGGCCTGGATCGATTGGCGCTGCCTTCGTCTCCCGGACGTGCTGACCCTGCCGCTGCTCATGCTTGGCCTGCTGTCCTGCTGGATGCTCGACCGGAACGCGCTGCCTGAACATGCCGCCGCCGCCCTGGTCGGATATGTCGCTTTCGCCGGCCTGGCCTGGTCCTATCGCCGGCTGCGCGGCCGCGACGGGCTCGGTCCCGGGGATGCCAAGCTGCTGGCGGCATCCGGCGCCTGGGTCGGCCTCGCGGCGCTGCCGGTGCTGGTGCTGGTGGCCGCACTGGTCACCCTGGTCGCGGCCTGGCCGGGCCGGCGAGCGCGGCCCGAAATCGCGATCCCGTTCGGACCCGGCCTCGCCTTCTCGCTGTTCACGGTGTGGCTGTATGCTCCGGCCGTGTCTATGATCGGCGCCACCTGAACGATGCAGCAGTGCCTCGGAGGCAGACCATGAACTTCATTCCGAACGTGCCTGCCATCAGCGACGAACCCGTCGGGACCGACGAACCGCCGATTGCCCGGCTCGGCCGGCTGCTGGTGGAAACCGGCCGCTGCGATGCCCGCAGCCTAGACCGCGCCAACCGCGCCGCGGACGAAAGCGGCGGTCGCCTCGACGTGATCCTGCTGCAGCTCGGGCTGGTGTCCGAGCGCGGCCTGGCCGACGGCTATGCCGAACTGCTTGGGATGCCGGTGGTCTCCACCGACCGCTATCCGCCCGAGGAACCGTTGCTGCCCGAGAAGCTGACGCCCCGCTTCCTGCGCGACGTGAGGGCCCTGCCGATCGCCCTCGAGGCCGGTGAACTGGTCGTGGCGGTGGTCGACCCTCTCGACCTGTTCGCCCCTGCCGCCATCGCATCCGCGACCGGCTATCCGGTACGGACCGAGATCGCCGTGCCGATCGAGCTGGAGGCGGCGTTCGACCGGCTCTATCCGCGCGAGGGCGAAACCCACACCAATCCGGATGACGAGGCGGTCCCGCTCGAGGAGGATGCCGAGCGCCTCAAGGATCTCGCGTCCGAGGCGCCGGTCATCCGGCTGGTCAACCAGATCATCTTCCGTGCCGTCGAGACCCGCGCATCGGACATCCATATCGAGCCGTTCGAGGATCGCTTGCGCGTGCGCTACCGCTATGACGGCGTGCTGCACGAGATGGAGAGTCCCAGCCCACGCCTGATCCCGGCGATCACGTCTCGCATCAAGATCATGGCCAGGCTCGATATCGCCGAGCGCCGGCTGCCGCAGGACGGCCGGATCAAGCTCGCGGTGCGCGGGCAGGAGATCGATTTCCGCGTCTCGACCATCCCGTCGCTGCACGGCGAGACCGTGGTTCTGCGCGTGCTCGACCGCAATGCGGTGACCTTCGACTACGAGAAGCTGGGGCTGGCTCCGCAGGTTGTGCATCGGCTCGACGAGATGCTGGCGCTGCCGAACGGCATCGTGCTGGTCACCGGCCCGACCGGCTCGGGCAAGACCACAACGCTCTACACCGGCCTGCTGACCCTGAACGCCGTGACCCGCAAGGTGGTGACGGTCGAGGACCCGATCGAGTACCAGCTCAGCGGCATCAACCAGATCCAGATCAAGCCGCAGATCGGCCTGTCGTTCGCGACCCTGCTGCGGTCGATCCTGCGCCAGGACCCGGACGTGATCATGGTCGGCGAGATCCGCGACCTGGAGACGGCGCAGATCGCGGTGCAGGCGGCCCTGACCGGCCATCTGGTGCTGTCCACGCTGCATACCAATTCCGCCGCCGCCGCCATCACCCGGCTGCGCGACATGGGCGTCGAGGACTATCTGCTGACCGCCGTGCTGCGGGGCGTGATGGGCCAGCGGCTGGTCCGCCGGCTCTGCGACCTGTGCAAGACCGAGCAGCCGGCGCCGGCCGAGCTGATCAAGCGGTTCCGCCTCGACACACGCACCGAGCGCCGGCCGCTCACCCTGTTCCACCCGGTCGGCTGCCCGAACTGCCGGGGTACCGGCTATCGCGGACGCCAGGCGATCGCCGAGTTCCTCGCCCCCGATGCCGAGATCGAGCGGCTGATCTTCGCCCGCACCGACCACAGCGCGATCGAGCGCGCCGCCATCGCCGGCGGCATGATCACCATGTTCGATGCCGGCATCGATGCGGCACTGGCCGGTACGACAACGATCGAGGAAGTGGCAAGGAGCATCCGCTCCGAGAACCAGGATGGGTGAGCATTCGAGAGCGCGCTGTGCCGACGATCCGACGCGGCTGTCTGTGCTTCCGGTGCTCACGGCCAGGAGGCCGCTCCGCTCCGGTTCTCGACAGCCACGACGGGCGCTTCGCTCTCACTCGGCACACCACACTCTCGAACGCTCACTGATCTCGGCGAAGCGTCGGGGGGCTGAGGCGGGTGGCTAGTTACCGCTTTACTGCCATCACCCCGACCGGCGAGACGGTGCGGGGCACCACCGTGGCCGCGACCGAGGCCGAGGCAGTCGCCTGGATCAGGCGGCAGGGCAACATCCCGATGCGGGCCGAGCCGTCCGGCGGCGGGCTGCTCGAGGCGGGCCTACGCTTCGAGGTTGGACGCCTGAGCCGGAGTTCGTTGCGCCGGCAGGAAGTCACCAACCTCACCCGCGAGCTGTCGGTCATGCTCGGCGCCGGCCAGGACCTGGACCGGGCGATGCGCTTCCTGGTCGAAACCGCGCCGAACCCGCGCGTCGGCCGGGTGCTGGACGGGCTGCGTGCGGCGGTGCGGGACGGTTCGACCCTCAATGCGGCGCTGATGCGCTATCCGGACAGTTTTCCGCGCCTCTATATCGGCCTGATCCGTGCTGCCGAGGCGGGTGGCGACCTGTCCTCGACGCTGGAACGGCTGGCGACGCTGATGGAACGCGAGCGTGCGCTGGTCACCACGCTGCAATCGGCGATGATCTATCCGGCAATGCTGTCGCTGGCCGCGATCGGCTCGATCGTCCTGCTGCTGACCAAGGTGCTGCCGCAGTTCGTGCCGCTGTTCGAGCAGAACGGCGCCGCCCTGCCGAAATCGACGCAGTTCCTGATCACAGCCGGCAACATCCTGAGCAGCTACGGGCTGTTCCTGTTGCTGGGCCTGGTGCTGCTCGCGGTCCTGGCGCGTCAGATGCTGCGGCAGGAACGAACCAGGCTGGTCGCCGACCGGGCCATGCTGCGCCTGCCGATCATCGGGCTGCTGATGCGCGAAGTGCTGGCGGCGCGTTTCACCCGCACTCTCGGAACGTTGCTGGGAAACGGTGTTCCGCTGATTGCCGCGATGGGGATCGTGCGAGAGGTGATCGGGAACCTCGCGGTGCTGGGTGCGATCGACCACGCGACCGAAAGCGCCAAGGGCGGAGCCGGGCTGTCCCGCACGCTCGACAAGGCCGGGATCTTTCCCGCTCGCGCGATTCATCTGCTTCGCCTCGGCGAGGAAACCGCCCAGCTCGGCACCATGGCGTTGCGCGCGGCCGAAATCCATGAGGAGCAGGTGCGCGTGCGCGTTGGGCGGCTGGTGGCGCTGCTGGTCCCGATCATCACGGTCATCATGGGTGCCGCCATTGCAGGCATCGTGTCGTCGCTGCTGCTGGCGATGCTGAGCCTGAACGACCTGGCGCAGTAGCTCATTCGGTATGGTGACGTGTTCTGGAACGAGGGTTCCAGGCCGGGCATGCCTGCCGTGCCTGCACACTAGATCGCCCGCACGGCGTGGAACATCCGTTCCGTATTGACGGCTGTATGGAATGCTCCGATTATTCGGTCCTCGCGCGGGAGGGACATGATGAGCGAACCTGAGCTCGAGATCGTGACGATCGGACGATCCTCCATCGATGTGTACGGCCAGCAGATCGGCACCCGTCTCGAGGACATGGCCAGCTTCAGCAAGGCGGTGGGCGGCTGTCCCACCAACATCGCGATCGGCACCTCGCGCCTCGGCCTGCGCTCCGGCCTGATCACCCGCGTCGGCAACGAGCCGTTCGGCCGCTTCATCCGCGAGCAACTGGGACGCGAGGGCGTCGCCACCGAAGGCGTGCACACCGACCCGAACCGCCTGACCGCGCTTGCCTTCGTCGGCGTCCGCGACAGCCACACCTTCCCGCTGATCTTCTACCGCACCGATTGCGCCGATGCCGCCCTGGACGAGACCGACATCGATCCGGCGCTCATTGCGCGCACCCGCTCGGTGCTGGTCAGCGGCACGCATTTCTCCCGCCCGCACAGTGCCGCGGCGCAGCGCAAGGCGATGCGCCTGGTGCATGAGGCCGGCGGCAAGGTGCTGTTCGACGTGGATTACCGGCCGAACCTGTGGGGTGTCGCCGGCCATGACGAGGGCGAGTCCCGCTACGTACGGTCCGAGGGCGTCAGCGCCCTGCTGCGGGAGATCCTGCCCGAGTGCGACCTGATCGTCGGCACCGAGGAAGAGCTGCACATCGCTGCCGGCAGCGAGGACACGCTCGAGGCGATCCGCATCGTCCGCCGCCTGTCACCCGGTGCGGTCATCGTCTGCAAGCGCGGCCCGATGGGGTGCGTGGTGTTCGACGATGCGATCCCGGACAGTCTCGATGACGGCATCAAGGGTCCGGGCTTTCCGGTCGAAGTCTACAACACGCTCGGCGCCGGCGATGCCTTCATGTCCGGCTTCCTGCGCGGCTGGCTGCGCGACGAACCGATCGAGACCTGCTGCGCCTATGCCAATGCCTGCGGAGCGCTCGCGGTCTCGCGGCTGCTGTGTTCGCCCGAGATCCCGACCTTCGTCGAGCTGCAGTATTTCCTGCAGCACGGCTCGCCGACGCGCAGCCTCCGGCACGATGCCGACATCAACCACCTGCACTGGGCAACCACGCGCCGGGTGCAGCCGACGCCGATCCTGGCATTCGCCTGCGATCATCGGATCCAGCTCGAAGCGGTGGCCACCGAGGTCGGTGCCTCTTTCGACCGCATCGGCGCCTTCAAGCGGCTCGCCGTGCAGGCCGCCGCGCGGGTGGCCAAGGGCCGGCCCGGCTTCGGGATGTTTCTCGACGGACGCTACGGGCAGGAGGCGCTGTTCGATGCATCGCATGCCGGCCTTTGGGTGGCCCGTCCGGTGGAACAGACCGGTTCGCGCCCGGTCGAGTTCGAGCGCGATGCGCGCAACGGCTTCGGGAGCATCGGCGCGCAGCTGGTCGAATGGCCGACCGAGCAGGTGGTGAAATGCCTGTGCTTCTATCATCCCGACGATGACGAGGCGCTGCGCCTGCGCCAGGAGCGCGAACTGGCCCGCATCCAGGATGCCTGCCGCCGCCAGAACCGCGACCTGCTGATCGAGATCATCGCCGGCAAGCATGGTCCGCTGACCGACGATACCGTGCCGCGCATCCTGGAGCGGCTGTATTCGATCGGCCTGAAGCCGGACTGGTGGAAGCTCGAACCGCTGCGTTCCGGCGCATCCTGGCGTGCGGCCGGGCAGGTGATCGAGGCCGGCGATCCGCTGTGCCGCGGTGTCGTGATGCTCGGGCTGGACGCGCCGGCCGACGATCTGATCGCCGCCTTTTCGGCGTCCGCGGCAACGCCGTGGGTCAAGGGCTTCGCCATCGGCCGTACGATCTTCATCGATCCGGCCCGAGCCTGGCTCGCGGGCCGCATCGAGGATGCCGAGGCGGTCGACACGATGGCCGAACGATTCGAGGCCCTGGTCCAAGCCTGGGGTGCGCGCTCATACCAGGCCGGCGCCTGAAGGAATGACGACGATGCAGTCACCATCAAGCAAGACCGTGAAACTCACCATGGCGCAGGCCCTGGTCCGGGCGATGGTCGCGCAGAAGGTCGAGATCGACGGCGTCGTGGTGCCGTACTTCGCCGGTGTCTGGGCGATCTTCGGCCATGGCAATGTGGCTGCCATGGGCGAGGCGCTGCATGGCGCACGCTCCGACATCACCACGCTGCGCGCCCACAACGAGCAGGGCATGGTGCATGCCGCCACCGGCTTCGCGAAGGCGTCGCGCGGCCGCCGGGCGATGGCCTGCACCAGTTCGATCGGGCCGGGCGCGCTCAACATGGTGACCGGCGCCGCGGTCGCGCACGTCAACCGGGTGCCGCTGTTGCTGCTGCCGAGCGACACCTTCGCCAACCGCATGCCGGACCCGGTGCTGCAGCAGCTCGAGGATTTCGGCGACGGCACCAGCACCGCCTGCGACGCGTTCCGCCCGGTGTCGCGCTATTTCGACCGCATAACCCGGCCGGAGCAGATCATCCCGGCCTTCCTGCGTGCGATGACGCTGCTGACCGACCCGGCCGAATGCGGGCCGGTCACGCTGGCACTGTGCCAGGACGTGCAGGCGGAAGCGTTCGACTATCCCGAGAGTTTTTTCGCCGAGCGCATCCATCGCCCCCGTCGGTCGCGCCCGGACGACTATGAGCTCGACCAGGCGGTGGCACTGCTGCGTGCAGCGAAGCGGCCGATGGTGATTGCCGGCGGCGGAGTGCTTTACTCCGGCGCCGACACCGATCTCGCCGCCTTCCTGTCCAAGCGCGGTATTCCGGCGGGCGAGACGCAGGGGGGCAAGTCCTCGCTGCCGACCTCGCACGCGATGAACATGGGCGGCATCGGCGTCAGCGGCACCAGCGCGTCGAACGAGATGGCGGCGGACGCGGACCTTATCCTCGCCATCGGCACCCGCCTGCAGGATTTCACCACCGGCTCATGGGCGTTGTTCCGCAATCCGGACCTGAAGATCATCGGCCTCAACACGCAGGTTTTCGATGCGGCCAAGCATCGGGCTCAGCCGCTGGTCGCCGACGCAAAGGCGGGACTCGCGGCGCTCTCGGCCGCACTCGGCGACTGGCGCGCGGAGTCCGGCTGGACCGGCTTGGCCGAGGCTGCGCGCGGCGCGTGGCTCGAAACAGCGTCGCGCTACACCGGTCTGCCCGCGCCGAACCAGCAGGCGCTGCCGTCGGATGCGCAGGTGATCGGCGCGGTGCAACGCGGTGCCCTGGCGAGCGACGTGGTGGTGTGCGCCGCCGGCGGGTTGCCGGCCGAGCTGCAGAAGCACTGGCAGCCCGAGCGTGCCGGCGGCTACCACATGGAATACGGTTTCTCCTGCATGGGCTATGAGATCGCCGGTGCGCTGGGCGTGAAGATGGCCTGTCCCGACCGCGAGGTCATCGTGATGGTCGGTGACGGTTCCTACATGATGCTGAATGCCGAGCTGCAGACCTCAGTCATGCTCGGGCACAAGCTCGTCGTCGTGCTGCTCGACAATCACGGGTTCGGCTGCATCAACCGGCTGCAGCAGGAACGCGGCGGCGCGCCGTTCAATAATCTCTGGTGCGACAGCCAGGAGATGCGCGAGTTCCCGGCGATCGACTTCGCGGCGCATGCGCGGTCCATGGGAGCCACCTCCGAGAAGGTGGCCAACCTGCCTGGGCTTGCCGAAGCAATGCAGCGGGCTCGCGCCAGCGACCGCAGCTACGTCGTGGTGATCGATACCGACCCGGTCGCCACCACCGATGCCGGTGGCGCCTGGTGGGACGTGGCGGTGCCGGAAGTGTCGATCCGGCCCCCGGTGAACGATGCGCACGCGCAGCAGGTCACCGCACGCCTGAACCAGCGCGTCGGCGACTGACCGTGATCGGAACGGGAGAGTTCTCATGTCGAAGCTGCTGATCCACCCGCGCCTGGACGATGTCGGCGGCGTCGTGCAGCGCGTCACCCCGGAAACCGCCGGCTGGGGTTACGTTGGTTTCGAGGCGATCGACCTATCGCCCGGTGCAGTGCTGTCGCGGCCGGGCGACGATAACGAGCTGTGCCTGGTGCTGGTCGCCGGCCGTGCGCGCATCACCGCCGGCGAGACCGACTATGGCCTGCTCGGCGAGCGCTCGAGCCCGTTCGACGCCAGCCCCTATGCGGTCTACCTGCCGCCGCATATGCCGTTCACGGTTCGTGCGGAAGGCAAGCTGGAGCTGGCGATCTGCGCCTCGCCGGCTAAGGGCGGGCTGCCGTCCCGCCTGATCACGCCGGCCGATGTCGGGCAGATCGAGCGTGGCACCGGCACCAACCTGCGGTATGTGCGCAACATCCTTCCCGACACCGCGGCCGCCGGGACACTTCTGGTGGTCGAGGTGGTGACGCCCGGTGGGCACTGGTCGAGCTACCCGCCGCACAAGCACGATACCGACGACGCGCCGAACGAGACCTACCTCGAGGAAACCTATTACCACCGGCTCCGGCGCGGTTCCGGGTTCGCGGTTCAACGTGTCTATACCAAGGACGGATCGCTCGACGAGACGATGGCGATCGCAGATCGCGATGTCGTCCTGGTCCCGAAGGGCTATCATCCGGTCGGTGCGCCGCATGGCTTCGACCTCTATTATCTGAACGTGATGGCCGGTCCGGTCCGCCAGTGGAAATTCAGCATGGACCCGGACCAGGCTCACCTTCCTTACTGATCCGGCCTACGCACCCGCAGGAGTTACCATGGACATCGTTCAGCATTTCATCGGCGGGTCGCGTCACGATGGTGGCGGCACACGCCGCGCCGACATCTTCGATCCGACGACCGGCGCGGTTGCCCGGCAGGTGATCCTGGGAACGGTGGCCGATCTCGACAGTGCGGTGAAGGTTGCCAAGGCGGCATTCCCGGGCTGGGCCGCGACCACCCCGCTGGCCCGCGCCCGGGTGATGTTCCGGTTCCGCGACCTCATCGAGCAGCACACCAACGATCTCGCGTCGATCATCACCTCCGAACACGGCAAGGTGCTGTCCGACGCGGCGGGCGAGGTTACCCGTGGCATGGAGGTCGTGGAATATGCGACCGGTGCGCCGGAGATGCTCAAGGGCGATTTCACCGAGCAGGCCGGACGCAATATCGATGCCTATTCGATGCGCCAGCCGCTCGGCGTGGTCGCCGGCATCACCCCGTTCAATTTTCCGGTGATGGTGCCGCTGTGGATGGCGCCGATGGCGCTGGTCGCCGGCAACTGCTTCATCCTGAAGCCGTCGGAGCGGGATCCGTCCGCGTCGATGATGCTGGCCGACCTGCTGAAGCAGGCCGGGCTGCCGGACGGCGTGTTCCAGGTTGTGCACGGCGACAAGGAAGTGGTCGACGCGATCCTGCATCATCCCGACGTGCAGGCGGTGAGCTTCGTCGGCTCGACGCCGATCGCCCGCTATATCCAGCAGACCGGGATCGGCCAGGGCAAGCGGGTGCAGGCGCTCGGCGGCGCCAAGAACCACGCGGTCATCATGCCCGATTGCGACCTCGACAAGACCGTGGACGCGCTGATGGGGGCGGCCTACGGCTCGGCCGGTGAGCGTTGCATGGCGATCTCGGTTGCGGTCGCGGTCGGCAGCGTGGCCGACCGGCTGGTCGAGACGCTGGCGCCGCGCGTGCGTGCACTCAGGATCGGTAGTGGCACCGATCCCGAGAGCGAGATGGGCCCGCTGGTCACCGGGGTTCATCTGGAGAAGGTGAGCGGCTACGTCGATATCGGTATCGCGGAGGGTGCCAAGCTGGTGGTTGATGGTCGCGGCCTGAAGCTGCAGGGCTACGAGGGCGGCTTCTTCATCGGCGGCACGCTGTTCGACGACGTGACGGCGGACATGCGGATCTACAAGGAAGAGATCTTCGGCCCGGTGCTGGCCGTGGTTCGCGCGCCCGATTTCGACACCGCGCTCAAGCTGGTCAACGACCATGAATTCGGCAATGGCACCGCGATCTTCACCCGCGATGGCGATACCGCGCGTGCGTTCGTGCACGGCGTCCAGGCCGGCATGGTCGGCGTGAACGTGCCGATCCCGGTGCCGATGGCGTTCCATTCGTTCGGTGGCTGGAAATCGTCGCTGTTCGGCGACCACCACATGCACGGTCCGGAAGGCTTGCGGTTCTTCACCAAGCTGAAGACCGTGACCTCGCGCTGGCCCACCGGCATCCGAGCCGGCGCCGAGTTCGTGATGCCGACGCTCGGCTGACCGGATCGTATCCGGCGGCTAGGCAAAGCAACTGCGCAGACGTCGAGGTGCGCCTCGCCTGCTGCGGCCGTTACAGATGCTGCGGGCCTGCATCGCGTATCTACCGCAACGGCGTGGCGTCGGTTTAAAGCTCGCCGGGTCGATACTCCGCCGGATCCCTGGCAAACCGGAGCGGTAGTTTGTTGGCGACTGCGTTGGCCAATACCGATTGCGATGACGTTGCCTTGATGTCGCTGTGGCCGATCTTCAGGTCGGCCTGCAGGGCTCCCGTCGGTTGGGGACGACCCCCAACTCACGAAACCAAAGACTTTTTTGCAGTGGCTCAGCCGCTCTCAATGCCGTTCGAGCATGCTTTCGTGCACCCAGCCCCATGGTGCGGTGTCGCCTACTTCGTACCAGCCGCCCGGCGCCTGGGCAAAGACGTGCATTTCCGTGCCCTGCGGCACAACCCGGACCGGCGGACCATGCGGCGCCGCGTGCAGGTTCGCGTTTTGCCGCATGGCGACCCGCCCCGACGCGGGAGTTTCGGCCGAAGGCGGTAGAGCCTGTTCCGTGCGGGCCGCGGCTGGTGGGGCGGCGGACATCCTGGTCTGCCCGGTCGCGGTCCGGGTGGGGGCCTGGCCGGCCGACACGACAGGGTGTTCCGGTGCTGTGACCGTGTCCGGCAGGGGCGGCAGCGGGGAGATGCTCTGGAACGGGCCGGAGGTAGGACCGCCCTTGTCGTAGCAGTCGGCGACCAGCGCGATATAGACCCGGTTGGCTTCCGCGGTCGTGGTCCCGATGGACTGCTCGAACCGCTCGACCGCATGCCCCTTCTCCGTTGCCAGCGTGACCACAGAGACGAACGGCACGAAAATATTGGCATCCTCCGCGAATGGCGACACCTGGCCGCAGACGGCCCAGTGCGCCGGAAGCGCCTGGGCATACACCTGGACCCCGCGGAAGCGGGCGTCCCGGGACGATACGCTCGACCGGATGTTTCGCTCGCCGGCGTCGCGAGCCCGGACCGCCGTTGCACCGTCGGGCTGCCCCGAAACCTGGGTTTTATCCTTGCAACCCGACAGCATCGGCATCGCAATCGCCAGTCCAATCAGCGATCGCGATAGGAATGCGGTGAGCAAGCGGGCTGTAGCACCGAACCGGCGCCTGTCTGGTCTGATCCATGGCGGTTGCATTCCTCGATCCCCTTGAGGAGATCGCTTGCCGGTGTCCGCGGTTCATCGGGGCGGCCATCGTGACTTAACCGAACCTTCATCCGGTCCTGGCAAGACTTCGCGGGACAGGCCCTCGGATTTGTCCTAATATAAAGGTTAGAGGCGAACCGTAGCCGCGGAATTGCTTTCAACTCCCCGAACAGACCTGCCAGAGCTGAATGTCCAATCCTGACTCGATGCCCGTTTCGTCCTCGACCTGGCGTGCAATGGTCGCGCCCTATTTGAAGCCGGATTGGCGGCGTGCGCTGATCCAGCTCTCCAATACCGGGGTGCTCTTCATCGGCGTGATGGCTGCAATCATGGTGGGAGTCGGCTACGGCTACTGGGAGGCGTTGCTGCTGATCCCTTTCGCCGCCTTCCTGCTGATTAGGCTGTTCATGTTTCAGCATGATTGCGGCCACGGATCCTTCTTCCCGGCACGTTGGGCCAATGATCTGCTGGGCTCCGTGCTCGGCGTGTTCACTCTCACGCCCTACAAGGCGTGGCGCGGCGACCATGCGCTGCATCACGCCGGGACCGGCAATCTGGACCGGCGCGGCATCGGTGACGTGACGACCCTGACGCTCGATGAATATACCGCTCTGCCCCGGCGTGGCCGGCTGGCCTATCGGCTGTATCGCCATCCACTGGTGCTGTTCGGTGTCGGACCTGCCTGGCAGTTCCTGATCAACCAGCGCATTCCGAGAGGCCATCCGATTCGAAGCTGGCAGAGCTGGGCCAGCGTGCTGGGAACGAATGTCGCCCTCCTGGGTGGACTCACGATCCTGGTGCTTATCCTGGGACCGTTGCCACTGTTGCTCGGCTGGCTACCGGTCATGGTGCTGGCGGCGACGATCGGGATCTGGCTGTTCTACATCCAGCACCAGTTCGAAGATGCCTACTGGGAGCTGAAGCCCAACTGGGACTTCAAGGCTTCGGCACTGCAGGGCTCATCGTTCTATGATCTGCCGCGTCCGCTGCACTGGCTTACCGGGAATATCGGCTTCCACCATATCCATCACCTGTCCTCGAGGATCCCGAACTACCGGCTGCGGGCGTGCCACGAGGAGAACCCGGCCCTGCAGGAGGTGCCGCATCTGACCCTGTTCGGCAGTCTGAAATGCGCACGCCTCGCACTGTGGGATGCCAAGCAGAGCAAGCTGATCCCGTTCCGCAACGCCCGAAAAGCGTCCGGATCGTAGACTATCCGTTCACCAGCCGGCCGGCCAACGCGTTTTGGCGTTCGGCCAGCACCGGTGCATCCAGCGTAAGCAGGTTCCCGTCCTGCACCACGACGCGCCCGTCGATCATGCTCAATGACACAGTCTGCGGCGCACAGAACAGCAGCGCCGCCACCGGATCGTGCAGCGCTCCGGCATAGGCAGGATGCCGGAGATCGAAGGCCACGAGGTCTGCCGCCATATCTGGCGCCAGATGGCCGATATCGTCCCGCCCCAGCACGCGCGCCCCCCCGATCGTCGCCAGTTCGAGCGCCTCGCGGGCACCCATCATGCGAGGACGGTCCGGGCCATCGGGATCGTGCAGCACCCGCGAGAGCAACATCGCCTGCCTGGCCTCGCCGAGCATGTGGCTGCCATCATTGGATGCCGAACCATCGACGCCAAGCCCGACCGGGATGCCATGCGCCCGCATCCTCCGGATCGGCGCGATCCCGGACGCCAGCCGCATGTTCGAGCACGGGCAATGTGCCACGCCGGTCCCGGTACGGCCGAAGGTGGCAAGGCCCGGTTCATCGAGCTTGACGCAGTGGGCGTGCCACACGTCCGGTCCAACCCAGCCGAGCGAGTCCGCATAGTCGGCCGGGCTCATGCCGAAAGCCTCGCGGCTATAGGCGACGTCGGTGTCGTTTTCGGCCAGGTGGGTGTGCAGCATGGTCGAGGTCGCACGCGCCAGCGACGCTGCATCCTGCATCAGCCCCCGGCTTACCGAGAACGGCGAACAGGGCGCCACCACGATCCGGCGCATCGAGAACCGGGACGGATCATGGAAGCATTCGATCAGCCGCCTGGTGTCGTGCAGGATGGAAGGCTCGGCCTCGACCAGGCTGTCCGGCGGCAACCCGCCCTGGCTCTCGCCGACGCTCATGGCGCCACGGGCCGCATGGAAGCGCAGGCCGGTGGTCTCCGCGGCTTCGAGCTGGTCGTCGAGCCGGCTGCCGTTCGGGAACAGGTAGAGATGGTCGCTGGAGGTGGTGCAGCCGGACAGGATGAGCTCGGCCATCGCGGTCTGCGTGGAGACGCGGATCATCTCGGGGGTCAGCCGCGCCCAGATCGGATAGAGCGCCCGCAGCCAGTCGAACAAGGAGGCATCCTGGGCCGCCGGCACCGCCCGCGTCAGGGTCTGGAACATGTGGTGATGCGTGTTGACCAGGCCCGGCATCAGCACATGGCCAGCGAGATCGATCACCCGGTCCGCGGTCGCCGGGAGCCGCTCCGTCGTGCCCACCGCCAGGATGCGGTTGCCCTCGATGAACACTCCGCCGCCGGCGATCTCGCGGCGTTCGGCGTCCATGGTGACGAGGACCGTCGCATTCCGGAGCAGCAGCGTGCGGGTCATGCGGCCGCGGCGAGTGCCACGATCCGCTCGGCCACCTCGAACGAGCGCACGAACGACGGGACCGGCAGGAACTCGAACGGCGAGTGGAAATTATGCGCGCCGGTGAACATGTTGGGGGTCGGGATGCCGCGCGCCGACAGGGCCGAGCCGTCGGTGCCACCACGCATCGCGATGATGTTGGCTGGAATATTCAGCTCGGCATAGGCCTGCGCCATCAGCTCGACGCTGCGCCGGTCGTCACCGAGGCTGGAGGCGATGTTGCGATAGACCTCCTCGATCCGGCAGGCGATCGTCGCGGCGGGATTCGCCTCGGCCGTCTCCGCGACGGCATCCCGCACACGCTGCTGGCGTCCGGCAAACATGGCGTCGTCGAAGTCGCGGATCGACAGGCTGAGCGTTGCCGTCGCAGCATTGGCGGTCATGCCGTTGATCCAGCAATAGCCTTCGCGGCCTTCGGTATGTTCCGGCGTGTCCAGCGGATCGAACCGGCCGATCAGGTCGGCGGCGACCAGGATCGGATTGACCAGCACGCCCTTGGCCGACATCGGGTGCGCGGTGACGCCCTCGATGGTGATCGTCGCCTGGGCGGCATTGAAGGTCTCGATCACGAACTCGCCCAGTGCGCAGCTATCGATGGTGTAGGCGAAATCCACCGGGAACCGCTCCAGCGCCATGGCCCGGGCGCCGCGCAGGCCGATCTCCTCGTCCGGCACGAAGGCGACGACGATATCGCCATGCGGTGGCCGGTCGCGCACGAGCCGGTCCAGCAGCGTCATCACCACCGCCACCGCCGCCTTGTTGTCGGCACCGAGCACGCTGGTGCCGTCGCCGACGACCACATCCTGTCCGGCATAGGGCAGGATCTCGGGATGTTCGGCGGTGCGCAGCCAGATGTCGCGCCCGGGGTTGAGGCAGAGATCGTCGCCGCCGAACCGCACCAGGCTCGGCCTGATATGGGGTGACAACCCGACATCGACGGTATCGACATGCGCGCAGAAGCCGATCCGCGGCCGGCCCGGGACCGTTGCCGGCAGCCGCGCGGTGAGCACCGCATTCTCGTCGGTATGGATGTCGGCGAGGCCGAGCGCCTCGAGTTCGCCCGCCAGGAGCCTGACCATGTCCCACTGGCCCGGCGTGCTCGGCAGGGTGGTGGCCTTGGCATCGCTTTGGCTGGTGACGGCGAGATAGCGGAACAGGCGGGTGACCAGCTGGTCTTCCAGGGTGGGCATCATGAAGGGTCCTGTCGACGGAGGCCGCCATCATCGCATGGGGTTATGCCCCTGTGTCCAACCGTGGGTGCGGTGCACCGGCAAATCATGCTGTCTCACCAGGTAGCGCCGGGCGACGTCGAGATAGCCGCGATACACCAGCCCGCCATTGTCCCGCAGCAGCGCCGGCCGGTTCATCCGGTATGCGGCCGGGATGCGATACCAGGCGAGCCCCGGCCGCAAATGGTGCACGACATGCAGATTGTTGAACAGGAACAGCAGGCCCAGCACCGGGGCATGCTCGACGATAGCGGTCCGGTGCCCTGGTTCGTCCGCGGCCCGATGCTCGGCGAACGAACGGATCAGGACCAGCGAGAGGCCGGGATAGACGAACAGGGTGGCGTAACGCACCAGCGACAGGTTGCAGACCAGCAGCAGCCAGGCCAGCACGAGCACGACGCCTGGCAGATGCAGCAGCCAGGCGCGGCGAACGTCGGCATCACCGGTCAGGAGTGCCCGCGCATCATGCTCGAGGAACGTCGCGATCGCGCGAGCCGGACCGATGATCATCCTGCCGAGCAGGGTATTGCCGGCTCGAAGCAGCCAGCGTCCGCCCGGCCCGATCTGCCGGTATCGCTCGGCCGTCACGTAATGGCTTTCGGGATCCTCGATCGGATCGGTCAGGTTATCACCGCGATGATGGCCGAGATGACTCGCCTTGTACCGCTCGTAGGGCAACCACAAGCCCAGGGGTACGCTGCCGATCAAGTCGTTGAGCCATTCAAAGCGGCTCGGATGGCCGTGGATCAATTCGTGCTGCAACGACATGTGCCAGGCGATCAACCATGCGCCCGGCAGGGGCAGGAGCCACCAGGCTATCCGGCCGGCATAGAAGGTGAGGGCCATCCAGCCGCCATAGATGCACGCGGCCAACACCAGCGTCGGCCACTCGGTCTTGGCGGGCCGGTCGGCGGCGACGGGTGCAGCTTGCATGGTATTGAAACGTCGTCCTCTAGTGGTTGACCAAGATTATCACGATATCAACGAACCGCAACGGTAATTAATATGAACTACGATTCCGTGGCGCTTATCGCTGCATTGCCGATGTACGATCTTCCCGAACTGCGGCCGCACACCCAGGCGCTCTGGCAGGCAATCGCCGGCGTGATCGGGCGGGCGGGCATTGCGGCGCCGGCGGTGCTGGGGCAGCCGGACGATCTCGCGGCCCACTGGCGCGATCCGGCCGTGCTGCTGTCCCAGACCTGTGGCTATCCGCTGCTTTCGCTGCCGGATCATGTGCGGGTGGTTGCGACCCCGGTCTACGAAGCGCCCGGCTGCGAGGGGCCGCGCTACCGAAGCGCCATCATCGTGCATCGCGATGCGGAGGCCGGGTCGCTGTCGGCGATGCGCGGGCGTGTCTGTGCGATCAACTCGATCGACAGCAATTCGGGAATGAACCTGCTCCGCGTTACGGTGGCCCCCCTCGCCGGCAAAAATGCGTTCTTCGGCGACCTCATCGTCACCGGCAGCCATGCAGCCAGCATCGATGCGGTCGGGCGTGGCACGGCGGACCTGGCGGCGATCGATTGCGTCACGTTCGCGCTGCTGCGGCGCTACCGTCCGGCGCTGGTCGATCGGGTTCGTCTGCTTGACTGGACCGTCGCCTCACCCGGATTGCCGCTCGTGACCGCGCAGGGCGAAGCGACGCGGCTCGCGCTCAGGCGCGCGCTGACTGAAATCGCCACCGATCCGGCGCACCGTGAAACTTGCCGGGCGCTATTGATCGAGGGGTTCGTCGAACTGGACCGCGACGCCTACGACGCGGTGCAACGTCTGGAAGACGATGCGAGGAACGCTGGCTATCCGCGGCTGGCGTAGCGGTCCGGCCGGGTCCGAAACAAAAAAACGGCCGTGCGGGGTATCCCGCACGGCCGCCATGTTCGATCCGATGGAGTGGATTTAGAACAGTTCGATGTGGCTCTTGAAGCCGATGACGGCTGCATTCGGCAGATTGGCCTGTGCGTTCGGACGGATGAAGTACTGGAAGTCCGGTGCGAAGGTTACGCCGCGGAAAACGTGGATCTGGTAGTTGGCTTCGAACACGTATGTGTGGCTCTGCACGCCGGTCGTCTGCCCGTTGTAGAAGGGACCATTCGCGCCGGTGATCGGCAGGCCGAGCTCCTGCTGGAGGGCTTCGGTTTTGCCCAGCTTGTCCGACACTTCCAGGTAGCTGAAGCCGGCAGAAATGCCGTCCGCCGGACGTGCCTTCCAGAACCCGTGATCGATCAGGCCAACGTTGAGTTCGCTGGTGCGGATCGAGGTGCTGTTGTCGTTATGGTAGACGGCGCCGAAGGCGATCAGGCCGTTATTGGCGCCCGGGCCGTGACGGAGAACCATCTGGTCGACCAACGCATATTCGGCGGTCTGGCCTTTGCGGACTCGCTGGGGCAAGCCGGACTGCGCGAATGCGCTGCCGTTGGCATCGAAGTAGTCATCTGCATGATTGACGTTGTCATAGATGAAACCGACGCTGTAATGGCCGGGCAGATGATCGGGGCCGAAGGCTGGCTCGTAGCCGACCTGGACCGGGAACGTCTCGCCCCTGATCTGCGATGAGTTGAAGCGGAAGCCCGAGCGGTATCCGTTGGTCGCGCTGTAGATGTTGGCTTCCGAGAAGAAGATACCGCTCTGGATGTAGGTTGCCTGGGTCGGGCGAACGCGAACGCGGAAGGCCCAGCCGGCGTCAGGATAAGAGGATACTGCTCCGTTATCCGAAGAGGCCTTCGGATTTCCGCAGAAGGAGTTGTTCATGAAGTTGCAGTACAGCGGCGACGACGCGAAGTCGTTCAGCACCGGCATGCGGCCGAAAGCAACGTCGAGGCGGCCGTTGGCGACAGTCTCTTCGCCGTAGGCATAGACCAGATGGACCGCCACGTTACCGCCGGCGCCATAGATTTCTTGGCTGGGGTTCAGGTTGTCACCGAAAATCCGGCTGGCCGGAATACCGTAGCGACCGACCATGACGGTATGGGTCGAGAAGCCGGTGATGCCAGCGAGCCGCTCCCAGTCGATGTCCGTCTCGAGGCCATACTGGCCAGCGTTGGCGGAACCGTGATGCTGGCCTTTTACGATACCGTCGAATTCGTCGACGTTGTCGAGCAGGACCGCGATGCCCTTATCCCGCAGGTAGGTGCCGACCCCGAAGATACCGGGGAACAGGGCCTCGGGAGCGGGCAGCGGCGGAACCATGCTGCCCTCGTTGATCGGGCCGCCGTTGATCGGAAGCGGTGTTGCAACACGCGAGCTCGGGTTCAGCGACGTCTGCGCGACGGCCGAGCCGAGGGCGGTGCTCGCAAGCGCCATGGCGAGGCTGCCGACCCAGATCTTTCCTGCGACGCCACGCGCGGCGCACTTCCGTGTTGTGTTCATTTGTTTCCCCACTTTTTTTCCAGCATAGCCTTTGGGCTACGCCGTTCGGATGCCCGAGCCTTGACAGATTACCATCCTCTCGCCGCCGCGCTAGAGGATGTTGTCAATCAACCGGCTGTGCATGTACAGAAAGCACACTTGTCCAACAAATGCCGCTTTCAGCGGCGGCCCTGCCGGCTATCGATTGCCCGGTTCAGGAGGATCGCGGCGATGATGATCAAGCCGGTCATGGTCATCTGGTAGAACGATCCCAGACCCAAAAGATTGAATATATTGCGTAAAACCTGAAGCAGCATCACCGCAAAGATCGTTCCGATCACGCTCCCGCGACCACCGAACAGGCTGGTTCCTCCCAGAACGACCGCTGCGATTGCGTCGAGCTCCAGACCCTGTGCCGCCGTCGGCTGGCCGATTCGCAGCCGCGCCGTCAGCAGCACGCCCGACAAGGCGGCAAGCGAGCCGGAAATCGCGAACACAATGGTAACGATCAGCTTGACCGGAAGGCCGGACAGCCGGGCCGCTTCGGCATTGCCGCCCGTTGCGAACACGTACTCGCCGAACACCGTGTAGCGCAGCACCAGGGCCGCCACGACGCATACGCCGAGGAACATCAAGGCCAGTACCGGGAAATGCACGCCCGGGAAAATCGGTACCTCCAGCGACCCGAACTGGCCGAAACCCGCCGGCAGGCCGCCGATCGGCACGCCGTTCGACATCAGGTAGGTCACGCCCCGTACCGTGACCAGACCCGCCAGCGTAACGATAAAGCTCGGGACCGCGGCATAGGCGGAAATGGCACCCATCACCCCGCCGAGAGCGGCACCGACGCCGATCGCCGCCGCAACCGCCAGCAGCGGCGGCGTACCCGCGGCCATCAGCAGCGACGCGACCATGCCGCCGCAGGCGACCACGCTGCCCACCGACAGGTCGATGTTGGCGGTCAGGATCACGAAGGTCATGCCGACCGCGACGATGCCGACGATGCTCGCCTGCTGGAACAGGTTCGAGATGTTGCGGAAGGTGAGGAAGTTATCCGACAGCAACGTCGCGATCACCACCACCGCGAAGAAGATCACGATAAAATTATAGCGCAGCATCAGTTCGACGATGCGCCGGCCGGACAGCGACCCGGCGGCGCGCTTCGGCATGGTGTCGGTCAGCGTATTCATGAGTGCGTCTCCGCAGAATGGCCGGGCCCGCCGGAGCCGGTATCGACAGGGGCGGTACCGACCAGTCCGGCCTTCAGGATGTCGTCTCGCGAGGCGAGCGTCGGATCGAAGCAGTGAATGTTGCGTCCCTCATGGAACACCCAGATCCGGTCGCAATTCACGTAGATCTCGTCGAGTTCGCTGCTGGCCACGATGATCGCGGCGCCATCCTCGGCCAGTCCGCGGATCAGCGCATAAAGCTCGGCCTTGGCGCCTACATCCAGGCCGCGGCTCGGTTCGTCCAGCAGCAGGATGCGGCTGCCCTCGACCACCCATTTGGTGAACACCACCTTCTGCTGGTTGCCACCGGAAAGCTGGCGCACCGGTTGGTCCAGCGAACTGTAGCGGGTGGACAGATCCGACAGCACCGGCCGGGCGGCTGTGCGCATCCGCTCGTGGGTGATCAGCCGGCGCCGGCGCAGCGAGGGCAGCATCGCGTTCCGATAGATCGCATGGTCCAGCATCAGGCCCTGGGTCTTCCGGTCTTCCGGCACCAGCGCCACGCGCCGCCTGATCGCATCAGCCGGGCGCCGCGGGCTGTAGGGCGCGCCGCCGAGCTGGATCTCGCCCTGGAACCGCAGGTCGCCGAACAGCGCATGCAGGAAGCTGGTCCGGCCGGACCCGTTCAGCCCGGACAGGCCGATGATCTCGCCTTCATGGACACGAAGGTCGCGTATATCCAGCCCGTGCGGGCCACGCAGCCGCTTCACATCGAGGGCCACCGCCTCGCGGGCCGGTGCTCGCGCACTACGTTCCAGCAAGGCCTGGTTGCGGCCGAGCACGGCTTCGATCAGTGTTTGTTCGGTCGTGCTGGCAACGTCGAAGGTGTCGACGGTGCTGCCGTTGCGCAGGACCGTCACCCGGTCCCCGATCGCGCGGATCTCGCCGAGGCGGTGGCTGACATACAGGATCGCCACGCCCTGGGCGGTGATGTCGCGGATCACCTCGAACACGCGCGCAAGTTCGGTCTCGTTCAGCGCCGCCGACGGCTCGTCCATGATGATGATCTTGGCGTCCATCGTCAGCGAGCGTGCGATCGCGGTGAGCTGCTGGTTGGCGATCGACAGCGACCCGACCGTGGCGTTCGCGCTGAAGCCGGCCCCGATTTTCGCCAGCGCCTCCTCGGCGATCCGGGTACGACGGGCACGATCGATCAGGCCCCAGCGCCCCGGCACGCGTCCCAGCAGCATGTTCTGCGCGACCGTGAGCTGCGGAACCAGGTCGAGTTCCTGGTAGATCATCGAGATGCCGGCGGCTGCGGCCTCGTGCGGCGTGCGGAAACGACAGGCCACGCCGTCCAGCGTCATGGTGCCGCGGGTAAGGGAATGCGCGCCGGCGATGATCTTCAGCAGGGTGCTCTTGCCGGCGCCGTTGGCACCGAGCAGGCAATGCACCTCGCCCGCCCGGATCGACAGCGATGCATCCTCGACCGCAACGATATTGCCGGGGAAAATCTTTGCCGCGCGATCGACGTCGAGAACGATCCTCGGCGGGGATACTGAAATCGTGTCAGGCTGCATTGGCGGCCTCCAGGGCGGCGAGCGCCGTCAGTTCGTCGGTGACGAGGACGTTGATCAGGCGGGCTCTCAATGCCGCCAGCACCACCGCATGCTTCCGGGTTCCAACCGCCACGCCGATCGAGATTGCCTTCTGTCGCAGCGCGTCCGGTGTCAGCCCGATGGTTTTCGCGTCCAGTACGGGATCGACGATGCGGCCGTCGGCATCGATGAACCGGCCGAGCACGTCGCCGATCGCGCCGGCCTTGCGGAGGCGGGCGATCTCGCTCGCATCGAGGTAGCCGGACTGCACCAGCACCGAGGAGCTTGTCATGCTGCCCAGGCCGAAGCATGCCACCTTTGCCTCGTGGCCGAGGGCCAGCACGGTCGCGATGATCGGGTCGCGCTCCAGCACCTGGCGCGTTTCGGCCAGCCCGACGATCGCCGGCACCGGCAGCAGCGTCGCCCGTCCGTTGGCAGCCAGCGCGAACAATTCAGCGATGTTGTTGGTGTGCTTCACGGTGCCGCGCGTGTTCATCGCGCCGTTCAGCAGCACCACCTCGACGCCGTCGTTCCAGCGACGCGGCAGCCAGTGCGCGACGGCCGCCATCGTACGGCCCCACGACACGCCGACCAGCGATGGGCGTGGCGTCAGTGCCGCCAGGAACTGGCCGGCTGCCTGCGCCACGCTGTCCACTGCCAGGCTGTCGTCCTCGCCCGCGTCCGCTGCATTGGTTCCCATGGCGGGAACCACGATCGCCTCGCGCAGGCCGTAGCTCCGCTGCAGGCGGCTCTCGAGCTCGGGCAGGCGTTGTGCACGCGGCACGATCTCGATCCGCACCACGCCGATTTCGCGGGCTTCCTTCAGCAGGCGCGCCACCTGCCAGCGGGTCAGTCCGATCTGCTTGGCGATGTCGGCCATGGTCCGGTCGAGGTCGTAATAGCCCTTGGCCGCCTGCAGCATCAGCATCTCGCGCCCCTCGGTGGAGAGGTTGCGGAGGTCGACATCGGTGTCCTGGTCAGCGCGACGCGACATCCGGCCGGTCCTCCCGGCGGTCCGGCCCGGCGGACAGGCGGTGCAGGATCGGGGTCAGGATCGTGGTGGCATCCCGGTAGCGTTCTAGGCTCTCCACGTATCGACGGTGCGCCACCATGTCCGGCTCGATCAGCCTGCCGTCGCGAGCGACCGCGGCGGCCGCGGACCGCAGATCCGGGAACAGCCCGACACCGGTCGCCGCCGCCGCCGCCGTCCCGACGATGGTCAGGTTCTCCTCGGCCGCAAGCTGGATCGGCAGGCCGATCGCGTCGACGGTCGCGCGAAGCCACAGCGCGTTCTTGCAGTAGCCGCCCGCACTCACGATGCGATCGACCGGTACGCCGACCAATTGTGCCTGCGCCACCACGTTGGCCGACGCCAGCGCCACGCCCTCGACCGCAGAGCGATACATCGAGGCCCGGTCATGGCCCAGCGACAATCCAAGAATCGCGCCACGCAGATGCGGGTCGCGATAGGGTGTGCGATTGCCCATGAAATAATCGAGTGTGAGCAGGCCGCTATCCTGCGCGGGGCGACGCGACGCTTCCTCGATCAGGCGCTGGGTGCCGTCATTGTCGAGCTGGAAGATCTGGCCGCTCAGCCAGGACAGCACCGAGCCGGCTGATACCTGGCCGCCTTCGACCAGCCACAGATCGTCGATCAGCGCGCCGGGATAGGGCCCCCAGAAGCCGGGAACCGGCCGGTCGTCGGCCAGATGGAACAGATGCACGACCGACGTGCCGCCGATCAGCAGTAGCTTGCCAGGTGCGACAGTGTCGGCGCCGAGAATGCCGATATGGGCATCGATGCCGCCCTGGGCGACAACCGGGCGCTGGTCGCCCAGCCCGAGATGCAGGGCCGCCGCGGTCGAGAGACGGTCGATCGCATCGCCGACCCGGACGATCCGCTGCGGCAGCCGGTCGACGAGGCCCGGCGCCCCGAAGCTTTCGTATAGCTCTGGATGGAACTGCTCGGCCGCGCCGTCATAGTTCCATTTGCAGGTGGCATTCATCCGGCTGCCGACCCACTGGCCGGTCAGCCTGAAATTCACCCAATCGACGCATTCGCAGATGATTTCGGCGGCGTCGTAGAGCTTCGGTTCATGCGTTGCGAGCCACATCGCCTTTGGCACCAGCCATTCGGCCGCATCGCTGCCGCCGCTCTGTGCCATTACGGGATGCGTGCTCTGTCCGGTCCGGTGCGCCTCGATGCCGGCGCGGCAATCCATCCAGAGCAGTGCCGGTCGCAACGGCGTACCGTCGCGGCTGCACACCACCACGGTGGAGGCGGTGGTCGCTACCGCGATGCCGGCGATCTCGGGAGTGTTGGCCTGTGTCATCACGCGTCGGCAGGCGCGCCCGAGCGCGTCCCACCATTCGCCGGGCGACTGCTCGGCCCAGCCCGGCTGCGGATGCCGGGTGGCATAGGTTTCCTCGGCGGTGGCGACGATCGTGCGTCGGTCCGGATCGAACAGGCCCACACGAATGCCGCCGGTACCGAAATCCAGTCCCAGGAGCAGGCTCACGTCGCGATGCCCTCGGGCCCGGCCTTACGGCTTCACCATCACCTTGGAGATGAATTCGTTCCGCTCCCTGAACTTGTTCATGATGCCGGGAAGCTCGTCGAGACCGGGCTCATGGGTGATCATGAATTCCCATCGCAGGTCGCCGCTGCCGAGCTTCTCAAGCGTCGTTGTCCATTGCGGGCCGGGGAAGGGCGCTCCGAACGAGTTCCATGAGCCATGCAGGGAAATCTCCTGACGGAGCATATGGTTGAAGGTCGCGATCTCGAGTCCGACATCCTGGGTCGGAATGCCGATGAACACGACATGGCCGCCCGGGCCCGCCATGCGCACCGCCAGGTTGGCAGTGGAGGGATGACCGGCCGCCTCGATGATCAGGTCGCAGGGCGGAACCTCCGGCTTCGGGCCGTGGCTCAGGAACGTATGGGTGGCGCCGGCCTCGCGTGCCTGCTCGAGCTTCTGTTCCGAGACGTCGACCGCGACGACCTGCGACGCACCCATCAGGCGCATCCACTGGATCGCGAACAGGCCGATCGGGCCGCAGCCGACCACGCCGCCGGTATCGCCGATGGTGATCGGATGCTTCCAGATCGCATGCAGCGCGATGGACGCGGGGTCGGTCATCGCCGCCGCGCGCGGATCGATCCCGGCCGGCGTCTTCAGCAGGTTGCCGCGCGGGACCGCCACGTATTCCGCATAGGCGCCGTCACGACGGCTGCCGAAGTAGTCATAGTCGCGGCAGCGCGAAAAATTCCCGGTCAGGCACTGGTCGCAGCGACGGCAGGGGATCAGCGGCGCCACCGAGACCAGCTCGCCTTCCGCATAGTCCTCGACGTTGCCGCCGAGCTCGACGATATGGCCGGAGAACTCGTGCCCGCAGATGATCGGCATACGGTGCGCGCCCTTGGTCAGCATGCGCGGAATATCCGAGCCGCAGACGCCGCAGGCCGCTACCTTCACCAGGACGTCGTCGTGACCGGCGACGGGCATCGGCACGTCCTCGACGCGAATATCCCCCGGAGCGTACATCACTGCTGCGCGCATCTGCATTCATTCCTTTTTACGTGGACGATCCTGCGATCGTCCACGCGTTGCGGCGGTTGGCCGCGAACTTATTTGGAGTGGGCGAACAGGCCGCTGGTGTCGAACTTTCCGACCGACTGCTTGTCGATCAGAACCGTGCCGGCATCGATGAACGGTGCGACCTTCTGTCCGGCGGCGACCTTCTGCGCGGTCTCGACCGTGACCTGGCCGAGCCGGATCGGATCGTTCGACGCGGTTGCGACATACTGGTTGCCGTCGGCGATGTCCTTGACCGCCTCGGACAGGCCGTCCACGCCGGCGACCAGCACATCCTTGCGATTATTCTCGCGCAACACCTGCAGGGCGCCGAGCGCCATGTCGTCGTTATGCGCGTAGACCGCCTTCACGTCCGGATTGGACTGCAGCAGATCCTGCATCGCGGTCACCGCGTTGGCGCGCACATACTCCGCGTATGGACCCAGGACGACCTTGAACCCTGCGGCCTGCACCGCCTTGTTGAAGCCGTCGCGGCGGGCCGCCATCACGGTGCCACCGGCATCGCCCTGGATCTCGATGATCTTGGCGCCCGGAAAGGGCTTCAGGTGCGCGGCCATCGTTTCGCCCACGATCCGTCCCATCGTCTCGTTGTCGCGGCCGACATAGGTCGCGACGTCGCCATGGATCGCACGATCGACGGTCATCACCGGGATATGCGCGTCCGATGCCGCCGACAGGGCCGGTGCCACAGCATCCGGATTGACCGGATTGATGATCAGCACCTTCACGCCCCTGGTGATCAGGTCCTGGATGTCGTTGTTCTGCTTGTTCACGTCGCCGTTCGCGTCCAGCACGATCAGCGTGTCGCCGGAGGCCTTGGCAGCGGCTTCCGCACCGGTCTTGAGCTGAACATAGAAGGGCGACTGCAACGTCGCCTGGCTGAAGCCGATCAACAGGCCTTTCGCATGCGCGCCGGTGGATGCGACGCCGAGGCCGGTGGCCAGAGCAAGAAGCCCGAGCCCGGCCGTTCCGAGAGCGCGCCGTTTCATGAAATCACTCATACTCATTTCCTCACATTCGAGCATTTTTCGCTCTTATGGGACTAGCGGTAGGTAGCTAGCCGAGCGCTGTCAATGCTGAATGCGCATTGTGCAGTGCGGAATGAGACCAGGGAGTTAAGCGATTTCCGTAATGACGGACTCAAACGATTGCACGGACGCGAAATGCGCCGGCTTCACCTGGCCGAGCTTGCTGCTGTCGATCACCAGGAACGATCGGATCGCGCGCTCGAGCACCGCCCGCTTGACCGGCACCTCGGTGAAATTCGAGCAGCTTGCGCCACGCACTTCGTGCAGTCCGCCCGCGGAGATGAATGCCTTGTTGATGTTCAGGTGCTGCAGGCTGCGTAGCGCCTCCTCCGACAGGAAGGTGACCGATGCGGGATGGAACAGCCCGCCCAGCAGGAACAGCTGCGCCCGCGCAAGACGACACGCTGCGTTCGCAACGTTCAGCGCGTAGCAGACGATCGTGATCTCGGCATGTGCGGGAAGTGCCGCCAGCAAATGCGGCATGGTCGTGCCACAGTCGACGAAGATCGTATCGCCGGTCTCGACCAGAGCAGCCGCCCGCCGTGCGGCCTCGGATTTTGCCTGGATATGGACGTCCTGCTCGGCATCCAGCGTATAGTTCGATGCGGTCGACCCGTTCCGGACCACGACATAGCCGCCGAGCAGTTCGAGACCGCTGGAGGCCTCGGTGAGATCGCGGCGCAGCGTCATCGTCGATACGTCGAGTGCCCGCGCCGCATCGCCCAGCCGAAGTGCGCCGTCCCCCGAGGCCAGTGCCCGCAGGCGCTCCAGTCGTACGGCACGACGGGCTGCGGCCCCGGTCTCCGGTATCGGTGGCTCAGGGTTCGAAGATGGCGGCTGGATCATTGGGTCTCCGGAACACCCGTCGGCTTGACTGGCACATGGACGATGTGAGCAGACTACCAAATGTGAGAGTTTTAACAAACGGGTGCCAGCGTCACGCCTGTTGTAACGAGGATATCGTCATGACCGATGTGATTTCTGCTACGGATCTCGCACTGCTGATCGACCACACCATCCTGAAGCCGGACGCGACCCAGGCGCAGGTTCGCCAGTTCTGCGACGAGGCCAAGGCGCACGGGTTCCGCTCGGTCTGCGTCAATTCCATCCATGTGCCGCTGGTGGCCGAACAGCTGCGCGGCAGCACCGTGCGCGTGTGCTCGGTGGTCGGCTTCCCGCTCGGCGCCATGCCATCCACGGTCAAGGCGATCGAGACCACCGAGGCGGTCGCCGCGGGTGCTGAGGAAATCGACATGGTCATCCCGGTCGGTGCACTGAAGGAAGGCCTGCGCGAAATAGTGCTGGCCGACATCGTCGCCGTGCGCGCCGCCTGCAAGAACCAGGTGCTCAAGGTCATCATCGAGACCTGCCTGCTGACAGATGCCGAGAAGCGGCTCGCCTGCGAGCTTTCCGTTCAGGCCGGCGCGGATTTCGTGAAGACCTCGACCGGCTTCTCGACCAGCGGGGCGACGATCGAGGACGTCGCGCTGATGCGCTCGGTGGTCGGGCCGTCGCTGGGGGTGAAGGCATCCGGCGGCGTGCGCACGCTCGAGGCGGCCCATGCGATGATCGCCGCCGGCGCCAACCGGATCGGCACCAGTTCGGGTATCGCTTTGGTGACCCAGACCGCGCCGGTTGCCGGCAGCTACTGACGGGGCCGGACACGCCGGGCTATACGAGAACAGTCAAGCACAGCGCATTGAACGCCGGCAGACAACAGGGACGAAACTCATGATCAAGGTTACACGCCGCAGCTTTTCTCTGATGGCCACCGCCGGCATCGGTGGACTTGTCGCCGGCGCCGGGTTCGCGCAGCCGGGCTTCGCCGCCGCGGCCGCCAGCGCCGTCGATGCGGCCGCGGTGCCCAAGGACATCACCGCGAAGGCTACCAAGAAATACTCGATCGCCACCGTCGTGAAGCTCGATGGCATCGCCTGGTTCGACCGCATGCGCGTGGGCGTGAAGCAGTTCGGCGCCGATAACGGCCACGATACCTGGATGGTCGGCCCGAGCCAGGCCGATGCCGCCGCACAGGTCGGTATCGTCGAGACCCTGATCGCCCAGGGCGTCGATGCGATCTGCATCGTTCCGTTCTCGGTCGAGGCGGTCGAGCCGGTACTGCAGAAGGCGCGCGACCGCGGCATCATCGTTATCTCGCATGAGGCATCGAACCTGCAAGCGACAGACTACGACATCGAGGCGTTCGACAACCACGCCTACGGCGCCAAGCTGATGGAAAATCTCGGCCAGCAGATGGGTGGCGAGGGCAAGTATATCGCTACCGTCGGCAGCCTCACCTCGACGTCGCAGAACGAGTGGATCGATGGCGCCGTGGCCTATCAGGTCAAGAACTTCCCCAAGATGAGCCAGGCGACGCAGCGCATCGAGACCAACGACGACGCCGCCACCGACTACAACAAGCTCAAAGAGATCCTGACCACCTACCCGGACCTGCGCGGCATCCTGGGCGCACCGATGCCGACCTCCGCCGGCGCCGGACGGCTCATTGCCGAGCGCGGCCTGAAGGGGAAACTGTTCTTTTCCGGCACCGGGCTGGTGTCGGTCGCCGGCCAGTATCTCAAGGATGGCGACATCGACTACATCCAGTTCTGGGACCCGGCGATCGCCGGCTATGCGATGAATGTCCTCGCGGTGATGGCGCTGGCCAAGAAGCCGATCAAGGCAGGGCTCAATCTCGGCCTCAAGGGGTACGAAGACATCAAGAACAACGACCCCAAGCGGCCGAACGTTTTCGCCGGGCAGGGCTGGGTCGGGGTCACCAAGGCCAACATGGGCGAGTACAACTTCTAACTGGTTGTTCCGGTCATGACCGTTCCGCTTCTCGAACTGCGCGATGTCGCCAAGCACTTTGCTGGTGTGAAGGCGCTCGACGGCGTGTCGCTCAGCATCGGCGCCGGCGAGATCCATTGCCTGGCCGGCGAGAACGGGTCCGGAAAATCGACGTTGATCAAGGTGATCTCGGGCATCAACGCGGTCGATCGGGGTGCCATCCTGATCGACGGCGCCGATGTCGGCGCGATGACGCCGCGCCAGGCGATCGCGCTCGGGGTGCAGGTGATCTACCAGGATTTCTCGCTGTTCGGGAACCTGACGGTCGCCGAGAACCTGTCGATCGGCGCCGAGTTGCGCAACCGGCGGCGCATCGTTAACTGGCGCCGCATGCGCGAGCATGCCGAGGCGGCGGTGCAGCGGCTCGGCGTGCATCTTGATCTCGACGCAACCGTCGACAGCCTGCCGGTGTCGGGACGTCAGCTGGTTGCCATCGCGCGCGCACTGATGGCCGATCCGCGACTGCTGATCATGGACGAGCCGACCACGGCCCTGACCGGCCGCGAGGTCGCCACCCTGTTCGGCGTGGTTCGCGACATCCAGGCGCGCGGCATCGCGATCCTGTTCGTCAGCCACAAGATGCGCGAGATGCTCGACATCAGCGAGCGCCTGAGCGTGATGCGGTCCGGGCGGGTGGTCGCCAACGGCCCGATCGCCGATTTCGACGAGGTGGCGATCACCCGCGCCATGACCGGCACCGACATCGCCGAGGAACCGTATCTCTGGGAACCGCCGGCGGATTCGCAGGTGAGCCCGCTGCTCGAAGTCGACGGGTTAACCGTTCCCGGCGAACTGCAGGACGTGTCGCTGCGACTGATGCCGGGCGAGATCGTCGGCATCTCCGGCCTGCTCGGTTCCGGCCGTACCGAGCTCGCGCTGGCCTTGTTCGGCATGCGCCCTCGCTATCGTGGGACCATCAGCCTGGATGGAAGGCCGATCCGGCTCGACAGCGTGCGCAGTGCGATCAATCAGCACATCGCCTACGTCCCGGAAGATCGCCTCACCGAGGGCCTGTTCCTGCCGGAGACCATCGACCGCAACATCATCGCGAGTTCCCTCGACGTGCTGAGCCGGTTCGGCCTGATGCGCACCCGGGCCGCCAGCGACGCCGCCGCCCGCACGATCAGGGACATGACCATCGCCACGCCGACCGGCGACCGGCCGGTGATGCAACTGTCCGGCGGCAACCAGCAGCGTGTGGTGATCGGTAGATGGCTGCTGCAGGAGCCCCGTCTGCTGATCCTGAACGGCCCCACCGTCGGCGTCGATGTCGGTTCCAAGGCGGGTATCCACCGCACCATCCGTGCCCTGGCCCGCGAGCGCGGTCTCGGCGTGCTGATGATTTCCGACGACCTTCCCGAGCTGGTCGGCAACTGCAACCGCATCCTGGTCATGCATCGCGGCCGGCTGGTCGAGGAGCTGGCCGGGCATGAGCCGCCGCGCCTGCGCGAGCGCCGGCTTTCCGAGCGCCTGAAGGCTTTGACATGAGCGCCACCATCGCGACACCCGCGCGCACCGGCACCCTGCGCCTCCTGCTGCGCCGGCCCGAGATGGCGGTCGCCCTGCTGGCACTGGTGTCGATGGTGGTCATCGGCCTGATCAACCCGGCATTCTGGGACGCGGCCAACCTGTTCAGCCTGCTGCGCGCCAACGTCATCACCGGCATCCTGGCGCTCGGCGTGATGATCGTGATGCTGTCCGGCGGGATCGACGTGTCGTTCCCGGCCTTCGCGATCGCCGCGATGTACCTGACCATCAAGGCGATGATCGCGCTGCCCTATGACGGGGTGCTGCTGCCCTTCATCGCGGCGACCGCGATCGGCCTGACGCTGGGCCTGGTGAACGCGATGTTCGTGCACGGGCTGCGCATGATCCCGCTGATCGTGACGCTCGGCACCGGCACCGCGGTGCGCGGCTTCCTGCTCGGCGCGGTCAGTCCCAGCCAGATCAACATCGACCAGATGCCGCCCGCGCTGATCGCCTTCGGCCGCACCCAGATCCTGCATGTGAGCCAGGCCGGCGGGCAGCCGGCCGGGCTGTCGGCGATGGTGCTGGTGTATCTCGCCCTGGCCTTCGGGGTGCACATGATGCTGCGCTACACGCTGATCGGCCGCAGCATCTACGCGCTCGGTGGCGGCGAGGAAGCGGCCCGGCGCGCCGGCTTCAGCGTGCGCGGCACCACCTTCTTCATCTATGGCCTGGCCGGCGCGCTGGCCGGGTTCGCCGGGCTGCTGCATGGCTCGATGATCTGGATCGCCAATCCGCACGACATGGTCGGGATGGAGATCGACGTGATCGCCGCGGTCGTGCTGGGCGGCGTGAGCATCTTCGGCGGCCGTGGCAGCGTGGTCGGTACCATGCTCGGCGTGTTCACCCTGGTCATGCTCACCAACAGCCTGATCATCATGCATATCGACACCACCTGGCAGCGCATCGTCGTGGGCCTCGTGGTGATCGTCGCGGCCGGTGCGACGTCCTGGCGCGACCGGAGGCGCGGCGCATGAACCGCCTTTCCCGTCGCATCAGGGGCCTCGACCCGGCCCTGCTGCAACTCGTGGCGCTGACGGTGGTGATCTTCGGCGCCATGGCGGTACTCAATCCGCAGAAGTTCCTGCGCCCGTATGTGTTCGAATCGATCACCTACGTCGCGCCGGAACTCGGCCTGCTGTCGATCGCGATGATGCTGGCTATGCTGACCGGCGGCATCGACCTCTCGGTCATCGGCATCGCCAACCTGTCCGGGATCGTCGCCGGCCTGTTCTTCCACGCCTATGGCGGAGCGCACGGGCCGGGGCTGATGCATATGGGCGTCGGCCCGGTGCTGGCCGGCATCGGCATGGCACTCGGGGTCGGACTGGTCGCCGGGGCGATCAATGGCCTCCTGGTATCGCGGGCCCGGATCACCCCGATCCTGGCGACGATCGGGTCCGGCCAGATCTTCACCGGCATCGCCCTGGTGCTGACCGGCGGTCCGGCGATCGTCGGGTTTCCGGCCGCGTGGGGCGCGATCGGCAACGGGCGCCTGTTCGGCGTGGCGGCACCCTTGCTGGTGTTCCTGGCGGTGGCCGCCCTGGTGATGGTGTTGCTCACCCGCACCTCGTTCGGCATTGCCCTGAAGCTGATCGGCACGAACATGCGCGCCGCGACCTTTGCCGGCCTGCGCACCAGCCGCACGGTTTTCTTCTCCTATATGCTGAGCGGCGTGCTCGCCAGCATCGCCGGCATTATCCTGTCCGGCCGGACCAACGCCGCCAAGTCCGACTACGGCGTGTCCTACCTGCTCGAGGCGGTGCTGATCGCCGTGCTTGGCGGCACTAACCCGGCCGGCGGTCGCGGATCGGTGCCGGGCATCATCCTGGCACTGCTAGCGCTGATGCTGCTGTCATCCGGGCTGCAACTGATGCGGTTCAGCAACTTCCTGGTCGACTTCATCTGGGGCGCGTTCCTGCTGCTGTCGATCGCCCTCAACGCCTTGCGCACGAGGCGCTGATCCATGCGCATCCTCGCCACCATCCCGCTGCATCGCGACGGCCTCTCGTCGATGGACCGCCCGGTGATCCAGGCGGGCGGCCTGTCCGCCGCGCTGTTCCGCTACGAGAGCGGCATCGAGGCCCTGCGGCTGCGCAACGAACGCGGCGAGCTGGTGGTCCTGCCCTGGTTCGGCCAGATGATCTGGGACGCGACGTTCGACGGCGTCGACCTCGCCATGCGCAGCGGCTTCGACATGCCGCTGCCGTCGGACACCATCGGCGGCACCTATGGATGCTTCGCCTTCCATAGCGGCCTGCTTCGCAACGGCGTTCCGGCGGCCGGCGACGATCATGCGGCACATGGCGAGTTTCCCTGCGCCCGCATGCGCAGCGCCTGGCTCGAACTGCTGGAACAGGATGGGAGGCTGTCTTTGCGGCTGACCAGCGAGCGCGACCACGTTATGGGCTTCGGTCCGCACTACCGGGCGCGCCCCAGCATCACCCTGGCCGAGGGTTCGGCGCTGTTCGATCTGGCGCTGTCGGTCGACAACCGCTCCGGCCGGCCGATGGAGCTGATGTACATGGCGCACGTCAACTTCGCCTTCGTGCCGGGCGGCCGGATCGTCCAGCCGGTGCCGTTCACGCCCGAAGCGGTCGTCGTGCGGCGCGCGATCCCGGGGCATGTGCAGCCGACCGACGCCTATCGCGCCCTGATCGACACCCTGGCCTCGGCACCGGACCGCATGCAGGTTCTGGACGAGCCGGACCGCTACGATCCCGAGCAGGTATTCTACATCAAGGGCCTGAACACCGACGAAGCGGGCTGCACGTCGCTGATGCTGCAGCGCCCGGATGGCGACGCCTTCGCGCTCACCTATGCCCCGGCCGAGTTTCCGCATTGCGTGCGCTGGCTCCTCGACGATCCGGACCAGGGTGTCGCCGCGTTCGCCCTGCCCTCCACCTGCGAGCCGGAGGGCTACACCGCGGAAAAACGCAAGGGCAACGTCCGGCTGGTGCCGCCGGGTGGCCAGACACACTTCTCGCTGACCCTCGGCCATCTCGACCGCGGCGAAGCCGGGCACATGGCGCAGCGTATCGCCGCGCTGAACACCCCAGGCGGACAGGGTTCATGAGCGCACGCATCGGCGTCATCGGCAGCAACATGGTCGACCTAGTCACTACGATCGACCGCATGCCGCGCATCGGCGAGACGCTGGAGGCGCCGCATTTCGAGATGGGCGCCGGCGGCAAGGGCGCCAACCAGGCAGCCGCCGCCGCCAAGCTAGGTGCCGACGTGCTGATGGTGAGCCGTGTTGGCGACGATCTGTTCGGCGGCAACACGATCGCCAACTTCCACGCACTTGGCATCGACAGCACCCACGTGCGTGCGGTGCCGGGCGTATCCAGCGGCGTGGCGCCGATCTTTGTCGACGCACGCGGCGACAACAGCATCCTGATCGTCAAGGGTGCCAACGACCATCTCCTGCCGGCCGACATCGACCAGGCCGCCGCCGACCTGCTCGGCTGCGACCTGATCCTGCTGCAGCTCGAGATCCCGCTCGACAGCGTCTATCACGCGATCGACTGGGCGCGGGCGAACGGCAAGCGGGTGCTGCTGAACCCGGCGCCGGCCACCACCGCGCTGTCGCTCGACCGTATTGCCGGCGTCGATTTCTTCATGCCGAACCAGACCGAGTTGTCGATCCTGACAGGTCTGCCCGCCGACGATCGCCACCAGGCCGAGATCGCCGCCCGTCTTCTGCTGCAGCGCGGCATGGGCACCATCATCGTGACACTCGGTGCCGAAGGCGCATTGCTGGTCACACGCGACGAGACCCGGCACATCCTGCCGGTCCGGGTGCAGGTGCGCGATACCAGCGGTGCCGGCGATGCGTTCATCGGGGCGTTCGCGGCACATTATGTCGTTCACCACGACCTTCATGCCGCACTGGACCAGGCGGTCCGATACGCCGCCCATTCGGTGACCCGCGCCGGGACCCAGAAGGCATTCGCGACCGGTGCCGAATTTAATGAATTCAACCTGGAACAGCGCCGGTCATAAGGCGCAATCTGGCTGAAAACGAGGGAGACCGTCATGGTTGAGAAAACGCTTGCCCAGCTCGCCAAGGAAATCGCGATCCGGCCGCACTACGACAACTTCATCGGCGGCACCTGGGTCCCGGCGACCCGCGGCCAGACCTTCGACAATATCTCGCCGATCGACGGGCGGGTGATCTGCAGCGTCGCCCGCTCGACCAAGGAAGACGTCGAACTGGCACTGGATGCCGCCCACAAGGCACGCGACGCCTGGGGCGAGACCTCGCCGATGGATCGTGCCCGCGTGCTGCTGCGCATCGCCGACCGCATGGAGGAGAGGCTCGACCTGCTCGCCCTGGTCGAGACCATCGATAACGGCAAGCCGATCCGTGAGACCACGGCGGCCGACCTTCCGCTGGCAATCGATCATTTCCGATATTTCGCCGGCTGCCTGCGCGCGCAGGAAGGGGCATTGTCCGAAATCGACCGCGACACCGTCGCCTACCATTTCCATGAGCCGCTCGGCGTCGTCGCCCAGATCATCCCCTGGAACTTCCCGCTGCTGATGGCCGTGTGGAAGCTCGCCCCGGCACTCGCCGCCGGCAACTGCGTCGTGCTGAAGCCGGCCGAGCAGACGCCGATGTCGATCATGGTGTGGGCCGACCTGATCGGCGACCTGCTGCCGCCCGGCGTGCTCAACATCATCAACGGGTTCGGGGTCGAGGCCGGCAAGCCGCTGGCGCAGAGCCCGCGCATCGCCAAGGTTGCGTTCACCGGCGAGACCACCACCGGCCGGCTGATCATGCAGTACGCGTCGGAAAACATCATCCCCGTCACGCTCGAGCTCGGCGGCAAGTCGCCCAACATATTCTTCGCCGACGTGATGGCAGAGGACGACGATTTCCTCGACAAGACCCTCGAAGGGTTCTCGATGTTCGCCCTCAACCAGGGCGAGGTGTGTACCTGCCCATCGCGGGCGCTGGTGCATGAAAGCATCTACGACCGCTTCATGGAGAAGGCGATCGCCCGTGTCGCGAAAATCAAGATGGGCAATCCTCTCGAGATGTCCACGATGATCGGTGCGCAGGCCTCGAACGACCAGCTGCAGAAGATCCTGTCCTACATCGATATCGGCCGTCAGGAAGGTGCGAAAACCCTGATCGGCGGCGAGCGTGCCGATCTCGGTCCGGACCTCGCCGAGGGGTTCTACATGCAGCCGACCGTGCTCGAAGGGCACAACCGGATGCGCGTGTTCCAGGAAGAGATCTTCGGGCCGGTGCTGTCGGTCACCAGCTTCCGCGATGACGAGGAAGCACTGGCACTCGCCAATGACACGCTGTACGGCCTCGGCTCCGGCGTCTGGACCCGCGACGGTACCCGCGCCTATCGCTTCGGCCGCGCCATCAAGGCTGGGCGCGTATGGACCAACTGCTACCATCTTTATCCGGCGCACGCGGCGTTCGGCGGCTACAAGCAGTCCGGTATCGGTCGCGAGACCCACAAGATGATGCTCGACCACTACCAGCAGACGAAAAACATGCTGGTGAGTTACAGCCCCAAAGCCCTCGGCTTCTTCTGAGATCACGCGTGACGGCGCTGTGCCGGCGATCCGACGCCACTGTCTGCGCTTCCGGTGCTCACGGCCCGACGGCCGCTCCGCTCCGGTTCTCGACAGTAACGACGGGCGCTCCCGAAGAGGGAGCTCTCGCTCGGCACACCACCGTCACGCGCGATCTCGCCGCGAATAAGGAAGTAAGCAGTGGTTGAGCGGGTGGTGGCGACGGCGGAGGCGGTCGGGATGATCCGGCAGCTTGCAGCGCAACACGGGGCGCTCATGTTCCATCAGTCGGGCGGGTGTTGCGATGGGTCGTCGCCGATGTGCTACCCGGCCGGGGAGTTTCGGACCGGGGCGCAGGATGTCCATCTCGGGGCGATCGAGGGTGCCGAGGTCTATATCGGTGCAGCCCAGTATGCGCTGTGGTCGCATACCCAGTTGATCATCGACCTGGTGGCGGGGCGGGGCGGCGGGTTTTCGCTGGAGGCGCCGGAGGGTGTCCGGTTTCTTACCCGCAGCAGGGTGTTCACCGAGAGCGAGTTAGGCGAGCTTGGCCGGCTCTGCGTCGAGCCGCGCTGATCCTGCCGGATCGTCCGCCGGCCTTTCATAAGCCAGGGCGTTCATGCCGCGCAGGAATACCGCGACGGCCTTTCGGATGCGACGCTCGAGCAGTTCCATGGTGTCGTGGCGCGGCGCCTTCACGAGCTTGGCCAGCATCGGCTCCGCCACGGTCATGCCGAACAGCAGATTGGCGGCTTCGGACACATCCTCGACCCACAGCCTGCCGGCTGCCATCTCTTGGCCGATCCAGGCTTCCAGATCGTTCAGGTCGCGACTGAGCTCCAGGCGCTCGAACGCCGTCGCCAATTCCGGCAGGATCTGGCCGTCGATGATGATCAGGCGGACCAGCGCCACGCGGTCGGGATGCATCAGCATCGTCGCGATGGCGACGATCAGTCGTGCCAGCTGCTCTTCCTGGGTATCGCCACCCAGGTCTGGCGGTATCGGCAGCTGGTAGAACTGGGCCTCCAGCAACGCATCGAACAGTATGAGCTTGGACGGAAACACCTGGTAGAGCGTCTTCTTCGACATCCCGGCTGCCTCGGCGACCGCGGCCATGGTCGTGGCGACATAGCCGTTCTCCAGGAAGATGCGCGCAGCTGCTTCGAGAAGACGGGTTCGACGCACCTCGCCGGAGAGCGATGGGCGGCCGGCGCGCTGCGGTGCGGCCAGTCTGTTCGCGGATACGCCGTCCGCCGGATCGATGATCCCGTTGTTTCTTGAATGCCGTGTGCCCATGCAGCCGGATATAGAACCGTTGACGATGATCCGGAAACTGGTTAGTTTTCGAAATAGAAACCGCGCGGTTTCTAAATTATGCCTGTTTCCGGTTTTATGGATCTGGGCAAGGACCGTGAAAGACCGCCATGACCGTCACCCGTAGTGCCGCATGCTGCCTTGCTCTTCTGGTGGCGGTGCCGATGGCAGGATGCGGCAAGGCCGAGAAGCCCAAGCAGGCCAAGCAGGTGGTCACGGTCGATGTCGTCACCCTGCACACCGCGCCGGTGACGCTGACCACCGAGCTTCCCGGCCGACTGGCGGCGCACCGGATCGCGGAGGTGCGGCCGCAGGTGAATGGACTGGTGCTGAAGCGCATGTTCACCGAAGGCGACACGGTCAAAGCCGGCCAGCAGCTCTACCAGATCGATCCCAAGCCCTATCAGGCGAGCCTCGCGAGTGCTAAGGCGACCTTGGCCGGCGCCAAGGCGACCGTGGTGTCCGCGCAGATGACCGTCGATCGGTATAAGCCGCTGGCCCGGGCCTTCGCCGTCAGCAAGCAAGACCTCGACAACGCGGTGGCGACGCTCGGACAGGACCAGGCCAATATCGGTAGCGGCGAGGCGTCGGTCCAGACCGCGTCCATCAACCTCGCCTACACCCGCATGTATGCGCCCATCACCGGGCGTACCGGGCGGTCGAGCGTAACCGAGGGGGCGCTCGTCACGCAGAACCAGACGGACTCGCTGGTCACCATCACCGAGCTCGATCCGATCTATGTCGATGTGACCCAGGACAGCACGACGTTGCTGCGGCTGAAACGCGAACTGGCGGCGGGCCAGTTGAAGCGTGCCGGGGACGGCGCCGCCGAGGTCAGCCTGATCTTCGATGACGGCAGCCGCTACGAACATCCTGGCCGGCTGCTGTTCTCCGAGGTGAGCGTCGACCCGACCACCGGCTCCGTGACGCTGCGGGCCTTGTTCCCCAATGCCGAGGGGCTGCTGCTGCCGGGCATGTTCGTGCGCGAGCAGATCCAGGAGGGCGTTCGCCAGAACGGGCTGCTGGTCCCGCAACGCGGTATCACCCACAACCAGCATGGCGATGCGATCGCGATGGTCGTCGGCCAGGACGGGAAGGTGGCGCAGCGCAGCGTCACCACCGACCGCGCGATCGGCAACGACTGGCTCGTGTCGAAAGGCCTCGCCGACGGCGACCATGTGATCGTCGACGGGCTGCAGAACATTCATCCCGGCGATGCCGTGCAGACGCGCCAGGTGACGGTCGACGGCAGCGACCTGAAGCCGGTGCAGCCCGAACCTGGCGCGCCGGCCAAGACTCCGCCGCAAGCCCACTAGGACCATCGGCATGTCGCGCTTCTTCATCGACCGCCCGGTGTTTGCCTGGGTGCTGGCAATCATCATGATGATCGGCGGCGCCATCTCGATCACCAGCCTGCCGATCGCGCAGTATCCGTCGATCGCCCCGCCGGCGGTCTCGATTTCCGTCACCTACCCGGGCGCGTCCGCGGAAACGGTACAGTCGACGGTGGTGCAGGTGATCGAGCAGCAGCTCTCCGGCATCGACCATCTGCTCTACTTCTCGTCCGAGAGCGACAAGGACGGCTCGATCTCCATCACCCTGTCCTTCGATCAGGGCACCAATCCGGACATTGCCCAGGTGCAGGTGCAGAACAAGCTGCAACTGGCCCAGCCGCGCCTGCCGACGGTGGTGCAGCAGCAAGGTATCCGCGTTGCCAAGGCGACCAAGAACTTCCTGCTGATCGCAGGCTTCGTCTCGACCGACGGCAGCATGAACTCGGCCGACATCGCCAACTACATCGCCTCCGACATCCAGGATCCGATCAGCCGCACCGCGGGGGTCGGCGACTTCCAGCTGTTCGGCACCGAATACGCGATGCGGATCTGGCTCGATCCGGCCAAGCTCAACAACTACGCGATGACGCCGGCGGACGTCGCCCTGGCGATCCAGGGGCAGAACGTGCAGGTGGCGGCCGGCGAGCTCGGCGGTCTGCCGGCGCTCGATACGCAACAGCTCAACGCCACCATCATCGGGCCGTCCTACCTGAACACGCCCGAACAGTTCGGCAAGATCCTGCTGAAGGTGACGACCTCCGGCGCGCAGGTACATGTCAGCGACGTGGCACGCGTCGAGTTCGGCGCCGAGCAGTATTCCATCAGCACGCTCTACAACAACAAGCCGGCCTCCGGCATCGCGGTGAAACTGGCGAGCGGTGCGAACGCGCTCGACACTGTGACCGCGGTCAAGCAGACGATCGAGCGGCTGCGCCCGAACTTCCCGAACGGGCTCGACGTGGTCTATCCGTACGACACCTCGCCGTTCGTGCGGCTGTCGATCCATGACGTGGTCGAGACGCTGTTCATCGCGATCATCCTCGTCTTCATCATCATGTTCATCTTCCTGCAGAGCTTCCGCGCGACGCTGATCCCGACCATCGCGGTACCGGTGGTGCTGCTCGGAACCTGTGGCGTGCTGGGCCTGGCCGGCTACTCGATCAACAGCCTGACCATGTTCGGCATGGTCCTGGCGATCGGACTGCTGGTCGATGACGCTATCGTCGTGGTGGAGAATGTCGAGCGCGTGCTCGAGGAAGACGAGAGCCTGACGCCGAAGCAGGCGACACGCATCTCGATGGACCAGATCACCGGCGCGCTGGTCGGTATCGCCATGGTTCTGTCGGCGGTGTTCCTGCCGATGTCGTTCTTCGGCGGCTCCACAGGTGTGATCTACCGGCAGTTCTCGATCACCATCGTCTCTTCGATGACCCTGTCGGTGGCGACGGCGCTGATCCTCACGCCGGCCTTGTGTGCCACGATCCTGCGCCGTCCGAAAAAGGATGCCAAGCAGAAGGGCGTGTTCGGCTGGTTCAACCGCGGCTTCAGCCGGATGACGGGCTTCTATATCGGTGCCGTCGGCTGGATGCTGCGGTTCCGCTGGATCTCCATGCTGGCCTTTGCAGGCATCGTCGCCCTGATGGCCGTGCTGTTCCTGCGCATTCCTGGCGGCTTCCTGCCGGAAGAGGACCAGGGCGTCATGTTCGTGCAGATCACCACCCCGCCGGGTGCGACCGCGAACCGGACCCAGAAGGTTCTCGACGATGTCACCAACTACCTGCTGAAGGACGAGGGCGCCTACGTAAACGGCGTGTTCGAGGTCAACGGCTTCGGCTTTGCCGGGCGCGGCCAGACCTCGGCACTCGCCTTCGTGAACCTCAAGCCGTTCGGGGACCGCAAGACCAAGGCCGGCACCGTGCAGGCGGTCGCCGCCCGGGCGATGCAGCACTTTGCGGGAATTCGTGACGCGCAGGTGTTTGCCTTCACGCCGCCGGCGGTGCTGGAACTCGGCAATGCAACGGGCTTCGATTTCGAGCTGAAGGACAACGCCAATCTCGGCCATGACGCGCTGCTCGCCGCGCGCAACCAGCTGCTCGGCATGGCGGCGCAGGACAAGACGCTGATGGGTGTGCGGCCGAACGGGCTGAACGACGAGCCGCAATATCGCATCACCATCGATCGAGAGAAGGCGGCGGCGCTTGGCATCACGCTGGCGGACATCAATGCCTCGCTCGGCTCCGCCTGGGGCTCCTCCTACGTCAACGACTTCCTCGACGAGGGACGGGTCAAGCGGGTCTATATCCAGGGCACCGCCGCGTCCCGGATGCTGCCCGGCGACTTCGACCATTGGTATGTCCGCAACACCGCGGCGACGAGTGCCGCGTCCGGCACGGTGCTCGGCAGCCAGCAGCAGATGGTGCCGTTCTCGAGCTTCGCGAAGGGCGAGTGGATCTACGGCTCGCCGAAGCTCGAACGCTATAACGGGGTATCGTCGGTGGAAATCCTCGGCTCCCCGGCTCCCGGCCAGAGCAGCGGCGCCGCCATGGCGACGATGCAGAAACTGGCCGCCAAGCTTCCGGCCGGGTTCGGTTACGAATGGACCGGCCTGTCCTTTGAGGAGCAGAAGGCAGGCTCGCAGACGACCAAGCTGTATGCGTTATCGCTGGTCGTGGTGTTCCTGTGCCTGGCAGCGCTCTACGAAAGCTGGTCGATCCCGACAGCGGTAATTTTGGTCGTGCCACTGGGTATCGTCGGGGTGGTGATCGGCACGTCGCTGCGCGGCTTGTCGAACGACGTGTATTTCCAGGTCGGGCTGCTCACCACGATCGGGCTCGCTGCCAAGAACGCGATCCTGATCGTCGAATTTGCCAAGGCCAACTTCGATAGCGGGGAGTCTCTGCTCGACGCTGCGGTCAATGCGGCGCGCCAGCGTCTGCGGCCGATCCTGATGACGTCGCTCGCCTTCATCCTGGGCGTGCTGCCGCTGGCGATCTCGACCGGCGCCGGCTCGGGCTCGCAGAATGCGATCGGCACCGCGGTGGTGAGCGGCATGCTGTCGGCGACCTTCCTCGCCATCTTTTTCGTGCCGCTGTTCTTCGTGCTGATCCTGAGCCTGTTCCGCGTGAAGCCGGGTACGCCCGGCGAGGATCGCGACGAGAAGCCTGCGACGGTCCCGGAGCCTGCACGATGATCCGCCCCGGAGCCCGTTTCCCGGCCGCGACCGCGACCATGCTCCTGCTTGCGGGCTGCACCCTGGCGCCGGCCTATCATGAGCCGTCGCTGCCGACGGCACCGACCTTTCCTGCGAACGCCGCCTATCATCCAAAGACCGTGGCGCCGCAACCGGCCCTCGTCGTTTCGGCCGATGCGTTGGGGTGGCACGACTTCTTCATCGATCCGAGGCTGCGGCGCCTGATCGAGATCGCGCTGCGCTCCAACCGCGACCTTCGTACGGCGGTGCTCGATATCGCCCAGTCGCAGGCGCAGTATCGCGTCCAGCGTTCCGACCTCTTCCCGAGCATCGGCCTGACCGGGGCCGCCCAGTATCAGGGTCTCAGCAACAGCGGTCTTGTCGGCACCAGTTCCGGGGGCAGCGCTAGCACCGGGGCCACGTCATCCACCGGCACCGGCACCGGCACCGGCACCGGCACCAGCACGTCCGCCTCCACCGGCACCTCGACCAGCGCGACCTCGACCGGCCAGGGCGGCGGCACCTATCGCTACTTTAGTGCCGGCGTCGGCTTCTCGTCCTACGAGGTCGACCTGTTCGGGCGGCTTCGTTCGCTCACCCGGCAGGCATTCGAGAACTACCTAGCGCAGCGGGAGAACCGGCGCGCCGTCCAGTTGACCGTGGTCGGGCAGGTCGCCACCGACTACATCGCCCTGCTGGCCGATCAGGCGCTGCTCAAGGTGACCGCCGACACTCTGCATACGCAGCAGGAAACCGAGCGGCTGACCCAGGCCGAGTTCGATCACGGCGCCACGACGCTGCTGACCTTGCGACAGGTGCAGACATCGGTGGCGACGGCGCAGGCCAACCTAGCGCAATACACGCGTCAGGCCGCGCAGGACGAGAACGCCCTGGTGCTGGTGGTCGGTGAGCCGCTGCCGGCAGACCTGCCGCCGCCGAACCCGCTCGGCGCACAGACCCTGACGCTCGATATTCCAGCCGGCCTGCCGTCCGACCTCCTGACGCGACGTCCCGACATCATGCAGGCCGAGCACACGTTGCGGGGTGCCTATGCCGATATCGGTGCTGCACGCGCTGCGTTCTTCCCGCAGATTACCCTGACCGCGTCGGACGGGTTGCAGAGCCTGAAGCTCAGCCACCTGTTTACCGGGGGCGCCACGACCTGGAGCTTCGCGCCGCAGATCACCGTGCCGATCTTCACCTGGGGTCAGAACCGCGCCAACCTCGACCTTGCGAAAATCGAACGCGACCTCGATGTCGTCGCCTATGAGCAGGCGATCCAGACGGCGTTCCGTGAAGTGTCCGATGCACTCGTCGCCCGCGCGACCTATCTCGACCAGACGCGTGCGCAGCAGGCTCAGGTCGATGAATCGAGCGACTATTACCGGCTTGCCAACATGCGGTTCCAGGCCGGCGTCGATACCTACCTGACGGCGCTGGATGCCGAGCGTACCCTGTATGCAGCACAGCAGATGCTGATCACCGTGAGGGAAGCCCAGTTGCAGAACCTCGTGACGCTGTATCGCGTTTTGGGCGGCGGGCTGAAGCCGGAATAATCCTGCTCCGTTGCCACGGAACGCCTCGCCATCCTGCAGGCTGGCATCCCGCGGTGACCGGATGCCAGCCTGAACGGATCCTGGACGTCGTCAGCCGGCGAGCATGCCGCCATCGACAGCGAAGGACTGGCCGGTAATGAAGGCCGCCTTATCGGAAGCCAGGAACAGGATCGTTTGCGCGATCTCCTCGACGGTGCCGATCCGTTTGAGAGGAAGCATCGCCGCGAAACCCGCTTTTGCATCGGCGCTGTGCCCGGTGAAGCGATCCAGCATTTCAGTCTGGACTGGACCGGGTGCGACCGCATTGACGCGCACACCGAACGCGGCTGCCTCGAGTGCCGCCGACCTGGTCAGGCCTTCGACCGCGTGCTTGCTTGCGGTATAGACCGAGGCGTTCGCGAAGCCGGCCTTGCCGGTGACCGAGGACAGGTTGACGATATTGCCGCTGCCCTGCGGCTGCATGATGCGCAACTGGTGCTTCATGCTGAGCAGCACGCCCAGGACATTGGTGTCGAACGTTGCGTGGTAGCTTTCCGCGGTCTGATCAACCACCGGACCAGGCACGCCTTCGGTGCCGGCATTGTTTACCGCCACGTCGAGACGACCGAAGCGGGCAACGGTCTGGTCGACCAGCTTGCGCACATCGTCCTCGTGACGGACGTCGGCGCGGATGAACTCTGCCTCGACACCGAGGTCGCGAAGTTCAGACGCCAGTGCGTGCCCGGCCTCTTCGCGGCGGCCGGACACCACCAGACGTGCACCGTCACGTGCGAAGGCGAGCGCGGTGGCGCGGCCGATCCCGGCCAGTGCGCCGGTGATCAGAACGGTCTGTTTGGTCATCGCGAACATCCTTCAGGAATTGCTTCGGCAGTCACGCCGTATCGCCTTAACCAATATGGACGTCCGTATTGAAGTGTCAACGTCCTGGAAGACGAAGCACCCGGCTGAACAGGATTTCCTCGAACCGGTCGAACGGGGATGTACTGTGCTGCGCTTTTGCCAGCAGCATGGCGCCCTGTAGCGAGCCGACGATGAAGCCGGCCACCTGGTCGCAGTCGAGGTCGGGCGGAACCTCGCCTGCCGTGACTGCAGCACGCAGGCAGGCTGCGAAAGCACCTTCGAACTCTGCGAAGATTTCGCCGATGCGGACCCGGATCGCCGGGCTGCGCTCACTCGTTTCGGCGCTAAAATTACCAAGCAGACAGCCGTTCCATCTATCATTCCGACTGTGGTTGTCGCGGTTCAATTGGAAATAGGTGCGCAGGCGCTGCAGCGGCGATATCTCTTCGCGGCCCAGGCTCTCGTCGAGCGCAGCCTGAGCTGCTGCAAAATAGAGATCGATGATCTCCAGGCCGAATGCTTCTTTCGATACGAAATGGTTCGTGAACGAGCCTTGTGGAACACCGGCCGCCTGGACGATGTCGCGTACGCTGGAGCCGCCGAAACCATGCTCGTGTACCACGCGCATGCCTTCGGTAAGGATTTTCTGGCGGTTAGAGGGCTTGCTCATAAGTTACTATGTTCGTCCATATTACTCTATCAGCGCCAGTGGTTCGTCATGGTTCCGGGAAACGATTCATAGCGTCTGCGAATGACGATCTCGGCATCAAGCCTTCAGCTCTGTTCGGCAACCCTGATTGTCCAGTCGTCGAGAACATCGCGCAACGTCTGCTCCCAGGCGATTTCCTGGGTCCATCCAAGCAGGTCGCGCAGGCGGCTGGAGTTACCGACGGCGAGCGGGATGTCGGTCTGGCGGGCACGGGCCGCTTCGGCTTCGACAGTGACCGCGACACCGGAGATCGCCAGCAACCCTTGCAGCACATCGCCGATCCGGCGCGCTGTACCGGATGCGATGTTCAGGATGATCCCGGGTTCCATTCTGTCGCCGTGCTTCAGGCAAAGCGCGTAGGCACGGCAGACATCACGCACATCCAGGAAGTCCCGGAACGCGGCGAGGTTGCCGGTACGCAGCACCGGTTCCTGCCGCCCGGCACAGATCAGCGCGATCTGCCGTGCGAAGGCGGGAATGGCGAAATCCGGCGCCTGGCCTGGACCGGTATGATTGAACGGACGCAGCCGAATGGCGCGGAAACCCTCGGCCGCCATGGCGCCCAGCGCCAGGTCGGCGGCGGCCTTGGTGGCGCCGTAGGTGTTCATCGGCGAGAGCGGCAGGTCCTCGTCGAGCGCGCGGCCAAGCTGGAACGAGGCGCCGTACGCGTCCGCACTGGAGACGAACAGGAACGGCGCATCCGGCCGTTCGTCCCGGAATACCCGTGCCAGGTTCAGGGTGCCGTGCAGGTTCACCGACCAGGCGCGGTCCGGCTCGGCGCGGGCGATCGGGATCGCCGCGATCGCCGCAAGGTGCAGGCATGCATCAGGGCGCAGATCGACGACCGCGTTTCGCACCGCAGCCGCGTCGGTGATGTCGCACGGAAGCGGCAAGAGTTGTGCGTCGGGCAGCAACTCGTCGATGGCGTACGGAAGGTGTCGTCCCACGAACCCGGACAGTCCGGTAACCAGAATCCGTCGCCCACTCATGGCGCTTCCCCTCTCAGGCGATAGCGCTGCGGGCCGTGGCTCGATGACGGGCGAGATCCGCCTCGACCATCTCGGCGATCATGACTTCCAGGGTGGTGGTGGCCTGCCAGCCGAGCTTTGCCTTGGCCTTCGAGGCATCGCCCAGCAGCACGTCCACTTCCGCCGGCCGGATCAGGTCGGAGCGGGTGACCACATGATCCTGGTAGTTCAGCCCGGCATGCGAGAAGGCGATGCGGCACAACTCGCGGATCGAGGTGGTGCGGCCGGTGGCGACCACGTAGTCGTCGGCGACGTCCTGCTGCAGCATCAGCCACATGGCTTCCACGTAGTCGCGCGCATGGCCCCAGTCGCGGGTGGCATCGAGGTTGCCGAGCGGCAGCTGCGTGGCCAGCCCGAGCTTGATCCGCGCCACGCCGTCGGTGACCTTGCGGGTCACGAACTCGATGCCGCGCAGCGGGCTCTCATGGTTGAACAGGATGCCCGACGAGGCGTGCAGGCCGAAGCTCTCGCGGTAGTTTACCGTCATCCAGTGCGCGTAGAGCTTGGCAACGGCATAGGGCGAGCGCGGATAGAACGGCGTGCGCTCGCTCTGCACCTTCTCCTGGATCAGGCCATACATCTCCGACGAGGAGGCCTGGTAGAAACGGGCCTGGGGCCGGGCGATCCGCACGGCTTCGAGCAGGTTGGCAGCGCCGATGCCGGTCGCCAGCCCGGTCAGCAACGGCTGCTGCCAGGAGGCGGCGACGAAGCTCTGGGCAGCCAGGTTGTAGACCTCGTCCGGCTCGACCGAGTTGACGATGCGGATCAGGCTGGACAGGTCGAGCAGGTCGCCATCGACCAGCTCGATCCGGTCGAGCACGCCGAGCCAGCGCAGGCGCGCGCTGACCATGTCGGCAGACGCCGATCGTCGGGCCATGCCGACGACGCGGTAGCCTTTCTCGAGCAGAAGGGCGGCGAGGTAGGCGCCATCCTGGCCCGTGATTCCGGTAACGAGGGCAGTGCGCATAGTGAATCCCGGCTTCATTTCGATCAGATCAAGCGGTTAGCGCAAACGATCGTCAGCGTCCAGGCACGCCCGGTGCTGTCGGGTTCAGGCGGCGGGGGCGTCCCAGGTCATGATCTGGAATGGACGCTGGTCGGGCTTTCCGCGCGTCTGCGGGTCGGAGCCGACCAGCACGATCGCCCGTCGCACGAAGCGCCGTCCGGTCGCGTCCTTCGCTTCGGATATGACCGACACGACGCTTTCGTCGCGGTTGTTGCCCTGCTGGTTCGAGCCGGCGATCGCGTTCTGGCGCGCGGTGTCGCCGGTGCCGGCCGCGATCGCCATCGCCTGTTGCACAACCGGATCGGCGGATGCCGGTTCCGGGTCGTTATCGCGATAGAGTGAAAGATGCGGCGCGAGCCGGGCCAGCAGGCTGGGCGTGATGCCCGCCACCAGCCCGACTTCGGGGATGGACTCGAACGGCGCGCCGGGCGGCAGGTAGTCCCGGCCATCGCCATGCTCGGCCGCGCCCTGGGCGCCGGCGAACCGCCAGACGATCATCCGCGTGGCGGTGGCCAGTGCCGTGCGGCTATCGAGGCCCAGCGCCTGGAACAGTCCCGCCAGCAGGTCCTGCGAAGCCCGGTTCGGGTTCACCTTGCCGGCTTCGGTGTCGATGCGCATCGTCAGCACGGTGTCGCCGCGCTTGATCACGTGAACGGCGCCGTCCGCCGGCCAGTGCGCCTTCGAGCCGTCGAGCAGATGGAATACCGCTTCCTCGACACCGCCATCCGCTTCGGCACGAAGCTGGGCGTTGCGCTTGAGGTCGGCCGCCTGCCTGGTCCGGCCACTGCCGGATGCCGCGATGGTCGAGACCAGCAGCGAAATCAGCACCAGCGTCCACAGCACGATCAGCAACGCGAACCCGGGATCGCGGAGGTCCCGGGCGACGAGGCGGTGCCGGTTGCCGATCAGTTGTCGAGGCCGGTGCGTCGCCGCACCCGCTGCTGCGGATCGGCGCTGCCGGTCTGGCGCATCGGCGTCAGCTCGTCAGGCACCGCGGCGGCGTTGATCAGCGTGTCGCGCAGATCCTCGGTCAGCGCCTGGGCATCGCGCTGGTCGTGCATGACGTGCGGAGTGATCAGGATGAGCAGCTCGGTGCGCGCCCGCACATTGTTCTGGCTCCCGCCGAGCAGGCCGAGGATCGGAATGTCCTTGAGCCAGGGAATGCCGCTGTTGCCGCGGCTGCTCTGGTCGGTGATCAGCCCGGCCAAACCGACCGTCTGGCCGTCCTGGATGACGACACGCGACACCACCGACTGGTCGTTGAAGGTCGGATTGGTCGTAGCGGTGCCGTTCACCGCGACAGAGCTCACCTCCTGCGAGATATCGAGCGTCACCAGGCCGCCATTATTGACCCGGGGCGTGACCTGCATGATCACGCCGGTCGGCTGGTAGGTGAACTGGTTGAACACCGAGGTGCCGATGGTGCTCGAATTCGAGCCGGTCTGGATCGGTACGAGCTGCCCGACCTGCAGCCGGGCCGGCTGGTTGTCGAGCACGAGCAGTTCCGGCGAGGACAGCACATGCACGGTGGTGACGGCCTGCAGCGCGTTGATCGCGAAGGGCGCCCCGCCATTGCCGGTGCCGCCGATGATGAAGCCGGGCAGGGTGCTGCTCAAGGCTCCCGCGGTCAGGGCGCCGGTAATGCTCGTGCCGGACGCGGCTCCGGTGTTCAGCACGCCGTTGATGCCGCCCGACTTGAAGAAGAACTGGGTGCCGTATTGCAGCGAGTCGTTGAGCTGGACTTCGGCGATGACGGCGTCGATCCGTACCTGCAGCGGCAGGATGTCGACCTTGCGCAGCATGTGGTTGACCGTGTCGTTCTCCTGGTCGGTGGCATAGACCAGGATCGCGTTGTTCTGCGGGTTGGAGATGATCTTCATCGTCCGTGCCTCGGCACCGCCGCCGCCGGAACTGTCGAGGCCTCCCAGCAGCGGATTGGCGCCGGCGGTCTGGCCACCGCCGGTCGGTCCGGAGCTTCCCGTGTTTCCGGACGGGCTGCCGCTGCTCGATCCAAGTCCCGATCCGAGCCCACCGCCCGATCCGGAGCCGCCCGAGCTGGAACCGAGGCTGCCGCTGGAACCGAGGCCACCACTGGATCCGAGCCCGCCGCTCGATCCGCCGCTCGAGCCCAGGCCGCCCGAGCTGGATCCGCCACTCTGGCCGTTCGAGCCGGGAATGTTCGGTTGCAGCGTCGGCGTCGGCTGCGCCGTCACGTCGTTCGGCGTGAAGGCCTGCTGCAGCACGTAGGCCGCGTCGTTGGCGTGGCTGTTCTGCAGGTAATAGACGTGCCAGGACCGGACCGTGGTGCGCCGGGTCCGCTCGATGAGCATGAACAGCCGCCGCGCGTCGTTGACGTAGTTCGCGTCGTTGGCCACCACCAGGACCGCGTCGACACGGGTCATCGGGATGACCCGGACCACCTGCGAAAGCGAACCACCGCGTCCGCGCAGCGCTTCCTGCAGCGAGGTGGCAATATCCTTCGCATCCCCGGAATCGACCGGCAGCAACGCGTAGGACTGGCCGGCCAGCGCATCGATGTCGAAGGCCTGGATCAGGTTCACCAGAGTGTTGCGGACGGTCGGGTCCCCGCTGATCAGCAGCGCATTGGACCCTGCGACCGGCGTGATGCGGGAGCCGGCCTGAACGAACGGCTGCAACGCCTTGGCGAGATCCTCGGCACCCGCGAAGCGCAGCGGCACCATCGCACTGCCGGCAAGGGCGGCGCCTTCGGCCAACGCCTGCGAGCCGCTACCGCCGCCGCCGCCCGGCGGACCACCGGCAGGCTGTCCGCCGCCGGTGGTGGCGACGATCCGATAGATGCCGCCGGACTGGTAGAGCGTCCCGCCGACCTGCGACAGCAGCACCTGCAGCGTCGGCACGAGCTGGCTGATGTCGAGCGGCGTGGAGGTGTGCAGCGTCACCGTTCCCTTGACCGCCGGATCGATCGTGTAATTTGCATGCAGCAGGCCGCCGAGGATCTGCGCGGCTACGTCGCGGATGTCGGTATCGCTGAAGTTGAGCGTGATCGACCCCGCACCGGTCGGCCCGGTGCCGCGACTGACGGTCGGTTGGTGGTTGCGGCCGTAGCTGATCTGGGGCGCCTGCACCCGATCGATCGCGCCGATATCGCCGTCGGTCCGTGGCTGGGCGGCATTGATGCTGGACTGCAGCGGCCGCAACGGCCTGATCACCGGCTGCTCGACCCGATTGCAGCCGGACAGGATCAGGCCCGCCGTGGCGAGAAGTGCCGTGAGCCTGGAGACGGGCATGGATCGCATCGGGGACAGACGTGGCATCGGGCTATCTGACGAAGCGATCAAGGCGGTGATTCCTGGTCGCCGATAGGACCCCGGTTGGGTGGAGTCCGTGGCAGCTGCAATGATGTTGGCAAATGCGGCATCGACGCGTTCGCCGGTCCGATCTGGAGCGACCGGTTGCGCAGAAGATCCAGGATCGACGGATGCGTCGGAAGTGTCGGCGTTCCAGCGGCCGAACCATCGTTATCGGCGGGGGCCGTGGAGTCACGCGATGGGGTGAGCGTACGAAGCCCCTCGGGACCGATCACCTGCACGGTGGTCTCGTTGATCGCCCGGATCTGCCACGCACCTGCCTGTTGCCCGACCTCGGCGACGATACCGCGGGCGTCTCCCTCGCCTGCAAAGATCGCGCGGCGTCCGGACGGGCCCATGACGATCCCTGCAAGACGCGGCTGCTGCGGGCCTGCGGCTACGGTCGCGGCCGGACGGCGGGACGGGCTGAACAACGGACGAGCGAGCACGGTCTTGGTCCAGTCCTGCACGACGAGCGGGGTTGGCGAGGAACCGGCAGTCGCATCCGGGCCGGCCGCCCGGGCTGCGGTCGCGACATGGTCTGATGGGTGGGCCAGGCTGATCTCCCGAGCGACGCCGGAGTGATATTCAAGAGCCAGCAACCCCACAAGCACGCATGCGCATCCGGAGGCCAGCCATAACAGCGGCCGCGGTCGTACCTGGCGGGGGACCGGGGCGCTCATGGCGACTGGTCGTCCGGCGCGCCGGCACCTGCAGCAGTGGGCGCATCCGGCTTGCCGGAGCGGAATGCCATGACGGTCAGGGCGCCTTCCAGCGGTGTCGAGGCCTGCAACAGGATCCGCGAACCGTGCAACTGCAGGTCGTCGATCAGCATCGACGGTGACGCCTGCTCGATCGCCGCGATCAGCCGCACCATCACCTCGAACGTGGCGCTGACCGAGATCCGCACACCGACCCGCCGGTAGGCGCCCGCCTGGCTCGCCGGCAGGCTTTCGGTGCTGGAGAGGGTGGCGCCGAGTGAAGCGGCCATCTGCTGCACCTTCTCCTGCAAGGCCGCCGCCGCGACCGCATCGCTGCTCCCCTCGATCAGCGCCACCGGGCCGGTGCGTGCGGCGCTGGACGCGGCAGCCTGGCGCAGGGCGGGCAGGTCGGCTGCCAGGGTCTGCATGTGGGCCACCAGGGCACGGCGGCCGGCGATGGCCTGGGCGCGGTCCTGGTACCAGTCGATCAACGGACTGCCGACCGCCTCCCACAGCAGCAGGAGGATGATGGCGGCGATGCCGAGCGCCAGGGCCCGTCCCGCACGGCCTTCGGGCAGGGAACCGGCACGTGTGCCGAGGGAGCGCTGGGAAGTGGCCATCAGCGGGTGACACCGGCGCGGATCGAGAACAGGTCGGTGTTCTGGCCTTCGATCCGGGTGACCGGAGCGGCGAAGGCCGGGGCGGAGAATGCGGAATCGCTGCTGATCGCCGGTATCAGCTTGGCGGCGCCCGGCGACTGGCCGCTGATCGTCAGCACGCCCTGGCGCAGGGTGAAGTCAGAGAGATAGCTGTCATCGGGCAATACCCGCGTCACCGCGGCCATCACACCCAGCGCATCGCCCAGGCGACGGCGTTCGGTACTGACCAGATCGCCGCCGGCGGTGCTGCCGGCGATCCGGCGACGCAGCGCTTGCACCGCGTCGACCCGGGGCTGCAGCCCGGCGACCTGTCGATCCAGCTTATGTGCGGCCACCGACTGCAGGATGAACGGCAGCACGATCGCCAGCAGTGCGAGCATCGCGCAGCATCCGCCGGCCATCAGCAGCAGGCGGCGCTCCTGTCGTGCCGAGGCCGGCCGCTCATGGGCGAGCGGAATGCGTAGCGGCCGGGCCGACCCGGGCGAGGCCCCGCGGATCTCGATCGCCCGCGGGCCGGCCCCCGCACTGCGCAACGTTTCGAGCAGCGGCAGCAGCGGCGCCTTGGGCACGAGCGAAAGACGCAGCTGCATCCGGCCCGCCTCGCGGTCGCGTCGCAGCACGGCCCAGGAAAAGAAGATGTCGTCGGCGGCGAACGGGGTCAGCCGGTCCATTTCGTAGGCCAGCACCCGATCGAGCCCGGCCTCTGCGGCAAGCGGCAACGTCACGTCGCGCTGCAGCGCGGTTCCCGCCGGCAGCCGTAGCAGCACCATGCCGCCGGCTCCATTGGCCCCGGCGGCGGACAGGGCTGTCCGCAGGCCGGCATCGTCATCCGCATCCAGCGTCCCGTCTGGATCGGTCGCGACGCCGGTGTCCTGCGTATCGCCGAAGCCGTTACGGCGCAGCGGTACATCGCCCAGCACCGTCTCCTCGCCGGCCTGGCGACGGACCAGACGGATGCCGTCGCCGCGCGGATAGGGCTCGACCAGCAATGCGCCCACGGCGGACGGGTCCGGACGCGCAAAGCGCGCCGGTACCAGCTCGAGCATCTGGCGCGACCACCAGGTCAGAACATCCGCAATCATCGGGACCAACGATAGATCAAGCTCGTCCCGGTTGAAATCCGCTTACGCGGCCCCGGCGGGGCCAAATATGCCATTTGCCGGTTCAACGACTTCGGCGACCGATCTGCCGGCCGAGTGCGTTCAAGCCGACACCGGCCAACCCCTGCCGCCACCGGACGACTTCATGCCCGGCAGGCATGAAGTCCGGACAAGGCATGGCGACCCGGTCATCCACAGAGTGTTCATCCAAGATTAACAACAATTCCAGTTCACCGATATGGGTTCGATCCTATATCGTAACAAATATTAGATGAACGATCAGTCAACACACGGGCGATTCTCGGACTTCTTCCAGAGCATGTTGTTGAATGCACCGTCGATGTTGCATGCAGACGTACATGCCGAACTGTCGAGAGGTCCGTAGGAGTTCATTTGTTCGTCAACGAATTTGGTCGAGACTCGTGTCGATGTCCAAGGATGGCCCGTTCATGAACTGGCCGGATCTACACCGTGGGAATAATTTTGGCAGGCGTTGCGACCACGAGTCAGCAAGGATCGCTGCGCGAGACACGACGGGTCATCGGCTCAATTGCCTGGTTGCTCACGCACAGGAGCGGCGACGATATCTGGCCAGTGGCGGGGGTCGCCGTCCGGGAACACGATGCGGATGCGGATCAGCGCCGGCGGTGCCGGTTGCCGCCACCGCGTATGCCAGCCGCCCTCCGCGAAGTAGCTGATGTCGATCCGGTCCACTCCGGTCATCAGCACGTCATCGTGCGGTTTGGGGGCGGGACCGGTCGGGATCACATGGCGGTACGGTGACCAGGTCAGGATCAGGCGGTGACCGGAATCCACCGACAACCGCAAATTCAGCAGACCGTCGGTCTGGGGATCGCCGGGCTTGCTTGAGCCGGCGAGGCGCAGCGGGCTCCGGAACACCAGCACGTGCTGCCCGCCGGCAACGGTGTCGCCGTCGGTCGACGTGCCCGGGTCGAGCTGCTCGATCAGGCGGCGCAATGTCCGGTCGACGGCTTCCAGCCGGCCACCGGTCTGGATCATCCGGTCCTGTCGATCGAACGCGGCGAGCCCGAACTGCACGCCGCGTGTCAGCGTCGACAGCAGGATGCCGAGCACCACCAGGGCCACGATGATCTCGAGCAGGGTGAAGCCGGCATCTCCGGCCGCCCGGGCGCGCACCCTCACGGACCGGCACCCTGAAGCTGGCCGAGCCGCTCGGTGCGGAGCGTGACGGACCGGGTATGATCGCCCGCCGCCGCCTCGTCGGGCCAGGATTCCGTGACCTGGACAGCATACAGGGCCGCCCGCGGCTGCTTGCCGCCGGAATCGCCCCCGCCATTGCCGAACCCGCCATTCGACCCGTCGCTCGAACCGATGGTAGCGGATTGCAGCAGCACGATGCGAAGGCTCCAATGGAAGCCGCTTCCGTCCTCGCCTTCCTGGGTCGATGGCCCCAGGGCCACGCCATGCCCGATGGTGGCGAGGTGCGACTGGGCGCGCGACATCGCCTCCTGGGTGCGATCGGCGATGCGTGTCGAGCGGATACCCTCGACGGCGCCTTCGAACAGGACGCCGAGTGCCAGCGCCGCGATCACGAACGCGACCAGCACCTCCAGCAGCGTGAAGCCGGAATCGCCGGAACCGCCTGCGCGTGGCTCGGTGCAGCCGGGCTGCGATCGGGTTTCGGGGATCAGCATCGGCGCCATCATCGTCCAGGTGACATATCCTTCATAGGCTGGCGGCTTTGCGACAAGGCCCCGGGCCCCTAATCTTGTGGATCGATACTCCCGGATCCCGCCTGGACCGGACGGACCAGACAGAGACGGAGATCCAGATGCGTGACCGGATGACGACCAGGCCGTTGATCACCGGACTCATGCTGGCTGCGATCGGCGGTCCGGCGCTGGCCGCGGGCCCGGTGTTGCCGGGAGCCCCGGACCCCAAGCCGATGCTGCCGGCGGCGGCTCCCACACCACACGCGACCGCACCCGATTCAGCCGTAAGGGCCACGCTCTCGAACGGCCTGCGGGTGGTGATCGTGCAGGACCGGCTGGCGCCCGTGGTGACCACCGAGATCAACTACCTGGCCGGCTCGAACGATGCGCCCGCGGGCTTTCCGGGCACCGCGCATGCCACCGAGCACATGATGTTCCGTGGCAGCGACGGCCTCGACAAGGACCAGCTTTCGGAGCTCGGCGCCAAGCTCGGCGGCGAGTACAATGCCGACACCACCGAGACCGTCACCCAGTATTACTACACCGCCCCGGCGGACGATCTTGCCGTGGTGCTGCGGATCGAGGCGTTGCGCATGAACCGGCTCAGCCTGAAACAGGCGGACTGGGACAAGGAGCGCGGCGCGATCGAGCAGGAGGTGTCCCGCGACCTGTCGAGCCCGGCCTACAACTACCTGTCGCAACTGCAGGCGACGATGTTCGCCGGCACGCCGTACGAGCACGACGCGCTCGGCACCCGCCCCTCGTTCGACAAGACCGATGCCAAGCTGCTGCGGGATTTCTGGTCGCGCTGGTATGCCCCCAACAACGCCATCCTGGTGATCGCCGGCGACGTCGATCCGGACAAGGCGCTGGCCAACGTGAAGGCCGCGTTCGGCGACATCCCGGCGAAAGTCCTGCCGGTCCGCAAGGATTTCAGCCTCGGTGCGGTCAAGCCGCAGACCCTGTCGCTGCCGACCGACTACCCGATCGGGCTGGCGACGCTGGCCTACCGGATGCCCGGTTCGAAATCGCCCGATTTCGCGGCGGCCGACATCCTCGGCGACGTGCTGTCGAGCGAGCGCGGCGCTCTGTATGCGCTGGTGCCGTCCGGCGAGGCGCTGGCGGCGCAGTTCCTGTATCGGCCGAAGCCCGATGTCGGCTTCGGCGTGGCGCTGGGCGCGTTCCCCAAGGGTGGCGACGGCGAAAAGCTGCTCGGCCGGATCCGCGGGATCATCGCCGACATTGCCCATAACGGCGTGCCGCCCGAGCTGGTCGAGGCGGCGCGCCGTCGCGAGCTGGCCCAGCTCAGCAACCGTAACGACAGTATCAGCGGGCTGGCGCAGAGCTGGTCCAACGCCCTGGCCTTCCAGGGCCTGAGCTCGCCGGACGCGGTGGCCGCCGCCTACAAGGCGGTGACGGTCGCCGACGTGAACCGCATCGCGGCGACGGTGTTCGATCCGGCGCACGTCGTAACCGCGATGCTGACGCCGCAGGATTCCGGCAAGCCGATTGCCGGCAAGGGGTTCGGTGGCGCGGAATCCTTCGCATCCGCACCGGACAAGCCTGTGCCGCTGCCGGACTGGGCGAGCACCGCACTGGCCACGCTACATCTGCCCGAGCCATCGCCGGTGCCGGTCGTCAGCATCCTGCCGAACGGGCTGCGCCTCATCGTGCAGCAGCAGCACGTCACCAACACCGTCTCGCTGTATGGCCGGATCCGCCAGGTGGCCGACATGCAGGAGCCGAAGGGACAGGAGGGCGTTTCCAGCCTGGTCGAGCGGATGTTCGACTATGGGTCGGAGAGCAAGGACCGGCTCGCGTTCCAGAAGGCGCTGGACGACATCGCCGCCGACGAGGATGCCGGCAGCAGCTTCTCGCTCAAGGTCCTGTCCCGCCAGTTCGACGCTGGCCTGGCCCTGCTCGCGGACAACGAACTGCATCCGGTGTTCCCGGCCGACGCCTTCAAGGTGGTGCAGCTCCAGACTGCGGCTGGGCTGGCCGGCCTGCTCGGATCGCCGAACTATCTGTTCCAGCGCGCCACCACCCGGGCCGTGGTACCCGCCGGCGACCCGGCGCTCCGTGAAGCGACGCCCCAGACCGTGATGGCCCTGACCGAGGCGGACGCAAAGGCGTTCTATGCCGCCGCCTACCGGCCCGATCTCACCACCATCGTCATTGTCGGCGACATCACCCCGGAGCATGCACGATCGGCGATCGAACAGGCGTTCGGAGGCTGGAAGGCAGTCGGTCCGACGCCGGCGATCGACATGCCGGCGATCCCGCTGAATGTCGCGTCCAGGTCCTACGTGCCCGACCGCAGCAGCCTGCAATCCAATATCGTGCTCAAGGAAGCACTCGGGCTGAAGGTCACCGATCCGGACCATTTCACCCTCTCGCTGGGCAACGAGATCCTCGGTAGCGGCTTCTCGTCGCGGCTGTATCGGGATCTCCGGGTCAAGAGCGGCTATGTGTACAGTGTCAGCAGTTCGCTGGGCTGGTCACGCACACGGAGCGAATACACGGTCTCCTATGGTGCCGACGCCCAGAACATCGGCAAGGCGCGAGACCTGGTGATCCACGATCTCGAGGCTGTGCAGCAGCAGCCGGTGACGGACGGCGAACTGACCCGGGCCAAGGCGTCATTGTTGCGACAGTTGCCGATGGGCCGCGCCAGCTTCGACGCGATCGCCTACGAGGATCTGCACCTGGTCGATCTGGGCCTGCCGCTGGACCAGCCGGATGTGGCGGCCAGGCACTACTTCAATACGACAGCCGCCCAGGTCCAGGCAGCCTTCAAGGCCTGGTTGCGTCCGAAGGACCTGGTCGAAGTGGTGCAGGGTCCGCCGACTGGCGGCTGAGCCCCTGCACCATAGAGTTACGAAGGATCAGGCCTCGACCAGGGTCTGATCGCTCACAACGCTGTTCGACACCGACCCGGTCGCTTCGGCCGGGCTCATGCCCGGCATCACCGGCAGGGTGGCTTCGATGCGGGTGAATGTGGCCAATGCCTGGGCCACGATCTGGTCCATGTTGTAGTAGCGATAGGTCGCGAGCCGACCGACGAACCATACGTCCTGCGTCGCATCGGCCAGCTTCTGGTAGCGCTTGTAGGTCGCCTGGCTCTCCGCCTGCGGCACCGGGTAATAGGGTTCGCCTTCCGCGGCTGGATACTCGTACATGATGCTGGTGCGGTCGTGCGTTTGACCGGTCAGGTGCTTGTACTCGGTGATCCGCGTGTAGTCCTCGTCCTGCGGGTAGTTCACGGTCCCGACCGGCTGGATGAATTCGACATCGCGGGTTTCATGAACGAAGCGCAGCGACCGATATGGAAGCTTGCCTTCGGAAAAGCCAAAAAACTCGTCAACCGGACCAGTCCAGATCAGGCGGGCGCCTGGAACCTTGGCCACCACGTCTTCATAGGAAGTGCCCGTGCAGATGGTGATGTTCGGGTGATCGAGCATGCGCTCGAACATTTTCGTATAGCCGTGCAGCGGCATGAACTGATGACGATCCGTGAAATAGCGATCTTCATTATCCAGCCTGACCGGAATCCGTGCGGTCACGCTCGCATCGAGCTCCGACGGATCGAGACCCCATTGCTTTCTGCTGTAGCAACGGAAGATCTTCTCGTACAGATCGCGGCCGACCTGGGAGACCACGACATCCTCGGCGGTCTTGATATCGGCAACCGGTTCCGCACGCTCCGCCAGCCATCCCGGAAGTTCGTCGGATGTCAGCTTCAGATCATACAAAGTATTGACGGTGTCGAGATTGATCGGGATCGGAACCAGTTTCGCATCGACACGGCCCTGCACGCGATGCTCGTAGAAGCGCCATTCGGTAAAGCGCGACAGGTAATCGAACACCATCGTCGAATTGGTGTGAAAGATGTGAGGCCCGTACTCATGTACCAGCAGTCCGGCTTCATCGACGCGGTCATACGCATTGCCCGCTATGTGGGGACGCTTATCGATGATCATCACGCGCTGGCCATGCGCGGCAAGGCGTTCGGCCAGAATCGAGCCTGCAAAGCCCGCACCGACGATAAGCCAGTCATAGTCACACGCAGACATGTTCGCCCGCGTCGATATTCCGTCCATTACCACCCTTTCTGAATTATGATGTTATTGAGCATCTTCTTCTCAAGTCGCCACATTGGGTTGCGTGGCGACAGATTTTAGTGTCCGGCCATCAACTTAACGCTGGTTTGACCAGAAAGCCGCATGCCTGACTGAAAATTGATACTGGCGCTCATGTGTTCGGTTGTTTAGTGGCTCAATACTATCGATGTTCCGGTTTTGAACGACCTGTGTGGAGTTCCGATGGATCAACTCGCTCATTTGGCTGATCCGGCTCGCACCGATCGATCTGCCCGTGGCGAGCAGACATTGCAGCGCGTGTTGACCGACCGGGCACCGGAACTCCGTCCGCTCTATTGGCGTGCGGCGCGTCTGGAGCCGGAAGGTCTCGGCTCATACGGCGCACATCTACAGCCGGACGGAACGATAGCGTTACTACCAGGTACGACGCTGTTGTTCGATACCTATTTCGGCTCGTTCTTCGAATCGCACTGGCGGTTGAATACCACGCTGCACAGCCTGGCACTTTCGGTGACGGTGCATGGGTCCTGCGTCGTTCGCTTGCTGCGCCGGGTCATGGGCGTGCACATGCTGCTCGGCGAAACGCACGTTGCCGGTGATGCCGGGGAACAGACGGTCAGGTTCGACATCCCTGATCAGAGCAGCAACTTTCGCGAATATGGATTGGTGTATTTCGAAGTCACCGCGACCGCTACCGGGTCTGGCGCGCAGTTCATCGAGGCGGCCTGGCTTGGTGAAACGCCGCCCGCTCCGGTAGCACTCGGGATCGTCTTCTGCACGTTCAACCGCGAAAGTTTCATGGCCGCGGTGCTGGAGGTTATGGTGACGGACCCGGCGGTCATGGCGCGCCTGGACCGGGTCTTCATCGTCAATCAGGGCCGGCCTGGTCTGATCGCGCATGAACTCATCGCACCATGGGCCGAACGACTGGGGTCTCGTCTGACCATCATCGAGCAGGGCAATTTCGGCGGTGCCGGCGGATTTACCCGTGGCCTGCTGGCTACGCTGGCCGATCCGATGCTGACCCACTGCGCCTTTCTAGACGACGATATCCGCCTGGAGCCGGACACGCTGCTCCGGCTGATCGCATTCCTGTCGCTGGCGCGGGAGAACGTCGCGGTAGGGGGGCAAATGCTCGACAGCGTCCAGCCGACCCGCCTGTACGAGGGCGGCGCGGTGATCGACAGCTTCAGCTGGTTCCCACGGGCCGTGCAGCACGACACCGATCTGCAATCGGCCGATGCGCTGAACCTGCTCGCACAGCCGCAATCGGTGCACTTCAACGGCTGGTGGTGCTTCGCGCTATCGCTCGACATCGTCAGGCGGGTCGGGCTGCCGATGCCATGCTTCATCCGCGGCGACGATGCCGAATACGGCATGCGCCTCTATCGACAGGGGATATTTACAACGGTTCTGCCAGGTGCGGCGGTCTGGCACGAGCCGTTCTACCTGAAGCTCGGCAACTGGCAGCTCTATTACGAGACACGCAACCTGCTGGTGCTGGCGGCGCTGCACGACCGGTTCGGCCGCGCCGCCGCCCTGCGCCGTGCCGGGCGCAGCTGGCTGCTGCACATGCTTACCTTCCGCTACTATGGCGCAGCCCTCATCATGCGCGGCGTCGCCGACTTCCTGGCCGGCCCGGCGATCCTGAGGCAGGATCCACGTCCGCTGCATGCCGGCATCACCGCACTCAGGCACCTTTACGGCCCGGGGGCGGTCGGCCGGAAGGAGGTCATGGATCCTGCCATGGTGGCCCGGATCCCGCGGGCACGCGGCGTGTTCCTGTTCTGGTTCATCGTGGTCCTGCTGCGACATGCCCTGGTGCCCACGGCAAACTCGAAACCCAGGCTGGTGGCGACCAGTGACTTCTCGTGGATCGGGCTGCGTCACGCCGAGCACGTCGTGCTGGACAACGGGTGGGAGCCGGAGATGTCCGCCTACCAGCGTGACCGGGGCCGGTTCTGGAGCCTGAGCCGGCAGACCCTGCCGGTGCTGCTGCGACTGTTCCGGCACGGCGATCAGGTGGCCGCATCCTGGAAGGCCGCCGCGCCCGAGCTGACCTCGCCGGGCTTCTGGGAGCATTATCTGGGATGCGGAAAAGCCAGCGTCGCGGCCCGCCCGGTCCCGGCACCCACAGCGTCCGCCACCTGAGCCCTACCGGACGTCGACCCTCCCGGTCAGCCAGTCGACATGAACGGAGAGGCGACGCTCCATCTCGCCGAGCGTGACGACGCCGCCCGAGCTGCTGCCGTCGGCGTGGAACACGATCGGTGCGGGGATACCGACAATGGCGATAGCCGCCGCAAGACCATGCCGGGCGCCCTTGCGTATGCCGTAATCCCGCTGGACCGGATCTGCCGTGAACACGACGTCGTGGTCCGTGGCGATCGCCCCGGCCCGGGTCCGCCGCATGTCGGATGCCATGGCGCGGGCACTGGCACGCAGGTCCAGCGTTGCCGAGTGCATCGGGCCGCGTGCCAGCACGATGCTGCCGACCAGCGCCAGCACCACCAGCACCACGATCATCTCGATCAGCGTGAAGCCGGAGTCCGGGTGTCTGCCGTCGGGTGACGCGGCACGGCCGGGGGCCTCGTCAGGGGGCTGAACGGCCACGCTTCTCCTCTGCCGGACAATCCGGGATCGATCCTTGCCGGTTTTCGTGTCCGGAGCCAACCATGCCGGCATCATCCGCCAAGGTGGTTTCGGGCGGGCCTGGCTCGCCCGTGCTTGCGCCGCACGGCATGCAGGCCATGTGTGTCTGCGACCTACCCCACCGGTTCCAGGATAATCATGACCGATCTCGCGACACCCGTCTGGTTCATCACCGGCTGCTCGACCGGCTTCGGCCGTGAGATCGCACGCCTGATCCTCGAGCGGGGGTGGCGGGTGGTTGCCACGGCGCGCAAGCCGGAACAACTCCAGGACCTGGTTGCAGGCCATGACGATCGTGCCCTGGCGCTGAAGCTCGACGTCACCGACAAGCAGAGCGTTGCCGAGGCCGTCGCCGCGGCCAGGGCAAAGTTCGGCCGCATCGACGTGCTGGTGAACAATGCCGGCTATGGCTACCTGGCGGCGATCGAGGAAGGCGAGGATGAGGGTATCCGCGCCCAGTTCGAAACCAACGTGTTCGGGCTGATCGAGCTGACCAAGGCGGTACTGCCGCATATGCGCGCGCAGGGGAGCGGCCACATCGTCAACTTCTCATCGATCGGCGGCCTCGTGAGCTTCGCCGCGACCGGTTACTATCACGCCACCAAATATGCCGTCGAAGGCCTGTCGGAGTCGCTGTCGATCGAGGGTGCCCCGCTCGGCATCAAGGTCACGGTGGTCGAGCCCGGCCCGTTCCGGACCGACTGGGCCGGCCGCTCGATCATCGAATCTCCGACGGTGATCGACGATTATGCGGAAACCGCCGGCAAGCGTCGCGAGCAGACCCGCGAGCGTAGCGGCACACAGGCCGGCGACCCGGTTCGCGGGTCCGAGGCGGTGATTACCGCGGTCTGCTCCGATAATCCGCCTTTGCATCTGTTGCTGGGAAAGCCGGCGCTCGATCTCGCTTACGCCAAACTGGATTCGTTACGCAAAGAATTCGATACCTGGAAGGACGTGACACTCGGCGCGGATTTCCCGGCAGCCTAGAGACGCCGACGGCCTTCCCGTAGCGTCCTGCCCGGCGGGTTCCCCGGAACGATGGATGCACGGCTTTCCGGATGAGGCTTGTTCCCTAGGCTGGTCGCCGGCCTGCTCGATCGGCTAGACCAGCCTTGGTCTGCCTGCATCGAGAGCCACACGTGACAAAAGCCCGCCCCGTCTCGAAGCAGGCCGATACCGGCTTGTGTGCGCGCCGGTCCGGGGGGTAGCACGTGCGCCCCGCGATCGATCTTCGCCGCGCGCTCGACATGGTGTTCAGGCACCTGATCCGCGAAGGCACGCTCGACGTGACCTGGCCCGGTGGCGCTATTCGTCGTTACGGATCCGGCGACATGCCAATGGCCGGGCTGGCCCTGCATGACGGCCGCGCCGTGCGAGGCCTGCTTCTGGATCCGGCACTTGCTGTCGGCGAGGCCTACATGGATGGCAGACTTGAGCCAATCGGCTGCACCCTCTACGAGCTGCTCGACCTGCTCGTGCTGAACGTCGCGCACGGGGGAAATCATCCGATACTGCGCGCCCGCCGGCATGTGCGCTATGCCGGCCGCTGGGTGCGGCAGTTCAATCCGGCGCGGCAGGCACAACGCAACGTCGCCCACCATTACGATCTGGACGCACGCCTCTACACTCTGCTGCTCGATACCGACCTGCAATATTCCTGTGCGTATTTCGAGACCGGGGATGAAACGCTCGAACAGGCGCAGGCTGCCAAGAAGCGCCACATCGCCACCAAGCTGCTGCTCAATCGGCCGGACCTCGAGGTACTCGATATCGGCTGCGGCTGGGGTGGGTTGGCGCTCAGCCTGGCCCGTGACCACGGTGCACGCGTGACCGGCATCACGCTTTCACAGGAACAGCTGGTGGCCGCCCAGGCACGTGCCGCCGCCGAGGGGGTGGCCGACCGGGTGCGGTTCGAGCTACGCGACTATCGCAGCGTCACTGCCGTCTATGACCGGATCGTTTCGGTCGGCATGTTCGAGCATGTCGGCATCAACCATTACGGCAGCTTCTTCGATACCGTTGCGCGCGGCCTCAGGCAGGACGGCGTCGCCCTGGTGCACACCATCGGCCAGAGCGGCCCGCCCGCCGAGACCAACGCCTGGCTGGCGAAATACATCTTTCCCGGCGGCTACTCGCCATCCCTCAGCGAGATCATGCCGGGGGTTGAGAAGTCCGGGCTGATCGCCACGGATATCGAGGTGCTGCGGCTGCATTATGCCCGCACGATCGCCCACTGGCGGCAGCGGTTCGCGCTCAATCGGGAGCGGATCCGGGCGCTCTACGACGAGCGGTTCTGCCGTATGTTCGAATTCTATCTGGTGGGATCAGAGCTGGCCTTCCGCCGGGAGACAGAGCTGAACTTCCAGATCCAGCTCTGTCACCAGCATGCCGCCGTTCCACTGACCCGGAGCTACATGCATCCGGCCTGAACGGGCTGCTCACGAACAGTTCATGGACCGGCTCGGTTCAAGGCTGACTTGAAGGTCGGTCAGGGCATCGTCGATCATCCCGATCCGGCGTGCCCCTCGAAGCTTGGCAGGCTCGCACGAGCAGGCCTGCTGCCTGTCATAACAGCTTGTGTGCAGTCGATCATCCAGCCGACAAGCCTCCCATGCCTGACACCACGCAAGACATCCCCGGGGAGACCGCTGTCATCGGTCGGGGACTGACGGCCGTCTTCGCCCTCGCCTGTGGCGCGGTGGTCGGCAACATCTATTACGTACAGCCGCTGATCGAGCCGATCAGCAGGTCCCTGCACTTGACCGGGGCCGCGGCCGGGCTCGTCGTGACGCTGATCCAGCTCGGCTTCGCCGCCGGGCTGCTGCTCCTCGTACCGTTGGCAGACCTGATCGAGAACCGCCGGCTGATCCAGGTCACGCTGCTCGGCGCGGCGATCGGGCTGATCGGGCTCGTGATGTCGGACTCCGTGACGACCTTCCTGATCGCCGGGTTCCTGGTCGGGCTGTGCTCGATCGGCCCGCAGATCCTGGTTCCGTTCGCCGCCCATCTCGCCCCCGCCCCGATCCGTGGCCGGGTGATCGGCAACATCATGGGCGGTTTGATCGCCGGGATCATGCTGGCCCGGCCGGTCGCCAGCATCGTCGCCTATCATTTCGGCTGGCGGGCGATCTTCCTGATCGCCGCCGTGGTGATGGTGTTGTTGGCAGTGCTGCTCGGCCGGCTGTTGCCGAAGCGCCAGCCAAGCCCGGGCCTGCATTACGGCCAGATCCTGATGTCGATGGGGCAGCTGCTGAAGCACGAGCCCGTGCTGCGTCGTCGTGCCACCTACCAGGGCGTGATGTTCGCCAGTTTCAGCATGTTCTGGACCGCGGTGCCGCTGCTGCTCGGCAGCCAGTTCGGCCTCGGCCAGCGTGGCATCGCGTTGTTCGCGCTGGCCGGCGCCGGTGGTGCTCTGGCGGCTCCTTTCGCCGGCCGGGTCGCCGACCGGGGCTGGACCCGAACCTCCACCGCCCTGGCACTCGTCGTGATGATGCTGAGCTTTCTCGGTGCCGGCTGGGCGTCTGCGTCGGGGTCGCTGGCCTGCCTCGTGCTGGCTGCGATCGTCCTGGATTCGAGCATCCAATGGAACCAGATCGTCAGCCAGCGCGCGGTCTACAGCCTGGCGCCGGAGCTGCGCGGCCGGCTGAACGCCGTCTATATGACGCTGGTGTTCCTATGCGGCGCAGCCGGTTCGATGCTCGCCACCACCACCTACGCCTATGGCGGCTGGCACCTCACCTCGCTGACCGGAGCAGGACTCGGGCTGGTGGCGTTGGCGGTGCTGGCGACCGAAATCAGGCCGAAGCGGACTCCGTCTTCGGCCAGCGGCGATGCAGCCATAGCCACGATGACGGGTCCGCCCTGATCCAGTCCTCCAGCCGGACATTCATCGCCCGGGCGATCGCGTGGATGTCGGCGACGCGGTCGCCAGTCAAGGTCACGGCCATCGGCTCGTCGCAGATCATCCTGAACCGCGCCGGGCCGATCCGGACCACATGCACGGGGATGATCGGCGCGTTGAACCGCAGCGCGAACTGGGCAAGGGCAGGGGCGGTCATTGCGTCACGCCCGAAAAATGGGACAGCGATGCCGTCGTTCATCTTCTGGTCGACCAGCAGGCCGAGCGATCCGCCACGCTGCAGATGCGACAATGCGGCGCGGGCACCGGAAGCACCCTTGGCGAACATCGAGATGCCCGAACCCAGCGCCTGCTGCCGCATCGACTGGATGATCGCGTCGACGGTCGTGTTCGAGGCGGCGCGGTAGAACCCGGACACGGTCAGGCCGAGGGCACCGGCAATCGGAAGCACCATCTCCCAGTTCCCGAAATGGCCGGAAAAAAACAATGCCTGGGTCCCGTCCCGTATCAGGGCCTCGACATGTCGCTCGCCGGCGATTTCCCAGCCTGGACCGCTCGCCGTGCGGTGGAACGAGGCGAGGTGCGGCAGCTCGGCGGTAGTGCGGCCCAGGTTGTCCCAGACGCCGCGGATGATGCGCTTGCGATCCACCGCGGCGAGTTCGGGAAAGACCTGAGCCAGGTTCCGGTGAGCAACCTTCGACACCGACAGATGCGGTCCGACGGAGCGGGCCAGTCGGCCGCCGAGGTTGGACGCCCGTACCGGTCCGAGACGCCTCAGCATCGCGATCGCACCGCGCAGAACCATCGCCTGCAACCTGTCGGCAAGACGGGTCAGGTCAACGGCGCGGCCGAGGTTTTTCAGGAAGCCCATCCTGCGACGTAGAGGATTCGAGGCTTTCGATCCAGTGCAGCCTTTTCAAGAGGTTGCAGCGTCCCCATCTCTCATTGTGTGGTCTTTGTCGTTGACACTCCGCATGACCACTGCGATTTAGAAACCGCTGACGTGGGAGAGACCGGTGAGAGCCGGCGCCGAAGGAGCAACCGCCCCGGAAACTCTCAGGCAAATGGACCGCTCAGCTAGAACTTCTGGAAAGAGGCGCCCCGCATTTGCGAGGATGGCGTCCGCCGACGGGATAACGATCTCAGGCACAAGAGACAGAAGGGGCGCAACGGGTCGGGGATTCCGGCTTATGGGGGCGCCATGACTATCGTTCACACAGACATCTACCCATCCGGAACCTCGCACGCCCTGCCTGGTCGCCTCCGTCTGTTCGACCGCAGCCGGGTTCCGGGCGTTGTCGGTCCGACGCTGTCCATTTCCGTTCATTGAGAGGACCAGACCCGATGTCCGAATTCTTCAGCCGTGTCCTCTCGGATGACCCGTTGATCGCCGATGCGCTGGTCGCCGAAATGCGCCGCCAGGACGAGGGAATCGAGTTGATCGCCAGCGAGAACATCGTCTCGCCGGCGGTGCTGGCGGCCCAGGGGTCGGTGCTGACCAACAAATATGCCGAGGGGTATCCGGGTCGCCGCTACTATGGCGGCTGTGCGCAGATGGATGTCGTGGAGAGTGCTGCGATCGACCGGGCGACCCGGCTGTTCGGCTGCGGCTTTGCCAACGTCCAGCCGCATTCGGGCGCGCAGGCCAATGCCGCCGTCCTGCTCGCGCTGCTGAAGCCGGGCGATGTCATTCTCGGCATGTCTCTGGATGCCGGCGGCCACCTGACGCATGGCGCCAAGCCGACCCTGTCGGGCAAGTGGTTCCAGGCGATCCAGTATGGCGTCCGCCGCCAGGACGGCCTGCTCGATTACGAGGAAGTGGACCGGCTGGCGCGCGAGCATCGCCCGAAGCTGATCATCGCCGGCGGCTCGGCGATCCCGCGTCAGATCGATTTCGCCCGCTTCCGCGCCATCGCCGACGAGGTTGGCGCGCTGCTGATGGTGGACATGGCGCATTTCGCCGGCCTGGTCGCCGGGGGGGTGCATCCGAGCCCGTTTCCACACGCCCACGTCGCCACCACGACCACGCACAAGACCCTGCGCGGTCCCCGCGGCGGCATGATCCTCACCAACGACGAGGCGCTGGCCAAGAAATTCAACTCGGCGGTATTTCCCGGCATGCAGGGCGGTCCACTGATGCATGTGATCGCCGCCAAGGCGGTCGCGTTCGGCGAGGCCCTGCGTCCGGACTTCAAGGATTACGCGGCGCAGGTGGTGGCAAACGCGAAGGCGCTCGGCGAGGGCCTCATGGCGCGGGGCCACGATCTGGTCACCGGCGGCACCGACACGCATCTGGTCCTGCTCGACCTGCGCCGCACCGGCCTGACCGGCAAGGCCGCCGAGGCGACGCTGGAGCGGGCCGGGCTCACCTGCAACAAGAACGGCATCCCCTACGACCCGCTCCCGCCGGCGCAGACCAGCGGCATCCGGCTGGGATCCCCGGCTGCCACCACGCGCGGCTTCCGCGAGGCCGAGTTCCTGCAGGTGGCGACGCTGATCGCCGATGTGCTGGACGGTCTGGTCGCCAACCCCGACGATAATGGAAACGCCGAGACCACGGCGCGCCATGATGTCGAGGCACTTTGCGCCCGCTTCCCGCTCTATCGAGCAGCCTGATCATGCCGGGAACCGTGCCGCCGGACGTGCAAGAGGATATCCAGCAGGTCATCGTCGCGGACGAAGCTTCCGTCGAGACGATCCAGCAGACGCCGCTCAATGCGCTGCATGTCGAGCTCGGTGCCCGGATGGTGCCGTTCGCCGGTTACAGCATGCCGCTGCAGTACAGCACCGGCATCATGACCGAGCACCTGCATACGCGCGCCTCGTGCGGATTGTTCGACGTTTCGCACATGGGCCAGATCATCCTGCGTGCGCGGTCCGGCGTGCTGCGCGATGCGGCACTGGCCCTCGAACGGCTGGTTCCGGCCGATATCGCGTCCCTGGCAGCCGGACGCCAGCGCTACGCCCTGTTCACCAACCAGGCAGGCGGGATCATGGACGACCTGATGGTCGCCAACATGGGCGACCACCTGTTCCTGGTCGTGAACGCGAGCTGCAAGCTGGCCGACCTGGCCCACCTCCGGCATCACCTCGGCGACGCCTGTTCTGTGGAAACCGGGTTCGACCGCGCGCTGGTGGCGCTGCAGGGCCCGGGTGCCGAGGCTGCCTTGTCGGCGCTGGCACCGGATGCGGCCGGCATGCGTTTCATGGACGTGCGCCTGCTCATGATCGAGGGCCATGCCTGCACCGTCTCCCGGTCCGGCTACACCGGCGAAGATGGCTACGAGATCGGCATGCCGGCCGATGGGGCGGACCTGATCGTGCGTTCGCTGCTGTCGCAACCGGGCGTGTTGCCGATCGGCCTGGGCGCTCGCGACAGCCTGCGGCTCGAGGCGGGCCTTTGCCTGTACGGCAACGATCTCGATCCTACCACGACGCCGATCGAGGCGGCCCTGGACTGGGCGATCCAGAAATCCCGGCGGTTTGGCGGTGCCCGGGCTGGCGGTTTCCCCGGTGCCGACCTGATCCTGCGCCAGCTCGTCGACGGCACGAAATTGCGCCGGATCGGGCTGCGGCCGGATGGGCGCGCCCCCCTGCGCTCGGGCGCGAAGCTGTTCTCGCCGGCCGATCTCGACGAGCCGGTCGGCAATGTCAGCTCCGGCGCGTTCGGACCAAGCCTGCAGGCGCCGGTTGCGATGGGCTACGTGCTGGCAGCACTGGCCCAGCCCGGAACCGCCCTGGTGGCGGAGTTGCGCGGCCGCCATGTCCCGGTGACGGTCTGCCCGATGCCTTTCGTCTCTCCAACCTACAAGCGTTGAGTGAGTCTGCGATGTCTGCAAACACGATCGATCTGAACAGCTCCGGTTCCAGTCTCTGGCAGGATGCACGGCCTCCCTCGGACTCATTCGCCAGGCGCCATATCGGGCCGGACGAGACGGAGATCGCCGCCATGCTCGACGCGGTCGGGGCGGCCGACCTCGAAACGCTGACCCGAGAGACGGTGCCGGCGTCGATCCGGATCGATGCCGGGGCCTGGCACGAGCAGGTCGGGCTCGGGGCGGGCCTGACCGAGCCGGAAGTCCTGGCACGGCTACGCCAGGTCGCCGATCGCAACCAGGTGCTGGTCTCGTTGATCGGCCAGGGCTACCACGGCACCGTTCTGCCCGGCGTGATCCAGCGCAACATCCTGGAAAACCCGGCCTGGTATACCGCCTACACGCCGTATCAGCCGGAAATCAGCCAGGGCCGGCTCGAGGCGCTGCTGAACTTCCAGACGCTGGTCTGCGACCTGACCGGCCTGGACGTCGCGAACGCGTCGCTGCTCGACGAGGCGACCGCGGCAGCCGAGGCAATGACCCTGGCCAGCCGCATGGCGAAGTCGAAGGCGAAGTCGTTCTTCGTCGATCAGGGCTGCCATCCACAGACCCTCGCCGTGCTGCGCACGCGTGCCGAGCCGCTCGGCATTCCATTGGTGGTCGGCGATCCCGACGGCGATCTCGACGCTTCCACGGTGTTCGGGGCGCTGCTGCAGTATCCCGACACCACCGGCCTCGTTCGTGATCCGCGCGCATTGATCGGTCGTCTGCATGCGGCCGGCGCGCTGGTGGCGATGGCCGCCGATCCGCTGGCACTCACCCTGCTGACCCCGCCCGGCGCGCTCGGTGCCGACATCGCGATCGGTTCGATGCAGCGCTTCGGCGTGCCGATGGGCTTCGGCGGTCCGCATGCCGCCTACATGGCGGTGCGCGACGGCCTCAAGCGCTCGATGCCCGGCCGTCTCGTCGGGGTGTCGATCGACAGCGCCGGACGCCCGGCCTACCGGCTGGCACTGCAGACGCGCGAGCAGCATATCCGCCGCGAGAAGGCGACCTCGAACATCTGTACGGCCCAGGTGCTGCTGGCAGTCATCGCCTCGATGTATGCGGTCTATCACGGGCCGGACGGGCTGCAGGCCATCGCACGCCGGGTGAACCGGCTGGCCCGGGTGCTGGCGTCCGGGTTGCGGGCGCTGGGCGCCGACATCGAGACCGACATGGTGTTCGATACCATCACGGTCGCGACCGGCGACCGGACCGGGGCGATCATCGATGCGGCCTGCGCCGCCGGGATCAACCTGCGCCGGCTCGATGCCGGCCGCATCGGCATCAGCATCGACGAGACCACGACGCCGGAAATCATCCGCGCCGTCTGGCAGGCGTTCGCGCCCGACGGTGCCGTCCAGGCGATGGAAGCGAAGCTGGCGGTCGGCGAAAGCCCGATCCCGTCGGCGTTGCAGCGCACCGTTCCGTTCATGACCCATCCGGTGTTCCACGAGCACCGTTCCGAGACCGAGATGCTGCGCTACCTGCGCCGGCTGTCGGACCGCGACCTGGCGCTCGATCGCACGATGATCCCGCTCGGCTCCTGCACCATGAAGCTGAACGCCACCGTCGAGATGGTGCCGATCACCTGGCCCGGCTTCTGCGACCTCCACCCCTACGCACCCCCCGCGCAGACTGCCGGCTATGCCGAGTTGTTCGCCGACCTCGAAAAGCGCCTGTGCGCGATCAGCGGCTACGATTCGGTATCGTTGCAGCCGAACTCCGGCGCGCAGGGCGAGTATGCCGGGCTGCTGGCGATCCGCGGCTATCACCGGTCGACCGGCCATGCCGAGCGCGACGTGTGCCTGATCCCGGCCTCGGCGCACGGCACCAACCCGGCCTCGGCGCAGATGGCCGGAATGCGCGTGGTGGTGGTCGGCTGCGATCGGGAGGGCAACGTCGATGTCGACGACCTCCGGACCAAGATCGGCCTGCATTCCGACCGGCTGGCGGCGATCATGATCACCTATCCGTCGACGCACGGCGTGTTCGAGGAGAACGTCCGCGAGATCTGCGATCTGATGCATGCCGCGGGCGGCCAGGTCTATCTCGACGGCGCCAACCTGAACGCGCAGGTCGGACTGGCACGGCCCGGCCAGTATGGCGCCGACGTCAGCCACTTCAACCTGCACAAGACCTTCTGCATCCCGCATGGCGGCGGTGGTCCCGGCATGGGGCCGATCGGGGTGCGCGCCCATCTGGCACCGTTCCTGCCCGGCCGCCCGGACCAGGGCGGCGAGCATGCGGTGTCCGCGGCACCGTACGGGTCGGCCTCGATCCTGCCGATCTCCTGGGCCTACATGCTGCTGATGGGCGATGACGGCCTGCGACGTGCGACGCAGGTGGCGATCCTGAACTCGAACTATATCGTGCGCCGGCTCGAGGGTGCTTATCCGGTGCTGTTCCGTGGAGCCCAGGGCAGGGTGGCGCACGAATGCATCATCGATCTGCGACCGTTCAAGGACCAGTTCGGCGTCACCGTGGACGACATCGCGAAACGCCTGGTCGATCATGGCTTCCACGCGCCGACGGTGAGCTTTCCGGTCGCCGGCACCTTCATGATCGAGCCGACGGAGTCCGAGAGCCGCGCCGAAATCGACCGGTTCTGCGACGCGATGCTGGCGATCCGCGAGGAGATCCGCGCCATCGAGGATGGTCATGTCGCGGTTGCGGACTCTCCGCTCCGGCATGCGCCGCACACCATCCGCGACGTCGTGAGGTCCGAGTGGAACCGTGCCTACGACCGCGAGGCCGGTTGCTTCCCGGCCGGGGTGGCGATGGACAAGTATTTCCCGCCGGTCGGGCGCCTGGATAACAGCTACGGGGACCGCAATCTGATCTGTTCCTGCCCGTCGCCTGAGGCATACGCGGAGGCCGCGGATTGAAGGTCAGGGCTCTGCCCTGAACCCGCTCAAGGCTCGCCTTGAGAATCGATGTGATTAGATCCTAGAACGCAATCGTCGCACGCAGCCCGACCACCGCCTCGTCGCCGATCCGGCGGCCGGCATCATCTGGATCGGGCAGGCCACCGCCTGGATGGATGACGTATTGCGCGTCGGGCTGCAGCGATAGCCAGGGGGTGACCGGTGCCTGGTAGGTCAACTCAATGACCGTCTCGGCATCCCGCACCGGATAGGCGCTACCGGAAAAAAACGCGGTGTCGCGGTCCAGTTGGCGTGCCCGGCCGCTGATTTTCGTATAGCCGACCGCCATGCCCAGGGAGTCGTCCGGGCGGCTGGGCAGCATGCCCTTCCAGCTCAGGCCGCCCTCCGCATACAGCGAGACGAGGTTGCGGTCGCCGCGCGTGCCGACGATCCGGCCGAACAATCCGATGCCCTTATCGGCGCCGCTGCCGTGCTGCCAAAGCAGCTGATCCATGACCGCGTAGATGCCCCAGTCCCGGCGATGCAGCAGCGCGTTGCCGTTGCTGTCCGGGTCCGCCAGCGACCGTCCGTGGTTGTCCGTCTCCTGGTCGGCGAACGCGTTGGAGTTGTAGTAGGCACCGATCTTGTAGGTTCCCGGCAGCCCGTGCCGGTCCTTGCCCTGGTTGATCGCCAGTTGCAGTTCGCCGACGACGAACACGCCATCATCGAGCTCGAAACTGGTGCCGTCTGCATCTCGTTTCTGCGGGTCGCCGCTGCCCTCGCCGCCCGGCCTGCCGTTATAAGCCGCGACAAGGGCAGTCAGTGCTTCGGTCGGTTGCAGCTTGAGCCGTATGCCCGGCGTCCCGAGCGGATAGGCATTGGCGCCGGAAGGCAGATCGATGCCCGGAAGCGTCGGCCAGCCGAACTGCGAGTTGATGAACAGGGTGCCATACTGGCTGATCAGGAATTCCTGGTCGACCGCCTGCTGGCCGATCCGGACGGTCGCGTTACCGCCGAACAGCGACTGCTCATACCAGGCCTCGAACAGCCGAAACGACCGGCCGGCCTCGATCGAGCTGACGGTGCTGAGGTTGTCCAGATTATTGGCGCTGAGGCCGCGTCCGTGGAGCTGGTAGGAACTGACGCTGATGGTGCCGCCGGTCAGTCCAAGCAGCTTTCCGGTATCGATCCCGAGCGTGGCGGCCGCCAGGCCTTCGTAGATTGCACCGGTCCGCAAACCGCCGGTCGCGTTGCCGAGGACTTCGCTGGTTTCGGTGAGGCCGATGCTGACTCCGCGCGCGGCCAGGGACGAGCGGATGCCCCATGGGTCGCCGAGCAATGCACTCCGGGTCATCAGGTCACCCTGGACCGCCGATGCACCGGGGGGCGCCGGCGTTGCAGCCGTATCGTTCGCGGGCTGGTCGGGCGTTCCGGGCAAGGATCTCGTATCCTGCGCATCGGCAGTCGACACGGCGCCGGCCAGCAGCATGCAGCTGGCAAGGCCAGCTCGGGCAGGGCCGATGCCGGACCGGTTTCTGCGTGCTGTCATGACCAGAGTTTCGAGCCAGTGCAGGCCGGGTCCTGAACCATCGTTACCCCCGACATCGTCCATGTCACCGGTTTTCTTGAGCCGGGCTGCCGGCGTTGCCGAGCGCAAGCAGTTGACCAGCCGTAGCTACACCTCTAGATCCCCGTGTTGCAAATGATTTGCATTATCGGACCGCGCCTTGTAGACGGTCCGACGGAGGCTTTCGATGACCTATTCCCGACGGCTGGTGCCGGCAAGGCTGCCCGCATCACTGCGGACCGGCAGGTTCCCAGCTGCCTTCTGCGTCATCGGCATGGCCGTGCTTGCTTCAACGACGCCCGGCATGGCGGCAGAGGCGCCGTCGTTCCTGTCCCGCTTCAAGCATCACACGACCGTCGCCTCGACCGTACCGGCGAACGGTGACCAGAACCCCTATGCGGTGTTCGTCTCGCCGGTCAGCAAGGGGCGCCTGGTCAAGGACCAGGTGCTGGTCGGGAATTTCAACAATGCCGGCAACCTGCAGGGTCTCGGCACCACCATCGTGCAGGTCGATCCCGCCACGCAGGCGATCTCGTTGTTCGCCTCGGTACCTCAGAAGCTCGACAAGTGCCCGGGTGGGGTCGGCCTGACCACTGCCCTTGCCGTGCTGAAAAGCGGCTGGGTGATCATCGGCAGCCTGCCGAGCACCGACGGTACCACCGCCACCAAGGGCGACGGTTGCCTGCTCCTGTTCGATGCCGATGGAAAGCTCGCCGACGTCTGGACCAGCCCGAAGATCAACGGGCCATGGGGCAACATGGCGGTCATCGACAAGGGCACCAGTGCCACCCTGTTCGTCAGCAATGCCGGCTTCGGTGTCGGCGCGCCGCCGGCCGGCGCGGCCCCGATCGTGAGCAAGGCGACAGTGGTGCGGGTCGAGCTGCAGATCCCCGACGGCGGCAAGCCGCATGTCACCGCAATGACGGTGGTGGCGGACGGGTTCGGCGAGGCGGCGGACAAGAGCGTGTTCATCATCGGGCCGACCGGGATCGCCCTCGGTGCCAAGGGCTCGATCTACGTGTCGGACGCGATCGGCAACCGGATCGTCAGCATTCCCGATGCGCTGACCCGGACCGACAGTGCCGGAACCGGCACCGAGATCACCAGGGATGGGCTGCTCAAGCGGCCGCTGGCGCTTGTCAACGTGCCCAACGGCAACCTGCTGGTAGCCAACGGGCTCAACGGGCAGGTGGTCGAGATCGATCCGGTCGGGCGCAGGCAGGTCGGTGCCCAGTGGGTCGATGTCGACAAGGCACAGCAGCCTCCCGGTAGCGGCGACCTGTTCGGGCTGGCGGTCACTCCAAAAGGCGACGGCTTCTATTATGTAGAGGACGACATGAACACGCTCGTCCTGGCGCATTGACGCCTACGGCGGGCTTAGAGGAACGGATGGCGTTGGAAGACAAGACCGGCAGGATCCAGGCCGAAGGCGACAGCACGGAGACGGCAGCATCGCGGCGCGCCTTCCTGAGGGGTGCCGGAAGCCTGGCAGTCGCCGGTGCGGTCTGTCCGTTCTCCGGAGCGCGCGCCACATCCGCGTCGCTGCCGCGTCCGGCCGAGCTGGCGAAGGGCATCACCCCCGATAGCCGAGGCCCGTCGCGCGGCATCGTCGAGACGTTCGACGGCCCGCACCAGGGCGGCATCCTGACGCCGTTGCAGAACCATACCTGCTTCGTGGTCTTCGACCTGGTGACCGAGGACGGTCCTTCGGTGGTCAGGCTGCTCAAGCTCTGGACCGAGGCTGCGCGCCGCCTTAGCCGCGGCCAGACCGTTGCGTCGGTCGATGGCAATCCCGACAGGCCGCCGGCGGATAGCGGCGATGCGGTCGGGCTGGGGCCGGCGCGCCTGACCCTTACCTTCGGCTTCGGGCCCGGACTGTTCGAGAAGGATGGGCACGACCGCTATGGCCTGCGTGCCAGGCGCCCGGCCGAGCTGATCGACCTGCCGCACTTCAACGGCGACCAGCTGGCGCCCGGCAACACCGGCGGCGACCTGTCTGTCCAGGCCTGTGCCGACGATCCGCAAGTGGCGTTCCATGCCGTGCGCCAGTTGGCGCGCATCGCCGACGGCACCGCCCAGCTTCGCTGGATCCAGAACGGCTACAACGCCCAGTTTGCCGCCGAGGATACGCCGCGCAACCTGATGGGCTTCAAGGACGGCACGCAGAACCCTGTCTCGGCGCGGCCGGACCAGGTGCATGCGGTGGCCGGCGGCAAGAGCTTCAGGCCGGGATCCGCCGACAAGGTGGTCTGGGTAGGGAGCGAGGGCCCGGAGTGGATGCGCGGCGGCAGCTACATGGTCGCGCGCCGTATCCGTATCTTCCTCGAACATTGGGACCGCACCGACCTGTCGTTCCAGGAAGAGGTGTTCGGCCGGCGCAAGCAGTCGGGCGCGCCGCTTACCGGCAAGGGCGAGTTCGATCCCATCGATCTGGACGCCGTCGACAAGGACGGCAACCCGATCATCGCCGAGAACGCGCACGTCCGGCTGGCATCGGCCGCGGCGAATGGCGGCGCCGAGATCCTGCGGCGCGGCTATTCCTATAATGACGGGCTGAGCTTCGTGGCCGAGCGCTGGCCACCGTGGCGTCAGGGGCTGCAATACGATGCCGGGCTTTTCTTCGTGTGCTACCAGCGAGATCCCCGGACCGGCTTCGTGCAGATCTACGACAAGATGTCGAAGCTCGACCTGGTGAACCAGTACGCGACCCACGTCGGCAGCGGCCTGTTCGCCTGTCCGCCCGGCACCGGCACGAAACCCAGCAGCTTCATCGGCGAGGCGCTGTTCAAGGATGTGTCCCTGAAATCTGTCGCCGCCACTCCGGCTTCGGTGCCGGCGCCCGGGGCTTCCAGTACCGGAAAGACCGCATCTTATTGATCAGGAAATAGGCGTTTCTGAGGTAGACTGCTTCCTTGACAGGTCATTGCACCACCGGTAGTGACCCCCTGCGCCCGTCAGGAGGTGCGATCGATGGATGAGGATACGGCCAACTCCGGGAAGTCCTTCGACCAGCGGTTGCAGGAGGCACGCAACAGGCAAGGCCTGGACCCGGCGCCTCCCAAGCTGGACCAGAACCTGCCCGATGCCTCCGCCATGGCGGTGTTCTTCCGGGTCGGCGTCGAACTCGTTTCGGCACTTCTGGTCGGCCTCGCGATTGGCTGGGGACTGGATCATTTCCTGCGAACCAAGCCGTTGTTCCTGATCCTGTTCGTGCTCCTGGGTGGCGTGGCCGGAATCATCAATGTGTGGCGCCTTGTTGCGCCGCCGCCACTGCCCGGCCGGAAGAGCTAGGCAGAACCACAAACGACCCGGATAAGGGTCGTCGGGAAACGGGGAGAACAAGTCTTGGCCGGCGGACATTCCATCGACGCGCTCGGTCAGTTCGAGCTGCATCCGGTACTGGGTTCGCTCGGCGCCTCGCTACGTTTCAGTCAGTCCAGCCTTGTCATGGTGATCGCCGCCGCGCTGATCCTGGCCCTGCTCTATGTCGGCATGCGGCCGCGCGCGCTGGTGCCCGGACGTCTGCAGGCTGCGGCCGAGATCATGTACGATTTCATCTACACCATGGCGACCGACCAGATCGGCCATGAAGGCAGGCGCTTCTTTCCGTTCATCTTCACGCTGTTCGCCTTCATCCTGGTCGGCAACTATATCGGCCTGGTCCCCGGCTCGTTCACCTTCACCAGCCACATCGCGGTGACCGCCGCCCTGTCGATCCTGGTGTTCGTGGTCGGCTTGCTGGTGGCGCTGCGGGAACAGGGGTTCAAGTTCTTCGGCCACTTCATGCCGGAAGGTGCGCCGGTCGCACTGGCACCGTTGCTGGTGCCGATCGAGATCCTGTCATACCTGTCCCGCCCGATCAGCCTGTCCGTCCGACTGTTCGCCAACATGATGGCCGGGCACGTTATGTTCGAGATGTTCGCGGCCTTCACCATCATGCTCGGTGGGATCCATTACATCGGCCCGGTGCTCGGCATCGCCCCGCTTGCGATCAACGTGGCCCTGATGGCGCTCGAACTGCTGGTCGGCGGCCTGCAGGCCTACGTGTTCGCGATCCTGACCTGCATCTACCTGCGCGAGGCCGTCGCGCACTAGGGGCGTTCCGCCTCGACCTGTGCACGATCTCGATTTTCTTTCTTAACCCGTTTCTCCGTAGACAAGGACCTCTCCCATGGATCTCGCTGCCGCACGTTACATTGGCGCTGGTCTCGCCGTGATTGCTCTTGCCGGCGTCGGCGTCGGCATCGGCAACATCTTCGCTGCCCTGGTGAGCGCCATCGGCCGCAACCCGGCCGCCCGCCCGCATGTGTTCGGCCTTGGCATCCTGGGCTTCGCGCTCACGGAAGCCGTCGCGCTCTATGCGCTGGTCATCGCTTTCATCATCCTGTTCGTCTGAGACCGGAGGCGGGTTCGGTGCGAGCATCCATGACCGGACACGCCGTGAAGGCGACCATCGGCCGCAGCCTGCTGCTGCCGGGCGTGCTGTCCGGGCTTGGCATGATCGCCGTGATCCGTCCCGCAGCGGCCGCCGGCATGCCGCAGCTCCAGTTCAACAACCCGCTCACGCTCGGGCAGGTGTTCTGGGGCGCGATCATCTTCCTGGTGCTTTACCTGCTGCTGAGCCGGTCGGCGTTGCCGAGGGTCGCATCGGTCCTGGCTGAACGTCGCGGCCGGATCGAGGGTGATCTCGATGCCGCCAAGGCCGCACGCCGGGAAGCCGACACGGCCATCGCGGAGCTTCGGCTCGCGCGTCGCCAGGCATCCGTCGAGGCGACCGCTATCGTCGACAAGGTGGTTGCCGATGCGCGCGAGCAGGCCGCCATCCGGACCCGCGACATGAACCAGCGGCTCGAGGCGGAGATCGCGCGGGCCGAACTGGCCGTGTCCGCGGCACGCCAGACGGCACTCGGCTCGCTCCGGGTGATCGCCAGCGACACCGCGCAGCTTCTGGTCGAGCGCCTGACCGGCGGCACCGCCGATCACGCCCTGGTCCAGGCCAAGGTGGATACGGCTCTTGCCGCCCGTCCGGCCTGATCCGGGCATTTGAGGTAGAACGCAATGGACGTCCAGACCCTCCTGCACGAGCCGCGCTTCTGGTACACAGTCGCGTTCTTCCTGTTCTTCATCATCTTCGGCCGCAGGATCTGGGCGCCACTCGCTGGAATGCTTGATGCCCGCGCAGTCCAGGTGCGGCTCGAACTCGACGAGGCTGCCCGCCTCCGGCGCGAAGCCGAGGCCATGCTGGTCGAGGCGAGGCAGGAGCGTGAAGCCGCCCTCGCCGATGCGAAGGCGCTGATCGAGAACGCCCGCGCCGAGTCCCTGCGGATCGCCGAGACGGCCCAGCGCGATGCCGAGGCCACCGCGACCCGGCGCGAGCGTATGGCGCAGGACCGTATCCATGCGGCGGAGCGAGCGGCCGTCAACGAAGTGCGTGCGGTTGCCGCCGACATCGCCACCGAGGCAGCCCGTGCCGTCGTGGCGGAGGCGCTCACCCCCGAAGCGGATGCCGCGCTGATCGACCGTGCGATCGCCGCACTGCCGGCTTCGTTCGCCACCCGCATTGCCGCCTGATCCGGGCGCCCCGGCAGCAGTTCCTTCGTTGTCTTCAACCGATACCCCACTCGTGACCATCGTCGCGGCGGTGCTGAACGAGGCGGAAAACATCCGTCCGGTCTGTATCGAGATCGCGACGTCGCTGGCCGGGCTCGAGCCCTACGAGGTGGTGTTCGTCGATGACGGCAGCACCGATGCGACCGTGGCCGAGCTGATCGCCGCCCGTGACGTGCTGCCCCAACTCCGGGTGGTCAGCCATGACCGGCGTTGCGGCAAGTCGGCCGCGCTTCGCACCGGCATCGAGGCGGCGCACGGCATCTGGATCGCCACCATCGATGGTGACGGGCAGGATGATCCACGCGAGATCGTCTCGATGCTGGCGCTGGCCCTCGAGACAGGACCGGTGAAGCCCGGTCCGCTGGTCGTCGGCGTCAGGCTCAAGCGCAACGACAACCTGTCCCGTCGCTTCGCTACCCGCTTCGCCAATGGCCTGCGCCGCCGCCTGCTGAACGATGGCTGCCCCGATACCGGGGCGCCGATGAAGTTGTTCCGGCGCGACGACTTCCTGCAGCTTCCACAGTTCGAGGGTGTGCACCGGTTCCTGCCGGCGCTGTTCCAGCATTACGGCAGCGCGTTGATCTGCAAGCCAGTCCATCACCGGGCCCGGCTGCATGGCAGCTCGAAATACACCAACCTCAACCGCGCGATGGTCGGGGTGCGCGACATGATGGGCGTCATGTGGCTGCAATCGCGAACGCAGGTTCCGCAGCGGGTTACCGAGTCCTGAGCCGCAGGGGCGCTGCCCCTGCACCCCGCCAAAGGACGGTCGTCCTTTGGAAACCTGTTTTGACAGGCGATCCATGAACCTGACGGCTCGTCATTATGCGCTGGTCGCAGTCTTCGTGCTCGCACTGTTCCTGCCGGGGCGGGCCAGCCTGCCGCCGCTCGACCGCGACGAGCCGCGCTATCTCGAAGCGACGGCGCAGATGCTGCGCTCGCACGACTTCGTCGATGTCCGGTTCCAGGACCAGCCACGCTACCTGCAGCCGGCCGGGATCTACTGGCTGGAGGCGGCGGCGGTCGCCGCGACCGGAACGCTCGAACAACGCGAGGTCTGGGCCTACCGCATCCCGACCCTGATCGCGGTGATCATCTCGGTGTTGCTCACGGCGCGCCTGGGAACGGCACTGTTCGGGATCCGTACCGGACTGACCGGCGCCTTGCTGCTGGGGGTCTCGGTGCTGATGACCGCCGAGGGCCGCATGGCCACGATCGATAGCTGCCTACTCGCGGCGATCCTGGCGCTGCAGACGGCCCTGCTCCGCGCCTGGTCCGACCGCGACGAAACGCGATCGACCCCGCCCGGCATCGCCGTCCTCTATTGGGCGGCACTCGGGATCGGCCTGATGCTCAAGGGACCGGTGATGCTGATCCCGGCACTTGCGACGCCGGCCGCCCTGGCCCTGGTCGAACGCCGCATCGACTGGTGGCACCGGCTGCGCCCGGCCTGGGGCGTGCCGTTGACGCTGGCGATCGTGCTGCCCTGGTGCATCGCCATCGCCCTGGTCAGCCACGGCCTGTTCTTCAAAAGCGCGGTCGGCACCAACTTCCTCGGCAAGGTCGCCTCCGGCCAGCAATCGCATGGCCTGCCACCCGGCTATCATCTGGTGATTTTCGCAATCGCCTTCTGGCCGGGCTCGCTGTTCGCAGCCATGGCGATCCCGTTCGTGTGGATGCGCCGCCATACGCCGCAGGTGCGGTTCCTGCTCTGCTGGATCGTGCCGCACTGGCTGGTGTTCGAGCTGATCGCCACCAAGCTGCCGCACTACGTCCTGCCGACCTACCCGGCGATCGCGCTGCTCGCCGCCGCTTCCGTGACACAGGCCGGTGGCTGGCGTCCACCTGCGGCGCTCTGGGGTCGCATAGCACTGGCCGTGTATGGGCTGCTCTGGCTGGCGCTCGGAACCGCGCTGACGATCGCCGGACCGGTGCTGCTCTGGCGGCTGCAGCATCAGTGGCTACCGGCAGCCGCGCTGATCCCGGTGCTCTCCTTGCCGCTGGTGCTGCTGTCCGGCTGGCTGGTGGTCCGCGGGCGCCTGCAGGATGCGGTCATGTCGGTCGCGGGTGGGGCAGTGGTCGTCTATTTCGGCCTGTTCTGGGTCGTGCTGCCGCATCTCACCAGCATCTGGCTGAGCCCCAGGATTGCGGAGACGGTCGATCTGGTGAGGCCATGCCCGACCAGCGTACTGGCTTCCGCCTCGTTCAGCGAGCCGAGCCTGGTGTTCCTGGTGGGCCAGCAGACCAGGCTGGTGAACGCTGCCGGCGCTGCGGATTTTCTCGAGAGCGATCGCTCGTGTGGTCTTGCTTTGATCGGCACCCGTGACGAGGCCGCATTCCGCGCCAGGCTGGCGACCCATGACATCGCGGTCCGGCAACTGGCCCTGATCGGTGGCATCAACTACTCGACCGGCAAGCATCTGGACCTGAAGCTGTTCAAGGTGGAACGGTAGAGGCATCCCGGGAAGCAGCTATGCCGTCGTTGTCAGGCCAGCCCGCGTGTCGCTGCGGCAGCAGCGAATTCTTGCCGATCCTGGTTCGCGTAGAGCCGGTATGACCGCCAGATGAATTCATCGAGGTCCATGACGTAGCGATTCACCCAGAACACATCCTGTGTGCTGTATTCCAGCCCGACCTGCATCGCGACGACCCTGTGGACCGGCCAGATGATGTCCCTGGACAGGTCGTTGGATGTCAGGACTGGAACCGGCAATACCCACCCAAGGCCGAACCACAGGCACGCATTCCGTGCGATTTCGGTGAGAACAGCGGTGGTCGGATGGTTGACCGTGTAGAGCAATGGTTGCTGGCGTATCTCCTTGAATAGCCAGTCGGATATACGGATGTCGGAATCGCCTTCCCGCCTTAGATACTCCTCGACCGATTCCGCATAGGTGCGTCGATGGTCACCTTCGGAGAGACTGTTATCCAGGAAAAGCCGACGGCAATCGCTAGAAGACTGGTCACGAACGAACGAGCGGACCACAATTCTCGAGTGGTAGTCTCCCAGGGGTGAATGAAATCGTTTCCCTCTCACGCCCAGATAGGTGACGTCGGGATGGACACCTGCGAAGAAGGTAAGGGTGTAGAAGGCGAGCCGGTCGCCTAGTCGGTCCCGGAGCGCCTTCCCCGCGAGCAGCCCAAATTCCTCGCCAAGATTAGGCGCCAGAACGTAGTCGGCGTCATCGATGAAAGGCGATATCGCGAGCGGTGTTGCCGCCGTCCTCAGGATATCGATGGCATAGATCGAAGCGTCGGCCATCGCGGCGAGAGTGCGGCCGAGGTTGGGGCCAATGCAGTTCCCGATGATCAGGATTTTTTTCCTGCCCGGTCGCCAGATACAGAATTCTCCCTGTGGAGAGAAGCACCCGGCGTTCTCCTGCGCCTCTTCCGAGTCGAACAGCGCGCCGCGTAGGGTATCGATTAGGCCTTTTGTCGCCTCGACATAGAAGTCGATGACGCCGGCATCCTCAGGGTCGCGGCCGAGATAGTACTTGTATGCCCAGCGGACGTCGGCAGGGGATGTCATCGATCTAGTTTCGGCATCGTTGCTTTACATGTGCCCGATACGGTCCGCATACCTGCTACACCTTTGATTGATCCGGCAGCACGACATAGAGCTTTACCGACGCCAAGCTACAAACAATCGACTTCAATTCGACAATAGCTCCACGTTATACAATTGACTTACTTTGTAAATCCGGAAGAGCCCGAACTGATGGTTGAGCGTTGTTTGCAGGGATTATCTAATAACAGAGGAAAAATTAGACCGGAGTTGATGATATAACGGGGTATACTTTTGTTTCTGCTCGTTCACGTTGCCGTGTCATAGATCACAAACAGGTGGTGTCTCCTGAATTTCTCGACGCGTGTTGTGACAAAGGATCGAGGATACAACTCGGTCTGGCGCAAGACCTGCATGGCCGAGTCTACGATTGACAGAGCTTTCAAGCATGCACGCCAGCCATTGCAGGCTGTTTGACGAACCGCTATTCGGTCGAAAGGGTGGGCCTGCTAAGGGCCAAGCGCAGATCGGGACAGTTGGCTCGTTATGGCATCGGTCAACTCACTATGTTGTGTTCATTGCCGTGCGGTATTTCTGATTGCCGGTATTAACGCCTTCGATTGTCAAGAGTGCGGCGTCACTTACCCGATTATGGGTGGCGTCCCGATCATGTTCGAGAATGTCACCGCTTTACCCGGTAAGAAACCGACGCCGGCGGTCGCTAAGCAAATACTGGCAGCATTCTCGCTCCCGGCGGATGCGATCGCCGTCGAACGGGTGCGTCGACTCTTTGTACAGACTGCGTGCTACGGTGGAATGCTGATCGAGACCGAGGCGGCACAATTTCTCGATCGTGTCCGCAATACCGGCTGGGATCTTGGGGACTGCAATGCGCTCGAAACGCAGCCACCCGCAGCCGATCCGCTGGACCTGGGCGCAGCCCGGCCGAACTGGCTGATGAATTACATACCGCGTCGAATGACGGCCGGGGAAACACGGCTTGCCAACGTAAGGTTCGAAAATGCTGGTACGGCGCCGATGCGCCATGCAGGCACGAACCCGTACACCTTGGCAGTGCGCTGGCATGATGCGGCTGGTACCCTGGTGGAGCTCGAGGATTGCCGAACGCCATTGCCGATCGATCTGCCGCCAGGCCGCTCGCTGACCTTGCCCGTCCGCCTTCGGGTGCCGGATTCTCCCGGATCCTATACGCTGACCCTGCTCATGGTCGAAGAGGACGTGCGCTGGCTTGACGATGATCTGCTGACCGTGTCCGTGCAGGTCAGCACGCGGATGGCGCCACCAACTCCTGCGGGCTGGTGGATCCGAGACGATGGCGTGCAGGGTTATGATGCCGACCATGATCGCGGGCTGGATCTGCTGCGCAGTTGGGTAAAGGCGTTCGCTCCGCCCTGCCCGAGGATACTGGAGATCGGCGGCAACGCGATCCCGATGATCGAGCAGCTGGAAGGCGACCTCTATAATATAGACGTGGATCTACTCGGCTTGCAGATTTGCAGCCTGCGTCAGCAACAGGCGCGGCGAAAGATGACGATCGTCTGTGCGGACGCCGCAAACCTTCCATTTCCGGTCGAGTTCTTCGACGTCATCGTGGTGTTCGCGTCGCTTCATCACTTTCCGGACCCGGCGACCGTGCTGGCAGGCCTGCGCGTGCGTCTCAAGCCGGGCGGATTTTTTGCCATTATGTGCGAACCGGTCGGGCATATCTGGCCTGGCGCAGTCCTTCCTGAATACCTGAGGGAACTCAATCGCGGTGCGAACGAACAGAGTTTCACACCTGAGGAATACGTCCACATCTTCGGGCGAGCCGAGCTCGAAACGCTGGAGGCGATCGTGGACAAAGATTCGTTGAAGGCGCGTCTCAAGCCGCGCTCAGCAGCATGAACGTGTCCCTGCCGTCCCAGCCAAAGCATTCCCCACCAACGGTCGACGAGATCCGGTCCGAGTTCATCGACCAGATCGAGCAATCGGGGAAACGATCGATACACGAGACTTCATCCTCCAGCCTGGATAAGCCGGTCGCCACCAAGGTTGCAGGCGGCATTGTCGATGTGCCGAACCTGCTCAAGCTGCATGGTCCCGAGTTCGTCATCGCCTTGTATGACCAGGTGCTCGGCCGGACACCGGATGAAGCGGGCCTTCGCCACCATCTCGGTCTGCTCGCAAACGGCGCCGACAAGTCCGATCTGGTTCGATCGCTCCGAGGAACGTCGGAAGGTGAACAGTTCGGTAGCATGATGATCGGGTTGTGGCCCCGCAACCGTCTTGCCCGCCTCTATGCCCTCCCCTTCATCGGCCGCCCTGCAAGGATTATGGTCTCGCTGCTTGGGGTAAGCCGGCTGAAATCCGACGTGCAGATGCTGCACGATTTCATTGTGGTCCTTCAGCGGCAGAGCCAAGAACTGAGGCAGGACCTCGAAGGTCTCAGGCGCGGCTACGACAACCAGCTCGGTGAGATCCAGGACCGTCTGCGCTCGGTTCAGAAGCGTGTCACGGACTCGGTCTCGCGTGGTCAACTCGTTGTAGTCACCCGGCGGGTTGAAGCTTTCGAGAGCGCACAGACCGAACAGATCGAAGCGCTCCGGTCGGAGCTGGCAGCAGAGGCCTGGGCTGATCCTCTCTTGTTGCTTGCGGACCGGCAGGATGAGGCCGATCGGCGCCTTGGAACCCTTGGGGTGGCGTTCGACGAGGCCCGGATGCTGCGCGATGCAATCACCACCATCGCCCAGGCGTTCTCTACGGTTGCCGAACATGAAGGGTGGTCCGAGACCGGGGCGGGCCTGGTGGCACGCGCGGCAGAGGCGCTGCAGCTTCAGGATGATCGCATACGCAACGCCGAGCGCCTAGCCGCGGAGGCGCATGACGACATGCGAGACCAGAGCCGGCGTCTGAGCCTCTTGCTGGAGACGGTTCGCCGGCGTGCCGAACCGTTCGATGCTGGACAACATGCGATCGTCGAAGACGAGCAGGACCACCTGCTCGACTCCCTGTACGTAGAGTTCGAGGCACGCTTTCGCGGATCGCGCGATCTCATCAAGCAACGTCAGCGCGTCCATCTCGATGTCATGGTCACCGCCGGCGCCGGAGCCGAAGGTCGGCCGATCATCGATGTCGGCGCGGGACGCGGAGAGTGGCTGGAGCTGCTTCGTGACGAGGGTTTGCAGGCAAGCGGGATCGACCTCAATCGTACCATGGTTGCCAGTTGCAAGGCACTCGGGCTCGACTGCATCATGGGAGACGCAGTTGCTGAACTGGCTTTGCTCGAGGCCGGCTCAATCGGTGCGGTGACGGGTTTCCACCTGATCGAGCATCTGCCGTTCCGCACGATGGTCAGCCTGCTCGACGAGGCCCATCGTGTGCTGGCGCCTAGTGGCGTCATCCTGTTCGAGACACCGAATCCGGCAAACCTTCAGGTCGGCAGTCGTTTTTTCTATCTCGATCCGACGCATCGCAATCCCCTGCCGGGAGAGATGGTTGCGATGATCGCCGAGGCGCGCGGCTTCGATCGCGTGAGAATCGTGCCGTTGCACCCGATGCCGCAAACATTCTCCTCGATGGACAAGCAGCTCGGGCGGCAGCTCGATGCACTCCTGCACGGCCCGCAGGATTATGCCCTGATTGCCTACAAGGCCTAACATGCGGGTCATCATTGCAACGACCCAGGTGCCATTCGTCCGTGGCGGAGCGGAGTTCCTCGCGGATAATCTTCGTGTTGCGCTGATTGAGGCCGGTCATCAGGCAGAGATCATGGCGATCCCGTTTAAATGGTATCCTCCGACGCGTATTCTCGACAACATGCTCGCATGTCGGCTGATGAAAATCGACGAGGCCTGCGGCGTCGCGATCGACCGGGTCATCGGCCTGAAGTTTCCAGCCTATCTGATGCCACATCCGAACAAGGTGATGTGGTTGCTGCATCAATATCGTGCTGCGTACGATACCTGGGACACGCCCATCGGTGACTTGATCAATACTAGTGATGGGCGCTCGGTCCAAAGCGCGATCAAGCGCGCCGACGATGCACTCATTCCCGAGTATCGCGCGATCTACACCCTTTCCCGGGTGGTGTCCGACCGGCTGAAACGGTTCAACAACATCGATAGCCGACCGCTTTATCATCCGCCGCCGGACGCAGACGAACTTCGGCCGGGTGAGTACGGTGACTACCTTCTTGTTCCAAGCCGCATCGACGACTCTAAGCGGCAGCATCTTGTTATCGAGGCACTCGCCTTCACTCGTCAGCCAGTCCGCGCGATCTTCATGGGTGGCGGAAACGCGCCCGATTACGAGGCGGCCCTGCTGCGCCGGTGTGCAGAGGCAGGTTTGCAGGACCGCGTGCAGTGGCTCGGCTTCGTGTCGCCAGAGCAGAAGCGCTCGCTCTATTCCAACTGCAAAGCCGTCGTCTTTCCGGCGTTCGACGAGGACTATGGCTATGTCACACTGGAAGCCATGCTTTCGGCAAAGCCCGTGATCACCCTCAGCGACTCGGGTGGTCCGCTCGAGTTCGTCATCGACGGTGAAACTGGATTCATCTGCGCCCCGCAGCCCGACGCGATGGCGGACGTGTTCGATCAACTCTGGAGTGATCGCTCCGGTCTGGCGGCGAGGCTCGGATCGGCCGGGCTCGAAAGCTATCGGGCCCTCGGGCTCGCATGGTCAGGCGTCGTAAGCCAATTACTCGCGTAGGATAGAAACATGCGGGTCGGCATATTGAGCGTCCAGGTTCCGTTCGTCAGAGGCGGAGCGGAAGAGCACGCGCGCAGTCTCTGCGAGGCAATTCGCGCGTCCGGTGCCGAGGCGGAAATCATCACGATCCCCTTCAAATGGTATCCACCGGCGGTGTTTGCAGACCAGATCCTTGCGAGCCAGTTGATCGACGTCGAGGAAAGTTGCGGCAAGCGCATCGATCGGGTCATCGGCCTGAAGTTTCCGGCCTATCTCATCCCGCATCCGAACAAGGTTCTCTGGATACTCCATCAGCACCGCAGCGCGTACGATCTGTGGGAGAAGCCATATGGAGATCTGCATCATTATGCGGATGGCCATCATGCGGCGCGGCTGATCATGGACGCGGACAGGACATTGATTCCGAAGGCGCGCCGTATCTACGCAAATTCCCGCAACGTCGCCGACCGGTTGCGGCGGTATTGCGACATCGAGAGCAAGGCCCTCTACCACCCGCCACCCTATGCGGATCGTTACGACTGCAACGAGGTCGAAGACTTCTTCCTGGTTCCGGGCAGGATCAACTCGCTCAAGCGGCAAGATCTCGTGCTTCAGGCGCTCAAGCTGACGCGTTCGCCGATACGCGTCGTGTTCATCGGTAGCGCTGACGAAGCCTGCTACGCGGATACGGTACGCAGGACGATTGGGCGGCTTGCCCCGGGCCGAGCCGATTGGTTGGGAGAAGTATCGCTTGCCGACAAGCTGCGATTGTTCGGGTCCTGCCTCGGTATCATCGTGCCAACGCTCGACGAGGATTATGGCTATGTGACGCTCGAGGCGATGTTGTCCTCGAAACCGGTGATCACCTGTAGCGACTCGGGTGGCCCGCTCGAGTTCGTGGTGAATGGGGAGACCGGAACGATCTGCGAGCCGGATGCGGCCAGCCTGGCACGGGCCATGGATGAACTCTGGGCCGACAGGAACCATGCACGGCAGTTGGGTCGCGCGGGCAGGGCTGGCTATGAAAAAATGAATTTGAGCTGGGCCCAGGTCGTGGACACGTTGCTATCATGAAAATCAACTTCTTCTCGCCGCTTCCAGGATTGGCGACGGATATCGCCAATATGTCTGCGTCGGTCCTTCCCGAGCTTGCAGCCATTGCGGAGGTAAGGGCATGGACGCCGCAGCATGAGTGGCGCGATGGGATCGACAAGGGCTTCGAAATCCGTCGATTCGATCCGGACAATCTGCCGATCCGTGAATTCAATTGGGCCGATGTCAACTTCTTCAACGTCGGCAACAATGCGCTCTTCCATCGTGACATCTTCAACGTGGCCCGTAAGATACCTGGGGTCATGATCCTGCATGACGTGAGGCTGGCCCACTTCTTCGGCGCCTATTCGGAAAGAGAGAGTGTCGATCATGCCTACTACATCTCCGAGATGGATAAGGTAGGGCTGGGTCAGGCGGCACGGCGGCTAGTGGCCGGCGAGATTCCCTTCTCGACTATAGCCGATCTCGAGCCGATGACGCAGGCAGCGCTTCGTCCGGCTCTGGCGGGCATCATTCATAACCGCACCGAGATGGAGCCGCTCCTGGACAACCGGACGGTGCCGCTATTCTACGTGCCGCTGTGCCTAGCGAAGGCGATGCGTCCCGCTCCGCTCGAGGACAGCCGGACATTCTCCGAAGGATCACCGATCCGGCTTGTCGTGTTCGGCTTCATCGGCGGCAACCGCTGCATCGCGGAGATCCTGCAAGCGATTGCTGGCCTGCCGCAACGCAGGAGCTATACGCTCGACATCTACGGCACCTTCGAGCATCCGGAGCCGGTCGAGAAACTGATTGGCGAGCTTGGACTGGAGGATCAGGTCACCTGTCATGGTTTCGTGTCCGACGCGACCCTCGACGAAGGACTTGAACAGGCAGATCTGGCGATCAATCTTCGCAACCCGACCATGGGCGAGGCATCCGGCAGCCAGTTGCGCATCTGGGAGAACGCGCTTCCGTCCCTCGTCAGCGATGTCGGCTGGTACAGTGAATTGTCGTCGGATGTGGTTCGCCACGTGCGGCCTGGAAACGAGGTGTCCGAGCTGCAGGCGTATTTCCGGGAGTTCCGGCAGTTTCCGCAGCGGTTCCGCAAGGCGGGCAGGCAGGGGCGTGCGTTGCTGGAGCGAGATCATCATCCAGCATCCTATGCGCAAAGCCTGCTCGACATCGCCGAGCAGGCGCCTGAGCTTCACTCCCGTCATCTGGCCATGTGGTTGGCGCGACAGAGCGCCATGAAGATCGCGAAAGGCGTGAGCAACCCAGCCTCTTTCACCCAAGGCACTGCCCTGGCTGAACGGATCCAGCAGCTCGTCAAGGTGCCATCGTCGGCCGCACATACGAAAGCTGCTAGTTGATTCCGGTCATCCCGCCTCCGGTCGAGACTATATGGCAATGAGAGCCGGTGCGGCTCTGGTGCTTCTTGTCGCGAGCCTGTTCGTCAGTCTTCGCTATACGCTGGTGACCTGGGGTGCCGAATCCGACATCGCGACGCCGTACCTGATCTGGAGCGGGCTCCGGCAGTACGGACCGGGCTTCCTGACGTCATTTCGATATACGGCCGATAACTGGCTGCTCTGGCCGTTGCCGCTTTTCTGGATGGTGTTTTCCTCGATCGGTACGGCTCCTATCACGGTAATTCTGATTGGATGGTCGCTCTTCATTCTCTGCGTCCTGATGGCGTATCTGATCGTCAGGAATGTTGCGGGGAACACTCCCGCAAGTGTCGCGGCGACACTCCTGCTGCTGAGCAATCGCAGCGCGATCGGGGCGATGGGGTTTCTCAGTTATCCGGTCACCCATAATGCGACCATGCTTGGTGGCCTCGTTGCACTCTATGCGGCCATCAGATGGAACGTGCATGGCAGGGCATGGTGGCTCGCGCTGCTGACCGTGTCGCTTCTGATGTGCGGATTGTCCGATCCGTGGCTTCGCGTGACCTTCCTGCTGCCGCTCGCTTGCGCAGCCGGTTTCGGCCTTCTCGCGGTCAGCCCTGCATCCTTCGCACGCAGTCTGGCGCTGCTTGTCTGTCTGATCGGTGTCGGCATCCTTTTGCAAACCAAGCTTTTCGGTTTGTTCAACTTCTTACCGAACATCCCGCTCGAGTTGGACTCGGTTCCAAAGCAGCTCAAGTCACTGTCATTGACCGCGACCCTTGCCGTCATGTGGTTCAATGTGCTGCCGCTGGCCGGCACGTCGTATTTGTGGTCCCCGTCAGTGGGCGAGACCGTGCTTGATGCAGCATTGCTTGGGATCACTCTGGCAGGTGTGTCGGCGCTCATGCTGAGGCAGCTGTCGAAAAGCGTCGCAACCGACATGCTGTTCATCGTCGCCGGCGTGTCGGTCATCGGTACGACCGCTGCCTTCGTCGGCCTGCATCTTGATAAGTCGATCCAGACCGGTCGGTATTTCATGGCCAGCTACGTCCTGATCATCATGGTGTCGTGCGCTGCCGCCGGGCGGGCGTGGCCGAGGCTTGCAGCGGGGCCACGCGGGTTGCTCTGGACCATTTGCATTCTTATGGGAACGTCCGGAGTCACCAGCGGTGGGCCGATCTGGTGGACACGGCCGGTTCCGCCGGTTGACCGGACCGTCAGTCGGTTGATCGGCTTTCTCCGGGCGAACAATCTCGATTACGGCTTCTCAAGCTATTTCGGGCAGCAGGCAGGGGCTGTGACCTGGACGACCCGGGGCGGCATCACGATCTGGCCGATCATCTTCGACCAGGCGACAGGGATCGTCAGACCCAGGACAGGCCAGACATCGCCCATTTGGTTTTCGCCGGCGGGGGTGCCGGTCGGACGGCACAGGGCCTTCCTCGTCGTGTCCGACCATGATGACTCCGGATGTCGGAACGTGGCGCTTTGCGTGCACGCGGTGACACGCCAGTTCGGCACCCCTGAGGAGACACTCAGCTTTGGGGATGCGCGCGTCCTGGTGTGGAACTACCCGCTGCTTGCGGCGGCCCCCGGTCTGCAGGCGGCACGGGCCGATCCCTACCCGGTCGGCGCCGAACTCGAGACGACGAGTTCCGGGGGCGAAGGCCGGATCCTGGGTGAAGGATGGTCGGCACCTGAAGCTGCGGGAACATGGAGCGATGGGTCACGGGCCGAGATCCTTCTGCATCTGCCGGCCGGCTGGATCGGCGACGCACATCTGGTCCTGGACGCCACGGCGTTTGTCCCGCCCGGACGATCAGGGCAGACCGTGACCGTATCGGTGGATGGCCATGTCCTGACAGCTCTGAACGTGCTGGGCGGTGCCGATCGTCCTTACGAGATCACCATACCGGCCTCCCTGCTGGCAACCGGGAGCGGGGTGGTCGAATTGTCGCTTCCCAGAGCCGTTTCTCCCAATGAACTCGGCATGGGTCCGGATCTGAGAAGATTGGCGGTCAATCTTCATTCAGTCCGTCTGAGCCGAGACTGACCGTTCGAAAACGCCAACAAGTGGCCTTCCGGACCAGCCAGGAATTTTAGCTGGCGAACGCGTCGATAGGGAAAAGCATGCTGGTTCAGCGCCTGCTTGTTCTAGCCCGCTGAAATCCTTATATTCTTTGGATAAAGCTTGAGTGGCTGCGCTTAAGGCAGCTGCTGGTCCGGCCTGGCACGCCGCTTGCGACACCGACCAGGGACCAAGATGCATCGTCTCGGGAGCAACCTCGTGAATTATCGATCAGGCGCATATTATCGGACCACCGACGAAGTGTTCGGATCCATCCGCGAAGCCGGGCGGGATATCGCGAGCCTCAACTACGTCCTCTACATCCTCGGCTTCTTTACCGGTGTCACTGCGATCGCGGCGGTCGTGCTGGCCTATGTCCGGCGGGGCGCAACGGTCGGGGTCGTCCGGGCGCATCTCGACTGGCAGATCCGGATCTTCTGGCACGGAGTGTTGGCGTTCCTGGCGATCGGGATTCTGCACGCGGTGATCGTCGGGCTGGGTGCCATCACCTTCGGGATCGGCCTGGTGTTCCTGGTCATCCCGTGGACGCTCGGTTTTGCCTGGCTGGTCTGGACCATCTGGGCGATCGTCGCTGGAATGCGCCGCCTCAACCGAGGCCTGCCGATCGGCTGAAGGCCTGCATTCGCCCGCATCCTCGCCATGCCTCTTCGGTCAATTAGCCAAATGGAGCCAATAACGCCATAAGATCTTATTTTGTGGACTAGCTCAGAAGGCAAGACGATGCGTTTGCTAACTGTGGCGGCGGCGAGCTTAACGCTCGTGCTGTCCGATGCCTCCTTCGCGGCGGACCGATACCAGGTCCGTGCACCGAGCTTCGGCTGCGTCGTGACGTGGACGACGTGGGCGGTGAACGACCAGCACAATCCGCGCCGGCATGATTACCGCTGGCTGAGGCATGTCATCGATCGTGGCCAGTGCCGGATGGTCGGTCCGAACCAGCAATGGGAGCAGATCGGCCGAACCAATGGCCTTCTCCTGCTGCGACCGGTGCCGTCGGCGCCCGGCATCACCTCGCTGTTCTTCCGCCCGACCGATCTGCAGCGGGGGCGTATCGCAGTGGATGCGCCGGCCCCGGTTCCGCTCCCGGTTCCAGTTGCTCCAGCGGTATCGTCGCAGGATCTGAGCCCGCCCAATCCCCAGCCGGCTCCTGCCACCGATCCGGTCGCAGCGGCAGCGGCACCGGCACCCGCACTGGTAACGACCGTGCCGCCTGCCCAGGAGGCGATACCACCGGCGCCCGATCCGGTTCCGGACAGCATACCGCCCGTGGCAGCGCCGGACTCGATGTCGAAACCGCCCGCAAACGACCCATCCACCCCGGCATCACCCGGATTGGAGCCGCCGGCGGCCGTGCCGAGTGCAACGCCGGCGCCCACCGGGACGGCACCACCGGATATCCCCGCGATCCAGCCTCCCCCGGTCGCCACGCCCGCCAACCTGGCTTCGACCAGAACCGCCCCGGCCATCGGCCTCGTTGCTGCTTTGGTCGTCTTGGCCGGACTGATCGTCCTGGGGCTTCGCCGGCGGAGCCGTCGCCGGGTCGGCCTTCGTCGGCAGGAGCTGTCGTTGAGCGAGCGGCTCGATAGCCAGGCGCCCGCCGTGCCGGACGGCAGCCCGGACCAGGTTTTGCCGCCGATCGATACGCAGGATTATCGCCAGCGCTGCGTGAAGTCGCTCGGCGAGGCGGGCTGGCAGGCACGGATAAGCTTTCCGGCCGGTGGCCTCACCGCGGATATCATTGCCAAGCGCGACGGGCGCCTACTGACGATCCAATGTCGTCCTTCGACGCAGCCACTCGAATCGGTGGTGGTGCAGGAGGCGTTGATCGTTCGCCGGGCCCAGGACGCCAATCTTGCCGCAGTGGTGTCCAACGCCGGCTACACCAAGGCAGCGAGGAGCTTTGCCGCGGCCAGTGGCGTCCGCCTGCTCCACGAAACGGAGCTGCCCGAGTTCATCGGCTGAGGCTCACGCCGTCACACGTGGGAGATGCGGTCGTGCCATCCGCATATCGATCGTGCGGACGAAATCACCAGAGTGGACCGCGCCTTCCCGCTCCACCAGCGCCAGCAGCCCGCGCCGGCCGGTCGCTGCGCGGGCAAAAGCGGTTGCGAGGCGTGGATTGCCATAGGCCGCCGCGATCCGTGCGCCCGGATGCCGGCAGGGAACGTTCTGCTCGGTAATGAATATCGTGGCGCCGGATGGAAACTGCAGCCTGGTCGCCGGCGGCATCAGGCTCAGCGCTGCGATCCCGGTCAGCACCAGGTTCGGCCCCAGCAGCGCCGGATCGACCGTCTCGACCCCCAGTGCCTCGGCAATGTCCTGGCAGTCCTCGACCGACACCAGCGAAAGCTGACGTGTGTTGGCAATTCGCGTTCCGCGGCTGTGCCAGGGGGTGCGGGCGCAGGACTTCCGGGTCTCGCCTTCGTGCCGGTCGCCCTGCAATCCGCCGAGGGTCAGCATCAGGCTGGCCACACGGCGCCCGACGAAATCGCCGGTATCCGCGATCAGCAGGTCGGCCACCGACGGAGACTGGGGGAGGATGCCGGTCAGGCAATCGGGCAATCGGCACTCCGGGTGCTGGAGGATGGGCAACCGGGATACACCGCCGGCAAGATCCATGGGACGCTGGCCGCACAAGCCCCGGAGATCCCATGCTTCCCGCATACCCAAGCAAGATATGTTCCACGATGGTCGTCTTGCTGCTGTGCGGCTGCGTTGCCCGGCCGCCTGACCCGGCGCATCCCGGGCGTACCGCGAACTGGGTCGATACCAGGCTCTATTTCGGGCTCGGCCCCGCGGACCAGCCGGGGGCCGGCGTCAGCGAGGCGAGCTGGCGCTCGTTCCTCGACCGCGAGGTGACGTCACGGTTTCCGGACGGTCTGAGCGTGCTGGACGTCTATGGCCAGTGGCAGGGTCCGCACGAGGCCGCGCCGGAGCGGCTGCATTCGAAGATGCTGGTCATCGACTATCCGGATACCACGCAGAACCGGGCGAAGATCGAGGCGATCCGAACTGCCTGGAAGCGGCGCACCGGCGACCTCTCGGTGCTTCGTGTCACCGAGCCGGCCGATATCTCGTTCTGAGCGGCCGGTCCGGCAGATCAGTCCAGGACCAGCATTATCCTGTGCCCGTCGGGGTCGATCAGCATCTGTCCCGCGCCACCGGGATCCGACGGGATCAACACGCTACGGGTGCAGGCGATGTCGGCCGGCCCGACCATTCCCGGTCGTATGGCGGGCGTCCGATAGGACAGCAGTTCGATATGCGGGCTGGCCTGCGGCGGTGACAGCCCGGTGACATCGACCCGCACGTCCGGTGCAGCGTCGAGGGCTTCCTGCTCCGGCCCCTGGTTGGCCGATCGGCTGCTGACCTTGAGGCCCAACGCTTCATAAAAGGCGATGGCCTGCTCCGCATGCGCGACGACGATCGCCGAGTGATCGATGCCGGCTTCGGAGGTGCCGGAGCCTGGCGGAAGCTCGAGCAGTTCGAGCGGATGGCCTTCCGGATCCCGGAACTTGAACGCGGTGACGCCGCCCGATGCATGCGGCAACGTCACCGGTCCACCGCCCGTGGTGCCCCCTCGCGTGGTAATCGCCCGCCAGTCGGTATTGGCGGACAGGCGGGCATAGGCGGCCGCCATGTCGGTCGTCACCAGCGCCAGGTGCTGGAACCAGCTATCGTGACTGGTGCTGTCCTCCGGGTAGAACGCGCCGGTCTCGTCAAAGCCGACCAGCTCGATCTCCTGCTGGCCAAGCCGCAAACGCCGGATCGTTGCCTGCCCGTCCACGCCGTATGGGGCTGCGGTCGCCCGCACGGTCTTGCCGGGCATGAAGCCGAGCGCCTCGACATAAAAGCGCGCCATCTGTCCGGTATTGGCAACCGTGAGGCTGAATCGCGCGATGCGATCGACTGTTTTCATGGTCATTGGATGCCTCGCCCAGACGGATCTTCGAATGCCTACGGCGCGCTATAGGCGCCCGCGACCGGCCCATAGGCGGCCGACGAATACGGGTGGGTCGATGAAAGCGGATCATGCAGGAAGCTCGACAGCGTCAGGCTGCCAAGGGTGATCAGCAGGAAACCGCCGGCCAGGGAGAAGTTTTTCAGGAAGTCCCAGAACAGGCCGCGGCCCTTGCTGTCGCTGCCTGCCCAGAAGTCGCCGGTGGCCCAGAACTGCTTGAACAGGATGGCGGTCATCATGCAGTAGCCGGCCATGATGAGGGCGGCGAGGCGGTCGGCATATCCGGTCAGGATGCAGATCGGCATGATGATCTCGACCAGCAGGCCGGTCATCAGCATGAGCGTGGCGGCACTGCGAGCCGGAACGACCTGTTGTGCCTGCGCAACCGCGCCCTTGAAGTTGAAGATCTTGTCGAGTGCGCTGAACGGAAAGAACAGCATCACCAACAGGTAGCGGACGACGAGCACGACGATAAAACTGAGGCCGGTCATGGGCAGGAAGTTCCCCTTCGGTTCAACGGCGCGCGGCGCGGTCGTCCGTCTCAGCGCACCCGACATTGGCAGGTTTCCCGGAACAAGCCGATCGCCTTTGCGTTGGCCGGCCAGCCTGCCGTGAAGCGACCCCGCTCCCGACGGCACGCACTGATCAGGGAGCCGGTGGATGGAGCCGATGAAGCGCATGGAGCCGATGGAGCCAATGAAACCGATGGCTGGGCCGAAGCCCTGGTGGCCGGCCGACCTGGGTGAGCCGTCGTCGAGCGGATCGCAGAACGACCTGCGCTACGCCTTCTTTCCCGGCATACGGCGCCTGCTGATCGAGCTGAACGGGACGCTCGATACCTACGATACCGGGGATCATCGCATCAGCGGCGTGTCGCAGCAGGACAGCCAGGGACAGACACTCGCATTCACCAGCCAGGAGGGCCTGGTCAGGCTGGATGGCCTCAGACAAATCCGTTGACAATCCGTATCGGAGTGCTTGCTATCCGGCGCAGATTAACGTTAAAGTAACGCGATAAAGCTTGGGAGCGTGCAGTTCCATCATGTCGCAGCGCCTTACACTGACAGCAGCACCGGGTGCCGTATTCATGCGGCTGAACATGCCGCTGATCGAGATGACGCCGGGTGAAGCTCTGCGGGTCTGCGAGGAACTCATGTCGTGTGTCGGAACGGCACTTGCCGCCGAAGATGGCAGCGCGCTCCACCGGATGATCAGCAAGCACGTCGTCTGACTGCATCGGCCGCCGCCTGCTGCGTGGGCTTCGGCACTGCTTGACCTCGGATAAGCCGGTCGACAGGGTTCCTGGTCGTTTCAGACCCGGGAGCCATTGCATGCGACTCGTTCGTGCGGTCCAGATCATCACGTTCGGAGCCGCCGCTTCGCTTGTCATCGTGGTCCCGCTCATGGCGGCCGACTACCCGCCGGTGGCGCCGGTAAAGCCTGTGACCGACGATTATTTCGGCACCATGATCACCGATCCCTATCGCTGGATGGAAAGCGAACCGAAGCCGCGCTTCATGGCGTATCTGCACGGACAGGACGATCATGCACGCCGCGTATTGTCCCGCATTCCCGGACGGGATGCGCTGGCCAGGGAGATCGGCGAGGTCAGCGGGCTGGCGGCGCGGGTCCACACGGTCGAGTTGGCCGGTGGCCGGCTCTTCTACCTGAAGCGCGATGCCGGTGCGCAGATCGACCGCCTCTATGTGTCCGACCAGGCGGGGCACGAGACGCTGCTGGTCGACCCGTCGGCGTTGGGGCGCGACGGCAAGCATGCCGAGATCGACCAGTTCCAGCCGTCGCAGGACGGCACCCTGGTTGCATACGGGATCTCGCTCGGCGGCTCCGAGAACAGCACGCTGCACGTGATCGATACAGCCACGAAAACGCTTCGTCCCGACACGATCGACCGCGCACAATTCGCCGGCGTGTCCTGGGCGCCGGACGGCAAGAGCTTCTTCTTTGCGCGGCTGCCGGTCCCGGCGACGGGTGGCAAGGCCGACCAGCAATATGCGCACATGCAGGTCTACCGGCATGTGCTCGGCGACGATCCGGCACAGGATGTCTCGGTGCTGGACTCCGACCGGCTGCCGTTCCCGTTCAAGGCGGCGGCAGTGTTTCCGGCCATCATCGTCATCCCGGGCTCGGGCTATGCGCTGGCCAGCATCTCGGACGGGGTATCGCCGGAGGTGACGCTCTACACCGCGCCGCTGGCCGAACTGCTGGCCGGCCATCCGGGCTGGAAGCAGGTCGCGCTGCAGTCCGATGGGGTGATCGGGATCGCGGTGCGCGGCGACCGGATCGATCTGCTGACGCACAAGGACGCCTCGCGTTTCAAGGTCGTGGAAACCAGTCTCGCCAACCCGAATTTCGCCCGGGCAAAGATCGTTGTGCCCGAGGCGGACGGCGTGCTGACCGGGATTTCCGCGGCCAAGGACGGGCTGTATTTCGCAAGCCGAGACGGCGCCGTGTTTAGCCTGCACCGCCTCGGCGAAGGCGCCAGGCAGCCGCAGACGATCAAGCTGCCGTTCGCCGGCACGATCGCACCGGGCGATGAGGGGGCAGGTGGCCTGGTGACCGACCCCGAGCGTCCCGGCGCGATCGTCAGCCTGGAATCGTGGGTCAGGCCGCATCAGTGGCTGCGCTACGACGCAGCAACCGGGACGGTGTCCGACACGCACATCCTGCCCGGCTTCCCGCGCGACCTGTCCGGCTACGAATCAATCGAGACCAGCGCCACGGCGTCCGACGGCACGAAGATCCCGCTCTCGATCATCACCAGGAAGGGCCTGCCCCACGACGGCAAGCGTCCGACTTACCTGGTCGGTTACGGCTCGTACGGCATCTCCTACGACCCGGCTTTCTCGCCCACCTTCCTGCCCTGGCTCGATCGTGGCGGGGTGTATGCGGTGGCGCACGTGCGCGGCGGCGGCGAGGGTGGGCAGGCCTGGCACGACGCCGGCAAGATCGCCACCAAGCAGAACACGATCCACGACTTCATCGCCGCCGGCGAAGCGCTGATCGCCCAGGGCTACACCGACAAGGGGCATCTCGGCGGCGAGGGCACCAGTGCCGGCGGCATCCTGATCGGCGGCGCCATCACCCAGCGGCCGGACCTGTTCCGCGCGGCGCTGATCCGGGTCGGTGCCACCAACACCCTGCGCGAGCAGTACACCGCCGGTGGCCCGGCCAATATTCCCGAGTTCGGCTCGGCCACGGACCGGGCGCAGTTTCCGTCGATGCTGGCAATGGATGCCTACAACCACGTGACCAAGGGGACGGCCTACCCCGCGGTACTGCTGACCGGCGGTGCCGACGATCCGCGCGTGACGGTGTGGATCCCGGCGAAGATGACCGCGCGGCTGCAGGCGGACACGTCGAGCCGCCGTCCCGTGCTGTTCCGGGTCGAGTTCGATGCCGGGCATGGCATCGGCTCCACCCGCAAGCAGCGCGACGACGAGACCGCCGACGAGTTCGCTTTCCTGCTCTGGCAGTTCGGCGAGGCCGGCTACCAGCCCGCGAAGCGACTTGACGTGAGCCCCGCAAGGGAAGAGTGACAGCCGCATGACCGGGGTGCCCACCAACGTGGGCTGAGATCAAACCCGTCGAACCTGATCTGGGTCATTCCAGCGAAGGGAGGCATGTCGATGCACCACATCCGTACTCGCGTCCTGGCCCTGGGCGGGTCGCTCCTGGCCGGGACCATTGCCGGACCGGCCCGCTCGCAGGAAACCATCACCGTGACCGGGCATGCCGCGGTCGATACGGCGAACGGTCCGGTCGGCGGCCAGCCCGGCGGCGGGCTGATCCGGGCTGAAACAGCGGTGAAATCGACCAGCACCGTATCGTCGGACTTCCTGCGCCGGCAGGCGCCGACCGAGAACGCGTTCCAGCTCGTGTCGCTGCTGCCCGGCGCCAACGTGGCGACGTCCGATCCGCTCGGGCTCTCGGCCGGAAACGATCTGAGCCTGCGCGGTCTCGGCAGCGACGAGATCGGCTACCTGCTCGAAGGCATGCCGCTCAACGACATCGCCTACTACACCGGCTATCCCGGCCAGTTCGCCGATACCGAGAACCTCGACCGGATCAGCCTGTCGCAGGGCACCGGCGACCTCGATACGCCGGTGATCAACGCCGCCGGGGGATTGCTGTCGCTGGCCTTCCGGGACCCGGCGAAACAGGCGGGCGGATTGGTGGAAGGATCGTACGGCTCGTATCACACAAGCAAGGAGTTCGTCCGGATCGACACCGGCGAACTCGGGCACAGTGGGCTGCGCGGCTTCGTCTCGTACTCGCATTCGGCCGCCGACAACTGGCGCGGTTCCGGCCGGGACAAGCGCCAGCATATCGACTTCAAGTTCGTGCGCGACTGGAGCGACGACAGCCGGGTTTCGCTGATCGGCACCTGGAACGATGCGGTGACCAGTGGATACAAGCAGCCGACCCAGGGCGACTGGAAAACCTACGGCCGCTCGGGACCGGATAATTACGACGGCACCTATACGCCGGGCGATACCAACTACTGGCGCCTGTATCAGCAGCCGTACCGGTTGTTCTATATCGCGGCACCGACGCATGTTCGCGTGACCGGATCGCTGAGCTTCGATGTCACGCCCTATGCGCAATACGGCTACGGCAACACGCCAGGCGGCACCACGCTGCCGACGACCGGGCTGTACCAGGGCAACGAAGCCCTGCCGGATACGCTGCCCGCACGTGGTGCCCAGAACGGCCAGGTGACGGTCGTCGGCAACTACCAGCAGGCGAGCGACCGGGCCGGTCTGGTGCCGAAACTGACCTGGGTCTGGGGCAACCACACGATCATGGCCGGCGCCTGGTATGATTATTCCGACGATCGCGAGCCGGCGCCATTCAGCCTGCTCGGCACCGACGGATCGCCGTCGGACATCTGGCTCAATTCGTCGCGCAGCACGATCACCCTGGGCGACGGGCGGCAACTGCTCGCGCAGAACACCCACAGCATCGCGCAGGTGAACGCGCTGTTCATCGGCGATACGATCTCGCTCCTGGATCACCGGCTGTCGATCGAACTTGGTTTCAAGGAGGTGATGGTGGCCCGGCAGGGCTGGAACGCAATCCCTGGGGCCACCTATCGCACCGGTGTGAACAGCGCAGAGCCGCTGCCCCGGGCCGGGATGCGCTTCCAGATCGACCATCGAAACCAGCTGTTCGCCAGCGTGTCGACCAACTTCCGGACACCGTCGGCAACGACGCTGTTCGACAGTTTCGATCCGGGTTCGGGTGCATTGCTGAACCGGGCCGCCACCGGATTGCGCGACGAGTATTCGATCAGCGAGGAGATCGGCTACCGGCGCAGCGGTGACTGGCTGATCGGCAGTATCACCGCGTTCAACTACAACTTCACCAACCGGCAGATCGCCACGGTGATCGACCTGAACGGCGTACTGACCGGATCGAGCATCAATGCCGGTGGCCAGACATCGCGTGGTGTCGATGCCGAACTCGGCCTGCGTCCGTGGCACCATCTCAGCCCATACGTGTCAGGTGAGTATCTGCGCGCGACGATCGACAACGACCTGTCCGTCGATGGCGACCTGTTGCCGACCAGGGGACATGTTGCTGTCCGCAGCCCGGCCTGGCAGGGCGCACTCGGCATCACCTACGACGACGGCATCGTGTTCGGCAGCGCCGCGATGAAATATGTCGGCCCGCAATATGCAAGCTTCATGGACGACGAGAAGATCGCCGACCACACCCAGGGCGATATCACGCTCGGGATCAGGCTGCCGACGCTTGGACCTGCAAAGCATCCGGAGTTCCGGCTCAACCTGATCAACGTCACCGACACCAACGTGCTGTCCGGTATCGCCAGCCCGACCACCAATGCGCGTGACGTCGTCGGACGGTACGGCACCGTCATCGCCGGATCGCCGGCGACCTATTATCTGGGGCCGGGGTTCGCCGCTCTGTTCACCGTCGCATCCGCATTCTGAGAAGAACGATGTTCCACGTGAAACATTCTGTCCTGGCAATGGTTCTGGCGCTGGTCTGGAGCGCACCCGCATGCGCCGCCGACCATTTGAGCATCATCCTAGACTGGTTCGTGAACGCGAACCATGAGGCCCTGTTTGCCGCAAAATACAGTGGTGCGTATGCGCGGCAGAACCTCGACGTGCAGTTCATCGTGCCGACCGATCCGTCCTCGCCGCCGCGCCTGCTGGCGGCGCACCAGGCCGATCTTTGCGTCAGCTACCAGCCGGAGCTGCCTCTGCTCGATGCGGCCGGGCTCAAGCTGGTGCGTGTCGGGACTTTGGAGGACACCCCGCTGAACACGCTGATCGTGCTCGGCGACGGACCGGTCAAAAGCCTCGCCGACCTGAAGGGAAAGCGGATCGGCGCCTCTGTTGGCGCCACCGACGAGACGCTGCTGAAGGCGATGCTGGCGACGGTCGGTCTCAAGCTGACGGATGTCACCGTCACCGAGGTCAATTTCCAGCTCGAGCAGGCGCTGATGTCGCATCGCGTGGACGCCATCATCGGGGGCATGCGCAACTACGAGATGATCGACCTGCGGCAGCGCGGCCTCAAGCCGGTCGGCTTCTTTCCCGAAGAGCACGGCGTGCCGCTGTATGACGAGTTGATCCTGCTGGCGCGCCAGGACGACATGCATGATCCACGGATCAAGCGTTTCCTGGCCGCACTCCAGGAAGGCACCAATACGCTGCTCAACCATCCGGACGAGATGTGGCAGGCCTTCATCAAGGAGCGGCCCGAACTCGACACGACGCTGAACCATGCCGCCTGGTTGGCCGGCCTGCCACGGCTGGCCAAGAACCCTGCGCTGCTCGACCAGTCCCGCTATGCGGCGTTCGAGCAGTTCATGGTGACCCAGGGAAGCCTTGCCCACACGGAACCGGTCGGGAGCTTCGCCATCCAGCCGTGAGGTGCGGTTGGCGTCAGGCCGCGGTCGCCGCCACCGACGCCGTCTCCATGGCGCCCAATGCGGCATGGGCTTCCGCCACGATCCCGAACGACCGCAGCCGTGCAGTGTGGTCGAAGATCTGTCCGGCGATCATCAGCTCGTCGGCGCCGGTCTGCGCGATGAAGGCGGCCAAACGCTGCCTGATCTTCTCCGGTCCACCGACGATCGAGCTCGACAACGCGCGCTGCACCTGGCTCTCGGCCGCGGACCCTTTCGCCTCGACCAGATCGTGGGTCGGCGGCTTCAGCTTGCCCGGCGTTCCTTGCCGCAGTTCCAGCAACTGCTGCTTGGCCGACGTGGAGATCAACGCGGCCTCGTCGTCGGTCTCGGCGGCGAACACGTTCACGCCCAGCATCACGTGCGGCCGCCTGAGTGCTTCGGACGGCTCGAACCGGCTGCGATAGATCTGGATCGCATCCATCATCTGCTCCGGTGCGAAATGCGAGGCGAAGGCGAAGGGCAGCCCGAGCATCGCCGCTAGCTGCGCGCTGAACAGGCTCGATCCCAGCAGCCAGATCGGCACGTCGAGCCCACCGCCCGGCACCGCCTGGATCGCCTGGCCCGGCTGTACCGGCCGGAAATATGATTGCAGCTCGACCACGTCGCGCGGGAAGCTGTCGGCGCTCATCGGATCGCGACGCAGCGCGCGCATGGTGCGCTGGTCGGTCCCGGGAGCACGGCCGAGCCCGAGGTCGATCCGTCCCGGATGCAGGGCGGCCAGCGTGCCGAACTGCTCGGCGATCACCAGCGGCGAATGGTTCGGCAGCATGATCCCGCCGGAGCCGACCCGGATCGTGCGAGTCCCCGCTGCGACATGCCCGATCACCACCGACGTCGCGGCGCTGGCTATGCCCGGCATGTTGTGATGCTCGGCCAGCCAGTATCGCGTGAAGCCGAGACCTTCCGCATGCCGTGCCAGGTCGAGGGTGTTGCGGAACGCGCCGGAGGCGTCGCTCCCCTCGATGATCGGGGACAGGTCGAGGACGGAAAACGGAATCATGCGATAAATCTTCCTTTGCTAGCGGCGCAGGATCATCCGGACAAAACCGGCACAGACCACGACGAACGCTGCCGCCCCGAGCCATTCCGAGGCGCTGGCAAACCCTGGTCCCACCAGGGCCAGCACGTCTTCGCGGCCGGTGCCGCCTATGAGGGCGGCTATCGCCACGCCCATCAGGCTCTCACCGACGATGAAGCCGGATGCCAGCATGACGCCACGCCGCCTCTTCGCATCCAACATGGGATCGGCGTGCGCCGTTGCCAACGGACCCTCGCGCTTCGCCAGCACACGGCCGATTGCCCAGGACAGCAACGCGCCGATCACCAGCGTGACCGACACCGTCGGCGGCAGGTATAGGCCGATGCCGACCGCGAGCACCGGCAAGGCCTGGCCCCGGCGGCGCATGATCGCATCCACGACAACCAGCACCGCACCCAGCGCCACGCCGATCAGGACCATCGTCCAGTCGAGCTGGTGCAGGAAGATGCCGCGCGCCAGCGTCGACAGCAGTAGTGCCTGCGGGGCGGCGAGGGCCCGGGCCGGGTCCATGTCCGGCCGCGGCAGGGCGCCGGTGAAACCGTAGGCGTTGTAGAGCAGGTTCAGCACCGGCGGGATCACCATCGCACCCACCACGCAGCCGACCAGCAAGGCCACCTGCTGCCGCCAGGGGGTGGCGCCGACCAGCTGCCCGGTCTTGAGGTCTTGCAGGTTGTCGTTGGAGATCGTCGCCGCCGCCAGCACCGCGGCGGTCACGAACAGCACGCTGCCGATCGCCAGCATCCGGCCGTTGGCGTCGAATGCCGCCGGCAACAGGCCTGCCATGTCCAGACCGAGCAGCACCAGCGACACCAGCAGCACCGCCACGATCGCGATGCCCGAGATCGGGCTGGAGGATGAGCCGACGATGCCTGCCATGTAGCCGCAGGCCGCCGCCACCAGGAAGCCGAACAGCGTGCAGAACACCACGCAGACGATGGCGATGCCGACGATGCTGCCAGCCGAAGCGCCCAGGCCGGCGGCGCCATGCCACAGGAAGGCGGCAAACGTGGCCAACAGGCACAGCAGCAGCGCCGACCCCAGCAGCATGATCACCCGTGGCGACAGGTCCCGGTCGGTCTGGTCTTCGGTCGCGGCCGTGGCCGGACCGCGTGCGCTGGCCTTGAAGGCTGCCCGAAGCCCGGCGGTGACAGGGCCGACCAGGGTCAGCAGCGTCCACACCGCGGCGATCGCGATCGTGCCGGCGCCGATCAGCCGGACCTTGTGCGACCAGATCCCGGTGGCGAACGCCGCCAGCGATACCCCCGCCGGATGCGGCGTGATCGCGGTCAGCACCGGCACCGCGACCCCCCAGCTCAGCACCGCGCCGAGCAGCATCGCCAGGCCCCCGCCGATGCCGACCAGGTAGCCGGCGCCCACCAGCGCCAGCGAGAAGCCGGTCGAGAGCCGGAAGATCGAGCTGCCCACCGCGAAGGTCACGCTGGCGCTGTCGCCCAGCAGCCTGAAGCCACCGCTCAGCAGGCTGAACCCGGCCGACACCAGGCTTCCGGTCACCAGGGCCTTCAGGCCGCTTTCCCCACCGAGCCCGTCCGCGCCGCCGGACCCGGCACGCAGGACTTCGGCCGCGGCGGTTCCTTCCGGATAGGGGAGGGTGCTGCCGGTGACGAGTGCGCGCCTGAGTGGAATGGTGAACAACACGCCCAGCATGCCGCCGGCACCGCAGATCGCCACCACCGGCCAGAACGGGAAGCCCTGCCAGTAGCCGATCATCAACAGGCCGGGCAGCACGAAGATGATCGAGGACAGCGTGCCCGCGGCGGATGCCTGGGTCTGCACCATGTTGTTCTCGAGAATGCCGCTTCCGCCGGCCCGCTGGCGATCCAGCAACCGCAACACCGCCATCGAGATGACCGCGGCCGGGATCGAGGAGGCGAAGGTCAGCCCGATCTTGAGGCCCAGATAGATGTTCGAGGCGGTAAAGATGACGGTGAGCAGGGCGCCGAGCACAAGCCCGCGTATGGTCAGTTCACGGATCGGCATCTATGGCTCCCGGCATCAGGGCGATCGCCCACCGGGACCGGATTGTTGCAAAAGGGCTGCGGAGGCAAGGGTCGGCTCGGGAGTACGACCATCGTGACAGGGTCCGGGGGGTGGAAACGGCGATCGCGGCTAGCTTCGATTAGGTGCCACGCCCCGGGCAGCCGCTTTACCACCGCCGTGAGGCCAGGATGGCGCCTGCCAGCATCACCGCACTCGTCGCCAGGAATACCGGCCGCATGCCAAGGTGTGCGCCCACGAAGCCTCCGAGCAGCGGACCGGCGACGAACCCGACATATTGGGCGGAGGTGTTCAGGGCCAGGATCTGGCCCGCCACCCGAGCCGGCACCGCATGCCGGATCATGCTGGTGATCGCCGGGATCAGTCCGGCCAGCGCGATCCCCATCAGGAACCGCAAGCCCAGCAACTCCCAGGCGTTGCCGACGGCAGCCTGCGGCAACAGCAGCAGCCCGCTCGCGATCAGGCCGCCGACCACGACTTTCCTCTGCCCGATCCGGTCTGCAAGCCGGCCCATGCGCGGCGCCGCAACGACGCTGCCGAGCGCCCCGGCCGACATGATCGCGCCGGACATCATCGTCACCGCGGCTCCGGACGGCATGAGTTGTGCCACATAGATCGTGACGATCGGCTCGATCGACATGGTGGCGAGCGTGACCAGCGCGCCGGTCAGCAGCATCACCAGCACCGACCGCTGGTTCTCGATCAGTGACCAAGCGCCTTGTGTCCCGGCCATGGTCCGGACCGGCCGGTGGGTTTCGCGCACCATCAGGGCAGTCGCCAGGAACGCGATGAAGATCAGCCCGCCCGCCAGGAAGAAGGTGGCGCGCACGCCGATCAGTGGCGGCAGCGCACCGCCGACCAGCGGACCGACCAGGCTACCCGCCATCACGCCCGACGACAGCAGCCCGAGCGCCCAGGTCGTGCGGGCCTTCGGTGTCTGTGTCGCCACCAGCACCACGGCACCGGACGCATAGCCGCCGAGCAGCCCGGCCAGCAGCCTGAGCGCCACCAGTTGCCAGATCGTCTGCACCGTGCCGAGCAGCGACATGCAGACCGCCATGCCGAGGCTGGCACGGACCAGGATCAGCTTGCGTCCGTAGCGATCGGCGAACCGTCCCCAGACGGGTGCCGCCAGTCCCGCCGCCAGAAACGTCGCGCCGAATGCGATGCCCGACCACTGCACGATCGCCGCATGGCCGTGCACGCCGAGCTGCTCGACATAGAGCGGCAGGAACGGCAGCAGCAGGGTCATCGCCAGCACCGTCGTGAAGGCGCCGAACACGCAGACATACAGGTTGCGTCGCCACTGCGGCTCGTCGCGCGAGGACTGGTCGACCGCCGTCACGAAAGAGATTTCAGTCACATCACGAGACTGCGAGTAGACGTGGCTGCTCGCAAAGATGTTTGTGATTGCAAGCGGGACACAGATCCCGGTGTGACAGGTTCTGGGAACGACAGGAGGACATCATGACGATTGCAGCCATCCTGGCCAAAAAGGGGCGTGCCATCGTGCGCATCGAGCCCATGGCTCACGTGAGCGAGGTCGTCGCATTACTCGGCAGGCACCGGATCGGTGCCGTCCTGGTGGTAGACCCCGCGGCCATTCCCTCCAACACGCAGCTGCAGGACATCCTGGGCATCGTCAGCGAACGGGACGTCATTCGAGCGATGGGGACGAGCAGTTTTGCAGGTGACGTGCTGGACATGAGCGTTTCGCAGATCATGACCGAGGCCCGCTATACGATTGCCGTGTCCGCCTCGCTGGAAGACGCGGCTATCCTCATGACCCAGCGACGCGTGCGCCACCTGCCGGTCACCGAGAACGATACCCTGGTCGGAATGATCAGCCTCGGCGACGTCGTGAAAGCCCGGCTCGAGGAGCAGTCGAGCGAGGCCGACGGCATGATGGCTTATGTTGGGGCGGCCCACTGACGAGAGCCGCAGCTCGTGCGGGCGGTGGCTGTGTTCAAGAAAAAGGCGCCGACGATATAACTCATCGCCGCCTCCTCTCGAACACCGGTCACATCACGAAAGCCCCGGCGCCTCAACGATATCCACGGCCGTCATGCCAGCGATGGTGACGGCGCCATCTCTCATGACGCCAATAGCGATGGCGCGGACCTTCGCGATAGCCGCCGCGGTAATACTGAACGTCGACCAGTGGCGTCGGCGCGACTGCCGCAGCCACCATGGGAACGCTTGCCGCGGATGCCAGGCTGGCGGTGGAAACGGCCAGACCGCCGGCGAGAGCCAGTGCAGTCATCATCTTGCGCATGTGCTGGACCTCCTTGATCCATACATGAGGAGACGATTCAGTCGGGGCAGTTCCCGGGCAATCCTGTGGCGAAACCATGTCCTTCGATCACCTGTCCGTTATTTCATCGGATCAGAGGGTGTCGACGTAGGTCTGGTATGCTTCCTCGTCCATCAGCGCCTGCAGCGCATCCGGGTTGGTGGGGTCCAGACGGAAGAACCAGGCCTCGTCCTCCGGGTCGCGATTGACCAGGGACGGGTCTTCGGTGAGCAGCTCGTTCATGTCGAGCACGGTGCCGGCCATCGGCGCATAGATGTCCGAGGCCGCCTTCACGCTCTCGACCACAGCGCAGCTCTCGCCCTCGGCGAGCACACGCCCGCTCTCGGGCAGCTCGACGAACACGATGTCGCCGAGCGCCTCCTGGGCATGATCGGTGATGCCGACCGTGACGGTTCCATCCTCTTCCAGGCGAACCCACTCATGTTCCTTGGTGTAGCGCATCTCGGCCATCTGCTGGTCTCCTGTCGGATGTGCGGCTGTCTCTGAGCGGGCTTAACGCGGAAGATGGCTGCGGTTGTAGTCGAGTTGCTGTGCTGTGAGCTGGAAACCGACTTCGATCTTGTAGGAGTTGCCCGGCTTGGCGCGCGTGACCGGGAAATTCAGCACCGTCGCGTCGGTCTTGACCAGCACCCTGTCGCCATTGTCCGGGAACTGCGCCAGCGCGCTCAGCTCCTGCTTGCTGATGATCGTACCGGCCTGGGTGACCGCGATGAAGTACGGCACCGGCACCGTGCGGCTGCTGCCGACCGGTCCGCGCGTGATGGCGAGCTGGAGCTGGACCACGGTGTGCAGGGTGGTTCCCTCGTCGGCACTGCTGCAATGGCCGGTGACCGCGGTGACGCTACCCTGGCTGACCAGTCGGCTGAGGTCGGGCGAACCGTCCGAGCCGCCATAGTCGCTATAGTCCGCAGCCGCCGCCAGGATGCCGACCTGGGCACAGGCGGGTGCGAACGTGTTCGGGTCCTGCACGCCGCATCCGACCAGCACCAGCGCCGGTCCGATCGCGACCAGAGGGGCCATGGTGCGGGCCAGGCGGAGGAAAAGAGTCCGGCGGGCGCTGGGCGGCCGGGGCGTCCGTATCTGCAGCAGCACGTTCATTCTCGACTTTCGACCAGCCTCCCCTGTAAGGCAGGGCGGCATTGATGGCGACGCCCCGGACTGGCGTCCGGACGGCTAGCTCGCCATATAGAGTGCGATGCAGGTTTGGGGAACAAGATGCCGGACCAGATGATTGATCAGGTGATCTCGAACCAGAGCGTTGTTCGGGACGTCAATCAGACGAATACACTGCCGCGGCTCAAGGTGCTGCTGGCCGGGCCACGCGGCTTCTGCGCCGGTGTCGACCGCGCGATCCGCGTCGTCGAGGAGGCGCTGCGCCGCTATGGCGCACCGGTCTATGTGCGCCACGAGATCGTCCATAACCGGACCGTCGTCGAGGAGCTCGAGGCCAAGGGCGCCATTTTCGTCGAGGAACTGGACGAGGTTCCGGCGGACGGCCAGGTGGTGTTCTCCGCGCATGGCGTGCCGAAGACGGTCCCGGCCGAGGCCGAGCGCCGCAACCTGCTCTATCTCGATGCGACCTGCCCGCTGGTCAGCAAGGTCCATCGCGAGGCCGAGCGCCATTATGCCGAGGGTGGGCCCGAGAGCCGCCATATCCTGATGATCGGCCATGCCGGGCATCCCGAAGTGGTCGGAACGATGGGCCAGCTGCCGATCGGTGCCGTAACACTGGTCAACGATGCCGGCGAGGCGCGTCGCGTACTGCCGGCTGACCCGAACCGGCTCGCCTTCATCACCCAGACTACCCTGTCGGTCGACGATACCGCCGAGATCGTGGCGATCCTGCGCGAGCGGTTCCCGCTGATCGAGGGACCGAAGCGCGAGGACATCTGCTACGCGACGACGAACCGGCAGGAAGCAGTCAAGGCGATCGCACCCGGCTGCGATCTGGTGATCGTGATCGGCAGCCCGAACTCGTCGAACTCGCAGCGGCTGCGCGAAGTCGCCGAACGGTCCGGCGCCCCGCGCGCACTGCTGGTGCCGCGTCTGCGCGACCTGGACTGGTCGGTGCTGGACGGCGTCAACACGCTGGGCATCACCGCCGGTGCATCGGCCCCCGAAGCGCTCGTGCAGGAAATGGTCACCGCACTCGGCCGCCGCTACCAGCTCGAGATCGAGGAGCGGACGGTGAAGCTGGAGGACGTGATCTTCAAGCTGCCGGCGCCGCTCGGCTGACTCCAGCGGGTTCATCGGCAGGCTGATGGCGGTCTATACGGACGTGTCGGACGAGGCGCTCGCCTCGTTCCTGACCGATTACGCGCTTGGTGAACTGGTGGCGTTCCGGGGCATCGCGGAAGGCGTCGAGAACAGCAATTTCTCGCTGCGGACCGGCACCGGCGACTACATCCTGACCCTCTACGAAAAGCGCGTTGATCCGCGTGAGCTGCCCTGGTTCCTGGGGCTGATGCGTCATCTCGCCCAGCGCGGGGTGACGTGTCCGCAGCCGGTCGCCGGCCATGACGGCGAAGCTTTGCGCATGTTGGCCGGACGGCCGGCGGCGATTACGTCCTTCCTGTCCGGGGTCTGGCCGAGACGGGTGCGGCCCGAGCATTGCCGGCTGCTCGGCGTGGCACTGGCAACGCTGCATCTCGCCGGCGCCGACTACGGGCACGAGCGCCCGAACGCTCTCGGTCCCGCTGCCTGGCGGCCATTGCTGGAGAGCTGTCGCAGCACGGGCGACGTGGTTCAGCCGGGCTTGGTCGCGGAGCTGGACCGGGCGCTCGACAGCATCCTGCCGGCCTGGCCATCGGATCTGCCGCGCGGGCAGATCCATGCCGACCTTTTCCCGGACAACGTCTTCTTCCTTGAGACCGGCGGGAGCCGCACATTGTCCGGCCTGATCGACTTCTATTTCGCCTGCACCGATCTGCTCGCCTACGATCTCGGCGTCTGCCTGAACGCCTGGTGCTTCGAGCCCGGCATGGAGTTCAACGTGACCAAGGCCAAGCTGCTCTTGGCCGGGTATGCAAGCATTCGTCCACTCGACGCGGCCGAACGCGCGGCCTTGCCGGTGCTGGCGCAGGGGGCTGCGATCCGCTTCCTGCTGACCCGCCTGTACGACTGGGTAAACACCCCGCCCGGTGCCATGGTGACCCGCAAGGATCCGCTGGAATACCTGCGCCGGCTGCGCTTTCATCTCGCCGCCGCCACCCCCGAGGCACTTGGTCTATGACGTCATCCGCCCTCGAGACCGAATTGGAGACGGTGAATGCCGACTCCGCAAAGCCGGACGTCACCGTCTGGACCGATGGCGGCTGCCGGCCCAACCCGGGTCCGGGCGGCTGGGCGGTGTTGCTGTGCTTTCGCGGTCATGAGCGCGAATTGTCCGGTGGGGAAAAGGTGACCACCAACAACCGCATGGAGCTTACCGCTGCCGCCGAAGCGCTCGAGGCGCTGACCAGGCCGTGCCGGATCGCCGTGCACACCGACAGCGAATACGTGCGCAACGGCGTCACCCGCTGGAGTACCGGCTGGGTACGGCGCAACTGGCGCAACGCTTCCGGCGACCCGGTCAAGAACATGGATCTGTGGCGACGCGTGCTGGACGCGGCCAAGCGTCACGAGGTGAGCTGGCACTGGGTGCGTGGCCATGCCGGTGACATCAATAACGAACGCGTCGACAAGATCGCGACCGCCGCCAGGATCGCAGTCGAAACCGACTGACGACGGCTGCATTCCCCATCGACGGTCAGCGCCGATTACGTTCCGAAACCATATCGGGCTTCGGCGACAGCTCGATACGTTCGCGAAATCTACGAATCTGTGCGAAGTAGTCCCCGCGTTATGAATCGTGCCGGGCACCTGCCCGACATCGATTCGCGCAGGCCCAGAATTCGGAACGGTTATTAAACGACCGCACCGAATGACAATCGCATGAAATTCTCGACTACCGCCTACAGCGATCCCCTCTCGTGCGGATCGTAGACTACCGCCGGGGTAAGGTCGTTCTGGTGAAGCATCGACCAATACTTGGGAAGACCGTGGAGCGTCGATAGAAAGCCGTGAGTTTCCAGTACACTCTTCCTCAAACGCGCGCGCTTCGCTGGCTTATTGCATTTCCTGGTGTCGAGGACCCGGAAAAGCAATCCTGGCTTATCCAGATCATGTTCACGCGGACTTCGTCGTTTGTCGGGGCAGCGGTCAGCGAGCTGATCGTGGCGGCCATCGCGATCATTCTCCAGGGCACCGCGGTCTTTATCGCCTGGGCCACCGCGGGCTTCACCATTCTGGCCTGGCGCCTTGGGATCATCTTCATGGCACGGCGATCGGTGCGGCTTGGCCGCAGCGTGTCGGCCGGCTGGATGGCGGTCGGGAGCATCGTCTGGGCGATCGAACTCGGCTGTGGCGCCCTCATCTGCAACATGAGCGGCGTTCCGGCCCTGCAACTGCTTTCGGTCGCCTGCGTCGTGTCCACCGTATCCGGCCTGAGTGCCCGCAACTCGAGTACGCCTCGCCTGGCGGTGACGCAACTGGCCATCGGGATCGGTTTCACCTCTCTCGGGGCGGCCCTCGCACCGGAGCTCTGGATCAAGGTCCTGTTGCTCCAGGCGCCCTTCGTCGTCATCGGGCTGGGCAGCGTCTGCTGGCGATCCGGCCGGGACCTCGTCTCGATGCTGGATGCCCAGCAGAAGAACGCCGAGCTGGCGCGTCGCGACATGCTGACCGGCTTGTCCAACCGGGTCCGGGTCAACGAGGAACTCCAGGCATTGCTGGTCGATGCCCCTCCCGATTCGATTTTCGCGTTGATCTGGATCGACCTGGACGGCTTCAAGGCGATCAACGACACGCTCGGCCATGCGGCCGGCGACGTTGTGCTGGTCGAGACCGGACGACGCCTGCTGGAGGTCTGCATGCCTGTCGAGGGGAGGGCAGCCCGGTCCGTCGCGCGCCTGGGTGGCGACGAGTTCCTGATCATCCTGCCACAGGGGGAGCGTGACGAAGCGCTGCGTCTGGCGGAGGCGCTGGCTGCGTCCATCAGGATCCCGCACATCCTCCGCAATGCGCCGGACGTGCGCCTCGACGCCAGCATCGGCATCTCGCTGTTTCCCGAGCACGGCGACAATGCCGATGCATTGCTCGCCGCTGCGGACCGGGCCCTGTATGCGGTCAAGGCGTCGGGCAGAGCGCGCGTGCTGGTGTATGACCCGCTCCTGCATGCGGGAGAGGACGACCTCATTCAATTCCGCAGCGAACTGGCCAAGGCCCTGGGCGAGGGCGAGAACCAGCTTCAGCTCTACTACCAGCCGATCGTTAGGCTCTCCGATGGCAAGGTGACCGACCGGGAAGCACTCGTGCGCTGGAATCACCCCAAACGCGGGCTGGTGAGTCCCGGTAGCTTCATCCCGATGGCAGAGGCGAGCGGGCTGATCGTTCCCCTGGGCGAATGGGTGCTGCGCCAGGCGTGTGCTGACGCGGCCACCTGGGCCGACAACGTCAAGGTCGCGGTGAACGTTTCGCCGTTCCAGTTGCGCAGCGAGCGGCTGACCTCGGTGGTGGTCCAGGCGCTCGATCAGGCCGGCTTGTCACCGGCACGGCTGGCGATCGAGATCACCGAAACCGCGATGCTCGGCCAGGAGGGGACGACCAGCCACACCATGCGCCAGCTGCGCGAACTCGGCATCGAGGTGGTGCTCGATGATTTCGGGACCGGGTTCTCGTCCCTGTCCAACCTCTGCTCCTTCGTCTTCGACCGCATCAAGATCGACGGCTCCTTCGTGAAGGAAGCGTTGCACCGGCGCGACTGTGCGGCGGTCATCCATGCCACGGTGGAACTGGCTCGCCAGTTGGGGATTCCGACCACCGCCGAGTGCGTCGAGACGCCGGAACAGCTGGAGTTCGTGCGCGCCTGCGGCTGCAGCGAGGTGCAGGGCTACCTCCTGGGAAGACCGGAACCTGCCCCGGGGATGTTCACCCAGATGGCCAGCCTTCCGGCGAATCTGCGGATGGCACCACCTGTTCTCGTCCCGGTTGCCATCGCCCACTGAAAACGCTTTCGCGAGCCTGTGAAAACGATCCGTCCCGTGTGGCGATAGCATCGCGTAACCAGGGATGCATGACGATGGACGATGGACGGGTCTGGAGCTTCGAGGAAAGCCTGTGGGTGGGTGATGCCGAGCATTATCGCGCGTCGATCGACGACGAGTGCCTGATGGTGTTGCCGGCACCGCCATTCGTGATGAGCGGCCAGCAGGCGATCGAGGCCGTCTCGGCGACCCCGCGCTGGTCGAAGGTGGAACTGTCCGAACGCCAGGTGGCACGCCCGCAGGAGGGGATGATCGTCATCGCCTACAAGGCACGCGCGGAACGCGACGGAGTCACGCCGTACGAGGCGCACTGCACCTCGACCTATCGCCGGCTGGCTCACGAGGAATGGCGGGTCGTACAGCACCAGCAGACACCGCCGCTGCTCGCCAGCCCCTGAACTAAAGGCCTTCAGCAGTCGCTGGCGCCGGGCCTACGCGTTCCTGGGCAGCAGGGACGTCAGCAGAAAAGCCGGGGACGAAGTTTTGATCGTCCCCGGCACTTCTGCCCTCACTGCAGTCAGTTACCATCGGTCAGACGTGGTCGTTCTGATCCAGCGGCTTGGTTGCCTTCGTCATGACCGCCAGGATCGCGGCCGTCAGCGGGGTCGCGAAGATCAACCCGGGAATGCCGAGGATCGACCCGAACGCGGTCTGGGACAGGATGGTCAGGCCGGGCGGCAGATGCACGGCGCGGTTCTGGATCAGGGGCGCCATTACGTTTCCCTCGAAGCCCTGGATGACCAAGTACAGGATCGTCGTCTCGATGCCGGTGGTGGCACCAAGCGAGAAGGCGATGACGATCGCCGGGATCGCGCCGATGATCGCACCGATATACGGCACGAAGTTGAACAGCCCGGCCAGTACGCCGAGTGCCAGTGCCAGCGGCACGCCGATGATCCAGAGCCCGACGCCGGACAGGATGCCGACCACCAGCATATCGAGCGCCTGGCCGGCGCTCCATGACCAGAGTGCCGAGCCGGCGGCAAGGCACAGTTCCTTGGCCTTCGGGCGATGCTTCTCCGCGACCAGGCGCAGTGCGCCGTTCACGTAGGTTGCCGGTGCCGCCGCCAAATAGAGGCCGGCGATGATGACCACGACGATGGTGCCGAACAGGCCGAACAGCGAGCCCAGGAAACCGGCGACCGAGCCCGCCAGGCCGGACGGTACGCCCGGGCTTCCGCCTCCCTCCTTGTCGCCGCCCATGGAACTCGGCACTTGCTGCAGCGCGAGTTGGCCCCATTGGGTGCGATCGAGACGGTCGTGGATCCCATGCGACTGCTCTATCAGCGCCTGCTTCAGCTTGACCACCTGATCGCCGAGACCCGGGCCGACCAGCAGCACGAAGCCGACCAGCAGACCAGCCAGGCCGAGTATGACGATGGTCAGCGACAGCCAGAACGGCATCCGGGTGAAGCGCTGCAGCAGCTTGGCGATCCCGTGCAGAATCACCGCGAACAGTGCCGAGGCGAACACCACCGTCAGCACGTCCTTGAGCAGCCAGACCGCGAGGATCACCACGGTCGCAGCCAGGGTCAGCCGGAGCAGGCCATAGATCTTGGACTGGGTGACGGCCCGTGGTTCGGATCGTGCGTCTTCATCCGCAGGGTATGATGGCAGCGGGATATTCATCGAGTGGTCTTTCTCGTGACCGTCTCGCAACGGCGTTGGAAGAAGCGGCATTCCGTTACGGTCGAGATCCGGCGTGCCGCTCGTCAACGCATCATGCTGTCGAGAGCTTCGCCGGCCACCTGGTCGAGGCGGACGCTGCGGCCGGTGCTGTGGCTGGTCGCAGCCGCGTCGGCAAGACGCAGGGCCTCGAGACCGTCGGAAAAGCCGGGTGTCGGCCTGGTATGCGTCTCCACGGCGGTGACGAAGTGCGAGATCTCGGCGGCATAGGCGTCGGTGTAGCGCTGGATGAAGAAGTGCAGGATCGGGTCGCGGCAGGCGGTACGGTCGGCGAGATGCGCCTCGACCGTGGTCTCGCGCTGGTTGCCGGCCAGCAGCATGCCCTTCTCGCCGAACACCTCCAGCCGCTGGTCGTAGCCATAGGCGCAGCGGCGGCTGTTGTTGATATGGACCAGCGCCCCGGAGGCGGCCCGCAGCGTTACCATGGCGGCGTCTATGTCGCCGGCTTCGCCGATCCCGGGATCCACCAGCACCGCGCCGAGCGCGGACACCTCGACGATGTCGCCGACCAGGGAGCGCGCCATGTCGAAATCGTGGATCATCATGTCGTGGAACAGGCCGCCCGAGCCCCTGATGTAGGAGAGCGGCGGCGGTGCCGGATCGCGGCTGCTGATCACCACCTGCTCGACCCTGCCGATCTCGCCCGCCTCGACGCGACGGCGCAGTGCCGCGAACGTCGGATCGAAGCGGCGGTTGAACCCGATCATGACGATCGGATCGAACCCGGCGATCTCGTCCCGGCATTGCAGCACCCGCTCGATGTCCAGGTCGATCGGCTTCTCGCACAGGATCGCCTTGCCGGCGCGGGCAGCCTCGATGATCAGCGGGACATGCGTCGCGGTCGGGGTGGCGATCAGCACGGCATCGACCTTGGGATCGGACAGTGCCTCGGCGGTGGAGGCCGCGCGGCGGACGCCGAGGGCCTGGGCGGTGGCATTGGCCGCCTCGTCCATGATGTCGAACACGGAAACCAGCTCGACGCCCGGGTGGCGGGCCAGGTTGGCAGCATGCATCCGGCCGATACGGCCGCAGCCGAGAACAGTGAAGCGAACCATGACGATGTCCTTGGGGTCGGGAAACGATTCTGGTGCGGCGTCGCCAGCCGCAACCCGTTCTGGCATGCTGGGCAGCATGTCGGGATGGAACAGACCCGGTTAGTTGGTCTATCACTGGAAATTACATTCCGTTCGCCTCGGAGCTTTGTCAACGATGCCGCATGATGGATAACGAGCAGGAGCCGCCTCCCGGCCGGCCGGAGGATCTGGGAGCCGGTACCGACGCCGGAGCCGATATTCCGCGCGATTTCAAAAGTCTGCGCGCCCTGATCGTGGCCCGGCGGGACATGCTGCCGAAGCGGCTGGTGCAGGTTGCCGACTTCGCCGTGGATCACCCGCAGGAGATCGCCTTCGGCCGTGTCACCGACCTCGCGGCACAAGCCGGCGTCCAGCCATCCACCCTGGTGCGGTTTGCCCAGACCCTCGGCTATTCCGGGTTCTCGGATCTGCAGGCGGTGTTCAGGGCGCATGCGCGGCAGCGCTGGCCGGACTATCGGGAAAGGCTGGAAACGCTGGCTTCCGGCGAGCAGTCGCACGGCGCCGACCCGGTCTCGTTGCTGCACGGCTTCGTGCATGCCGCCCAGGTGTCGCTCGATCATCTGGAACAGACGGTCGACCGGCAGGCGCTGGAACGGGCCGTCCAGCTGCTGTCCGAGGCGCGCTCGATCAGCCTGGTCGGTAACCGCCGGGTCTACCCGGTGGCGCTCTATCTCGCCTACGCACTGCGCAAGCTCGGCATCCGCTGCGAGCTGATCGACAATGCCGGCGGCCTGGGCCACCGGCAGATCGAGCTGCTCGATCGCACGGACGTCGTGCTGGCTGTCAGCTTCACCCCGTATGCCGCGGAAACGCTCGACCTGTCGTCCGCGGCGGCGCGGCGTGGCGCCCGGGTGGTGGCCATCACCGACAGCCCGTTCTCGCCGCTGACCCAGCTTGCGGAAACCTGGCTGGAAGTGGCCGAGACCGACCATGCCGGGTTCCGCTCGCTGTCCGCCACCTTCGTGCTGGCGACCACGCTGGCGGTGGCGCTGGGCGAGCGGCGGGTGCACCTCGCATCGGACAATGACGAAAAGGAATAGAATTTCCACTTCAAAGGGTGATTGGAATGTCCTAGGGCTTGGCGAATAACGTCGAGAGGGATTGGGTCATGCAGGTGATCGAACGAGGTCGTGGCATCGGGATCGGACTGATCGGCAGCGGCTTCATGGGCAGGGCTCATGCCCTGGCCTTCCGGAATGTCGGCGGCGTGTTTCCGCTGGCGGTGCAGCCGAGGCTCGAGATCCTGGCCGACACACCCGAACAGCGGGCGATCGAGGCGGCGACGTCGTTCGGCTTCGCCAGGGCGACCGGGGACTGGACCGAGCTTGTACGTGACCCGGCCATCGACCTGGTCGCCATCACGACCCCGAACCGGCTGCACGCGCCGATCGCGCTGGCGGCGATCGAGGCCGGCAAGCACGTCTATTGCGAGAAGCCGCTGGCGACCACGCTGGCGGACGCGATCGCGATGGAAGGTGCTGCGAAGGCCGCCGGCATCGTCACCATGGTCGGTTTCAACTACCTGAAGAACCCGATCATCGATACCGCGCGCGAGATCGTGCGGTCCGGGGAGATCGGCGAGATCACCGGCTTTCGCGGCATCCATGCCGAGGATTTCATGGCCGACCCCGAGGCGCAGTTCTCCTGGCGTTGCGAGCCGGAACAGGCGGGCGGAGCGCTGGCGGATATCGGCAGCCACATCCTGTCGATGGCGCGCAGCCTGCTCGGCGAGGTGGAGAGCGTGTGCGGCCGGCTGGACACCATCCACGGCGAGCGGCCGTTGCCGGACGGCAGCCGACGCGCCGTCGGGGTCGATGACCAGGCCAACATGCTGGTCCGGTTCGCCGGCAGGCCGTTCACGGCCAGCATCAGCGCGAGCTGGCTCGCCAGCGGCCGGGACATGCAGCTTGCCTTCGAGATCAGCGGCACCCGGGGGGCGCTGTCCTTCACCCAGGAGCGGTTCAACGAGCTGCGCTTCTACAAGACCGGCCAGCCGACCGGCCGCAAGGGCTTCACCACGATCAATGCAGGGCCCGCGCATGGCGACTACGCGGCATTCTGCCCGGCACCCGGCCATCAGATCGGCTTCAACGACCTCAAGACGATCGAGGTGCGTCGCCTGCTCGATGCGGTGGCGGGCAAGGCGCCCAGCGACGCCGACTTCGGCGATGCGCTGATGATCACCCGGGTGATGGAGGCGGTCCGGCTATCGTCGCAACGGCAGCGCTGGGTCGCGCTGAGCGAGATCGACGGTGCCCTGTCCAGCCGCTCGCAATGATGCTTGCCCGCGGATGGCGGACACCGGTGGATCGGCGACCTTCGGCTGCGGCCAGGGTAAGTGCGGGAGCGGGCGTTTGTCCCAACCGGGCCGCCCGCCATCCGGCACCCGACCGGACTTCCGCGCAGGTCGTCAGAGCTTGCCGTCGGCAACCAGCTCGCGGGTGCGCTTCAACGTCGACAGGAGAGCGGCCTTGTAGCCATTGTCGCTGTCGAACTGGGTCTGCTCGGCCTGCTCGGCGCGGCCGTTCGGCTCTTTGCCGCGCAAGCCGAGGTAGCAGTAGAATTTCAGATGGAGCCCGCCTGCTTCATCCTCGAACAGCTCGTTGATGATCGCGCCTTCGCGCGGGCCGGTCGCCTGAAAGAAGGTGACCTTGCTGCCGGGTTCAAGGGTGATGATCTCACGCAGATCGACGCCGCCGATCGTGGCGTCCCGGACAAGGTGGGTCGCGCTGTCCTCGGCAACATCGCAACGGGTGCAGAGGCCAGGTGGGAGAAAGAGGCGGGCATCGCGCGCCTTGAGCTCCAGGCCCTTCCAGGCCTGCGCTCGGGACAGCGGGGTTTCGCCTTCCGGGTTCACCGGAACGGTGGCGGTCGAGTAGATCATGGCAGGTCTCCGGAGTCGGGATGATGTCGGGCGCGAGGCTCAGGCGGCGATCTGAGCGACGAAATCGCGGTAGGAGCGCAGCTTCCGGCCCAGCAGAGTGGTCAGGCGATCGACGTCGCCGGCATCGGGAACCATGCCGTCCGTGATGAAGCGCTCCGCCATCAGCCGCATGTCGAGTGCCATCCAGCTCGGCATGAACTGTCGCAGGTTCTGCTCGAATGCAGCTGTGTCTTCGCCGTGGTAGGTGATCTGGCGGCCGAGGACTTCCGTCCAGATTGCGGCGACGCCGGTGCCCGTCAGCGTATCCGGACCGACCACGTTGAAGCGGCTGAGCGGAAGCGGCGTGGCAGACTGTTCGCGGCGGATCAACTCGAGGGCGGCAATTTCGCCGACGTCGCGAACGTCGACCATGGCCAGGCCTTTGCTGCCGATCGGCATCGGGTAGATGCCGTGGCCCGTCACCACGTCCTTGATCGTGATGTCGTTGTTCATGAAGTAGGCCGGGCGCAGGATGGTGGCGTTCATCCCCATCTGCTCGATCATCCGCTCGACGCCGAACTTGCCTGCGAAGTGCGGCACGTTCACGTACACCTCGCTGTGGATGACCGAGAGGTAGACGATCCGCTCGATCCCCGCCTCGCGGGCCAGGGCAAGCGCGACCAGGGCCTGGGTATATTCGTCGGGCACTACCGCATTGAGCAGGAACAAGGTGGACACGCCCGAGAAAGCGCTGCGGAGCGCATCGACGTCGAGCAGGTCGCCCTGGACGACCGTGACGCCGGCGGGGAAAGCGGCCTTCGCTGGGTTTCGCACGAGGGCACGGACGTCGGCGCCGCGGTTGACGAGCTGTTCGACCACGTTGCGGCCGATGTTGCCGGTGGCGCCGGTGACGAGGATGGTCATTTGGAAACTCCTGAGGCTTGCCTGGATGGCAGAACCTCAATTTAGCGATCCACGGCGAAGCCAATAGACGCTATATCGAGACCCATCGTCTCATGGGTGGAACACATGGACCTGCTTGCGCTCGCCGACTTCAACCTGGTGGCCCGTCATGGCGGGTTCGGGAAAGCGGCCCGTGCGGCCGGGCGTCCGAAGGCAACGCTGTCCCGGCGGGTTGCCGAACTGGAGGCCAGCCTCGGCCTGCGCCTGTTCGAACGCGGCGCGCGGGACCTGAAGCTCACCGAGGAAGGACGCGCGCTGTCGGGGCGGACAACAGTGTTGCTGACCGAGATCGACGAGACGGCGGCGGCGATCGCGTCGGGTGGTGGAAGGCCGCGAGGGAGGCTGCGGATCAGCGCGCCGCTGCTGTTCTCGCAGATGGCGATGGGCCGGCTGGCCGCTGCTTTCGCACTGAAATACCCGGAGATCAGACTCGAGGTGACGACGGAGGATCGCGCCGTCGACATGATCGAGGAGGGCTGCGATCTCGCGATCCGCGTCAACCCGGATCCGGATGAGGCCCTGGTCGGCCGTATTTTCCTGCACGACCGCCTCGTGGTCGCGGCCAGCCCGCTTCTAGCCCGGCCTGCGGGCGACGTCGCCGTACCCGCGGTGATACGGGGCGCAGCCGACCGCACCACGGCCTGGACCGTGACCACGCGCATGGGACCGGCCAGCATCCCGATCGATCCGGTCCTCTGCCTGTCCTCCCTGGTCATGGTGCGTGACGCGGTGCGGGCGGGCGTCGGTGCGGGGCGGTTGCCCGTGTCGCTCGTCGGCCACGACCTGAGTGCCGGCACCCTGGTGCATTGGGGGGATATCGAAGAATCGAACATTACCGTGTGGGCGCTCTATCCCTCCCGTCGGCTGCTCAGCGCCCGGGTATCCGCGTTCCTCGACCACCTCAAGGCGGCGTTCCCAACCGGGTCTCCCGACGAATTGGCGGCCTACATCGTCGCCTAGCGACGGATGGTCCCTGGTCCCGGCGACGCGATCATCTCGGCTCGCCACCGATCATGTGCCCGCCATGACAGGACGCTACAGCTTTGTGACAACTTATGGTGCGGTGCACAAAACGCTTGAGTTCGTCCGCGAAGGGGATATATTGCAGTGCACAATACCTTTGGAGCTTACCCCCATGGCTCACGTCACTTCCTTCGCTCCCCGCTCCACCATCGACCTCTCGTTGCTCGTCCGCGGCATGGGTCAGGATGTGAGCGCCTTCCTGATGCAGCGCCGCGAGCAGCGTCGGATCCGCCGGGAGCTTCACGCCTACTCCGATCGCGAGCTGGGCGACCTCGGCTTCAGCCGTGGCGACATCGCCGATGTCGCTGCCGGTCGCCTTCGCCGCTGACCTTCCAGACGCTTCGGCCCGGCATAGTCCGCCGAGCCGGTTCGTGACTTCAGTCGAGGTTCGCTAGCGGATCGACTGGCTCGACAGCGCAATGACCTTTCCGGCCTGGTCCTTGCGGATCAGGCTCGGGCCGGTCGCGATATCGCCCGCCGGCAGCAGGCCGTATTTAGCCTTCTGCGCTAGGAACAGTACCGGCAGGTAGCCCTGCAGATACGGTTGCTGATCAACGACGAACAAGGCCGTTCCGTCCTCGACATCCTTGAGCATGCCCGGCGACAGGTCGAACGACGCGACATTGACCTTGCCGGTCCGGCCGAGGTCGTGCACCGCTTCGACTGCGGTCTCGCCGACGACTGTCGCGTTCAACCCGATCACCGTGTCGATCGACGGATCGGAGCGTAGTGTCGCCTCGATCTTCGACTTGGCGGTCGCTGGATCGAGTTCGGTCGGCAGCACCTTGGTCGATCCGCCGAAACCCTCGGCGAAGCCCGCGCATCGATCGTCGAGCGCTGAGTTGCCGACCTCATGGTTCACGCAGATCGCCTTCTTGCCGCCGGCCGCTTCCATCGCCTTGCCCGCTGCGATACCGGCGCTTCGCTCGTCCTGCCCGACATTGATGGTGATCCCGACCTTGTGCGCCGTCGATGGCGCTCCGTTGGTGGCGATCATCGGGATCCCCTGCGCCAGCGCCGCATGGATCGGCCCTGACAACGCATCGGCGTCCGGGATCGTCGTGATGATGCCGTCCGGATGCTGGTTGGTGGCGGCGGTGAGCAGGTTCGCCATCTGCGTCATGTCGAAGTTCTGCGGCTGCCGGACCTCGAGGTGGATGCCCATCTGCTTGGCCGCATCCTGGGCACCGCGCTTGATGACGTTGTGGAACGGGTCTGCGGCCTGGCCGTGATCGACCAGGATGATGGTGATTTCTTTATCTGCCGCGCGCGCCGCTGCGATGGGCAACGCCGCCGCTACCGTCAGAGCAAGTGCCGGCGCGATCAGGGCGGCCGTATGGAAGCGTTTCATCCCGGTATTCCTTGTTGATTGTCGAACCGGCTGATTGTTCAGACGGTGCCGTTCAGGTCGGTGGAGAGTTCCTGCAGCTCCTTGCCGCCGGCCATCAGGGTCTGCAGGGCGTCCATCTGGATCTCGTTCTTGGCGAACGTGCCCAGCGTGCGGCCACGCTTGAGGACCGTGAAGCTGTCACCGACCGCATAGGCATGTCGTACGTTGTGGGTGATGAAGATCACGCCAAGGCCTTTTGCCTTCACCAGGTTGATGTAGCGCAGCACCATCGATGTCTGTGCCACGCCGAGCGCCGATGTCGGCTCGTCCAGGATCAGCACCTTGGCGCCGAAATACACCGCGCGAGCGATGGCGACGCACTGCCGCTCGCCACCGGACAAGGTGCCGACCGCCTGGTCGGGATCGCGCACGTCGATGCCGATGCGGCGCATCTCGTCATGCGTGACATGCCGGCACTGCTCGAAATCGACCCGGCGGAACGGGAACATGCCCTTTGTCGGCTCGCGGCCCATGAAGAAATTGCGGGTCACCGACATCAGCGGGATCATTGCGAGATCCTGGAACACCGTGGCGATGCCGGCATTGAGTGCGTCGCGAGGCCCCGCGAAATGCCTGGCCTTTCCATCGACCAAAAAATGCCCGGAGCTTGGCTGGTGTACGCCGGACAGGGTCTTGATCAGGGTCGACTTACCGGCACCGTTATCGCCCAGGAGGCAAAGCACCTCACCGGCCCGCACGACCAGCGATACGCCGGCCAGTGCGATGACGTGGCCGAAATCCTTGCGTATGTCACGGATCTCGATGAGCGGCGTATCGGCGTTGTCCGGGGGCGTGCCCGGCACGTGAGCCTGGTCCATGCTCAGCGCTCCCCGGTAATTCTGCGGCGCAGGCCGTTGTTGAAGATCACGGCGATCAGCAGCATCGCGCCCAGGAACACCTGGAACCAGTCGCTGTCGAAGTTGGTGTAGCTGAGGCCGATCGATACGATCCCGAAAATGATCGAGCCGAAGAAGGCGCCGATCGCCGACCCGTAGCCGCCGGTCAGCAGGCAGCCGCCGATGACCGCGGCGATCACCGCCTGGAACTCCTTCTGGGTGCCTCGCATCGCGTCGGTGGAGCCGGCATCCATCACCGTCAGCACCGCCACCAGGGCGGCCGAGCAGGCGGTCAGCACGAACAGGATGGTCTTCACCCCATCCACCGGCACGCCGGAATTGCGTGCGGCGTTCGCATCGCCGCCGCTGGCGAAGATCCAGTTGCCGAACTTGGTGCGCAGCAGGCACCAGGTGATGGCGGCGGTGATGATCACGAACCAAACCACCGCGATCGGCACGCCGGGTGCCGCCGGCGAACCGTCCGGCAACTGCTCGATGATGTGGTGCGCGGCCATCCACCTGAACAAGCCGCCGAACGCGTTGCCGGAAAACAGCGGCGTCAGCACGCTGTTCTCGCTGGCGGCGCGGAAGCCGCGCATCTGCGTGCTGCCGCCGGTGGCAAGCTTGAGCCCGACCAGCGACAGGCCGCGCAGGATGAACAGGAAGGCAAGGGTGACGATGAAGGAGGGCAGCCGGGTCCGGATCACGATCTGCCCGTTCAGTGCCCCGACCAGGCCCGCCACCACCAGCGTCGCCAGGATCGCCAGCCCGAGCGGCAGGTGAAACTGGATCAGGGCAATACCGAATATCAGTCCGGCGAAGGCGATCATCGAGCCGATCGACAGGTCGAACTCTCCGCCGATCATCAGCAGCGCCGCGGTGACCGCGATGATGCCGAGCTGGGCGGACGGGTTGAGGATCGTCATCAGCCCGTTGAGGGTGAACATCGAGCCGCTGGCCGTCACCGCAAAGAACGCGACGACCAGGATCAGCCCGCCGATCGCGCCGAGTTCCGGCCGGCGCATCAGCTTGACCGTGAACGAGGTCTGGCGAAGCCGCTCGTCCTTGCTGGTCGGCGCCGGCGCGTTGGGCGGAGCGGCGGTCGAGGCTTCAGGCGTGATCTGGACGGTGTTCATGCGCGGATATCTCTGCACCGTGGTGTCCGGTTGCGACGTGCTCCACGACTGATCATGGGTCTTCCTGTTCGCGAGGACGCCGCACGACAAGTGCTGGCTGAATTTAGAAAGAATTTTCCGTATTTGGATAACATTGTCAATTACAGGTGCGCCACTTCGCCGATTACTCTGCATGTTTTGCAACGCACAAAAAACCTATAGAATGATGTTTCTACAGGGACGTTATATTGGAACGGTTGTGTGGGACCAGAAAATCCCACATGACCTTGCTTCCTTCTCCATAATCCTGCGCCAGCAGCGAGGACGACACATATGACGATCCGTATCGGCACCAATCCGATCGCCTGGTCTAACGACGACATGCAGGATCTGGGCGGCCGGACGCCGCTGCGGACCTGCCTCGCCGAGGCGCGCGAGGCGGGATACGAGGGGATCGAGCTGGGTCACAAGTTCCCGCGCGACGCAGGTGCGCTGACGGCGGAACTGGCGCCGTTCAGACTGGCCTGTGTGTCCGGCTGGTATTCGTCGGAACTTCTGCTGCGCGATGCCGCGACCGAGCTGCGCCATGCACGGCCGCATCTCGACCTGCTGAAGGCGATGGGGTCGCCGGTGATGATCGTCGCCGAGACCTCGAACGCCATCCATTCCGATCGCGCGATCCCGGTTTCGCGCCGGCCGACGCTTCGGTCCGAGGAGTGGATACGATTCGGTGCCAGGCTGACAGAGTTCGCCGAGGCGCTGCTGAGCGAGGGCGTCCGACTGGTGTATCACCACCACATGGGCACGGTGGTGGAATCCGAGGCCGATATCGACGCGCTGATGTCCCGTACCGGCGAGGCGGTGCATCTGCTGCTAGATACCGGGCACGCGACCTGGGGCGGGGCCGATCCGGCCGTGCTCGCCGCGCGCTACCGCGACCGGATCAGCCATGTGCACACCAAGGACATCCGGCCGGACGTGCGTCGCGAGGCCGAGGCGAACGACTGGAGCTTCCTCGATAGCGTGCTGGCCGGCGTCTATACCGTGCCGGGTGACGGCTGCATCGACTTCGTTGCCATGTTCCGCGCGTTGCGGGGTTACTCGGGCTGGGTGGTGGTCGAGGCCGAGCAGGACCCGGCCAAGGCCGATCCGCTCACCTATGCCAGGCTCGGCTACCGCAACCTGACCGGATTCCTGGCCGAGGCGGGACTGCGCTGACCCCCTGAACCCGGCCGTCCCGCCGCCGGCCCTCAGAATCAGGCGACTTGGATTGAGATAATCCGGCTGGCCGGGATGACATTTACGGTGGAATGCCGCCATAAGCCGCTGACGAGCCGCGTCCAGCGATCAGGACGCCTGATCGATCCGTCAAACGTCCGGGGATCCAGGATACGGGGCTGATGTGCCTTGCATTGCAAACAGGCGACATCGCCGGGATGCAGACGAAAGCCTCAGCGACCATGTCACATTCATAGTTCGTAATGCCGGGCGACGGGTCGCGATAGCGCCGATGTGGCCATACCGGGCGGTGCGCCCAGGAGAGACAGATCATGGTTAGACGTCACAAAGAGGAAGAAATCGCCGGCATCCTCGAGTTCGAGGGTCGCACCAGCGAGGACCCGATCCTGCTGGAGTGGCTGGCCGATCATCGCGCTCGCAATGGCGGCAAGATCCGCGTCAGCCAGGGTGGCAAGGGTGCCCGCGTCATGTTCAGCAAGGCGGCCGACATGGCGTTCTGGCAGCAGCGGTCGGACCAGGTGACCAAGAGTCGCAAGCCCGGCGCGTCCTGAGCTTCGCCTCGGCGGCGAGGTGGCGGCCGGGTCGGATCCGGACGCCGCCTCGCATCGAGCGGTCGAACTAGCGGCAAACGATCTCTGAGAATGCCGCAGCCCTGATCCCGGGCGATGTGGTCGCCCATCCGGTCCCGTCAAGTCGCTATCATAATATGGACGTTGGCATCCCGGATGCATCGGTCCAGGCTGATCCCGGCCAAAAGCAACGTCTGCCGCCCCGGTCCGCCGTCACTTCGTGACGGGCAGCAGCGGCAGTCGAGCCCTTAGGCGTCCGGTCGGGCGCCCTGGTGAATCCACGCAAGGCGACATCTCTTCGAAATCGAGGGCCGGACCAGATACGCTGTCTGCGCAGAGACTCGCCGATTGTTACAGTGAAAAGAGCCGAGTGCGGGCGCGGCCGGCACCGCGCAGAGTCCATGCCGTCCGCCAAATCATTCCGCCTGGCGAGCGTTGTCATGCAACGGTCATGTTACTGCAACAGAGACGCCATGGCTGAGAGATAAAAGCCGCCGCGTCCGCAGGCTATTGTAATGCGGCCTCATCCCGAAGGAAATCGATCGATGCGCTCCACGTCGACGCCGGCCCATACCAAGCAGGCTCCCTCATTCAGGCTTGCCCTGTCCGGCTGTGCCGCCACAGTGATGATCGGGCTCGCCTTCACCGCTACTGCCGCACAGGCTGTCGATATCACCGGGGCCGGCTCGACCTTCGCCGCTCCGATCTACGGCGCCTGGGGCGCCGTTGCGAAGTCCTCGATCGGCGTCGCGCTGAACTACCAGGCGCTGGGTTCCGGAGCCGGCCAGAACCAGGTGATCGCGCGCACCGTCGATTTCGGCGCGTCCGATGCGCCGCTGACCGCCGCAAAGCTGCAGACCAACCTGCTGATCCAGTTCCCGACCGTCATGGGCGGCGTCGTGCCGATCGTGAACCTGCCTGGGATCGCGCCGAACCAGCTGCACCTCACCGGCGAAGTGGTCGCCGAGCTGTTTTCCGGCGCCATCTCGACCTGGAACGACCCCAAGATCGCCGCCCTCAATCCGGGCGTGAAGCTGCCCGATACGGCGGTCGCTCCGGTGCATCGCGCCGATGGCTCGGGTACGACCTTCGTGTTCACCTCCTACCTCGCCAAGGTCAGCCCGGACTGGAAGTCCAAGATCGGTGCCGCAAGCTCGATCGCATGGCCGTCCGGCGCCGGCGCCAAGGGCAATGACGGTGTCGCTGCCACCGTGCGCAACACCGAAGGCGGCCTGGGCTACGTCGAATATGCCTATGCCGACAAGAACCACCTGACCACCGTCGAGCTCAAGGACAAGGCCGGTGCGTTCGTGGCCCCGAACCTCGACAGCTTCACCAAGGCCGCTGCCGCCGCCGACTGGGCCAGTGCGCAGAACTTCGCGGTCGACCTTCTCGACACCCCGGGCGAGGGCGCCTGGCCGATCGTGTCGGCCACCTTCGTGCTGCTCCCGACCAACCCGAAGGATCCGGCACGCAGCGCCGAAGTGATCAAGTTCTTCGACTGGGCGTTCACCAACGGCGCCGCCACTGCGCGCAAGCTCCAGTACGTGCCGCTGCCGGCCGAAGTGCAGACCAACGTCCGGCATGCCTGGACCAACGTTGCCGGCGCTCCCGACATGAGCCGATAAGCGAGCCTTGAACAAAACCGGCGGAGACTGACCCCATGGGTGCAGAGGTGAGCCTCAGAACGACCGGAGGGCCGGAGCATCATGCTCCGGTGCGTCGTTCCTGGGCGGATCCGGCCTTCGCCGGCCTGGCACGTGCCTGCGGCATCGCCGTGCTGATCCTGATTTCCGGGATCATCGCGGTGATGCTGTTCGGCGGCCGCCAAGCCTTCTCGACGTTCGGACTGGGCTTCCTGACCAGTTCGGTCTGGAACCCGGTTCTGCACCATTACGGTGCGCTGGCGCCGATGTTCGGGACCATCGTCACCTCGTTCATCGGGCTGGTGATCGCAGTTCCACTGGCATTCGGCGTGGCGTTCTGCCTGACCGAGATGGCACCGGGCTGGCTCTCCGGCCCGCTCGGTACTGCAGTCGAACTGCTGGCGGCGGTGCCGTCGATCATCTTCGGCATGTGGGGCTTCTTCGTGATCGTGCCGATCATGGCGCAGCACATCCAGCCGGCGCTGATCCACAGCCTCGGCCGGGTGCCGTTCCTGCATCCGTTCTTTTCCGGCGCCCCGTTCGGCACCGGCCTGCTGACCGGCGGGCTGATCCTGGCGGTGATGGTCACCCCGTTCATCGCCGCCGTGATGCGCGACGTGTTCAACTCGATGCCGCCGGTGCTCAAGGAAAGCGCCTACGGCCTCGGCTCGACCCGCTGGGACGTGATGCGCCGGGTGGTGCTGCCGTGGTCGCGCACCGCGGTGATCGGCGGGATCATGCTCGGCCTCGGCCGGGCACTCGGCGAAACCATGGCGATCACCTTCGTCATCGGCAACACCAACCGGATCAGCGCCAGCCTGTTCTCGCCCGGCAACACCATCGCCTCGCTGATCGCGCTCGAATTTCCGGAGAGCGAGGCCGGCAGCCTCAAGCTCTCCTCGCTGCTGGCACTTGGCTTCGTGCTGATGGTGATCTCGTTCATCACCCTGGCCTGCTCGCGCGCCCTGCTGCGACGCGGCCGGCTGGTCCGGTAGGCGATCATGTCCACAACGATGCCCGACCTTGCCTCGGCCGCCCATCGCCGCCACTCCGGCCTGCTGCGCCGTCGCCGCAACATCGACCATGTGGTGACCGCGCTGTGTGCCGTCGCCACCTTCATCGTCCTGGCAGCCCTGGTCTCGATCCTGTTCACCCTGGTGAGCAACGGCATACGCGGCCTGACCTTCTCGACGCTCACCCGCGTGACGACGCCGCCGGGCAATGGCGGCGGCCTGCTCAACCCGATCATCGGCAGCATCATCCAGACCGCGATGGCCACCCTGATCGGAACCCCGGTCGGCCTGCTGGCCGGCATCTACCTGGCCGAATACGGCGCCGGATCGCAGATCGCCAATGCGGTCCGGTTCGTCTCCGACATGTTGCTCTCGGCTCCCTCGATCCTGGTCGGGTTGTTCGTCTACCTGATCCTGGTGGCGCCGTTCGGGCATTTCTCCGGTATCGCCGGGGTCGCCGCACTGGCGATCCTGGTGATCCCGATCGTGGTCCGCACCACCGAGGACATGCTCAGGCTGGTGCCGCTCTCGATGCGCGAGGCCGCGGCGGCACTCGGCGCGCCGCGCTGGAAAGTCATCATGCTGGTGTCGGTGCGGGCGGCCAAGCGCGGCCTGATGACCGGCGTGCTGCTGGCGATCGCGCGCATCGCCGGCGAGACCGCGCCGCTGCTGTTCACCTCGCTCGGCAATCTCAACTGGTCGGTATCGCTCGGCCAGCCGATGGCGAGCCTTCCCGTGACGATCTACCAATATGCGGGATCGGCCTACGACGACTGGGTGCAGCTCGCCTGGACGTCGGCGCTGCTGATCACCGCCGGCGTCCTGCTGATCAATATCGTCGCCCGTGTGGGCTTGCGCGGAGAGGATAGATGATGGACGAGCCCAATCGCAGGATCGTGCCGATACCTGCAATGACGTCGTTCGTATCGGGGCAAGCCGGGCAGATCACGAATACTCCCGATACCCCGGCGATGATCTCGATCCGCAACCTCGATTTTCATTACGGCGCGACGCATGCCCTGAAGTCGATCACCATCGATTTTCCGCAGCGCCAGGTGACCGGAATGATCGGCCCGTCCGGTTGCGGCAAGTCCACGCTGCTCCGTGTGCTGAACCGGATGTATGATCTTTATCCGGGCCAGCGCGCCACCGGCGAAGTGCTGCTCGACGGCGAGAACATCATCGGTCCGAGCGTCGACGCCAACCAGTTGCGCTCGCGCATCGGCATGGTGTTCCAGAAGCCGACGCCGTTCCCGATGTCGATCGCCGACAATGTCGCCTTCGGGGTCAAGCTGCACGAGCGGCTGTCGAAGTCGGACATGGATGCCCGTATCGAGGATGCCCTCAAGCGGGTGGCGCTCTGGAACGAGGTGAAGGATCGCCTGCGCAGCAACGCCGGATCGCTCTCGGGTGGTCAGCAGCAGCGGCTGTGCATCGCGCGCACCATTGCCACCCGGCCCGAGGTCATCCTGCTGGACGAACCGACCAGTGCGCTCGATCCGATCAGCACCGCGCGCATCGAGGAACTGCTCGACGAGTTGAAGCAGGACTTCACGATCGTCATCGTCACCCATAATCTGCAACAGGCCGCCCGTTGCGCCGATCGCGTCGCGTTCTTCTACATGGGCGAGCTGATTGAGGTGGACAGTGCCGACCGGCTGTTCACCGCGCCGAAGCAGAAGCGGACGCAAGACTACATCACCGGCCGCTTCGGATAGGGTCGTTTGGAAATGCTACTGTGCCGGCGATCCGACGCGACGGGCGCTCCCCAAAAAGGAGAGCTCTCGCTCGGCACAGCGCATTTGCAAACGACCCTTCGTTCGGCACGCAGCAAGAAGACTGCCTTTCGGTTTCGAGGATAGATCATGGCACCCAGTGAGCCTGGCCACATCGTCAAGAGTTATGAGCAGGAGCTTAATCAGCTTCGGACGCTGATGGCGCGCATGGGCGGGCTGGTCGAGAACCAGACGGCGCATGCGATCGCGGCGATCCTCGACCATAATGCCGAGAGCGCGCAGATGGCGATGGAGCAGGATCCGGAAGTCGATGCGCTGGAGCGCGAGGTCGAGGCGCGCGCGATCAAGCTGCTCGCCCTGCGCGCGCCGATGGCGCAGGACCTGCGCGAGATCGTTTCGGCGCTGAAGGTCACCAGCGATCTCGAGCGGATCGGCGACTATGCGGCCAATGTCGCCAAGCGTTCGCTGCGGCTCGGGCCGGCCAGCCTCGATATCTCGCTCGGCGGACTGCGCAACATGAGCCGGCTGGTGCAGGAAAGCCTGCGGCTGGCGATCGACGCGCTCGGCCAGAACGACAAGGACAAGGCGATCGACGTCTGGCGGTCCGACAAGGCGGTCGACGAAATGTACACAGCCATGTTCCGCGAGCTGGTGACCTACATGATGGAAGACCCGCGCAATATCGGTGCCTGCACCCATCTGTTGTTCATCGCCAAGAACCTCGAGCGGATCGGCGATCATGCCACCAATATCGCCGAGCGGGTGCACTACGCCGTGACCGGCGAAATGCTGCCGTTCGGCCGTCCGCGTGGCGGCAGCAGCACCACGCCGGAAGGAGCAGCATCATGAGCCAGGTCATGAATCTAGACGGGGCGATGCAGACCCGGGCGCAGTCGGCGAGTCCGCGGGCCTCGGCGTCGCGCTCGTCGTCGGCACGCGAGGAGGTCCGCCAGCGCGTGCTGGTGGTCGAGGACGATCCGTCCCTGGCGGTGATGCTGCGCTACAACCTGGAAAAGCTGGGCTACCAGGTCGACGAAGCAGCCGACGGGCAGGAGGCGCTGCTGCGCGTGGCCGAGACCGCGCCCGATATCGTCCTGCTCGACTGGATGCTGCCGAGCCTGTCCGGGATCGAGGTATGCCGCCAGATCCGCCGGCGGCCACAGACCCGCGACCTGCCGATCATCATGCTGACCGCGCGCGTCGAGGAGCAGGATTCGATCCGCGGCCTCAACATCGGCGCCGACGACTACATTACCAAGCCCTTCAGCATGGAAGCGCTCGCGGCCCGGGTGCGCGCGTTGCTGCGCCGGGCCCAGCCGCAGGTGGCCGGCCGCACGCTGCGCTTCCATGACATCGTGCTCGATGGCGGCGAACATCGCGTGCAGCGCAACAACCGCGCGGTCCATCTCGGCCCGACCGAATACCGGCTGCTGGAATTCCTGATGCAGCATCCGCGCCGGGTATTTTCGCGCGAGGACCTGCTGAATGCGGTGTGGGGTGCCGATATCCATGTCGAGGCGCGGACTGTCGACGTACATATCCGCCGTCTGCGCAAGGCACTGAACGGGCCGGACGAGATCGACGTCGTTCGCACCGTCCGCACCGCCGGCTACGCACTGGACCTCGAGACCGTCTAGAGCATCGTCCGATCGTCCTGCTGCCCGACCGGATGAAGCTGCTCGCCGAAACACCAGGACGGGGATCTCGGGATCCCTGTCTCGCAGCCCGATCGGGGGACATCCATGCTGTCGTTCGTCTTGCCGGCCTGCGGCTCCGCGGTCCTGGTCGCCGGAACCGGCCTGGCGGCGTGGAGACAGCATAGGTCTGTCGTCCGCGAACGCTCCGGTCCGGGGGATCGCGCCGCCTTGCCCGGCATGGACGAGCCCGACCTGCCGCAGCGCAGTTCGGGTTTGGAACAGCGCAGGTCGCTGGCCGAGCTGCTCGACCTGCTGCCGCATTCGGTCGTGGCACTCGGACCCGACGGCGAACTCCTGCACGCGAACCGCTCCGCGCATGCGCAGTTCGGGGATACGCTGGCGTCGCTGCTGCGTCACAAGATGCTCGGCGACGCGATCCGGCGCCTCGCCTACGAAACCACCGTCGAGGTCGAGATGGCCATCGATGTTCCGGTACGACGCGTCCTGCGCGCGACATTGCAGGCAGATCGGCCGCAATCGGGGATCCAGCTGATCCTTGTGGCGCTCAGCGACCGGACGGAACAGGTCGCGCTCGACCGGATGCGGTCCGACTTCATCGTCAACGCCAGTCATGAACTCCGCACGCCGCTCGCGAGCCTGATCGGCTTCATCGAGACCCTGCAGGGTCCGGCGGCCGACGATGCGCCGGCACGAATACGCTTCCTCGCCATCATGGCCGGGCAGGCGGCGCGCATGCGCAGGCTGATCGACAACCTGCTCAGCCTGTCGCGCATCCAGATGCACGAGCACGAACGACCGAGCGGTCGTGTCGCACCGGGTGAATTGCTGCTTCGTATCGCCGACGAACACGAGCCACAATTGGTGGCGGCCGGCGTCGTGCTCACGATCGAGATCGACGACGACCTGCCGCAGCTCGTCGCGGATGCCGACCAGCTCGCCCAGGTGCTGCAGAACCTTTTGGACAATGCGCTTAAATACGCAGGCCGCCCGGGGCGTCAGGGGCAGGTGATGCTGGCGGCGCATGCCGCGCGCGTCGGCCTCGATCCCTCTTCGAACGGCCCCTCGCCGAACGGCGTGGTGCTGGTGGTCGAGGATGACGGGCTGGGGATCGCGCCGCATCACGTGCCGCGACTGACCGAACGATTCTATCGGGTCGAGACTGCCGGCCCGCCAAAGTCGGGAAGCGGTCTAGGGCTGGCCATCGTCAAACACATCGTCGGACGGCATGGCGGACGGCTGACCATCGAGGGAAGACCCGGCCAGGGCGCACGCTTCAGCGTGTGGCTGCCGGCGGCGCCACGTCCCGAACGCTGATGTAGAACGGGATGCGGAACAAGACCGTGTCAAACGTGCCACGCCAAAATGATCGATAACTCTGCCTAGATCACAATCGCGTGGTCACAAAACGGTCATCATACCTTCGCCGAACCGACACTCACCGCATTGATGCTTTTGAGTATTCGTTCCGCAGCCGAAGGGCAGGGAACGTCCTGTCGGGCACGGAACTTTGAAACCGATGACGAGACGCTTCTTCCCAAAGGCCGGCCTGATGGCTGCCACCGCTCTGTGCAGCGCGAGCATCACGATCGCTCCCGCAATGGCCGATACGACGTCCACCCAGATCAGCTCCATCGAGAAGCAGATCCGGGCGCTCGAAGGTCAGCTGAACCACATGAAGCGTGACCTCACCGAACGCGGCCAGGAAGTGAAGGCCGCCCGCTCCGAAGCGGCGACCGCCAGCCGCCAGGCGCGCGAGGCGCAGGAGCGCATGGGTCCGATCCGTTACGACACCAACGGTCGTCCGTTGCCGCCCAGCGCGCTTTCCGCACCGCCCGGCTACGCGAACTATGCGGGCTCGCCCTACCCGAACGTCGCCGGTTATCCGAGCTACGTGTCGAGTGGCCCGAAGCTCAAGCAGGGCCAGTTCGCACTCGGCGGTGTCCGCGTGACGCTCGGTGGGTTCATCGAGGCAGCCGGCATTTATCGCAGCCGCAACGAAGCAGCCGACATCTCGTCCAGCTTCAACACCGGTATCCCGTATCCGCAGAGCCCGAACTATCACCAGGGCGAGTTCCGCGGGTCCGCCAGGCAGAGCCGCATCTCGCTGCTCGCCGAGGGTAACCCGGACTCCAACACGACCCTCACGGCTTATTACGAAGCCGACTTCAACAGCTCCGGCACCTCGTCGAACTCCGGCGAAAGCAACAGCTACACGTTGCGCGAGCGTGTGTTGAACGCCGAATATGCCCGCAAGGACGAGGACTTCTTCGTCCTTGGCGGCCAGACCTGGAGCTTGGCCACGATGACCAAGACCGGCATGAACCCGCGCACCGAAGATCTCCCCGCGGTCATCGATGCCCAGTATGTTCCAGGCTTCGTCTGGACCCGGAACGTCGGACTGCGCGTCGTCAAGGGCTTCCAGCACGACAAGTACGATATCGGTCTTGCAGTCGAAAGCCCGGAAAGCAGCTACACTCAGGCTGCGACCTCGATTGCCGGCGCGACCATCAACACCACCAACCCGGGTCTCGGCGGTAACGGCTCGACGCTCAACGCGACCGCAAGCTACTCGACCGAATACGCGCCTGACGTCATCGCAAAATTCACCGCCGATCCGGGCTGGGGCCACTACGAACTGTTCGGCGTCGCCCGCTTCCTGCATGATCGGGTCAGCGTACTCGGCGGTGGCAGCAGCAAGACAGTTCTGGCAGGCGGCGGTGGTGCCGGCATGATCCTGCCGCTGATTCCTAAGAAGCTCGAGTTCCAGGCGAACGTCTTCGCCGGTGAAGGCATCGGCCGCTACGGTGCATCTCAGCTCAACGATGCCACCATCGCCCGCGACGGCTCGCCCAAGCCGCTGCCCGAAGTCATGGCACTGGCTGGCCTTGTTTATCATGCGACCAAGAAAATCGACATCTACGGCTATGTCGGCACCGAGCAGATCACCCACCGCGAGTCGTACAATGCGGGCGGAAAGGCTTACGGCTACGGTAATGCTCTCTACTCGAATGCGGGGTGCAATACCGAGTTGAGCGCCGGCACCTGCACGGCCAATACCAAGGGCATTGTCCAGGGTACCGCCGGCGCCTGGTGGAAGTTCCTGAAAGGCGACTTCGGAACCATGCAGACCGGCGTACAGTATTCCTATACGAAGCGGTCGATCTTCGAAGGCGTCGGCGGCAATCCGAGCACGGACGAGAATATCGTGATGTTCTCCTTCCGTTACTATCCTTTCCAGTAAGAGCCTGCACGGTCCCGTCCCATCATTATGATGGGACGGGATTTTTGTCTAACTCGTTACAGCCGTGCGGCAATCAGCCCGTCATCGATCCCGGTGGCGCGACGATGGGCCGCACGGTCGCTCACCCTGGCCCAGTAGCGTTCGAAGGCCGGTCGTCGGTCGATCGAATTGAACTGCAGCCCGAAGCCGATCTGCGAGCCGACATAGACGTCCGCCGCCGTGAACTGGTCGCCGACCAGGTAGTCGCCGGCTGAGATCGCCTGCTCCAGCACGTCCATCGTCGTGGCGAAGGTGCCGTAGCCGACCATCCGCTGCCGGTTCTCGGGCACCGCCACGCCGAGCGCCTTGTTGGTGACGGCCGATTCCACCGGGCCCGCCGCAAAGAACAACCAACGATAATACGCGCCGCGCCGCGGATCATGGGGAGGCGGGGCCAGGCCGGCCTCCGGAAACGCATCGGCCAGATAGGCGCAGATCGCCGCCGCTTCGGTGATGATGATCTCCCCGTGTCGCAGGACCGGAAGCTTGCCCATCGGGTTGATCGCCAGGAATTCCGGGGACTTGGTGCCCGGACCATAGTCGATGATTTCGGCCCGGTAGGGCTGTCCGATCTCTTCGAGCATCCAGCGCGCGATCCGTCCCCGCGAGGTCGGATTGGTGTAGAGAACGAGTTCGTCGGTCATCCTGGTCGTCCCGCTGCTGATGTCGTCCGTTACAAATCCGGATCGACCGCGGGATCATGGCATCGTCGTTTTTCCTTGTCCTTAAGGATATGGATCGCTATGTGGAGCCCGTGAGGTGCCCTGCGCAGCGCCTGACGCCTCTTTTCCACAGAAGGGCGGTCCGGCGCAGAGGGCCAGTCACTTCCGGAAGAGCGACGCCTCACCCAAAACCATTGCTGCGATCGATCGACACAGCCGGCACGGTCCGATCCTCCTGAAGGTTCGTGGCCGCATCGGTCCATTAACTTGGCCTCCATTCAAATCAACGATCTTTTCCGAACCGGCCAAGGCCGGCGGCCGGATCCGGCGCCAGGAGGCGCCCATTTGCTCATGACCACTTTCGCAGACCTCAAGCTGTCCGAGCCTCTTCTTCGTGCGTTGACCGAGGAAGGCTACGAGACGCCCACCCCGATCCAGTCGGGCGCCATCCCCTTTCTGCTCGAAGGCCGCGACCTGCTCGGCCTGGCCCAGACCGGCACCGGCAAGACCGCCGCCTTCGCATTGCCGATCCTGCACCGTCTGGCGCAGCACCGGGTCCCGCATACCCCGAAAGGCCCGCGCGTCCTCGTGCTGGCACCGACCCGTGAGCTCGCCGCCCAGATCGACGAGAGCTTCGTCACCTACGCCCGTCACATGCGTCTCAGCCATGCGGTGATCTTCGGCGGTGTCGGCCAGGGCCGTCAGGTCGAGGCGATGCGCCGCGGCGTGGACGTGCTCGTGGCAGCCCCCGGCCGCCTGCTCGACCTGGTCGGCCAGGGCCATATCGATCTGTCTAACGTCGAGGTTCTCGTTCTCGACGAGGCCGATCGCATGCTCGACATGGGCTTCGTGCGCGATATCCGCCGCGTCGTCTCGATGATCCCGAAGGAGCGCCAGACGCTGCTGTTCTCGGCCACCATGCCGAAGAGCATCTCCGAACTCGCCGGCGGCCTGCTGCGCGATCCGGCCCGCGTCGAAGTGACGCCGCCCTCCACCACGGTCGAGCGTATCCGCCAGGCCGTGATGTTCGTCGACGACAGCAACAAGAAGCAGGCCGTGCTGATGCTGGTGCAGTCGCCGAAAGTCGTGCGCGCCATCGTGTTCACCCTTATGAAGCACGAAGCCAACAAGGTCGCCGAGTTCCTGTGCAAGGAAGGCATCGCCGCCGAGGCGATCCACGGCAACAAGAGCCAGGGCGCTCGCGAGCGCGCCATGGCCGGGTTCCGCTCCGGCGCCGTCAAGGTGCTGGTCGCGACCGATATCGCGGCACGCGGCATCGATGTCGACGAGATCAGCCACGTCTTCAACTACGATCTGCCGAACGTTCCGGAAAGCTACGTTCATCGCATCGGCCGCACCGGCCGTGCCGGTCGCGAGGGTTGGGCGGTGTCGCTGTGCGATGCCGAGCAGCGCGCCTGGTTGCGCGACATCGAGCGCGAGATCGGCATGCCGTTGCCGGTGTTCATGGATCATCCGTTCCATTCCGAGATGGCATCCAGCTCGACCATGAAGCCCCCGGTCCTGGGTGCCGGCGGCCGCGGTCGTGGCGGCCAGCAGGGTGGCCAGCGGTCCGGCAGCCAGAATCACGGAGCCTCGCGTTCCGGTGCCGGCGGTCGTGGTCCGGGCGGTGCGCCGGGTGGCAACCGCAACGGTGGCGGCGGGCGTCGTCCATCCGGTGGCCAGCGCGCCGCCTGATTTCGGCCGGCGCTACAGGTTGAACGCTTGAGCGTCACGGCGCTTCGCGGACGGATCGTCAGCTTCAAGGACGATCCGTTCGCAGGCGCTTCCGCCGACTGCCTGATGCACGAGCCCGATGGGCTCGTCATCATCCGGGACGGCCGCATCGAGGCGGTCGGACCCTACGATGCGCTGTGCGGGAAGCTTCCCGACGCGGCCATCGTCGTCTCCTACCCGGATGCGATCATCTCCGCCGGCTTCATCGATGCGCACGTGCATTATCCGCAGTTGCAGATGATCGGTGCCTACGGCGCGCAACTGCTGGAATGGCTCGACCGCTACGTGTTCCCGGCCGAGCTGGCGTTCGCCGACGCGGCGCATGCCGGGCGGGTGGCGAAAACCTTCCTCCGCGAACTGCTCCGCGCCGGCACGACCACGGCCGCCGTCTACTGCACCGTGCACCCGCATTCGGTCGATGCGTTCTTCGCCGAATCCGAGCGCTTCAACACCCGCATGATCGCCGGCAAGGTCCTGATGGACCGGCACGCGCCACCCGCCCTGCTCGACACCGCCGAACGCGGCTACGACGAGAGCCTGGCCCTGATCCGCCGCTGGCACGGGCGCGGCCGGCAACTCTATGCCGTCACGCCCCGGTTCGCGCCAAGCTGCTCGCCGGCGCAGCTCGACGCTGCCGCCGGGCTGCTGCGCCAGGCGGACGGGCTGTTCCTGCAGACCCACCTTGCCGAAAACCTGGCCGAGGTCGAATGGGTCAGGACGCTGTTCCCGGGAAGCTCGTCCTATCTCGACGTCTATGAGAAAGCCGGACTGGTCGGAGAGCGTTCCATCTTCGGGCATGCGATCCATCTGCGGGAGCAGGATTTCTGCACCTGCCACCGCACCGGTGCCGCCCTTGCGCATTGCCCGACCTCGAACCGGTTCCTGGGCTCCGGCGCGTTCCGGCTGTTCGACGCGCTCGATCCGCGACGGCCGGTGCGTGTGGCGCTCGGCACCGATGTCGGCGCCGGGACCAGCCTGTCCCAGCTCGCCACGCTGAACGAGGCCTACAAGACTGCGCAGTCGCTCGGGCATCCGCTCGACGCGATCCAGGCCTTCTGGCTGGCGACCCTCGGCGGTGCACGCGCGCTGCGGCTGGACGATCGGATCGGCCGGGTCGCGCCGGGTTACGAAGCCGATCTGTGCGTGCTGGACCTGAAGGCGACGCCGCTGCTCGCCTTCCGCACCGGCTTCTGCGACAGCGTCGAGGAGTTGCTGTTCACCCTGATGACCCTGGGCGACGATCGCATGGTCCGGGCCACCTGGGTGGCGGGCGTGCCGGTCTATGATCGCGATCGCGGCGACGACGCCCGCTTCCAGCCTCCTGCATCGCAAGCTGCAGCCTCAAGGACATGACGGCATCATGCGAATGAACATCCCGGGCGCAATCATCGCGGTGCTGTGCGTTTGCTTCCTGCACCCGACCGCCGGCGACGCGGCCGATGGAAGCCGCACGGCTGTCCAGGAGGTCGTGGCGCACGCGATCCGGCCGGTCATGGCGAAATACGGCATCCCCGGCATGGCGGTGGGGATCGTCCTGGATGGCCAGACCTACGTCTACGATTACGGGGTGGCTTCAAAGGCTTCCGGTCGGCCGGTCGAGAGTGGCACGCTGTTCGAGATCGGCTCGGTCAGCAAAACCTTTACCGCGACCCTGGTCTCGTATGCGCAGCTCGGCGGCCACCTCTCGCTGTCCGATACTGCCGGCAAGTATTTCCCCATCCTGCGTGGCAGCAGATTCGACGCGGTGAGCCTGCTCGAACTCGGCACCCACACCCCTGGCGGCTTTCCCCTGCAGCTTCCGGACGACATCCACGATACCGCCCAGCTGATGAGCTACTTCCGAAATTGGAAGCCGGCCTATGCACCGGGAACGTATCGGACATACGCCAATCCGAGCATCGGGATGTTCGGCCTCATCGCTGCGAAGAGCATGAACGAGGATTTCGCGACGCTGATGGAGGGCAGGCTGTTCCCGGGCCTGGGCCTGAAGGACAGCTTCATACACGTTCCCCGAAACCGGATGGACAGTTACGCGCAGGGCTACACGGACGCCGATGTTCCCATCCGGATGTCGTTGGACATTCTCGGACCCGAGGCCTACGGCGTCAGGATCAATGCCGGCGGCCTGCTTCGCTTCGTGGAGGCCAACATGGGCATGCTGCCGCTCGACCCGGAATGGCAGCGCGCATTGACCGATACCCACACCGGCTATTTCCGGATCGGCGCGATGACGCAGGACCTGGTCTGGGAACAGTATTCCTATCCGGTCGACCTGAAGACCTTGCTGGACGGCAACGGCGATCGGATGAGCCGGCACGCCAATCCTGCCGCCAGGCTGGAGCCGCCGCTGCCGCCGAAGGGCGATGTGCTGATCAACAAGACCGGATCGACCAACGGCTTCGGCGCCTACGTCGCCTTCATCCCCGATCGAAAGCTCGGTATCGTGCTGCTGGCGAACAAGAACTATCCAATTGCCGCGCGCGTGACGGTGGCCCTGGACATATTGATGCAGCTAGACCGCGTCAGAAAGTAACCCCGACCGAACCGAAGAACTGTCGCGGCGCCCCCATCAGGAACGACTGGTAGTCGCCCGAGATCGGGTCGCCGTTCTCGCCGGTGGTGGCGACATAACGGGTGTTGAACAGGTTGTACGCGTTGAGCTGCAGGGTGATGCGGCTCAGCGGTCCATGCTCGCCGAGTACGTAGCGGGCACCGAGGCTGGCGATGAAGTAGCCCGGCACCGAGGTGTCGTTCAGGTAGCTCAGATAGCGGTGCGAGTAGTAGTTGCCGTCGATATGCGCATCGAGCCGGCCGATCTGGTAGGCGATGCTGCCTTTATACATCAGTGTCGGATAGTTCGGGATCGACTTGCCGCGCAGATTGTCGACGCCGCTCGATGTGGCGATGTCGTTGTCGAAGGTCGACCGGTTGTAGCTGATCGAGTTGTAGATCGAGAGATGACGTACCGGATAGAAGGTGCCGCTGAGCTCGACGCCGTTGGTGGTGACGCCACCGACATTCTGCACCGCCGTGGTCGGGTTGATGACCGGGCCGAACGAGATAGTCTGCAGCCGGTTCGAGAAATCGACGTGATACAGAGACAACAAGCCGATGAACGGCTTCGTCGTCAGCCGGTAGCCGCCTTCGTAGACCCAGTCGGTTTCCGGCTTGATCGAGCTCTGGATCTGCTTGAACGCGGTTTCGTTGGCGCTCCAGGGTGTGTTGGAGCTGTTGGTGCTGTACCCGTCCTCGGGATAGCCGCGCATGTTGTGCGAGACGTCGGCAAAGAACTCCTGGTGCCGCGCGAAGCGCCAGTTGGCGCTGAACTGCGGCAGGAAACCGTTCGAGGCGGTCAGCGCGCCGGTGCCGATCTGCGCGCCGCCGTTATACGCCGGGTCCTGCGCGGTGGCCTCGTTGCCGGTATGGATCACCAGCGAGCGGAAGCCGGCGTTCAGGGTCAGGCTCGGCAGCACCCGCCAGGTATCCTGGAGGTGATACTGCACGGTGTTGGTGTTCCAGACTTCCGCCCATGGCACCGCGAACGGGTGGTCGGGCGTGTGGTCGTTCGGATCGCCGAGCGTGCCCTGGCCCAGCAGCGGGGCCTCGGAGAAATAGCGTGACTCGGTGAACTGGTCGTACTCGTACCAGATGCCGCTCTCGATGGTGTGCCGGCCGATATCCCAGCTCAGGGCCGAGAGCAGGCCATAGCGGGTGATCGCCGGCTGCATCGTGCGGATCGAGAGCGGTGCGCCGTTCGGGGATGGGGTGTAGGGCGTGGTCCAGGTCGAGTAGCCGTTGTCGCCGTGGCCGTAGATCGTCGACTTCCAGTCCAGGCTGTTGGTCAGCAAGGTGTCGAAGGTCAGGCCGGACAGGAAATCCTGCCGTTTCGCGGTGCCGGCATAGTACGAAACGTCGAGCGGGTCATGCGAGCGGGTTTCGCCGTGCGTGTAGATGCCCTGGGCGGCGTGATAGGCGGCCGTATAGTCGGGATAGTAGTTATCCACCCGGCCGCCGAGCGTCTGCAGGTAATCGAGCGATTCATCCTGGTAGTCGAATTGCTTGAGCGCGCTCCAGTCGAAGAACAGCTTCAGGCTAGACACGCCACCGATCGGCTGCACCAGCTTGAGGTTGACCTGGTCGCTCTCGTTGTATCCCGCCCCTTTCCACTTATCGAGATCGGTGTGAGCGTAGGACACGTAGAACTTGGTTCCGGTCGGATTCAGGATGCCGCTCTGCAGCCGGATGAACGTCCGGTAGGTATCGTTGCTGCCGAACGTCTGTTCGAGCGTGCCGCCGTACTTGTCGGTGGGATCGGCGGAATAGAACTGCACCGCGCCGCCGAGATTGCTGGTGGAGGCGATCGCCAGCCCGCCGGAGCCCTGCGATACGTTGGCGCGTGCGACATTGTCGCTGGTGATCGCGCGGGTGACGCTCAGGCCGTTATAGTTGTTGAAGGCCTGGTCGCCGAGCGGGATGTCGTCGAGCGTGAAGCCGAGCTGCGTCTGTGCGAAGCCACGGATATAGAGCCGGGCCGACCACTCGTAGGCGCCGAACGGGTCGGCGGACTGGAAATTTACCCCCGGCAGCTGCGCCAGCACCTTGAGCGGATTGGTGCCCGGTGCGGCCGCCTGGATGGTTTTCGCCGAGACCGAGGTGAGCTGGCGGGTCGAGCCCTGGCCATAGACGCTGACTGTCTCCGGGGCGGTGGTGGTCAGCGTGCGTGCGGTGGTGCTGGCAGGGGTTGGGCTGGCCACGCTCGCCGTCTGCGCATGCGCAACTCCTCCGCCGAGACCTGCCAGCATGGCAGAGCTCCCAAGAAGGTGAACACGCAGGCAGCGGCGCAGGGCAGGGAACATGGGAGGTCTCGTCCTTCGTCAGGTAGAACCTGGCTGATGGTCGATACCTAGCCACCTCGTTGCAGCTTAGATACGCTGCGCCCTGTAGTCTCCGGGTTTATACGAATGCACTGTTACTAATATACATCATACAACTTCGTGATGTGGTTATAACGCCGTCCTGGCGTTTGGGTCGCGAACGCCGATCCAGTAGACGAATGCAGCACTCATCCCGATCGCGGCACCGGTCACCAGGGCCGGCGTGAACGAGCCGGTCGCCTGGACCACCCCGCCGGTCACGATCGGCGCCAGTGCACCACCGATCGAGCCGCCGACGTTCTGGATTGCCTCGAGGGTCGCGACCGAACCGCTCGTCGTGGCGACCGCGGCCAGTGCCCAGCCGCAAGAGGACGCCAGGTTCGCGCAGAACAACGCCAGGCTGGCCAGGATGATCGCGGGGCCGGCTGCATGGCAGAAGGCCAGGCCGAGCGTGGCCGCCGCGCCGAGCAGCATGGCGGCGATCAGTGGCCGGGTGCATGACGCGATCGGGCTCACGCCACGCCGGCCCAGCGCATGGGAAATCGCCCCGCCCAGCAACGCGCCTCCGAAGCCGCACAGCTGCGGCACCGCGGCCCAGATGCCGACCTGCCTAAGGGTCAGATGCAGCACGCTGTGCAGGTAGTCGGGCAGCCAGCTGCCATAAAGCCAGATCGTGTAGACGACGCCGAAGAAGCCGAGCGCCATGGCCCAGCTGGTCCGGGTTCGCAGCAGGTCGCGCCAACTGGTCGGCTCGCTGTCCGCAATCGTGGCCGGTGTATCCGCGAACGGCCGCTCACCGGGCTTCGGGTCCCGGTACAGCGCGTGCCAGGCGACCGCGACCACCAGCCCGGAGGCCCCGATGACAATGAACGCGATGCGCCAGCCGAACGCCAGCATCAGCAGGGTCAGCAGCGGCGGCGCGATCGCCGGCCCGAGTGCGGAGGATGCGTTGAAGATCCCGATCGGCAGCGCGCGATCCCGTGGTCCCCACCAGGCGGTGCACACCTTGGTGCCGGCGAGATAAAGCGGGGACTCGCCGATCCCGAGCGCCAGGCGCGCGCCGATGAACGGGATCAGGCCGCCGACCATGCCCGCCGCCGCCTGTGCCACCGACCAGACGCAGAGGCCGATGGTCAGCAGGCGGCGCGGGCCATAGCGATCGATCAGCATGCCGACCGGGATCTGCGACAGCCCGTAGCTCCAGGAGAAGGCGGATAGCAGGATACCCATCTCGATCCGCGACAGGCCCAACGATTCTCGGATCGGCGCATTGGCAATGGCGACCGCCGACCGGTCCAGGTAGTTGACGCAGCCGGCGATCACCAGAAGACCGAGTGCGATCACCCGGATCCGCCGGAGCCGCCTGGCTCTGGTCGTGTCCGCGATGGCCGTGGAACGAGGAGACTGTGTCTGCATGCAGCCGATCTATATCGACTTTCTCAATCGGTTCGACGTCGAGGCGCTGGCGATCGACGATGACGAGATCCTGGCGGCGATCGAGACCAGCCTGGCGACGCAGGGTCGCGGCGAGGCGGTCATCGAACCGCGCATGCACCTGGAGCCCGGCGTCTCGAATGGTCACTTCAACGTGCTGCGCGGCGCCCTGAAGGCGCCGATCAACCTGGCCGGGGTCAAGGTGGTCGGCGATTTCGTCGACAACTACACGCTCGGCCTGCCTTCCGAGTTGGCGACGCTGTTGCTGCTCGATCCCGGCACCGGCATTCCCAGGGCAATCCTGGACGCGAGCGGCATCACCGACATGCGGACCGGCGGGATGACGGCGATCGGCGCCAAATACCTGGCGCGCCGGTCGTCGAAGGTGCTCGGCCATATCGGCGCGCGCGGCACCGCCTACTGGAACGTCCGGCTGCTCGACCGGCTGTTCGATTTCGACGAGATCCGCATCCATTCCCGGCGTCCGGAAAGCCGCGACGCGTTCGCCGACCGGCTGAGCCAGGATCTTGGCAAGACCGTGATCGTGACGGCGGACTGGCGGAGCTGCGTCGAGGGCGCCGACATCGTGGTCGAGGCGTCGCGGCTGATGGCGCCAGAACCGCTGCTGCACACCGACTGGATCAAGCCGGGCGCCCTGGTCGTGCCGTACGGCACCATGAGTGCGGTCGAGCTGTCGCTGACCGGCATCATGGACAAGATGGTGGTCGATGACTGGGGCCAGTGCCGCGCCGGCAAGTTCGGCAGCCTGCGCGCGCATGTCGAGGCCGGGCTGCTGTCGGAGGCCACGCTGCATGCAGAGCTCGGCCAGATCGTCGCCGGCCTGCGTCCGGGCCGCGAGACCGAGGACGAGACCATCCTGCTATGGCATCGCGGGCTGTCGCTGTCCGACATCGCGCTGGGACACGCCATGCTGCAGAAGGCGGCTCGGCTCGGCATCGGCCAGAAGCTGCGCTGGGCGTGATGCCGGCAATACTGGAGATCGGCGGCCCGGTCCCGCTGACGGCGCGTCGTCTGGCCGAGGCGGCACACGCAGGCCAGGCGGTGCGGCTGTATCCCGACGCGCTCGAACGGATACGGGCCTCGCATGGCGTGGTGGCGCGGCTCGCATCCTCCGGTGCCCGGATCTACGGCGTCACCACCGGACTGGGTGCCGTCGTGGATACGAAGCTCGACGCCACCGACACGGACGTGCAACGCCGTGTCGTGATGGCCCGTGCCGTCGGGGTCGGCGCGTTCGCGACCGACGAGCAGGTGCGAGCCATCATGCTGGCGCGTCTGGCCGGCTTCGCGGTCGGCACTGCAGGAATATCGGTTGCGGTCGTCGAGGCCTACCTGGCGCTGTTGAACGCCGGCATCGTTCCGCAGGTCCCGCTGACCGGATCGCTGGGTGAGGCCGATCTCGTGCCGCTGGCGCACATCGCGTCGGTGCTGCTGGGCGGCGGCCGGGCCACTCTCGACGGAGAGTTGCTGTCCGGTGCCGACGCCCTGGCGCGCGCCGGCTTGGTTCCGCCGAAGCTCGGCCTGAAGGACGGGCTCGCCCTGGTGTCTTCCAACGCGGCGTCCTGCGGCCTCGGCGCTCTGGTGGTGGCGGATGCAGAGCGCGCCATGGCGGCGCTTGTGGCTGCTGCGTCGCTCAGCTTCGAAGCCCAGCGCGCCAATCTCTTGCCGCTTCGCGCCGATGTCGTCGCCTTGCATCCGGTGCCGGGACAGGCTGGGATCGCCAGCGAGATGCTGGGGCTGCTGCAGCGCGGTGCGCTCGATCGGCCGGATGCCGCACGACTGCTGCACGACCCGCTGAGCTTCCGGTGCACGCCTTCGGTCCTGGGCTGCGCGCTGGACGCGATCGGGTCCGCCACCCGCGCCGTCGAGCTCGAGCTTGCCATGTCGGACGATAATCCTGCGGTGCTGGCCGATCCGGACCGTATCGTCGGCACGGCGAGCTTTGATACCACCCACCTGACGATGGCGTTCGAGACGCTTGGTTTGGCGCTGTCGCGAGTGGCTGCGCTGAGCGGTGCCCGCATCATGCAATTGATGTCGTCCGGCAATAGCGGGCTTTCACGCTTCCTGACGCCGCGCCCGGATGGCCGAAGCGGGTTGGCGCCGCTGCAGAAGACCGTCGCCGCCCTTGTCGCCGGGATCGGGCACGATGCGATGCCGATGGCCGCCTGGGTCATGCCGGTCGCCGACGGCATCGAGGATTATGCCACGATGGCGGTTCCGGTCGTGGAAAAGACCGGGGCCATCGTAGAGCGTCTGCAATTGCTGGCGGCGGCGGAACTCATGACCGCTGCGCAGGCGATCGATCTGCGGCCCGGCCTGGTACTCGGTGATGGGACGTCGTTGCACAGGACCCTGGTTCGCTCGCTGACGGCTTTCCTGGATGAGGATCGCTCGCTGGCCGGCGACCTCGATGCGCTGCACGATGCGATCCGCGCCGATGCATTCTGCGACGTCAGGAAACGTCTGTTTGGTCCGGCATCGACTGCCGGTCTCGACCCGGATGCGGACGCGCTCGAGACCGAAGATCCTTAGGTGCGGTTTTTACTCGAATGCTTGTAGTGGCCCGACCGGGTCATTCTTAATGGAGTTACGAACACTGCCCCAGCCTGATGGAGAGATCCATGCACACTCCGGGCGATCAAGCCTCGCCAACCAGTAACCTCGAATAGCCCTGGATGGTGTCACAGCGATCGACCTTCAGGTGGCAGGCAGGGCCGTGTATGGTGCCGGCCGGACAAGCTTCGCGCTGACAAAGCCTATCACCACCGACGCTGCCGCCAGGCCTGCCGACGTCGCGGGATCGCGCTGCGCATCGGGTAGATCTTGAACCTCCGCCTACCAGTTTTGTCACCGTCGATCTCAGGAAAATGAGAGATGTCATGGTGCTGCAGACATCGGTGCAGACTGGATCGTGTAAGGTGTGGCAAGGATGGCTGCGGAGCATACAGGCAATCATCGAGCGGCAGCAACGTGTGCCGACGGAACGCCACGACCGCGGCCTACCGAGCCAGCGTGAAGGTCGATGATCGAACCTGATCGTCCGTCGTTGCGACGCGCCGTCGGTCATCTCGTCCGAACTTCCGACGCAGTCACGCTCGCTATACCCGCATACTTGCGAAGCACGCCCGTAGTTCCGAGGTGAACAGCGCAGGCTGCTCGAACGCCGCGAAGTGGCCGCCCTTCGACACTTGGTTCCAGTAGAAGAGCTTCGGATAGGTCCGTTCACCCCAGATGCGCGGCGGCCGGTAGATCTCTCCCGGAAACACGCTGACGCCGACAGGGATATCCACCACCTGACGCGAAATTTGGTTCCCTGAGTTTTCCGTATACAGCCTTGCCGACGAGGCGGCTGTCGCCGTAAGCCAGTAGAGCATGATGTCGTCGAGCATCGCATCGCGCGAAATCACCGATTCCGGGTTCCGGTTGCTGTCGGTCCAATCCGTGAACTTCTCGTAGATCCAGGTGGCCTGTCCCACCGGAGAATCAACGAGGCCGTAGCCAAGTGTCTGCGGCCGGGTTTCCTGGATCTCCCCATAACCTACTCCCGTGCGGAAGAACGCCTTGAGCTCAGCGATTGCGGCCTTCTCTTCGGCGGTTGGCTCGCCTTCGAGTGGCGGTGGCGAAAGGGTGGGAAAGTTGAGGTGGATTGCGGCTAGCCCTTCAGGCTTTTGTACGCCGAGCCATGTGGTTACATGAGCTCCCCAGTCGCCGCCCTGTGCGACCCAGCGATCATAGTTGAGCCGCTTCATCAGCGTGCTCCACGCGGTGGCGATTCTCGGTACGTCCCAGCCCACCTGCTTCGGTTTATCCGAGAAGCCGTAACCCGGCAGCGAAGGGATGACGACGTGGAACGCATCCTCGGCTCGCCCACCATGTGCTTCCGGGTCGGTCAGCGGACCGATCACGTCAAGAAACTCGACCACCGAGCCCGGCCATCCGTGCGTGAGGATGATTGGCAGAGCATTTGCGTGCTTGGAGCGCACATGGAGAAAGTGGATGCCCAGGCCGTCAACGGAAGTCCGGAACTGCGGAAACGCGTTGAGCCTTCGCTCGAGTCGTCCCATATCGTAGCGATCCCGCCAGTATTCGATAAGAATCCGCGCTCTCGCCAGCTGTACGCCTTGCGACCCATCGTTCACAGTCTCCCGCTCGGGCCAACGTGTCATCGCGAGTCGCCGCCTGAGATCCGCGATCGCGTCCGGCGCGATGGCGACGCGGAAAGCACTCACCGCCTCGTTCGCGGGTGGCGGCTCGACCACGATCGATATTTGCGAGGCTGCCTTGGCCGACCCAAATCCGAACGCACCGAGGCCTAAAGAAGCCTGCAGTAGCGTCCGGCGCGAAGGGGTAGGCGTTCCGCCAGGTATGTCGCCACTTGGTAGACCCTCTTCCATCGATGTTCCTTGTTTATTGACGCCGCACGGCAGATGATCCGCATCATTACTTGGCTGTAATTTGAAGACATTGGGGAGGTGCATTGCGAGATCCTGCGTAGAGATCGGCCCGGCCGGAACCGATCTTCGACCAACCGTAAACAGGGCTCGATGGACGACGTGAGGAGGACTGCGTCGGCCCAGCCCGCGGGCTATAAGTCTCTACATGCGCTTACCGAGACCTCAATTACCCTTCAGGGTCCGATCCTTCGATACGGCCTGGGCTTCGATCGTCGGCTTCTGGCTACTCTACTTCGTGGTCAACACCGTGCGCGCCATCGCCGTCGCGCATCCGCGCCAATGGGAGATGATGGGCCGGCGCGCCTTGATCATCTTGCTGATGATGGGGGTGACTTGGGCGGTCCACCGGTTTTTGAAGCGGATGGTCGGGTCGTTGCAACGAAGCGTCGTGGCCGCCGCCGCGATCGCCTTGCCGGCGGCCTTGGCCTACGCGTCCCTGAACGCGTTTGTCTTGGCCTTGCCGATCACCGTGCATGACGGGAGGCGGGTCCCAGGCCAAGCCTGGGGATGCCCCCGTGTCGAAAGGACCACGGCCGGTGTGTCGGCGGGTGACGGGCTAGCTCTCAGCCAGGTCAACTGCGACCCCGAATCGCTGGCCGAGCAGATCATCGTTACCACGGCGGACGGCTACTTTCTGTTCATCGCCTGGTCGGCCCTCTACCTCGCGCTACAGTACGCGGGCGAGGTGCGCATCCTGGAGCGGCGTGGCGCGGAGCTTCGGGCGGCCGCGCAGTCGGCCGAACTTCGTGCCCTTCGCTACCAGGTCAACCCGCACTTCCTGTTCAACACCTTGAACTCGCTCTCCAGCCTGGTGATGACAGGCCGCTTGCAGGCGGCGGAGCGGATGATCGCCAATTTATCGACCTTTTTCCGCACCAGCCTTGGCGGCGATCCCACCCAGGACGTGACCCTGTCCGAGGAGATCGCGCTGCAGCGGCTCTATCTCGACATCGAGGCCGTGCGCTTCCCCGAGCGCCTGATCGTGGACATCGACGTTCCTCCCGAACTCGGTAGTGCGCGTGTGCCGGGACTGATCCTGCAGCCGTTGGTGGAGAATGCCGTCAAGCACGGCGTGTCGAAGACCTCGCGCCCAGTGACAATCACGCTGCGCGCGGACGTGGCCGAGGCCATGCTTCGGCTCTCGGTGGACGACGACGGGGCGTCGGTCGACAGGGGCGGAGCAGAGGGAACGGGCGTCGGCTTGCGCAACGTCTGCGATCGCCTCGCCGCCCGCTACGGGGACGCGGCTGGCTGCCGCTGGGTGCGCAGGCCCCGTGGCGGCTTCCGGGTTGAGATTGTCCTGCCGCTCGCGCGCCATGCCTGGTGATCGCCACCTGCGCACCCTTGTGGTGGACGACGAGCCACTGGCGGTGGAGCGGCTACAGGTGCTCTGCGCACAGCTGGATGAGGTGGAGCTGGTGGGGGCGGCGTCCAACGGTGAGGCTGCGTTGCGGCTGATCGGGGCGCTGTCGCCCGACCTGATCCTGCTGGACATTTCCATGCCCGGCCTCGACGGACTGGCTGTGGCCCGCGCCCTGGAGGGACGACCCGTGCGTCCAGCCGTGGTGTTTTGCACCGCGTTCGACCAGTTCGCGGTGAGCGCCTTCGACGTCGCCGCCAGCGACTACCTGCTCAAGCCTGTGGAGCTCGAACGGCTGGCCAAGGCGGTGGCCCGCGTAAGCGACGCCGCGCCGGCCGGCGCCAGGACCACGTCATCACCCTGGGTCGCGCAACTCTGGGTCCCACACCGGGCCGAAATGATCCGGGTTTCTGTTGCCGAGATCGACCGGATTGAGGCGGAGCGCGACTACATGCGGCTGCACGTGGGCGCGCGCAGCTATCTGGTGCATCAAACGCTGAGCGAGCTGGAGCACAAGCTCGATCCGGAGCACTTTTTGCGGCTGCATCGATCGGTGATCGTGCGGCGCGCGGTGATCAGGCGACTCCATCACGACGGTCTGGGCGCCTGGCGCGCGGCGCTTGCAGACGGGACGCAGGTTCGGATCGGACGCACCTACCTCGCGGCGGCAAAGGCCATGATCGGGCTCTGAAACTCCACTTTCTAGGCTTGGAGCCTACAGCCGGGCTGCGATCCGGAAGATCTGCGGCAGAACACTGCCGTGATTTTCCTTAACTGGCTCTGCTTCAAATCGGCCGATCTTTACCTGGGATAAAGGGTATCATCCTCGCTCGAAGCAGGTTGACGCTGGCGCGACCATAAATTGCGCACTTCAGCATTTTAGGAGCAAACCTGCACTTAAGACATTTCAGAAGCTATCTATCCGAAGCGGGCGATGCGTCTGTCGCTTTCCGCACCTGATTGTGCACACGCGCTCATGCTGCCAAAAGTGTGAGCCACATGTTCAACGGGGCTCCAGTGAAGATCCGCCTGCAACGTCTGCAACGCCTACTCGCGGTTTTAGGGGTAGTTACCGTTCCTATCGCATCGGCCATGGCCCCCGATGTGGTTCGGTTGTCCGTAGACCCAGAAGGCCTCGAAAAGATCGATGCCTTCGTCTCCGGGCATCTCGGAACGTTTCTGTTCGATAGCGGCATCGGCGTGTCGGGAATTACTCGGGTCTTTTCTGGCTCTATCGGCTGCAAGCCATGGGGGATAATTTACCGGATTCCGTTCTAAGGCGGCGTGCCACTCGGTGATCCGTATCAGGCACAGCATTAAACACCTAGGCTGTTGTCCAGTCTTGATAAAAGTCAATATCATCTGTCAGAAGGTTCGCTAAACTCTCCAATACTTCATCTGAAATGACAGGACTCATCGCGCGGAGCGATCCAACATTCTCCCGTGGCAAAGAGATTTCACGATCAAGCAACGCGCACAGGGTCGGCAGCCTCTGCGGAAGCGCTTCTATGCTAGACACAAAATCGAGTTCGGATCGATCGACACCGCCAAAAAATACCTGTCGATAGAAATTCTTTATAACTGGGAGTCGCGCGAACTCCAGTAAGGACAGGTCATTACGTAGTAAATAGTCCCTGATCGGATGCCCGGAAGGATGATCCTGCCGAAAGAAATAGTAGTGCGATATCGTTCTCTCGATCGGATGGCGAAGTATCGTTATTCGCCGAACCGACCGGCTAATAAACCGGAACTTTTTTACGTCCAAGTGACCATGTATTGCCTGAACGTTCTTATCAAGTCCTTCGTAGAGTTGCCGAGTACGTTCTGCTGATCCCTCTGGATCAATATTAGTTCTCGATATTGGATTTGCAGGATTGTCACCGTGCATCAGAAAAACGGTCGCCGGCGCGTAGGCCTGCTCTAAAGCTAGTCTCAGTGAACTTCCAGCGCACTTAGTCACATGTATTGAAATAACTTCCACCATGGTTTTCCATCTTTGTTAACGAGAGCACTGGGTTTGTTTGGCAAGATCACAGCAATCTATTATGAATAATTTCTATGACCCTATCAAGGCGCATCCTACCCGAGGCTTGACAGTCTAACCGTCGTAACGACCGTTGAGAAAGTGTTGGGTGAGAACTTTTGTGCAGTAGATTTTCGGTCATGGGGTCATGGCTACGAAGATCATGGCCTTGGACACGTCGATCCGGCGCTCATGGTCACGAACGAGGCTACGCCAACGGGTCATCCAGCCGCAGGTCCGCTTCACGATCCGTCGGCGCGGCGATACCTTGAAGCCCTGGGCGCCATTGCCCCGCCTACTCGCAATCCAGCATCAGCTCGACATCATGATGGTCCGGAACAGGAAGCGCCGCGCCAAATCTCGAACGAGCCATAGACTGTGCGCCACTGCCCGGATGGGACCTTGGCTCGCAGCCGCCGGCCCTCCGGCGCCCAACCGCACTCCGGTCCGTGAACGAAACGAGGTTTTTACCCCAAACCTGCTTTTCGATGGTGACTTGAATGTCAGCATCATAATCCGCATAGTCGAGCGATGATGCGATCGATCGACGGCACGTTCAACGGCCCAGGATGAACGAGCCCGAGCGGTCCGATGCGTTCGATTCCGTTCTTGCGGAGCTCGATGGCAAACATCCCGACGGTGAACAGTATGTTCGCCTTGCCACGGTCGTCCTCGAGCATCCCAAGGCCCGGGCCCTGGCAACGCTGGATCCGTTTTCCGCCGAATATCGAACCGCGGCGCTCGATCTGTATGCGACCCTGCGTGCCCGTAAAGACGATGATCTCTACGTGGCCGAGCGCGACGAGGCGTCCGAGAGCAACGGTGTCGTGCCGGCGGATCTATGGACCGGCCTGGTCCCATGGAGCTTCAAGAACCCGAAGCTGCTGGCCGAGTTCATGTTCGCGTGGGGAAACATCCTGCAACTGCTGAACGTTTCGCCGGGGCAGAGCGTCCTCGAATATGGTCCCGGCAGCGGGCAGTTGCTGCTGATGCTGGCGCGGATGGGCATACAGGCGAACGGCGTCGATATCGACCAGACGGCGCTCGACGGTATCCGCCGGCAGGCCGATATTCTCGGGCTGCCGGTCAACCTCGAGTGCGGGCGGTTCGGCGCCGGGTTCGAGGCCGAACGTTTCGATGCCATCCTATTTTTCGAGGCATTCCACCACGCGCTGGATTTCCAGGAGCTGCTGCAGACGCTGCGTCAGCGACTGAAGCCGGGTGGACGGCTGATACTGTGTGGCGAACCCATCGTCGATACGGTCATCCCGGCGATCCCGTTCGCATGGGGCCCGCGGATGGACGCATTGTCGGTGTTCTGCATGCGGCGGTGGGGGTGGATGGAGCTCGGGTTTACCCGCGAGTTCCTGACCGAGGCTGCGCGCCGGGCCGGCTGGCGGACAACGCACCATCCGTTTCCCGGCTACGGCCGTGCCTGCGCGTTCGTGCTCGAGCCGGTCGAGGCGGATAAGCCGGTCGAACCGGCAGCGCCGGTCGTGCAGGTTCCGGTCATGCCCACCCCGGACGATGGCTCGATCCCGTCCGCTACGGCAGTATCCGAACAGCTACGCCGGGAACTGACTGCGATGCAGCAGTCAACATCATGGCGCGTGACCGGTTTCCTGCGCGATCTGGGACGGTTGAAGCTCCGCCTGATCGGTAGTTCGTCACGGCGTTCCTGAGATCTCGGCCAAGCTGAGGCTGTAGTCGTTCGGGATCAGGGTCCCGATCAGGATCGATTGCGACCAGCTCTCGTGCTTGATCTCAGCATCGAGCCGGGGATTGTACTGGTAGGAGATGTTGTAGGCCGATGCATATCGCTGCAAGTCGGCATCCCCGGTCAGATCGGGTAGCTGGGCGCCGCAGATCTCTACAGCTTGATGGACGGGAACATGGAAGTCCTTCACCTGGCGGTCGAGGCAGGCAGTGTCCCCCGGTTATTTCGGATGGAACTGCACATCGCATCCGGCCAAAGCCGTAACGGCGCTCATGACGATAATCATCTTGATGATTTCCATGCTGATCACCCAGCCCGGCAAGAATCCAGATTTAACCGACCATCTCCGTCGCCCGCGCCAGATCGACCGACAGAACCCGGCTGACTCCACGCTCCTGCATCGTGACGCCGTAGAGCCGGTCCATATGCGCCATGGTCAGCTGATGATGGGTCACCACCAGGAATCGCGTCCCGGTTTCCTGTACCATGTCGCCCAGCAGCGCGCAGAAGCGATCGACGTTGGCATCGTCGAGCGGCGCATCCACCTCGTCCAGCACACAGACCGGGGCGGGATTGCAGCGGAATACGGCGAAGATCAGCGATAGCGCGGTCAGCGCCTGCTCGCCGCCGGACAGCAGCGACAGGGTGGCGAGCTTCTTGCCCGGCGGCTGCGCGTAGATTTCCAGCCCGGCACTGAGCGGGTCGTCCGATCCGACCATGCCGAGATGCGCGCGACCGCCGTTGAACATGCGCGCGAACAGTGCCTGGAAGTGCTTGTCGACAATCTCGAATACCGCGAGCAGGCGTGCCCTTCCGTCCCGGTTCAGCTGGTCGATCTGGCTGCGCAGATGATTGACCGCCTCCTGGATTTCCAGCGCCTCGTGCTCGATGACGGCGATCCGCTCGACCGCCGACTGCAGTTCGAGTTCGGCGCGCAGATTGACCGGCCCGATCTCGTCGCGTTCGCGGGTGAGCCTGGCGATCCGCCGGCGCAGGCTGGTCTCGGCCGAATCCGACAGGTCGGCCGGCACGAAATCCGGCGGCTCCGGCGTCTCGGCCAGGATCTGGTCGAGAATTGCCTGCGCCTGTTCCTGTCGCGCATCCGCCCGCAATACGCCCTCGCGGGCATCGACAAGGCCTGCCTCCCGCGTGCGCCGCTCGATCTGGGCGTCGTGCAGCGCCGTATCGGCCTGTTCGAGCCGGTCGTGGGCCGCCTGTTGCGCCTCCGTCGCCAGCCGGCCTGCGGCATCGAGCGCCAGGGTGCGCGCCTCGGCCTCAGCCGGGCCGGCGGCCAGCCGGGCCTGCTCGGTCATCGCGTCGGCCAGCCGGGCCTCCGCGGACCCGAGCGAGGCCTCGGCGGCGGCCGTACGCGCCAGCCAGTCGGCCAGTCCTGCCTCGAGCGGACCGCGCCTGGCGTCGTGCCCGGCCTGTTCGGCGCCGAGGGCTGCGCGTGCCTCGGCTACCTCGCGCTCCTCCACCCGGATCGCACCGAGATCCTCGCGTGCCGAATTGGCCTGCGTGGCGGCTTCGACCGGGTCGGCCAGCAGGGCGGCCGCCTCCGCCAACGATCGGACGAGACGGGCGACCTCGTCCTGCTCAGCGAGCGATGACTCCTGCCTGACAGCGAGCGCGTCCAGCCGGCTGCTTCCGTCGCGAACGGCGGTGGCCAGCTGGTCGCGCTCGGCCAGGCAGGTCGCCAGAGATGCCTCGGCGGTGCGGCGCTCCGTCCGGGCAACCTGTTCCATCCGGTTCGCCGACGCGGCACGCTCGAGTGCATCCCGCAATGTCAGGTCGCCGACGTCCGGTGCGGTCAGCCCGGATAAGGCATCTTGCGCGGCACGGAACCGTGCCGTCGCGGCCGCGGCCTCGTCCCGGGTCGATTCCAGCAGCGGCTTCAGGGCCCCGCTGGCATTCTCGCTCTCGGCATGCCGCCCGAGCCGGTCCGAGGCGTCGGCGCGCGCCTGCTGCAGCCGCGCTTCGGCGGCCCGGCGCACGCTGCGTGCCTGGTCCTCCGCCGCAACGGCCTCCGTCTCAAGCTGAACGGATGCCGCATGCGTCGCCGCGAGAGTGGCCGCATCGGCAAGTGCATCCAGGGCCGCAAGGGCTGCCTGCAGGGCGTGCCCGGATTCGTCGCGCGCGGCAACGGTGCGAGCCAGATGCGGTGCCAGCGCATCGCGTCGCACCCGCGCCTCGGCGTCGCGTCGTCCGGCCTCCGCCTCGCCGGTCCTGGCGGTATCCAGCACCTGCTCGGCGACGGCGCGGGCGGTCCTGGCCGAGCGTGCCTCGGCGAGGGTGGCGTCGCAGTCCGCAATACAGCGTGCCGATCGCTGTTCCGCCGGCGCGATGGCGGCCGCCGCGTCCTGGTGCCCGGCGCGTGTGTCCCGCAGCCGGTTCCGAAGTTGCAGTCGTAGGGCGGCCTGGCTCGCGAGGCCGGGCATGGTTCGATAGCCGTCCCAGCGCCAGAGCCCGCCATCCCGCGTCACCAGGCACTGGCCGGGTTGCAGTTCCGCCTGCCGGAGTGCGGCATCGGCGGCACTGTCGGTCAGCCCGGCCCGGGACAGCGCACGGCTCAGCCGGGCGGGTGCGACGACGAGCGTATCGAGCGCCACGGCTCCGGCCGGCAGCGGTTCGAGGTCCATGGCCGGAAGGTCGAGCCAGGCACGCGGTGCATCGGCGTCGCAGGCCGCTTCGAGCCCATCCGCCAGGAAGGCGGCCAGCGCAGCCTCCAGCCCGTCGGGAACATCGAGCTCGTCCGCCAGTGTTCGCCAACCCTGGTCCCAGGCGGCTCCGTGGTCGTCGCCGACCGCCAGGGCCTGGGCGAGTCCGTCCACTTCCGCGCCCAGCCGTCCGTGCGCGTCACGACAGGCCGAGAGCGCGGCTGCGGCGTCGCGGGCCGCTTCGTTCGCCGCCTCATGAGCCGCGTCGGCGTCGGCCAGCCGCGCCTGCACTGCGCCAAGCGTGGCGTCCGCTGCCGCCCGTGCGCTCCGTGCAGTGTCGAGGAGTTCGGCCGGCGGGATCGCGGCCAGCGCATCGGCATGATTGCGCGACACGGTGTCGTGCTGGACCACGGCGCCTGCATGCGCTGCCTCCGCCTGGCGCAGCGTCGTTTCGAGCTGGCTGCGTTGCCGGCCAGCCTCCTGCAGCTGGGCGCCGCTCTCGATCCGGGCCGACACCGCCGCAGCCCGTCCGGCCTCCGCACCCTCCAGGGCCGTGGCGGCGGCAGTGCGCGCTGCATCCGCCATCGTCATCGCATCCGAGACGGCCTCGCGCTCGGCCAATGGCAGCAACCCGGCTTCCGCCTGCTGCAGGCGCAAGGTGAGGGCGGCATGGTCGGCCATCAGCCGCGCGGCCCGGGTCTCGGTGTCCTGCACCGCCTGGCTGGCCAGCTGATGCAGCCGGCGGGTTTCCGCCGCCTCGATCCGGGCGGCATCGGCGGCGCGGGAGGCGCCGGCATGGGCTGCCTGGGCCGCCTCCAGTGCGTCGCCCGCCATCTCCAGGGCCCGTGCCGCATCGATGCAGGCCTGTTCGTGTGCCTCCAGTTGCGCGGGACCGGGCAGCAAGGCTTCCGCATCGGTGCTTTCCTGCCCGAGCTGGACCAGCACCGCCTGCACCCGCGACAGGCGTGCGTCGGCGCCGGCCCGGTCGCGGGCGGATTCCGCATGCGCCGCCTGGGCCGAGGTCGCAGCGCCGGCCGTTACCTGTACCGCATGCTCGGCCATCTGCATTTGCTCTCGCAGCCGGACCAGCCTGGCCTCTTCCGCGTCACGCCGTCCGGGGAGGCTGTACGCAGCCGCGTCGAGCGCATCGCGCTCGCCGGCAAGGCGCGACAGGGCATCCCGCGCATCGGCCAGCCGGGCGGCGGCCTCGTCGCGATCGCGCACCGCGTGGCCGAGCCGGGCGTCCGCCTGTTCCGCTTCGCGGCGGGCGCGGTCGCCCTCCTGCGCCGCGGTCTCCGCCTCGATCCGGCGTCGCTCCGCCAGGCTGCGCGTTTCGGCCTCGGCCTCGCGCAGGGCCGGGACCGCGGCTTCGGCTTCCTGCTCGGCCGTCACTGCCCGGGCGAGATGGTGACCGGCCTCCTCCAGCGCACTCCGGGTCGCGATCCGGGCAGCGCCGGCGTCGATGACCGCCCGGGCGGCGCGGGCATGCAGCAATGCCAGCAGCGTCGTCTCGGCGGTGCGCAGTTGCGTGCCGACCTCGCGGTAGCGGCCGGCCTGCTGCGCCTGCTCGGACAGGGCCTGCACCCGCGCGTCGAGCTGCAGGCGCAGATCCTCGACCCGCACCATGTTGCCGTCGGTGGCGCGCAGCTTCAGCTCGGCCTCGTGGCGCCGGGCATGCAGCCCGGTGATCCCGGCCGCTTCTTCCAGGATCGAGCGGCGTTCTTCCGGGCGGGCGCTGACGATGGCGCTCACCCGGCCCTGGCTGACCATCGCCGACGACCGCGCCCCGCTGGCGAGATCGGCGAACAATGTCTGCACGTCCCGCGCCCGGGCCTCGCGGCCGTTCACCCGGTAGAAGCTGCCGGAGCCGCGCTCGATGCGCCGGCTGATCTGCAGCTCGTGCTGCTCGTGGAACGGCGGCGGCGCCAGTCCGGTCGCTTCCTCGAGGGTGAGCACCACCTCGGCGAGATTGCGGGCCGGGCGGGATGCGGTACCGGCGAAGATCAGGTCGTCCATCTCGCCGCCGCGCAGCGAGCGGGCGCTGCTCTCGCCCATCGCCCAGCGCAACGCCTCGACGACGTTGGACTTGCCGCAGCCGTTCGGCCCGACGATGCCGGTCAGGCCGGGCAGGATCTCCACGCTGACCGGCTCCGCGAAGCTCTTGAAGCCGGCGATGCGGAGGCGGGCAAACCGGACGGGCATGGGGTCGCGCTACTCTCGAAGGCCGCCCGGATCAGGCTCCGGCCTCGGTCACCTTCTTCGCGAAGGTGTCGTATTCCATCTCGCCGGAAAACAGCGTCTTGCCGAAGATGAACGAGGGCGTGCTGTCGATCTTGTAGGTTGCCTGGCCGACGTTCTGCTCGTCCAGGATCGCCTGGCGCAGGCCCTGGTCGTCGATCGTCTTCTGGAACACGTCGTGCGGCATGCCGGCCAGCGCCGCCATCTGCGCGAGTTCGACCTGCGGGTCGTTGCTCTGCGAGAACGCCCAGCGGTCCTGGCTGGCAAGCAGCGACTCGACGAACGGCACGTAGCGTTCCGGCGGCAGCGCACGGGCGACCATCACGGCGGTGAGCGCCACCTGGTCGAGCGGGAAGTCGCAGAACACGTAGCGGATCCGTCCGGTGTCGATCAGCTTGGCCTTCACCTCAGGGAACACGACTTGGCTGAAGCGGGCGCAGTGGGTGCAGGTCATCGAAAACCATTCCTGCACCACGAGTTTCGCATCCGGCTTGCCGAGCGAGCGGGCGGCCATGCGCGGATCGGCCGAGGCCGCACGGGCCGAGCCGAGCGAAGCGCCATCCAGGAGAGCGGCGGCGGGCAGGCCGATGCCGGCAAGAAGCAGGGTGCGGCGAAACAGGCTCATCGACGATAAACTCCAGCAGGGGTCGGCCAGGATAATAGATCCGGATGCGCCGGACGTCGCGCTCTAGCCCGGAGTCGCCAGCGCCTTGTCCGTGGCTGCGGCGAACTCGGCGTAGGTTTCGATCGGGCCGGCCTTGTCGTTGCCGAAAATGAAGGTGGGCGTGCCCTGGATGTCGTAGCGCTTCTGGCCGTCATCCTGCTCGGCCACGATCGCGTTTCGCAACGGGTCGTGCGCCAGCGCCTGGAACGCCGGCTCCGCCATGCCGGCCAGTGCGGCCTGATGGCCGAGTTCGGTCGCGGGGTCGGAGCCGAACGCCCAGCGATCCTGGCTGGCGAACAGGCTGTCGATGAACGGCAGGTAGCGTTCCGGCGGCAACGAGCGCGCCACGGCGGCGGCGACCAGTGCGAGCTGGTCGAGCGGAAAGTCGTGGAACACGAAGAACACCTTGCCGGTGTCGATCAGCTTCGCCTTCACCTCGGGGAACACGGTCAGCGCGAAGTGGGCGCAATGGGTGCAGGTCAGCGAGAACCATTCCTGGACCACGATTTTGGCGTCCGGGCTGCCGAGCGCGCGCTGGTCCATCCTTGCGTCGGCCCGCTGCGCGAACGCCGGACGGACCAGGCCGGCACCCAGTAGCGGCATCAACAGGGCAGGCGCTCCGGCGAGCAGGGTTCGGCGGTGGATCGGCATCGTCAGGCTCCGCGGCACGGCTGGGTTTCGATTGTCAACGACGGTTCCGGCCGGCCGCGATGCGCCCGCCGAGTCGCGCCAGTGCGTCGTGCAGCGGTCCGTCCGGAAGGTCGGGGATCATGGCCGGCACCGGTTCGGGAGCGCGAGGCTCCTGGTCGGCAAGACCGGTGATGGAGTCATCCTGCACGAAGCGCAACCGTTCCACGACCTGACGCCCCAGCGCGCTGTTGATACGGGCAATGAGCTGCGGCGCCAGATGCTGCAGCTCCAGTGCCACCACGCCGGTCGCGGCCAGGGTCAGGGTGCCGCCGGAGAAGCGTCGCGGCGAGGTGATCGCGGCCGTGACCGGGCCCACCAGCGCCGGCCAGTCGCTCATCAACTGCGCGGACGCGGGCGAGCGTGCCTTGAAGGCCGGCCGGGTGATCGGCGGCAGCAGGCTCGCCAGCGTGCGCGGGCCATACACATGCCGGGTCGCCGGGTAGGGCGCTGCATTCGGCGCCGGGATCGCGCCGGGCGGCTTGCCGGTAGGGACGTCCTTCGCCATAGACGCGTCGTGCCTCCCGAAGCTCGAGACCTGTTGCGCTGGTACGACCGGCACCGGCGCATCCTGCCCTGGCGCGCGGCGCCGGGCGAGACCGCCGATCCCTACCACGTCTGGCTCAGCGAGATCATGCTGCAGCAGACCACGGTGGCGGCGGTGGTGCCGTACTACAGGCGCTTTCTGGAGTTGTTCCCGACCGTGCGGGCGCTGGCCGAGGCGCCGCAGGAACGGGTGATGCAGGCCTGGGCCGGGCTCGGTTATTACGCACGGGCCCGCAACCTGCATGCCTGCGCGCAGGCAGTGGCCCGGATGGGCGGGTTCCCGGACAGCATCGACGGATTGCGCCTGCTGCCTGGCATCGGCGGCTATACCGCGCCGGCGATCGGCGCGATCGCCTTCGGTATCCCGGCGGTGCCGGTCGACGGCAATGTCGAGCGCGTGGTGTCGCGCCTGTTCGCGATCGACGCGCCGCTGCCGGGCAGCCGCAAGGCGATGGCGCTGGCTGCGGCAACACTCGGGACCGATCCCCTGGCCCGCGCCCGTCCGTCCGATTTCGCGCAGGGCCTGTTCGATCTCGGGGCCACGCTGTGCACCCCGAAGCGGCCGGCCTGCGTGCTGTGTCCGTGGGCGTCCCCTTGCTTGGCGCGGGCACGCGGGATCGCCGAGACGCTGCCGGTGAAGGCGGCCAAGCCGGCGCGCCCGGAGCGGCATGGAGTCGTGTTCCACCTGACCGACGCGCAGGGTGCGGTGCTGCTGCAGCGGCGTCCACCGACGGGCCTGCTCGGCGGCATGACCGAACTGCCCGGCACGCCATGGCGGGATGCGACGTGGTCCGGCGGTGAAACCCTGGCCCTGGCGCCGATTGCGGCCGACTGGCATTCGGCAGGCTCGGTCCGGCACGTCTTCACCCATTTCGCACTCACGCTGGACGTGAGGCGGGCCCGGTGCGCCACCATTCCGGCCGAGGCCGTGGCCGGCCGGTTCCTGTGTCCGGCCGGCAAGCTGGCCGGGGAGGCGCTGCCGACCCTGATGCGCAAGGCGCTGGCCGTCGCGGAAGCCGGCTGACCGTGCCTGCCGGAACGCGATCGTGCATGACGAGCCCGGATCGGTATATCGTCCCATTCAAGGGTGCGCGAGCGCGCCATCATCGTGCGCTCATCCAGGCACCGGTGCAGCTTCCGAATGGAGACGGCGATGACGCGGATGCCAGCGAACATGTCGCTGCCGGGCGTGATCCGGCTGGTAGCCGATGATCATGCCGGCCCTTCCGGGCGCCGTACCGTTCGGCATCGGCAGCTTCTGGCAATCCCGCAATGACCCAGCCGCATCTTCCGATGTTCGTGGCGATCGGCGCCTCGGGCAGCGAAGGCCTGGACGATATCAGGGATCTTCTGGGCGCGCTGCCGGCGACGCTCGATGCGATCGTCATGGTCGTGCTGCATCGGCCGAGCGACCAGATCAGCCATCTGCGCGAGGTGCTCGCCCGAAGCACGCGGTTGCGCGTCCTAATCGCGACCGAGACCGAAAGCCTGGAACCCGGAACCTGCTATATCGGTGCACCGGACGAACACCTGACCCTGGTCGACACCAACCTCGCCCACATGGTCCCGGGCGAAGACAACCGGCTGCGTGATCGCACCGTGGACACGCTGTTCAACTCGCTGGCGCTGCATGCCGGCAACCGGACGATCGGCATCGTCCTGTCCGGCTGGCTCAGCGACGGCTCTCGCGGCCTTGCGGCGATCCACGCCAGCGGCGGGCTGACGATGGTGCTCGATCCCGGGCACAAGCCGCGCGGCATGCAGCAGAACGCGATCGACTTCGACGGTCCGATCAGCCTGATCGGCACGGCGGCCGAGATCGCGGCGCTGGTCATCGAGGAAGCCGGCATCCTCGTGCCGTGAGCCTGGGCGACGTTGCGGGCCAGCGGAGAGCTTGTGCTGGGCTCGATCTATCCCAGTTAGGCGAAGCGATCCTGGTGTGATCGCCGATGAACCGAGGCTCGATGACCATGATCCGTGAACAGGCGCTGTTCGACGCCCTCTCCGCTGTCAGCCGATCCTTCGCCGAGGATGGCATCCCGACGCTCGCCGATGCCGATGGGGCCAAGGTCGGCGGACCGGCGGCGGGGCCCTCCGAGACCCTGGAGGCCATGGACCCGGAGGTGAGGGAAGCCCTCGGCGAGGCTGCCCTGGCGGTCGCGTACGGAGCATTCGCGTCGCAGGACCAGGCGGCCGGCGCAATGCACATGCTGGTCGGCGCGACCGGCCTGCTGGCACTGCATGCCGGCGAGGATGCGGATCCGGCCGCCGAGATGATGGGCGTGCTGGCCGACGATGCGCGGGTCGAGACCGAGGTCGACCGGGCCGGCGACGCGCTGGATCATGAGCTTGGCCGCGATGCCACTGCCGCGATGCAGATCGCGGCGCTGGAAGCACGCATCGCCGGCACCGCGATCATGCTGGCCGGCTGCACCCTGCCGGAAGTCCATGATGGCCAGGCTGCGGTGCGTGTCCATGCCGCCCGCTACCTGGTGCGGATCGCGGCAGGATTGCTGGCGATCAACGCAGTGGAGACCGCCACGCTTCCGTAGGTCGCGTCACCCGGCACATGATGGATAGGTGCCCCAGCCCCTGGGAAGATTCTCGCTCGCGGTCTCTATCGACATCCAGGGATGCTTCGAGCGCTCCCACAGCGAGGCGGCCGGGGCAGGATAGGCCGGGTCGCCGATTGCGCCCACCGCAATGCCGATCATGTCCGGCTTGCCGGTGGTCTTCCAATAGACCGACGTTCCACATCTGGAGCAGAACGAGGTACGAAATTCGCCACCTGCGTCCGTCGGCCGGACGAACTCCGTGACTTGGCCCGAGCATGTCACCATGCCGGCGGGATAATAGGCGCCAACGCCGAACGGCGAGCCCGTGCGACGCTGACAATCAAGGCAATGGCACGCAAAGATCTGCGATGACGGGCCCGGCAGATCGGCCGTCACTGCGCCGCAAACACATCGAGCCTGCATCGTCGTACTCCGGTCATTCTTCGGTCCGGCGCGGGGTCAGGCGCCGGCTGGCGGCATCCCGGCGCTCACCTGATCCGCCACGAACTCCAGCACCGCCCGCACGGCGGGCATGCGCCGCAGATCGGAATGAACGACGAGATAGATGTCCCGCGTGGCCCGCTCGAGATCGATCGACAGCGCGACCAGTTCCGGATCCCGATAGCTAAGGAAGCAGGGCAGCATCGCGATGCCGACCCCGGCTCGTGCCGCGGCAGCCTGGCACGCAAGATCGTTGGCACGGAACACGATGGAACGTCCGGCCGCAAAGGCGATGAGCCACTTCTGCTCAACCACATGATCCAGCGTGTGGTCGTAGGCGACGAACTCCCACTCGGCCGATGGTCGATCCGCGTAACCCGGAGCGGCATAGAGCCAGAACTCCATCGTGCCGATCTTGCGCGCGACGCTGCTGGCTTCCTGCGGCCGGCTGATCCGCACGGCGATGTCGGCCTCCTGCTGGCTCAGCGAGGCCACCGACTTGTTGCCCAGCAGCGTCAGATGAAGATCGGGATAGAGCCTGCGAAGACCCTGCAGCCGAGGCGCCAGGAAATAACTGGCGAAGGCCGGGGGCGTGCTGAGCGTCACGGTGCCGGACAGAGGCGAATGCTGCGCCTTCACCGCTCGTTCCAGCGCATGGGCCTGAGTCTGCATGCCCTGGCCAAGGACGGCGACCCGCTGGCCGGCTTCGGTCAACACCCACCGTTTCGGCAGCCGCTCGATCAGCGAGGTGTCGAACATCTGCTCGAGAGCGGAAACCCGGCGGCCGACCGTTGCGTGATCGACCTTGAGTGAGCGTGCGGCACCCGACAGCGTGCCGGTCTCGGCCAGCGCGAGGAAGTGCCGCATATCCTCCCAGTCGAACATCAGTGCATTTTCTCACAAGGCCTGTGCAGGAATACCGCGTTTTCCTCGGACGTGTCGAAGCCTAACTCTCCCTGCATCGGACCCGGACCGGGCTCGGAGCAGAAAGGCCACCACCATGAAGATCTACGACCGTCCCGGATTTCCCAACCCGGCCCGCATCCGTATCGTTCTTGCGGAGAAGAACCTTGATGCGAAGATCGAATTCGTGTCGATCGACCTGATCGGCGCCGAGCACAAGCAGACGGCGTTCCTGGCCAAGAATCCGTCCGGTGTGCTGCCGGTGCTGGAGCTCGACGATGGCACTTTTATCTCCGAGAGCACGGCAATTACCGAGTATCTGGACAACCTCGACGGCAATCCCACCCTCACCGGCAGAACGCCGCGCGAGAAGGCGATGATCCACATGATGCAGCGCCGTGCCGAGGCCGAAATGCTCGATGCGGTCGGCAACTACTTTCACAATGCCACGCCCGGTCTTGGACCGGTCCTGCAGGTCTACAAGAACCCCGAATGGATCGACCGGAATGCCTGGGGCAACCAGCAGCGCGACAAGGCACTGGCCGGAGCCAAATACTTCGACGAGGTCCTGAAGACCCGGCCCTACTTGGCGGGCGACGAGTTTTCGATGGCCGACATTACCCTCTTTGCCGGACTGATGTTCGCCGATGCCGCCGGGATCGCCATCCCGGACGAATACAAGGCCCTGTCGGCCTGGAGGTCGAAGGTCTCCGAGCTGCCGAGCGTCAAGAACCGGAGCGGCCAGATGTTTGCACCCGAGGACCTGAAGCGCCTCGGCTTCTGACCGGCTACGATCCCTGCCCCCGGCTCGTCCTACCCGTTTGCGAGCCTTTAAGGCCTCGGTGGTGTGCCGATAAGCATGGCGAGTGGCGCGAGAGGGCCGAGGGCGATCAGTTCGAAGTCCATCATGCCAGCAACGCCCAGCGGAAGCTTCTCGAGGATCTCGTGCGCTTCTGCACGGCTGGTGGCATTCATGATGAACACGACGCCATATCCTTCGGTCTGGAAGAACCAGCAGTCGATCTTGCCGTCAAGATAATTACGAACGGTCGCGCGTACCTCGAATGGAAGCACCGGAGCGATCGCCTCGGGCGTCCCCTTGGCGGTTACCGAACCGATCGCCAGGATCTTGTTGGTTCTGGTGGCAACAGCGGCAATCGCAGGAAGAATCTGAGCATGTACGCGCGGGTTTGGAACTTCGGACATCGTGATTTTCCTCTGAAGGCGATTGGGCTTCGATGGTGAAGCTATTTCGATAGAAGCAAACCAAGCGGAGCCAGTGGACCAATCGGAATGATCTGGAACTGCATCAGCCCTTCGCGGCGAAGGGGCAGGTTCCCGAGAAGGTCATTTCCCTTACTTGGATTGGTGACGTTCAAGATAAATATTACCCCTGTATGATCCTGCTTGACGAACCACTGGTCTGTTTTTCCGGCCAGATAGAGTTTGACAGTTTCACGCACGTCCGCCGGCTTCGGTCGCCTTCGACGTCAGCGTTCCTATCGCCAAGAGCTTGGTGACCGGAACGCCGGAAGCGGAGGCAATCGTAGAGGCGGACCGGCTTGGCGACGCGGACGAGACCATTGTTGTGAATTCCATTGCGGAGACCCCCATGGCTGCGGCCTTGATCATGTCGGTTCCGCCGATAGCCGGATTTACGTGCTGTTCAGGACATTCGCGTGAGCCCGGGCGAACTCGCCTACGGTCATCGGTCGGTGTCCGGTCAGCTTTTCGACGTTGTCATCGGATCCCGACATTGCGCCGTGTTGGTAATCATCCATCGCGAAGCGCAGATGCTGGACGACGTAGGGTGGCACACCGATCGCCGCGATCGACCCGCAATAGTCCTCGATCGCCACATTCTGGAAGACGATCTTGCGACCGAGTGCCTCGCTTAGTTCGGCAGCCATCTGCTCATGATCCATTTCAACCGGACCGGAGAGTGGAATGGTCTTGCCTAGATGGGGTTCGGGATTTTGCAGAAGTGCTGCGATGGCTCGACCCTGATCGTCGGCTGCGATCGGCGAATGGCGTCCCTTGCCGACGGGCAGTCGGAGAATACCCTGCTTCAGATAGGGTAGCTGCCAGGGGTAGAGCAGCCATTCCAGGAAATAGGTCGGGCGGAGATGAATGACGGGAAGCCCGGACCAGTTCAAAACCTGCTCGGCGATGAAGCTATCCCGGCATGAGTTGCTCTTGGAATAGCGATCTGCCGAGCGTTGTGACAGGTTGATGATAGCCGATACGCTTGCTTCTTTGGCAGCCTGTGCGAAGTTTACCGTCGCCTGGATGAGACCGGGCTGAACGGGCCACACTAAATAGGCGGCATCAACACCTTCCATGGCCGCCCGGACGGTGTCGATCTCCAGCAGGTCTCCGACAGCGATCGTGGCCCCCAGAGTCTCAAGGCCTTCGGATCGGACGTCCTGATGATGGACCATGGCGCGGACCGTCAGACCACGTTTGATCGACTCGCCCACGGCGGCGCGGCCGGTGTCTCCGGTTGCACCGGTGATCAGAACAGTCCGTTCTTTGATCGTCATGACGGCGATATCGCTTTCAGTGCTGGCTGTTGCATTACAAACGGAATAGCACCTACGTTGCGATGCCCAAATGTCGTACATCCCTCTTTTCAAGTCATGGGCCTGAAGCATGTTGAAGATAGGCTTTATCGTCACTCCGGGCTTTCCTGTCATGAGCCTGGCAGCCCTTTCGGTGTTCGAGTTCGCCAACATCAGCGCGGAAAAGAAACTCTATGACATTCAAGTGCTATCGGAGGATGGCGCGTCGATCGCCACGGTTGCCGGTACGGGCCTGGAGACAACCGCATACGGGAGCGAGCACTTCGATACGCTGATTATCGGCGGTAACACACGTGTCGTTCCGTCCAGCCCGAAGTTGATCGCTTTCATAGCCGGGGCGGCAAAGAATTCGCGCCGCATCTCATCGATCTGTACCGGCGCTTTTGCACTTGCCGATGCAGGACTTCTCGATGACAGGAGGGTAACGACACACTGGCTTTTCACCGACGAGTTGAAATCGCGTTTCCCGAAGATTCGTTTGGAAGCAAATCGTCTTTTCGTGGTTGATGGATCGGTCTGGACCGCAGCAGGCAACAGCGCCGGGATCGACCTGACGCTTTGTATGCTTGAGAACGACTATGGCTACGACCTTGCACGTTCAGTTGCTCGGATACTTGTCGTCGATTACCGTCGGTCGGGCGGACAGCCGCAACTTTCCGCGTTGTTCCAGATCAACCCAAAATCAGACCGTATCCAGACGGCACTGGCGCATGTGCGTCGTAATCTGCAGGCTTCGCTTTCAGTGGAGGACCTTGCCCGCATCGCTGGTCTCGGTCCTCGCCAGTTCAGCCGCGCATTTCGTAACGAGACCGGTCTCTCTCCTGCCAAGGCAATCGAGAGTATCCGTATCGAGGCGGCGCGGCTGATGATAGAGCAGAGCCGGCATAGCGTTGACTTCATCGCCAACGAGACGGGTTTCGGTGATCAGGAGCGAATGCGCCGGGCTTTCCTTCGCGTTCTCGGTCACCCACCACAGGTTGTCAGGCGCATGGCTCAGGTTGATCCGGCGGCTCGCTGAGCATCGTGCCACTGTGCGGAGATAAGCTGCTGCAGGGTTTGATCAGGGGAAAATTTGATGGTTGAGACCGAGCATTACGACATCGTGGTTTTCGGCGGCGGCAAGGCGGGTAAGACGCTGGCGATGGATCAGGCTAGCGCCGGCAGGCGTGTCGCGGTCGTCGAGGCCGGCATGATCGGAGGATCCTGCATCAACATCGCCTGTATTCCGACGAAGGCGCTGGTGCGGAGCGCGCAACTTGTCGAGCTCTCACACCATACGGCGACGCTCGGTCTGTCAAAGTCCGGCCCCGTTGCGCTCGACATGAGCCGCGTCGCCGCACGTACTGCCGAGATCGTGGCCGGCATGGTTGCCCTGAACCGTGCGGCGTTCGAGGCGAGCGGGTTCGAACTGCTGCTTGGCTGGGGCCGGTTCGTCGACCCACGCACCATCGAGGTCGAAACCGAAGCGGGCCCGCGACGCGTGACCGGTGACCGGATCTACCTCAATCTCGGCACCAAGGCCGCGATCCCGCCCATCCCGGGCCTGCGCGAGGCGGACCCGCTGACCCATGTCGAAGCGCTCCTGCTCGAGATCCTGCCGACACGGCTGCTGGTGATCGGCGGCGGCTATATCGGCATGGAGATGGCGCAGGCCTTCCGCCACCTGGGCAGCGAAATCGTGGTGATCGAAGCGGGACCGCAGCTTGCGGCGCGCGAGGATGCGGATGTCGCCGCAGCGATCGGCGGCCTGCTCGAGAGGGACGGTATCGAGCTTGTGTTCAACTCACGTGTTGCGGAGGTATCCGGCCACTCCGGCACCGACGTGATGGTTCGTCTGGAGGATGGCCGCACCTTCTCCGGGACGCATGTTTTGGTGGCTGCGGGACGCACGCCGATGACGGGCGGGATCGGGCTCGACATTGCAGGGGTGGACCTGACGGAGCGGGGCTTTATCCGTGTCGACGAGACCCTGAAGACGAGTGCCGCCGGGATCTGGGCCATGGGTGAGGTCGCCGGCAGCCCGATGTTCACGCACGTGTCGCTCGATGACTACCGGGTGGCAAAAAGCGGCATCGCCGGCGGGACGTACAACACGGCTGGGCGGATGGTGCCTTACGTAGTGTTCATCGATCCCGAATTCGCCCGTGTCGGTTTGAGCGAGACTGAGGCACGGAAGGCCGGCATCGCATACCGGTTGGCAAAGATGCCGATGGACATCGTTCCGCGTGCGCGCACGCTCGGCGAGCGGACCGGCTTCATGAAAGCGCTGGTGGCGGCCGACGACGATCGGATTCTGGGTTTCGCGATGCTGGGCGTGCAGGCGGGCGAGGTCATGGCCGTGGTGCAGATGGCGATGCTGGGGGGCCTGCCCTACACGGCGCTGCGTGACGCCATTCTGGCCCATCCGACCGTATCCGAGGGGCTGGGCATGCTGTTCGCTCGCGTTCCGCCGGGTCGATAGCTCCTCACGACACCGGCCATGCCAGTTCGAGCGCCGTCAGCCCACGGAAATGGTAGCTGTCGGCAAAGAGTGGTTCCCCTGCGAGATGCAGGCCGGGCAGGCGCTGGAACAGGATCGGCAGTGCCACCTGTAATTCCAGCCTGGCGAGCGGCGCACCGATACAGAAATGGATGCCGCCGCCGAAGCTCGGATGCGCCGGGCCGGCCCGTTTCGGATCGAGCCGGCGCGGGTCCGGATAGGCCAGTGGGTCATGGTTGGCGGCACCCAGCATGATCCCGATCCGGTCGCCCTTGCGGAAGCGCTGGCCGGCGATTTGCAGATCTTCCAGCGCGTAGCGAGTGAACATGTGCAGCGGCGTGTCGAGACGCAGCGTTTCCTCGATCGTCGCGTCGTCGATCGTGCCGTCCGCGCCCAGCTTTTGCTCCAGCAGGGTCCGGACGCCATTGCCGATCGCGTGCACCGTCGCCTCGTGGCCGGCATTCAGCAGCAGGATGCAGCTGGCGATCAGCTCGTCTTCCGAGAGCCGGTCGCCGTCCGCGCTTGCCTCGATCAGCCGGCTGATCAGGTCGTCCCGTGGCGCGATACGGCGGGCCTCGACCAGCGTCTGCAGGAACGCCACGAACTCCTGCGTGGCCGACACCGCCTGGTCCTCGTCGGCGCGGGTGCGGCCGATCCGATACATCGCCACCATGCGATGCGACCAGTCGAGCAGCCGGTCGATGTCTCCGAATGGGACGCCGAGAAGTTCGGCGATCATCGTCACCGGAATGCGGGTTGCGAACGAGGCGATCAGCTCGGTGCGCCCATCCCGCTCGAAGCCGTCGATCAGCGCATGCGTGAGGCTGGCGATACGCGGCCGCAGGCGCTCCACCTGGCGCGACACGAAGGCGCGGTTGACCAGCCCGCGCAGCCTGGTGTGCACCGGCGGCTCGCGTTCCAGCATGGTCCGGCCGTCGACGTCGTAGAACGGCGCCAGATGCGCCGGCACCTCGTCCCAACCGAGCTCGGGTCGGGTCGCCACGTGCAGGATCTCGCGACCGAGCCTGCGGTCGCGCAGGGCAGCCGTGACGCCGGCATGGTCGAATAGGCACCAGTGGCCGTACTGCTCCCAGAACAGCATCGGCCCGGCGGCGCGGGCCAGGTCGTAGGCGTCGTACGGGTCGGCCACGAAGGCGGGGTCAGACGGGTCGAGGAAGAGGCGGCGGCGCTCGGTGTCGATGTGCATGCGTTCCACTATCACGCGGTTCGGTATCCGGGAGGCCTCCTGCAAGCGCCACGGCGTTTGCGCTATGATCGCCCGGATGCGATTCGTGCACACGTCTGACTGGCAGATCGGCAAGGGTTTCCGCTTCGCCGACGACGACACCCTGGCCGTGCTGCAGGACCAGCGGCTGGAAGCGATCGGGCGCATCGGCCGCCTGGCCCGCGACCAGGGCGCCAGGCTGGTGCTGGTCGCCGGCGACGCGTGGGACATGGCGGCGCCGAGCGACCGCACGCTGCGCCAGCCGGTCGAGCGGATGCGGCAGTTCCCCGACGTGCACTGGCATCTTATCCCCGGCAACCACGATCCGAACCTTACCGGCGGGTTGTGGGAGCGGCTGCTGCGGGCCGGCCTGCCGGACAATGTGCATGCCCATTTGTCGCCGCAGCCGGTGCAGCTGGCGACCGGTGCGGCGGGACGCGAGGCGTGGCTGCTGCCGGCAGTTCTGGACCGCCGCCACGCATTCGGCGACCCGACCGCCGGCATGGACGAGGCGGCGACGCCCGACGGCGCATTGCGGATCGGTCTGGCGCATGGCTCGGTGCGCAGCTTCGGCTCCGATCCGGGATCCGCGCACAACCTGATCGCCCCGGACCGCGCCAGGTGCAGCGGACTGGCGCACCTGGCGCTCGGCGACTGGCACGGCATGGTCGCGGCCGGCGAGCGCAGCTGGTACTCCGGCACCCCGGAGCCGGACGGGTTCGACCGTGGCGGCGATGGCGGCGGCAGCGTGCTGCTGGTCTCACTGGACGATGCTGTCCCGACTGTCGTCCCGCATCGTGTCGGCCGCTTCCTGTGGCGCCAGGAGCGCGCGATGCTGACCGGCCGCGCCGATATCGATGCACTGGAAGACCGGTTGCGCGGCATCGACCGGGATGATCCGAGCCGTGTGCTGGCGTGGCTGACGGTCGAGGGATCGCTCGGGCTCGAGGACCATGCGGCCTACGAGGACCGTATCTGCGCCGGTGTCGGCAGCGCGCTGCGGGCCCTGCGGATCGATGCCGCCCGCCTCGAGCTGACCGCATCGCCGGACGATCTGGCCAGCCTGGGAACCGCGGGCGCCTTGCGCGACGCCGCTGACCGGCTGGCGGTCCGTGCGTCCGAGCAGCAGCCCGACCGCGACATAGCCCAGGCGGCCCTGCAGCGGCTGCTGTTTCTCGCCGCTCGTGAGGCAACGACGCCATGAAGCTGCGCGCCATCGAACTCGACCAGTTCCGCAAGTTCGACCGCAGGGTGCGCGTCGACGGGCTGGGCGACGGGGTGAACGTGCTGTGCGGGCCCAACGAGCACGGCAAGTCGACCGTGCTGGCGGCATTGCGCGCCGTGCTGTTCGACCGGCACGGCTCGCGTACCGAGACGATCCGCGGCTACCAGAACCATCGCGGCAACACCGCGCCATCGGTGGCGCTGGAGTTCGAGCACGAGGGCGGCGCCCATCGGATCGAGAAGCGGTTCCTGTCGCGGCCGAGTGCTCGCATGGTGTCGGACGGCACCGCCTACGAGGGCGATGCCGCCGAGGAGCGGCTGGCCCGGTTGCTCGGTGTGTCGGTCGTGTCGCGGGCCGCGAAGGATGCGGCGCAGACAGCATCGATCTGGGGCGCGCTGCTCGTGGCCCAGGGGGAGAGCTTCGCCCAGGCGAGGCTCGGCGAAGGCGCCCGCACCACCCTGTCCGAGTGTCTCGAAGCCGAGCTCGGCAGCGTCAGTGGTGGTGCGGTGATCGGCCGGCTGCTGAAGCAGGTGCAGCCGCCGATCGCAGCACTGCTGGACGGGCACGGCAAGCCGCGCGACCGCTACAAGGCCACGATCGCGGACCGGGACGCCGCCATCGCCGCGATCGCGTTGCTGCAGGACCGTCGCCGCGTGCTCGAGGACGACCTCGCCGCGGCTCTGACCGCCCGGCGCGAGCTTGCGCGCGATGAAGATCCGGCCATCGCCGAGCATGCTGCGGAAGCCCTGGCGGTTGCGCGCCGGCACCGCGATGCCGTGCTGGGCACCCGCGCCCGGCTGGAGCAGGCCGAGGCCGCTGTCGCACTGTCGGTGTCGGCGCATGCGGAGGCTGTCGCGGCACAGGAGCGCCGCGTCCTGCGTGCGACGCGCCTGGCGGAAACCGGCCGTGCCCTGGCCAAGCTGGCGACGGACGAGACCGAGGCGCGCGCGCGCGCGCAGGCTGCACAGGCTGCCCTCGAAGGTCGTCGCGAGGCCTACGACGAGGCGGGCCGTCGTCACGAGGCGGCGGAACGGACGTTGCGCAAGGCGGTGGCGGCGTTCGAGGCAGCCGGGCGGTCGGACGTGCGCAATGCCGCTGCATCCCGGCTGGCGCTTGCCGAGATCGAGGCCGCTCGGGTGGACGAGCTGTCGGCTGCGCTGCGGCATCTGCGCCTGGACGAAAACGGCATGCGCGGCCTGCAGGATGCCGCCCTCGCGCATCGCGGCAACGAGGCGGCATTGCTGGCGCAGGCGACGTCGGTCGAGCTGTCGCTGGACATCGGTGCGCAGTTGCTGGTCGAGGGTGAACCGCCGCGGACGCTGGCGCCCGGCGATGCGCGGCTCAGCCTGACCCGCCCGGCGGAGCTCGTCATCCCGGGTGCCGGCCGCATGCGGATCGTTCCGGCGGCGCGCGACCAGGAGCGGCTGCACGCCGCGGCCCAGGATACCGCGCGTGCACTCCGGCGTGGGCTGGAGGGTTTCGGCCTCGAAACCATGGCGCAGGCCGAGCAGGCGATGTCGCGCCGCCGGGACGTCAGTGCCGCGCTCGACCAGGCGCAGCGTGCACTCGGCGAGTGCCTGGCGGGTGCGGTTCCGGTCGGGCCGGGCTCGAAGGCCAGGCCGGATATCGAGACCCTGCGTCGCCATGTCGCGATGCTGGATGCGGATGTGTCGGAACGCCTGGCCTCGCTCGGCACCGAACGGGCACCGGACTTAGCAATTGCATTGTCCGACCGCGATGCCGCTTTATTGCTGGAAGAGCAGGCCCGGCAGGCGTCGGTGGTGGCGCGCGATGCCTTGCTGTCGCCGGATGCCGCTCGCGACATTGCCGATGCGGCTCTGAAACAGGCCGAGTTCGCGCGGCGTGACCAGGAACTCGAAAACCAGCGTTTGTCCGCCGAGCAGGCGCGCGACGAGGCAGCCGAGCCATTGGACACGCTGGCCCTGCGCCTGCAGCTGACCGCCGAAACCGTATCGGCACGCCGCACGGAACTGGCGTCGGTGGCCGCATCGGCGCCGGAGGGTACGCCCGAGATGGCGGACTCGGCGATCCGCCGGCTGGAGGAGGCGCAGTCCAACCGGCGCACCCGGATCGGCACGCTGCGGGTGGATATCGCGCGCCTGGAAAGCCGCATCGTGGCTGAGGAAGGCATCGGCCTCGACGAGCAGATCGAGGCGGCGACGCGTCAGCGCGAGACCGCGGCACGCGAGCACGATGCGTTCCGGCGCGAGGCCGCCATCCTGATGCTGCTTCGCGACACGTTGAACCAGGCCGACCGGGAGGCGCGTGCGCGGACCCTGGCGCCGCTGATGACCTGGCTTAGCCCGTACCTTCAGGCTTTGTTTCCGCGTGCGCGCCTGAGTTTGGGCGAGGATTTCCTGATCACCGGCCTGTCCCGCCTGGACGCGATCGGCGCGGAGGAGGCCGATGGCGAAGCGTTCGATGCGCTGTCGCACGGCACGCGGGAGCAGATCGCCATCCTGTCCCGCCTTGCCTTTGCTGACATGCTGCTCGCAGCCGGCAAGCCCGCCTTCCTGGTGCTGGACGACGCACTGGCCTTCGCCGATCCGGTCCGGATGGAACGCATGTTCGACATCCTGGCCGATGCCGGCCGGCGCATGCAGATCCTGGTGCTGACCTGCCGCGAGGACGTGGCTGCTGGCCTCGGCGGAACCCGGGTACGGCTGGAGAGCGTCTGAGTGCAGCACTGAGACCCGTCGATCGATTTCGATCGGTCGGGATCAGGCGCCAGGGAGGCTTCCGGTTGCCGAGCCGATCGTCAGTCGGACCTATCTTCGAGCAAGGCGCCGTCGTTCAGTTTGATGTGCAATACTGTGGTAATCTTCAGGCGATCGACCGCTAAAGTATTAATAAACTGATATCTGTTCCGGAACGAGTAAAACGTTCCGATTGAAAGTTGACAATTGTAACGCAATGTAGCCACGGGCATGGGGCAGAGAGCTTTAGGTTCTACCGTGATGCCAAGTGTGTCGATAGAGAAGTCATCGCCGATCTTGTCATTGACGGGAATCCGCGGGATCGCGGCCTTCTGGGTTGTGCTTTTTCATCTTCAGGAGGGAATTCCATCCTGGCCAACCAGCCAGTGGTTGCACGGATCGGCGCTTCTCAGGAACGGCTTCAGGGGTGTAGATCTGTTTTTCATCCTGTCCGGCTTTATCATGATGCATGTTCACGCCCGGGACTTCTCATCGATTGCCGCCGGAAAGCTACGTTCCTTTGCCCTGATGCGGATCTTTCGTATTTATCCGGCGAGCTTTGCCGCATCGATCCTGATCCTGATACTGGTGCTTGCCCTGCCATCGTATGTAATTTGGATGAGGGCTTATTACGAAACGATCCACACGGAGGCCTATACGGCGAAGGCGTTCATTCAGTCTTTGACATTGTCTTCACGCTGGCTCGGTCATGATTATGGCATGTGGAACCCGGTGACATGGAGCCTGAGCGTTGAACTGTTCGCCTATACGTCGTTGCCGGTTCTTGCGAGCCTCCTGGGCAGGACGAAGTCACCCGCCAGATGCCTGATATTCTCGGCTGGCTCCCTGACTGTCATGATTCTGCTTCTGCTGGTTCTTGGAGACCGGAACGGCGCGACGACGAGCCGGCTCGGGCTCGTGCGTGGTTTCGGTGGATTCGCGGCAGGAATAGGCATGTGCCGCTTCGTGTCCCTGGTCGTTTGGAACGAAAAAATACCGCCACGGATTGCTTCGGGATCAGTGCTTCTCATCGGATTGCTGTCGCTACATCCCAGGGCAGGGATTCTCATGCCGTTCCCGTTCGCGACATTGATTGCGAGCCTGAGCTATCAGCGCGGCATCATCGATGCTTTCCTAAGAACTCGTATCGTGTTGTTTCTGGGGAAAATATCCTTCTCGCTTTACTTGACCCACTTGACGCTGTTTGCAGTCCTCGAATGGCTGTTCCAGTCTGCTATACTGACTTATACGGTTCCGGCGATGTTTGCCGCACTCGCTGTTTATCTCGTGGTAGCAATTGGACTATCGGCGGCGCTCTATCAGTTCGTCGAACGCCCGTTCCACAGGATCGGCCACCGATTGGCTAGGAACACGCGCTTCATCGAGACCGACTCCATACCCGTAATCCATGATGTCATCGAAACGAGCGGCACGCGCTCCACCGCCTGAACGGGCTGAGGCTTGCACCGGATACCGATCAGACCTTGGGAACTGTGCAGCGGCGGCGACAGCGTCTCTACAGTGTCGCCAGCCTCCGAACAGCTTCCGAGAGCGAACCGGCTTCCACATCGGGTGTCCGCATGACGGACGAGAACGGCCGGTCCGCCGACACGTAGGCGGTGGTCAGGCCAGCGGCCTTGGCGCCGTTGATGTCCCACGAATGCACGGCCACCAGAGCCAACCGGCGGCGCTTCACCTTGGCGACCCTGGCAGCGCGGTCATAGATTTCGCGCCGCGGCTTGAACAGCCGGACCTCGTCGACGGACACGACATGCGCGACGAGTTTGTCGAGCCCGGCGTTCTTCAGCAGCGACCGTGTCGTGGCGGCGGCTCCGTTGCTCAGCGCGATGATCGGCTTGCCCGCCCTCGCTGCGATCTCGAACGCCTCCCTGGCATCTGGCCGTGCCGGCAGATGCTTGAACTGTTCCAGCAGCGCGGCCCGTGCGCCTTTGGCGGGGACCAGTGCGTGCTCGGCCAACACCTCGTCCAGGGCGCTCTCGAGCACTGTCGCGAACGGCTTGAAATCGCCGGCGGCGGAAAGTGCGAAGGCATCGCGCAACCCGGCGGCGAACCAGCCCTCCAGCGCACCTGCCGGCAGGCCGAGTGCCTGGATCACCGGCCGGAGCGGCGCCAGCGGGAACACCGTTCCCACAATATCGAAGGCGATTGCCGCCGGCCGTTTCGGTTTGCCCCAGCCGAACATGATCCCACCGTGTTTCCGTCAGGTCATGGAACGGGCCGGCACCGGATCGGTTCGTGTGCGATCGACCGCCAGGAGCCGGCGGATGCGTCGGTTGAGCGGTTCGGCGTAGAAGCGGCCGATCGCTATGGCGAGCGCCGCCGACAGGGCCAGGAAAACCGCCAGCAGCAGCAGCTTCTCCTGGCCGGCGACGGCACGAGGCGGCAACATCGTCCGCATCAGCGCGAGCACGATCAGGTGGAACAAATAGAGTTCGTAGCTGAGCCGGCCGAACCACTCGACCATCCGCAGGCCCCGATTGCGGCTGGCTGCCGGACCCGAGGAATTGGTGTTTGCGGCAAGCAGCAAGGTCGCGGTGCCGAGCGCCATCAGCGTCACGCCATAGACGTTGGTCTCGCCGATCGAACCGATGAGATACAGGAACACCATGCCGGCTATTATCGCCGGCTGCAGCAGTCGCGCGGTAAGGCCGTCGAGCCTGACGCGCCGTGCCAGCAAGGCCGTGCAGCAACCGATGGCGATCCCGTCGAACGATGCGAAATAGGCGTATAGAAAACCGGACTCGTCCGCCTGATGGGTCAGCCGGTAGAGCGGCCCGATCGCGACGATCACGAGCCAGAACGCCGCGATGAACCGGTCGCGCCGCAACACCAGGCAGATGATCGGGAAGCTGATGTAGAACACCTCCTCGATCGACAACGACCAGAGCACGCCGAGCGGGTAATTGACCCAACCGGACTGTGCGAGAAGCACGTTCATCCAGAAGGTGAGGGCTGCCAGGTTCACCAGCAGCATCGAGAACGGTGCGGTACTTCCCTCGGCATGGCTCCGGAACATCGACAGGCCGCCGAATGCCAGCAGGTCGACCGTGACGAGCAGGAGCAGCAGGCATGGAACGATCCGTGCGATACGCAGGCCATAGAATGTGCGCATGCCGACGTGTCGGAGTTCGCCCCAACGTTTCTCCGCGTTCGAGGTGATCAGGAAACCGGAGATGACGAAAAACATCGTGACGCCGTAGTTGCCGTTCCTGACGATCGCACGGATGCCGCCCGGCGTCAGGATCGTGCCGAGCAGCGTGTCCGACAAGTGGTAGGCGATGTTGAAATGATGCAGCAGCACCAGCAGGATCGAGACGCCACGGATCAGGTCGATCCGCCGGTTCCTGATGCCGATACTCATCACAGTGTCGTTTCGTGGCTGTTCCAGGGTCTGTTTACGCATCCCTTGCCGGATTTAGCTATCCGGGCGTGCGCGGGCGGGCGGACGCTGTGAGAATCGCGTGCCCGCAGAGACGCCCCAGGCAGCGCGGCTTCGGAGCGAGGCTGTCGATGCGTTCCGTGCATGGGTCGTTTGGATACCGGAACTGGGATGACCTTCGCGGAACAGGTCCAACCCTATCGACAGTCCGGCGCGGCATAATCAGGTCGCGACGGGTGCCGATGCCCTTATTCGGCCCTGGCAGATTGAACTATCAGCACCCGTTGTTGAATCTTATTGATATCGCGCGTTGCCGATCAGGATTTCCCGGCCCGGCTTGTGATCATTCTGAAGCCGCCGCTCGCGATGACCCGCATGAGCACCATGATCTGGCGGGGATCCCGCAGATCCATCCGGGAGAGATGTCGCCGCAGCACGACCAGGGCACCGCCATGTCGTTTCCAGTGCTTCTCCCGTTGCGCGCGGGCGGTCATGCGGGACACGCCCGTGCCGGCGCGCACCGTGGCGGATGGTACTGGCGGAAGCTCGAAGATCAGGACCCAGGCTGCGCGCGGACGCGTGGACCGGTTCGGACCTGCGGAATGGAGAGTCATGCCGCCATGCACCGTGCAGCCTCCGACAGGAAGCGGGCAGGCGATGGCACCCTCGCGATCGAATTCGCCGATGCACTCCATGGCGTGCACCTTCTCGTTCCCGTTCAGGGGCTGGTGCGGCAGCGTGCCCCACTGGTGCGATCCGGCCATGAACCGCATGCAGCCGTTCTGCATGTCGGTCGGCTGAAGTGCCAGCCAGATGCTGACTTCATGATAGTCGAAGGCAGGATCGCGGAAACCCTGGTCCTGGTGCCAGGGGGTTTCCGGCCCGATCAGCGGCTTCTTGAGAAGTGCGTGGTCGCTGGAAAATCGTGCCTTCGGTCCCAACAGCGCCTTCGCGAGTTCCTCGGCCTGGGAGAAGAACTTCGTCTTCAGGAGTTCGGGTGCGAACATGCTGGGGTGAATGATCTGGGGAAACGCGAGAGCCTTGTTCTCGTCGTCGTCGCCGACCAGGTCGAACTGGTAGCCCTGGTCGAAACCTGTTTTCGAAGCCCACATCGCCTCGAGCCTGGTCCGGATGAACGCGACCTCGACATCGTCGGCGAATTCCGGGATGCGAAGGTAGCCGTCCTTGGCAAACGTGGTTGCCAGATCTCCGAACCTGGCATCATCGTGATCGGATCGTGCAACCTTCGGCTTCTCGACGATGCTACCGAGCATTTGGGCTTCCTACCGTTCCGATATCAAATCGAGGGTGTCTCAAAACGTTACTAAAAACCATCGGGCGGCACAAGTGTTTGCTTGGTGAACGGGAGAGAATGAGTCGGCCTCAACAGTTGCCGTAAAGAAACAGTTAAAAGCCTTGGATCGTTCTGAAATGCCGTGCTGCAAGAAACGATGAAACAACTCTACCCGCAACTGTATCATGACCCGTCTGGCAAGCCAGGGTAGCTGTTTCGACTAACCTTGACCGAGGAGGCGCGCCAGGAAGCGGCGCCCTTATGTCGCGCTATGCTTGCGCCTGTTCAAATTCCGAAATCGTAACGGTCCGGTGCGACGAGCTGCGACAGCGTAGAAACAAATCGTCGGCGCTCCTGCCGGGCGTTGGTTCGACGTCGTGCGCCCGGTCAGGCGGTCGAGCACCCGGTTCGGCAGAAACCGGACCAGGCGGACGATGATCGCTGCGGCGCGACGGGCCTGCGCCCGAGCCCGAGCCGCCGAGCTATTCCGTCTTCAGGCTCTTCCGCAACGGCCTGGAAAACCGGTTGCCGGCTTCGGCGAATCCCGTCGCCATGCAGAAGGCGGCAAGGCCGGTCTGCTCCGGGGGAACCAGCAGTTCGAGCGCGCCGCAGCCGGCAATGCGCGCGGCCTGCGAGCCGGCCTTGATCAGCAGCCGGCCGACGCCGCGCCGACGTTCATCGACGCCGACCAGCAGCATCGTGACCTGGGCGATCGGCTGCGGCGCTTCCAGCGTCCGATACCAGTGCAGCACCACCACGCCGCTGGGCGGACCCCATTCGAGCGCGATCAGTACCGCGCCCTGGTCTTGCCGGATCGTGTCCAGCCGGTCCGCCAGGATGCGCGGGGCGATGGCGTGACCGTTGCTGCCGAGCAGGTCCGAGAGCCCGGCTGCATCGCCGGCGGTGGCGGCACGAATTTCCAGTCCGTAGCGGCTGGTCAACCTGGCCTCTCCCTGGGCTTGCTGTCGTCGGGCAAGGTTAATCGCACCTCGCCGCTCTTACATGGTTGCACTGCACGCGACGATCGTTGTGGGGGATTATCGATCTGGCCGATCCCGGCCCCGTCCGTCCGACTCCATGCAAAGCAGGATGTTCCCCATGCCGAAGCCGTTGCTGCCGCTGTTCCTGGATCTCGACGGTCGCCATGCGCTGGTCCTCGGTGACGGCGAGGCAGCGGACCGGCGGGTGGCCAGCCTGCGCGCCTGTGGTGCCCTGGTCCGGCAGGAACCGGCCGTGTTCGAGCCGTCGATGCTCGATGGCTGCGCGATCGCGGTCGGCGCCGAGGCGCCGGACCCGATGCTGCAGGCCATGACGCAGGAAGCCAGGCGGCGCGGCATCCCGTACAACGTGGTCGACCGTCCGTCGCTGTCCGGCTATTCGACGCCGGCGGTGGTGTCCCGCGCACCACTGCAGATCGCTATCGCCTCGGGCGGTGCCGCTCCGGTGCTGGCGCGGCTACTGCGCGCGCGCATCGAGTCACTGGTGCCGACCGGCTTCGGCCGGCTGGCATCCCTGGCCGACCGCATGCAGCCCGAGACCAGGCGCCGTCTCCCGGATGTGCTGCGCCGGCGCCGCATGCTGGAGGCAGCGTTCAGCGGGCGTGTCGCGGAGCTCATGCTGGCCGGCCAGGATGCGGAGGCGGAGTCGGCGTACATCGAGGCACTGACTGCCGCCGAGGACGGCGCCCGCCATCCCGAGCAGGGCATCGTCTACCTGGTCGATCCGGGCCCCGGCGATGCCGATCTGCTGACCCTGCGCGCGCTGCGCCTGCTGGGGGAGGCGGACGTGATCGTGCACGAAGCGTCTGAGAGCGAGGCAGTACTGGAACTGGCTCGCCGCGACGCGTCCCGCCTGGTGGTCACGGCCGGGGATGCGGTGGACCAGCTGTCGGCATTGGCGGCGCAGGGCCGCAAGCTGGTGCGCCTGTCGCCCCGCCCGGGGGAGGCTGCCCAGCTGCGCGCAGCGGGTCACGTCTGCGTCGAGGTGCCAGGCGTACGGGCCATGATGGATTGACGCCCGGCCCTGGCCGTTGCTGATGTCTCGTTCATGTCACGTCTCGATCTTGCCAGACCCTTCCTTCCCGTCCGCATCGCCGTCCTGACCGTTTCGGATACGCGAACCATGGCGAACGACACCTCCGGCGACATCCTCGCCGCCCGGGTCGAGGCCGCCGGTCACGTGCTGGCCGATCGGGCGATCGAACCCGACGACGCCGGCGGCATTGCGGAGCGGTTGCGCAGCTGGATCGCCGATCCGGAGATCGACGTGGTGATCAGCACCGGCGGCACCGGCGTCACCGGCCGCGACGTCACGCCCGAGGCCTATGACCGGGTGGTCGAGAAGAAGATCGAGGGGTTCGGTGAGCTGTTCCGGATGCTCAGCTACCAGAAGATCGGCACCTCCACGATCCAGTCGCGGGCGATCGCCGGCGTGGCCAGTGGCACCTACCTGTTCGCGCTGCCCGGCAGCACCGGGGCGGTCAAGGATGGCTGGGACGACATCCTGGTCTGGCAACTCGACAGCCGCCACGCACCCTGCAACTTCGTCGAGCTCATGCCCCGCCTGAAGGAGCATATGAAATAGCTCAGGATCGCATCGTTCCGAACTGCCGGCTGGCATCTCGGATTGCATCCTAGAGATCCTGAATGGTACGGGCGGCGGCTTTACGCGGCACCGCTTTCAACTTGGCGGATGCGTTCTCGATAGGTCGCGGTTGGCCCGGATGTGATGCGATCGCAGAACGCTCGACCGGTACGATCACGCCGTAAGTGGCACAATCGAAAAAGTAATCCCCACGAAAGGCTCGGGCGGCACTCGACGAGTGCCGCCTTCGACTTATCCCGCGTCTATCAGGAAGCGGGAGCCTGACGTCACATGACGTCGAAGCGATCGGCGTCCATGACTTTGCTCCAAGCCGCGACGAAGTCCTTTACGAACTTCGGCTGGGCGTCGGCACTGGCGTAGACTTCGGCAAGGGCGCGCATTTGCGATTGCGAACCGAAGATGAGGTCGACCCGCGTTCCGGTCCACTTCTCCTCCTTGGTCTTGCGGTCGCGGCCCACATACGCGTTCTCGGATCCCGTGGGTTCCCACTCCGTGCCCATGTCCAGCACGTTTACGAAGAAGTCGTTCGTCAGCTTGCCCGGGCGGTTGGTGAACAGGCCGTGTTTGGAAGCGCCGGAATTAGCCCCCAAGACCCGCAAGCCGCCGACCAGCACCGTCATCTCCGGCCCGCTCAACCGCATCAACTCGGCCTTGTCGACCAGAGCCTCCTCGGGAGCCATGAACTGCGCTCCCTCGTAGTGGTTGCGAAAGCCGTCAGCCGTTGGCTCAAGCGGCACGAACGATACGGCGTCGGTCTGTTCCTGGGATGCGTCCATGCGGCCGGGCGTGAACGGCACCTTGATGTCCGAACCGGCGTCCTTTGCTGCCTGCTCGACCCCCGCACAGCCGCCAAGGACGATCAGGTCGGCGAGCGAGACCTTCTTGCCGCCGGAGGCCTGAGCGTTGAATGCGGCCTGGACCGCTTCCAGCTTCTGCAACACGACCGTCAGTTCGGCGGGGTTGTTGACCTTCCAATTCTTCTGCGGCTCGAGCCGGATGCGCGCTCCGTTGGCGCCTCCGCGCTTGTCCGAGAAGCGGAACGTCGCAGCCGACGCCCAAGCTGTGCTGACCAATTCCGAAACGGACAGGCCGGTGGAAAGGATCTGGGCCTTGAGCGCCTCGATATCCGCTTCCTCGATCAGCGGATGATCCACCGCCGGGATCGGATCCTGCCAGATCAGCCGCTCCTTGGGGACGAGCGGGCCGATGTAGCGCTGGATCGGTCCCATGTCGCGGTGCGTAAGCTTGAACCAGGCGCGGGCGAACGCGTCGGCAAACTCATCCGGGTTCTCGTAGAACCGGCGTGAGATCTTCTCGTATGCCGGGTCCACCCGGAGTGCCAGGTCCGAAGTCAACATCGTGGGCACGCGCTTCTTGGACGGATCATGTGCGTCCGGGATGTCCGCGACGGCATCCTTCGCCTGCCACTGCCAGGCGCCGGCCGGGCTCTTCGTCAGCTCCCATTCGAACTTGAACAGATTGTCGAAGTAGTGGTTGCTCCACTGGATGGGCGTCTGTGACCAGGTGACCTCAAGGCCGGCGGTGATCGCGTCCGCTCCATGACCGGTGCCGTGCTTGCTGCGCCAGCCGAGCCCCATGTCTTCCACGACCGCACCTTCCGGCTCGGCGCCGACAAAGGACGGGTCGCCGGCCCCATGGGTCTTGCCGAAGGTGTGCCCGCCCGCGATGAGAGCGACCGTCTCTTCGTCGTTCATCGCCATGCGCGCGAATGTCTCGCGAATGTCATGGGCTGAGCCGAGCGGATCGGGATTGCTGTTCGGCCCTTCGGGGTTGACGTAGATCAGGCCCATCTGAACAGCACCGAGCCGGCTGTCCAGCTGCCGTTCGCCGCTGTAGCGCTCATCGCCCAGCCATGTGCCCTCGGGACCCCAGTAGAGCTCCTCGGGTTCCCAGGTATCCGCCCGGCCGCCGGCGAAGCCGAACGTTTTGAAACCCATCGACTCAAGCGCCACGTTGCCGGTAAGGACGAACAGGTCGGCCCAGGACAGTGCCAGACCGTATTTCTGCTTGATCGGCCACAGGAGCCGGCGCGCCTTGTCGAGGTTGGCGTTATCCGGCCAGCTATTGAGGGGTGCGAAGCGCTGCTGGCCACCACCGGCGCCACCACGGCCATCGGTCGTGCGGTATGTGCCCGCGCTGTGCCACGCCATGCGGATGAACAGGCCGCCATAATGTCCGAAATCCGCCGGCCACCATTCCTGGGAGTCTGTCATCAGGGCATGCAGATCCTGGATGACGGCGTTCAGGTCGAGGGTCTTGAACGCTTCGGCGTAGTCGAACCCCTTGTCCATCGGGTTGGCCCGCGGCGAATGCTGGCTCAGCGTGTTGAGGCTCAGCGACTCCGGCCACCATTCCCGATTGCCCCTGCGCGCGCCCTTGCGGGCTCCAGGGGAGCCTCCGTGCGCGACCGGGCACTGCCCGCCGCTGGTCTTATCGGTCATTCCATCCATGTTTTATGTTCCATCATGTGGCTTGATCCGCTCTGCCTGCGACGCCTGCCAAAGATGGCAGGGAGCTAGCCGAGCCTCCGCCCGCTGTTTCCGATGCATAGGCATGTTAGCACCAGCCTACCCCGCTTAAAAATCGATTAAGCGCAAAGCATTCATTGACCATATCTATCACGCGCATCGGTCAAACGGGATGCACGCCCGGCGGAAGATGCTTGCACAGGCTTCGCGCGAGTAGGTGGATGTCACGCGGCTTGGGATAGCTGCGGCGCCATACGAGACCGATACGTCGCCCGATCCCGGCGGCCAGCGGCCGGATCGAGACCGCGCGGGTGCGAGCGTCGCCACAGGCCATCGCGGGCAGAAGCGTGCTTCCCAAGCCAGTTGCTACCATCTGAAGGATGGTCTCCAGGCTGGTCGCGCGGAAGTCTCCCTCCGCCTCACCGTCAGCCGTCCCGCAAATTGCCAAGGCCTGATCGCGCAAGCAGTGGCCTTCGGTCAACAGCAGCAAGGATTGCCCGCGTAGCTCGTCCTCCCCCATGATCTTCGTGGAGGTGGCTTTCCGGCCTTTCGGCTCGGCGAACCAGAACGGTTCATCAAAGAGCGGCAGCGCTTCCAGGCGATCGCCGATGATCGGCAACGCAACCAACGCGGCATCGAGGCAGTGCGAACAAAGCCTTTCCACAAGGGGCGCTGTGAGATCCTCGCGGAGCACCAGTCGCAACGACGGATAGTCCTTCTTGAGCGCCGGAACGAGCCACGGTAGGACGTAGGGTCCCAGCGTCGGGATGATGCCAAGGCTGAAATCGCCGGCCAGGGGGCCAGATGTTTGCTGGCCGGCGCTCATGATCGCGTCGACTTCCCCCAGTATCTTGCGGGCGCGCTCGACGATTTCCGCACCGACGGCGGTGACGCTCACGGCTTTGGTGGTGCGCTCGAACAGCTTCACGCCAAGCTGTAACTCGAGATTCTTGATTTGAATACTGAGAGTCGATTGCGCGACATCACATGCAGCGGCAGCGCGGCCGAAGTGACCATATTCCGAGATGGCAATTACATACCGTAAGTCCTGGAATGTCATGTGCGCTTTCGTTTCATAAACCGCGTCGCTCCGCTGCTTCTGCCCGGGATGACAACCCCTCATTCTTCGTCTTGGCGCCCTCTGCCGCTCGAGCATGATCGCCGGCTCCCATGGCACGAGCCCGTGCCGGGATCATCGGGATCAGGACGATGCTTCGGCCAGCCTCGTCAGGCTTTTCCTCAAGGCTATCGGTCGCCTTTCGCCTGGGCTTCATTCACACACCGGAAGGTGACATCGAAAGCGGTCGGGTAGTACGGTGTGAAAGGGTCTCCGTCAGGACGGAGGTCCAAAATTGCGCTGGCCCGGCCCTGCTGCCGACAAAAGCGGTCAGCCTCGGCCAGGACCAACCGGTTTGCCTCGCGACCACCCCCCAGCACGGGTGCGCGCTCCTCCGTCATGGCATATGTGTCCGGGGCCACCGCCATCACGCCGCTGCTGAAGCCGCACCCTGCCAGACAGAACACCAGCAGCACGCACGAGAGAAAAACCTGCATCGTTTCCCCTAGCACGCCGCGTTGTTGCGAACGAGAAGCCGAGCGGTCCCGTAAGCATATGTAGCGATCTCAATCCTCGACAGCATCCTGTCAGTGGCGGCGAGATGGGCCGGCCATTGCACCGGCCAGACAGGCTCCCACCCTGACAAGGCTTATGACCATCGACGGTGCCGGCAGGCCTGTCGTCGTCGCAGGTCGCTGCCCCCATCGCACGGCACGGTTTAGAGAGCAGGGACAGCACAGGTGTGTCATCGAGCGCACCTTCTCCTGGATCAACCGGTATCGTAGCCTCGTCCTGCGCTATGAGCGCAGGAGCGATATCCATCATGCTTCCACCGCTCTCGCTGATTCGTGCGGGCTGCGAGTGCGATCGCAACCAACGCCGCAATAAAGGTATAACGACCGGTCTATGGTGTGCCCGCATTATATCGTCCGATCGACTAGATCCGCTTTTCGGTAAAACGAGCACTGTCTCAAGAGTGCAGTTATGAGGGCTCTCAGTGGTCCGGACGCAAACACCTGGTAATACTAGAGCACGTTCAGGAAGGATGACGCCTTCGCCCGCGTGGTCTGCTCAACGGGATCGGGACGATCGGACGATGCGTTAGCCGCCCCGGTCCCCGGGGGTCAGGCGCCGCTCGAGAAAGCGGACGGTCTTGCCCGAGGCGGACGTGGCTTCGCCGATCCCGGTGAAGCCCAGGCGCTCGTGGAATACATCAGAGCCCGGATTGGGTGGCACGCGGTTGACCTCGCACAGCACCCGGTCGTGGTCCGCCGCCACTGCTTGCGCGAACAGGTCGCGATACAGCCGGCGGGCATGGCCCCTGCCTCGTGCCTCGGGGGCGGTGACGATCCTGTCGACATAGACGAAGCGGTCGTGGCGCGCGCGCAGCCAGAGGAAGTTCGGGCTGTCGTAGTCGGCATCCTGGTCGAACGCGATCAGGAAGCACTCGATCTCGCCGATCGTGGCGACCTGGAATGCCCCGGCGATCATCTGTTGCAGGCGGGTCGGATCGAGCAGCGAGGTCTGCTCGGCATGCGCATTGTTGAGGGCGAGCAACCGGGCTGCATTGACCATCGCCGGCGCTCCTCGTTCAATCTGTTCAACCAAGTGGATACGACCCCATGACGACACGCCTGGAACTGACCGAAAAGATCGTCCGCATCAAGATCGAGCAGGATTTGTCCTGGTCGGAGCTGGCCGCTCTCGCCGACGACCTGTCGAAGGAGTTCGTGACTGCGGGCCTGCTGGGGCAGATGACCTTGCCGAAGCAGGCGGCCGAGGCGATCGGCGGCAAGCTCGGCCTCGATGCGTTCGAGATCAAGCTGCTGCAGGTGCCGCCCTACCGTGGCTCGCTGCCGACCTCCGTGCCGACCGATCCGCTGATCTACAGGTTCTATGAGTTGGTCTCGGTGTATGGCACCACCTTCAAGGCGCTGATCCACGAGGAATTCGGCGATGGCATCATGAGCGCCATCGACTTCCGGATGGACATGCAGCGCGAGCCGAACACTGCCGGGGACCGGGTCGCGATCACCATGAGCGGCAAGTTCCTGCCCTACAAATCCTACTGAACGAAAGCGAACCGATGATGAAGACCGGAAAGTTCCTGGCAGTGCTGCTGGGCTGCGCGGCCGTTCCACTGGCGATGCCGGTGATGAAGACCGCTGCTTATGCGCAGGACAAGGCCGCGACCGGCAGCTACACGCTGACCAAGGTGACGTTCAAGGGCAACGTCCAGGTGCCGACCGCCGAATTGCTGGCGGCACTGCCGGTGCAGGTCGGGCAGACGATCGACCAGGCCGGGGCGAAGGAGAACGTGGCCGCGATCGGGCAGGTGTACCAGAAGCATAATGTCGGTACCAACATCACCCAGAGCATGACCATCATTCATCATACCAAGGCGATCATCGCCTACACCTTCGTCGAGCAGGCGCCGCTGGCCCCGACCGTCGTCCATGTCGGCATCACCGTCGATCATGTCAGCGTCACCGGGAACGCCAGGATCAAGACACCCGCCATCCTGGCCGCGGCAAACATCAAGCCGGGCCAGACCGTCACCAACGAGACGATCAAGGCGGCCCAGGACGCGATCTCGGCGCTCTACAAGAAGTCCAACATCGGCTCGGTGGTCAGCACCGACTGGACCAATACGACGCCGCAACATGTCGACATGGTGTTCAAGGTGACCGAAAAAGCCGACGAGTAATTGGGCAACGTTCGGCCTTCGTCCCTGCGCGAGGTGCACTTCTCGTGCGGGGACCATGGCCTCAGTCGAACGGCGTCGCCGCGGACGGGCGGCCGAGCATGGAGAGAAGCTCCTTGCGGGTGTCCGAGTTGTCGCGGAACACCCCCAGCATCCGGCTGGTCACCATCGACACGCCGGGCCGGTGCACGCCGCGCGTGGTCATGCACTGGTGGCCGGCTTCGAGGATGACCGCGACCCCGTGCGGCTGCAGCACGTCGTTGATGGTGTTGGCGATCTGCGCGGTCAGGCGCTCCTGGATCTGCAGGCGCCTGGCATAGACGTCGACCACGCGGGCCAGCTTGCTGATGCCGACGACACGCCGGCGCGGCAGGTAGGCGACATGCGCCCGGCCGATGATCGGCACCATGTGGTGCTCGCAATGGCTTTCGAAGCGGATGTCGCGCAGCAGCACGATCTCATCGTAATCGTCGACCTCGGCGAAGGTGCGCTTGAGCATTTCCGCCGGGTCTTCGGCATACCCCCGGTAGAACTCGTCGTATGACCTTGCCACGCGTCGTGGCGTGTCGTGGAGGCCCTCGCGCGCGGGGTCCTCGCCGGCCCAGCGCAGCAGAACGCGCACGGCATCCTCGGCTTCCGCCTGGCTGGGCCGCCCGGCCGGCGCGTCATCGCTGTTACCTGTCATCGGACTTGAAACATCAGGCTGGGTTCTCGTCGGGAACGATCCGGAACGCATTTCCAGCCCGCTCGACCCGGTTGAAACCGGTGATGTGGCTGCCTGCGACAACCCAGCCTGCGTCTGCAGCCTGTTCCAGCAGGGAGAGACGCGTTCGGGCCGCGGTGGCGGGATCGAGGTCGAACGCCAGCCCGGTCGCCGGATCGCCCGGCTGGATCTCGGCCAGATGCAGCGTGTCGGCCCAGGTCATCAGGCTGCGGACGGGATCGTGCAGCAGGTAGCCGGTGTGCCCGGGGGTATGGCCCGGCAGGGACCAGGCCTCGATTCCGTCCAGCACCGGTCCCGCGCCGATCGCCCGGATCCGGTTGCCGTAGAGCTGCCGCAGCTGCGATGCGATGGCGAACGGGCTGCGCCCGGCTTCCGGAGTGGCCTCCAGAGCAGACGCGTCGGTGAAGTAGGCGAGGTCGACGTCCGGAACCCAGATCTCGGCATTCGGGAAAAACGCCGCATCGCCATCGAACAGCCCAAGCGCGTGGTCGGCGTGAAGATGGGTGAGCAGAACCCTATCGACCAGGGCCGGCTCGATTCCGAGCTCGCTCATCGCCAGGCGCGACTGGCCGAACGTCGGTCCCCAGATGGTGCCGGCACCGGTGTCGATGAGGGTGATGCCGTCGGCGCTGCGGAGCAGGAAGCAGTTCACGTCGATCTGGATTTCGGGCTTGCCCAGGCGTTCGATTGCCTGTCGCCGGCTGGCCTCGCCATCGACATGCGTCAGCACGTCGGCCGGCGCGCTGAATACGCCATCGCGGAGCAGGTGGGTTTCGAAATGTCCGAAACGACGCGTCATAGGGATCCCGGCTCTAATGCACGATGCCGGGCTGATGCGGGCTGTCCAGGCTGAAGACCGGGATGACCACGTCGAACCGCTCGCCGGAGGCGGTGGACACCATGTGGTAGGCGCCGGACATGAAGCCGGACGGCGTCTCGAGCGGCGTACCGGAGGTGTATTCGAAGGCCTCGCCGGGATCGAGCTGCGGCTGCTCGCCGACCACGCCCTCGCCCTGCACGTGCTGGATGCGGCCGCTGGCGTCGGTGATCTGCCAGGTCCGGCGCAGCAGCCTGACATTCTCCCGCCCCTGGTTCTCGATACGGATCCGGTAGGCCCACAGATACTGGCGGTCGTCCGGCTGCGACTGGTCTTCGAGGTAGAACGACCGCACGCTCACCTTGATGTCGCGTGTGGTGCTGGTGTAGTCGCCGCCGCCATCGTCACCGGTCGCCGGCCCGAGATCGGTATCCATCGCCAGATGTACCGGCATGCGTTCCTTGTCCTTCATGACGGTTGCCCCTTCCTGCTTTGCCTGCCCCGGCTTTGCGTGCCCCGGCTTCGCCTGCAACGAACGGCCACGCTCATTCCGCTGCCTGGCTCACTACTCCGTGCTGTGGCAGCAACGCGAGTCCGAGCAAGAGGTCGTCGATAATATCGCGCACGTCTTCGAGCCCGACCGAAAGCCGGATCACCCCGTCGGTGATGCCGAGCCGGGCGCGCTCCTCGGCACCGATCCGCATATGCGTGGTGGTGGCGGGGTGGGTGACCATCGAGCGGCTGTCCCCCAGATTGTTCGACACCGCGATCAGCCGGAGGGCGTTCATCAGCCGGAATGCCTCCGCCTTGCCGCCCTCGACCTCGAAGGTGATCAGGGTGCCGCCGGCGGTCATCTGGCGCATCGCCAGTTCGGCCTGCGGATGGTCGGCCCGGCTCGGATACCAGACCCGGGCAATGCCGGGGGCGTCAGCCAGGAAGTCGGCGACGGCCTCGGCGTTGCGGGTCATCGCGTCCACGCGCAGGCCCAGCGTCTCCAGGCCCTTGAGCAGCACCCAGGCATTGAACGGCGACATCGCCGGGCCGGTATTGCGGATGAATGGCTGCAGCGTCTCGTCGATCCAGGCCTGGCGGCCCAGCACCGCGCCGCCGAGCACCCGGCCCTGGCCGTCGATATGCTTGGTGCAGGAATACACCACGACGTCGGCGCCATATTCGAGCGGCTTCTGCAGCAGCGGGGTCGCGAACACGTTGTCCACCACGACGATGGCGCCGGCCTGGTGCGCCAAGTCGCACACCGCCTTGAGGTCGACGATGTCGAGCATCGGGTTGGACGGGGTTTCCAGCAGCACGCAGGTGGTCGGCACCGACAGCGCCTGCGCCCAGGCCTCCAGGTCTCCGCCATCGACGAACACGCTCTCGATGCCGTAGCGCGGCAGCAGGTTGGCGACGATCCAGTGGCAGGAGCCGAACAGCGCGCGGGCCGCGACGATCCGGTCGCCGGCCTTCAGGTGGCTGAGCAGTGCCGAACTGACCGCGGCCATGCCGGTGGCGGTGGCGCGGCAGGCCTCGGCACCCTCCAGCATCGCCAGGCGGCGCTCGAGCATGGTGACGGTCGGGTTGCCGAAGCGGCTGTACTGGTAGTGGGTGACCTGGCCCAGGAAGGTCGCCTCGGCCTGCTCGGCATCGTCGTAGACGAAACCTGAGGTCAGGAACATCGCCTCGCTGGTCTCGCCATACGGCGTGCGCTCGGTTCCTGCATGGACCAGCAGCGTGTTGGGGCGATAGGTGGCGGACTCGTTGTTCATCTCGGCTTCCCCGACCGGACGAAGACGATGGCAGCGTGCCGCGTCTTCCGGAATGGTGGCGAATGTCCGGGCCTGGATGCCATGACGGGCCGCATCACGCGGCGACCGTCCTGGCCTCTTTAGCGCGCTTGTTTAACCTCGCCGCAAGCCGGCCGGACAATTTGCGAGGAACCAGGCGGCGTGCGGGCCACGATGATCGATTAAGTTCTAGGAGCGCCGGAGCGCGGTCGTCAACTGCGGCGACCAGGATCGCGCCCGGACACCGTTGCGGACCGAAGGAGCCCGACTTATAAACCGTCGATCGTACGGGCCTGGCAGTCAAACAGGCGGGTGTAGTTCAATGGTAGAACGGCAGCTTCCCAAGCTGCATACGAGGGTTCGATTCCCTCCATCCGCTCCAGACCGGCCGCTCCAGACCCGTCGCTTCAGACTGGCCCGCTCTCATCCGCCTCGTTCAGTGGGCGGCGCTCTCCCTGACCTTTGCCTGGTGACGCTCGACCGACCTGCGCAGATTGCCTATCGGGGCGGCGGGCAGGGTGTCCCGGTAGGTGGTGCCGTTCCAGACCCAGCGATCCTTGTCGCCCACCATCACGTCATGCATGCCGCTCGTGGTGGTCGAGAGCACCTTGATCGGGCCGCTGACGGAATCCAGCACCTTGGTCCACTCGGCACCGTGCCTGAGAAAGATCGAGGTCGAGCATCCGGCCGACCCGCACAGGCTCGCCGACTGCACCTGCACGAACAGGGCGGCGTCGCCGTGCCTGACCGATAGCGGGGCAGACCCGATCAGCACCACCGGCTGCTCGTGCCGCCTGACCGCGCCGGCGATGTCATCCGCGTTGAGCAGGCGCGCCGCCTGATCAAGCGCGGTGCCGGTCTGCTGGGTCAGGATCACCAGGCCGCCGCCGGCGCCGGTCCGGGCATGACGGTGATGGACCGCCCAGGCCGGCGCGGCGAACACAAGCGGGAACAGCAACGGCAGCAGGAGCGGCATGCGGCGGGTCATGTGGCGTATCCGTGGAGCGTCGCCGGAGTGCGATCGTTGCCACTATAAGCGGATCCGGCCGGGCTCGACGAGAGTATGCCGGCGCGTCGCATGGCATTGGCATGGAAGCGGTTTCTGGTCTCCAGACGGTCAGGCTGTCCAACGCCCCGATCATCGAGGCAGATGCCGAGACCGTCATCCGCCGGGGGTTGGTGCTGACCGTTCTGGGCACGCCTTGGGCAGGTCGTCGGACCGGCCGGCACCTGTCCTGGCGACGTGGGTATGCGCAAGCATCTACCGGATCTCTTGGAGGTACCGGGCTTCCGTGGGCGGCTGATCTCGCGACGCTGACCTGAGCTCTGGTATCGGGTGCTGGTCGCGCGGCATACCCTGACCCCGACGGGTCCATCCTATCCTATGGTGAGAAGGCAGCCTCGATGAGCGACCACGACACGATGCCGACCGAACCACAGCCGGGCCGCTACAGGCACTACAAGGGCGGCCTCTACACGGTGATCTGCCTCGGCCGGCACAGCGAGACCGAGGAGTGGCTGGTCACCTACCGAGCCGAGGCGAACGGAACCTTTTGGGTCAGGCCGCTGGCGATGTGGATCGAGGCGGTTCTGCATGAAGGCATCGCGGTGCCGAGATTCGCGTTCATTGGTTCCTACCCAATAAAGTCTTGCGGTTGATACCCATAGCCCGGGCACTCTCGACATCGAGCCGCTCGACCGATGTTGGCCGAAAGCAGAAAGGCAGGTTTGGAGCTGCCGTTGGAACCAGAGCAGGCGCAAGGGATGCCACCCATAGGCAAAGCAGACGGCTATATGTTCTTACCTGAACCACCCAGCCCAATCGAGGAATGGGCGGTCCCGACAAGCAGCGGCGGTAGTTCCAAAAGAAAGATGTCTTCGTAAAATTCTTCCTATTCCTCGTTTGGGAGTAAATTACTGTTCAGGTTGTACGGGACTCTGCATCGGTTCCAGCCAGCAGCCGACCTCGCAAAGCGTCGATGAATGCGCGCACCCGGGCCGGCATCTGCCTGCGAGTTGGGAAAACGGCCCATATCCCTACCTCAAGCGGCTTGACGTCATTAAGGACGATACGCCGCAATTCTCCGCTCGCGATCTGTTTGTTCACATCCCAGTAGGTCAACATGGCGATTCCGACACCCGCGATGCAGGCGGACCGAACTGCGTCCACTGTGCTGGCCGACAAGGGACCACCAATCCGCACCCGGTCCAGTTCGCCGTCCCGCGTAAATGGCCAAGTGTCCATCGCGTGCAGTTTGATGCACCGATGGGCCGCTAGGTCCTCTGTCGTGGTGGGTTCGCCGAAGCGTGCGACGTAACCCGGCGAAGCGCATAGCGTGAATGGGTTGTCGGCCACTCTCGTCGCGATCATGTCCGAAGGCTTCATCACCGCCACGCGGACGGCCACATCCAGTCCTGCCGTCGCAATGTCGATGACACCGTCGCTCAACGTCAGATCAACCCGAAGCGCGGGATTGTCTGCAATCAGCTCAGCGACGACAGGGACAACAATAGAGTGGCCGATCACGTTCGGCGAGGTCACCTTCAGCACGCCTGAGAGGCCGGAGCCGCCGGACGAGATCGAGTCGAGCGCTGCATCGCGAGCTTCGATGAGGGTGACGGCGTGAGGCAAAAAGGCTTCCCCCTCGGGCGTCAACGATAAGGATCGTGTCGTGCGGTGGAACAGGCGGGCCCCCAACTCCGCCTCGAGGCCTGCCAACCGGCGGCTGACCAACATCGGCGTCGTGCCCATCTGACGTGCCGCAGCCGACAGGCTGCCGACGGATGCGATAGTGCGAAACAAAGCTACATCCGAGAGATCCATATTATAACGCTAAATGATATATTGCTTATCGTCAAAGTCACCTAACACGTCCCGCCTGTGAAGACTAAATCGACGTTCACCGAGCCGGCCCGCCTGTTTTATGCGGATCGGCATGGTCAATGGCTTCTGGGGGTCTGGATGACGGACATTGATACGAGCGCGATTTTCGCCCCAACCGTTATAAATTTGCATGCCGTGAAGAACCGCCTGTCTGTCGCGCCAATGACGCGCATATCGGCAACCCAGGATGGCCGGGCGACCGAAAGGATGACCCGCTACTACGAGCGTTTTGCGCGGGGTGGCTTCGGGACGGTGATCACCGAGGGTATTTACACCGATCAGGCATTCTCGCAGGGCTACATCCATCAGCCTGGCATGACTGACCTGGCGCAGGCTGAATCGTGGAAGCCGGTCGTCAGCAGCCTCAAGGCGCACGGTACGCTGGCCATCGCCCAGCTGATGCACGCCGGCGCCATCAGCCAGGGCAATCGGTTTCGCGACAACACTATGGGTCCGTCACCCGTCCGGCCGAAGGGCGAACAGATGACGTTCTACCACGGCAAAGACCGCTACGCTCTGCCGGCCGCGATGACGGAGGCGCAGATCGGCGATGCAATCAACGGTTTCGCCGAGTCGGCGGGGCGCGCAATCGAGGTTGCCGGCTTTGATGCGATCGAAATCCATGGCGCCAATGGATATCTCCTCGACCAGTTTTTGACGGAGTATGCCAACAACAGAACAGATCGGTGGGGCGGTGCCACGGAGAGCCGTGTGCGATTGATCCTTGAAACGTTCAAGGCGGTGCGTGCGAGGGTCGGTGCTCAGGTGCCGGTCGGCATCCGCCTCTCTCAAGGCAAGGTGAACGACTACCAGCACAAGTGGGCGGGCGCGGAGCGAGATGCCGAGATCATCTTCGGCAGCCTGGCCGATGCCGGCGCCGATTTCATCCATTTAATCGAGTTCGAGGCGTGGCAGCCCGCTTTCGCCGAGAACGGTCCCTCCTTGATGCGTCTCGCCCAGCGCTATGCGCCTAGAGCGGCGATCCTCGCCAACGGCAGTCTGCACAATATCGAGCGGGCGGCAGCCGCGCTCAACGATGGTGCAGATATCATCACCATAGGGCGAGGCGCCCTGGCGAACCCCGACTTACCCAGGCGCCTGTCCGATCGAGGCGTCCTCAACGACTTCGACCCGTCGATCCTCGGCCCGATCGCCGACGTCAAGGAAACTGAGCTGGCGATGTGAAGCCAACTTGGTTGCTGCACACGACCTCCTGCACATGTCAACAAAAGGACTAAAGCAATGGCTAAGTTTGCTCTACTGGTTGAGATGAAGGCTAAACCTGGAAAAGAAGCAGAGATTGAAGCGTTTCTTGCAAAAGAAGCGTCACTCGTAAAAGGCGAACCTGGAACCCTGACGTGGCACGCCGCGAAGATCGAGGGTGAAACGGGGGTCTATCGGGTGTTCGACACGTTCGACGACGAAGCTGCCCGCGAAGCCCACTTGAATGGCGAAGCAGGACAAGAGTTCGTCGATAAGGCGGGCGAGTTGTTCTCCGAAGCTAAAATCAGTCGCCTGCAGGTCGTCGCACACAAGTAATGCCGCACGTCGGCTCTTGATTCCAAATCTGAGATAAGCTTGGGCGGCTTGGCGCAACGGGAACGCCAGCCGCCCATCCTCAAGCGCAACACGCCTTGGAAGGACTTCCCGTGGAAATGGCAATCCGATCTCATCTAAGGTGTTGCTTGCCAAAGGGCCGCTCGTGGTTGCCTTTTATCGCGGCGCCTGGTGTCCATTCTGCAACTTCGACCTGAGCGCGCTGGAAGAGGCCCGCTCGGAAATCGAGGCGCGCGGTGCGAGCCTAGTCGCGATCTCGCAACAAACATTGCCTAATAGCCGCAAATCGCAGAGGCAGAACGGGCTTGGGTTTCCGATCCTTGTCGACCATGGCGGTGAAATCGCCGCTCGGTTCAGCGTGCGCTGGACTCTGCCGGACTATCTGCGTGAGGTCCAGAAAGTCCTCGGTGCGGATCTGACGCAGTTCAACGGGGAAGACAGTTGGACTTTGCCGATGCCCGCCCGTTATATGACAGGACAGGATGATACGATCGCATACGCCGAGGTAAACGCCGATTATACCAAGCGCCCTGAGCCTTCTGCGATATTCCCAGCACTGAATGAATTAGCGCGTCGTCAGGTCGCCTAATTCCCATCGACGACCCGGGCCGGCGCGAAATCGCAAGACGGCATGCTGAAGCAAAAACTTTGCGAGAGGGTCCCGCTTGAGTGCTGATTCACACGCTCGTTCCAAACTCGTAACGGGCCTTCACCCCCTTGGCGATTGCCCGGTTCATGGAAGCGCCCATCTTCCGGCCGAGCTGGCTGCAGAACAACGAGAGCCTCGTTCCAGTAGCCGCCCCGGTCTCCGACAGCAACGTCTCGCCGAGTCGTCCCCTCGCCTCGTCCGCACGCTCGCGTCTGATCCCGCAAGATCGCGATCGCCAACGCGCCTGGCGCTACTCCCCCGCCAGCTTCAGGCCGAACTGCTCGGCAAGCTGGGCGCGGTAGGCGCGCTGGCGCATCCGGTCTTCATCCAGCAGCTCCGGCTGCCTGCCGATCAGGCGATGGATGCGCGCCACCTCGCCGAGATGCTTCTGTGCCGCCAGCCGGTGCGTGGTGCTGTCGCCGTGCCGCCGATGGATGTTCAGCGGCTCGGCGACATAGGCGACCTGCGCGCCCTCCTGGTTCAGCATCTCGATATACAGCCGCCAGTCGCCGGCCATCCGGAAGCTCAGCAATTCCTCGCCGCACCGCGCCATGGCGGCGCGCAGGGCGGTGCGATTGAACAGCACGCCGCTGACATTCAGGATCAGGTTGCGCTCGCCGAGACACGACCGCACGAAGGCCGGCCCCTCATGCAGGCCGTCCGCTTCCAGGATCGTGCCGGCGGTGGTTGCGTAATAGGGCTTGTAGCTTTCCGACACGGTCAGCCCCTCGGAATCCACGGCCCGGCTGTCGCAGAAGGCGAGCACGGCGCGCGGTGCGTTCTCGAGCGCCTGCGCCAGCGTTTCCAGCAGGCGCGGATCGGCGGCATCGTCGGCCTCGGCGATCCAGATCCAGTCCCCCTTCGCGGTGGCCGCCGCGCGCTGCCACTGCTTGAACACCGAACCGGAATTGCGGGTCTGCGCCACGACCCGGACCTGCCGGCCCCATTCGAGTGCCGCCGCATGAGCTTCCTGCACGCTGTCGTCGGCGGAGGCGTCGTCGAGCACCACCACCTCCAGCACCGGGTGCCCTTGCGCGAAGATCGAGGCCAGGCGCTGGCGCATGTACCGCGCGTAGTTGTAGCTCGGCACCACCACCGAGATGCGTCGTAGCGCTGGTTGCGCCAGGGCCAGCAGGCCCGAGACGTAGCGATCGAAACCGAGCTGCCTGGCAACGGCCCGGCCCGTGCGGGCACGATCCGTGGCCCGGCCGTCATGGCATTCCTGGGCCAGCGAGGTGGCCTCCCGTGCCATCGCGCCGACATCACCCAGGGGCACCAGGGCGCCGGTGCCGAAGCGGCGCAGCAGGTCCGGAATGCCGCCGCTCTCGTCGAAGGCCACGACGGAGAGGCCGCTCGCCAGCGCCTCCAGCACCACGCTGGGCAGGGGGTCCTCGCGCGAGGTCAGCACGAAGACGTCGGCGGCGCTCAGATGGTCCGGCGCGTCCGGGACGTGGCCCGGCATGTGAAAGGTGCCGGTGGCACGGGCGGCCTCGATTTCGGTGCCGAGATAGGTGCGGAGCATCGGGTCGAGGTTGCCGAGCCAGAGGCAGTGCACCCGGCGATGCCGCCTGCGGCCTCCACCGGTCCGGCTGGCCAGCACGCGCCAGAGCTGCAGGAACAGGTCGAAGCCCTTGCGCATGTCGGCATAGCCGATGCCGATCAGCAGCAGGTCGCCGGTCTCGACGCCGAACTGCTTGCGGAACATGTGGCGGTTGCGGACCGAGAACCGGACGTCGGAATAGAGCCCTTGCGGCATCTGCACCGCCTGGTTGGCGGTCACCGGCACCAGCGCCTGGATCGCCTCCTGAACCACCGTCGCCGGGAACACCACCCGCCGCGCGTGGGTCGCGGCGTCGCGAAGCGCCGGCAGCAGGTTCTTCTCGCCCAGCAGTGCCGGCAACTCGTGCACCAGCAGGATGAACGGGATGCCTGCCTGCACCAGCGAGCGGCCGACCGGGGCCGAGGCGGCGCTGTTGACGATGGCGCTGGAGAAACCGGCGATCCGCAAAGCCGTCAGATGTGCTGCCAAGCGGGGACCGTCGGGCCCGAGGATCGTGGTGCGGCCGACCGCCTCGAAGCCGTCGAGCATGGCGCCGCCATCCAGCAGCAGCGACTGCGCGCCGGCCTGGAACGCGTCGTGCCCGACCAGCAGGACCCGTCCCTGCGCCGACGGCCGGCCGAACCCGGTGACGGCACGACCGGTGGCGTTCAGGTAGGCGGCGCCGAAATGCAGGTCCGGTTCGAGATAGGCGCCCTCGGCCCATTCGTTCCAGGCGTTGATGCACACGATCGGTTCGCCATGGAACGGCTGCGCGCCGGCAGCCCGCACCAGTCCTTCCAGCCAGGCGCCGTATTTGAACGGGGTGGAGCCGTGCAGCACCAGGCCGCCGCCCTGCCGCCTGGCATCGTTGTCCCAGGAGGGCGTGGCGGTGCGGATCAGCGGGAACGGCGACGGGGGCTGCGCCAGGGACGCGCGCACGACCTCGTCGTAGTCGTAGACCTGGGCATGGAAGTCGGTATCCAGCACGTTCAGCGACGCGTTGATGGTCGCCAGCCCGTTGACCAGCTTGTGCGGTGGAAACTCGATCGCGCCATCGACGCCGTATGGGCGCGGATCGTGGTCGCCGAAGCTCTGCGACATCACGAACAGCGGATCTTCGCTCGCCCGTGCCAGGAACAGGGTGCGCCAGCGGGCGATGGTGTCAGCGGCCTCGGGGATCAGGCCGATGCGGTAGATCATCAGCACCGGGCGTCCGCCGACGCGGATGTAGCGCGGGTCGGCGAAGTGGCGGGCGAAGCAGTCGATCAGTGGCAGTTCGTCCTCGGGCCGGAAATCCTGCGCGATCAGCACATCCTCGTCCGAGCCGTCCCAGCGCCGGGTCCAGTTCTCGTTGGCCCAAAGCAGGCAGAACGGCAGGTCGATGGACCGGTCGGCGAGCAACGCCTCGAGCGGTCCATCCAGCAGGCGCTCGCCGTTGAACCAGTAGAAATAGAAAACCGGTTACGAGGTTTGAGGCATTTCCGCTCCTGTTCGCCCGTATTCACCGTCGATCACTTAAGGCAAGCTGAGACAGCGTTGTTCACTCTATGTCCTGCCTGAAGTTGTCCGTGGACGTTCACTGCTAGTCGCTGCTATCTTCAGCTTCGTGAAGCCCAAGTGAAGCCCAGGAGCTGCGGTGCCGGTCCGGTTAACAGAGACAGCCATCAAGGCCGCGGTCGGCAATGCCGCCACGATTGGGCGGAAGGACTACTCGGACGCCGGGCTTCCAGGGCTCAGGCTGCGCATCGCCGCGACTGGCAAGGCAGGATGGGTTTTGGCTTGCCGTGACCAGCACAGTCGGATGCGACGGTTCCCTCTTGGAGATTGGCCGAAGATGGGGCTGTCCGAGGCTCGGGAGGAGGCTCGCAAACTTCGGGTCGACGTTCGCAAGGGTGCGGACCCGGTGGCTGATCGCCGGCAGAAGCGAGCTCTTGGCCACAATGCGAAGGATGGCCTCGGTACTCTGGCCGCGCTGCTCGAGCTCTACGAGGTCAAGGTCGGCAAGACCATCAAGTCATGGCCGCCCTCGAAGCGCCGGATCGAGGTCGTGTTCAAGGAACTGCTCAAGAAGCCTCTCCTCGCCATCGCCCGCCTAGATCTCCAGATAGCCATCGACTCCTACCCGTCTCAGCAGCAAGCCAGGGGAGGCGCCTACTGCCTCCGTCCAGTTCTGAAGTGGGCGTCTGCTCGTGGATACGCACTGGCCGATCTGGCCGAGGTCGAGGCGCCTGGAAAGAATCGAAGGCGTGAGCGTGTGCTTGATGCCGCCGAGCTTCGGGCACTCCTACCGGTGCTTCGTGCTTCTACCCGGCCGTATGCTGGCGCAATGCGTGTCATGCTGATGACATTGCTGCGGCGGGAGGAGGTTTGTCAGGCGCGATGGCGCGACGTCGACCTCAAGGCTGGTACGTGGCGGGTCGAGGCGACGATCGCCAAGAACAAGGTCGAGCATAAACTGCCGCTCTCCCGTCAGACCTTGAACTTTCTGAAGCAGGTGGGTCCTGGACAACCAAACGCATTCGTTTTTTCAACACGGACCGGCGGCAGACTTACCAATTGGGATCGCGACACCAAGGTCATCATGGAGGCTAGCGGAACCACTGGCTGGACGCGTCACGATCTTCGGCGGACCGGTGCCACGATGCTAGGCGAGATGGGTGAGCTGCCGCACGTCATCGAGGCGGCGCTGAACCACGTGTCGGTGCACTCGGCGATTGCGACGATTTATAACCAGAGCCGCTACCGTCCCCAGGTCGGTGAGGCGCTGCAACGGCTGGCTGATGCGTTGGATGGGATTGAGGCAAACTCGCAATCGAAGGTTATCAGCATTCGTTCGGGCCATTAGCCGTGGAACCGAGCCAGTCCGATCGGCTTCTTGCAGAGCTTCTAGATAAACTCGACACCGCCGCTTTCAATCTGGACGCACAGCAGGGGCGAGAGTTACTTGCTGCCCGATATGCCTTAATGGCAGTCATTGACTACTTGAGAAAAGACAAGGCTATCGAGGTAAGGCTTCTCAATCCTTTAAGAGTACTAGACGTAGCGCTCCATGACCTTTGCCAGGGCGCAAAGCCTGATCTTTTTTTCGATAAGCCAAAACCGGTCAATGGCGGAGCTCCAACAAATCATTATCGCACAATGCCACGGGCACTGATCGCGGTCCTTTTCGACGTCATGATCAAAGGCGGTGAAAAAAATTCAGCCGCGAAAGCCTGGCTTGTAACCGAGGCCAAAGCGGCCGGGTTGAAAATGGACATCAAACGAGTTGAGGATTGGCGCGAAACTATCTCTGATACGAGCGCCCCGGAGCTCATGCGATCAGCGTTTGCGGGATTTCTTCAAGCTTACATGGAAGCAGACCCAGGACTCAAACATACGAAAGAGAATGCAAAAGCAGGGATCGTAAACCTCGCCCAGCAAGGTTTCTAGAAAAGCCCCCCTCTTATTCCGGACGCTTGAGAAAGCATTCTCCTTTTCGCGGTCAATAGCGAACAGCGGAGTATGCAAGTGTCCACTGGCCTTCAAAAGTTAAGCTACAATGTCCCGGATGCGCTGGCCGCGACGGGAATTGGCAGGACCCACTTTTACAAGTTGATGGCGAACGGAGACATCCCTGCCGTCAAGTCGGGTAGGCGAACTCTCATCCCCGCCGAAAGCCTTCGCTCATACCTTGAACGACTGCCACCCGCCGCCCTTCGCGCTCAGAAGGCCGCGGCGTGATGCGCTGCCAGAACCGCCACAACGGATCCATTACCTAACGAAACCGCCGGCGCCCGAGAAACGGGGCCGGCGGCGGAAAGCTCAGGCGGGACAGCGGTGCCCCGTATCTATGCGATCCGTTCGTCAGGTTCAACCCGTTTCTTCATGCGCTGGCTCTCAGGAGCCAGAAATTGACAATTTTCGAGCAGGCCGCGCTCAGGCGGCGATTGGATTCGGTTCGTAAGGGCGATCTCGCCGACGCGATCCTAATCGTGGCCAACAAGATCGGTGGTCATGGCGCGCTTGTGGCAGCGCTTAACGAAACTCAATCTGTCAGGTCAGCACAACGGGCACGTCGGCGAGTGCGGGCCTCTGATCATCGCGAGGCAGTGCGATGAGCGCCCTGCTGCAGGCTGAACGTGTCGTCCTAGGGGCCTTACTCCAACCTGGCATCAGCGCATGCCACGTCATCGACGATCTGCCGGCCGAGGCATTCGCTGATCCCGACCACCGCGATGCGTTCTGGCGGCTCCTTGTTGGCACGACGGGCAACGACGATCCCAAGCTGATCGCAACCCTTAGCGGCATAGGCGTCACCCCCGAAGCGGATGTGGATGCAGCCTGTCGAATGATCCGAGGCTGCTGGGCGGAGCGGTGCCGCCTCGAGGATGAGGATAAGAACCGTCAGCCGTGTACCAGCAACCTGATCCGTCCCGCGATATGGTCGGCGGGAGGTTTGGCATGAACATCTTTATGCCACCGGTGCTGGATGAACGCACCGACCCACGAGCAATGGTTCATGCGATCTCATTCTGCAAAACGTTCGGCGCAGACCATCACGTTACGCTCTTTAATGCGACGGCTGCTGGGCGGATTGCTTTCACCGCGCTGCCCCACCGCCTTTCGAAACCAAACCTCTATCAGCTGAACAAGTCCAAACGCCCAGCCTTGATCTTGGTCGGTGATGACGACGATCAAGTCACCGGCCCGCTCGGTTGGGCAGCAACAGCGCAGCTTGTGAGTTGGGCGCGCATTGCGGTCGTTCATGGTGCAGGGGCCGATCAGCGATCTTACTTGATGGCGGTTGCGGCCGCAGAAGATTTCGGCCGGGCGTTGCTAATCGAGACTAGCTCGGACGCGGCAGAGGCTTGGATGACGACGCTGCGTGCGGCGGACGTTCCCAGCGTCATGGTGGTACCGCCACCCGGTAGCGTCCACCCGATCGAGAACGCGACATGAGCGCGATGTTGACCGGTCGCGACCGGGAAAGGCTCATCAAAGTTCTCAGTCTGCTCGCCTCTGATCAAGACGGTGAGCGCGCTGCTGCCGGCTGGACTGCAGCCAGAATGCTGCGCGATCGCGGACTGGACTGGAACAGTCTGATTCCGGCTGAACTGCCGGCGCCCAGGCTTCCGGAAAGGATGCAGCAAACCGGATCGCAAAACGCATCCGCCTCGGTTTGGTCCAAGGAGATTGCGTTCCTGCTGCGCCGGTCAGAGCTTTTGACCGATTATGAGAAGAAGTTCGTGCGATCCGTCGCGACCAGGCCGTGGCTGACGCCGAAGCAGGTGGACGTGTTGTCCCGCACATATGACCGGATTATGGACCGCGAGGTGGGGCGGTGAGCGCCGACAGCATCACTGTCCTCCGGTGCGCTCCGCAACTGCGGTTAGCCAAGCTCCTGAAGGCCGACGGCTCGTTCGTCGACTACGACAGCCCGCGGCTCTTCTCCGCCTACGAGCATGCCATCTCCGATCTGACCGCGTTGGCAAACGGGCTCCAGACCCTACAGGGTCAAACGCAGCAGTGCGTTGTCCGCGGCGCCCTGGTGGACGGGCCGGCCGTGCGAGGTATCCGGCGGCTCTTGCATAGGGATCCGGAGACCGGTGACGAACCGACGCTGCGGGAGGTGCCGCGACGATGGGTAGCGCTCGATATGGACGGGCTCGACCGCCCGGCCGGTGTAGAAGCGGCCGACCTCCTCGGGTGCGCCGGCGTTGTCATTCCAGCATTGCCCAGCGCTTTTTACGGCGTGTCCTGCATTGTCCAGGCAAGCGCCGGTCATGGCCGTAAGCCTGGCAGCAGGTTGCGGCTTTGGTTCTGGCTGGACCGCCCGGTCGGCCGCGCTGAGCTCGAGGTCTGGTTCGCCGGCCATTCGGTCGATGCGGTGTCATTCCGGGCCGCGCAAGTGATTTATACGGCGGCACCGGCGTTCGAGGTCGGTCTGGCGGACCATCTTCCGGTCCGGCTTGCTCGGCTATCCGGTCTGTCCGAGGTGTCGGTGCCGCCGAGCGAGGCGCTGCAGTTGCCGCCGCGACCGCGTCGAGCTTCGTTCGAAATCCCGGCCGTCAAGGCTGCCGAGTGGGCGGAAAATGCCTTTCGTCGGGGTGTGGCGGCGGTAGCAACGGCGCCGACCGACAAACGCCACGTCACCTGTGTCAAAGTGGCCTTTAACCTCGCCTGCCTCTGCCATGAGGGACGGCTCTACGAAAGTAACGTACGATCTGCGCTAGGCGCCGCACTCGAGCACGCCGGTAAAGAAGCCGAAGAGGCCTACAAAGTCTTTGACTGGGCTATGGGGCAGGCGTCAGGGGCGGCTGCTTGAATGTAGCGTTCGACCCTTATGCCTTTCTCGCAGAGGCGTTGCGGCTTCATGGACCGTTGCCGGAGGTTTCCTCAGCATTTGAGGCGGCGACGCTCTCGCTTGAGGAAGCCGAAGCGCGGGTCAGGGAGGGGGCTGACAGGTTCTATTCCTATGCACTTCAGTGGCGGATCACCAGCACGGAGATCTGGCGCCGTCAGAAGCGAGCCAAAGCTCGGCTGAAGGAGATCCACGAGGACCAGGAGTTCATCGCAGCTGATGAGACGGATGAGCAACGCCAACTCAACGCCGTGCTGCGCGAGGTGGGGCCAATTCCACCTCAGCGAGGGATGCAGGTCGGTCTAGGCATCGGAAAGACGTTCCGGACGATCCTTGGCGCCCGCAGCTACATCGCAGCTGCCAAGCGAGCCAAGGTGAAGCACGGCATTCTCTGGACAGCGCCGACGCTGGCGATGGCAGACCAAACGGCAGCCGATCATCGAAAGGCCGGGACGACGGCTGGCGTTTATCGTGGCCGTCGCGCGCCGAACCCAGAGTCCGAGGTTCAGCCAGTAGACGAGAACGATGATGCTGGGCGCATGTGCCTGGATCTTCCAGCCGTCCGCCTCGCTACGGAAGCCGACCTGGCCGTCTCCACCCACGTCTGCGGCAGCGGAAAGAAGGATAAGCCCAGCTGCGAATTCCGGGCTGTATGCCCGTTTCAAGTCAACAACCTGACCCTCCGGAAAGCGGACGTAGTGGTCGCCAGCCACGCTGCCCTGTTCCACCGCCTCGATGCTGCGCTTGAGCGCCGGATCGGGCTGACGATCGCAGATGAATCCTTCTGGCAACAAGGCCTTCTTACGAGCTCGATTCCGCTGGAGCGGCTGGTCGCCGACTTCGACGTCGCTCCGGTGTTGGGCAAGGAAGGTGAGCCGCGTTCATTCGCGACGGATCAGCTGCGCGCCACGATGAGCGAAATCCATCGCATTCTGGAGGCGATGCCGGACAGACGACCGCTTGGCCGGGAATTGGGCGGTCTCGATGCCACACGCTGCCGGGAAGCCGCGCATGAACAGTTCAGCCGGATCGTTCATGCCTCGATGGTGCCAGGAATGCCGATCGAGGACCGCCGAGATGCAGCTAAGCAGGGTAGCCGCAACCGCCAGTTCCGCGCTATGGCTGCGCTGCTTCATGCGCTGGCCGACCATCTTGAGAGTGGTGATCAGCAGTGCGGTCGGATCGAGATGGAACTCGCCGACCTGAAGGCAGGTCCAGAGCGCCGGGTGTTGATCCATGGTCGCAAGGACTTCGTCGCACACACCCAAGCTGCCCCGGTACTTCACCTGGACGCCACGATGCCGGTTGCTGCGGTGCGGATGTACCTGTCGCGCCTGGAGGTCCCACCGCCAGTCGAGGCGGTAACCCCGCACATGTCCGTCGTTCAGGTGCTGAGCACCCGGGACAACCGCGGCGGCTTCGGGAAAACCAGCGTCATTCCGGATCCGAATCTGGCAGACGATGAGATCCGTCGGCGGGAACGGCGCCTTGCCGAGATGCGCGACTTCTTCGCCGGCATGGCGCAGCGGATCGGGCCAGGATTGGTGATCACCTATAAGGCTTTGCGACCGTATTTTGCCGAGCTCGAAGGAGTGGCAACGGCCAACTTCAACGCGATCAGCGGGCTCAACTCGTTCCTGGACGTGTCCTGGGTCGTGATCCTCGGCCGTCCGATGCCCGGGCCTCGTGACACCGCCCTGATCTGCAAGCAGCTGTTCGGCCGCTGGGCCGACCCCACCGCTCCGGAGGAGGTCACGGTCGGGCTGCTGATGGCAGACGGATCACATCACGGCATCCGGTCACGACGCTTCGCTGATGAGGACATGGATGCCGTCCGAACGGCCATCAGCGACAACAACGTGGTCCAGAGTGTCGGCAGGCCTCGCGGGGTTCGTAGGACAGCGGAAAGCCCTGTCCTCGTGGTGATGATGAACGACATCGCGTCGCCGTTCCCCGTGCACCAGGTGACCGACTGGCCGACGATAGCCCCAGACGTGGTGCAGCGGATGGCAGCACGGGGCGCTGTCCTGACGAGCCCGAAGGACGCCGCGAAGGCTTATCCGGATCTGTTCCCGAGCGAGGATGCAGCCAAGAAGGCTATTCTTCGGTGCCCGGCATTTCGGGGACAAACCCCTATAATAGATCTATCTATAGGGGAATGTCCCCGAAATAGGTTCCAGATGATCCGCTACCGCCCGGTCGGTAGAGGTCAGCAGACGAGGTCAGCACATGTCCTGGAATCCCGGCTTGCCGGCTGTCGGGATTGGCTTGAGGAACTGCTCGGATCACTGGCTCTGTTCGAGGTGACCGACCCTCCTCGCGAACCACCGCCACCACCCTTTGCCACTAGTGATGACCCGCCACCTTGGGAGCCGTCTGAGGCAGATCTGTCGTCGCCAGACGCTGCGGAAGGTCTTTGGTCCGATCTCTCGTGGATCAGCGGCGACAACCTGGCTGACAGCTTAATGCCGCAGTCCCATTGGCGAGTATCGTCAGTGCCACCGTGGCCACCACCATGACGTCAAATCGTGATCGAGCTTCACCACCACCAACAGACCAAGGATTCCGTCATGACTACCGTAGACCAACCGGAGATCCTGCCCGTCCTGTATGATGTTGCCGGCAATGAATACGTGCCGAGATACCCCACGCCCGGGCTGATCAGCCTGCCGCTTAGCGCCATCGAAATATTCGAGCTCTACGTGATGTTCGACAAAAGGTCTGCGAATGCGGTGACGCAGGCTAACCCAGAGTTTTGGGCCCAAAGCGAAAAGCGAGCAGATGAGCTGCTTGCCCTAGCCGTGACGCTTGCGCCGGCCTTGGACGTCTTCCAACGACAACGCCGCCAGTATCCGGGTGGTGAGAACCGCGAAGGAACGGTGTGACCGATGGTTGAGAAAGATGGCGTTGCTTTTGTCCGCAAGGAACTCGCCCTGCTGCCACTTGTCAGCCGGACCTGGTTCGAATGGGAGATGGAGGATGGGGTTTTTACGCGCGTCCTGGTGATCGAGGTGACGTGCGACACGGACCCGAATTCATCCGCCTGCGACGTCCATGGCCTCCAGGAGCTCGGTCATGCCGTCAAAAGAATCCTGATCGAACAGACCATGATGGTGGTTGGCAATCTACGGCTGGTCCCCAAGAACCCACCGCAGTTCACACTTCCCAAGATCGCGATGCCCTAAGAAGAAATGGCTCTACGCACCAAAACCTGGTGTTTTCCGCCAGATATTTGCTATACTAGCAATCTGTAGCGGTCAGCTATCGACTAGGAGCAATTGTCATGCCGAGGGGTAGCCAGCCAGGAGAGCGTCGAGGCGGACGGCAAGCTGGCGTGAAGAACGTCCGTACGGCTGCGCGAGAAAAGGCGATGTCCGAAGTCGCTCAGAAGATCCAGGACGTGCTGGGTGATGAGGCCTTCACCGGTGACGCTCACGCGTTCCTCGTGGCCATCTACAAAGATCCAACTCGCGACATGGAGCTGCGCATAGACGCGGCGAAGGCGGCAGTCCGGTTCGAGAAGCCAGCCTTGGCATCCAGCACGGTCGAAGTCCGAGACCCCCTCGCGAACATGACAGACGACCAGCTTCTGGTGTTGCAGCGCATCGCAGCGGCAGCGACCGGGGAGGATCTGCCCCGTGGCAGCAAATGATTTACTCGCCGCTCTGCCCAAGGGCATGACGACAGCCGACCTCAGCAAGCACCTGGCCGGTGAGATAGCGCGCCGGAAGCGTGAGAACCGGATCCGCGACTACGTTCCGTATGGCAAGCAGCTTGCGTTTCACATGGCCGGCGCATTGTTCCGGGAGCGCCTGCTTCGCGCCGGCAACCAGCTTGGCAAGACCTTCGCGGGAGGTGCCGAGGCTGCGTTCCACCTGACCGGCGAATATCCCGACTGGTGGCAAGGTCGCCGCTTTCCGGGCCGTACACGGGCATGGCTAGGTGGCCCATCGGGCGAACTGGTGCGAGATGGTCCGCAGCGGGTTCTACTAGGCCCACCAGACGATTGGGGCACCGGCACCATTCCGAAGGCATCCATCGTCAACGTCACACGGGCCGCTGGCGTCCGCGACCTCGCCGACACGATTACTGTCCGGCACAAGAGCGGGGAGACGAGCGAGATCAAGCTCAAGAGCTATGACCAGGGACGGCAGCGGTGGCAGGCCGCGACCCTTGAGTGGGTCTGGTTTGATGAAGAGCCGCCCGCCGACATCTACCTCGAAGGGATGAGCCGGACGAATGCCACCGGCGGCATGATCTGGCTGACGTTCACGCCCCTGCTTGGGGTCTCTGACGTTGTGATGCGGTTTCTGCAGGAATCCTCGCCTGATCGCTCCGACACCGTGATGACGATCGACGATGCAGAGCACATCCCGCCTGCAGAGCGTGCCCGGATTATCGCGTCCTACCCGGCGCACGAGCGGGAAGCCCGCACCCGTGGAACACCGACTATGGGTTCCGGCCGCGTATTCCCCGTGCCGGAAGAAGACATCACCTGCGAGCCATTCCCGATCCCGCCACACTGGACGCGCATCGGCGCGCTCGACTTCGGCTGGGATCACCCGACCGCGGCTGTGTCGCTCGCCTGGGATCGCGATCAGGACATCGTCTACGTCACCCGGACGCACCGGCTGCGTGAAGCCACCCCGCTGGTCCATGCTGCAACCCTGAAGACATGGGGCGCTGAACTACCCTGGGCTTGGCCTCATGACGGCTTGCAGCATGACAAAGGGTCAGGCGAGCAGCTGGCTCAGCAATACCGCAAGCACGGCCTCAAGATGCTGCCGGAACGTGCGCAGTTCACCGATGGGACAAACGGTGTCGAGGCTGGCCTCGCCGACATGCTGGAGCGGATGGAATCCGGCCGCTTGAAGGTGTTCCGGAATCTTGGCGACTGGTTTGAGGAGTTCCGCCTCTACCACCGCAAGGATGGACGGGTGGTAAAGGAGCGAGACGACCTCATGAGCGCCACGCGCTACGGATCGATGTCGCTCCGCTTTAGCCGAGCATCCGTGAGGCCGATCAAAACTGATGCAGCCATAACGAGGATGTTCCAGGGCAATTCTGCAAACGGCTGGATGTGCCAATAAGCAAAGCAGCGTCCGAATAGGGCAGGGTCAAACAGGACAGACCGAAAGATGCAGAAGAGGCGCTTAATGACGTCCGATTGGAATGGGTATTGACCTATCGGACGCATGAGACGACAAAGCCTAGACCCATAAGGGACGGACTAGGCGCTATGATCGTCGGATACGCACGCACCAGCACAGCCGACCAGTCAGCCGGGCTCGAGGCTCAGGAACGCGACCTGCACGCCGCCGGCGCCGAGCGGATCTATGCGGAGAAGGTGTCCAGCATCGCGCAGCGGGCGAAGCTGGACGAGTGCCTGCGCTTCCTCCGCGATGGCGACGTGCTGATGGTGACAAAGCCAGACCGCCTGGCGCGCAATACGGCTGAGCTCTTGGCGATCGAGCAGGATCTGTCCAGCCGCGGTATCGGCTTGATCCTGCTGTCCCTGGGTGGCGAGCGCATCGACACGCGGAACCCGACCAGCAAGCTCATCCTGACCATCCTGGCCGGCGTCGCGACCTGGGAGCGGGAGATCATGCTTGAACGGCAGCGGGAGGGTATCGCCAAGGCTAAGGGCCAGGGTCGCTATCTCGGACGGAAGCAGGAAATTGATACAGTCGACATCTGGAAACGCTTCCTGGCAGGCGAGCAACCGGCGGCGATTGCTCGCTCGCTTAGCCTCGCCCGGTCTAGCGTCTACCGGCACCTGCCGACGGCCGAGGACATGGCGAGCATTCGCAGCCACGGAACGTCTGACAAGCAGGATGCACTGATGCAATCGATGCTTGCCATTTACGCCTCCGATCTCAGCCCTGCGAGCCGCCAACCGGTGCGGAAGGAACGCGCCCCTCGGAATGGTATGGGGCTTGGCCAAACGCCCATTCTTGACGTGACTACCGATTCATCAGCTCGTCCGGATCAAGCCCGCTCCACTCCACAAGACGCCGGTCCTCCTTCTCAATGAGGTTGAGGCATTTCTTCACCGCCGCCCGTCGCATCTCCTTCTTGCCCTTCCGGATGTAGACAGAGCTGGCCGATCCGATGGCTCGCTTCAGGAGCTCGTTTTTTGGGAAGCCGAATAGAGCCTCAGGCATCGGTTCTGATTCGATCGCTGAATGTCATCTCTCTGTTCGATGACATGGAACAGCGTACGGCAAGGTCATTTGACGGCTGGTGTCTTGGGTAGCCTGCATCTAGTCGGCCTCAGCACGCGTAGACCTTCCATAGCAAGGTTGGGATGAACCGATCCCGCCTCGGTGAGGAGATGACTATGTCCCGGACAAAATCGATCGCATCAATTGCGCTGACGGCTGTCTTGATGGGAGGTTGCTCCAACGCGATGATGTCGCAACCCTCGTCCGCTACCGCATCGATGGCCGATCCCATGGTTGGTGGTGCAGCGATGTACCCGCAGCAAAACATTATCCAGAATGCAGTGAATTCGAAAGATCATACCACGCTAGTTACCGCCGTAAAAGCAGCTGGACTGGTCGATACGTTGTCCAGCCCGGGGCCATTCACCGTCTTCGCCCCGACCAACGAAGCCTTTGCGATGCTGCCTGCTGGCACCGTATCTACGCTGCTGAAGCCTGAGAACAAGGCGATGCTCACGAAGGTGCTGACCTACCACGTTGTCGCGGGCACGATGGACTCCAAGGCGCTGATGGCGGCGATCACCGCAGGCGGCGGCAGGGCCACTCTGACGACTATCGAAGGCGAACCGCTAATTGCCATGATAGGAAGCCCGGGTACTATTACGTTGACGGATGCTAAAGGCGGGATGGCGACCGTGACGATCGCCGACGTCTACCAGTCGAACGGCGTGATCCACGTTATTGATCACGTGCTGTTGCCGAACTGACCATCGGCGTACTGCGTCGGGGCGCCCCTCGAGGCGTCTCGCCGCGTCGCAGCCCCGATGGTCGCAAAAGCCGTCGTCAGCTGGCGCGACGCTGCTATTTCATCCTGCTTGATGTTCTCCCTGTTCTATGTGGCCAGTTCCGCCGCTGATTGGGTCTAGCTCATGCGTTTGTTCATGCAGGGCATACTGTTGGCTTATGCCATCCACCGGGCCAGATCAGTCTGGTGGTCGGTCGGCTACCACACTGGATGAAACTGGGCGAGCCCGCCGCTGTTCTGCACAGCAGGCAGCGTCTTTCTCGACCAGGATCACATCACCCACGGGCCCCGACCGGCTTACCGGCGGAATAGTTGGACGGACTAGAAGGCAGCGTCCGGGCCTTCATCGCCGGAATCTTCGCCTTCAGCCTCCTCGCCGCCTAGACTACGAGGCACGTCATCGACAACAACCCGCATTGAGAAGAAACCGCTACTGCCAATGGCGGCAAAAGGGATCCGGGTGGTCTGGTGCAGTGGCTGATGGCTTAACAAACGCTTGGGAATCATGGGCTCGTGATCAGGAGATTGCTGCAGTTCTTCATGCGGTGGAGAAACCTGAGCGGGTCCGTGTTCGGGCAGCCGGACGCAGACGCGAGCCACAAGCCTGAAATGTTTCAAGCAGCATATGAAGACGGCTTCACTGCCGGCGCTATGATGGGTAGTAAAGCTGAAGCGCTTGCTCGTGTCGGGGGCGCTCGAGCAGCCTTTCTGCGGGGTTTTGAAGACGGCAAAGCATTGTATGAAAACAGCTGGTAGAGCAAATAAAGCTAAGGTGCGGTTAAAAAGAATAGCATCTGACTGAAGATTGAAAATGGTCCTTCATTCAGTTGAGATCGCTGCGGGCGATCGCCTTGATGGCTGTTATTGGCGGTCACGTAATGCATGAAACTTCGACAACTGAAATGCCACAGGCCTGCGGCTCAGGTCAGGATCATCTCACTCAGCCACACAATCAGGAGATTTCGACAGAAGCCTCTTGATCTGTGCCTTTCGATCGTATTTGAGGTTGCCGATGGATCAGGGATAGGACCACGAAATGCCAGCGACCAAGGAACAGGCCGTAGAACATCACGAGGCGGCAGCCGCCGCCTTCGAACATGCGGCGCAGGCGCATCTGGAGGCAGCCAAGCAAATGGGGTCTGGCAACTACGAGAAGGCTGAGCGCTACGCTACGTCGGCAGTGGAGCATAGTGAGATCGGCACCCGTCATGCGACCGAGGCGGCTCAGATCTACACCAACATCCTTGATGATAAAGCCCAGCATGCGCAGGAGCTAGAGGCAGAAGCTGCAGCCTCACATGCCAAGCACGCCGCTAAACACGCCGCAGAGGATGCCAGCTGAAAGGTGTCATAATTGGAGCTGAGAGAGGCGCCGTATCGAGGTAGGCGCCAGCCTAGCTGTTCTGAGCCAAAAAAATCCCGCACCCCCAGCTTTGCGGGGCCTCAGACGTCGCGATTGACCGTGCCCTCTCTCGCACCAACTAGCCTTATATAGCCGGCACCCAAGTCGGGGCTCGATCTGGGTGATGCAACCATTGGCGGACCTGACGGCGAAACCTTCGCGTCGTGTCACGGCTGGACGTCATCAGAGCCAATATCCAGCTTGTCGATTGTAGCTTCGAGCTCGTGGTATCCCTCCGCCGAGAGCCGCCTGGGCGTGAATCGATCGCCACCTTAAGTTGCTACTTTAGGTGGCGCTTGAGGTGTGTCGATGGATGGCGTGATGGAGATCATCACCGGGCGCGAGGGTCGGCGGCGTTGGAGCACGCCGGACAAGCTGCGTATTGTCGCTGAGACGCAGGAGCCTGGTGTTGCGATCCGCGCTGTCGCGGCTCGCCATGATATTTGTGAAAGTCTTCTTTTCACCTGGCGGCGTCAGGTGCGTGAGGGCGTGCTGAGGGCGGCGTCGGATATGGCGATGTTCATGCCGGTGCAGATGATCGGGGCGGCCCCCACGGAATCCATGCCATCCAATCCAACACCGCCCTTGGCAGCGTCCCTGCGATCCACGCCGACGTCCGGGCTCATCGAGATTGAGCTTGGCAATGGTCAGCACGTCCGCGTTGGCAGCGACGTCAATCTTGGCGCGTTGCGACGCGTGCTGGCGGCGCTGCGCGAGTGATCCCAGTTTCGGCGAGCGTGCGGATCTGGATCGCGAGCGGCCATACCGACATGCGCCGGGGTATGCGCGGTCTTGCTTTGCAGGTGCAGGAAGGGCTCGGCCGAGATCCATTCGCTGGGGACGTTTTTGTTTTCAGGGGCCGTAGCGGTTCACTGATCAAGGCGATCTGGCACGATGGCATCGGCCTGTCGCTCTATGCCAAGCGGCTGGATCGCGGACGCTTCGTCTGGCCCCAGACGGTGGATGGCGTGGTGGCGCTGACCGCTGGCCAGATGAGTTACCTTTTGGAGGGGATCGACTGGCGCAATCCGCAGCAGACGTGGCGGCCGCAATCGGCGGGATAATGCGGTCGCCCGGGCCAGAGAAACGGGTACTATGCCGCCCTGATTTGTGATTCAATCGCGGGCGTGGATACCGAGCTCGCCGCCCTGCCGGACGATATCGACGCGCTCAAGGCAGCGCTCCTGGCAGCACGAGCCGATGTCGCCCGGGTCATAGCCAAGGCCGCCGCGGCGCTGGCGCGGCAGTCCAGCGACCAGGCCTTGATCGCCCATTTGAAACTGCTGATCGAGAAGCTCAACCGCGACCGCTTCGGGCCACGCTCGGAGCGCACCGCCCGCCTGCTGGAGCAGATGGAACTGCAGCTGGAAGAGCTGGAAGCATCGGCCACCGAGGACGAGCTGGCTGCTGAGGCCGCCGCGGCCAAGACCATGGCCGTTACCAGCTTTACCCGCAAGCGCCCGGCCCGGCGCCCATTTCCGGAACACCTTCCTCGCGAGCGCGTCGTCATCGCAGGTCCGTCGGCGTGCGCCTGTTGCGGCAGCACACGCCTGTCCAGGCTGGGGGAGGACGTCACAGAAACCCTGGAGGTCATCCCGCGCAGCTGGAAAGTCATCCAGCATGTGCGCGAGAAATTCTCCTGTCGCGATTGCGAGCGCATCAGCCAGCCCCCAGCGCCATTCCACGTGACGCCCCGTGGCTGGGCCGGACCGAACCTGCTGGCCATGATCTTGTTCGAGAAGTTCGGCCAGCATCAGCCGCTCAACCGTCAGGCAGAACGCTACGCCCGCGAGGGCGTGGCGGTCAGCCTGTCGACGCTGGCCGATCAGGTCGGGGCCTGCACAGCCGTGCTGATGCCGCTGTTTCGGCGCTTGGCTGCTCATGTCATGGCGGCAGAACGGCTGCATGGCGATGACACCACGGTGCCGGTGCTGGCCCATGGCAAGACCGACATTGCCCGTCTCTGGGTCTATGTGCGCGACGATCAGCCGTTCGACGGTCCCGCTCCGCCGGGTGCTGTGTTCCACTACTCGCGCGATCGCGGCGGCAAACACCCGCAAAGCCATCTGGCGGCCTACACCGGCATCCTGCAGGCCGACGCTTACGGCGGCTATGGCAAGCTTTATGAACCGGGACGCAAACCCGGGCCGATCGTGGAAGCCGCCTGCTGGGCGCATGCACGCCGGAAGTTTTTCGTGCTGGCAGACCTTGCAGGCAGTGCGCGGCGCGTGGCGCACGGCAACGCCCCAGCGGTTCTGTCGCCAATCTGCCTGCAAGCCGTGCAACGCATCGATACCCTGTTCGACATCGAACGCGACATCAACGGCCACAGCGTTGAGGAGCGCCGGACAATCCGGCAGGCTTTGTCACTTCCTCGTATCCGCCCGGCGAGTGACGTCTTGCTGGAATAAGCGGATGCCGATCTGCTTAGCCTCATGGTGAACACAGCAGATGAGGCTGCCACAGTGGCAGCCACTCAGGCAGCTTCGATGCATCGGATCGAGATCGTCAGCGACCGGCGTCGTGCCCATGATCCAGCGTTTCGCGCGCTTGTGGTTGCGAACTCCTACGTACCCGGCACCCGGATTCGAGAGCTCGCCGCCAGACACGGGATCTGCACAAGCCTTGTCTACCGGTGGCGCCGCGAGCGGGCAGGAGCCGCAGTGGTAAAGACTGGATCCGCGTTGCGACTTGTTCCGGTTCACCTCGTTGACGAGCCGCGTGCTGCCGAGAAACAGCCTGACCAATCGCGTCCGGTGCCACCGCCTACACCGAAAGCGTCGACAAAGCCTGCGTTGATCGAGATCGAGTTTCCGGGCGGCGTATGTGTGCGGGTCGATGAGACGGTCAACCAGGCGGCCCTGCGGCGTATCGTGGCCGTTCTGCGCGGATGATCCCGGTTCCGTCCGGTGTCCGGGTCTGGCTGGCGGCCGGGGCCAGTGACATGCGCCGCGGCATGAACGGCCTGGCCCTGCAGGTGCAGCAGGCGCTCGAGCGTGATCCCCATGTCGGCGATCTCTACGTGTTCAGGGGACGCCGCGGTAATCTGGTGAAGATCCTGTGGCACGACGGGCTCGGCATGTCGCTGTATGCCAAGCGCCTGGAGCGCGGCCGGTTCGTGTGGCCGCAGGCGGCTGATGGCGTGGTGTCGCTGACACCGGCGATGCTCTCGATGCTGCTGGAAGGGATCGACTGGCGGCATCTACAGCGGACCTGGCGGCCCGAGGCCGCAGGCTGACGGCGAGGCAATCAGTACACAAGCCAGCCGGGATGTGGTTGAATCGCTGGCGTGACACCCGACGCCGACATCCTGCCTGACGATATCGACATGCTGCGGGCGGCACTCGTTGCTGAGCGCGCGGCCCGGTTGTCAGCCGAGACGCGGGCAACCGGTGCGGAGGCGATGATCGCGCACCTCAAGCTGCTGATCGCAAAGCTGCAGCGCGACCGGTTCGGCCCAACGTCGGAGCGCAGTCGCAGGCTGCTCGACCAGTTGGAGCTGCAGCTCGAGGAGCTGGAGGCCAATGCCGCCGAGGCTGACGTCGAGCCAGCAACACCCGGGGATCCGCGTTCGGGTTCGAGCCGGGCAAAGCCGGTAAGGGGACCGCTGCCAGCCCATCTTCCGCGCGAGCGCGTCGTCGTTCCAGGCCCGACCGCTTGTCCCAAATGCCACGGCCAGCTGGTCAAGCTCGGTGAGACGATCACGGAAACACTCGAGGTGATCCCGCGCCAGTGGAAGGTCATCCAGACAGTGCGCGAGAAGTTCTCCTGCCGCACCTGCGAGAAGATCACCCAGCCGCCGGCACCGTTCCATCCAATCGCCCGGGGTCGTGCCGGGCCGGAGTTGCTGGCCATGATCCTGGAAGCGAAGTTCGGCCAGCATCTGCCGCTGAACCGGCAGAGCGAAACCTACGCTCTGGAGGGCATCCACCTCGACGTTTCGACCCTGGGCGGCTGGGTCGGCGCGTGCACCGCGGCCCTCGCGCCGCTGTTGGCGTTGATCCGCAAGCACGTGCTGGCAGCAGACCGGCTGCACGGCGACGACACCACGGTGCCGGTACTGGCCAAGAGCAAGACGAGCATCGGTCGGCTCTGGACCTACGTCCGCGACGACAGTCCATTCGGCGGTCCGGAGCCACCAGCGGCGATGTTTTTCTACTCACCGGACCGAGGCGGCGAGCATCCACGCCGACACCTGGCGCAGTACGCAGGTATTCTGCAGGCCGATGCCTATGCAGGATTCAACGAGCTCTACCTGCCCGGGCGTAGACCAGGTGCGATCTCCGAGGCCGCCTGCTGGGCGCACGGCCGGAGGAAATTCTTTGTGCTGGCCGATGTGGCCAAGGCGCCGACCGCCATCGAGGCCGTGCGCCAGATCGATCTGATCTTCGACGTCGAGCGCACCATCAACGGCCTCATACCGGAACAGCGGCGCGCCGCACGACAAGAGCAGGTTGTGCCTCTGGTCGCAGAGCTGGAAGCCTGGATGCGCACTGAGCGCAGCCGGCTGTCTCGCCACAACGAGGTCAGCCGGGCAATGGACTACATGCTCAAACGCTGGCCTGCATTCACCAGGTTTCTAGACGACGGCAGGATCTGCCTGACCAACAACGCCGCGGAACGTGCCCTCAGAGGAATTGCACTCGGGCGAAAGTCCTGGATGTTCGCCGGATCCAATCGTGGGGGCGAGCGCGCGGCTGACGTCTACACGCTGATCATCACCGCCAAGCTGAATGGGGTCGATCCGCGCGCCTGGCTCGCCGATGTCCTGCGCCGTATTGCCGATCAACCCGATCGCGACCTCGGCGATCTGTTGCCATGGAATTGGTCAAAGCCAAAAACGCTGACTGCCGCAGCCGCCTGAAGCGTATCCGTGGTGCTCGGCGGATGGATACACTTCCTCTGGTGATGGACCTGCAGGACTGGTTGGGTCAGCAGCGGGTCAGGCTCGCGCATGGCAACGACGTCGCCAAGGCCATCGACTACATGCTGAAGCGATGGACGGCATTCACGCGGTTCCTGGACGACGGACGGATCTGCCTCAGCAACAACGCGGCCGAACGCGCGCTGAGGGGCATCGCGCTTGGGCGAAAGTCTTGGCTGTTCTGTGGTTCGGATCGTGGCGGACAGCGTGCTGCGATCATGTACAGCTTGATCGTCACAGCCAAGATGAACGACGTCGACCCGCAAGCCTGGCTGGCCGACGTCCTGGCTCGCATCGCCGAACATCCGGCGCAGCGCCTCGATGATCTGCTGCCGTGGCGCTGGGTTAAATCGAACACAACCGCGATCGGCCAAGCTGACTGATCAGACATGATGCCGCGGTGCTCAGCGAATGGTTACAGCTCGTGGAACGCCGCCTTACCGATCCGGCCCTCCTTGCGCAGCTGCACCAGCACACGGCGTTGCGCCTGCACCGCGGTCGGCTGCAGCCCTGCCATGCCGTCGCGTGGCACGTCTCCCTCGCGGCGATATTCGTTCAGCAGCGCGCTACGTGCTTCGGTGTCTGGTGCCTTCTCGAGGTCAGCCACCGCCGCACGAGCAGTCTCGGCGCGTGCCATTTCGACCTCGCGCTCGCTCAACATGTTATCTTGCAGCGTTAGCACTCAAAGCAGCGGATGCAGCGTCGTCCCTTGCAGCAGCAGTGTGCCCAGCACGACCCCGAACGCCGCCTAGGAGATAGCACGAGTCATCCGATGCATCTCATTGACCACCTGCTCTGGCTGGAAAGGCTTGGCGAAAAACACCCCACGCTCGGGCATTTCGTTGGGTTTTGGAGGAAAGCCGCCCGATGTCAGAATGATTTCGATGGGTGGCCAGCGGTCGCGGATGAGGGCGGCGAGGCGTATGCCATCCAGGCCTCGTGGCATGTCGATATCAGTGAAAACGATCCGGATATCGAGGTGCTTCTCAAGAAGCTCGACTGCCTGTCCCGCATCGGCCGCTTCGACGACTTCGAAGCCGGCCTCTTCGACCATATCAACGGCCATCATGCGAAGGATGGGTTCATCCTCAACGACGAGAACAACAAGTCTATTTGTTCTTGTCACGATAACTGCACCTGATCCAGCAGTGCCCGCATCTCCGCAGAAAACCCGGTTACCTCGTAGCGAAGATCAACCCCACCTGTTCCCAGCAGACCGGACCGGATGAGCCGCGAGCCGAAGCCCTTTCGGGTGGGTGGCGCTACGGAAGGTCCACCCGTCTCTTCCCAGCAGAAGACGAGTTCCGGGGCCGACACGCGAGCGAGCCGCCAGTGCAGAGCGATCCGGCCCGATGCTGTCGACAACGCGCCGTATTTGATCGCGTTCATCGCCAGTTCGTGCAGCAGCATGGAGAGCGACAGCGTCGCCCGCGGTCCCAGGAGAAGGTCGGGCCCGGCTATGTCGAAACGGTCGTTGGCGCCGAACGTGCTCAGTATGGCGCGAACAAGGGTGCCGAGCTGCGTGCTCACCCAACTCTGCTGCAGAAGCACGTCGTGCGCGGCCGACAGTGTATACAGGCGTTTTCCGAACGCCTTGACCGCATCCTGATCTTCCACCCCGTTCATGGTCTGCTGGGCGATGGCCTGAACCATCGCCAGCATGTTCTTCATGCGATGGCTGATTTCCTGGTTCAGCATGAGCTGGTCGGCCTTGGCACGGAGCTGCGAAACCCCGAACTCAAGACGGTCCGCCACACTGCGCATAAAGCCGAGTTCCTCCAACGACCAGGCACGCGGATGGTCATCGTGGACGATCAATAGGGCCACGGTCTGATTCTGGTCTCGCACTGGCATGTTGACCAAGCTTCGGATGCCGAGGTCAGAGAACCTCTGATGACCGGCGGTCGTGCGATCATCGGTGGATACGTCGGCGATGACCAAGGGATCGCTGTCGAGCATTTCGATGCCAAGGTCACCATAATCTGCGAAGCAATGCAGACCGGCGATGCTGTCCACACCCGGGGCGGTCCAGTCCAGTTCCACTTGAATGCACGTCTTGTCTTCGGTTAGCTGGCCGAACGCCGCCCGCTGGACCGAGAGGACACGCCCGACAATCCCAGTCACGAAACGGGTCATATCAGAAATGGTCGCCAGATCGCGGAGGCGCTCCCCGATTTCTACGAGGGCCTCGCGCCTTGCATCCGCCTGGACACGTTCCGTCACCTCGAGGAACAGCACACCGAACCGATCTTCCTCTACTCGAAAGGCCCGGCCATCATACCAGCGTTGCAGACTCCCTACCTGCTGAGTAAAGGCGATTGGGGTGCCGGTATCGACGACCTCCGCGAAGGTCTGGATCCAGCTCTCCTCGATGTCTGGAAACAGCTCACGGATCGTGCGCCCAATAGCGTGGCCGGGGTCGATGGAAACAAGCTCGCCCCAGGCGGCATTGACGTCGATGTAGCGCCAGTCGGTGACCCGACCGGCCTTATTCCAGACGAGCTCTCCGATGATGAAGCCTTCGCCCAGGCGCTCGAATAGCCCGCGCCATCGCGCTTCGCTGACCTGCAGCTCCTGCTGCTTGGCGCGAAGCGCGTCCTCGACGCGGCGGCGATCGGCCAACGCCTGCCGCAGTTCAAGCAGATGGACGACGTGGCAGGCGAGAGAGCGCAGCCCGTCCTGTTGCGCCGTCGTCAGGCCGATGGGGCGCGGTGTGCCGTCGATGACGCACAGGCTCCCGAGCACCATCCCATCGGCGGTCCGCAACGGGGCCCCGGCGTAGAACCGGACGGAGGGTGCCTCGGTGACTAGCGGATTGGACGCGGTCCGTGGATCTCTCGACAGATCGGGAATGACGAGGAGGTCGTCCTCCTCGAGCGCGTGGACGCAGACGGAGCGGCTCAGGTCGGTCTCGCAAGGTTCGAAGCCGACACGGGCCTTGAACCATTGGCGATCGTTAGCGACAAAGCTGACCAGGGCCACCGACGTGTCGCAGATCTGCGAAGCTAGGCGCACGATGTCGTCGTAACCTTGTTCCGGTGCTGTATCGAGGATCTCGAACCTGGCCAGAGAAGCCAGCCGCTGTTCGTCCGAGACATTTTCTGGTGGTCGCATGTTGAGAATACTCACTGGGCCTGGAGGCGTACCTCATTAGGGGAGACTGCAATCGTCATTACCGCTTCGTGATGGTCGCAAGCCCCTTAGTGAGGCCCCTGTGAGGCGCCCGTTCGGCATGTTCGCCGCCCTCAGAACGAGCCAGTCCAGAAATCTAGTGAGCTCTCTATGTAGCGAGGATGCCGCTCGTCTTCGCTGCCTCGCCGGTCTTCGTGATAAGCGGTAGCGTGTGGTGGCTCAATGGTGACGGAACGGTTCCTGTCAGCGATCCGCGCACGGCGCCAGGAAAAGCACCACAGGTGCAATAAGGTCAGGAACCCGGATACCAGGCAGATCTATACCGAACCTCGCTTTGCTCGAAAGCAAGGCGCAGCAGCTCTTGGACATCGTGGTGTACCGCCTCTCGTTCTTGGGCACGGCGCTGCCGAGGGCGCGCTCCTGTCTGGTTGAGCCGACGTGCTCATCGGCTGCTGCAGTGGTGCAAGCGCATCAAAGCATGCCGTGGCGGACTTGGTCGCGATGCCGTTCTCTTGACCTCTGGACGTCAGTGCATCCTGGCCCGAACGGCGCCGAGAGCTTCTTTAGCCGGATGCGTCGGGCCGAGCAGGGCCACCATCACCACATCGCCGGCACCTACCTTGCCCGCTACGCCCAGGAGAGCGCGTGGCGCGAGGATCATCGCCGGGTTGATAACGGTTCGCAGGTCCGCGGTGTGGTCGGACTGGCGCTCAAGGCGCGGACGAGCGTGGATTTTTCAGGATATTGGCAGCGGTTAGTCGCCGCATAAACGGTTGGGCGTTGCAATGAAGTTGCATTTGTTCCATTTTATGGGGCTCCGCTAACATTGGCTGACCTATGAATGAGCGAGCCTTGGGTAAACGCTTGCCCATCTACGTATTACACATAGACGATACCGGAAGCCGTCATCTCGACAAGTTAGTAGCAAGGCCGAACGAGCACCCGCAATGGTTTGCTCTTGGTGGCATGCTTGTAAAGCAAGAAGACGAACAAACATGCAAAGTTATGCATTCAAGTCTTTACGCGAGGTGGCCCAAGATGAATGGGCCATTGCATCTGACGGATATGCGCGCGCGTAGAGGTGGCTTTTCATGGCTTGAAGGCGAGTCTCCTGACTCGCAGAAGGCTTACTGGAAAGACTATGAAACCTTTCTATCGTCATTGCCGGTTATTGGAATGGCTTGTGTCATACACCGACCCGGATATTTAGCGCGAGGTTATGGCAGCAGAACCGGCGACGCTAAATGGAACTTATGCCGCTCCGCATTTGGCATAGTTGTAGAAAGAGCAGCTAAGTTTGCTCACGCTCGCGGTCATCGCCTCAGAGTTGAGTATGAAGGCTCGAACAAAGAGGCTGACCACGCGTTAAGGGGCTACTTTGCTCTTCTAAAATCGGGCATAGGAGTGGGTTTTAATCCCGCAAGCTCTGCTGGATACCAGACCCTAGATCAAGCGTCTGTGGCGATGACGCTGATTGATATGGAAAGAAAAGACAAGAAGTCTCGCCTAATGCAGATAGCGGACAGCTATGTGTATGCGATCGCTAAAGAAAAGTATGATCCAAGTTTTGGTCTCAGCGTTGCGCTTCGTTCAAGCGGCCGATTCATTGAACATCATCTGATGGAGACAGAGGAAGACCGAACCCACGGGATCAAATATTACTGTTTCTAGCGCTAGAAATGAAAAAGGCCGGGCGAACCCGGCCTTCTCACGGCCCCCATGCGGAAGACCTCTAGGCATTGCCTGCATTGATAAGTAGGCGGAAGCTTGCAAAGTTGCAACCCTAGTTATCCCAGTTATCCACAGGATAATTGTAGCTTGATTAACGATATTTTAACGATTCAACCTAGTAACCCCCACCGAACATTCGTCCCCCGCTCGGCCGAACTCGTCAGCGTCCCCCGGTCCCGCATCCCCCTGAGCGATGAAGCCACTCGCATCCGCATCGTCTCAGCCATCGGCCGATCGGCGGCATTGATCCCCCGCGCCTCCATGACCCGCTGCACGATCTCGCGAGTGCTCAGCGGCTCGCTGGCCTCCCGCAGCATGTCGAGGATCAGGCGGCTACTCTCGCCCCGGAACGCTGCATGGCGCCGTGGTGTCGGGCGTACCCGAACAATGCCGATATCCAGATCGGGCTTGAACAGCCGGATCGTGGCGTCCACCGCGTCGATGTTCTGCACGAGCCAGGCGTCGCGCCCCCCCAAGGTATGCGTGTTCCGGCTGATCCTGATCACTGATTCCGTTTGATGGTGATCATTGAATCCGTTCGATCTCGATCATGCATTCCGTTTGATGGCGATCATCGGTTCCGGTGATCCTGATCATGCTGGAGATGACGATGCCGGTCGGCTGCCGCTGACAGTCTTCAACCGAGGGTAGTGTCGACCTGTTGCCGGGGAGCAAGGGGTCGGGATGCCAGGCGAGAGAGTGTCGATGCGCAAGATACGCGAGCTTCTGCGGCTGCGGTTGGAACAGCGGCTGCCGCAGCGAACGATCGGACTGAGCCTGCGGCTGGGCCAGGGAACGATCAGTGATTACCTGGGCCGGGCCCATCGTGCTGGCCTGGATTGGCCATTACCGGATGACATGGACGACACGCAGCTTGAGGCGCTGCTGTTTCCGCCACTGCCGGATGTGCCGCTGGATCAGCGGCCGGTGCCAGACTGGGCGGCGGTTCACCGCGATTTGCGCCGGCCAAACATGACGCTGGCCCTGTTATGGGAAGAATACCGCGCAGGATCGGCTCACGCGTTTGGCTACTCGTGGTTTTGTGATCTCTATCGCGCGTGGGCCGGACGGTTGAAACCGACGCTGCGCCAGGTGCACACGGCCGGCGAAAAGCTGTTCGTCGACTTCGCCGGTCAGAGCATGTCCGTCATCGACGGGGCAAGCGGGGAGAAGCATCAGGCCGAAATCTTCGTGGCTGTGCTGGGGGCGTCGAGTTTTGTCTACGTGGAGGCGACCTGGAGCCAGACGCTGCCGGACTGGATTTCGGCTCATGTCAACGCTCTGGCCTTCTTTGGCGGCGTGCCGCACCAGATCGTCAGCGACAATCTCAAGGCCGGCGTCACCAGGGCCTGTTTCTTTGAGCCGACGATCAATCGCACCTACGCCGAGATGGCGGCGCATTATCGCAGTGCGGTCATTCCGGCCCGGCCCTACAAGCCGCGCGACAAGGCCAAGGTCGAAGTCGGCGTGCAGGTGGTCCAGCGCTGGGTTCTGGCCCAGCTCCGTAACCGGCAGTTCTTCTCGCTGGCCGATCTCAACTTGGCGATCCGTGAGCTGGTCGAGCAGATCAACGACCGGCCGATGCGCGGCTGGGGCACGACGCGCCGTGCCCTGTATGAACAGCTCGATCGTCCGGCCCTGCTGGCGTTGCCAGAAGTGCCTTACGAGTATGCGGACTGGCGGTACTGCCGGGTTAATCTCGATTATCACATCGAGATCGCCCGGCATTTCTATTCGGTGCCGTTCCGGCTGGTCCGTCAGCCTGTGGAGGCACGCATCACAACCAGGACGGTGGAGATTTTCCACCGCGGCAGCCTCGTGGCCACGCATCTTCGCAGCGTGCGCCAGCATCAGCCAAGCACGGTGAGCGACCACATGCCGAGCACGCACCGGCGCTACCGCGACTGGACCCATGAGCGGATCACACGCGAGGCGATGGCAACCGGCGACGATACCGCGGCTCTGATCGAGATCGTGCTGCGCTCGCGGCCACATCCCGAACAGGGTTTGCGCTCCTGCATCGGTATCCTCGGCCTGCGTGGCCGTTACGGCCCGGAACGGGTGGACGCTGCCTGTGCCAAGGCCCTGGCACTCGGCACCCGCTCCTACGGCTCTGTCGCCGCGATCCTGAAGAATGCCCAGGAGAAAAAGTCCGCCATCACTGACCAGCCCAGCCTGATGCACGAGAACATTCGCGGTCCTGGCTACTATCATTGAAAGGAAAGACAATGCTGATCCATCCCATGGTGGACCGTCTGCGCGATCTTGGCCTGGCCGCGATGGCCGACGCATTCATCGAAATGAGCCGCCAAAGTGCGGCCGATGATCTGTCGCGCGAAGACTGGCTCGGCCTGCTGGTCGATCGCGAGGTGACCGCGCGAGACAACAAGCGGCTCGGCCGGCGGCTCAGCCATGCCCGGTTGCGCCAGAATGCGGTGGTCGAGGACACTGATCTGCGCACGCCCCGCGGGCTCGATCGTGGCCTGTTCCAGAGCCTGGCGGCCTGCGGTTGGATCCGCGACAGCCAGCATCTGCTGATCGTCGGCCCGACCGGCGTGGGTAAATCCTGGCTGGCCTGTGCGCTGGGACACAAAGCCTGCCGGGAAGGTTACGCTGTGCTCTACCGCCGTGCGCCGCGGCTGTTTGCCGACATCGCCACGGCGCGTGGCGAAGGGCGCCTGCCGCGCCTGATGCGGACAATCGAGCGCACACGCCTGCTCATCATCGACGATTGGGGCCCGGAGCCGCTGTCGGCTGAACAGCGTCGCGACCTGATGGAGATCGTCGATGACCGCGATGGGAAAGGCTCGTTGCTGATCACCAGCCAGGTCCCAACGAGCCGCTGGCACGAGATCATTGGCGATCCCACTCTGGGCGATGCAATTCTCGACCGCATCATTCACCGGTCCCATCGCATCGAGCTGAAAGGCGAAAGTCTGCGCAAGCGCCAGGTCCTGAACACGGCAGAAGGCTTGACGAGCGCCAAGGAGAAGTGAGACCTGTTCAACCGTCAGTGGTAGCTCACCGGCACCACGTCATGCTGTCCGCCATGCCCTCCCCAGGCAGGGTGAACACCGTGATCCGGATCACCATGAACGGTGATCACGATCAGCTGGAATGGCTGATCAGCATCAACGGAATACGCACCAAGGTAGACACCACTAAGTTGCAGTGGCCCTGCGGCGACCTGGAAGTTGGCAGGATGGGTGCCGAGCCTGTTAGCATCAGGTCAAGTCGCATGACGCCGCGTTACAGCATGAAGATGCTACTGAAAATGCCGATCGTCTGGCCCGTTGCGCACAGAGGATGGCGCTACTCGACCCATCGGAGGCCGCCGACCAATCTACTGGAGATAGGCGCCTGGCCATAGCCGTTGGACCGGGCTCAGATGCTCAATTCTGCGGTATGGGAGCCGGGCACCATCCCGAGCGGTGCCGGGCTGTTGTTGGTCATCCTGGAAGGCCAGCCGGTCAGCGGCTGATTGAGCCGGGATGCGGCGCCGGCAGGCCCATTGGTCTGCTAATGCCTCCAGTTCTGGAGATGCTAAGCTCGCGGCATGTCCGACATTCAAGACCACGCCCTTGCCCAGATCGACGCCGCCGTCCCCGGAGCCATCTGAGAGATCCTGCTCACGCCAGAGCTTCACGGCCCCGGTCTGCGGTAGCTATCAAAGCGTCACGAAGCCGTTCTGGCGCTGGAGGACGGGGCCCTTCGGTATGAAGCCCGCCGTCCAGGCTGAGCCGCTGAAACAATAGCGATCGGCACGCGATCTCAGTGCAGTATTAGGAATGCTGGTGACCGACCTCAGCGAGGTGCTTCTGAGCGCAGAGGTCGATCTCAAGTGCCATGCATGCTTCCAAGCTTCCGGCACCATGTAAATCGCTGACAGCCTTGCCGAGCTGCTCATCTGTCCAGCCGGCGACCGCGCCATCTGCCTTACAGCGTGTTGCGAGTGCGACGGGACGTGGATCAGGCGCGTCGGCACGAACATAGGCTTCGTCATGAATGTTTTTTGCCACCCACTGGCGCACAAAGTCTTTGGCAGATTCGCTCATGAGACATTCTCAATGGTTGGACGGATTCCAGTTTACGATCTCTGGAAGGTTTGCATCTTGATCCAGATGGATTAGTTGGCCAAGCCAATTGTGGTCTAGGGCCTGTTAGCACCTGAATCTATCTGGCGCTGTTTGCGTTGTGCTGGCTTTCGGGGAGGATGACCTGGATGCTGACGGATGGGCGGTGGGCGGCGCTTGAACCATTGATCTAGGCGTGCCGGCCGCGGGCGAAGGTTGCGCCGAAGGATCTCCGCCAGACGATGGGAGCGATCCTGTGGCGCCATCAGAACGGAGCGAAGTGGCGGGCGGTGCCAGACGTGCTGGGGCCTTGGTGGAAGGCCGCTCAAACGTTCATCCGCTGGTCCAGGTTGGGCGTGTGGGAGCGGCTGCTGATCCTGGCCCAGAAGGACCAGGTGAAGCTGGGCATGACGTTCCTCGACGGAACCAATATCCGGGCCCATCAGAAGGCTGCAGGCGCGCCTCGAAAGGGGATACGTCAGAACAACGCGACGAACGTGAGGCGCTGGGCCGGTCTCGGGGCGGCTTTGGAACCAAGGCAAGCGTAATCACAGACGCCATTGGTCGGGCTGTGGCCTTTATTCTGGCGCCAGGCCAGCACCACGAACTGCCTCATGCCATACCGCTGCTGGCAAAGCTGCCCGGCGCGCCGAAGTGGGTAGTCGCCGACCGAGGCTACAGCAGCCACGGCTTTCGCGAGCACATCTGGAGCCTGGGCGCACGTCCTGCGATCCCGACGCGCAGGAACGAGGAGACGCTGTCCTGTCCGGCCTGGATCTATAATAATCGCAACCAGGTCGAGCGGCTGTGGGCCAGATTGAAAGAGTGGCGGGCGGTCGCCACACGTTACGAGAAGACCTCTCGCTCCTTCATGGGCATTCTCTGCCTCGCTGCCGCGTGCGACTGGATCAAGTGCTAATAGGCCCTAAGGCTAACAGAATACCGTTACGTCACCGCCGCCGAGGGCGATCCCCCTCATGCTTTTGGATCCGGCATCAACACCAGCGTCCCATCCCTCATAGCCAGCTGAATTGTTGAAGATGTCGATGCGGATCGCGGATCCAAAGTGCAGCGTAAGGTCTGCCGTCTGCCTGTCGACCAGTGCTGAGGTGACAAGCCTGTTGCCGATAAGCTTGCGGCATATCTCTTCGCCATCAACTGGAACTGATAAGCCGAACAGATGCCCATGATCCTCCGACCCGAATTCGATGCATTCCTGGGAAACAACCCTCCATGGAACGCTAACCGCTAGGCTTCCTTTACCGGACAAGGTGAAAAGCCAATCATGCTCTCGACGACTGATTGCACATTCCTGGCCGACTAGAATGGCCTCGAATTCAAGTAGGTAATCACGAGTCATTGCCGGATAATCGCACCCTACTGCTTGGGCCGCAATCGGCTTATCCAAGCAGCTCAAGGAGCTTCTCAATCAACAGCACTAATGATCACACTCGCTGGATTCAGGTGCTAACAGACTAGATGGTGTTATTTCGGGTTGGTCGTGCCAAGCGCTCGACTAACAGCCGTACCTGGCGGGTTGCCAGGCGTACCGTCCGCTTGGCGTGGATAGGCGCCCGAGGTATCGGTGCCGGCCGCACGGTCGAGGGTGCGGGACGCGGAATTGTTTTTCAACGTCTGCGTATGACGATTCACAACGTGGTGCACCTTCCTGCTGGCATGGTGCCTTTGGGGTTTTCGGGGGTTCCATCGGCTTGGTTCGGATAGGCGCCTGAGGTATCGGTTCCAGCACTGTCGGGAGCGGCACCGGTCCGTGCTGCGGAGTTCCAGGCCAGCCGAGAACAGAGGCGCAGTCCCGGGCTGAGATCGATAGGGTAATGCGCCGATTTCAAAATCAGGAGCGTCGTGGTAGCGGCCAGGCAGATGGCCCCGTTAGGGCCAAGCTTCCCAATGAGGTAAATCTTGACCGCTTCATCACCCGTCTCCTGGTAAAAGATTCTATTTCAGAGCGAGGGCAAGGTCAGGGAACCTCCATTATCTGCATTCGCACAAAATCACCTGGTTTATGCCCAGGTAACATGGCCGCAGACTTTGCATCTAAGCAGTCGTCTGTCTTCAAAGTCAGCTTAAGTTCGTTGCCAACTGTCTTGCTGTTGCTGATTGCCCAGGTGTAGCTGCCTGCGATAGTTGCTCCACCAGCCGGCCCACCAATAGTGGCTCCTCCCCCACTTGAGTGGGTGTTCACGAGAATGACGTTAAACGTCGTATCAAGCTCGCATGCTCTCCAGCCTGGAGCATATTTAACGTCCCTATATGGTTTCTCATGGGCATACGCAGCTCTGATATCAGCCAATGCACCTTCTAGAGCTTGTTCAAAGGACACAGGCTGGATCCCTCCGTGGTCCTGACAACAAGCCGTAACGAGTATGAGTGAGCCGATAGCTAAGCCCCTAGTAAACATTTCCGCCTCGCATTTTTGATAGAGAAGCATCGCCAACTGGCGTGTTAGCGGCAACCAGAATTTCCGAGTCTGTTAGATATAACAACACCAATCTAAACCAATAATCCAGATGAGGCTCTGGAAGTTGAGTTGGTTGCGGCCAATCCGGCCTCCAGCAGCTTCTCTGGATAAATTCTGATATAACAAATATAAAAGTAAAATAGCCTATTTATGTCAACCGCTGAATCTCGTACTGAGAATGAGTAAGTCGATGTTGGTAACAAAATAGATAGGTCTCGAACATGACGGCAGAAGATCTTTCGAACCGCCAGTCCCTGTATCGTGCGCTTATAGTTATTGTATGCGTCTTGGTCGCGCTGCTCGTTGTCTGTGCGGCGCTCCTTTGGCAGCCTGGCGGTTATTTAGTTGACGTTGGTGGTACCCCACTGACGGACAAGGCAGGTCACTACCTGTCAAGGCCGAGAAGTTCTAGCGATGTCGTGGCAATTGTAGGGTCGATGACTACGTTTCTTGGAACCATTCTGGGCACTTACTTTGGTGTAAATGTCGGTTCTCAAGCGGCGCAAGCAGCAAATGCAAGCGCGCAGACAGCAAACGAAACCGCAAAGGTCGCTTCAGAAAATGCAGTACAGGTCTTAGCTACAGCAAAGAACCAAACAGACGCTGCTCAGGATGATGTTAAGGTCATGAAAGTAGCAAAGGATAAACAAGAAGATGCAATTCGAGAAACATTAACTTGGATCCAGCAAGCAGTTCCTAATCTACCGGCGGATTCAAGTTCCGGAGCGAACACCCACGCCGGGCCAACGGGTGTAGGGTGGTGGGATGGCAGGGCAACGACGTAAGCTAACGGTGTTTGATCGATCGATGATCGAGGTTCGCCTTTGTGATAGCTGGGGCGTGCGGGCGATTGCACGCGACTTGGATCGCTCTGCGGGCATGATTTCGGACGAGATCAATCGGCATGGCGGCGCGACCTCCTACCGGGCGCAGGCTGCGGCGACGCAGGCCGAGGCAGATCGTCGCCTGACTGGACGCAGGCCTGTTCTGGCGCATGATGGTGAGCTGTTCGGCCGTGTGGCGGGGCTTTTGCGTCTGGGTTGGTCCCCCGAGCAGATATCGGGCAGGCGTAAGCGGATGGAGGCGGGAACGGAGCAGCCACCTGGTCTGTCGGTATCGCACGAGGCAATCTACACGGCGATTTACGCCTTGCCGCGCGGTGAACTACGCCGTGAGCTGATCTCGTATTTGCGACAGGACAAGCCAATGCGCGGCCGCAAGCCAAAGGGCAGCGAACGCCGCGGCAAACTTTGCAACATGACCAACATCAAGGAACGACCTGAGGAAATCGAGGGCCGGCTGGTCCCGGGCCATTGGGAAGGCGATCTTATTCTGGGCACCGGCGGAGCGAGTGCCATCGGCACGTTGGTCGAGCGGACAAGCCGCTTTGTGGTGCTGGTGCACATGCCTACGCGCAAGTCCGATGTGGTGGCGAGCGCTTTCTCCGGCGCGCTGAATGCCATTCCCGCATCTTTGCGCAAGACGCTGACCTACGACCAAGGCAAGGAAATGGCACAGCACGAAAGCGTGGCGCTGAGCACTGGCATGAGGATCTTCTTCGCCGACCCTCACTCACCTTGGCAGCGTGGCTCCAACGAAAACACCAATGGTCTGCTGCGCCAGTATTTCCCGAAAGGCACGGCTCTGTCGGGCTTGGATCAGGACGATCTCGACATCGTTGCCGACAGCCTGAATAGCCGTCCTCGAAAGACGCTCGACTACGCGACGCCAAGCGAGCAATTCAGCATGTTGCTGGCCGGGCAGGCTGGTGTAAACAAAGTCTTCGGCGTGGGTGTTCGCTCCGGAACTTGAATCCGCCACCTGTTTCTCACCCAGCGGTACAATCCTTTGTCTCGGACTCGTTAGTGCGCCTGCAGAGCGCGCTTACTGGCTAGAAAGTCGGTAATTCTAATAGCTCGCTAGCCCGGCGATCGCGACCGTTGCGCTCGAGCCGGACCTCGCCGGGAGGGGGGGGCAAACAAATAGCGCACCGTAAGCGCGCCAAGCTTGTGACATGGTAATATGCGGCCGCCCCCTGACCAGCACCCCTACCAGGACGACACCTTGCCGCGAGCATCGGCCGCAGTCGGCGATCAGGTGCCAGTCCGATAGCCAGCGAGAAGCTGCTCGCGAACATAGGAGGCTGCCTTCTGGCGTGAGGTGTTGTGTCCCATGGCAGCTCATGGTCGCGTACGAACGAAACGTGAACAAGTGCTATTGTCATCTCTGCGCATGTGCAACATATGCCCGCCTACGCGCCGCGACGGCTCGCTGGCTCCGGGTGCATGTCCGGTGAACATCAAAAACGAGGTTCCATAGACAGATGCATCCGTCGAGCAGCGTGACCGCGCTTCATACGGCATCGCAATGCGCGCCGGGCTACGCCGCCTCCTACCCGCTCGCCATGCCCATCCAATCGGCCACGGACCGCTAGATCACGATCGTAAAGGGAAAAGCTGGCACTCCGAGGCTAGGAGCCTGATCTTCCGCCTGGTCAGCGTCATCTGGGAGCCGGGCATAGACTGGGTCGACATAGAGATGCCAGTTCGCGATGAACTCGCTTGGTGCCCCTTTGCCGAGCGGGGTGTTGTACCACCGCTTCCAATATTGGCTCCAGCCGACCAGGTCCCTTGGGACGGGGTCTCGGACGCTCCAGTACTTCACGCGGCACATAGCTACGGCATAGGCCGCATTACCCAACAGCATTGGAGCCGAAGGGGCAGCGCCGTTCAACAGAGCGCGGATCCTCAATTCCAACGTTGCATGTCGACGGACCACCCTTGTCCATAGGTCGTCGTGCGTGATGGTCTCCATCTGGAATAGCCCTTTGGCCGGACCACCACCGTTCTGGGAGACGTTGCGGAAGTTGCTCTCCTGAGCCGCCGTCCCCATGAGCAGCTTTTCGGCTTCCAGCGAGTAGAGCCCGATCGATTTCAGGGTCGGCCGGAGCGTGTGCAGAAGGAAGTCAGACGCGTCGATCCGCGATACGGGCAGTCGTCGATGATGCCGTCGACCGTGCGTCGTCATCTCAACCCCCTGGCATCGAGAAGAACAGGTTGCACCCAGACAATCTCAGGCCAAGCCTTGTCTTGGTCGCATAGGGGCCCCCATCCACCCGAAACGTCGCTGGCCGCCCGGCGGCGGCGGCCTCCTGTAGGCGTGCATACTCTGCCCTCGCCTCATCGAGCTTCCGCTGGTTCGTCGGGTCCCGCGCCGTTGGGTGGTAGGCTGCATCGACCGGTGGCAGCACCGCAGGCATCCGAACCAGAAGCCAGGGTGAATGGCAAGCTGCTGCGTTGACACCAATCGCCGCGGTCTTGCGCACCAGGACCTCGAACTGGCCGTCCTCATCAGGAGTTCGAATGAGCCGACCAGGCCATGCCGATGCCGGGATGCGATCTCCGACCAGCAGGCTTGCCGCAGGAACTGAGATCTGGAGGCTGGCAGGTGCGGCGTGTGCCGGGAACACAATGCACATAGCCATCAGCACGACCGCAATCGCGCCAGACCTCGTTGCGACCGGCGACCAAACAGGGATTTCATCGACCATCTAGGGAGGCAAGCACAGCCTGTTGGGCGTGCCAAGCCTATAAGCACCAGGTCCAGATCGATCAGGTTGGCCAGCCTAAGGATTGCCGCACGACAGGATACACTGCGGACGGAGCCTCAGCCGATCCACACCCTCGATACTGCGTGTGCCCGCGTTTCTGGTTTTCTCGACCTCGATGGGACGACAAAATCTGGCTGTATCGACAGAGGTGGGTCGCGGCACGCTGTTCAAGCAGACCAATGGCCACCGTCGTTGGTCGCGCTCGACTTGCCGACGGTCCGTGGCGGGAGCCGTTTTTCAGGCGCTCTGCCTTCTCCCCCCGTTACTCCTTTAGAAAGAAATACTCTGTTGGGGGTTAGGAAACACTTTGCTGGGGTTCCGAAGAAACACCTTCACCGGGGTTAGGAAACACTTCTACCTGGGCAAGGAAACACATAGCTGGGGTTCTATCGGGACCGATCTCAAAACTATTTTCATTCGCGGCTACGATTTTTCTTTTAAAAAGCGGCCGACCGAGGTGACCATTTATCTCGTCCGTTTTTACAGGAGCTAACATGGCCGCTACCTTCGAACTGCCAAGCAATCCTTTAATGAGGATAACCGGCATTCTTCAAGCCTACGCTGCGACGGAACACTCCGAGCCCCCACTTCAGACCCTGCTGCGCAACATCGAGACGTGGTGTCAGGGCACGGCCTCGAGCTCAACCAGGCACTGTTCGCGGCGCGTTTAGGAGATTACCTCGACAAACTCAGTAATCACGAAACGGTCGACAGCGAGATGTCCTTTTAACCCGGCACTGCAGTTTCAGGCTTACAGCAGTGATGGTAACCCCGGAATTCTGGTTCGGCTCCATCCTGCTTCGCGCCGCACGTCACTTGGTAACGGCTACTGTAGCGCCAGTGCCTCGGTTGCCCGCTCAACTCGGCGACTGCGGCAGCGCCGCCGCAGAACATAACATGTCGTAAAGTCTTCCGCCGCCGATTCCGGAGGGGTTCGGGGTGTACTAACCTGGGACGCATCAACACCGTCCTAATGCTGTCGCACAAATGATTCGCATCCGCTGAGATTAGTCCTAAATTAGAACTATGTCTTCGTACCTTCAAAGCCTCACAATCTCCTGCATTTTCCTTGTCGCAGGCGCCACAGCAGCATAGGCGCATGGTCATCGGCACCATCGGTTACACCCTGGCAACCATAGTCACCACATCGCCGCCGGCACCACCGCCAGCTTCTACGGTGCGCGCCAAACTGGTCGGCGAATGGCGAATGGAAAGCGCTTCAGGCCTCTGGGAATGACTGCGGCCAGTCGCACGCTCCCGCTAGGTGCGACAGTGAGGGTGACGAACTTGGCCAACCACCGGAACGCGCTGGTGCTGGTGACCGATCGTGTGGGCCGTCGCGGACATGCTCTCGACCTTAGCTTAGGCGCCGCCCGGCATCTCGGGATGCAGAAGCAGGGACTTGCCCGGGTAAAAATCGAGCGGGTCTCGTAAACAGCCTCGGCTTAGATCCGTGGTTGGGCGAAGAAGTGCTCCTTAGCGGGCTCGTGCCGACTTCTGTCCCTTACGAAACGCGCTATTGGGGGACACGCGGCCAGTAGGAGCTGAAACAGAAAATGCGTGCGTAACCGCCGGCGGCGCTGGTGGCGGCACTGCTGGAGCATTCCAGGCCGCTGCCTCATAGGCATCCCGATCGGCCTGCCGCACACGGATCGTCTTGCCGATGCGCAGGTGTCCGATCTGGCCGCTCGCCACAAGGGTGTAAACCGTCCGGTCGGACACCCCCCAAGCCTTGGCGAGCTGCGAAACTGAGTAGGCGTAAGGACCGGTCATCGCTTGCCAAATGCCTGTTGCATCCGTCGATCAAGCTGGAAATCCTGTGCAACCTTGCGCGTCGAGCAATCAGCCGCTCCCACCGTCACATGCTGGATGGAACGTTCTAGGTGGGTGGTAAGCTGCTCCTCAAAGACCCTCGTGTAGCCCCGCGTGCGGTAGCAGGCCAGGTCACCGCGGCGGAGTGCGCGTCGGATTGTCTCGGGATGACAGCCGACCCGTGAGGCAACATCGGTTGTCGTTAGAAGCTTAGATCGTGCGTCTGAATCAAGGAACCCGCTAGTTCGCGAAAGGTGGGCTTGCGTTGCCCTCACTGACGTCAGCCCAGTAGCGGAGTGCCCCGGCCAGCCAGCGAGCCTCCTCAGCGGAAAGGCTCAAAGCCACCGACACGCCCGGTGGAAACACGTTGACCCTCAGCATGCCCGAAGTGGTCGAGCCAATCTCCAGGCCGTTTATGTCGGCTTCCAGCAATTCAAAAGCTTCCTCCAAGGCCTACCCCCCGTTGTCGTCGCTATCGGGTGACTGCAATCCCCTGCATGTCGACTTTTCTGAAGAGATACGGAAATCGCGATCAATAGGATCATTGCCATCATTTTGCGAACGCGACCATTCCAAGCATCCTTAGACCGTGGGACTGCGGACTTCAACGCGCACCGGTCGAACGCTTACTCTGAATCAGCCGGCATTAAGCATGTCTCGCCGAAATTCTCAGATCCGGGGATTATAAATGTCGGGGTTGGAAGTTATTCACTCTGGCTACGTCCGTCGGGCGTGCGAGGTGAGCGGCAAGCCGTGGATCCACTTCTCAATGTCGCTCTCGAGCCAACGGACTGACCGCGGACCGACAGCGCGCGCCTGGGGGGACTCGCCGGCTGCCATCTTGCGATAGATAGCCGTATGGCTGAACCCGACCCGGTCTTTGACCTCTCGTAAAGGCAGGAGGCGGTCAATGATACGTTCAGCCATCGCTATGCCTAGGTGTATTTGTTAACGTTCCAGTCCCTTCAAACACCTTAGCGCCGTCCTGGTCGACCACTTTAGCTTGGATTGCGATCACCCAACCGCTTCGCTACCCGATACGACACAACGCCGTGTCTTTTCTCGGTTTTCTCCGACTGGCCGCCAGTCGTATTTGGCTACCGCCTTTCGTCAACAGGTCCTAGTTGTCGTGGACGCCCCGCTTAAAAGCGACCGACTTGGTCACGTCGGCCAGCACCGCCATGTGCCGGTCGGCATCCATACGTACTACCGTCAGCGCCAGCACGCTCGGATCATGTCCTGGTGCCGCCGATCCCGGATATATCGGTGTGCCGTCGCAGATCATGCCGCGCGGACGGGGATCCTGCAGTAGACTGCGCAGTTCCGGCAGCCATGGCTCCAGCAGCTCGACGATGTTGAATGTGGGGATATCAGGCCCAACCAGCGGCATCACTAAGCAGGTGAAAGCCGGGTTTAGCATCAGAATGGTGCCACTGCGGTCGAATTGGGCCATGCCGTGCGGGCATAGATAGAGGAACTGCAGCAGCGCCTCATGTTCATCGGCGATCTGACTTGGGGTGTACGCGTCAGACACGCGAAATCAACACCCAGCGACGTCGGAACGTCGGCGTGCGGATCAGGCGGAGCTTTACCGGCGTCGGCCGCATACGAAACGTCAGCACGTACGGTAGGGTCACGTCGAGGCTGGCCTCCTCAAGACGCTCCGCGACCAGGTAATTGTTCATGCACGGCGCTACATCGAAAAAGAAAGGCCGGCCGACCACCCGGGTACGTGACAGGCCGGAATAACGCTCCTCATGCACGTTATAGCATTCGACCAGGCCTTCTTGGTCGAGCCCTACCACGCCATAATCAAGGTCATTGATTTCTGCATCGCCCATGGCCTCAAGTAGAGTTGCCATCGATGGATCGTCGAATGTCATGATCTACTCCGCACCCGTGCGCACCGGCTTCCTTTCAACACGCGCCCCGCCATATCGTTGCTACCAAATGTTAAACTCTAGTTAATTCCGCCGTGACCGCGTGGGGAGTTTACACCCAACCCCAATCATCGACTAGTTCGCCGACATAGGCGCCGCTGGCATCTCGCCCAAGCCGGAACCTGTAGATCTCGCGCGGGGCCGTCATGCGTTGGCTTTCGCTGGATCGGGCTCTGGCCTGATGGCCACGTCGTGTCTCCCCGCAGGTCGCACCTCATACGGACCGCGCCACGCCCACCCCCCCGGCCGTGGCCTGCGCACTAGTCGCCGGAACCATGTCAGGAGCTCCAGCGGCACCATTAAGCCCAGGTGCCGTGCCACCGTCATCAGCCCGACCCCAGCCCTGGCAGCCAGCGCTTGGTGCGACGGGCAGAGATCGCCCATGCACGCCAGCATGGCTTTGGGATCAGGACCGCTCCGCCTGCCCATAATCACGTCGAGCCCCTACCTGGCCAGCATAGCTTGGTGGTCCTCATGAACCGGTTGTTCCCGCCGGCTGGATCTTCAGCCCACCTCAATTCTAGTCTCCGGGACCGGCCTCACGCTGACGACCTGGACCGCCTTGCAACCCCTGATCCGGCGGGTCTACCTCTTCGGCAGCGACGTCATTCATCTCCAGCACGGTCAGCGTTGGCAGGAGAGGCGCGCATTTTTTGCTAATTCTTAGCAGGACGCCGACTACGAGAGGCGCCTTCTCGCTTCAGGTCGAGCACAAGCCCTTTGCCCAGCGTTTCGGTCTGTAGCCAAACCGGCTTCATGCGCCGAATAAGCATGGCCTGGACCTGAGGCTTGTCTCCGTTCTGGTTCAGCCGCGCGAGATCGTGGAGAAGACCTTCTGTGTAGGCCAAGAAACGGGCAACTCGGAAAGGCAAATCGTGGCCGAGATGGCCGATCCGGTCGGCGTAGGCGAGGGTCATGGTTTTGAACGCTGCGTTCTCGCCAATGATCGAGCCGAAGGTCACGTGTTGACCTGCATCTAACGGTTCCAGTGATTCCATGAGCTCCTGAATCATTTCACGGGTCGCAATCAAGCTTAAAAGTGCGTCGATAGCGCCGGCAAGAGCCAATGCCATCCCGGCGCGGTCGCGATCGCGTTTGTAGGACTCGACAGCTAATCCACCGGCGAAGATTGCCGCGGCAGTGGCGATGCTGCCGAACAAGGCGGCAAGTGTTGGATTAAATCCGGTCACGGCTACTCCTTGTGGTTCGTATATGAACGTCGATACCCGACGCGCTCATCCAGATATGCCCCGACGGCCTTTGGTTCGCAGCTCATGCGCCCGGCGGCGGAACTTCTCTTCCATGATCGGCTCTCCTCTGGCTCTGGCCGCATCGGCAAAGCGGGTGAGGAATCTTGCCGCGTCGAGAAGCTGTGCCGGCGACAGCAGGCCTGGTGGCGCCGTTCTGAAACCCTGGTGAAGGGCCCTTGTCGCGTGCCATGTTTTCAGGTCATAGCCGCTGTACGTTTGCTACGCCTGCATTCGACCATAGCTCGAGCCTCAGCCAGGATCTCGTCTGCGCGGTCAAGAAAGTGGGTCATCTCCGTTTCAGTCCGGGCATGCCGGGCGGCATGGCGGCGAAGCTCGATCGCTACCTCGAGCAGTTCGTCCGAGGTGAAGGCGGGGAGGGCGCATTCGTCCATCATCGGTAAGCAACACCCTCAAGCATTGTTCGGGCTGTTATCGCGCCGCAAGTTTGTGGATCACCTGGCCAAAGCAAGCCTCGCCCCACGGTTGGCAGTGGTAGATGCTGCGTCTTACTCCGGCCTAAACGGCAGAGTTTGTGACCCGACAGCCCTGGTTTAAAATATGGTGGCAATGCTCCCCGTGGGCTTTGAACGGAATGGCAATCTTACCCCGTCTAGTGGCGGGACTGCCCCGCATCCCTACCTAAGCCAACGATCGGGCGATCCCTTCAACCGTACTAAACGCCGTCAGTGTATTCAAAAACATTTCTATCAAATGCCTTGTTCTAATATAGTGTAGTCTTATAGGCTTGTTCTAGCTCTGCATCTATCTGCCGTTGCTCTTCAGGACTGTAGACTAGCTCTGTTGTTTCATCTGACACAATCTTTACAAGCGAGGGCATTTCACTGCGATCTTGGAAAAAATTAGGGTTCCAGAGGTGAGAGCGTCTGAACGCTTTTGCACAGTGTATAAAAACTTCGTCTATTTGAACTATGATTGCCAGTTCAGGACTGCGACCGTTAACAGTCATTTCAGCTGGCGGATTCAAGTTCCGGAGCGAACACCCACGCCGGGCCAACGGGTGTAGGGTGGTGGGATGGCAGGGCAACGACGTAAGCTAACGGTGTTTGATCGATCGATGATCGAGGTTCGCCTTTGTGATAGCTGGGGCGTGCGGGCGATTGCACGCGACTTGGATCGCTCTGCGGGCATGATTTCGGACGAGATCAATCGGCATGGCGGCGCGACCTCCTACCGGGCGCAGGCTGCGGCGACGCAGGCCGAGGCAGATCGTCGCCTGACTGGACGCAGGCCTGTTCTGGCGCATGATGGTGAGCTGTTCGGCCGTGTGGCGGGGCTTTTGCGTCTGGGTTGGTCCCCCGAGCAGATATCGGGCAGGCGTAAGCGGATGGAGGCGGGAACGGAGCAGCCACCTGGTCTGTCGGTATCGCACGAGGCAATCTACACGGCGATTTACGCCTTGCCGCGCGGTGAACTACGCCGTGAGCTGATCTCGTATTTGCGACAGGACAAGCCAATGCGCGGCCGCAAGCCAAAGGGCAGCGAACGCCGCGGCAAACTTTGCAACATGACCAACATCAAGGAACGACCTGAGGAAATCGAGGGCCGGCTGGTCCCGGGCCATTGGGAAGGCGATCTTATTCTGGGCACCGGCGGAGCGAGTGCCATCGGCACGTTGGTCGAGCGGACAAGCCGCTTTGTGGTGCTGGTGCACATGCCTACGCGCAAGTCCGATGTGGTGGCGAGCGCTTTCTCCGGCGCGCTGAATGCCATTCCCGCATCTTTGCGCAAGACGCTGACCTACGACCAAGGCAAGGAAATGGCACAGCACGAAAGCGTGGCGCTGAGCACTGGCATGAGGATCTTCTTCGCCGACCCTCACTCACCTTGGCAGCGTGGCTCCAACGAAAACACCAATGGTCTGCTGCGCCAGTATTTCCCGAAAGGCACGGCTCTGTCGGGCTTGGATCAGGACGATCTCGACATCGTTGCCGACAGCCTGAATAGCCGTCCTCGAAAGACGCTCGACTACGCGACGCCAAGCGAGCAATTCAGCATGTTGCTGGCCGGGCAGGCTGGTGTAAACAAAGTCTTCGGCGTGGGTGTTCGCTCCGGAACTTGAATCCGCCGCTAATAAGCTTGGATCGTTGGTTAGGGTTGCTCGTCCATTCACGCGCAAAGTGTCATCAAAACCTGGGATGACGAACAACAGTCCCACACAGTCATTTTCAATTATATTAAACAACGTGTCGACGCGATTGTTACCAGGCCGATCGGGAATCGCTAGCGTACGATCATCTAGCACCTGGACGAAGCCGGGGGGATCGCCACGGGGGCTTACATCAGCTCCGCTTCCCAAGCCTTGGGAGCCGATACAGACGAATGGCGAGCGCCGGATCAATTCCTTGGCATGCTTGCCGAGCTTATTTTGAACCTTCTGGATCGCTAAGTCATGCGTCAGACCGACGAGGCTTCGAACCTCCTCTCTATCGCGAATGATGAAGCTCGGATTGGGTGAAAACTCGCTCATCGGGTCATTCTCGTTATTCTCCGAAGTTTGGAGCCTCACCAGAGCGGAGTTCGTGCCTATGTCAGAAGCTCAGGATCTACGCGATTAGGTTGAACCGTCCATAGGAAGTTGTCGAGTAAGTGCCTCAGCCGACGACCTTAGTTGCCGAAGTTGGGATGTGAGCTCGGCCGCCTTTATCGGAAAGCCCTCCCATCCAGCAACGTTCCGGCAGTGATCGCCTGCCAGGTCGCGGCGTCCCCGGCCGGAAGGGGCGGGCGCTTGAGCTGCGCTTCGTCTGGGTCGTCGTAGTCACGCCGTTCCTTCCTGCGACCGACCTGGACAACCTTCGGATCATGCAACCCCAGACCCCGGGACAAACGATATTGGCAAGCTTTGCCAGTGCTGCCGATATCTCGCGCGATGTCAGTCCAGGAGCGGCCTGCGGCCCGACCGTCGACGATCAACCGGTCCTGCTCGGCGCTGAAACTGCGTGCCGAGCTCATGCCGTCACCTGCGCACACATCGTGCCCAGCTGCGTCTGTGCCCGCTGGCGGCGCTCCTGAGACGGAGCGCCTGCCGGGCTGCCGTCGAGGTTCCTGCGTTCCTCGCCGCCGGCCAGGGCGCTGAGGTAACCAACCGACGTCACCCACCGCTGGACCGCCCGTCTGATCGCGGTGGTGGTGACGCCCTTTCCCATGCCGGCCCGGATTTGCACGGTGACGCCGATCGCCAGGGGCACCGGGTCGGTGAAAACCGCCGGCCAGCGGCGCCCCAGGCGCCGCATGACCTTGTCGACCTGACGGATGCGCTTCCGGCGAGCACGAGCCGTCTCCTGCTTCTGCAGCCGCAGGTTGGCGACTACCCTGGCCTGTCGGGCGATGGTGCCTGCTTCCGCCCAGGATGGGGCAAGCGCGGTGCCGGTGATTGCGAGGGCGACAGCGTTTTGTGCCTCCCGTTGTCCGCTGCCGATCTCGCGATGGAACAGGTAGGCGGCGACGGGGAAGGGCATGCCATCGAGCATCCTCTCCCCGCATCGCAACCACGCGGTGGCTGTCTCGGGAGCCATCGCCATTACGTGAGGCCGAAGGTCGATGAACCGCTCGACACGGGCCATGAGGATGGCGTCGGGTGGCGCGTTGTCGGACGGGATGAGCCCGAGATCGAACAGGGAAGCCATCACACCGACCCTCCTAGAAGATCCTCGAGCAGCGACCACACGATGGCCTCGTGCGGATCGAACATCTCAGGATCCAGAACACCGGCCGTCACATGGACGACTTCCATCTCATGACGGATCAGATGGGCCTTCGCGATCATGGCCGCACGGCTGAACGCCCGCAGAACAACCGAACGATCTGACAACTCAGACAGCCGATCATCGATGGGCTGCATTGCTTCACTGACAGCGTAAAGCTCGGCCCTCTGAGCATTGTCGTACTGGCGAGTGTCTGCTGGAAGCGCCCACCACCGCGCTTCCAACGGCCTACGCTTCTCGATCAGGTCGGCGGCCTCGCGACCGATGATGATCAGCTCGGCATCGTCTCGTGGCGTTGGGACAGCCTCTCCAGCTTGTGTGTCAGGCTTGGCGTTCGCGACCGCGGCAATGCCGGTCAGGAAGGTGAAGGTGCCAACGCCTGCACCGAGCAGGTCGCGGCGGGTGGTGCGGGCCATCAGATACGCCCCCCTTCACGGAGGACGCGCTCGAGCGCGGCATAGGCTGCCTTCGTACGGTCGTAGAAATCGGCCGTTTCGCCGGCGGCGTGTGCCGTGCGTGCCAGACTGGCCAGCGAAGCAGCGACAGCCGGCAGCTCGTGGGCGGGGAGGTCGGCAACCGCCTCGCGCAAGACGGCGAGCGTCTTCTCGCGCACCGGCAGCGGGATGATGTTGCTGGCCCGCGGCCGCAACATGGTAGGAATTAAAACAGCCTCTCGCATGGTCTCATCACCTTGCTTGGGGTCAGGTGCGATCGGGGGCGCAGCCTCGATCGCACCGACCTTGCCCCGCTGTCGCAGGACTCACCGGGTTTCCGCCCGGGCGGATGGCTCAATTCCGATCCTGGTCCTGCGCGTCGCGGCGACCACAAATCGGGCGAGCAATCTGTTTCGTCATTTCTCCGGGCGGTGGCGGCGGTGCTGCACGTCGGCATCACGAGCCAGGAGCAGGGCCGTCTGAGCATCACCAGCACGGGCCCAAGCCGATGCAGCGTCGCGCAGGAAGCGCTCACGGGCTGCGAGGGCGAGCGGCGTGTAGGCCGGTGCATTCAGGGTTGGCGGCATCGGCGGGATGGCGATCGAGCGGTTCATACCGACGCCCCGTTCGTGTCCTGGCGACGCTCGGTGCCGTCCCATGGTGCTGTCAGCGCATCGATGGTCTGCCGGTCCTGCTTGGCCGCGTCGCGGAACCCGAAGCACCAGCCGATGACGAAAACCGCGGCGGCGGCCACGATCAGGAGGAGGACGCTGATCATCTCATTTCGCCAGCGCCAGCAGGGCAGCGTCGGCTGCGAACAGCGCTTTGTGGGCCCGCAGGAAGCGTCCGCGACGGCGGTTCATGGTGCAGAAAGCCTCGCTGCGGCGGCGGGCGACGTAGCGATCCGACGAGATAGCCCTGTCGTGCCGGTCCTTGCGGCTCATGCGGTTGACCCCGCCTATGGCGGCCTTCGCTTTGCCGTAGGCCTCCTAAGCGTCGGCAATCTCGAAACGGGCGAGCTCGAGAGTACGAGCGGCCATCTGCCGGGCAATGGTCAGAGGGTCCTGCTTCGGCATGAACGCGGCGCCGAGGGCTAGCCGGGCGAAACATTGGGATCGACCGGAGCGGGTGAGCGGCTGCTTCGAGGTGGCGGGTCTGATAGGACATGGTTGCTCAGAAGTTAGGTTACATGTATGGTGTAACCCTGCGACCGAAGTAGGTCAACTCCTTTGATGTAAGGTTACACCTTTTGTCCTTTGAAGCGACACAATGCCGTGCTGCTCGAGCGCTCCTCGAATGGTCCCAGGCGGATTTGGAAAAGGCAGCGAAGGTGGCCAAGAAGACGATCGCCGACTTCGAACGTGGGATCCGTCAGCCCTACGAACGGACGCTTGATGCTCTCCAAACAGCCTTTGAAGCCGCCGGCGTCCAATTCATCCCTGAAAACGGTGGCGGAGCAGGCGTGCGCCTGAAGAAGCCGACCAGCGAGACCCCATAACAATGGCCCGCCCTGCCAGGATTAACATCAGCCGGGTTCGTTGGGCGGTCCTATATTCTGAACAGGGCGGCCGCTGCGCCGGTTGCCACAAGCCGCTTGGCGAGGACATCCACGTCGATCACGTGGTCCCGCTGGCTGGTGGTGGGCAAGACATCTTCGAGAACATGCAGCTCATGCACGGCGCCTGTAATCTGGCAAAGCGTGCGATGGGCCCGGCTGAGTGGTTTCGCCGCAGCTGGCAGGCGTTCTTGGCAACCAGCAAGCTCGTGCCGCGGCGCAAGATCACCCTGATGCTTGAGCCCGAACTGTTCGAGCGGCTCCGTGCTGCGTCCTACTGGTCCAGGCAGTCGATGACGGCGCTCATGGAAGAAGGCGCGGCCCATGCCTTGAAGGCTTTCGAGGAGGGCAGGGCCTCGATCCGGCCGCTTGGTGAGGCGCAACGACTGCGGGTGGCGACCGCTCGGGGGCGGTGGTCAGCGACGGCGGTGGCCGCATCGATGCCGCAGGCGGTGGCGCGGGAGGTCAGGCATGGAGATTTGTTTGGTGATTGAGGTCACTCTGCCGCAGCTACCAGACGACGCGCGCCTGTCGTGAATGCGGATCGCGCAGGCAAAGGCGGTTTGCCAGGGAAGGAGCGCCACATGACCCGATCCGCCCTTGCCGCCACTGCACACCATGAGGCTGGGCATGCCTTCGCCGCGATCCTCAAAGGGGTGCGGTTCGACTACGTGACGGTCGAGGCGGATATGCAGAGAGGATCAGCGGGACATGTTCGTTTCTTGCGAGCCAATGCCGGCTTCGAAGCAACTCACAAGGGGGCGGTGGTCGCGATGGCAGGCGAAGCTGCTCAGCGACGATACAACCCTCGCAGCATCCGCGTGCACCATGGCGAAGGTGATCGCGAGGAAGTAGCCGTAAAGGCGATGGAGCTGTGCGGCGGCTCTGCCAAAGCAGCCAATCTGCTGGTTCGACTGTGGGATCAGCAGGCGCGTGATCTTGTCGCGGGATGGTGGACAGAGATTGGGATATTGGCCGATGCGTTGCTGGCCAAGCGGCGGCTATCGGAGGCGGAATGCCGGGATGTTCGGGCCACTCACCGTCTTGGGCTTGCTGAGCCGAAAGTGCGGGAATGACCTTAGGCGAAGAACACGGTGCCGAGGCCGCCGGCTACGCCCGAGCCATGCGCGATGCAACGGCGATGCTCGACATGTCGCCCCACACGATCCGGCTGCATGCCGGGGAGATGACGGCGCAGGAGATCCGGACCGTGCAGGCGGTGCTGGCGTGGATGCGGCGGGGGATGCTCGCAACGGCGGATCGAAAATGAGCAATAACGTACCGTCCATGACGCCCAACGACGTAACGTTGATCCTGGAACATTACCCGCCACCCGTCCGGCAGCAATCGCTCTACTGGAACCAGCTCGTCCAACTGAAGGTCGGTGCCGAATACATTAAGGCTTATCGCGAGCGCGTGGCGGGCCGGATATGGCTGTTCGATCTGATCAAAGCAGTAGCATCGAGCGGGGCGATCGCAGCGTGGGCGATCGTGCAGGCACATCCTCTCGTCTGGGGCGGTGTAATCGCGATCGCGCAGGTCGCTGATGTGATTAAAGGCACCTTGCCCCTGGCGAAAGTCCATGAGGGTGCAGCGCGCCTCACGCAGAGCCTGGATGCCCTATTCATCGAGGCGCAGTTCGAGTGGGAGCGGATCGCTGCGGGCAAACTCGAAGAGGAGGAGATTTCTGCGGCGCGACGGCGTATCATGACTGTAGAACACGACCTGCAGGCCAAACACTTTCCTTACGGCCTAACCCGCAGGTCCGACCTATTGAAGGTGGCAGAGACCGAGACAGCTGCCTATTTCAAGGGACTGTTTGATATGGAGGTGCTGCGATGACCGATCGACCGACGTTGATCCATGAGCCTCTAGAGATCAAAGGTGGCATCGTGCCAGCCTCGACATTGCGGATCGGCATGCCGCCGGTAAAGCCAGCCGCTCCGCCAGCGCCTGCGCCAACGAGTAAGAAGTGACAAGTATGACCAAAACCGCTGTTCTTGCTAAAGACGGCGCGATACCGCCGTCTAGTCTCCGCATTGCAATGCCTCCGGTAAAACCGGCCGCTTCGTCCTCCTCTTCGTCCTCGTCCTCGCCCACAAAGAGTTCGAGCACGTCCTCTCGATAGTCCCCCGCTCCACGGCTTCGGTCGTGCCCGGCTTACAAGGCCTCTGTGAGGAAGCCGATGGGTCCGACGATCAGGCAATGACAAGCTTGTCGGCACCGCAGAAACCCCGCCCTCAACCGGCGTGGTTTTGTCGTTCCATGCTATGCCCAATGCGGCCTTGGCGCCGGCTTCTTCCGTTCCGCCTCTTCCGCAGCCGTCCGATCGTGCCGATCAACCATCTGTTCAAGCCCGTCGGATAGGGGATCAAGGCCGACAGCGACTTCTCTAGCGCGTTGTAGCCATGCCTCCAGTGGCGGCAGTAGACCGTCGGCTTTTCCCCGCATCTCGACGGCCTCGATCAAGCGACAGACCAATCCAGCGTCGGAAAAAGATCTCGCGGCCGCGGTGATGTCGTCTCGCCTGGCCAACGTCAGACGTTCTTGATACTCACGGTCCTCCCTTTGGCGCGCCAGTTCAGCGCGGCGCTCAGCCTCAGCCTGCTGTTCGTCCTCCCGCTGGCGCATCGCGACTCCCAGAGCGACCAAACCTATGAGAATGTTGTCGAGCATGCCCTCCAACCGCGCGCTTCTCGTATCGCTCCAGCGCTTCCGAAGGTCCCTGCGCCACCAGACGTAGCTGTCGGAATGAATGGTTAGTAGGCTGCTAGGAAAATAGTCCCATAGAGGGACCTTTTTGCCCCATCTGGCCTCGTCCTGCCGTTCTGCCGAGGTGGGAATATGCGGTGTCCGGTCCTGCTTGCCCAAGATGCCCAGCTTCACCGTGTGACCCTCAATCAGCACGCCTTCCGCCGTTACCGGATAGCCTCGTTCCTCAAGTGCTTTCACCAGGGCGTCCAAGATGCGCAGCGCTCGATCCTGATGCTCCTTAACAACCGACACTGAGAGGCTCTTCGGCTCATCCGGGATGGTGTTGTGGCGCCCATACGGGTCGCGGCCTGCCGGGTGGAGAGGTCGCGCTGGGCGAACCGCGGGATGAGGCTTCCGCAGTTCGTCCGAAACCCGGATGCGGTTTTCCTCAACCTCGAAAGATCGAACGCATGCGACCAAAACAGGATCGGACTGTGGTTCTAGTTCCAGTGTGGCAGGAACGGTTCGTGTGATGGTGGCCATGTTCTGGTGCGGCTGACTGACCGGAGGAAGCGGCGGCTTCGATGGCACCTTCTTGCCATTTTGTTGCTTGGCCCAATACCCCCGAGCCGGAACTGGGATCGCGAGCTTCCGACAGGTTTTTGCCAGCGCATTGCTGCTGACGCCGTAATCCTTGGCCAAGCGCAGCATGGGTGTGGACCAGACCTGCTCGTACAAGACCTCTCGGGTGACGTTGGCGGTATCCGGCGGCATAGGCGGAGGATCTCAGCAGGTGATGAATTTTCCAACCCCAACACGATGTCGTCCCGGAAGAAAGGTAGTTTCCAACTGAGAGACGAAGGTATGCCGCCCGGTAGCCGCCGATTAGGCATTCGTCGCCGGCGTTCAGTTCGCTCGTGTGCTCGTCAGCTCGGATCCTGCCACGCTCATGCTGGCCCTGGGCGAGCAGGTCGTCTTGATCCGGAACGCGGTGCTCGAGGCCGGATATTCGAAGGAAGGCCTATCTGGCGGCGGAAGCCTTCGAGACCGGCGCGCGGAATGAGTGGCTGCGGATCGCCAGCCCGAAGCGGCCGACGACGTGGGGGACGGCGTGACAAGAGCCCGTGGCTACGTCCGCACCATGCACGGCGACACCCTCTCGAAAGCGTGACACACTGACCCGTGATCTGTACAAAACAGCTGGGACCCGTCGTTCGGCAACCCAGAGGCAAGTACCAGAGGGATCGTCCATGCCAACATACCGCGTCTATCCGCTCGACGTGGCGGGGAACATTAAGGGGGCAGGATCCGACGTTGAGTACAATGACGATGATGACGCCTTCAACTTTGCCAGCATGCTTATGGCCACGGGCAATTACGTCGAAATCTGGCGAGGCACCAAGAAGGTGTGTTGCAAGCCGGTATAACGCGGCTGGTTAACGCTCGAAAATGCTAAATGCGGTTGCTACGGGCGGACAAGCCAAATTACACACTCGACCGCACCTCCTGCGCTTGTGAGACCCATTGCAGGTGTGGCCCTGTAGAAGCGCGTCCGAGATTGATCGCGGTGGGGTCCCGGATGGTGGGTAGGCTAGAAGCAGAGATTGCAGTGTCGCAGGCACTTCGTGAAGCCGGCCGGCAACTTCGTGCTGAGCATCGGGCTGCCACCGCCCGGATGCGCGATCAGATTGCCGAGGCTCGTCGTGAAATACGCGTAGCCAAGGAAAGCCTCAACGCAAGTCGAAAGTTTGAGGAGCTTCTGCTTGGATCTGAGTAAGCCCGCTTGCTGATGATTGAGCTGAGCTCGACACGGTAAAAGGAGGAACATCCTGATGCCTTGGATGATGATCGCACTCACGAGCAGCATGTCGTCGGCCAGAGATGAGGCCTGCATTATGGCTGCGTGCCAGGGCCCATGGATGACAGCGCTGTCTCCGAAGGAAGCTTGCCTGCTGGTGAGCAACGAAGGCTACGGCCAACGAACAAACCGCTTCTTGGTCTTTTCACCACTGATGGCGACAATATGCGCCTCGGTCCTCTCGAGGTATCAAGCGACAACGTGCCCAATGCCGGACTTCCACAAGATGACGGTGCTGCTCGCCAATGGGTCTCCCGGGCATATTTTTGCGCCGGGGCTAGTTACCTCCCCCTGAAAGCCCTTCTGCTTACGTGCCGGAAGCGTGGCCGAAGCCAGCGGCGGATCGATCCCATCGGTGATCCACTCCTTGATAGAGCCTTCAGTCGCGAAGCCTGCCGCTGTGAGCTCCGCCTGAACGCTGGCACTCCCACTTTTGATCGCCGCCCGGCGAGATTTGCCTAGGGCACGGGAGGCTCGCCTGCAGGATGCCCATGGACAACTATCAGCCACCCCGGCACGGTGAGAGTCTCAATTAGTGGGCAGCGCGACGATGAGAGGTTCACAGCTTCCAGTCTTGCTTGCAGCCGCGGGTCTAGCGGTGATCATCGGGGTGCTCGCCGCTGTGCTTTATCCACATCACTCCGGCAGCTTGCCCCCACCACCGACGCCCGCTGGAGCCGTGGTGAATGGAGCGGCTCAAGCAGCCCACTAGCTAGAGGTGGCTGTGCTAAATCCAAGAAAAAGCGGGTCCAGGAGGCTCGGCGCTCGCGTCCTAGCCATTTCGCGGCCGGCCGATGTTAGGCCCGACAGATCTTATCGACCGACCGCCAAGCGCAATGGCTGTTACCCAAGCTTCATCTTCAATGCATGCTGGTGCCCATGCCGATGGTGTAGGTCGGGGTAATGCGAGTGCCGATGCGGATGGGTATGCGGCTCACGCTGGTCAATGCCCGGTGCATGATCATGTTCGTGGTGCTCGTCATGACGATGACGATGCTCGTGCTCCAATAACGTGTGGAAGTGCTCGTGCTCATGCCGCTCGGCCAGGTGCAGCCACAGTCCGACACCCATCAGTCCGGCAGCCGCCAACAACGTCACCGAGATCGTATCGCCCAATATGACGACGGCCAGCACAGCGCCGAGAAATGGCGCTAGGGAGAAGTAAACTCCGGTCCGCGCTGCGCCGAGATGACGCAAGCCGAGCACGAACAGCACTAGACTGACGCCGTAGCCGAAAAAACCAACGACGCCGGCAGATAGGACAACTGTGGTTGCCGGGATCTCCGCGCCGCCCGCCAACGCCAGCGATAGGTTGACGATGCCCGCGACGAGGCCCTTGAGCATGGCGATCTAAACCGGATCAGCCGAGGAGAGCTTGCGGGTCAAATTGTTGTCGATGCCCCAACAGAGGCAGGCCCCCCGCAATCAGCAATCCTCCCAACTCGAAGGATGCTCGTCCTTGCCACGATAGCAGCACACCGCCCATCAGGATGGCGAAGGCGCCGAGGAGCAGGCGGCGATCGACGTTCTCCCGAAACCACAGCTAGGCGATGCTCATCGTCGCCAGACCCTCAAGGTTCAGCAGCAAGGACCCCATGGCGGCGGCGGTATTGGGTCAGGCCCAGCATGAGCAGTAATGGGCCGCCGATGCCGCCGAACAGGATAACCAATCCCAACCAAGGGAGGTCCGATCGGCGCAAAGGCGCCTCGGTGGCTGGCAACCGCAAGGCGGCACGGCACACGTGGACGACGGCAAGGCCGGTTCCTGCCCCGAAGTAAAGCAATCCAGCTAGCAGATGCGGATCGACCAAGCTGAGCAAGAGCTTGGCGAACGGCGTGCTCGCCCCGAAGAGGACGGAGGAGAGCAGGGCAAGCAGAATACCAGAACGATGCATCCACACGACTTAGCCGATCACGTCCATCGTGTCCGCAAGATCAGACGCAGATCGTCAAGCTATGGGTGTCAGACGCTTACGAAGATGCCGACGCAGCGCAATAGCTAACGAGGCGGCCTCAGCCCGCACCATCGTGTGATGGTCACCGGCAACCTGTTCAACTGTCAATCGACGTAACAATGGTTTCCAAACTCCCACAGGGTCAGGCGGAAACTCACCGAGCCGGATCGCAGCCTTGAAGAACGTCATGTCGCCGGAAAATTTCGCTGGCTGATAGGTTTGCAAGGCAGCTTTGTTGATAAGTTTCTCTGCTTGAAACGGATCCGCCGAAATGGTTTGGCCTTGAGATAGGCCGGGCACCGGCCTACCAAGCCTGACCATGATCCGGAACAGTAGGTTCTTCTGTATGACAATCAGCTTTCCGGGGATTTGTTGAACGGGTGTGCGGAAGATGCCGGCGACCTTGCGCTTCAATAACCGCATAGATAAGCCCTCGTCCGGACAGGTCTCGATCAGGCCAAGTAAGCGAATTGACAATCCGCGCTGCTTCAGCCGACGCGCCATTTCGAAGGCAATCAGGCCACCGAATGAATAGCCCGCGAGTATGTAGTCACCATCAGGCTGCAGGGTCGCTAAAGCGTCCGCATACAGCGCCGCCAGATGCTCAATACGATTTGACGAACCCGCCACATCCAGGTCTGGCGTGTGGAAGCCGTAGATCGTGACGTCGGCGCCGATCGCGACCGCCAGCGGCAGTAGCTCATTCATGCTGCCGCCCAGACCAGGTATCAGAAACAGTGGCGGATTGGTGCAGCCCTGCTGCAGGATACGGAGAATGGAACTTGTCATCCGACTGCTCCTCGTCTTCCGCCTAAGCTTAGAATCCTAGCCAGGTTCAAGGGCGTGATGAAAAGTTCGGCCGGCTGATCGTGGTCCGACGATTGCGTTAGTGCTATGCTTGTCGCTATGGCAGCACTATCTGCAGTCTTTCTCGGCCTTGGCTTCCTCTACTTCTGGCTTTGCGGCTGGTGGTTCATCGGCCTTGCTCTAGCCGTGGCGTGGAGCCTTTTCGCCGGCGCAAACTGTACGCTGCCGCAGTTCGCCTTCATCCTGGGCTTCTCGTTCGCACCATTCCTGACCCGGTTTGCTTGGCGCAATCGTGCAGCTATCCGGCAGGCCATGCTTGAGGACAGCAAGAGCGTGGCGTTCAGGGATCGTTGAGTGTGATCCCCTGGATCATCCATCTGCCGCCCCACCTGCTGCTCCTAGTTGGCAGCGGCTTCGTGTTGTGGGGCTACGTGACCTTCTACAGGCTGCGCGCGATGTGGTTTTACCGGCATATCAGGGGCATCTCCCTGGCCGATCGACCCGAGCATACTAATTCCCGCCGCCGGCAAGAGGGTTAACAGCCTTCTGATAGGCAGCCGGGTTCGTAAGTCGATTGATCAGTTCCTGAGTGACCATGTTGGAGCCGCGGGTGGCGAGGGCATTGGCGCCATATCGCGTTGCTGCTGCAGCGCTGCCGAGCATCGTACCGATCGGACCCGCAGCAACCTCTCCGACCCCAGGTAACAGCATGTTCACCATGTGCCCGGGCATGCCGGCGCCACTGCTGACCGCGTTGATCAGAGAGTTCGAGCCGAGATTCCGGAAGGTGTCAGAGCCCGGCAGCCGGCCTTTGTAAACGGCCGCGCCGGCTTGTCTCAGGTTTTCCCGCAGCGCGATCAGGGCCTGCTGCTGGTCAGGTGTTACACCATCAGCTGTATTGGCGCCCGGCGCTTCCTGCTGCCGCTGCAGCGTCTTGATCGTGCTGTCCAGCTTGGCGAGCGTGATGTTGCCCTGGCTGTCCGTGATGCCGATGCCCTGCTTCTGCAGCCAGTTCATGCCGTCGATCGGCGCCGAAAGATCGCTGTACTGTTTGATGAAGTTGCCGAAACCCGGTGCGCCTTGCTCGATGGTAGCGTCCAGGCCCGGTTTGAGCCCAATCAGTTGGGCGGCGGCCTGGCGCCCGTCCTGCGCGGTGCCTGCGGCCTTCGGCGAAATCATTGCATTTATCTGTTGGCGGACATTCCACAGGTGCTCGGGGTCGGCCGTCGCAGCGCCCGTCTGGGGATCGGTCTGTGTTACGTCTTGCAGCGTCTGCTGGAGGTCAAGCAAAGGCTTCTGGACGGACGGGTAGCCCTTCTTACTGTCGATCGCGGTCTGCAACTGGTCGGAAAATGGCTGGATGTCGACTGGCTGCGCGTTCGAGAACGCCGCATCATGCGCCTGCGAGGTGACTGCGTCGCGAGCTGCTTCCATCTGCGCGACGTCGGCAGGCGTCCCCATAATCCCGCTGAGCACCTGCATGCGCGCGGCGTTATTGGTGTCCTTGATCCCGGCGAACAGATTGCCCGCGCCGGGATTGCTGCTCGTCAGGTAGGTCTTCAGGGCGGCCAAACCAGGATTGCCGGTGGCCTCGGCTGCATCAAAAGCGCCCGCCGGCAGGACACTGCTCGGCGCAATGGCGGTGGGGCCACCTTGAGCAAACAGCCGAACAAGCTTGTCAGCAACATCGCCGGCCCCGCCTTGCGTGAGCACGAGACCCTGCGGCTTGATTGCGGTGGGGATTGCCTGGGGCGGCTGGGATGGCGCCGTTATTGATGGGCCACCGGCACCAGAACCGTCAGCTGCTCCTGCAAGTGGGTTGGTCGGCGCAGATGGACCCGACGTGAGACCGTTTACGTAGGGCGAGGGGGTAGCCGCAGTCGCATCCCCGGCTGTATGGCCGGCGGGCCCAGCATCTGGAGACGCTGCATCTGCAGCCGCGCCACCGGTTCCTGCAGCTGCAGCACCTGGCGCCTCTGCCGCGGTGTTTTTCGCGGCCGGTGACAGCATGTCGAGAAGGCTGCCACCAGCCTTGCCGGTATAGAGGGCGATCCCCTTTGCCAGCGGTGCCGCGGCAAGCCCAACCGGACCGAGCCCGGCGCCCAGCAACGCGCCCCAACCAGCATCAGCGCCTGTCTGGTCGGGGTCACTTGTTGCGACGCCACCGATCGAGCCTTTAAGCGCGCCACTCGTTACCGAGGAAAGGACGCGCCCGGCTATGGTGGGCGCACCAGCACCCGTTGCCAGGGTGGCGCCTGCTTGTGCCGCTCGTCCTGCCACGGTTGCCTCGCCGCCAAGAGCAGCAGCGCCCGCACCGAGGGCACCACCTGCAAGTCCGGCCCCGGTCTCGATGAAAGGCAGCGACGTCGCGATCTGGCCGATGACGTTGCCGACCTTGCCGGCGGTGGTTTGCCCGGGGCCAGCCGCATATGCGGCAGCATCATCCTTGGCCAGCTGGTCGTTCTGCGCCTGCCGGGTTGCCGTATAGCCGAGACCATCGTCCAAGGTCTGCAGGAACGGGATCGCCTGGTCGGCACCGCCGATGAGCCGGTTGGCTGTCCCGGCAACGCTCGAATACCCGGCCTTCAGGCCGCCCAGGAGATTGCCGAAGGTTCCTGTCGCGGACGCTGGCGCGCTGGCGGACGGTCCAGCAGATGCAGGCGGGGCGTTTCCGGTCATGGCCTGCATCATGGCTTCGTCGGATGGCCGGCCAGGTGCAGACGATCCGCTGGCGGACGAGGTTGGCGCGGCACCGCCGGTTAGCATGGCTTGGAACGCTTGATCGTCGGGCCGGCCGGCGGCAGTCGGGGTGGCGGGCTGAGCCGACGATGACGGTGGTGCCATTGGCGACGGCGCGGCGTCCGACATGCTGCCGGTGTTGGCGGCCGCGATCTGGTACGGCGCTGCGGCCGACGCACTGTTCTGCGACTGACCGACCGCTGCGGCGACGGTGCCGGGCTGATAGAAAGAAGCGACCCGGCCGCCGTACGCGGCAGTCTCCGGGTTGTTCCAGTGAGCTTGATTTGGCCCCGCGTTATAGGCTTTCAGAGATGCGTCCGGCGAACCGTATTGATCGATCCCGTCGCTGAGCAGCTTTGCGGCGGCATAGATGGATTGCTCAGGGTCGTGCGGATTCACACCCAGCCCTTGTGCGGTGGCCGGCATGATTTGCATGAGGCCGATCGCACCCTTGGGCGAAATCGCGGCTGCGTTGCCGTTACTTTCTGCGCCGGCAACGGCGCGAAGCAGATCGGGATCCACGTTCCAGGCTTGGCCGGCTTTCTGGAAAACGGGAGCGTAGGTATCGAGCGACGGCACGGTCTGGGACATGTGCTTGCCTCAGTTCATCGGGACGGCATGCGGGCCAGCCGCTGGTGTTGCTGTGGCGGCGACGGCAGGGCCGCTGTCGGGGACTGCCGGAGTGGTGCTGGCAGGGGTGGCCAGCCCAAGCTTGGTCGGGTCGATAAAGCCGTTCTGCGACGCGTGCCACACCTGATCGAGAAAGCCCGACTTGGATGACGGTGACATGCCATTGAGCACGGTCGATCGCTGCTGCGGTGACATCTCGTCGAAGATGTAGGCGCGTGGGTCGGCCGTCCTGTTCCAGGTCGTGGCCCACTGGTCGTATTTATCCGGTGGAAGGCCGGTCTGCGCAAAGCTTTGGGCCTGGGCTTGTTGCTGTCGCTCAATGCCGATCGTCGCCTTGACCACATCCTGCGCCGCAAGGTTGCTGATCTTCGTCGAGGCATTCGAGGACAGTGCGGTCGCGAGCTTGGAATCTGAGCCCATCGCGCCGGCGGCGTTCGATGCATATTGCGTCAAGTACTTTGACGCTTCGTCATAGCTCTGGATCTGCGACGGGTTCACACCCGGCAGATACTTACCCAGACCAAACGGCGTTTGGGTGTTGAAGAACGATGCAATTGCCTGCGTGGTCTCGCTCCCAGGTCCGGTCGCACCTGCAGTCTGCAAGGAGGTAAGAGCTTTGCCGAGCTGGTAGAGGCGGCCGCCGGAGCCAGCGACCGAGGAATAAAGCGTGTGCAGGTCGCTGCCAGATCCACTGCCAGCCTGCGTTTGTGCCGCGGTTGCCGCAGGACTGATCCCGGTCGGCATGGCGCCAGCCGGCAGGCCCGAACCCGAATTGTCGGGTGGTGCGCCGGTCGGATAGATCGCACTTGGAGCCGAGGAATCGCCAGATGGTGCCGGTCCCGATGCGGCGCCAATGCCGCTTGGAGCTCCAGCACCGCCAGCCGGGACGGATCCGCCTGGCAGTAGGATGCGGCCGGTGCCAAAGGGCGACTGTTTGGGCACCAGATTGCCGAGGCCGACCTGACCCGCACGAAGTGCCGTCGGAATGCTGAAGCTGCTACCGTCAGCCGCAGTACCGGTCTGCGGTGCGACCTGACCCTCGGGGCTCAGCGTGTTCTGGTAGCTCGTGTTGGTCGCGCCCGGGTTGGTGTACGGGTTGACGTCCATGGTCTGCGTCGTACCGCCAAGGCCCACGGTGGCGACGTTCGGAGTAAGCGTACGGATCGCTGCCTCCGGTCCAGCTGCCTGGCCTGCGACCCCTGCTAGCCAAGTCTTCAAACGCCCAGAGTAGGCGGACGGCGCCTCACCGTTGCCCAGCGTCGGCATGCTTGGTAGGACGCTCTGCACGAAGGCGCCGACCGGCTTCCCGGCAGCGGCCTGGCCGGCGACCGACTGGTAGATATCACTTGGCGCTAGGTTCGGATTCGAAAGAAGACCCGCCATGCCAGCACCGACTGCGTTGGTGCGGTTGGTCGTCTGGGCGAGGCTGTCCTGGTTCAGGCCGTATTGGCCACCTGCGAGCCCCTGGCCCTGCTTGATGGCTTCTGTTGCACCATACGCTGCATCCGGGTCGTTCTTCACGCCCGTTGCAAATGCTTGGGAGTTGAATGACCCATCCGCATTTATGGCTGACTGCGCGATACGTCCGAGCGCGTTCTGCGACGCAAGTGTCTGTTTTGCGCTTTGAATCGCGAGCTGATTGCGCTGAAAATCCTGCACCTGTGATGCAATCGCCAGCGGATTGCCCGGCGGCACAACGCCCTGGCCGGCCTGCAGCGCGACGGTAGATTGTTGTGGGCTCCAGAGACTTCCGCTCATGACTGCCTGCCCGCCGTCTGGTTAATTGGCGGTTGCCCGCTTGATGCTGTCGCACCGCCCGTTTTCTGTTTGATCGCAGCCAAAGCGACATTCATCGACATTGCGTCCCCGACAGCTTGCTGAAGCTTGGCTTGCAACTGCGACGGCGAGCCCTTCATCTTGTCGACAAATCGAGCTGCTACCTCGGGCGAGACTGCTCCGGATTTCACGGCAGTCATGGCTTCCCGAATAATATCACCATGGGTTACGGACGGGCCTTTTTGAAGAAGGGTTCCGAGGTGGTGAACGGCCGCGTCGGTTGCAACAGCATGCTGGTCGAGCTGGCTTGGGGTCAGGTTCGCAGCCTTTATCTGCTGCATCAGCGTCTCGAGCGCTTGTTCGGGATCTGAACTGGCCTGCTGCGGTTGTGCAGCGGATATCGTAGCTGGCGGTGGCACCAGCGAGCCCGGCGTCGTGCCCGAACCGATCCGCGGAGGCGCGGGCTGGATAGTGGAAACGGACGCGGCGCCCGGCGCGAGCTGGTTGCCGGCGAAGGCGCTTACGGGCTGGCTCGTGGGAGCTTGCGCGGCGATGAGCATATTGCCTGGGCGGCCGCCGTGATTACTCGTCGGCGTGCCGGCGCGTGCCATGTCCGCCAGGATCGCCTGGCGCTCGGCGCCGGCAGGCGGTGGGATAGGGGCGGCCACTACTCGGCTACCATCGTCGGTGAGCGTTCGGTTGAGGCCTCGAGCCAAGCCTGCAGCGAGTCCTCTCGGATCAGCGCTTTCCCACCGAGCCTTGTGACAGCCGGGCCATGTCCAGATCGGATGAGTGTATTTAGCGTCACCACATGGACGCGCGCACGCTCTGCTGCTTCACGCTTTGTCAGGAGAAAAGTTCGCAACGTGGAACTCCTTAAATCTTCTCATCTCTCGCTCTAAAGCGAAAGTCCGTCCTCCAATATAGCAAAAAAAGAAAGGAAAGTGAAGCTTAACGAAATATATAGCGCAATCTGTCCTTCTGTCCGCTCTTGTTCGTGGACATTCTGTTGTGTCCAGGGTTAGGTTTGACTCGTGATAACCGAGCAAGTCTTTTTGCTCAGCCGAAATTAGCTCAGAAACTTTGGGGGCGCGGATCAGGTCAGGTTGATGTGCTTGACGTCGTGCCCTTCGGCAGCCGATCGTTCCGCCTTCAACATCAACAGGAGCCATCGTGCGCGGCCTCTCAGTCCTCGTCATCCTTGCCGCCATATGGTCCGGCATTGTCCCCGCCAGCGCCCAGACCTCTACGAGCGCGTCCGGCCTCGGCTCGACGTTCAATCCAGCGACACCTGGTGATCTGGTCGTCCATCACCATAAGGCCTATGCCAAGACCACCTATGGTATCTCGTGTCCCGGCGATCGCGTCGTGTGGGTCAACACGAACAGCGGCGTCTACCACCTCGAGGGCGAACGCTGGTTCGGGCGGACCGCGGCGGGCGATTACGAGTGTGAGAAAGCGGCCAAGGCAGGGGGCGATCGGGAGACCCGTAATGGGCAGTGACGTGTCTGGTCGAACGGTGGTTTGGGCTGGCGCTTGTCATGCTTACATGCAGCGTCCCATAAGACCGGCAGCTACGTCCGGTCATTTATGATTAGCGATTAGATTTTACGAATCCATCCGACACTTCGATAAATAGGCGTGGCATGCCACCCCGCAAGAACAGTGCCCATTCGTTCTCTATAAACGACATGGCAGCCTCAAGGCGTTCTGCCGCGCGAGCCGGGCGACAGCTAATTTTGATGAGGTGGAGCTTCTTCGCCTTGCTCTTGCTGAACCCGGCACCCCGCGCGATCTGCAGGAAGTCGTTGTCGACACTTAATAGGATCGCCCGGTTTGCCATGGCGACGGCGGCGACGATTGGATCGGGCGTGCGGACCGCTATGGCCATCCGCAAGAACTGGGTTTCGTGGCCAGCTTTTTCGAAAGTACGGGCCGCAGAGTCAGGAACGCACTGATCGGCGAAGATTTTAAGCTTCGCTTCGCCGGTCACGCGGCGGCCGCATATCCATTGATTGCCGCCATGATGTCGGCCTCCGCCAGGTCGGGATATTCGGACCGGATACGGTCAATGTCGTAACCGTCCTCGTGGAGCTGCTGCACTAGACGGACGGGAATACGGGTCCCGGCGACCACAGGCTTGTTGCGAGCTATCGACCGTGATTGCTCGACATGCCCGACCTGGTCGTCAGTGCGCTGGCGCATCGCATCGACGTCTCGACGGGTATCATCGATCACCACCTTCAACGGGATGCCGATGACATACTGTCCGCCTACGATCTCTTGTGGCTTTCCGGTGCCGGGTTCTTGGAAGATCACCCGCCGGTTCAAGACATAGAGCTTCGTCCTGGCCCAATGCTCTGGCTGGTTGATGCTCAGCTGCTCGGCGACCTTGCGGAGGTGCTGCAGGGGCACGTTGTTCTGGACCCTCAGCATGCCCAGGATGCGCAAGCCGACAATGTCACGGAACGAATAGAACCGCGGACTGGAGCCGAAGGGCTCGTCCGTCGGATATGAGGGTGAGAAGAACCCAGTCCGATCCCAGTACTTCAGCTGCGATTTGCTCAGCTGCGTCAGTCGCTGAACGTGGTCGACGCTGAATGCCGCCATGAGGTTTTCGGCCGGCTTCACGGGTAAGGCCCTCTCGGTTTTCCAGGTAGTCTGGGGAGTGGCCCTGGAAGACCTTGACTCCGAAATGATAATGGGGCGAGCCCCTCTGTGATGCAATCGCTACGACGTATCCAGACGTTTCAGGCTGGATTCTGCCAAGCTGGGGATTACGTCATGCCGGTAGGCTGGCGCAGAAGGTGCCCTACTTCTCCATCAGCGCCCGCAGCGTCTCGAACAGCTTCCGCCTCTCATAGAGACAGCTTACCCTTCTTCCCATGCCCAAAATCCGTCAGCATGACGTGCCGAGCACTATCCGCCAGAGCTTCGCCCTTCGCCTCCAGGAGCTTCGCGCCGACCACGGTCGCCACCTCGGCCGCGGCCCTCTCAGCCAACGCGCCTTCTCCGAGCTGCTGGGGATCGATAAGGACCGCTACGGTTCCTACGAGCGCGCGGACCGGGAACCACCGCTGGAGATCCTGGCAAAGCTTCGGAAGGTGACGGGGATGAGCCTGGACGAGCTGATTGGTGGCTGACGTTTGGTCTTCGAATGCCCCGCCATCTGACGCAGACCGTCCTCACAAGGAAAAACCCATTGAACGACGATCCACTCGCAAGCGGAACCGCCTTGGCAGCAGTCGTGCTGCAAACGCAAATCCTACATGCTCTCATTCGAACCGGGGTGCTCCCCCAGAAACTGGTCGCTGCGATGATGGACATAGCCATCCAGTCGGTGGAGGAGATGCCCAGAGACAAAGGTTTCGGACCGGAGGTTGTGGCGGTGGCACGGGAGCGGTTGCTGAGCGTTCAGGCGATGGTCGAGGCAGCCAAGCCTCGAGGGTAATCCACAACGCATCGACGCCGCAGGAACCTACTTTCAACAGCATACGCGCTGGTGAGGTGCTTCTGGGAGTAGGTCCAGCGCCGGCCGTGGTGTCTGAGCTTCATGCGGCGGGCAGCCAAACATGAAATTTCGGATTGAGAAGAGGTGAAGCCCCAGTGAAGCCCGACCGTTTAAAAATCCAAACTAGATCTCCCCGATACTCTAGCCAACCAGTTGTAAAACAACAGACAAGTCCAGCAGGTGCTCGCCGTTGAACCAGTAGAAATAGAACACGAACCCGTCGATCCCGGCCGCGCGTGCCATCGCCGCCTGCTGCCGCAGCACGCTGGTACCCTCGAGCCGGTAATGCCCGAGATCGCGCGGGATGCGCGGCTGGTAATGGCCGGCGAAGCGCGGCAGCCCGCGGGCGATGTTGGTCCACTCGGTGAAGCCGGTTCCCCACCATTCGTCGTTGCGCGCGACCGCGTGGAACTGCGGCAGGTAGTAGGCGATCACCCGGGCCCGGCGCGTGACCGTGTCGGGTAGGCCCCGCCTGGTCTCGAAGAACGGCCCGGCCTGGGTGTTGCGGCGCATCTCGCGCGGCAAAGTGGTTTCGCCGGACGGCAGGCTTGGGTGAACTCCCGGCCGGTCGCGGTGGACCAGGTAGTGCAGCAGCGGGTTGGCCTCGAGGTCGCCGCCCAGGTAGCGCTGCCGGTAGAAGGCGGGATCGAACCCCGCGAACGGTTTCCGGGCCTCCCGGAAACCCTGCACCATGTAGTGCTCGAGCGGATCCAGCCCCGCGGCGGCGACGTCCGGATAGGCCTTCAGGTAAAACGGGCTGTCGAACTCAGCCATCGCGCTGACCAGGCCGCCGGCCCGGTGCAGCAGGTAATGGCGCAGCGCCAGCATGCCCTGCGGCACCGTATAGGTCCGGTTGTACCAGGCAGGATCGAACCAGCTGCTCGGGCGGCGCTCCTCGGTCTCGCCACGCATGATGTAGTGCAGCAGCGGGTCGATCCCCTCGGCCGAGACGTCCGGGTTCTCCGCCAGATACCAGCCGGGATCGAAATACAGGTTGGGCTTGCGGCCCTCGCGCCAGCCATGCGCGTGGTAGTGCGCCATCGCCTCCGGCCTTGGCCCGGCCATGTCGGCATTGCAGGCGACATAGTAGTCGACGTCGAACAGGCCGGACTGGTCGAGCAGATCCAACGTGCTGCCGATCGGGCCCACGAGCAGGCCTGTGCTCATGGGACAACACTCATGGGGCGACGCTCATGATTGATCCTGGTCGATATCCGGTAACGAAACGTTAGTGAACGTTAGGCATGCGGCTCCCCGGACAGCAAGAGGTCGTTTCGTTACCAATAGGAAAAGTGGGCTCCGTGCCGCGGTGGCAGTGATCAGCGTGCCAAATGGCGGCGTGCAGTTGGTGTCCGCCTGCCGTCACCTGGGCCGCGAACACGGATCAGGGTCACGAGGAGGTCTGGTGACGCGGGGGCGAGCCTGCTGCATTGTGCCGGTCCCGACCTGCGCATCCAGAGAACGCTCCCGAGCCATGGACCAGTCCGCTGCCCTGATCGACAATCCGCATAGCCACGTCACCTTCGGGGAGGGGCTGGAGCTCGAGTGCGGCATCGCCCTGGCGCCCCTCACGATGGCGTATCGGACCTATGGGACGCTCAGCGCCGCTGCCGATAATGCCATCCTGGTGTGCCATGCGCTGACCGGCGACCAGTATGCCGCCGAAACCCATCCGCTCACCGGCAAGCCGGGCTGGTGGGCCAGGCTGATCGGAGCCGGCCTGCCGATCGATACCGACCGGTTCTTCGTCATCTGCATCAACGTGCTCGGCGGCTGCATGGGCTCGACCGGACCGCGCTCGCCGCGGGATGGCGGCGTGGCGGAACCGTGGGGCACCGAGTTCCCACCGGTCACCATACGCGACATCGTGGCGGCGCAGGCGAAGGTGGTGACGCATCTCGGCATCCATCGGCTGTTCGCGGTGATCGGCGGATCGATGGGCGGAATGCAGGTTCTGTCCTGGGCCGCGACCTATCCGGACCGGGTGTTCGCCGCGGTGCCGATCGCCGCCGCCTCGTTCCATTCGGCGCAGAACATCGCGTTCAACGAGGTCAGCCGGCAGGCGATCTTCGCCGATCCGGACTGGCGCGGCGGGCGCTACTGGGTGGACGGGCTGGTGCCGGCGCGTGGCCTGGCGGTCGCCCGGATGATGGCGCACATCACCTACCTGTCAGAGGAAGCGCTGACCCGGAAGTTCGGCCGCCGGGTCCGGCGCGATCCGCACGTGGCACCCGTCGATGCCGATGCACCGCTGAGCCTGTTCGGCGAGATGTTCGAGGTCGAGAGCTACCTGCGTCACCAGGGATCGAGTTTCGTGCGCCGGTTCGACGCGAACTCGTACCTGACCATCACCCGAGCGATGGATTATTTCGACGTGGCGATGGACCATGGCGGCGACCTGTCCGCGGCGTTCGCCGGCACCCGGACGCGCTTCTGCATCGTGTCGTTCTCGTCCGACTGGCTGTTCCCGACCGCGCAGAGCCGGACGATGGCACGCGCGTTGAACAAGGCCGCCGCAAACGTGAGCTTCGTGGAGATCGATACCGACAAGGGCCACGACGCCTTCCTGCTGGACGAGCCGGATTTCGACCGCACCATACGCGGCTTCCTGTCCGGTTGCGCCGAACATGCGGGGCTCGGCTAGCGCCATGCGCCTCGACCAGAAGCTGATCGCGGAAATGATCCAGCCGGGCACGCGCGTACTCGATATCGGCAGCGGCGACGGCTCGCTGATCGAGCATCTGTTCCGCACCCGCAACTGCGACGCGCGCGGCATCGAGCTCGACATGGGCGAGGTGACGCGCTCGGTGTCGCATGGCCTGCCGGTGATGCACGGAGATGCCGACAGCGATCTCGCGCATTATCCCGATGCCGCGTTCGACTATGTGGTGTTGTCGCGGACGCTGCAGGCGGTGGAGCGGCCGCGCGAAGTGCTGCGCCAGATGCTGCGGATCGGGACCAGCGCCATCGTGTCGTTCCCGAATTTCGGTCATTGGCAGCTCAGGCTGCAGCTGCTGCTGCGCGGCCGCATGCCGATGACCGATGCCTGGGGCCGGCCCTGGTACGAGACACCGAACATCCATCCCTGCACGATCCGCGACTTCTTCGCCTTGTGCGCGGAGGAGGGCTATGCGGTGCAGCGCTGGATGGCCGTCGACGACAAGGGCGACCGTGCGCCGTGGCAGCGGTCGGTGCAACTGGCAAACCTGTTCGGCGAACAGGCGCTGTTCCTGCTGGGGCGGGACAAGAGCTAGCTCTTTCGGTCTGATCGAGACCAGCGTGTCTGACCCTGGCGGCTCCTGTGAACTTCGGTATCGGTGTAGCGGAGACGTCGGCATCTTTTCCCAAGCCGCGGGCAGTCGGTTTTCGTGAACTCAATGACGCGCCGGTCGAGCAGGTTCTTCAGGTCGGCACCCTCTGACCCGAAACCCGCCCGATCAGATATGCTCCAATTTTTCCCGTGCGGCTTCGGCCAGAAAGCGGCTTCTGTTCCGGGTGGTCTGGTCGATCCGGCGCAGCAGGTCGCTTGGCAGCATGACGTTGACCCGGACCGGCTTGGTCGATGGTGCGGCATCGACCAGGAATGCTACGGCGTCACGGTTGTGCGGATCGGCCATCACCTGGTCTGTGGATGAAGGTTCAGGGGCAGCTTCGCCATCTTCGGCCAAGCCTTCCAGATGCAGCGAGAGCGCTTCGGCGGCGGCGATGCGGGCCTCTTCCAGGGTGCGGCCTGCGGTCACGCAACCAGGAAGATCAGGAAAATCGACGCCGTAGTCGCTGGAGGCGTCTTTTCGCAGCAGCGCGATATAGGTTGCCATCCTCATGTCCTCAGCTTCAACCTAGCCTGTTTCTCGATGCTTTTCAGTGTGCCGATCGGCAGATCACGCTTCGGATGGGGCACCGTCACACGGCCTGATTTGATCGGGTGCTTGAACTGCCAGTGATCACCTTTCGTCGCGACGTGCGACCATCCGTCGACCTGAAGCGCTGCGATAATCTGTCGGCTATCCACACACACTAACTACACACTTGCAGGTTATTGGTCAAGCAGATGTGGAGAACGTGGATGATGCGAGGGGGCACATCGCTGCGATCGGGAAGCGACCCGATGATCTGGTCGCACTCGACGGAAATCGGGTGCTGAATTTCTCCAATGGCGCACAATGGTTGATCATGAAGTTACAGCGTAGCGAGGTCGGCATGACGGATCGGACGGCACAAGGTGACTCCTTCAAGACCAGGCTGGGGCAGGGAACCCTGCAGGTCGGTTTGTGGCTCTCCCTCGCCAATTCCTACACCACCGAGATCTGCGCGGGGGCCGGGTTCGACTGGCTGCTGATCGATGGGGAACACGGGCCGAACGATCTGCGGTCGATCCTGGCTCAGTTGCAGGCGGTCGCGGCCTACCCATCGCATCCCGTCGTTCGGCCGCCCTCCGGCGAGACCTGGATGATCAAGCAGTTGCTCGATATTGGCGCCCGCACCCTGCTGGTGCCGATGGTCGAGACCGCCGAGCAGGCGGCGATGCTGGTCCGGGCGGTGCACTATCCGCCGCACGGCGTGCGCGGTGTCGGGGCGGCTGTGGCGCGGGTGTCCGGCTTCGATCGGCGGCGTGACTACATGAGCGAGGCCGCTACGGAGATCTGCCTGCTGGTGCAGATCGAGACCCGGCTCGGACTGGATAATCTGGAGGCGATTGCCGCGGTCGATGGGGTGGACGGGCTGTTCATCGGACCGGCGGATCTTTCCGCATCTCTTGGGCATCCGGGCAATCCGACTGCGCCGGCGGTGCTGGCGGCGATCGACCAGGGGGTTCGCCGGATCGTTGCCTCGGGCAAGGCCGCCGGCATCCTGATGGGCGACGAGACGCTGGCACGCCAGGCTATCGCCGCCGGCGCCTGTTTCGTTGCGGTTGGGACCGACGTATCGCTGCTGGCACGCGGCAGCGACACACTGGCGGCGCGCTATGGATGCGCCCGGCCTGCGGTGGGCACGTCCGGCTCTGTCTACTGAGCGTCGGAGTCTGGGTGCATGGACCGACATATCACGCCGCGCTGACTTAAGTGATGAAGCGGTTGTTACCTGTCGGGCTGAGACGCTTCGGCGTCGATGTCGCTTCATCTGCCGTGCACACGTTGCGACTTTTCAATAAAATATGCTGTAAGGCCGGTCGTGTTCGTGATGCGTTAAACCTGGGTTCGTGAAGGCAACCTCCCTAAGCCGGTCATCGTTGCAACGGGTTATTGTCAGTCCCGTGCGAGATCGGAGCTTCCCGTGGTTGCAACTTCCCTGTCCAAGCCGCTGCCTTTCGATCGATCCGTCGAGCAGCCCCAGCCCGGCGACGAACAGGCGATCGCATCGATCAACGCATTGATGCAGGGCATCCTGGAAACCACCTGGAGCGATTACGGTCACTCGGTTCGCAGCGTGCACGCCAAGAGCCATGGCCTGCTCGAGGGCGAGTTACAGGTGCTTGAGGGATTGCCGCCGGAACTGGCGCAGGGCGTGTTCGCGCGTCCGGCCACCTATCCGGTGGTGCTGCGGATCTCGACCAATCCCGGTGACATCCTTGACGACACGGTGTCTGCGCCGCGTGGCATCGCCATGAAGATCATCGGCGTGGACGGCGAGCGGCTGCCCGGCTCCGAAGGCGAGACAACGCAGGATTTCATCCTGGTGAACGGGTCGGCGTTCGTGGCGCCGGACGCCGCCCACTTCAACAAGAGCCTGAAGCTGCTCGCGGCGACCACCAACACCGGCCAGCTGTGGAAGAAGGGCTTCTCCGCCTTGCTGCGCGGCGCGGTGGCCGCGCTGGGTGCGCTCGGCAAGGATGCCGGCCCCCTGAAGGCATTGGGCGGCCAGCCGATGACCCATCCGCTCGGCGAGACCTTCTACACCCAGACGCCCTACCGCCATGGAAAGCACGTGGCGAAGCTGTCGCTGGCGCCGGTCAGCGCCACGCTGAAGCGGCTCAAGGACCAGCCGGTCGACCTCGCCGGCAAGCCGAACGGGTTGCGCGGCGCGGTCATCGACTATTTCGGTGCCCAGGGCGGCGAATGGGAACTGCGGGTGCAGCTCCGCACCAATCCGGAAAGCATGCCGGTCGAGGATGCCTCGGTGCCCTGGCCGGAGACGGAGAGCCCGTATGTCGCGGTGGCACGAATCACCGTGGCGCCGCAGCCGGCCTGGAGCGAGGCACGCGCGATGCAGGCCGATGACGGCCTGTCGTTCAGCCCGTGGCATGGCATCGCCGACCACCAGCCGCTCGGGTCCATCAATCGCGCCCGCAAGGATGCCTACAGGATGTCCGCCGACTTCCGGGCCAGGCATAATGGCTGCCCGATCCACGAGCCGACCGCGGCGATCGGGCTGTCCGATGCGGCGGCGTGCCCGTTCGGCAGCGCGCTCGGCCGTGAAGGTCGCCGACCGAATACCCCGGACGCACGGCCGGGTACCATCACCCAGCCTTTGAACGCCGCCGCCCGCCGGATTACCGCCGGCGTCATCGGTGCCACGGCGGCCGGAATCCTGGTGTCCGCGGTCCTGGCCGGTCTCGAAGCTGCCACCGGCGAGCCCTCGGACCTGATCAAGCTCAAGCGTCGCAGCATCGCCAATCTCGGTGGCGCGGCGCAGGCCGATAATACCGATCCCAGCATCGGCGAGCAGATGGCGGTGCATGGCGGCCACCTGGCGCTCTCGGGCCTGTCCGGCGCGATCTACGGCACGCTGACACCGGACGATGCGTCGCCGTTGGTGGCGGGCTCGATCTTCGGGGGCGCGTTCTACCTTCTCGCCTATGGCCTGGTCGGGCCGTCGGCGAGGATAAGCCCGGTGCTGTGGCGGGACAGCAGGTCGAGCATCGCGATCCACGGGTTGATCCACATGCTGTTCGGGATCACCACGGCCATCGTGGCGCGGCAGGCTGCCCGTCGGCTATAGGGCCGGCCGGTTGCGGACGTTGCGCTGACAGGATGAGACAGCCAGACTCCGCCTCGGCTCGCATGGGCCAGGGCAGGGAGTGCAGGGATGTTCGGATCGGTCGTTCTGGACGTGGCGATCGGGCTCAGCCTGCTGTTCCTGTTCGTCAGCCTGATCTGCTCGGCGATCCGCGAAGCGATCGAGGCTGTGCTCAACATGCGGGCCGCCGACCTGGAGCGTGGCATCCGCGAGTTGCTCGACGACCCGACCGGCGTCGGCGCAGCGCGGGCGCTGTATGACCATCCGCTGGTGTTCTCGCTGTATCCCGGCACCTATGCCCCGGGCCGATTGCGGCCGCGTCGCAGCCTGCTCGCCGGCACGGTCGGGCTCTGCATGCCGATCCGCGCACGCGCGAGCCTGCCGGCATACATACCAGCTGCCAATTTCGCCCGCGCGTTTCTCGACATCACCCTGCGCGGGCCGATCGGTGATGCGCCAAGCGGCCCGGAAGCGGTCCTGCGCGTCATGTCGATCGAATCATTGAAGGCGACGGCAAGAGACATGCCGGATGACCGTATCCGGCGGGCACTGTTGAGTGCGCTCGACACTGCGGACGGCGATCTGGACCGGGTGCGCCGGAACCTCGAAGCCTGGTTCGATGCCTGCATGGACCGCGTATCCGGCTGGTATAAGCGGCGAACCCAGATCATCCTGTTCGCGATCGGCCTGGTCACCGCGGGGGTGATGAATATCGATGCGTTCAGCGTCGGCCGGGCGCTGTTCCAGGACAAGGCGCTACGGGACGGTGCGGTCGCGCAGGCGACGGAACTGCTGCCACGCGACAACGGGCATCCGCTGTCGGTACAGGCCCAGGACGCGTTCTCGGCGCTGCAACACGATCTGAACCTGATCCAGTTCCCGACCGGCTGGGAGCCGCCGCCGCAACATCTGCAACGAGGCGCCGAGACCGCTGCACCCGAGGACGGACCGGGTGCGGCCGGGGAGACCGGCTACGATGCCGTGACACGGGTCGATCCGATGGCCGTGATCCAGATGCTGATCGGCTGGGCCGTCACCGGGTTCGCAGTCATGCTGGGCGCGCCGTTCTGGTTCGACATGCTGAGCCGGTTCGTCGTGGTCCGTTCGACGATCAAGCCGCCCCTGCGTGCCGGCGCGCGGTAGGGCATCATCCGGCCTGGATGATGCCCGCGGACGTAACCTCTGGCTCAGTTCGGCGCGGGGTTGCCGGCATCGTCCTGCAGCGGTGGTGTTCGACTGACGATCCTGTGGCTGAACACCGTCGAGATGACGGCCAGCGCCATTCCGGTCAGGAAGATCTTGAAGGCGGTTCCCATCGATGTGCTCCCATGCGTCGCGGGAAGATCAACGCAACAACGAGATGTTGGCTGCATCACCTTTCATCTGGATGAGATGGTCGAACCAGAACACGGTCGATATCGCCGGCGGCCGGTTTGCCGGTCAACGCAGCACGCGCCAATGCCTGCATCACCCGGTTGGCGACAGGCACACGGTAATGGACCGGGTCCCAGAAGCTGGACCGGGTGGTGGTGACACTGTTGGGATACGCGAAATCCACCAGCACGGTGTTCGGCGTCGCCTCGGCGATCCGCGTCGCCGCCACCCGGCACGACGCCCATCTTGCTGCATCGATCGTGCCCTCCGCGCCGAGCTGCTCGATCGTGATCGGCGGCAGGTAGAGAATCTTCAGGGTGAGTACGGGGAGTGTCCGGAACCGGTCGGCCAGGATCGCCAGCGCCGGCGCATCGATCGTCGCCGAGCCGGCCGGCTCCCGCTGGGGAGGATCCCATCCGGCGAAGCTCCGGTCGACCCGCTTCGGATCGTAGCGGTCTTCGGCAGGAAGAAAGTCGGTATAACCGTCCGATCCGTAGCGCTGTCGCTTGGCATGGATCAGCAGCATGAACTGGTTGGCCGCTTCCTGCAGCGCATACAGATTGGCCATGTGCAAATATCCGCGCCAGGGGCTGCCGCTGTACATCCACTCCGGGAACGGCCGGCCGGTCACTGTGCGCTGGTCCGTGCGGGCCAGGCACCACGCACTATCCAGCCCGACCACGATCGCCTTCGGCGACGGATGGTGGCGTGCGAACAGGGTCAGCATCTGCCCCTGTTCCCAGGGCGTGGCGCTGTTCATGGACAGGTTCACAAACCGTGCGCCGAGCGTCCGGTCGAGCATGTCCGGACGGAGCAACCGGCTGGTCGAGGTACCGATGATCGCCGAGTCGAACCGTGAGCTGATGGCAAGCGACGGCATCGAGAAACGCGCGTTGGTCGAGATCGGCGCGCGTGCCAGGGGTGGCGACAACGGCAGCATGTTCCACGGATCGACCGTGACGATGAACACATAGACGGCGATGCCGAGGCCGGCCGCGGTTGCCGCTAACAGGCGCAGGAACTGCCGCCAGCGCGCGGGCTCCGGGTCAGAACTGGAAATAGATGAACTCATTCGGAACGCGGCCGCCGGTCAGGAACAGCAGGAAGATGAAGGCCGCACCGGCCGGGACGGCAAGCCAGGGCGACGGGCGCAGCATCGAGAGTGCGGCCTTCTGGCTGCTCGGCCCGACCAGTGCGACGGCAACCGCGATCCAGAGCACGATTGCATTGCGGAGATGCAGCCCGCCGATCCCATGCAGCCCCGCCATCGAGCCGAGCACATGCCAGGCGGTGGTGAAATTCGGGCTGCGGAACACGACCCAGCCGACGATCACGAACAGCATGGTCACGATCCACCCGAGCCACGATGGCATGCGAAGCCCGGCGCGGGTCCAGAGATGGTTCACTGCCAAGCCGAACCCATGCAGGCCGCCCCAGGCCACGAAAGTCCAGGCGGCACCGTGCCACAGGCCGCCGAGCAGCATGGTGAGGCCGAGATTGACGCATTGCCTGGCCAGCCCGGATCGGTTTCCCCCAAGCGGGATATAGAGGTAGTCGCGCAGGAACCGGCTCAGCGTGATATGCCAGCGGCGCCAGAAGTCGCGCAGCGAGGTCGACCGGTAGGGTGCGTTGAAATTGACCGGCAGGGTCAGGCCGAACATCAGCGCGAGGCCGATCGCCATGTCGGAATAGCCGGAAAAGTCGAAAAATATCTGCATGCTGTAGGCGATCGATGCAGCCCAGGCCTCGGCACCGTTCAGCACGGTTCCGGCAGCGGCCTTGGCGAACAGCGGGTCGCAGATCTGCGCGATGGTGTCTGCGATGCCGGCTTTCTTGGTCAGGCCGATCAGGAACAGCACTGCGCCACGCGACAGGTTTTCCGCGGTGCGCGCAGTCAGCACCGGCTTCTCGAATTGCGGGATGATTTCGTTGTGCCGCACCAGCGGTCCTGCAACCAGGGCGGGAAAGAACGTGACGAATTCCGAGAAGTCGAGCAGCCGGTAGCGATGCTGGCGCGCATAGTCGTGGCCACCGCGCTTCAGGTCGACGAGGTATGATATTTTCTGGAACACGAAGAAGCTGATGCCGAGCGGCAGCACGATCGACCAGGCCCTGTGGCTGGCGCCGACCAGGGACTCCACGTTGGCGGCGATGAAGTTGGCGTATTTGAAGACGCCGAGTATGGCGAGGTTGAGCACGATGCCGGCGATCGGCCAGATCGCGCGGCCGGTGTCGGCATAGCGCCGTCCGATCCACCATGTGGCGAGTGCCAGCAGCACCAGCACCGGTACGAACAGCCAGTTCCAGGCTGCATAGAACACCAGTGACCCGATCACCAGCACGAGCTGGCGCGCCGTCCGTCCGGCCGGTTCGGGCAGCCGGGCACAACCGTAGAAGGCGGCAAGCACCATCGGCAGGAAGACCAGCAGGAAGAGCTGGCTGTTGAACAGCATGGGCGCGCCCGGCCTATTGCCTGCGGAACGTCACGACCAACACGTCGCGATGCGCAGGCTTCGCCGGATCGAGCGGATGCACCGCGGTGACGCCGTGATAGACGCGGCCATCATCGACCAAGGCGGCATCGAGCGGCGTCTCCAGCGTGAAGCTGCCGAGCAGGCGGCGCTGCAGGTCGTGGATGCTGGTGACGCCGCTGGCGATGTTCTCGCGCCCGACCAGCAGCACCAGGACCCAGTCGACGCCGTCGCGATGCAGCCCCTCCGGGGTCGGCTGCCCGTCGGCACCGTCATGCGCCTCGATCCGGAACTGGTGCAGCTCGACATGCCAGACCGGCGGGCGGGCGACCGGCGGGGTCAGGCCCTCGAACAGCGTGTGGCAGGCACGCAGGATCGCCAGCAGTGTCGGATGGCTAGCGATCTGGTTCTCGATCGGTGTGAACCAGCGCTCGATGCCGCCATTGAGCTCGTTGTAGTCGCGGCTCTGGTAGTGCGGCTGGTGCGGCTTGCGCTCGATGATCTGCGGACCGACCGCGAACACTGCGTGGCGACGCCTGCGGTAGCGGCCGCCGTCGGCCATGTAGCGATCGATGCCGAGATGCGCCCAGCTTTCCGCGAAACTGTCCCATCGATCGAGCGCATCCGGTTCGAGGCCATCCTGTTCGATCAGGGTCCGCATATCCGCCGACGGCAGGAAGGCATAGCCCACCGCTGCAAGTTGGAACGCCGGCGTCTGGTCACTCATGGCGTGTATCCGGGTTTGCTTGGTGGTTGCCTGCATCGGCCGCGGGCGGCACAGCGTGCGGCGCGGTCGGGTTCGGCGGGATCGCATGCTCCGCCAGCAATGCGGCGAGCTTCGGCATGGAGATGGATCGTTGTGCCTGTGGCAGGGCGATGTCGAGCTCGGCCATGCGGCGGCGCAGGCGACGGTTGAACTCGCGCTGGATCGGCCAGCGACCGCCGACCGTGCAGCGGATGGTGCCGCTGATGGTGACCGCATATTCACCGAGACTGTCGACGCCGTTCAGGCCGAAATCCGCCAGGGTCATCTCCGCGAATACCGCGTCGGTGCGCAGCTCGTGCCCTATGTCGTTCAGGAGGTCGCAGAGCCGGTCGGTGTCTTCCGAGAACGCGATGCTGACGGTGATCGCGGCGACCGCATAGTCGCGGCTCAGGTTGGCGACGGTCGATACCGACGAGAACGGGATGATCTGGATCGAGCCGTCGCCGCTGCGCAGGCGCAGGGTGCGGATCGAGAGGTGTTCGACCACACCGCTGATGCCCGCGACCGTCACGTTGTCGCCGACCTGCATCGCGTTCTCGACCAGCAGGAAGATGCCGGTGATGAAGTCCTGTACCAGTTTCTGGGAGCCGAAGCCGACCGCCACACCGATGATCCCGGCACCGGCCAGCAGCGGCGCGATGTTGAGGCCGATCTCGCTCAGGATGGTCAGCACCAGGATTGTGCCCAGCACCACGAACAGCAGCGTGCGCAGGATCGGCAGCAGGGTCTGCAGCCGGACTGCACGCGGCACCTGGCCGCTGTTGCTGAAGCGGCTGATCTGCCGGTCGAGGGCGCCGTTGACCAGCTCCCACACCACCACGCCGACGATGAGCGACACCAGGATGGTGGTCGAGGCCGACAGCAGGTGCGTGCCGAGCGTGCCGTGCGTGAAGAACCCGATCGCCGGTATGCCCCAGGCCTGCGCCAGGGCCACCGCGCCAATGATGAACAGCGACCAGGTCACGATCCGGCGCATCGCCGGGTAGTAGCGGCTGGCCCGGTGTTCGACCCCGGTGTGTCCGGCCCCGGCTTCGGCCCCGGCTTCGGCATCGACCCGGAAGGCGCGGGCGAGTCCGCCGAGCAGCATGATGCCAACTAGGCGGCACACCACGATGACGATCACGCTCGACAGGAACAGCTGCCACATCTTCGCGTAGCCGCCGCGTATCTGTGCCGCCCAGACCACCCAGAGCGCACCGTCGAAGAACAGCGCCGCGATCCACCAGTAATCGGCCAGCCTGACCAGGATGCGGCCGAAACTGCGCTCCCTGAGGCGTCTCGGCGGGTGCAGCGCGGCCGCGACCTTGTGGCGCGTCTGCCAGATCAGGACGGCGAGCAGCACGTGCTCGATCAGTATGACCGCCCGCGTGATCGCCTGGCTGGGGCGTGTCGGCAGGTCGAGGATGCGCCCGATATCGGTGAAGCAGATCGCCACCACCGGGATCGCGACCAGCCAGCTCCACCAGCGTGTCAGGAAGCGGGCGCTGTCGTTCTCGATCCGCAGAAGCCGAACGCCGGGGGCCTTCGGCGCCAGGATCATGTCGGCCAGCAGCCAGAGCACGCGGCCGACACCATAGATGTTGGTGACGGTCACGATCACCAGCTGCGTTTTCGGCTGCGTGGCGACCGTGGTGGCGGCGAGGTTGCCCAGTGCCAGGAACACAGCGAGCGGCGCCAGCTTGAGCACCAGCCGCAGCACGGCATACGGCAGCCTGCGGAACAGCCTCAGGGTCCGGCGGCGGTGAACGGCGTCGAGCGACCGGGTCTCGGCCTGCTTGGCGCTGCGCTGAGCGGCCTCGGCGCGCAGTGCGGGATCGACCGCCTCCGGCACCGGGGTGGCCGGCTCGGCCGGGGTGCCGGGCAGGGCGCCGTCCAGTTGCGGCACCAGGGTCGCTACGGCCGTGGCGGGATTGAGGCCGGACGCGACCGAATCCTCGGGCGACGGGACCGACGACTCGATCGCGGCCAGTTCCTCGACATGAGCCGCCTCGACATGCTCCTCCTCGGCGGCGCGGGCATCGCGTCCAAGTCCGCGCAACGGCCGTCGCAGGGCAAGGAGCAGCAGGTGCTCGACCGCCAGGCCGACCAGGACCACGGCGGCGCCGCGCCACAACGCGTCGAGCAGTGCCGCCCGTGCGGACGGAACGACCATCTCGCGGTGCAACCACCGGCCGGCCAGCGCCATGTCGCCGAACATCATGTTGAAGTTGCGCGACCGGGCCTGCAGCACCTTCTGTACGGTTGCCGCCTGGGCCAGCATTTCACCGGCCAGGCTGTCGGGGGCCAGCGTGACGACCTTGGGTTTTTCCGGAACCGCAGGCGTTGCCGTGGTCGGAGCCGGCTTCGCGGTCGTGGCGACTGCCTTGGGGTCGGATGCGGGGTGTGATGACGGTGCCGGGTCCCGTCGATGTGGTTGCGCCAGCAGGATCTTCAGGCGCTGCCGCTCGGCGGGCGTGAGAGCGTCGGATCCGTCGGCGGGTGCGGTACCCCCCGTGGCGTCGGCACTGCCCCGGGTGGAGTCGGGACGCTCCTGGCCCGTATCTGCGGCTGGCTCGTCGGCGGTCGCACCCGTCGATGGGCTAGCCTGCATCGCGGGTCCGGTTTGAGCGTGGCCGACAGCCGGACACAGGACGATCTGCGCGACGACAAGGGCGACGAGCAGCATGCAGGATGCGGGATCCGAGAATCGTCCGCCGGTTCGTAGCTGTTTCATCACCGGCCTCTGAATCTCGAGCGCCCTGGCTCGGGCAGGCAGCCTGAATGCCAAGTCAAATGCGGGCACCCACCACGGGTACGCTATGGTGTCAAACGGTCGGGCAACTCGGGTGGCTGTTTCGGGCAGCGCCCTGCCTATGCGGGCCGGACCGCCTATGCTGAAGCCCGGCTACGCTGGAGCGGTGGCGGCTCCGGGCTTCGGGCGCCAGACGGTGGCTACGGCGGATGTCATGAACGGAGGCGGCGAACCTTGGCGATCAGCAAGAACGAGCAGATCCACAACCACGCGCAACTCCAGGCTTTCAGCGCCTGCTTTACGTCCGATCGCGACGATCTGGGGCGGCTGATCTTCGATGCCCGGATCATCATCAAATCCAGCCTCGGCGTCGTATCCGAGCCGGGTCGGGTGATGCTGACGCATGTCCTCGGTGATACCGGCGAAGTGGTTATCTTCAAAAGCCCCGCACTGGACATCAAGCTCTATTATCTCGATTTCACTGCGGCCTATCAGACATTCGCTTTTGTCGCGGGGCGTTTCCTGAGGATCGAGGGGCAGGGAACACGGACCGGAAACTATATCTGCGAGATCCATCCGATCGATTTCGGATTCAAGCCAATGAACGGTTCCCGGATCGAGGACGTTCCGAACACCATCATTCCGCCCTGATCAGGATTTCAGCCACCATTTTACCGGCTCCGGCTCGTCGGCGACGTCTGCCACCGCGACTGGGCTTGGCTGCCGCGTCCGAGCAACTCGCACCGGTATCGCTTCGCGCGCTGCCCGAAGTTCGCTCTCGGTCCTGTCGGCGCGCGCCCTGGCTTCCTGGAGTTCGAGTTCCATGTGGCCGAGCCGGGTCTGTAGGCTCCTCGTCATGGTCCTGGCGTCTTCGAGCGCGTTTTCCGCTTCGGTCCGGGCGGCCCGCTCGCGCGAGACCTCGGCCCGGACTGCGGTCATGGCCTCGGCGGGTTCGGAGGATTTCGCAGGCTCGGAGTTGCGGCTGGTATAGACCGTCGGCACTTCACCATCGCGCACGAACCTGTGGCGGGGCGACGGCCCGGAAGAAGAGGTCGATGAGTGGCGCTGGAGCGGCACCTGTCCGAGCCGGTTCAACGACTGGCGAACCCTTTCATCCGAGGCGACATCCTGATCAGGGGGCGTATTCAGTGTGATGGTCGTCTGTTTATTGTTGTTCAAAGTCCACGTCTTTGCATGTGTGTAAATAAAAGCTTGTCCAACGATCCGTCGCGCTCTCTGCGTCCGGTGCTTTCGAAACCGCAGGCCTGACCACCACTTTGGATGCGGTCCAATCGGAACACGATTGTCCTATCGCATGGCCGCCCGGATATGGATCCTGAAGATCAGTTCATATCCATGAGTATAGTTGATGACCGTCCGGTTCAGGATGGGCGCATCCTGAACGAGGATACACTTTTTCGTCAAGCAGAGGTCCAATATACCTAATACTGACCGCAAGGCAAGCGGAGGCAGTGTTACAATGCTGAAAGGCCGCTGCATGACAGGGCACGAAGAGACAAGTTATTGCCGCGTCAGGCAGTTGCTGAAAACAAATCTAGGTATTTGGGCCGGATCAGCCGAATTGGAATAATCCCAGGGGGATAGAGCTGAATCGCGTTCAGCCCGATATCCGATCTTCTTCTGCATAGATCATCTGCTGTCAACTTGAACCGTGGGGCACAGTCGCGATTTCACAAAAAGTTTCCATAGTCATGAATGAAGATTGATTAGTTGGTCACCAGGCATAACCGGAACGATCATTGTCCGCGCCGTAAGCATGGCATCGTCCAACTGGTAGAGTGCATCCAGTAGTTCCATCTGCAGCGAACCGGGACCACGCGAGCGCTCCGCGGCGAGCTCGCCGGCCAAGCCGATCAGTACCATGCCATGCACCGAGGCCGCCAACGCGTCCGGCTCCACCGCCAGGCAAGCCCCGATCAGGGCGGTTGCCGTGCAGCCCAGCCCGGTGACCCGCTGCATCATCGGATGTCCGTTGCGAACGCCGACCACCTGGCACCCATCGGTGATGAGGTCGGTCGCCCCACTGACCGCAACCACCGCGCCGGTCCTGGCTGCCAGCCGCATCGCCGCCTCCACCGCCAGTTCGGACCCATGGGCGCTGTCGACGCCCCGGCCCCCGACCCCGACCCCGTCTCCGTCGGTGGCCGAGAGCGCTTCCAGGGCCAGGATCTCCGATCCGTTGCCGCGGACCACCTGCGGCGCATGCGCCAGCAGCCCGACCGCGACCTGCGAGCGGTAGGACAATGCCCCGACCGCCACCGGATCCAGCACCCACGGTGTCCCGGCCTCCCGCGCCGCGGCAGCAGCGAGGTCCATCGCGTGCCCCCGTGCCGGCGTCATCGTGCCGAGGTTGATCACCAGCGCATCGGCGATCCGTGCGAACTCGGCCACCTCTTCCGCCGCCTCGACCATCGCCGGCGACGCGCCGATCGCCAGCAGGGCATTCGCGGTGCTGTTGGTGACGACCACGTTGGTGATGTTGTGTATGAGCGGCGCCCGCTCGCGCACCCGCCGGAGCGTGGCGGCAACCGCGCCAGGCGACGCAGCGGATGACGCAGCGGATGACGCGGCGGAAAATATTGCCATTCAGGAGGTCCGATCCGCAAGCACCCGGATGGGCGCACCCGGGCTATAGGCTAAGATGGTGGCGGACGATGGAGCGACCGATGACATTGGGTGAAAACAGCCGGCGGATCGTGATGCTGCTCGCGCTTGCGCTCGGTATCGCAGGTCCGGCGCAGGCGGCGCCGGCCCCCCAACGCACAGTCACCGTGTTCGCCGCCGCCAGCCTGACCGATGCGATGCGCAAGATTGCCACCCTTTGGGTAGCCCAGGGTCTTCCAGCGCCGACCCTGTCGTTCGCGTCCAGCTCGGTGCTGGCCAAGCAGGTGGAGCAGGGCGCTCCCGCCGACCTGTTCATCTCGGCCGACCTCAAATGGATGGACTGGCTCGCCACCCGCCACCTGATCCGCACCGACAGCCGCGAAACCCTGCTCGGCAACAGCCTGGTGCTGGTCGAACGGAGCAACGCGCTCAAGCCGGTGACGATCGCCCCGGGGCTGGATCTCGTGGGCATCATCGGCCCGGGCGGGCGCCTCGCCGTCGGCGATCCGGCCTCGGTGCCGGCAGGGATCTATGCCAGGCAGGCACTGACCAAGCTCGGACTGTGGAACTCGGTTTCGGCTCGCCTGGCGCCTGCCGAGAACGTTCGCGCGGCGCTGCTGCTGGTCGAGCGCGGCGAGGCTCCGGCCGGCATCGTCTATGCCAGCGACGTCACGGCAGCGCCCGGCCTCGGGATCGCCGGAACCTTCCCGGACGACAGCCATGACGCCATCGTCTACCCGGCGGCAGTGCTGCAGAATGCCGGGGACGCGGATGATGCAGGGCGGTTCCTGGCGTTCCTGAGCACCGACGCTGCGAAGCAGGCGTTTCGCAAGGCGGGGTTTTTGACCGTTGGGAAATGATTTGAGCGTGGGGCTCTGCCCCACACCCCGCCAGAGGCGGGCCTTTGGAAACGGTTCGAGGGTCGATGCTGCTTGAGCCGGATCAGTGGGTTGCGGTCCGGCTCACCCTGAAGGTCGCATTCATGGCGGTGGCGGGAACGCTGCCGGTGGCACTGCTGCTGGCCTGGGTGCTGGCGCGGCCACGGCTGATCGGGCGCCCCCTGCTCGATGCGCTGGTTCACCTGCCAATGGTGCTGCCACCGGTGGTGACCGGCTGGCTGCTGCTGGTGCTGCTCGGGCTGCACGGCCCGATCGGTGGGCTGTTGTGGCGGCTGTTCCACGCCCGGCTGGTCTTCACCACGACCGGCGCCGCGCTGGCCACCGGCGTCATGACGCTGCCGCTGATGGTGCGCACGATCCGCCTGTCTCTCGAGGCGATCGATCCCGGACTGCTCGACGCGGCGGCCGGACTCGGTGCCAGGCCGCTCGACCGGTTCCTGAGCGTCACCCTGCCGCTCGCGGCTCCCGGCGTGCTGGCCGCGGCGGCGATCGGCTATGCCGCCAGCCTTGGCGAGTTCGGCGCGGTCATCACCTTCGCCGCCAGCATCCCCGGCCGTACCCAGACCCTGCCGCTCGCCATCTACGCCGCCCTGCAGGTTCCCGGTGGCGAGGCGACCGCGGCCCGGCTGGCGACGGTCTCGCTTCTGCTGGCCCTGGCCGGGCTGCTGGTCTCGGAACTGCTGCTGCGCCGCCTCCGCCGGGTCGGGCAGGTGTGACACCGGATACGCTCGAGATCGCGCTGCGGCACCGCTTCGCCACCGGCCGGACCCTTGACCTCGCTCTGTCCGCCCCGCTGCCCGGCATCGTCGGCCTGTTCGGGCCGTCGGGTGCGGGCAAGAGCACGCTGGTCGCCGCCCTGTGCGGCACCTTCCGGCCCGATCGCAGCGACATCCGGGTCGGCACCCGCATCCTGTCGGGTTCCGGGATCTGGGTCAGGCCGGAAGCGCGCCGCATCGGCATGGTCTTCCAGGATAGCCGCCTGTTCCCGCATCTCTCGGTGGCCGGAAACCTCCGCTACGGCGCCGATCGGGCCCCTCCGCCCGGCCATGCCGAAGGCCTGCCCGGTTTCGAGGAGGTGTCGGTGCTGCTCGGCCTGGAACGGTTGCTTGGCCGGCGTACCCATGCGCTCTCCGGCGGCGAGCGGCAGCGCGTCGCGATCGGGCGCGCCCTGTTGTCGCGGCCGGTCCTGCTGGCGATGGACGAGCCGCTATCCGGCCTGGACCAGGCCCGCCGCCACGAGATCCTGTTCTATCTCGGCCGGCTCAGGGACCGGCTCCTCCTGCCGATCCTGTATGTGACGCACGCGCTCGACGAGGTCGTGCGGCTCTGCGACACGCTGGCCCTGGTCGAGGATGGCCGCGTCGAGGCCTGCGGACCGGTGGCCGACCTGCTGGCATCGGGACGGCTGGCCGAACGCGAGGATGCGTCCGCCTTGCTGGATGCGGTCGTCTGTGGCCAGGACGCCGAGCGCGGCCTGGCCAGCGTATCGGCCGGTGGCTTCACCCTCTCTGTGGTCCAGCCGGCAGCCGGGCAGGTGGAGCCGACCCTGCATCCGGTCGGCACCAGGCTGCGGCTCACCATCCCAGCGCGCGAGGTCGTGCTGCTGCGGCTTCCGGAGGCGGTGCCGATCGTCACCAGTGCGCAGAACATGGTCCCTGTGAGGGTGCGCGCCGTGCAACCGGTCGGCACGGATGCGTTGGCGGTGGTGGTGCTCGAACCGGACAGCGAAAGTCCGGGCGCGGCAGTCATCCTGGCGCGGGTGACCCGGGACTCGGTGCACCGGCTCGGACTGGTCCCGGGGGCGCGACTGACCGCGTTGATCAAGACGGTGTCGATCGTCGTGCTGGATGGAGGAATTGGTCATGACGAATAGCGAGCCGGACTGGCTGCTGTGGGCACGCGAGATCCAGGCGGTGGCGCAGAGCGGCCTCGCCTTCACCTGCGACCCCTACGATGTCGAGCGCTACCGGTCGCTGACCGCCCTGGCCGCACGGATGATGGCGGCCTCGAGCCCGCTTGCGGGGAGTGCTGCGGAACTGCAGCAGCTTTTCGCAGCCGAGACTGGATATGCGACGCCGAAGGTGGATGTGCGCGGCGCGGTGTTCGACCGGGACGGACGGCTGCTCATGGTCCGCGAACTGGCCGACCAGGGTCGCTGGACCATTCCGGGTGGCTGGGCCGACGTCAACCAGACCGCGTCCGAATGCGCGGTGCGCGAAGTGGCCGAGGAGTCTGGTTACCTAGTCCGGGCGACCAAGCTGGCCCTGGTGCATGACCGCGGCCGGCAGGGACATCATCCGGCCGGTCCGTTCTCGATCTACAAGCTGTTCTTCATCTGCGAGCTGCTCGACGAGGCTCCCGGCGACGAGGCTGCCGGCATGGCGCCCAACATCGAAACCAGCGACGCCCGGTTCTTCGCAAGAGACGAAATCCCGCAGGACCTCTCGACCGGACGCATCCTGTCGCACCAGATCGCACGTTTGTTCGAGCATCGCGCCCGGCCGGACCTGCCGACCGAGTTCGACTAAAGCAGAGTCCGGTCGGACGGCATCGTTCGACCGGATATGCCCGCTTACACGACAAGCACGGGACTGCCCCGTAAGCCTTGCGATGGGATTATGGTCCCTGGCCCGATCGTTCAGGCTGGCCGGCGCGGTGGCGGTGGCGATGACGGAGTCGTCCCGCGCAGCTCGATCTCGAGCTCGTTGATCCGCTTGCGGACGCTGTCCCGCAAGGTCGGCGCGGTATGGGCCTTCATGGTGGCGAGCGTTTCGCGAAGGTCGCGCAGCTGCTTCTGCTTTTCCACCACATTGCGGCGGATCGGCTGGTTATCCGAAAATTGTCCCTGAAAGGCGCGCACGCGAATTCTCCCCTGGACCCGGACGCTTTTTGCCCGGGTCTGTATCGATGGCCTTGTTCGACGGCCGATTACCGAACGCCCAGCTGCCCGGTTCGGTTCAAGCTCTACGCCACGGGCCCGTTCATGGCCAAGCCCTTCCCTGCGGTATGCCGGCTTGCATGCGGCCTTCGTACACGCCAATTTGTGTTGGTACAGAGGAAACGATCCTGAGCCACCAGACACTCATCCATCGTGCCTTACGGCGTCCTGTCGGCCTTCTCGTCAAGACACCCGTGACCCCCGATGCCTTGACCCTGTTGCGCCTGGCCACCGGGCTGGCGGCTGCCGTCTGCGTGACCCAGGCCGGCGGACCGATGATGGTCGGAGCCGGGCTGTTTCTTCTGTCCGCCCTGCTGGATCGTGCCGATGGCGAGCTGGCGAGACAGTCGCGCCGGTTCAGCCAGTTCGGGTTCAGGTTCGACCTGATCTCCGACTGCATCGCCACCTCGCTGATCTTCATCGGGCTGGGGTTCGGCGCGGCGTCCGCGCTGCCACTGGATCTCGGGTTGCAGCCCCTGGCCGGACCGGTCCTCGGCCTGTCGGGCGCGGTGTCGACGGTTCTTACGTTCGGTCAGCTCGCAATGGACCCTCCCCATGCCGGGACGCGGCAGAGGTCTCCGGTGATCCGAAGCTTCGATCCCGACGATGCGATGCTTGTGGTCCCGGTCGCCATCTGGTGTGGCGGATCCGGCTGGATCCTGCTTGCCTGCGGCGTGCTGACGCCGCTGGCGGCGATCGGCGTCGGTCTGTCGCGCCTTATCCAGCGGCGCAGGCTGGTTCTGTTGAAGATGACGGAACAGGTCTGACGACGCGTCCCGGGCGCGGGGCGAACGTCCCGCGGTTGAAGCCACCTGCTTCATGCGGGACGCGCTACCGGACTTCGATAGCGGCGAAGTTCTTCACGGCGCGTCCTGCTTTCCTGTCGTTCGGAACGACAAGGCGCAGGTCGTGCGTAGCCGTGCCGTCCTGACTATAGGCGACGATGACCTGCTTTCCCTCGAAGGACGGGTCGATCTCGGCGAGCGACAACGCCACCGCGTATCCGTCACGCCCACGCGCGAGCAGCACGTGCTGGAGACGCGTCTTCTGGCCGGGGGCATCGACGGGACCGGCCTTGCTTACGAGCGTCCAGAGCAACGCCTCGGTATAGACCTTGTGCGCGGATGCATGCCCCGGATCGTCGATCGTCAGTGTGACGGCGGGCAGGCCTTGCAGCTCCGCAAGCGTGACGACCTGGCGGTGGACGACGCGCCCCTCTATCGACAGCCCGGCCGATGCCACCGGTTGCTCGGCTGCGCGCGCCTGCGAACCATGTCCCGCGACGAACCCGCCCACCAGCAGAAGCGAGGCCAGTATCGGGCCCGTGCGTTGGCGGGAGTCCAGGGCGCGGTCGCCGACCATTGCTAGACGGCGATCATCACGTCGGACGACTTGATGACGGCAATCGCATCGTCGCCGACCTTCAGGGCGAGGTCATCGATGGCTTCGTTGGTGATCGACGCGTGAACGATCGTGCCGTTGCCGATATCGATGTGGACATGCCCCGTGGTCGCACCCTTCGTCACCGATGTGATCTTGCCCTTGATCTGGTTGCGCGCGCTGATTTTCATGGGATGGATGTTTCCAATATTGCTGCGAGCACCATAGGGCATCCGCTGCCTCGGATGACCACCGTGTCGTCCGATGATGCCCGTAAGACGACGGCTCGATGCGCAGGCGATAGGGCCAAAACGCCTGTCGTCCCGGCTATTCCCCCGGGCCAGCCACGGTATGGTCCGGCACCGGCGCCATCGCCTCGAATACGCCGTCGCGGCGGATCAGCGCATGAAACAGCGCGGCACCGAGATGAAGCAGGATCAACGCGAAGAACGCGAAGGCCAGGGTACGGTGCGCGGTCCACAACAGGCTGTGCAACGCGTCGCTCTGCGGCAGGATCGGCGGCAGAATAAAGCCCAGCACCTGCACCGGATAGGCCGCCGCCGACAGCATGCCCCAGCCGATCAGCGGCATCGCCAGCATCAGCGCATAGAAGGCGTAGTGCGACAGATGCGCCGCGAGCTTCATCGGCTCCGGCAGGTCTGCGGGCAGCGGCGGCGCGCCCGAGCGCAGGCGCACCACGATCCTGACCAGCACGAGCAGCAGGATGGCGATGCCGAGCGGCTTGTGGATCGAGACCAGGGTCAGGTAGCGCTGGCTGACCGTCGAGACCATGCCGACGCCGATGAACAGCATGGCGAGGATGCAGGCTGCCATCAGCCAGTGCAGCCCGCGCTGAAGCGGGGTAAAGCGCCGCCGGACGGTCGTGGCAGTGGCGACCTGGGTCATGGATTGGCTCCCTCGGTGCGGGGATAATGGGCTGCCTCGGCTGTACGCCGGTCGTACGACACCGCGTATGCCGCCGACCGCGTTGCCGGGAAGGGGTCGTCGGAGGTGGTGATCCCGTCGGGGAGCACGGTCGGATCATAGTTGATGTCGCGGCACGGTCCGTCGCGCTCCGGCTGCACCTGGCTCACCACCAGCGTGCCGACATCGACCGTGTGCCGATCGGCCGGCCAGGGCTTGCTAGGATCGGCGGTCGGATCGGTGGGGTCGGCCACCGCTACCTGCATGGTCCAGCGCACCGGGCCGGCCTGCACCCGCTTGGTGATCTCCTGCTCCAGCACGTCGGCACCGCCGGCGTCGAGCGAGGCGGGATCGATCGTGACCGGCTGAGCCGCCGGCAACAGAGACCAGCGCACGGCATGCGCCGTGCCCGAGGCGTCGACGAAGCGGAAGGCATTCAAGCCGTTATAACGTTCCTCGGCATAGGAGCCGGTCCACGGCCCGGTCTTCGCCCAGACGCCGAATGGCTTGAACTCCGGGTTTGCTGCGATGAAAGACCCCATCGCATTCGGGTCTTTCGAGCCACTGGCGGTCAACAACGAGTAGAAAGCCTGCGGCGTGGAAACCGGAAAGAACGGCGCGTTGATCATCCCGCTGCGCCATTCCTGTCCGCCCGGCGGCTTGACCTGAATGCTGAGTCCACGCACCCGGACGCTGGCGTCCTTGGCGTCGGGGTTCGGGGTGCCGAGATTGAAGCGGCCCACCACCGGATAGGAGCCGGCCGCAAAAACGACCGCCCGGGACAGGGCCGCACCAGCGCCGCTGGACTCGAATTGTCCTGTGAAGCACACGCCCTTCGCATGGTTGCGGCGGTGACCCAGATCAGTTGGCGTGCCGAAACCGGCCACGAGCCGGGATGGAGTGAGCCGGTGCGGCGACAGCCAGCCCGCGGTGTAGGCAAACGCGGCGGCGGTGCAGCCGACGACAGCCGCGATCACAATCAGCGATCCGAGCGGCGCGCGGGGAGGGGGGCGGTGATCTGGTGGCATCTTGTCTTCCCGAAGCTGCCGGCCGGTCCGGTATCATTGCCTCGTCGAGGCGTTGTTGGTCAGCCTGATCTCAATCGAGTCGGGAAAGCAACTGTCCATCGATCGAGGCCTGATCGATCGATGCCGGTCACGGCTCTTCAGGATCCTCAAGCCGCACCGCGATCAGAGGTCGAACTCGAGGCTCGCCAGCACCGTCCGCGGTGCACCGAGATAGGCGGTGTTGGCACCGGGGCTGCCGACGATGTTGCCATCCGCGATCGACGAATAATAATGCTTGTCGGTCACGTTGATCGCGCCGAGTCTTGCGATCATCGCATGGCGCAGCACGCGGGTTGCGTAGCGAACGCCCAGGTCGAGCGTCGCGTACTGACGCGCGAAGGAATTGTTCGTATCGGTTGCCGCGCGTTCGCTCTCGTAATGCGCGCTGCCGGTGAAGGCGAGTCCCTGCAGGAAAGCCGGATGCCAGTCGAGCGTCACATCGCTCTTCCACTGCGGCACGCCCACGATCATTCCGCCATCCGTTGTCACGTTGCCCGAGTCGAGCAGTCGCGCATCGATATAGGTGAAGCCGCCGAGCACGCTCAGCGAAGGCAGGATGTTTCCCTGCGCGAAGGTCTCGAACCCTTGGTCGCGCTGCTCGCCGATCACCTGGAAGACATTGTCGCTAAGCGTGGTCGCGTAGGGCCGCGTCATCCGGAACGCGTCCGCCGTCAGCAAGAGGTTCGTGAACGGTGCGTACTTGACCCCGGCCTGGAACATCTCGTCGTGATACGGAGCGAGGAAGGCGTTGGCGTTGATCGCGGTCGTCGGGGCCTGGTCGCTCTCCTCGACGCTGCTCGCGTAGGTGAAATAGGCAGTGACCTTGGCGGTCGGGGTCCAGATCCCGCTTACCGTCGGGCTGAAGGTGCCGTTCGTACTGCCCGCACTCGTCCGGACGTCCTTGGAGCTGAAGCTTTCCGAGCGGAGGAAGGACTCACTGAATACCGCCTGCACCGCCCATTGCCGATCGATATGCAGCGTGTCTCCCTCGATGATCGATTGCTGGAACAGGTCGCCGGCAAGATATTGGCTACCGTGCGACGGGATCGCCACGTAACGGAAGATCGCGGGGTTGGCCAGGTTCGACCTGCCGAGCGTCGTGACGATCGAATTGCGGAAATTATACTGGTCGTTGATGAAGCCGTTGGTTGCCAGCGTCAGGTCGTTCCGCATACCGGCGATGGTCACGTGGCCGTTGAGAGAGGCCTCGTTGCTGCCGTCTGTGAAATGCGGGACGGCGGTGAAGTTCTTCGTCGTCGTATAGTTGCCGCGATTGTCGGTGAGCGTGTTGGTGATGCCGAACAGGTTGCGCTGCGCGTCCTGGTAGAGCCCGCCGAGCTCGAGCCGCCAGTCACCCCCGAAATTATGGATGATCTTCACGAGCCCGGTGTCGGTGATGAGATCGGTACCTGCTCCCGGTTGGCCGAGGCCGCGCTGGGTCGGATCGGGCGCACTCGGCAGGATCGTGTTCCTGTTCGTCGAACTCGTGCTGGCGCCGTCATAGACGATGCTACCCGGCAGGCCGTAGCCGCTGTCTTCGTAATGACTGCCGTTGACCTGGATCACCGTGTCGGCGTCGACATGGATGTCGAGAGCAGCACTGCCGAGCGTGCGGTCCGCGAAGCTGCCACTCACGAAGCTTTCGCCCTCGCCATGCACGAGGTCGATCCGGTAGCCGAGCCAGCCGTTCTTGCCGACGCGGCCGCCGACATCGCCCTCGGTGGTGAACATCCCGTTGCTCGCGAAACTGCCGACGAGGCGGGCGAGCGGCATGTCGGTCGGCCGCTTGAGGATGTAGTCGAACACCCCAGCCGGTGTTTCCGGACCGAACAACGCGCCGCCGAGCCCATTCAGCACCTGGATGCTGTCGAGGTTTTCGACCGGGACCGCGGTTGTGCCGATGATGTTGAGGCCGTCGAGCCGGGTGTTCTGGGTGATCGAGCCCTGGAACCCCAGGGATTGCGGGCGCGAAACTTCGAGCCCTTGCTGGTCGCGCACCTCGACCGACGGCAGTGCGCGGAGGGCATCGTTCAGCGTGCGCAGCTGCTGGTTCGCGAGGAAGTCCTGGGTCAGCACGGTGACCGACACCGGCGCCGTCAGGATCGATGTCTGACCGAGCGGGCCGAGTTGTGCAGTGTTCGCGTGGTATTGCGCGACGGATGCATATGGCGCTTCGCCGCGCACCAGGATGTGCTCCGTGCCGTCTGCCGGAGCCTGCGCAACATCGGCTGTAGGGGCGGCGAAGGCCCCGGTCGGCAAGCCAGCCACCAGCACCACGGCCAGCAGCCGCGTCGATCCTGATGTCATCGTCTCACCCCGAGTGTCCGGCTTCGTTATATCGGATGGACTATAGCGGGACGAACGTTATTACGTGATCCCAGGCGCAAGCCGGGCAGTTGTGACATTTCTGACAGCCTGGGCGCCTGTTTCCGGTTGCCGGTGACGCTTACGAGGCCGTGGCCGGATTCGCCCCGCCGCCGGCAATGGCCCCGGCTGCGTGGCGGCTGTCAGCAGGAGAGGTTCTAGTCCCGGTTGTCGTCGAGGATGCCGGCCAGCGCGGTGAGCAGGGCTTCGCATTCGGCGTCGGTGCCAATGCTGATCCGCAGGTAGTCGACGATGCGCGATACGGTGAAATGCCGCACCAGCACGCCGCGTGCGCGCAACGACGCATGCAGGCCGGCCCCGCTTTGGTGCGGGTGGCGCGCGAACAGGAAGTTCGCCGATGACGGCAGCACCTCGAACCCCTGGCGCCGCAATCCATCGCTCAGCCGGTCACGGCTCTGCATGATCCGGGCGCGGGTCTCCTCGAACCAGTCCTCGTCGTCGATCGCGGCGGTGGCGCCGGCCTCCGCGAGCCGGTCGAGCGGGTACGAGTTGAAGCTGTCCTTCACCCGCACCAGCGCCTCGATCAGCGCCACGGCGCCGATCGCCGAACCGACCCGCAGCCCCGCCAGGGCCCGCGACTTGGACAGGGTTTGCACCACCAGCAGGTTCGGATGGCGCGCGATCAGCGTCACTGCCGACTGGCCGCCGAAATCGACATAGGCCTCGTCGATCACCACCGGCTGGTCCGGATGCTCCTCGAGCAGCCTCTCGATCTGCTCGAGTTCGAGGGCAATCCCGGTCGGCGCATTGGGATTGGCCAGGATGATCGCGCCGCAGGGCCGGCGATAATCCTCGATCCGGACGCGCAGATCCTCGTCCAGGGCGACCGTCTCGTAGCCGATGCCGTAGAGGCCGCAATAGACCGGGTAGAAGCTGTAGGTGATGTCCGGGAACAGCAGCGGCGCGTCCTGCTGCAGCAGGCCCTGGAAGATGTGCGCCAGCACCTCGTCGGAGCCGTTGCCGACGAACACCTGGTCCGGCGTCACCCGATGATGGCGCGCCAGCGCCTCGCGCAGCCTGGTGCTGGTCGGGTCCGGATAGAGCCGCAGACTGTCGTCGGTGGCGTCGCGGATCGCCGCCAGCGCCAGCGGCGACGGGCCGTATGGGCATTCGTTGGTGTTGAGCTTGACCAGGTCGCGGCGCTTCGGCTGCTCGCCCGGAACATAGGGGGTGAGGGTGTGCACGCGGGCACTCCAGAAGCGGCTCATGCTGGTATCCGGTCGGTTCGGGTTGGTCGGCTCGACGGAATATAGGCAACCGAACGCACGGTGTCGCGAGGGTCAGAACCGTCGACGCTCTCGAACGTCCTCAGACGGATTGCCTGAACCGCAACGTACAGGCCGCAGAGACCAGGAGAGACACCGATGCTGCAGAACGTTCCAGCCGGATTGGGCCGGGCCCTCCAGGGCGTGCGACCCGGTTCCGACACACTGGTCTGTGCCGACGAGGCCTTCGCCGCGGTTCCCGATATCATCCAGCTGACCTCGCCGGCATTTGCACCCGGCACCGCCATCCCCGCTCTCTATACGGCGGATGGCGAGCAGATCTCGCCGCCCCTGGTCTGGATCGGCGTGCCGCCCGAGGCCGAGAGCCTGGTGCTGTTGATCGAGGACCAGGACAGCCCGACGCCGCGTCCGCTGGTGCATGCCATTCTGGCCGACATGAAGCCGTTCGATGGCGAACTGGCCGCCGGCGCCCTACCCAGCCCGGGTCACCAGGGCGAGGATCTCGGCATGGGACGGAACTCCTACATGCAGCGTGGGTGGCTGCCGCCGGATCCGCCACGCGGCCACGGCCCGCACCACTACTCGTTCCAGATGTTCGCGCTGGACATGGTGCCCGAGTTCCGCAGCGTGCCCGGCCGCGGCGCCCTCGTGGATGCGCTGCGGGGGCATGTGATCGCGCGCGGAACGCTGGTCGGGACCTACGAGCGTCGCTGAGGATTGGCCCAGGCCCAGGCCGGTAGGAAGAAAGTCCCGGCTTGCTGTTTCGACAGGCGTTTTATCCGATTGAGAGATAAAACAATCGGATAAAAATGCACCTGACTATCGGGGGTGGCTGGCCTGCCAGCTATTGCATGCTGGCTGTCGCGGTCTCGTCCGGGTCGGAATGGAGTTTGGAGTCTTTCATCGCGGTAACGTCATCCGCATCGTGCGAATTTTCGTTCGTGCGCTGCCGACGACTGGGCGACCGCTTGGGCTTGGCAGCATCGGCTGCCGGCTTGGCCTTCGTCCCGGCGGAAGAGCGGGACAGCTGCACTTCCAGCTTCTCCAAGCGGGTCTCCAGCTCGGTGACGCGATCGGATGCCTCGTGAAAATTGGCCAGTCCGGCCCGGTTCTTGGTGCGCAGGATCGTGTTGGCGCGCTCCAGTTTCTCGACGCGAGCCCGCAACTCGTCCTTGCTGGGGGAAGCAGCAACCTGTTTTCCACGCGCGGCAGTCGTCGGTCGGGTCGCAGCCTTGGTCGGCTTGGAGGCGGCCTTTCCGGCGCGCGATGGGGTGGGCTTAGTCGGGCGCGCCATGCTGGAAACTCCACGTAACGAGACCACGATCGGATGGCCGCGGCCAACCGGAAACGATGCCGGTTGCTTCCGGACGCGGTACCGGGGCAGTGGTTCCCCAATCATGGCTCAAGCTTCTGGCAAGTTGCCGACAGGTCACGCAGGTGGAGGGTCCAGGCTGGTCAGTTCCGGGACATCGTAGGCGAGCAGGCTATCGAGATGCCGGCCGGCATCGTCGAGGAAAAGGTCCCGCGCCAGCCCGGAAACCAGCCTCGAGATGCCGTAGCGCATGCCGCTGATCGAGGCTCCGGAAAGGCCCATGCTCGGGGTGGCACCGAAGGTAAAATTATGGACATTGCGTAATGCCGGGCTGGCCCCTGGATGCTTCTCCTGGAACTGGAACGCGTCGCCGAGATACGGATGGCTGCCGAGCAGCGCATGGGCTTCGGCGTCGGGCGGGCTGAAACGATCGCGCCACAGGGCAATATCGCCAGCGAAACGAGCAAGCTCCGGACGCAGGGTCAGATCGATCAGGAAGCCGGTGCCGACGATCAGCTGGTCGAACCGCAGTTCGCGTTCGCCCGAACCGACGCCCGTGTCGATGACGATCTCGTCGCCATCCATGCGGGCACCGATCCATGGGCAGCCCATGCGCAGGAAAAAATTCTGGTGCCGGCGGCAGCGCCAGAAGGTGTCCTGCGGGGGCGGCTGGTTGAGGTCGAAAATCCGACGCATGAAACGCCATCGCATCAGATCAGGCAGCTCGGCGAAGTGGCCGAGGAAGCCGGCATTCTCCATCCACCGATACGGATTGATCCGCGGCAGGTCGCGCCGTCGCAGGCACAGGGTGACCGAGGCAGCGCCTGCTTCCAGCGCTGTGGCGGCATTGTCGAACGCCGATGCGCCGGCACCGAGCACGCCGATGCGCCGCCCGCGCAGCCGGTCGAAATCGATGTCCGCCGAGGTGTGCGCATAGCGGTCGGCCGGGACCGCCGTGCGGATGAAGTCCGGAACGTGCCAGGCGCCGCTGCCATCGATGCCGGTCGCCAGCACCACCTTGCGTGCAAGCTGCGTTCGCCGGCCGCCGGGACCGTCCAGGGTGAGGCGCAGAAGGTCGCCGTCAGGGCCGGGATGCGGCTCGATCGCCACGACGCCGGTGTCGTTCTGCACCGGCAGGTCGAGCACCCCCCGATACCAGCCGAGATAGGCCTGCCAGTCCTGGCGGGTGATCTTGCCGAGTGCCGCCCACGCATCGGCACCGTGCGTGGCCTCGAACCAGGAACGCGGCGTCAGGCTGGAGATGCCGAGATCCGGGCCGGTGACATGCTTGGGGGTGCGCAGCGTGAGCATCCGGGCGAAGGTCACCCAGGGGCCTTCCCGCCCATCCGGATTACGGTCGAACACCGCGATGTTGGTGATCTTTTCGCGCATCAGCCCGAAAGCCGTGGCGATGCCGCCCTGGCCGCCGCCGACGATCGCCACGTCGAGCACTCCCGTACGCGGTGGCACCCAGGCATGGGCGGGGTAGTCGATCAGTGCGAGATCGCGCCGCACCCGTTGCTCGAGGGCAACGAGACCCGGGCTCGATGGGAACGTCATCTGGTCGGGCACAACGGTCTCCAGGCAGAGCGTCGAAGGATCACGAAGCCGTAAGCAAATGGTGGGCCGCCGTCAGCTGCCCCGGTAGGTGGAATACCCATAGGGCGACAGGATTAGTGGTACATGGTGGTGTGCCGCCGCATCGCTGACCCGGAAGCGGATGGGGATCTCGTCGTAGAAGCCGGTCGCGTCGCCTCGCCAGCCTGAGACATCGAAGGTGAGCTCGTACACCCCTGAGGTCATGGCGGCGCCTTGCAGCAGCGGTCCGTCGCAGCGGCCGTCCGCACTGGTGACGAACCGGCCGATCGGCTCGCGGGCGCCGGGCGACAACCGTACCAGCGTGACCGCCATGCCGGCACCGGGGCGCCCGGTTGCGGTGTCCAGCACATGGGTGGTGATCCGTCCGGTGGTCGAAGCGCTCATGAGGCCTGGTTCCGGTGTAGAGGTTCGGCACAGGGATAGCATAGAGACCGGCGACGCGGCTTCGGGAGGCAATGTGGGCGGGCAGGATGATGACGGGCAGGCGCAGGCGATCGCCGCGCGGCTGATGCAGCGGCTGGACCTGTTGGCCGACTGCACCGATACGCCGGGCCACGGGCTCAGCCGGCTGTTCCTGTCGCCGGCGCATCGCCGGGCGGTCGATCTGGTCGGCGGGTGGATGCGCGAGGCAGGCCTGTCGGTGCGGATGGATGCGGCCGCGAGCTTGATCGGCGAGCTGGCCGGCCCGACGCCGGGCGTTCCGGTCCTGCTGGTCGGATCGCATCTCGACAGCGTGCGCGATGGCGGCCGCTTCGACGGCAATCTCGGCGTGCTCGGCGGGCTGGCTGCACTGGAACTGCTGCATGCACGAGGCGTGGTGCTGCCGTTCGGGGTGCTGCTGCTGGCGTTCGGGGACGAGGAAGGGGTCAGGTTCCCGGTCACCCTGACCGGATCGCGGGCGCTGGCCGGGACGCTGGACATCGAACGCCAGCTTGCCGCCACGGACGCGGACGGGATCTCGCTGGCCGAGGCGCTTTCGGCGTTCGACGGCGATCCGGATGGGCTCTCGACGGCGCGGATCGCCGGCCCGGTGCTGGGTTTCGTCGAGCTGCACATCGAGCAGGGACCGGTGCTGGAGCAGGCGGGTCTGGCGCTCGGGATCGTGACCGCAATCAACGGGGCCGGCCGCTACCGGCTGCTGGTCGAGGGCGAGGCGGGACACGCCGGCACGGTGCCGATGGCCAGCCGTCGCGATGCCCTGGCGGCAGCGGCCGAGATGCTGGTTGCGATCAGGCGGATTGCCCTTGGCCTGCAGGACGTCACCGCCACGATCGGCCGGATCGAGGTGCAGCCGGGTGCTGTGAACGTCATCCCGGGCCAGGCGATGTTCACGCTCGACCTGCGCGCACCGCTGGACACCGACCGAACAAAGGCGTGGAACGCGATCAGGGCCGACATCGGCGCGATTGCGCAGGCGCATGGCGTCCGGTTGGCGATCGAACCGGTCCATGATGCCCCGGCCGCACCATGCGACACTGCATTGCAGTCCCGGCTCGAGCAGGCCTGTGCCGCGGAGGGCGTGGCGACCCGACGGTTGCCCAGCGGTGCCGGCCATGACGCCATGGCGATGGCGTCACTTTGTCCGATCGCGATGCTGTTCGTGCGCTGCAAGGGCGGGATCAGCCACACTCCCGCCGAGGCGATCCAGGCCGGCGATGCAGCGCTCGGCGTGCGGGTGCTGGCGAGGCTGCTGCAAAGCTGGATCCCGGATCGATCGGCGCAGGTCAGTCGATGGTGATCACCAGCTTGCCGAAATGCCGTCCTCCGGCTGCGAGATGCGCGTAGGCCTCGGCGACGTCGTCCATCGCAAAGCTTTGGTCGATCACCGGGACCAGACGATGCCTGGCGATCGCGGCGGCGGCTGCACGCAGAGCGGCGACCGGACCGGTGTTGTTGCCCTGGATCCGCAGTTCCTTCTCCATGATCGGCAGCACGTCGATGGTGGGCTGTGTACCGGTCAGGAAGCCGATCACGAACACGGTTCCCGCCAGTGCAGCGGCATCGACCGACCGTGGGAATGTCTCGGTGCCGCCGGTCTCGAGCACCAGGTCGGCACCGGATCCACCGGTCAGTCGCAGGGCTTCGGTGTTCCAGTCCGGAATGTCGCGATAGTTGATGGTGAGGTCGGCGCCGAGTCCGCGGGCGCGCTCGAGCTTCTCGTCCGACGACGAGGTGACGATGACCCTCGCGCCATGCGCCTTGGCGAACTGCAGCGCGAAGATCGAGACGCCGCCGGTCCCGAGCAGGAGAGCCGTGGAGTGTGGGCCGAGCTTCGCGGAGCGAACCGCCCGCCAGGCCGTCGTCGCGGCGATCGGCAACGTCGAGGCTTCCGCAAAGCTCAGATGTTCCGGGATGGAAACCAGCGAGGCGGCGGGGACCACCACGTATTCCGCGAGGCTACCTGGGCGAGTCACGCCGCGGCGGGCGCCAAACAGGGATGGGGTCAGCGTTCCGTCCTGCCAGTCGGGCATGAAGTGCGGGACCACACGATCGCCGACCGACCATCCGTCGACACCGGTGCCGAGCTCGGCGATTTCCCCGGCCCCGTCGGCCACCGGGACCATCGGAAATACCGGCCCCGGATAGGCTCCGGTCGCGACGGCGATATCGAGGAAGTTGAGGGAGGCGGCGCGCAATCGGACGAGTACTTCGCCATGGGCCGGGCGCGGGGTGGGGCGCGACGCCGTGCGGAATGCGTCGAGGCGGGGAGCCGTGAGTTCGATGAGCTTCATGATGGAGATCCTTTCGCCGGTTCGGGCCGATATGAAATTCAGTGAGGGGATCGCTGCATGCCGCCATCCACCGCGATCACCGTGCCGGTGATGTAGGAGGCGACCGGAGAGGCCAGGAACGCTGCCAGGACGCCGAGCTCTTCCGGTTCGCCAAAGCGGCCGATCGGGATGTTGGCGTCGATGAAGGCGTCGCGTTCCCGCTGGTCGGGGTGCAGCCGCTCGCGGATCTGTTCGCTCCAGAGACGGCCGGGCGCGATCGTGTTCACGGTGACGCAGTCTTTCGCCACGACGCAGGACAGGCTTTTCGCCCAGATATGCAGCGCGCCTTTCGCGGCCGCCGCGGCATTGAGTCGGCGCTGTTCCATGCTGCCGCTGATGTTGATGATCCGTCCCCAGCGACGCGCCTGCATGGCAGGAAGCAGCCGGTGCGTCAGGCGACGGATCGCGGTGAAGTTCAGCATGGCGGCCTCGTCCCAGACCGTGTCGCCATCCTCGATCGAGACCGGGCTGGAGGCGCCGGCACAGTTGATCAGGATGTCTACCCGGCCCAGTCCCTGGATGGCCTCCGCGGCTATCCGCTCCAGATCGTCCTGCCTGGTGAGGTCGCCCTGGATAAGACGCACCGGCATCGCGCCGCCGGCTTCAAGCTTGGTCGCCAGGCTGCGCAACGGGTCTATGCGGCGTGCGGTGATCGCCAGATGCACGCCTTCACGCGCCAGACACCCGGCTATCGCTGCGCCCAGTCCGGCACTGGCTCCGGTCACCAGGGCGGTCTTGTCGGATAGATCGAGTTGCATGCTGGCATGTCCTGTCGATGCGCTTCGGTCCTCTCCAGATTGGACGTCGGGGCGACGATGAGAACATAGTTGTTCTTCTCACCAGACTGATGAAGGCATCCTCATCCATGGCGCTTCCAGCCTCTTCAGCGCTCGAAACGTTCCTGGCGGTCGCCCGGCACGGCAGCTTCCGCAAGGCGGCAGCGGAGCGGAACGTCAGCCCGTCCGCGCTGAGCCATGTCATTCGCGGGCTGGAGGAGACCATCGATGTCAGGCTGTTCAACCGGACCAGCCGCAGCATCCGCCTGACCGAGGCCGGCGAGCATCTGCTCAGGCGCATCGGTCCGGCGGTGGGCGACATTGCCGACGCGATCAGCGAGGCACGGGCGGTTCGCGGCCGGCCGGCCGGGCTGTTGCGGCTGAACGTGCCGAGGACGGCCGCCGAGCTGGTGGTGAGGCCGGTGATGGCCAGGTTCCTGGCAGCCTACCCGGACGTCAGGCTGGAGGTGGTGAGCGACGACGGGCTGGTCGATATCGTGGCCGCCGGGTTCGATGCCGGCATCCGTCCGAGCGCCCGCCTGGCTCAGGACATGATCGCGGTGCCGGTCGGGCCGCAGCGGCGTTTCGCGGTCGTCGGAGCGCCGGCCTACTTCGCCCGACATGAGAAACCCCGGGCGCCCCAGGACCTGCATGCACACGCCTGCATCGAGCGCCGCTACCCCAGCGGGACGCACTATTCCTGGGAATTTGCCCGGGACGGCGAGGTGATCGAGGTCGAGGTGACGGGTAGGCTCATCGTCGATGACACCGTGCTCATGATGACGGCGGCCCTGGAAGGGGTCGGCCTGGCCCACGTCTATGAGCGGATCGCAGCCGAGCAGATCGCGAACGGCAGCCTGACGCGGGTTCTGGAGGATTGGTGTCCGGTCCTGCCGTACTTTTACCTGTACTACCCCGGACGGCGGCAGGTCCCGGCGCCATTGCGCGCGTTCATCGACATGATCCGGGTCGGTCCGGGCTCAGCCTGAAGCGGGTTTCAGCGCCGGGTGGACATTCTCTGTGCAAGGGTGACGCTGCCCTGGCGCTCGGCCAGGATGATGGCGGTGGTGCCTTCGCCGTCATGGATGGTCGGGTCGGCGCCCTGTCCCAGCAGGAAGTTCACCATCGCCTCGCGGCCGAACATCACCGCGAACATCAGCGGCGTGCGGCCGACATGATTCGGTGCATCGATCGCAGCACCCGCCTCGAGCAGCAGGCGCGCGATGGGGATGTCGCCCTTGAAGGCGACGCCGGACAGAGCGGTGTTGCCCTTGCCGTCGCGCAGTTTCGGATCGCCACCGCGAGCGAGCAGCAACTCGGTGGCCGCCGCATGACCGTTATAGGATGCCAGGATCAGCGGCGTGTAGCCCTTCCCGTCGATCCGGTTGGGGTCTGCGCCGGCATCGAGAAACTGCGCCAGGAGGTCGTCCTGTCCTTCGCGCGCCGCGTTGAAGTAGAGCGCCTCGATCTGTTCGTGCGTGAAGCCGAGCGGCGGCGCGGGAACAGGGTGGGTGTCGGTCTGCGGATCGGGCATCGGGTGATCCTCCGGTTCTGGCCCCGGAGGCTAGCCTGCCCGCTCGCCGATGTCATCCGCATGGCATGCGGACACGTGGCGAACGGGCGGGGAGATCAGCTCGACCGCAGCACCACTGCCGGCAGCACGTCGAACAACTCGCCCAGCTTCACCGCCTGGCCACCTTCGACGACGCGGCCGCTCAACCAGTCGGTCCAACGCCCGTCCGGCAGCATGGCCACGGTATCGCCCCAGTCAGGATCGGTCTCGCGCAGCCCCGGGTAGCGGGCGACGAGCACCACCAGCCGCTGGTCGTCGGCGCCGCGCATATAGCCGAGCGCCTGGTCCGACTTGCCGCCTTCGATCGACACCGGCTCATAGCTCCCGGTCGCGAACAGGGAGGTCTGCTCCCGGCGCAGGTCGAGAAGCAGCGCGGTCACGGCCAGCTTGATCCGGCCGTCATGCCAGTCCTGCAGCAACTCGCCGAGCAGGCTGCCACGGCCTTCGACATGCTCCAGCCTGGGCTCGAGGTCCGCCAGCGCCACCTGCCGCACGGTGTAGTCGACCGGCCGACGATTATCCGGGTCGACCAGGCTCAGGTCCCACATCTCGCAGCCCTGGTAGATGTCGGGCATGCCAGGGAGGGTCAGCTTCATCACCGTCTGGATCAGGCTGTTCTGTACGCCGAGGCGGGCGACCCGCTGTGCGAACGGCAGGAAGCTCGCGAGGAAGCCGCCACGGTTGGTGTCGAGCGCATCGCGGGCGAAGGCCTGCATCGCGTCCTCGTAGGCGGTATCCGGGGCGGTCCAGGTCGAGTGCAGCTTGGCCTCGCGCATCGACTTCTCGAGCGCACCCTTGAGACGCTCGGCATAGACCTGCAACGCCGCCTCGTCGGTTTGCTCGAGAAGTTCCACCGGCCAGGAGCCGACCAGAAGCTGGTAGAGCAGGTACTCATCGTTGCGATCGGGTGGGGCGTTCCCGCCGATATCGCCCCGGCGGGCACGCAGCAGCCGGCTCCAGATGGTGACCTGGCGGCTCCACTCCTCGGGCAGGTCGGAGAGCACGGCCAGCCTGGCGCGGGTATCCTCGCCACGCTTGGTGTCGTGGGTCGAGGTGCCGAGCATCGCGTGCGGCCAGTTCTTCGCGCGCTGGGCATTGGCCTTGTGGAACGCGTTGGCGCTGATGCCGAAGCGTTCCGGTTCGCCGCCCACTTCGTTCAGCGCGACATGCCGGTTGTAGCGATAGAAGGTGGTGTCCTCGAGTCCCTTGGCCATGACCGGGCCGGAATACTGCTGCAGCTTCATTGCGAACCGCAGCACGGCGGTACGGCTGAAACCGCTTTTCGGCGCGGCCACCACCTGGCCCGACAACGCGCCATGCAGGAAGTCGAACACCGACGGGTCGATGTTGGAATCGCCGCGTCGCGCCTGCGCCATCGCCCAGTCGAGATCGCGTCGGTCGGCATCCTCCTGGGCGCCGTCCATGTCGATATAGGTGCGATAGACCGGGAAGCTGGCGACGATCTGCTTGATCGCGCGCTGCAGGATGTTGCGGGTGAAATCCGCGGTCATCGGGTTCTGGCGGGCGACACGTCCGGCATCGCGGCCGAGCACGTTCAGCTCGCTCGCCATCTCGTTTTCCATGATGCGGATCTTGCACTCGCGCACGATTTCGGCGAACGGCGTGACCAGCCCGGTGAACGACTTGTAGGTCTCGGTGAAGCTTTCCTCGGCAGCCGGGTTGATCATCGCGCCGAGCACGAGGTTGGTGAAATCGTAGCCGGTGGTACCTTCGACCGGCCAATCCTCGCGAAGCTGCTCGTGTGCCGCCAGGATCTTCTCGATCACCAGATAGAAGGGGCGCGTGGAGGCGGCCCGCAGATCGTCGAAATACCGCTTCGGATCGAGCAGCCCGTCGACATGGTCGAGCCGGATGCCGTCGAGCGTGCCGTCCTCGACCCAGGGGATGATCCGCGCATGCGCATGGCGGAACACCGCCGGTAGTTCCATGCGCAAGCCGGCGAGATCATTGATGTTGAAGAACCGGCGGTAGTTGATGTCGTCGCCGGCGACGCCGTAGTACGCGACGCGCCAGAACTGCTCTTGGATCAGCGCGTCGAGCGCCTTCCAATCCCCGTTGAACGAAGCGATCTGGGCGTCGAGTGCCGCACGGGCCTCGGCATCGTCGTTCAGCAGCGCCGCAAGCTCGGCCTTCAGCGCACGCGCGCGCTCAGCCACCTGCGGCCGCCACATCGGCAGGTCGGAGAACAGATCGCTGAGCCGGTCGAGGCCCGCATTCTCATGCGCCAGAATGCGATCGTAGAATAGCGGGCAGATCGGCAGCTTGTGGGTATCGTAGGCCCAGACCGCAAGAGTGCCCTCGTCCTCGTCGTATTTGAGCGCGAGGTTGCCGGCCTTGAGTTCGACGCCGTACTGGTCGCCGAGAAACGGCACCAGCAGCTTGTTCAGCAGGTAGCGGCGATCCGGATCCCAGTCGATGTCGAACCAGCCTGCGTGTTCCGACTCCGGACCCCATTCCAGCACATCGAGCCAGAGCGGATTGTCCGAACCGCCGACACCCATGTGGTTGGGCACGAAATCCAGGATCTGCCCGAGCCCGGCCTGGCGCAATGCCGCCACCATGGCGGAGAAATCCTCCTCGGTGCCGAGTTCCGGGTTCAGCGCCTGGTGATCGGTGATGTCGTAGCCATGCGTGCTGCCCGGCCGCGCCTTCAGGTAAGGCGAGGCGTAGACGTGGCTGACGCCCAGGCGACCCAGATACGGCGCGATCGCGGTGGCGTCCTTGAAGCCGAAGCCCGCATGGAACTGCAGGCGATAGGTGGCCCTGGGCATTACGGAAGCAGGCGTGGTCATGCGGTCTCCAGGGTCCAGCGGACCGACCAGGGTCCGAGGGCGGGGATGGTGTCGCCTTCGCTCCAGAGGACGAGGCCGGCAGCGGCCGGAAAATCGACGCGCTGGGCCGACAGGTTCGCGGCAAGCACCAGCGTGTCCGCACCGGCCTGCCAGCGGACCTGGACCGCCTCGTCGCCGAAGCGTGTTGCGGTGCCGCCTCCGGTGATGCGCGGAAGCAGCGGCACGATATGCTGACGGCGCGCCGCGATCAGGTTCCGGTAATGCGCCAGATGGTTGCGGTCGATATGCGACCAGTCGAGCTTGGCGGAGGCGAACGTGGTGTCCGCCAGCGGATCGGGGATTTGGTCGCGCTGCTTGGGGTCCTGGAATTCCGGGAACCGGGCGAATTCCTCGCGGCGGCCCTTGCGCACTGCGTCGGCCAGGTCGCCCTCGAAGTCGCAGAAGAACGGGAACGGCTCGGTGGCGCCCCATTCCTCGCCCATGAACATCATCGGCGTCTGCGGCAGCAACAGATAGGTCGCCGCCAGCGCCCGCATCGCCTCGGGCTTGGCGATGGTGCCAAGCCGGTTGCCGAAAGCGCGGTTGCCGATCTGGTCGTGGTTCTGGATGAAGGCGACGAACGCGCCCGGCGGCAGCGACGCACTGGGTGCACCACGGGCACTGCCGCGATAAGGCATCATCTGCCCCTGGTATCCGAACCCTTCCGCAAGGGCCTTGCCGAGCAGGTCGGTATTGCCTTCGTAGTCGGCATAGTAGCCGGTGCGCTCATGCGTGGCCGCGGTGTGCAGCACGTGGTGGACATCGTCGTTCCACTGCGCCGTGTAGTGCACAGGGTCGCGGCCGCGCCGCTGCAGCCGGACCGGGTCGTTATCCTCGTTCTCGAGCAGAAGGTGCAGCGGACGATCTTCCGAGGCGCGGACGCGCTCGGCGAGCTCATCGAGAAGATGCCTGTCGCCATCATCGATGATTGCATGCACCGCATCGAACCGAAGCCCGTCGAGGTGGAACTCCTCGATCCAGTACAGCGCATTCCGGATGATGAACTCGCGTACGGGCTTGGCATGCTGGCCGTCGAAATTGACCGCGGCGCCCCAGGGGGTCTTGTGCCGGTCGGTAAAGAACTGCGGCGCGTAGACAGGCAGATAGTTTCCGTCAGGTCCGAAATGGTTATAGACCACGTCGAGAAGAACGGCGATACCGCGCTGGTGTGCGGCCTCGACCAGCGCCTTGAAATCTTCCGGCCGGCCATAGCTTGAATCCGGTGCATACGGCAGGACGCCGTCATAGCCCCAGTTGCGGCCACCCGGAAAGTCGGCGACCGGCATGATCTCGATGGCGGTAATCCCGAGCCCGGCCAGATGGTCGAGTTTCCCGGCAGCGGCTGCGAAGGTGCCCTCGGGCGTGAAGGCGCCGACATGCAACTCGTAGAGGACGACACGATCCCAGGGCAGGCCGCCCCAGGTCTCGGTCCAGTCATAGGCGTTCGGATCGATGACCTCGCTCGGCCCGTGCACATCCTGCGGCTGGAAGCGTGAGGCCGGGTCGGGCACCTTCATGCCGTCCGGCAACTGGTAGCGGTAGAGGGTGCCTGGGCCGGCATCCTCCACCAGCAGCTCGAAGAAATCTCCGGGTTGCCGCTGCATCGCGAGAACGCGTTCGCCTTTTTCCAGGAACAGCGACACATGGTCGCAGCCGGGTGCCCATAGCCGGAAGCGGACACCGTCCGCTTCGATCTGGGCGCCCTGCGAGAGATGCTGGGCCGAGTGCGTCATGAATGATGGTCCGGCTCGAGCTCGAACATCAGGAAGGAGTGGCCGGTCACGCCGTAGGTGTGACCCGACGGGAAGATCTGGTTCTCGCGCTCCTCCTCCTCTTCGGAGATGTTGGTGTCGATCAGCAGCTTCCACTGTTCGTCGATGGTCGGCGGCAGCTTGAACTCGACCAGGTCGCTCCAGGCGTTGAACACCATCAGCAGCGTCGCGTCGGAACCACGGCGACGTATGCCGGTCGGCTGCGCACGGCCATCCAGCATCAGGCCGAAGCACTGGGTTCCATCCCAACCATCCGGTCCGATCTCGCCGCCGCCGGCATCGACCCAGGTCAGCTCCTTGATGTCGAGTTCCTCGTTGTAAGCCTCGGTCAGGAAGCGGCCGCGGCGCAGGATCGGGAAACGACGGCGAAGCGCGGTCAGCCGGGATACGAAGCGGATCAGGCTCTGGCCCTTCTCCTCGATGTTCCAGTTCACCCAGCTTATGTCGCTATCCTGGCAGTAGGCGTTGTTGTTGCCGTTCTGGGTGCGGCCGAACTCGTCGCCGGCGAGCAGCATCGGCGTACCCTGGCTAAGCAGCAGGGTCGACAGCATGTTGCGGATCTGCCGGGCGCGTATGCGCTGGATGTCCGGATCGTCGCTCGGCCCCTCGACCCCGTAGTTCGACGAGCGGTTGTCGGACGAGCCGTCCTTGTTGTCCTCGCCGTTGGCGTCGTTGTGTTTTTCCTCGTAGGTGACGCAATCGTTGAGCGTGAAGCCGTCATGGGCAGTGATGAAATTGACGCAGGCCCAGGGCTTGCGACCCTGATGATCGAACTCGCCGGGGCTGCCCAGCAGGCGGGGCAGCAGGGCGGTCGCCGGCACCGAGCCCTTCCAGTATTCCCTGGTGATGTCACGGAACTTATCGTTCCACTCGGCCCATCCGGGCGGAAATTCACCAACCTGGTAGCCCCCCGGACCGCAATCCCAAGGCTCTGCGATCAGCTTCACGCTGCCGAGGGTCGGATCCTGGCCGCAGGCCTTCAGGAAGCCGGACTGGTTGTCGAAGCCGTTGGGCTCGCGGGCCAGGATGGTGCCGAGGTCGAACCGGAAGCCGTCGACATGCATCTCGTTGGCCCAGTAGCGCAGACTATCAGTGACCATCTGGATGACGCGCGGATGCGACAGGTTGACGGTGTTGCCGGTTCCCGTGTCGTTGACGTAGTAGCGCGGCTGCCCGGCCGTCAGACGGTAGTACGATGCGTTGTCGATGCCCTTGAACGACAGGGTCGGACCGCGCTCGTTGCCCTCGGCGGTGTGGTTGTACACCACGTCCAGAATGACCTCGAGCCCGGCCGCATGGATGCCGGCGACCATCTCCTTGAATTCGCGCAGGCACTCGAAGCGGTCATGGGCATAGCGAGGGTCGGGTGCGAAGAAGCCGATCGTGTTGTAGCCCCAGTAGTTGGTGAGGCCCTTCTCGAGAAGCTGGCTGTCGTTGACGAAACTATGGACCGGAAGCAACTCGACCGAGGTCACGCCAATAGAGCGGATGTAGTCGAGAACTTCCTTGGTGTGCAGGCCGGCATAGGTGCCGCGCAGCGCTTCCGGAACAGCCGGATGCAGCTTGGTGTAGCCGCGCACATGGGTCTCGTAGAGGACGGTCTTGTCCCAGGCGATCGGGTTGCGCGCCGCCTGCCCGTGCCAGTCGAAATTGGGGTCGGTCACGACGCATTTCGGCACGAACGGCGCACTATCGCGCTCGTCGAAGCTCAGGTCGTCGTCCGGATGGCCGAGCGTATAGCCGAACACCGCCGGATCCCACTTCAGTTCGCCGACATGGGCACGGGCATAGGGATCGAGTAGCAGCTTGTTCGGGTTGAAGCGGTGACCGGCTTCCGGCTCGTAAGGTCCATGGACACGATAGCCATACACCTGCCCCGGACCGATGTTCGGCAGATAGCCGTGAAAAATCTGGTCGGTATACTCGGGCAACGTGATGCGCTCGAGCTCGGTATGCCCGTCCTGGCTGAACAGACAAACCTCGACCTTGGTGGCGTTGGCGGAAAACAGTGCGAAATTTACCCCCTTGCCGTCCCACATGGCACCTCGCGGGTAGGGAAGACCTTCACGGAGGTTGTTCTTGATGAAACCGGACACGCTGTTTCCTTCGGGCGGAAGATCGGATGACTTGCCGCCAGAGAACCCTATTCGCGCCGCCCGGTTCCGCCTGTGCCCGATGATGATCCGGGTGCGATGAGGCACGTGTCTCCGGCACCGAGGGTGGTGAAGGCATCGGCGGCCAGCCCGATTCTTGCAAGTTCGGCGGCCAGACGCATGGGCGGCTCGTCGATCGCCTCGTCGGTCAGCTGGAAGGTGCCGAAATGCATGCCGACCGAGCGATGTGCCCCCAGCGAACGATGGGCGCCGACCGCCTCCTCCGGGTTCATGTGCACCGCTGCCATCAGCGTGCGCGGGTCGTAGGCCCCGATCGGCAGCAGGGCCAGGTCCGGTGTGCCGAGCCGGTCACCGATCGTGCTCCAGTGGGGCCCGTCGCCTGAATCGCCCGCGAACAGGACCCGGGCGCCCGGCTGCTCGATCATGAAACCGGACCAGAGCGCCATGCGCGCGTCGAACGGGGTGCGGGCCGAGAAATGCCGCGCCGGGGTCGCGGTGATGGTGGTGTCGCCGATCCTGTGCGACTGCCACCAGTCCAGTTCGGTGATCGGGGCAGCGCCGGTTTCGAGCAGCAGGCGCCGGTTGCCCAGCGGCGTGACGAAGGCGGGCCGGTCGCGCGCGACGATGGCGCGCAGGCTGGGCAGGTCGAGATGGTCGTAATGGTTGTGCGAGACCAGGACCAGGTCGATCGGCGGCAGCTCGTCGAGACGCCTGCCCGGGGCCCGGGCCCGTTTCGGTCCGGCCCAGGAGACCGGCGAACACCGCTCGCTGAAGATCGGGTCGGTCAGGATGGTCAGTCCGCCCATGCGCAGCAGAAAGCTCGCATGGCCGATGAAGGTCAGGCCGATCATCCCGTCGGGCGGCGAATCCAGCGGATTGCCCATCGGGGGCGGGTCGATCACCCGGTCCGGCCATGGCGATCGCGTGCCGCCCAGCCGCCACCGCAGGATCGGCAGCAGGCTACGGGCTGATTGGGGCGGGGACGCGTCGGCGGGATTGGCGGGGTTGTGGAAGCGGGTCCCGTCGCAATGGTCGGAAACCGGGAAGGGCAGGCTGCTCAGCTTACCGTTGGTCATCGGGCATATGCGACGGCGTCCGGGTGATGACGCGTGCTCCCCGTCCGTACGTCAGCCAAGCCCAGATCCAGTTCACGTAAACCACGGTGCGATTGCGGGCGCTGACCAGCAACAGCAGGTGGATGATGCTCCAGACGACCCAGGCTGGAAACCCGGTCAGGTGGAACCGGCCGAACTTGCCGACGGCGGAGGAGCCGCCGATCATCGCGAGCTCGCCCCAGTTCCTGTAGCGGAACGGGGCCACGCGATGCCCGCCGCCGAGCCGGGCGGCGACCAGCTTGCCGACATACTTGCCCTGCTGCTTCGCCACGGAGCCCAGTCCGGGCAATGGCTTGCCGTCGGCACCGGCCAGCGAGGCGGCATCGCCGATGATGAAGATGTCGGGATGCCCGGGAAGGCTGCAATCGGGCTCGACCCGGACCAGTCCGTTCCGTTCAGGCTGAACGCCGAGCCAGGAGGCGACCGGCGTTGCCTTGGTGCCGGCGGCCCAGAACACGCATTCGGCGTCGATCCGCTGCCCGCCGGCCACGACCCCGCGCGCATCGATATCCTCGACGCCGGCATTGAGCCTGAGCTCGATACCGAGCGTCTCGAGACGCCTGGCCGCATAGTCGGAAAGCCGCTTCGGAAAGCTTGCCAGCACCCGGTCCCCGGCATCGCACAGCACGATTCGGACCCGGGACGGGTGGATGCGACGGAAGTCCCGGTCCAGCGTGTTGTGGCTGAGTTCGGCGATCGCGCCGGCCATCTCGACCCCGGTCGGTCCGGCGCCCACGACCACGAAGGTCATGAGCCGGGTGGTCTCGACCGGATCCTCGCTCAGCTCGGCCCTCTCGAACACGTCGAGCAGCCGGTTGCGCAGGGACAATGCGTCCGCCACGGTCTTGAGCGCCGGAGCCCGTACCGCCCATCGGTCATGGCCGAACCACGAATAGACCGAGCCGGTCGCGAGAATGAGGGTGTCGTAGGGGACCGCTGTGGCGCCATCGATTTCCACGCGTTTTCCGGCACGATCGATGCCGGTCACCTCGGCCATCAGGACCATGATCTCGGGGCGTGATCGGAACACGGAGCGGATTGGCAAGGCGATGTCGTTGGAACTCAAGGCGGCGGTCGCGACCTGATACAGGAGTGGCTGGAACAGGTTGTGGTTGGTCCGGTCGATGACCGTGATGTGGATTTTTGCGGCCTTGAGAGCCCGGGCCGCCGAAAATCCACCGAAACCCGCGCCGATGACGACGATCCGGTGCGTGCCGGATGGCAGCGTGGATGCCTGGGGCGACAAGCCGCCTTGGTTGGAAATATCGGTCATCCGGCAGGCAATCCGTGAGCTTCTGGCGTCCGGAAAGCCCTACCGTCACCATGGAACAGCTTTGGCCAACGTCGTGACGACTGTCTGGTTGCGCACTGCGGAATAAAGTCTATATGCGAGTGACCAAACGGTCAGCGCCATCGTTGCGGCCTGTAATACGTCATGCCCGGATGCAAGCCCCGGCCATCTCTTGTCGCGTGCCATTGAGGAAATACTGGATGCAGCGCACTCCGGCGCCGGTTCTCGCGCTTGCCGCTCTCTCCCTAGCGACGGCAGTGACTATCACCGGGTCTGCGCTCGCAGCTGGGCCACCGGCTCCGCCCCCACCCCCGCCGGTCGGCGTCTCGCAGGTCAGGATGGCTCCGGTCACCAGTTCTTCACAGTATATCGGCCGCATCCAGGCGATCGACCGTGTCGCTCTGGTGCCGCGGGTGACCGCCTATCTCGAGAAGCGGCTGTTCGACGAGGGGTCCGAGGTCAAGAAGGGCGACCTACTCTATGTGCTCGAGCAGGGGCCGTTTCAGGCAGAGGTGCTGGCGCAGCAAGGCACGCTGGCCCAGGCGCAGGCGACCGTCCTGAACGCGCGCGTCAATTTCGGGCGGCAGAAGGCGCTGCTGAGCACTCCTGCAGGCCAGAAGCAGGCCTATGACAATGCAGCGGCGACGGCGCAGACCGGTGCCGGCAGTGTACTCACCGCGCAGGGCAACCTGCAGAGCGCGCAGATCCAGCTTGCCTATACCGAGATTCGTGCGCCGGTGGATGGTCGTATCACCGAGACCTCGGTCAACCAGGGCAACGTGGTCAGCCCCAGCAGCGGCACGCTGGCGACGATCGTGACCCAGGACCCGATGTACGTCGAATTTCCGGCAGCAAGCCGCGACGTGCTGACCCTTCAGAAGAAGTACGGCTCGATCGGCGGTCTGTCCAAGGCGACGATCAAGATCCAGCTGAGCGACGGCACGACCTACGATCAGAACGCCAGCCTCGACTACGTGGCACCCACCGTGTCGAACCAGACCGATACCATCACGCTGAGGGCGACGGTCGCCAATCCCAAGCGCGGCGAAACCGGCGCCGGCGTCAGCACCCGTCAACTGGTCGATGGCGAGTTCGTCACCGTGACGGTGCAGGATCCGAACCCGGTCGAGCAGATGATCATCCCGCGCGCCTCGGTGCTGTCCGACCAGCAGGGAGACTACGTGTTCACCCTGGATGCGCAGCATAAGGTCGTGCGTACGAACCTGAAGCTCGGTCAATCCACCGGAGCCGATACGGTCGTGCTGTCGGGCCTGAAGCAGGGCCAGGACATCGTCGTGGACGGCATCCAGAAGATCCATGATGGCGAGCAGGTTGTTCCCGAGGCGCCGCAGGCGGTCGTACCCGATCCGGGCCAGGAAGCACCGGCGGCCCATGCGCAGTCCAACCAGGCCGGCGCAGCTCAGGCAACGAAGAACCAGGCGGCCGCCACTCAGGGTAGCCCTTCGCCCGGCGCCACGCCCGGCCAGCGCTAAGGACCGCTCATGATTTCCGGCGTCTTTATCGACCGGCCCCGGCTGGCGATCGTCATTGCGATCATCATCACGCTGGCTGGTATCGTCGGGCTGGCGCGTATTCCGGTGTCGCAGTTCCCGGATATCGTCCCGCCGCAGGTGCAGGTCGCGGCGACCTTCCCGGGTGCGTCCGCCGCGGTCGTCGAAGCATCGGTCGCCCAGCCGATCGAGGCCCAGGTCGTCGGCGTCGACAAGATGATCTACATGCGATCGGTCAGCGGCAATGACGGTTCGTACAACCTGACCGTCAGCTTCCTGCTGGGCACCAATCCCGACGTCAATACGACCAACGTCCTGAACCGCGTGACGACCGCCGAGGCCCAGTTGCCGGCGATCGTCAACACCGAGGGCCTGACTGTCCAGAAGCGTTCGTCGGCGATCCTGCAGTTCATCAATTTCTATAGCCCGAGCCGCAAGTTCGACCCGCTGTTCATCGCCAACTACCTGACGATCAACGTGATTGACGAAATCGCCCGCACCACCGGCGTTGGCCAGGCATCCCTGCTGTCGCGCCAGAAATACTCGATGCGTATCTGGTTCGACGCGAACCGCCTGACCAACCTCGGCCTGTCGCCTTCGGATATTACCGCAGCGGTTTCGGCACAGAACACGGTCGCTGCGGTCGGACGGATCGGCGCGCGCCCGACCGGGCCGAACCAGCAATACCAGCTCAACGTGCAGACCCAGGGCCGGCTCGTCACCCCCGAACAGTTCGGGCAGATCGTCATTCGCGCCAATCCCGATGGATCCACTCTCAGGCTACGCGATGTGGCCAGGATCGAGCTCGGTGCGCAGACGCTGGACTCGGAAACCCGTTTCGATGGCCAGCCTTCGGTCGCGATCGCCATCTATCTCGCACCAGGCGCCAACGCGCTGGACAGTGCGGACGCGATCAAGAAGCTGGTCAGCCGGCTGAGCCAGCGTTTCCCCGCAGGCCTCAAATACAACGTCACGTACGACAGCACCGACTTCGTGCACGACACGATCCATGAAGTTATCAAGACGATTGGCGAGGCTTTTTTGCTCGTCGTCCTCGTGGTGTTCCTGTTCCTGGGTAGTGTCCGTGCCACCATCATTCCGACGGCGGCGGTGCCGGTCAGCCTGATCGGCGCCTTCGCCGGCATGACCGCGATCGGGTTCTCGGCAAATACCGTCTCGCTGCTGGCCATGGTGCTGGCGATCGGCATCGTGGTCGACGATGCAATCGTGGTGGTCGAGAACGTCGAGCGGGTCATGGAGGAGGAGCCTGATCTGTCCCCGCCTGACGCCGCCAAGAAGGCGATGACGCAGATCACCGGGCCGATCATCGCGATCACCATGGTGCTGTTGTCGGTGTTCGTGCCGATCGCGTTCATCCCGGGGCTGTCAGGCGTGCTGTTCAAGCAGTTCGCCGTGACGATCTGCATCGCGATGCTGATTTCCGCGCTGAACGCCCTGACCTTGTCGCCGGCGTTGTGCGGTGTGTTCCTGCGGCATTCCGGCCCGAGGCGCGGTATCATGGCCAAGGTGATGGGTGCGATCGACCGCACCCGGAACGGCTATTCCCGGGTCGTCAAACGGCTGCTCGGGTTTGCGTTCGGTGGCGTCATCGTCGTCGTGACGTGCGCGGTGATCATCGGCTTCATGCAGAAGACAATGCCGATCGGCTTCCTGCCAGAGGAAGACCAGGGCGGCTTCTTCATCAACGTCCAGCTTCCCGACGGCGCGTCGGTAGCCCGCACCAGCGGAGTGATCAGCCGGGTCGAGAAATTGGCCGCGGCGCTGCCGGGGGCGGCACACACCTTCGGCGTGATCGGGTATTCGATCATCGACACCGTCCAGGAATCCAACACCGGGTTCGTGTTCGTGCGGTTGAAGGCGTTCGCGGATCGGACCAAGGCGACCGAGAGTGCGAACGCGTTGATCGCCCGGGTAGCCGGCGAGGTCCAGGGCATTCGGCAGGCCTCGGTGTTCCCGTTCAACCTGCCGCCGATCATCGGCCTGTCCCCGGGCGGCGGGTTCGAATACGAGCTCGAGGCTCTGGAAGGTCAGGATCCGAGCGCTCTCGGAGCCCAGGTGCAGGGGCTCCTCGCCGCGGCGAACAAGAGTCCCGACGAAGCGCGTGTCTTCACGACCTATACGTCGACCACGCCGTCCCTCTATCTCGATATCGACCGGGTCAAGGCGCAGGCGCTCGGCGTCAACATCAGCGATATCTTCACGACGCTGCAGACGGCACTGGGTGGCACCTACGTCAACGACTTCAACCTGTTCGGGCGTGTCTGGCAGGTCAATGTCGAGGGCGAATCTTATAATCGCCAGACCATCGACGATCTGTGGCGGCTCTATATCCGCAACTCCAGCGGCGGCACCGTGCCCTTGCGTGCGCTGGCCAGCCTGAAGACCATCACCGGCCCGCAGGCAATCACCCGGTACAACAACTATCGGGCGGTGACGATCCAGGGCAGTCCGGCCGCGGGCGTGTCATCCGCCACGTCGCTCGACACCATGGCCCGGATCTCCGCCAGGACCCTCAAAACCGGTTATGGCTACGAGTGGACCAGCACGGCGTACCAGCAGGTCCAGGCCAGCGGGAAGACCGGCATCATCCTGGCGATGGCGATCCTGTTCGCCTACCTGTTCCTTGTCGGCCTTTATGAAAGCTGGATTATCCCGATCCCGGTGCTGATGTCCGTCAGCGTTGCCGTGCTGGGGGCTTTCATCGGTATCAAGATCGCCGGCTTGGCGCTTGACCTGTATGCCCAGATCGGGCTCGTCGTGCTGATCGCCTTGTCTGCGAAAAACGGCATCCTGATCGTCGAATTCGCCAAGGAGCGGCGCGAGGCAGGCGAAAGCATCCGGGAGGCCGCGATCCAGGGCGCCCACATGCGGTTCCGCGCGGTCATGATGACCTCGTTCGCCTTCATCCTGGGCCTTTTGCCGCTGGTGACCGCGACGGGTGCCGCCCAGATCAGTCGTCGCGATGTCGGGACACCGGTGTTCGCCGGAATGCTTGCCGCAAGCTGCGTCGGAATCTTCATCATTCCGATGCTTTACGTAACCTTCCAAACGATGCGGGAGTGGTTCCACCGGAAGCTCGGCATTGCCTCCCAGGTCGGAACGGCGGGACCCAAGGATCATCATCACGCAGCGGAATGATGGTCGGGTTGCTCCCGATCGAGGTTTCGTGATCAGCTGAACCGTGGCGAGACGGAGGCAACTGGCGTTCCCTGTGAGGGCCGAGAGATGGCCAGCGACCCCCCAAATGGAGGGGCCGGCTACTTTGACATCAGGCGGCGGCTTGCAGAGTGCAGTGCAGCATAGCTAGAACGGGGCGACCGGCGGCGACGGCGGGCAACGCCCACAAGACGACGAAGGACCGTATACATGCGTTCAGGCCAGTTTGACTTTCTGCGTGCGCCCGATGGATCGGCCGCTGGGCCTTCCATCTCGATGGACCAGCTTTGCATCAACACGATGCGAACCCTGTCCATGGATGCGGTGCAGAAGGCCAATTCGGGTCATCCCGGCACGCCGATGTCGCTCTCACCGGCCGCCTACGTGCTGTGGAACGAAATCCTCCGCTACAATCCGGTCGACCCGAACTGGCCGAACCGCGACCGCTTCGTGCTGTCTGTCGGCCATGCCTCGATGTTGCTCTACTCGCTGATTTTCCTGGCTGGCGTGAAGTCGGTCAACGAGGGCGAGGATCGCAATGCGCCGTCGCTCACCCTCGAGGACCTCAAGCAGTTCCGTCAGCTCAGCAGCAAGACCCCGGGTCATCCGGAATACCGCTTCACGTCGGGCGTCGAGACCACCACCGGTCCGCTCGGCCAGGGTTGCGGCAACTCCGTCGGCATGGCGATGGCGCAGCGCTGGCTGGCTACCCGCTACAACAAGCCGGGCTTCCCGATCTTCGATTACCATGTCTGGACCTTCAGCGGCGACGGCGACCAGATGGAGGGCATCTCCAGCGAAGCCGCCTCGATCGCCGGCCATCTGCAGCTGTCGAACCTGACCTGGCTCTATGACAGCAACCAGATCAGCATCGAGGGCTCGACCGAGCTTGCCTTCACCGAGAACACGCACAAGCGGTTCGAAGGCTACGGCTGGAACGTTGTCGAAGTGCACGATGCACAGGACATCGACCTGCTGAAGCGTGCCTACGAGATGGCACGGGCCCAGGATGGCGCGCCCAACGGCAAGCCGACCCTGATCGTCGTGCACAGCAAGATCGCCTATGGCGCCCCCAAGAAGCAGGGCACGGCGGCTGCACATGGCGAGCCGCTGGGCGACGAGGAGATTGCCGGGACCAAGAAGTTCTACGGCTGGCCTGAGGACAAGAAGTTCTTTGTCCCCGATGGCGTCATGGAGCATTTCCAGGCCGGTATCGGCGAGCGCGGCAAGGGCCTGAATGCCGGCTGGCTGTCGATGATCGCCAACTACAAGGCCGAGTATCCCGAGCTCGCTGCCGAGCTCGAGCAGATGAACCAGCACGAGTTGCCTGCCGGCTGGGACCAGGAAATGCCGGTGTTCGAGACCAACGCCAAGGGCGTGGCCTCGCGTGAAAGCTCCGCCAAGATCCTGAACGCCATCGCGCCGCATGTGCCATGGCTGATCGGTGGATCGGCCGACCTGTCGCCGTCCACCAAGACCAACCTGACCTTCCAGGGCGCCGGCAGCTTCCAGCCCGACAATTACGGCGGCCGCAACTTGCATTTCGGTGTGCGCGAGCATGCCATGGGCTCGATCTCGAACGGCATCGCGCTGTCCGGCATCCGTCCCTACTGCTCGGGCTTCCTGATCTTCTCCGACTACATGAAGGCACCGATCCGGCTCTCCGCGATCATGGAGCTGCCGGTCGTCTACATCTTCACCCATGACAGCATCGGCGTTGGAGAGGATGGACCGACCCATCAGCCGATCGAGCAGCTGGCCCAGCTTCGCGCCACGCCCGGCATCATGACCATCCGTCCCGGCGACGCGAACGAGGTCGCCGAGGCATGGCGGGTGATCCTGCCGCTGAAGGAGAAGCCGGCTGCATTGATCCTCAGCCGCCAGGCGTTGCCGACGCTCGACCGCACGAAGTATGCGCCGGCCTCCGGGCTGGCCAAGGGCGCCTATGTGGTTGGCGACTGCGAGGGTACGCCCGACGTGATCCTGATGGGTACCGGCAGCGAGCTGGCCCTGGTGGTTGGCGTCTATGAGACGCTGATCGCAGAAGGGATCAAGGCAAGAGTGGTCTCGATGCCCTCGTTCGACCTCTTCGAGGAGCAGTCCGACGAATACAAGGAGAGCGTGCTGCCGTTGGCGGTGAAGGGTCGCGTCGCCGTCGAGCAGGCGGCGGCCTTCGGGTGGGATCGCTATACCGGCCTGACCGGCGCGATCATCGCGATGCACACGTTCGGCGCATCGGCACCGCTCAGCGACCTGCTGACCAAGTTCGGCTTCACGCCGGAGAAGGTGCTCGAGGCAGCGCGCAACCAGGCAAAAGGCGGCAAGGCGATCGGCGGCAAGATCTAACCGCCTCGACTGATCTCGACCGGTCGACAGGCTGGGCGGACACAAGATTTGAGGTTCCGGGGGCCGGTCCGGAACAGGTCCGCTGACGATCCAAACCTGAGGGGCATGATTTCGATCATGCCCTCGTAGGAGCCAAGGCCCATGAACGTCGTCCAGAAACCACCCGGCGCACAGGATGCCGGCAATCCGCTGCAGGCGCTCGAGAAGTTCCACCAGTCGCCATGGCTCGACTTCATCCAGCGCTCGTTCATCGAGAATGGCAGCCTTGCCAAGCTGGTCGGCGACGACCGGCTCAAGGGGGTCACCTCGAACCCCGCGATCTTCGAGAAGGCCATGGGTCATGGCACCGACTATGACGACCAGTTCAAGAAGATCGTCGCGGCAGGCAATACCGATGCCTCCGAGATCTACGAGACGCTGGCGATCGACGACATCCGCGCCGCCGCAGACGTGCTGAAGCCTGTCTGGGACGAGACGAAAGGGCTGGACGGTTACGTCAGCCTCGAGGTTTCCCCCTATCTCGGCCTGCGCACCGAGCCGACCATCATCGAGGCCCGTCGCCTCTGGAAAGCGGTCGGCAAGCCGAACCTGATGGTCAAGATCCCGGGCACCGACGCGGGCGTGCCGGCGATCCGCCAGGTCATTTCCGAGGGTATCAACATCAACGTAACGTTGCTGTTCTCGATCGATGCCTACAAGAAGGTTCTGGAGGCCTACATCTCCGGCCTCGAGGAGCGCCACAAGAATGGCGGTGACATCACCCACATCGCTTCGGTCGCCAGCTTCTTCGTCAGCCGGATCGACGGGCTGATCGACAAGGCGATCGACACGCGCCTGGCTGCCAACGACAAGGACAGCGAGATCCTCAAGACCCTGCGCGGCAAGGTGGCGATCGCCAATGCCAAGCTGGCCTACCAGCATTACGTCGAGGTCAGCGCCGGCCCGCGCTGGCAGGCTCTCAAGGCCATCGGTGCAAACCCGCAGCGCCTGCTCTGGGCCTCGACCGGCACCAAGGACAAGGCCTACAGCGACGTGCTGTATGTCGAGGAGCTGATCGGCGCCGACACCGTGAACACCATGCCGCCGGCAACCATGGATGCGTTCCGCGACCATGGCACCGCGCGCAACTCGATCACCGAAGACGTAGAGGGCGCAAAGCACGTGCTTGCCGAAGCCGAGCGGCTCGGCCTCGACCTGACCGGTGTCACCAACAAGCTGGTCAAGGACGGCGTCGACTCGTTCGCGGACTCCTTCGACGCATTGCTCGGCGCGGTTGCCGCCAAAAAGGCCGAGATGGCCGGAGACACCGTTGCCGCCAGCGTCTTCAAGCTGCCCAAGGATCTCGATGACGCCGTCAAGGCGAGCCTCGAGGACTGGCGGAAGTCCGGCAAGGTTCGCGCCCTGTGGGAGCGCGAGGCATCGGTCTGGACCGGCACCGACGAGGCGAGCTGGCTCAGGTGGCTCGACATCGTCGGCGACCGGATCGAAGGCCTCGATGCGCTGACGGCGTTCCAGGCCGAAGTGAAGGAGAAGGCGTTTAGCCACGTGCTGCTGCTCGGCATGGGTGGTTCGAGCCTTGGGCCGGAAGTCCTGGCGGAGACATTCGGACAGCGTGCCGGCTTCCCGGAACTGCATGTGCTGGACAGCACCGACCCGCAGCAGGTCGCGAGCTTCGAGGCCAAGGTCGACCTGGCCAAGACATTAGTGATCGTCAGCTCCAAGTCGGGCGGTACCCTCGAGCCGAACATCCTGAAGGCCTACTTCTTCGACAAGATGCAGAAGGCCGTCGGCGACAAGGCCGGCAGCCACTTCGTTGCCATCACCGATCCTGGTTCGCACATGGAAGATGTCGCGACCAAGGACGGCTTCTGGAAGATCTTCCACGGCGAGAAAGCGATCGGCGGCCGGTATTCGGTGCTGTCGAACTTCGGCATCGTACCCGCGGCGGCGATCGGCCTCGATCTGGCCGAGTTCCTGTCGAACGCAGACCGCATGGTGAAGGCCTGCTCCGCCGGGACGCCGCCGGGCCAGAACCCCGGCGTGTTGCTGGGAGCCCTGCTCGGGGTCGGCGCCAAGCTCGGCCACGACAAGGTCACCATCGTCGCGTCACCGGGAATTGCCGACCTCGGCGCGTGGCTCGAGCAGCTCCTTGCCGAGTCCACCGGCAAGGACGGCAAGGGCATCATCCCGATCGAGGGCGAGACGCTCGGTGCGCCGTCGGTCTATGGCAGCGACCGGGTGTTTGCCTATCTGCGCCTAACCGATAGTCCCGATGCGACGCAGGACGCGGCGATCAAGGCGCTGGAGGCTGCCGGCCAGCCGGTCGTCACCATCTCGCTGGCATCGAAAATGCAGATTGCGCAGGAGTTCTTCCGCTGGGAGTTCGCCACCGCGGTGGCAGGGTCGATCCTCGGGATCAACGCGTTCAACCAGCCCGACGTCGAGGCCAGCAAGATCGAGACGCGCAAGCTGACCGATGCGTACGCCAGCAGCGGCAAGCTGCCGGCCGAGGCACCGTTCGGCACCGACGGCGATTTCAGCTTCTTCGCCGACGAGACCAACGCTGCCGCCCTCAAGGGTGGATCGTTGGAAGCGGTCGTGAAGGCGCACTTCGCACGGGCCAAGGCTGGCGACTATGCGGCGCTGCTCGCGTATATCGAGCGCGACTCTACGACGATCGCCTGGATCCAGAAGGCACGCCTGGCGATTCGCGACGCGAAGCACGTTGCCACGGCAGCAGAGTTCGGACCGCGGTTCCTGCACTCGACCGGTCAGGCCTACAAGGGCGGGCCGAACAGCGGCGTGTTCCTGCAGATCACTGCCGACGACAAGGCCGATCTTGCAGTGCCCGGCGAGACCTACAGCTTCAGCGTGGTCAAGGCAGCCCAGGCTCGCGGCGACTTCGACGTGCTGGCGGAGCGCGGACGTCGTGCGCTGCGCGTGCACATCAAGGGCAACCTGTCTGCCGGTCTGGAGCGGCTTGGCAGCGCGATCGCCAGCGCTGTCGCCTGACGATCATGGTGTCGCGACTGACACGTCGCGGCACCTTGTTTCATTGAGACCCACGCCGTGCGGCTTAGCGCCATACGGTTTCTGACGAGGTAATTGAAATGCAGATCGGCATCATCGGACTTGGCAAGATGGGCGGGAACATCTCGGTCCGTCTCTCGCGACATGGACATGAGGTCGTTCTGTTCGATCGGGACCAGGCGGTCGTCTCCGCCGTGCATGGCCGCTCCGAGAAGAGCCTGGAGGCCACCGGCCTGCAGGACCTCGTGTCCAAGCTCAACGCGCCTCGCATCGTCTGGGTGATGCTGCCGGCCGGCAAGATCACCGAGGACACCGTCGACACCTTGTCCGGCCTGCTCGAGTCTGGCGACATCATCATCGATGGCGGCAACAGCTACTACAAGGACGACATCCGCCGCGCCCGGACGCTGCGCGAGAAGAACATCCACTATGTCGATGTCGGCACATCGGGCGGCGTGCATGGCCTGGATCGTGGCTACTGCATGATGATCGGCGGCGCGAAGGAGGCGGTCGACCATATCGACCCGATCCTGTCGGTGCTGGCGCCGGGCATCGGCGATGTCGAGCGTACCGCCGGTCGCGAGGGCGGTCATCTCGATCCGCGCGCCGAGCAGGGCTACCTGCATTGCGGTCCGGCCGGCTCCGGGCATTTCGTCAAGATGGTCCATAACGGCATCGAATACGGCATGATGCAGGCCTTCTCGGAAGGCTTCGACGTTCTGCGCAACAAGAACTCGGGCGACCTTCCCGAGCATGAGCGCTTCGACCTGAACATGCCCGATATCGCCGAAGTCTGGCGGCGCGGCAGCGTCGTGTCGTCCTGGCTGCTCGATCTGTGCGCCAATGCGCTGACCAAGAACGAGACGCTCTCGGACTATACCGGACAGGTGGCCGATTCCGGCGAAGGTCGATGGACCATCGAGGCGGCGATCGAGGAAGCGGTGCCGGTCCCGGTGCTGAGTCAGGCGCTGTTCACACGGTTCCGCAGCCGTTCGGGCAACAATTTCGGCGAGAAGCTGCTGTCGGCAATGCGCTTCCAGTTCGGCGGCCATATCGAGCAGCACCTGACCGAGAAGAAGCACGGCAGCGAGGTGTCGGAAAAGAAGGAATAGGCATGTCGCCTCCCGTCGATCTGCATCCCGGCCTGCAAGGCAAATACTCCGCGCGCGCGGATATCGAACCGGCGTCCGACCTGATCGATACCGAGGAAGCGGATCCGGCGCCCCGCCGGAGCCCGCCCTGCACCATGGTGATCTTCGGTGGCGGCGGCGACCTGACCCGCCGACTGCTTATCCCGGCGATCTACAATCTCGTCGGGTCGCAGTTGCTCGACGAGGGCTTCTCGATCATCGCCGTGGACTGGTCGGACCTCGATACCGAGACGCTGCGCAGCCAGCTCGGCGAAACCATGCGCCAGTTCGTGGCGCAGCGCCGCTCCAGCGCGTCCGAACTGCACGAAGCGGACTGGGAATGGCTGAGCCAGCGCATTTCCTTCCTGCGTGGCGGCTTCGACGACAGCCAGACCTACCAGACGCTGTCCAGCTTGTGCGGCGTCGGCAACTGCGTGTTCTATCTGGCGGTGGCAGCACGGTTCTTCGCCCCGATCGTCGGGCAGCTCGAAGCGGCCGGATTGACCCGAGAGACCGAAAGCCGGTTCAGGCGGGTCGTCGTGGAGAAGCCGTTCGGCTCCGACCTGATCTCCGCACGCGCGTTGAATGCCCAGTTGCGCAACGCCCTCGAAGAAAGCCAGATCTACCGGATCGATCATTACCTCGGTAAGGAAACCGTCCAGAATATCCTGGCTCTGCGGTTCTCCAACGGGTTCTTCGAACCACTTTGGAACCGCCAGAATATCGACCATGTCCAGATCACCGCCGCCGAGACGGTCGGTGTCGAGAAGCGCGGGCGCTTCTATGAAACGACCGGCGCGTTGCGGGACATGGTGCCGAACCACATCATGCAGTTGCTGGCGATGGTGGCCATGGAAGCGCCGATCTCGTTCGACGCCGATGCAGTGCGGGACGAGAAGTCGAAGGTGCTGGCGGCCGTGCATCCCATTACCGCCAACGACATCGTGCGGGGGCAATATACCGCCGGTAGCATCGCCGGCCGGGCACTTGCCGGATACCGGGACGAGCCGGATGTCGCACCAGACTCGCAGGCGGAAAGCTTCATCGCGATGAAGCTCTCGATCGATAATTGGCGCTGGGCCGGCGTGCCGTTCTATGTGCGTACCGGCAAGCGGCTGGCCCTGCGCAAGACCGAGATCGCGATCCATTTCAAGCAGGCGCCGTATGCATTGTTCCGCGAAACCCCGGTCGAGAAGCTGACGCCCAACATCATGGTGCTGCAGATCCAGCCGACCGAGGGCGTGACCATGCAGTTCTCGGCCAAGATGCCGGGGCCGACCGTGAAGCTCGGCGGTGTCCGGATGAAATTCGATTATGCGGACTGGTTCCAGGAAGGACCCAGCACCGGCTACGAGACGCTGATCTACGACTGCCTGATCGGCGATGCGACCTTGTTCCAGCGGGCCGACAACGTCGAGGCCGGCTGGAAGGTCGTGCAGCCGGCGATCGAGGCCTGGAAAGACGGTGGCCGGAACGCGCAGAGCAAGCTGCAATTCTATGCCGCCGGCAAGGCGGGCCCCGATGCCGCGGATGCGTTGCTGGCCCGGGATGGGCGCCACTGGTTGAGGTTGAACGGATGATCATTCCCCCGCGCGCGCCGGCTTCGTCGCGGATCAGCCTGCTGGTGTCCGATATCGACGGGACCCTGATCAACGGCCATAAGGAAGTCACCCCGGCCACCCTCGCCGCGATCGCGAAGCTGCGTGAAGCAGGCGTCAGGCTGTGCCTGGTGAGCAGCCGTTCGGTGCGCGGGATGCAGATGTATATGCATGCGATCGGCAACGATACGCCGTCGGCCGGCCTGAACGGCGGCGAGATCGTCGACGCAGGCGGGACGGTTCTCGAAACCCAGTCGCTCGATGCCGACGTCGCACGGCTGACCGTGGAGACGCTGACCACCAATCATGTCGATGCGTGGGCCTTCACCGGACGGGAATGGCTGATCCGCGACATCGCCGCGCCGTATGTTCCGCGTGAGCGCAAGGCAGTGCAGTTCGAGCCGACCGTCGTGGATTCGTTCGAGCCCTATATCGACCGGATCGGCAAGATCATGGGCGCCACGACCGACTATCCGCTACTCGAGCGCATGGAGATCGAGCTGCAGACGATGCTCGGCGACCGGGTCAGTTCGCGTCGCTCGTCTCCCTGGTATCTCGACGTGACCCACCCGCTGGCCAACAAGGGCCGCGCGGCGCACCGGCTTGCGGCCCTGCTGGGGGTCGATCCGTCCGAGATGGCCTGCATCGGCGACATGGACAACGACATCTCGATGCTGAGCACCGCTTCCCTGTCGGTCGCCATGGGCAACGCTCCCGAACAGGTCGCTGCCTCGGCACATTTCCTGACCGGTACGAACGAGCAGGATGGCTGGGCCGAAGCGGTGGAAACACTGATCCTTCCCCGGGCAGCCGGGCGCGCGGTGGGAGAGACATAATGGCCGACCTGCAGAAAATCAGCCTGGTCCTGGCGGATGTCGACGGCACGCTGGTCACCAAGGACAAGCTGCTGACCGAGCGCGCCATCCGTGCGGTGCAGGAACTACGCCGGCGCGGCATCCGGTTCGCGATCACCAGCGGTCGTCCGCCCAAGGGTGCCAACATGCTGATCGCCCCGCTCGGAATTACCGAGCCGATCGCCGGCTTCAATGGCGGGCTGTTCGTGAAGCCGGACCTCACCATCATCGAGGCCAAGACCCTGCCGAGGGATGCGGCCGAAAAGACCGTGCAGATCCTGCTCGATCACAAGGTCGATGTCTGGGTCTATAGCGGCGAGGACTGGCTGGTCCACGACAACAAGGCGCCGCATGTTTCGCGCGAGGAATGGACGGTGAAATTCCCGCCCAAGGTCGTGAAGGATTTCGGCGCCGCACTCGATAGTGTCGTCAAGATCGTCGGCATCAGCGACGATCTCGAGCTGATGAAGAAGGTCGAGAAGGACGCCCAGGAAGCACTGGGCAACACCGCTTCCGCGGCGCGGTCGCAGCCCTACTATCTCGACGTCACCCATCCCGACGCGAACAAGGGCGGTGTCGTGACAAGCCTGGAACGGATGCTCGGTGTGAAGGCGTCCGAGATCGCCACGCTCGGCGACCAGCCGAACGACGTTCTGATGTTCAAGAAGAGCGGCATGTCGATCGCGATGGGCCAGGCGAGCGATGAGGTGAAGTCGCAGGCGACCTATGTCAGCGACTCCGCTGAGGATGAGGGCTTCGCCAAGGCGATCGAGCGTTACGTGCTGGGAGAGGCGTCTTGAGCCAGGATGCATGCAACGGCCGGGTCGAGATCCTGGCCGACGCGGAAGCGGTGGCGGTCGCTGCCGCGGACTTCCTGACCGCACAGGCAGTGGCGAAGCAGGGGCCGTTCGTCATCGCGCTCTCGGGCGGATCGACACCGAAGCGGCTCTACGAGATCCTGGCCAGTTCCGCCTATGCGTCGCGGTTTCCGTGGGATCGTGTGCAGCTGTTCTTCGGCGATGAACGTTTCGTGCCGCCCGGGGATGAGTCCAGCAACTACCACATGACCAATCTCGCGCTGTTGTCCAAGGTGCCGGTGCCATCGGCGAACGTGCACCGGATGCCGACCGACGGCGATCCGGCGGATGCGGCTGCACGCTATCAGCGCGAACTGCATACCCAGTATGGCGCCGTGACGTTGGAATCGGGCCGTCCGCTGTTCGACGTAGTGCTGCTTGGCCTGGGCGAGAACGGCCATACGGCGTCGCTGTTCCCCCGCACGGACATCCTGCAGGAGACCCAGGCCTGGGTCGGCACCTGCGTTCCGGACGACGCGCCGCACACCCGGCTGAGCCTTACCTATCCCGCCATCGCCAGCAGCCGCTTCGTGGTGTTCCTGGTCGCCGGTGCCGGCAAGGCGGATGTGGTCAAGGCGGTTCGCGGTGGCGACACGGATTTGCCGTCGACCCATATCACGACGGATGGCGAGCTGATCTGGATGCTCGACAAGGCCGCCGCCGGCACGGTCTCGAATGGCTGATCCGGAGAGCGAGGCCGAGGCTGCCCTCAAGCGTCAGGTCGGCGACGAGGCTGCTGCCCTGGTCGAGGATGGCATGGTGGTCGGACTCGGCACCGGTTCCACCGCGGACCGGGTGATCGACAGCCTGGGCGAGCGGGTGAAGCAGGGGCTCCGCTTCGTCGGGATCCCCAGCTCGGCGCGAAGCGAAGCGAAGCGCGGGCCCGGGCGCTCGGGATCGAGATCGTCACCTTCGGCACGCATCCGGTCATCGACCTGGCCATCGACGGTGCCGACGAGATCGAGCACGGCACGCTGAACCTGATCAAGGGGCTCGGCGGCGCCCTGCTGCGCGAGAAGATCGTCGTCGCTGCGGCAAAGCGCATGGTCGTGGTTGCCGACGACCGGAAGATGGTGCACCGGCTCGGCGAGCATACGCCGGTGCCCGTCGAAGTTTCGCCGTTCGGCTGGGAGTCGGCGGCACATCAGCTCGGACAACTCGGTGCGCGCGTGACCCCGCGGCGGAGCGCGCAGGGCCAGTTGTTCGTGACCGACGGCGGCAACATGATCCTCGATTGTGCATTGGGACCGATCGAGGATCCCGCCGCCACCGAGCAGGCGATCCGCGCGATCGTCGGCGTGTTCGAGTGCGGGCTGTTCATCGGTCGTTCATCGCTGGCACTCGTCGCCGGACAGGGCGGCGTCGTCCGCTACGAGGTTTCATGACGCAGAAACGTATCCTGGTGATCATGGGCGTGTCGGGCAGCGGCAAGTCGAGTGTGGCACTCGGACTGCACGACCAGCTTGGCTGGCCGTTCCAGGAGGGCGACGAGCTTCATCCGAAGGCCAATGTCGACAAGATGAGCGCCGGTATCCCGCTCGACGATGCCGATCGGGCGCCATGGCTGGTGACCTGCGCTGCCTGGATACGCGCCAGGCACGATGCCGGCGAGGGCGGGCTGCTGACGTGCTCGGCCCTGAAGCGCAGCTACCGCGAAACCCTGTCGCAAGGCCTGCCCGACGTCTGGTTCCTGTATCTCAAGGTGCCGGAAGCCGTGCTGAAGGACCGGCTCGCCCATCGTTCGCACCACTACATGCCGAGCAGCCTGTTGCCGACCCAGCTCGGCACGCTGGAAGAGCCCGGTCCGGACGAGCAGGCGCTGACGGTCGTGGCACACGACACCGTCGAGGCGACGCTCCAGGCCGTTCTCGAGCGGTTGTAGATCGGCAGTCCAAGCATCTGCTTAGCGCCACAACCACTTGGCGCAGCGCAGCCAGGCCCGACCCGCAGAGGGCTGCCAACCGGCAGCTCGATCTGGTCAGCCGATACACTCGGCGGTGTTGCTGGAGCGGGCTGCATTGCGTCCCCGCATCGTCCTGATCAGGCCGATGCGGGGACGCAATGGCCGGTGTTGCGTGCCGACAATGGCGAACCTAGGCAAGACCTACCCGAGGGTACCCGATCCTGTAGTCTGACAGTTCTGTCCTGCGAGCTAGCCAACCAGACGTGCGACAACACGTGCCAGAGGCACCTTGTCCTTGAACATCGTCCTGAAAAGGGCGTTCTGTACTTCCTTAGCGTTCTTAGTGCTCAAGGCATTCTTTTTCGAAAGGTTCTGGAGGCTCGTATCCATGAGGTCGGCTTGTCTCTGAAGGTAGAGGCTATGCAGACCAGCATTCTGTTCGTTATTAGCTTTTCGCCCGATTTCCGTCCTGCCGGTTCCCCAGGTTGCAGCTTCCTCGCCAGTAGGCGTGCTTTCATACTTCGGCATCGCACCGATAGCTTGCAGGCGGTTCAGTACATCATGGGCGGGAACCTCCAACTGAACACGGAAGTTCTTCTTCTTCTCACATTTCGCACCAATAAGGTAGCTTCTTGAATACTCCCAGTCAGTTGACCAAGAGGTGGAGTTGTTCGGCTGGTTGAAGAACCCGGCCGTGAACCATATCCTTGCCTCTTCCAACGGCATGGACCGGTAGAGATAAGCACCAACCTCGTTGTGAAGCCGGATCGGCGCGGTATACAAAGTCAGCCCCCCGACCGCATGCGTTTGCCGGATCATCTCTTCCTGGAGCGACGGCGAAAGGTCGGTGTTGTTCAACGCTGAGATAACCCTCTGTTGATCGGAACGATACCATATCGAACAAGTTTAGCATTCCGTCGGGATATCGACCAGACACCTTTGCGCCCGACCCGCCGCGTTGTCGCGCAGGTCAGCGTTGACACGATGGTTCTGCGACCCGTTATCGGTGTCGTCAACGGTGTGGCAAAGCCGGTTCCTGTCGAAGCCCGATCGTGACGCGACCGTGTCACCGGGCGGTGTCCGGCCGGTTGTCCGATAAAATCAGCATCGATCCTGCCTTCCAGGATGCAGGTTAGGTTGGAATAGTCGGCATTCGGTTTCCACGCGGTGCTCGCCACTGACCGAAGCGGTTCCCTTGGAAGCCCGGCTGCGTTACCGGTCGCGCATGAGCACTTCCGTCCGCCCCATCCGAATTTTCATCGATGCCGATGCCTGCCCGGTCAAGGCGGAGATCTACCGTGTTGCCGATCGGTACCGGCTGCATGTATTCGTGGTGTCCAACAGCCTGATCGCGGCGCCGATGTCGCTGCTGATCGAGCGGGTGGTGGTGGAGGCCGGGCCGGACGTGGCGGATGACTGGATCGCCGAACGCGCCGAACGCGGCGATATCGTCATCACCGCCGACGTGCCGCTGGCGTCGCGCTGCGTGAAGACCGGTGCCGAAGTGATCGGTCCCACCGGCCGGCGCTTCGACACTGACTCGATCGGCATGACGCTGGCGACGCGTAACCTGATGGACGATCTGCGGTCGGCCGGGCAGATGACCGGCGGTCCGAAACCGTTCTCGCAGAAAGACCGCTCGGCGTTCCTGGGTGCGCTGGATACCGCCGTCGCCCGTCTGCGCAAGGCCGGGTTCACGTCCGGCTGAGTTCAGTTCAGCGGAAAATGGCAGGCGGCCTGGCGCCCGTCGCCGAGATCGCGCAATGCCGGCACGTCGGTGCGGCAGCGCGGCTGCGCGATCGGGCAGCGCGTGTGGAACCGGCAACCGGGCGGCGGCGAGATCGGGCTCGGCACGTCGCCGGTCAGCAGCGTGCGGCGTGACGCCAGCCCGACCACCGGCTCCGGGACGGCGGAGATCAGCGCCGCGGTATAGGGATGCGCCGGGCTGTGCAGCACCGTGTCGGCGTCGCCGAGCTCGACCACCGAGCCGAGATACATCACCGCCACCCGCGTCGCGATCTGGCGCACCACGCTGAGATCGTGGGCGATGAACACGTAGGTCAGCCCGAGCCGGTCCTGCAGATCCATGAACAGGTTGACGATCTGCGCCTGGATCGAGACGTCCAGCGCCGAGACCGGCTCGTCGGCCACCACCAGTCGCGGCGACAATGCCAGGGCGCGGGCGATGTTGATGCGCTGGCGCTGGCCGCCGGAGAACTCGTGCGGATAGCGCTCGAGCGCCGACGCCGGCAGTCCGACCAGGTTAGTCAACTCGTGCAGCCGGTCACTGATCTCGGACCGGGTGCGCCGGCCGTTCGGACCGCGATGCACGCGTAGCGGCTCGGCGATCAGGTCGCCCACGCGCCGGCGCGGGTTCAGCGACGCATAGCTGTCCTGGAACACCATCTGCATGCGTGGCCGCATCGGCCGGAGCGTGGTCTCGCGAGCGCGGGTAATGTCGCGTCCCTCGAACTCGATCGCGCCGTCGGTGATGTCGGTAAGGCGCAGTAGGCAGCGGCCGAGCGTGGACTTGCCGCAACCGGACTCGCCAACCAGCCCGAGCGTCTCGCCCGGCCGGACCGCAAGAGAGACGTCGTCCACTGCCCGCAATGTCTGCTTGCCGCGCAACGCGCTGCCGACCTGGTAATGCTTCGACAGGTGCTTCGTCTCGATCAGCGGGGCCGTGGCACTCATGCCGGGAACACCGTGGGCGCGAACGCCGGCTGGATCCGCGGCGGCAACGGCCGGCCTTCCAGTGGCAGCACGCAGGCCACGTCCTGTTCCCCGACCGTGACCAGGGCCGGCCGCGTCTCGCAGGTATCGTGGCCATGGCTGCAGCGGGGCAGGAACGGGCAGCCGTCCGGCCGCTGCGCCGGGTTCGGCGGCGCGCCCAGGATCGAGGGCAGGCGCTTCGGTCGTTCGCCATGCAGGGGCGGAATGCTGTCGAGCAGGCCGGCGGTGTAGGGATGGCCGGGCCGGGTGAACAGCGCGCCGGTGGGTCCGCGTTCGGCGACGTTGCCGGCATACAGGACCATGGTCCGGTCGCAGGTCTCGGCCACCACGCCCATGTCGTGGGTGATCAGCAGGATCGAAGAGCCGAAATCGCTCCGCAGCCGTCGCAACAGGTCGAGGATCTGGGCCTGCACGGTCACGTCGAGCGCGGTAGTGGGCTCGTCGGCGATCAGCAGCGACGGATTGCAGGACAGCGCCATGGCGATCATCGCGCGCTGGCGCAGGCCGCCCGAAAGCTGGTGCGGATAACGATCGGCGGCACGTTCCGGGTCGGGCACGCCCATGTCGCCCAGCAGTTCGACGGTGCGCGCACGGGCGCCGGCGCGGCTCAGGCGCTTGTGGGCGCGGAGCTGCTCGTCGATCTGCCAGCCGATCGTGTAGACCGGGGTGAGCGCGGTCATCGGATCCTGGAAGATCATCGCGATCTCGGCCCCGCGCAGCGCCCGCATCTCGCGTCGTCCGAGCCCGATCAACTCGCGGCCGCGGAAGCGCGCCGAGCCGGTGATCGATGCGCCGGGTGCGTCGATCAGGCCCATGATCGCCAGCGCGGTCATGCTCTTGCCCGAGCCGGATTCGCCGACCATCCCCATGATCTCGCGGGCACCCAGTGCGAACGAGATGTTCTCGATGATCCGCACGGTTTTTCCGCGTCCGGCCGGCAGGGTGATGGTGAGGTCGCGTACCTCGAGCAACGGGTCGCCGCCGCGATACTCAGCGTCCATCACGCACCCTCGGGTCGAGCAGGAGATACACCAGGTCCACAACCGCGTTGGCGAGCACCACGAAGATCGCCGAATACATCACGGTCGCCATGATCAGCGGCAGGTCGAGATTGATCAGCCCCTGGTAGGTCAGCCGCCCGACCCCCTGCAGCCCGAACACCACCTCGGTCAGCAGCGCGCCGCCGCCGACCAGCTGGGCGAAATCCAGCCCGAACAGCGATACGAACGTGATCAGCGAGGTGCGCAGCCCGTGCCGCAGCAGCACGCGGGTTTCGGTGAGGCCCTTGGCGCGGGCGGTACGCATGAAATCCTCGCCGTACGCGGCGACCAGGTCGGCCCGGAGCACGCGGCCATAAATGCCGATGAACAGCACCGCCAGCACGCACCACGGAATGATCAGGTGGCGGAACCAGCCGATCGGATCGTCGGACAGCGGCACGTAGCCGAGCCCGGGCACCCAGGAGAACATCCAGGTATCGTGGTAGCGGCTCTGGGTGATCAGGTTGGTGACCTCGCCGAGCCAGAACACCGGCATCGATATCCCGACCAGCCCCAGCATCATCAGCCCGCGATCGACGAACGTGCCGCGCATCGCGGTGGCGATCGTGCCCATGGCGATCGACACCACGATCCAGATGACCGCGGCGCCCGCGACCAGCGAAATGGTGACGGGAGCCGCACGCATCACCTCCGGCACCACCTCCTCGCCGTGATCGACGAACGAGGTGAGGTCGCAGGTGATGAAAAGCCGGCCCATCAGCTTGACGTACTGGACCGGTAGCGGACGATCGAACCCGTACTGGTGACGCACCGCCGCCAGGGTTTCCTGGCTGGCGTTGCGACCGGCGATCCGCGCGGACGGGTCGGCGCCGGGTGTGGCAAAGAACACCAGGAACACCAGCACGCTGATGCCGAACAGCACCAGCACCGTCTGGCCGAGGCGCTTCACCAGGGCGGTCAGCATCTACGTGCGCCGCCGGCTGGTTTCCTTGACATCGAGCGCGTCGCGCAGCCCGTCGCCGAGGATGTTGAGCGCGAGCACGGTGACGACGATGGCCAGGCCCGGCGCGATCGCGACCATCGGCCTGGTGTAGATCAGGCCCTGGCCGTCCTCGATGATGGTGCCCCAGCTTGCCGCCGGCGCCTGCACGCCGATCGACAGGAACGACAGCGCGCTCTCGGCCAGCAGTGCCAGCGCCATCACCAGCGGCGCCAGCACGATCAGCGTGGTGCTGACGTTCGGCAGGATGTCGCGCATCAGGATGCGTGTGCGCGACACGCCGAGGCAGCGGGCCGCCAGCACGAACTCGGCCTGGCGCAGCGACATAACGCGGCCGCGGATCGGGCGGGCGGCGTAGGGCACATACACCAGCGCGATGATGGCGATCGGCAGGATCAGGTTGTCCGACCGGATCACGAACGGCCCGAGCTGCAGCCCCTGGCTGACGGTGACGATCGAGAGCGAGATCGCGAACAGATAGACCGGGATCGCCCACATGATGTCCATCAGCCGCGACAGCAGCATGTCGACGATGCCGCCGAAGAACCCGGCGCAGATGCCGACCACCGCCGCCATGACGATGCACAGGATCGCGGCACAGCTCGAGATCAGCAGCGAGTTGCGGCCGCCGTACAGCAGCCGCGCGGCCACGTCGCGACCCTGGCTGTCGGCACCGAGCAGGTCGGCATCCGCGTGCCAGGTGGGGCCGATCGGGGTGAGGCCGAGATGCAGCCGGTTGTTGTTCGGCTGCATGACGGGAATCTCCTCGCCGTGCAGGGTGACCGTGGCGGCGACATCGGACACGAACGGCTCGGTATGGGCGACACGGCTCGCATAGAGCGGCGCCGCGAGACTGGCGGCGACCAGCAGCACCAGCACCCCGGCGGCGATGACCGCACTCGGCATGCGCAGCAGTGCGCGGCCGGCGATTTCCCAGGGGCCTCGCACACGAACGGCGCTGCGGGACGAGACGGTCGTGCTCACTGGACCCAGACCTGGGAGAACAGCATGTGGTAGAGATTGGTGTTGTAGAAATTCCCAAGCCGTTTCGAGACCAGATCGATCTTTTTCATCTTGATCAGCGGTGCGGCCGGTGCGTCCTGCAGCATCATCCGATCGGCCTTGGCCCAGAGAGCGGCGCCCGCCTTCTTGTCGGTCACCGAGACCAGGGCGGCCTGGTCGAACAAAGCCTGGACCGGCTTGCTGCAATAACCGGAGATGTTCACCGACGAATCGGACCCCGGATGGAAGTTCTCGCAGCCATACAGGGCGGTCAGGAAATCCGATGGTTCGGCATAATCCGCATACCAATCGGACAGGCTGATCTGCACCTTGTTGTTGGTGTTCTGGATGTAGGTGAACTGGATCGCGAACGCGATCGCCTTCACGTCCGCATCGTAGCCGAGGGACCGCAGCATGTTCTGCAGGGTGGTGCCCATGGCGATCTCGACGGCGCGGTTCGGCACCACCAGCGTGACATGCATGCCCTTGGTGCCGCTTTCCGCGACGAGCTGTTTCGCCCGCGCCAGGTCCGGCGCCTTCCACTCGGTGGCGGGATGCGCGAAGTCGGCGCCCTTGGTGTAGGGGCAGTAGGGTTCGTAGCCGGACAGGCCGGACGGAATGTTCTGGCACAACACGCTGCCTGCCGCCGGGCCGCCGTAGAAGGTCTGCATGGCGCGCCGGTTGACGGCGTAGTTGACCGCCTGCCGGACCTTGATGTTGTTAAACGGCGGCAGGTTCACGTTCATGATCAGGTAGAACATGCCGAAGATGTCGTTGATATGCACCTGGTCCGGGAAACGGTCGCCGAGCTCGCCGTAGCGATCGAGCGGCACGTTGTCGTACATGTAATCGAAGTTGCCATTCTCGGTGGCGGTAACCTCGGCCTCGTCGGTCAGGCCGTAGCTGTAGACGATGTGGTCGGCGTAGCCGTCCGGTTGTGCCTCGGGCGCCCATACCTTGAAATACGGGTTGCGTTCGACCGTCATGCCATGGTTCGGGTCGTAGCTCACGATGCGATAGGGGCCGGTGCCCGGTGGCGCATTGTTGCCGAGATCGTGCGCGGGCGTGTCCGCCGGCAGCACGTAGGCGTGCGGAAACGAGAGCTTGTCGAAGAACTCGGCGTCCGGATGGGTCAGGTGGAAGGTGATGGTGCGGTCGGCCTCGTTGCCGACCACGCCGCCGGCCAGCGTGCAGTTCGGCCCGTCCTTCAGGCACGCGTCAGCGCCGACGATGCCGCCATAGAAGCCGCCCGCGGTCGGCGAGTTCACCTTGAAGATGCGCTGGAACGAGGCGACCACGTCGCGCACACCGACCTCGCGCCCGCTGGAAAACCGGATGCCCGGGCGCAGGTGGAACACATATGTAAGGCCCCCATCCTGCGGCTCGGGGAGTGCCTCGGCGAGATCGGCAACCGGAATGTTGCTGGCCTCTCCCGGACGCTTGGCGAACGCGGTCAGCCCGTCATACACCACCACGCCGAGCGTGATCATTTCCGAGTTGTAGTTGACCTGCGGGTCGGCGGTGCCGGCACCTGCATCCGCGGTGAGGCGAAGCGTGCCGCCGCGATGTGGACTGCCGAGGGTCTGGCCTCCTGGCGCGATCAGCGGCGGCGCATCGGCCGGTGTCTGGTCCGCCGGTACCGGCGCCGCCGCGGCGAGCAGCAGTGCCAGGCTCGACAAAATCGATCGCCGGAAGAGACGTCCCATCATCGTGTCACTGGACCAGTGTTCGCAGCCTGGCGGCGATGATTTCCGGATTGGCGTTGCCGTTCAGCGCGTCCACGAACGTGCCTTGCGGGTTCATGATCACGATGACCGAGCTGTGATCCATGACCATCTTTCCATGCTCGTCGTGTGGTGCCGGCGAGGCATATACGTGGAAAGCCTGCTTCACCTGCTCGATCTGTGCCGTGGTGCCGGTCAGGCCGATGATGCGCTTGTCGAATTTCGCCGTGTAGGCCGCCATGACCGCCGGCGTGTCGCGCGTGGGATCGATGGTGATGAACAGCGGAGCCACCTTGCCGCTTTCGGCGCCCAGCATGTCGAGCGCATTCCCGATGTCGTTCAGCGCGGTCGGGCAAGTGTCGGGACAGTTGGTGTAGCCGAAATAGATCAGCACCCATTTGCCGAGGAAGGTGCGGTCGGTAACGGTGCGGCCATCCGCCGCGGTCAGGGTGAACGGCCCCCCGATATCGATCTGTGCCTCGCCGAGCGGCTTGGTCGCGAGCCGCGGATCCGGCGCGCCGAGCCCGAACCAGTTGAGCCCGACTGCCACCTGCACGATCACCACCACGACCAGCAGGATCGGGATGAGGAGGCGGATGATCCTCAATGCGCCTCCGCCCAGCTACGGCCGATCCCGGTCTCGACCACCAGCGGCACCGAGAGGGTGGCAGCGCCCTCCATCACGGTGCGGACCATTGCCGCGAGCGCATCCGCCTCGGCTTCCGGCGCCTCGAACAACAACTCGTCATGCACCTGCAGCAGCATCCGCGCCTGGATACCGTCCCGGTTCATGATCGCCGGCAGCCGCACCATGGCGCGCTTGATGATGTCGGCGGCCCCGCCCTGCAGCGGCGCGTTGCTGGCCTGACGTTCGGCGTAGCCGCGCCGCGCCGGGTTCTTGTCCGCGATGCCCTGGACCCAGCAGCGCCGTCCGAACGGGGTCAACACGTAGCCGTTGGCGCGGGCCTCGTCGCGGGTGGACTCCATATAGTCGCGTATGCCCGGATAGCGCGCGAAATAGGCGTCGATGTAGGTGCGCGCCTCACCCGGCGAGATCGCCAGCTGGCGTGCCAGCCCGAACGCGGAAATACCGTAGATGATGCCGAAATTGATCGCCTTGGCGCGCCGCCTTGTCAGCGGGTCCATGCCTTCCATCGGAACGTTGAACACCTCGGACGCGGTGCGGGCATGGATGTCCTGGCCTTCCGCGAACGCCTCGCGCAGCGCCGGGATGTTGGCGACATGCGCCAGAAGCCGCAGCTCGATCTGCGAGTAGTCGGCGGAGACCAGCACGTGGCCGGGCGCTGCCACGAACGCGCGCCGGATGCGGCCGCCTTCCTCGGTACGGATCGGGATGTTCTGCAGGTTGGGCTCGTTCGACGACAGCCGGCCGGTCGAGGTGATCGCCATCTGGAACGAGGTATGGACCCGCTTGGTCTCCGGGTTGATCTGCGTCACCAGCGCGTCGGCATAGGTCGATTTCAGCTTGGCGAGCTGGCGCCATTCCAGGATGCGGGCCGGCAGGTCGCTGCCCTGCTCGGCGAGAGCCTGCAGGGCGGCGGAGTCCGTTCCCCAGGCGCCGGTCTTCATGCGCTTGCCACCCGGGAGCTTCATCTCGTCGAACAGGATCTCGCCGAGCTGCTTGGGCGAGCCGAGATTGAAGCTGCGGCCGGCCATCGCGTGGATGTCGGTTTCCATCACCGCCATGCGGGCGGCGAAATCCGCCGACATGCGCCTGAGCTCGACCTCGTCGACCTTGATGCCGGCGGCCTCCATGGTCGCCAGCACCCGGATCAGCGGACGCTCCATCTGCTCGTACAGCGACAGCGACTGGTTGGTGCGCAGCTGCGGATGCAGGATGTGCCAGAGCCGCAACGTGACGTCCGCATCCTCGGCGGCATAGTCGGTAGCCGATTTCAGGTTTACCCGCGCGAATGGAATGCGGTTGCGCCCGGTCCCGGTAGCCTGGTCGTAGGTGATCGGGGTGTGACCGAGGAAGCGCGAGGCGAGCTCGTCCATGCCATGCCCGTGCGCGCCGGCGGCCTGCGCGTAGGAGATCAGCATGGTGTCGTCGATCGGCGTGATCGGCCCGGTGATGATGCCCCTGGCGGCCCGTTCCAGCACCAGTATGTCGAACTTGGCGTTCTGGAAGATCTTGAGCACGCCGGGATCGGTCAGCAGCGGCGCCATCACCGCCATCGCGGCGGCGGTATCGAGCTGCTGCCCGACCGGATGCTCGAGATCGCCCTCGTGCAGCAGCGGCACGTAGCAGGCGCGTCCCGGTTTCGTCGCCAGCGAGAAGCCGACCATGTCGGCCCGCAGCGGGTCCAGCCCGTTCGTCTCGGTATCGACCGCGCACAAGCCGGCCGCACGGGCCTCGGCGACCCAGCCGGCCAGTACGGTCAGATCGGTGACGGTGTCGTAGTCGCTGAACGGCGCATCGTGACGCGGGATCAACTCGTCGGCGGTCGGTTCGGCGCCGGCGGGTGCGACGGGGGCCGGCCGCGGCCTGGGTGCCGGCGACAATGCCTCGATCGACAGGCGCTGGGCGATCGACTTGAAGCCCATCTCCCCGAGCCAGGTGCCGAGGCGGATACTGTCCGGCGCGGTGAAGGCGAGCTGCTCGATCGGCAGCGGCAGCGGTGCATCGTGGCGCAGGATCACCAGCTCGCGCGACAGGCGGGCGGCGGCCTCGTGCGCCACCAGCGCATCGCGGCGCTTGGACGGCTTCATGGTCGGGATGGCGCGATAGATGCCGTCGAGATCGCCGTATTCCAGCACCAGCGTGCTGGCGATCTTCGGCCCGATCCCGGGTACGCCGGGCACGTTGTCGACGCTGTCGCCCATCAGCGCCTGGACCTCGATCACCTTGTCCGGGCCGACGCCGAAGCGCTCGCGCACCTCGTCCTCGCCGATCGGCTTCTGCTTGATCGGGTCGAGCATGTCGATGCCCGGCCGGATCAGCTGCATCAGGTCCTTGTCCGACGAGACGATGGTGCAGCGCCCGCCGCCTGCCGCCACCTTGCAGGCGTAGGCGGCGATCAGGTCGTCGGCTTCCCACCCGGCAAGCTCGATCGACGGGATGCCGAACGCCGCCGTCGCTTCGCGCACCAGGGCGAATTGCGGGATCAGCTCCGGCGGCGGATCGGGCCGCTGCGCCTTGTACTGGTCGTACATCTCGTTGCGGAAGGTGAGGCGCCCGGCATCGAAGATGACCGCGAGATGGGTGCCGACATGGTCGCGCAGGAACCGCGCTACCATGTTGGTGAAGCCGTACACCGCATTCACCGGCGTGCCGTCCGACCGGTTCATCGGCGGCAGGGCGTGGAATGCGCGGAAGATGAAGCCGGAACCGTCCACCAGCACCAGGTGGATGCCGGCCCAGGGAGCGTCGGTGTCGACCGGGCCGGACCCGGCGACCGGATCGTCGGGATCGCTCAGCGGCGTATCCGGCGTGAGCAGGTCAGGGGACGGGTGGTCTGGCGGCACGGTCAATGCCCGGCATCGTCGCCTTCGCCGGCGCCCGCCGCTAGCACGTACACACGCGAGCAATAGGGACAGAAGGTCTGGCGCTCGACGATGCGCAACCAGACGCGCGGATGGCCGAGCGGACCGGCGTCGCCGTCGCAGGCGAGCACGCGGCTGCTGACGACGATGGTCTCGATAGCGGCGGGCCCGAGTTGCGGGGTAGGAGTGGCTGCGCCGAACGGCATCGTGTCGCCTCGAAGTTTGGCCTGGGGAATATCGCGATGATACGCAGGACGGGTGCGCTTTGAAACCTCTGCCGGTCCACGCCCCCTGATCCGCGCGATCCGTCGCCGGGCGATGCTGGGTTCGGCAATGCTGGCCTGGCTCGGCGGCTGCACCGCGGCGGTACCACTCCGGCTGGACGCGCCAGCGCACCGTCCGCCTGGCGCGCATGAAGCCGATCGCAGGCTGGTGCCGGCCGATATGGTGTTCACCCTGTCGGACGGGGCCCGTCTGCCTGCCCGGGTCTGGCCGGCGACCGGCATGGGCGCGCCCAGGGCCATCATCCTGGCGCTGCACGGCTTCAACGACAGCCGCGACGCCTGGGAGTTGCCGGCGCCGGTGCTGGCGGCACGCGGGATCACCGTCTATGCGCCGGACCAGCGTGGGTTCGGGGCGGCGCCGATGCGTGGCCACTGGCCCGGCACCGGCCGGCTGGTGTCGGATGCGGCCGAACTTACCCGGCTGGTGGCGGCACGGCATCCGGGCGTGCCGCTCTACCTGATGGGCGAGAGCATGGGCGGTGCCGTGCTGATGTGCCTGGCCGCCCGACCGGACGCGCCGCCGGTCGCCGGCACGATCCTGCTGGCGCCGGCGGTGTGGAGCCGCAACCAGATGAACCCGGTCATGACGGCCTCGCTGTGGGCCGCCGCGACCCTGGCGCCCGACTGGGAGCTGACCGGGCGGGAGCTGCCGCTGAAGATCATGGCCAGCGACAACCGGGCCGCCCTGTACCGGCTGGCCTACGACCCGCTGACGGTGCGGACCACCCGGACCGCGACGCTGCGCGGCCTGGTGAATTTGATGAGCCGGGCGCAGGACGCCGCGTCGCGAATGCGGGGCCGTGTGTTGATCGCCTATGGCGGGCGTGACCAGCTGGTGCCGGCCCGTTCGATGGCCGCCACCTGGACGATGCTGCCGCCGGACGTGCGCCGAAGCGTCTATCCCGCCGGCTATCATTTGTTGATGCGCGACCTGACCCGGATGGCGGTGATCGACGATGTCGTGTCCTGGATCATGACCCCCGACCTGCCGCTGCCGTCCGGCGGCGACATCGCGGCCGCCGGCTGGGTGGCCGGCCAGGGCTGGGCGGGGGCGGTCCCGGCCTATCTCCCCGGCAATTTGGACGGGCTGGCGGGTGCAGGGACGCCCTGACTGGGGTCCCGGTTTCGGACTGGCATTCGGCAGCGCTTCAGGCTATGCAGCCTGCGCGGGACCCGTAGCTCAGCTGGATAGAGCGTCGCCCTCCGAAGGCGAAGGCCGAAGGTTCGAATCCTTTCGGGTCCGCCACTACGTCAATAATATCAATAAGTTACAGTGTCATTGCGGCTGCTAGGCACAAAGCCAGGCACAAACTGGCGGAAGCTGCCTTTTACAACGAAAATTTATAAAGACTGTGCGCGTGCGGTTCGCTTGCACGTTTGCAGTGTGCCTTCTGCCGGTGCTGCCGTCTCACAAGCTCGGTTGATAAGCAGCTACCGGAACGCCAGGCGAGCATCACTTACCGAATCCTCGGCATGTTGTAGCAGGCCGCAACCGATAAAAAAGCGGCGGATTAACTGGCAATGGATGTGCTACAGGGACGGTGCAAGAGCTTTCAGCGTGCCGCCTTCAAAGGCAGCAGGTGTGAACCAATGATCAGCAGCCAGCGGTACATCTGATAGTCACCTCATTGCACATCACGAGATTAACGAATTTATAACGGAACGCGCTATTATTGATACATTGGCTAAGCTGTTGATAGTCTACGCAACCAATTGATATGGTGAGCTTATCACTGCTACCATTGGTGATAGCTTTTCTTACATGTGTCGCGTTAGCTTACGAGCGTTGCGATTGTTGCTCGTGACCGTAACACCATATCTGGTGCATGGGACACATTATGAACTACTACCACGTCTGCGAGAGCCCTTCCCAGGGTAGTCGCACGGAGCAACCTCCTGTCCGTCGCCAGTTAGAAAAGAAGGTAACTCCGTCCAACGTCTCAAGACAGACGCGGGGCCGAACGCACACCCTCGTTGGGAAAAAGATCCTTCTTATTTCAAAGAATGCTGTTGCACGCCGGGCTAAGTGGGTCGATGCATCGGAGATGAGTTCATTTGAGTTCGTCTCTATGCTCAGGCAAGGAAAGCGTGGCTGATTTAGAAGGCTGCGATCCTAATCCAGCAGCACCCATTAATCAGGTTACAACAAAGGGCCTTCCCGATCCTGGGGCGGTTCTTCATTTAGCTTACGTCCAGGCACGATCTAAACGGGTCTACTTTGACGATATGCTGAAGCACAACATCACAAACCATGCGTCAGACGCTGATCTGCTTGCTGTAGATGACATTCGAACACGTATTCTTGCTGGCCGTGCCCTCGATCGGTACTATCGGGCGAGCACAAGGGCAGACATCCTACTCAGCCGTCATGGCGTCATGCACCTCCATCTTTCATCTCCAAGATCGAAAGCGCTGCTTTACCTCATGCAGTTTACAGACTGCGTCCTGTTTTTGTGCATTGAGTCTCACGTTCATGTTGATGAAACTCCAGTTGGACGCTCGTTAAAATACAGGATCATGTTGGACCGGTTTCGAAACAAGCTGGGACTGCTTCCCTAAAATTAGTTCAAGGTCATCCCTTTTTGATCTAGCCTTTGCAACATTAGGGTGCCTGATGCTTAGCGCAGAAGGCGAGAGCATAAGGCTTAGGAACTCCCGAAAGAAGGGCGGCGGTGGCCATCGGACGCTGCCAGAAACCAAGCATAGGCGGTCTTGGCGGCGGTTCGAGACAGACGCGGGCGACAGCTAGGGGTTGGCTAGATCAACCGCCAGCAAGGCCGGGCCGGGCCGGAATCGGCAAGCGGCGGTATGCGCGGATTGCATGGCATGGTTAGCCTAGTCGCGTCCTAGACGCATAGCTCGCTATCGGCCCGCGTCACTCGGCGGCGTTATGTGCAGGTCGATGGTGGCAAGGCCAGCGGCAGAAAGCGCGAAAAAGGCGGCGCGTTTGGCACTGGATCGTGCCTTTGCCTTGGCATATTCATCCTTGCTGTACTGACGGCGGCGTTCGGCCCGGCATGGATCAGAACACAGCATCCCGTTGGATGCCGGGCGGAATGGAAAAGTTGGCCTGACAAATAATACAGTGGAATGTGCGTTGTTCGTCATGGCCTTAGCCAAGCTGACCGGCGCGACCCGGCTTATCGCCAAGCTGGACCGGTTGAGCCGCAACGGCGCCTTCCTGATGACCTTGCGGGATACCGGCATAGCCTTCGTGGCTTGCGACATGCCGAACGCCAACAGCTTCATTATCGGCATCATGGCTCTGGTTGCGCAGCACGAGCGCGAGGCGATCAGCGCACGCACGAAAGCCGCCCTGGCAGCGGTGAAGGCTAGGGGCGTGTATGTCGGTCGCAGGAAGGGTGAAGTTCCGCCGATGAGGGCAGAGGTTATGGCTATGGGTCAGGATGCGCCGGTCAGAAAGGCCGATGCGTTCGCTGCCAGCCTGCTTCCCATCGTTATAGAGGTGCGCGGGCGCGCCCTGCCGCTACGTGCCATTGCGGCTGATCTAACAGTCACAGGCATTATGACCGCACGCGGCGGTGCCTGGACCGCTACGGCAGTTCGGAACCTACTGGCGCGGGCTTAATCAGCGTTGCTCCCTATGCCGCCGCCAAACCTAGGATTATCAACGTCTACCGCCTTCTCGGCGAATCCAGGTAAGATTACCTAAACACGCTAGGACCAAAATCTGGCGAAAATGACACCGGCAATAACACCAGCAACAACATTGACTGCGAAGGTCGCGAAAAAAACAATCGTGTCAAGTTTCAGACTCTTTTGTTTATTGTCGCGTGCAATCTTGGCCTTGTCCGTAAAAAGAATGAAGCTCGGAGTTTTGATATCAGTTAGGCTGGCAATCCCAACGGATGTAAGAATGGAAAGGATGATAGACAAGATGACGTAAAGAATAGTTGCGGTGGATAAGATTGTTGAATGTAGGGTATTTAAGCTATTAAATATGAAATCTACCCGTGCTCGTATGTCAGCTTCATCAACAGTCTGTCCGCTGTGAAGACTCTGATATTGGGAAATCAATGGTTTCTGAAGGTTGTTTAAAACAGAAACTCCTACGGTTAAAAACACCGTGAAGCTCGGTACGAAGCTCAAAACCCCAATTCTTGCGCCATAGTATCTTATAAGACCGCGTATGGTCTTGCTATCATTTTGCAGAACCTTTTCTGTGCATGTGCTTAAGAGATTGAGAATATCAAGCCCCCAGGACCGGCTAGTATGACTTATCCGTATGGTCACGAGTCCCGTTTGATCTCCCAGCTTTAGCCGTATGTTACGGTACGAGCGTGCGAGATATGCTTCGGCCGCTTCAGGCTCTGGTAAATTATCAAATGAGGTAGAGATTCCTACATCTATCTGCTGTTTTTCGGGAACTGTCTTCCCGTGAAACTAAAAAGGTAAATCCACGTAATAGCAATATGAACAGGTATCAGCGAACGAGTTTCTGCGTAGGCGCGGAACTGGTCAATCGATCGCACTTCGACTGAAGACCGGTCAGCGTAAGTAGTCGTCAGCACGCATTCGATCAGACTAGCAAAATTTTGGTCAGCAATTCGCTGCTCGATCAAATGGTGAAACTCTAAGACTTCATCAACACCGATTTCGAAGTGGCCTTGAAACTCTTTGGACAAAACATGAGGCTTCCCAAGCAGTCCAGCGATGAATTCCCCGAACTTGTCCGGGGGGCATGGAATTAGAAGTGCGGTCGTGGAATCTGTTGAGTTAATAGGCTGCATTCTTTATCTCCATACGCTTGGCCTGCAGATGACTCACCTCTTGAGCGGCTTGCTGGCCTCTGGATGCTATTAATAATATACGCATGTTTACAGGTTGGCCCGTGAACATGAGTATATTGGTCGTCTATTAAGCCGCTTCACGGCAGCACATGCCCAAGCTTGGCCCAGCTAGCTCTTGCATTACTCAGCAGTCGGTGATATAAGCTACACTTTCCACTCTGAAGAATGAGCGCACCAGCTTGGGCATACGTTTGAGTTTGGCAAGCTGACCCTCGATCTTCTCGCCCAAGCTATCGCCCTTCCGCAATGGTGTTCTGGCTACACCGGTACGCTTGATGTGGCTCCACACGAGCTCGTCCGGGTTAAGATCGGGAGCGTAGCCGGGAAGAAAGTGAAGCGTCAGCATCCCGTTGGTTGATTGGATGTAGGCGTTCACGAGCTTTGTCTTGTGGGCTGGAAGACCATCGACTACGAGATGAACGGGCTTGCGGCGGTTACGCATCATCATCTTCAGTAGGACGATAAACAGCTCCGCGTTGAGGCCGCCCTGGTAGGTGCAATACCAGAACGCACCGCGAGCGTTGACGGCTGATGCCGCGCTGATCGACTGCCGTTGACCCGGGCGCTCGACAACCGGTGTTTGTCCCTTCTTGCCCCAGGTCTTCCCATGCACCGTATCGGCACGGAACCCCGATTCGTCCCAGAAGTAGATCTCGCCGCCCTCGCTTTTTGCTCTACTGGCAATAGAAGGAAACGTATCACGCTGCCACGTCTGGATGGCTTCAGGGTCGCGTTGATAAGCCCTCTGCAACGGCTTCTGCGGCGTGAGCTCCAGCCTCGCCAGTAGGGTGCCGACTGCCGTCAAGCCAATTTTGATGCCGAACTTCTCCTCGATCAAAGCGGAGATCATGGAGCGCGTCCAAAGACCGAAATCCAGACCATACTGACGAGGATCTTTCCCATTGACCCAAAGGAACACCTGCTGCTCCTGACTTGGCGTCAGACTGCGCGGCGGGCCCAGAGACTTTGTCGAATGCAGCGCCTCATCTCCCAGTTCAGGCGTTGACGCTGCTCTGAGCCATTTGTAGATCGTGGTCCGGCAGAAGCCATACGACGCTACGACAGAGGACGGCCGTTCACCGTCGCGAACGCGTTCAACTGCCATCAGCCGTATGGCTTCCAGCGTCCCATGATCAAAAGTTCGGCCATCTCTCTTCATGCCTGACCGTATCAAATGGCAGATACTAGTACAAGGGATTGTAGCCTATGTCACCGACTTGTGAGTAATGATCTTCGGCAGCGCGCTGGCGGCATAGACGGCCCAGTCCTCCATCAACAGCCGGCGCTTCATGAACATGTCGCCGCGCTGGTAGGCACCCTCCACACCCGCAACCCTGTGGGCAAGGGCCGTCTCTGCCAGTTCACGCGGCGTGCCCTTTGCCTCGGCGCACCAGTCGCGGAACGTGGACCGGAAGCCGTGGACCGTGATCGGATCGCCATGCCGGTCTTTCCAGATCGGATCGAAGCGCCGCAGCAGCATATCAAGCGCCATGAGGGCAGTGTTGGCCTTCTGACCGGCGAAGACGTCGCTGTCGCTGCCTACAGGGGGCGCGGGGCGGCTCGGTAGTATCTCCATCGCCTTTCTGATAGCGGCACCCGATGCTCCCGCTTCATCTTCATCCGTGACGCCGGCACCGTCCATGTAGCCGTGTCCATGTCGATTTCGTGCCAAGTCACCTTGCGCACTTCGGACAGACGCCCAGCCGTCAGTATCACAAATTCGAGAGCTTGAGCCGTTGCTGACGCGTCTCTTTCACGTAGAGATTGCACGAACTCAGGCAGGCGACGGCAGGGCACGGCCGGGTGATGACGAACGGTGGCATTCTGCGTGCCAAGCTTGAGCGCGATGACAGCAGAGCGAGCCGGGTTGGTCGGTAGGGTCGGATCGTCCACCGCCGCAAAATCCAACACCTTCTCCATATGGCCTCGCGGACACGATCTCGAGAGAATCAAAGATGCATCCTGATCCGAAGGGTTACCTCCTTGATCTGCCGAGTTTCTAGAGCATCATGACCGATCAATTGCGCCCACCTGGTCTAGACCGCCGGCGACTGTTCCGGCTGGCGGGGTTGACCAGCGTCGCCGCCGCCGCCGCCGCTGTTCCAGCCCTGGCCGCGACACCCGACGGCGCATCGAAAGCGCCGAAGAGCACAGCGCCCGACCCGAGCACGGTCGAGATCGTCGTCGATATCCTCATCGCCTGGGGTGCGACCCACGCGTTCGGCATCGTCGGGGACGGCATCAATCCGCTCATCGAGGCATTGCGCCGACGTCGCGACGAGATCGCGTTCATCGGTGTGCGTCACGAGGAAGCGGCGGCGTTCATGGCGTCCGGCATTGCCAAGCATGGCGGCCGGCTCGGCGTGTGCTGCGCCACCACCGGGCCAGGCGCCATCCACCTGCTGAACGGGCTGTTCGACGCCAAGCTGGACGGATCGCCGGTGGTGGCGATCACCGGCTCGACGTTCCATGACATGGAGGGGATGCGCTATCCCCAGAGCGTCGACACCGTGCGGCTGATGGCCGACGCGGCGCTGTTCAACGAACGGATCAGCGGACCGGCGCACGCACTGCACGTGGTCGATCGCGCCTGCCGCGCCGCGCTGGGCGACCGTGGCGTCGCGCATCTGACCATCGCCAAGGACGTCCAGTCCTTGCGGCTCGGCGCGGATAGACCCTCGGTCGATCCGGCGCGCAGCAGGCTGGCGTCGCGCTGGGTGCGCCCGGACAGCGCCCCGTCGCCGGACCAGTTGCAGGCCGCGGCGGAGATCCTGAATGCCGGCCGGCGCGTCGCGATCCTGGCCGGGCAGGGATGTCTCTCGGCGCGGCCGGAGGTGGAACTCCTGGCCGATACGCTGGGTGCCCCGGTCGCCAAGGCGTATCTGGCCAAGGCGCTGCTGCCGGACGAGCATCCGCTCACCACCGGTGGGATCGGCCATCTCGGCACGCGTCCGTCGTTCGAGGCGATGCAGGCGTGCGACACGGTGCTGATCCTGGGCTCGACGATGCCGTGGACGGATTACTATCCCAAGCCCGGCCAGGCGCGCGGAGTGCAGGTCGATCGGTTGAACGACCGCATCGGGTTGCGGCACCCGGTCGAGATCGGGCTCGTCGGCGACATGCAGGCGACGCTGGCACAATTGCAGCCGCTGCTTCGGCGCCAGACGGACCGGCGCTTCCTCGCGGACGCGCAATCGCGGATGCGGGACTGGAACGCACTGCTGCGAAAGGTCGAGGCCACCCAGACGCGACCCCGCCTGCGGCCGCAGACGGTCGTGCGGGCGCTGAGCGACCTGGCGCCGGACCGGGCGCTGTTCAGCCTGGATTGCGGCTGCAACACGCAGTTCGCCGCACGGCACATCACGATCCGTGCCGGTCAGGGCTGGGCCGGGTCCGGTACCCTGGTGTCGATGGCGTCCGGCCTGCCGCTGGCGATCGCCGGCGCGTTCGTGCATCCGGACCGGATGTCGATCGCCGTGGTCGGCGATGGTGGCCTGGCCATGCTGATGGCCGAACTGTCGACGGCGGTGCTGCACCGGCTGGACTTGAAGATCCTCGTGCTCAACAACGATGCTTTGGCCGAGGTGATGTTCGAGCAGGGCGACATGGGCAATCCCACCTATGGCTGCGAACTGGGACATATCGATTTCGCGGCCTATGCCCGGGCGGTCGGTGCCACCGGCGTCAGTTGTGCGACCGTGGCGGACATCAGACCTGCGATCCGCCGGGCCCTGTCAACGCCGGGGCCGGTGGTGATCGACGCGCTGGTGGATGCGCAGGAGCCGGCGGTCGCGCCGATGGATCTGCGCGTCTGACGATCAGTCGCCGTTCGCGACGGTCATGTCATCCCGGCGCGTGGGCGGCCGCCGGTAGCCGACAGCTTCCGGGGCAGCCGGCAGCAGTGAGGCAAATGCCAGTTGCTCGGGAACCGGCGCCAACTCGTCGCATGTCAGGAACAGGCCGAACCGTCGTGCCAGCGTGCCGAGCCGGACGCTGCCGGACCAGCAGGCAATCGGGACAGACAGGATCAGCCCGGCCAGGAACGGCATCGACCATGGCAGCAACGCAGGGCGGATCATCCAGAGTGCGGCCATCACCGCCAGGCCGACCAGGGTGTGAACCCTGAACCGTTCCCACGCCTCGATCCAGCCGACCGGACGGTCGCCGCGCGCCGCGGTGTTCCAGGCCACTACCTTGCCGCGAAACGTGTCGATGACGAAGCCGGTGACGGATACCGCGAAGATCGGCGCGAGTAGCGTGCTGGCGATCTGCTCGAGCAGCACGCCGAGGATCAGCCGTATGCGCCCGCCGTAGCCGCGGCGCGCCAAGCCGGGCAGCAGTAGCGCTCGAGCGACGCTGGCCAGGCGCGGTGCGAACAGCATGAACAGCGTCAGCCACAGGCAACACTCGACCGCAAGCCGGGACGGGGCGGATCCCGTAGTCCCGTGTGCCAGTATGGCACTGAGCAGAAGCAGTATCGTCGTCAGCAATCCGATCGGGGGTGCCAGATAATACAGGATACCCATTGCGATATGTAGCTGGGAGGCGGGCCGGTATCCGGATGCCAGCATGAGCCGCAGATGCTGGAGGTTGCCCTGGCACCAGCGTCGTTCGCGGGCGAGATGGTCGACCAGGTTGCTGGGCGTGGTTTCGAACGAGCCGGCGATGTCCGGCGCCAGGCGGACGTCCCATCCGGCCCGCAGCAGCAGCGCCGCCTCGATGGTGTCGTGGCACAGGATCTCGCCGCCCAATGGTGGTCGGCCCGGCAATATCGGAAGCGTCGCATGCTCCATGAACGGGCGGAGCCGCAGGATGGCGTTATGGCCCCAATAGGTACCGCGCCGATGCTGCCAGAGATTCTGGCCGGCGACCGACAAAGGTGTGTTCAGGCGGGCGCCGAACTGCTGCAGCCGGGCGAACAGGGTGGTGCCACCGATCGGGTAGGACACCGACTGGATCAATGCGGCGTCCGGGTCGCGCTGCAAGGCGTCGATCAATGCGCGGATCGCGTCCGCGGTCATCAGGCTGTCGGCGTCCAGCACGATGGCGAACTCGTAGTCGGACCCATGCTCCCGGCAGAACTCGTCGATGTTGCCAGCCTTGCGACCGGTGTTCGGGGTGCGGCGGCGATAGGTGATCGGAACGCCGGATCGTGATGTTGTCGACGGCATGAAGAACCGGGCTTCGTGGAGTGCACGCATCGCATCCTGCGTGTCGCTGAGGACAAAGAAGGCGACATCGTCCGTCTCGTCGAGCGACTCCGCCATGACACGAAGTGCTGCGGCAATCGGCTCCGGCGGTTCGTTGAATACCGGCAGCAGGATCGCCGTGCGGATGCGACCGGCATGCTGGTCCGGGCTTCGTGCAGCCGGCGCCGGAGACCGCGGTGCGGACCGGGGGTATAGCCCGAGCAGCGAGCTGACCGTGGTCAGTGCCAGGCGGCCGTAGGACACCAGAAGCAGCACGAAATAGAGCGGCGCGAACCAGGACGAGGCGATGCCGGAGGCCAGGAAGGCGCTGCAGATGCCGAGGGCCGACAAGAGCAGTGCCGGCACCAGCAGAAGCAGGAGGCGCGATCTGCCCGGCGATCCAGGAATTGCCGCGGTGCCGCCGGCCGTGGCCGAAGCAGATGGCGATGGCATCACGAAGGCCGGGCCGAGCTGGAATGGGTCGGCGCGATTCTGCTGCCACCGACGAGGGGAAGCGTGGGCTCGATCGGGAGAGTAACGGAACCACTTGCCCCACCGTACGGGAGCGCGATCGTTGTTGCGGGCATAACCGATCTACGCCGCGCAGGGACGCGCGCAGTCGGGCGACCCGGCCTGAGCGATCGCGAACCGTTGAGCTGATCGGCGTGGACTTCGAGAAACGACGGTCCGGACTGGCGATCGATAGAATGGGCAAACCCCATCGCCATTTGCCACCGCATTCTCCGGCATGATGCAATTACGGCGGAGCGTTCGTGCATCATGTCCTTCGCTGCCCCCGGTTGGTCATGAGGCTGTCGCCGAACAGGTAGCGAACGGGATCAGATGACGCGCCGCGCTAAAGCTTGCCTCGAAGCTAGGTTCCGCACCGCATAAACGACTTTCGGTGATCAGGCTCGGAACCGCGGCGATCGACGGTCCTGCACAGCGCTTGCTGTTGCGGCTTGTCTTCCGATCCCGTTTGCCATGTTGCCGAGCACGATCTGGTGTGCGTCACCCGGGCCTGGCGACGCCAGGCTGAAACACGGCTCTCGTCATGCGAACCTTGGCATGTTGAGCTTCATGATCGGGGCCTGGACGTCAGCGAGCGGACGCACCGCGAAGTCCTTGAGCATGTAGTTCCAGGCATCCTCGTTGCCCATCCAATCCTCGCTGGTCGGCGGGGGGAGGTAGGCACTACGGTACGCGCCGGAAACAAGTTCGCCCCGCGTCGGATCCTTGTGCAGATAGAGAAAGCTGATGTCGCGCCGCTTTGCGCGAAGAAGTTTGAACAACCGTATTGCCGATGCCTCGTCGTCGGCGCCGTCGCGTGGGTGCCACCGCCGGACGAAGTAGGGTGCGGGCTCGTCTTCCTCGAACAACTCCCGGAACCACCTGGCACGAAGTTCATAGCGAGCCCGTGCGCTGTCGCATTCTTCACGCGTGAACCCGGAAAAATCATGCGCGAACTCGACCCTGAGCTGCGTATCGATGACACCCGCCAGGATTTCGCCGTTGTAGATGGGGTGAAGGTTCTCCCAGGTCAGGAAGTCCCGGAAATCGCTCTCGATCAATCGAATGGTCGACTGGATCGAGATCGCCAGCCAGTCGAAAAAGTGATGAACGCCGCCCGGATTCATAGCCGAAACCCGCAGGCCGGCCTGGCAATCGCCGCCGACCGAGACAAACCGAGCCATGCACCCTCGACCCATCATGTTGACGATTTCGGCAGACCATCTGGTTAGCCCGGTATCGCAAGTCCGATCAAGCTGACATCCAACAGCCCCTGACCCCGGGGTCACGAGGTCTCCCCGTGATGTGATCGACGCCGGAAATACGGAGTTCTCCGACGGCCTCCGGGCTGATAGGGTCATCTCGATTATGAGATGATCACATGCCACTGGATATAATCCCTGTTCCTGAGATCGGTATTTTTCCGTTAACTCTGGCGCAACAGGGCGCTTGGGCCACGCACAAGCTTGGCTCCGGCGATGTGGTCTGCAAGATCGCCGAGACGTTCGAGATCAAGGGCCAAGTCGATGTCGGCTTTCTTCGGAAGGCGCTCCATCGCGTTGCCGATGAGATCGAACCACCGAGGACGGTGATCGTCGAGCGTGACGGTCGTCCGTGCCAGCTCGTCCATTCCAGATTTACCGGATCGATTGGGGTCATCGATTTTGGCGACGAGGCCGATCCCGTCGGCTGCGCCATGCACTGGATGATGCAGGAGCTCCTAACGCCGCTCGATCTCGAGCACGATGCGCTGTGGCTGTCGGTCATCTTCAAGGCCGGTCCGGACCGGGTGTTCTGGTATCACCGCTGCCATCACATCATCGGCGACGGCTTCGCGGCCGCACTGGTCGCGCATCGGGTCGCCGCGATCTATTCGGCGTTCCTCGACGGGCAGGAGCCGGCCCCGAACGGCTTCGGCTCGCTCAGCCGCCAGATCGAGGACGAACACCGTTATCGCGGGTCCGGTGCGATCGTGTCGGATCGCGAATACTGGAAACGGCAACTGGCGGACCTGCCGGCGCCGGTGTCGCTGACGCGTCGCCGTGTCCCGTCCTGGGGTGGCCTGCTTCGCTCGACCGCATATCTTCCGGCGCCCTGCGCGGCCCGGTTCCAGGAAGCGGTCCGCGGCCTGAACGTCACGGTGCCGCAGATCCTGACCGCGGTGGTTGCCGCCTACTTCCATCGCGAGTCCGGGGCGAACGACCTGGTCGTCAAGATGCCGGTCTCGGGGCGCATGGGACGGGAGATGCGCACCGTTCCCGGCATGGTCGCCAACGCCGTCCCGCTGCGTATCCGGTTCACGCCCCAGACGACGCTGCTGGATCTGGTGGCGCAGGTCGGCAGATCGATGCGTGCCGCCCTGCGCCACCAGCGATACCGGTATGAAGATCTTCGCCAGGATCTCGGCTTCATCAGCCCGAGCCAGCAGATCTGCGCGCTGGGCATCAACATCGAGCCGTTCGACTACGCCCTGCAATTCGGCGACTGCCAGACCACCGTCCATAATCTTTGCAACGGTTCCGTCGACGACCTGGTGGTGTTTGCCTACGACCGCCCCGACCAGCGAGGCATCAGGATCGATTTCGACGCCAGCCCGGCGCTCTACAGCCGCCAGGAACTCGAAACCCTACAGAACAGGCTGCTTTGTTTCGCAACCGAGCTTTCGGTGTCGACGGATGTGCCGATCGCCTCGGTCCGGTATGCCGAAGCTGTTGCACCGGAACGCGAGCGCCTGGCGGTTACACGGCCGGGACCGGTCGAGACCCTGCCTGAACTGATCGCTTTCCAGGCCGCGTGCAGGCCAGACGCGCTCGCCGTCATGGTTCAGGGCGATCCGGCGCGCAACCTGACCTACCGCGCGCTGGACCTGCTGGGTGATCGGATTGCCCGGGCCCTGGTCGGTCGCGGCCTCGGGGCCGGCGATATCGTCGCAGTCGCGGAACCGTGCGCGGACACCTTGCCCGGGTTCCTGCTCGGCATACTCCGGGCTGGTGCCGCCTACATGCTGCTCGATCCGGATGCGGCGCCGGAGCATCACGCGAAAATTCTGTACGATGCCGTGCCGGCGGCGATCCTGAGCAATCGCGGTGTCGGCCCCATCCCCGATCTATGCGGCATTCCCCTGGTCTCGCTCGCCGGGTTCGATGCAGGTGGTGGTTCCTCGACTGCACTGGCGCCGCCTCAGCCGGATGCGACCGCCTATATTCTCTATGCGTGCGGCGGTCGCTCGACCCGGCCGAGAGGCTACGACGTCGCGAACTGGAACGTCTCGAACTTCCTGATGTCCGCGGTCGCCGGGCTGAAGGCGGATGCCTCGGATGTTTTCCTGGCGATCACCAAGACAGACGACGATAGGATGCCCGGGATCAGCCCGATGGCCCTGTTCGTGCCACTGGTCGCCGGCGCGACACTGGTGCTGGACTCGAACTGCAATCAAGCTGGCGTGGCCGTATCGGCCGGCCTGATCAGGGACACACGCGCCACCTACATGCTCAGCGGCGGGTCCGGAGAGTACGGCCCGGTGCCGGGCTCGCGAACTGTCGAGGAGCAGTTCACAACGTTGCACGATTTCGGTCGGCGCCGTCGGCAGGACATGGCCGGGATCGATTTCAACCGCTCCGGCTGGGCACCGCTCGATGTCGTGCGCGGTCGGCCGCCTTCGTCTCCCGCCCGTGCCGGTTCGCCCATCACCAGCATGTCGCTGCTGAACCTTCCGACCGAAACCCTCCGGCCTCGCCTCAGCGTCTGAGACCTATCGGGTGCCGGCTTTGGGGGCGGGTGATGGTCCAGGCAGGCGCGACGCCATCCTGATGCCGGCGATGAAGCTCGTCACGATGGGGTCGCCGCCGCTTTCCAGCACATCGTCATGGGTGCCGTCCGGGGCCACCCAGATCGTCTTCGGCTGGACGGCCGCCTCATAAACCGCCCGTCCCATCGCCGGCGGTATGACCTGATCCCTGGCGCCCTGGACGATGAGCAGCGGCGCCTCGATCCGTGCAATGCGTCCGATCAGGTCGAACCGGTTGCGAATGAGCAGCTTGATGGGAAGCAACGGGAACCGCGACTGCGCCACGTTGGCGATGCTGGTGTAGGGCGAATCCAGGATGACGCCGCCGACCCGATGGTCCGTGGCAAGCCGAACCGCCACGCCCGTACCAAGAGACTCGCCGTAGAGCACCACGTGCCCGCCCTCGATCCCGTTGTCACGGAGAAAGCTCAGGGCACCGGCGGCATCGGCGGCAAGTCCGTCCTCGCTCGGTGTGCCCGGATTGCCGCCATAGCCACGATATTCGAGAAACAGCAGCCCGTTTCCCTGTCGCGCCATGCGACGGACGCGACCGATCCGGTTGGTGAGGTTGCCGCCGTTGCCGTGCAGATACAGGATCGTCATCTGGCCGGGCGGAGGCGGCAGGAACCAGGCCGTCAGGTCGAGCCCGTCGGCGGTCCGGACCCGCACCGACTGCAGCCCATCGACATTCGCGTTGGCAACATCGGGAGGCGTCCGGTCGGCCTGGAACAGCAGACCGGTCTCGTGCCTGGACAGGCCGAAAACGACGCTCATGTAGATCACCACGGCCAGGGTCGACGGTATGGCGAGAAGGCCCAATCGTCCGATCATCGATCCTCCAGCACGGGGTCGCCACTCGTGCCGATCCTAGTGCGCTAACGCCGGACGACCTAGCCTGCCAGGGCAGGGGGCCTTGGGATCGGGCGCAGGGTGGTCCATGCTGATTGCCATGAGGCTTGTCGTCACAGGGGAAGCATGCCGTTCGACGGGATCAACACGCAGCCCGAGCGAAGGCAGCCGCGAGGTGCCGGCGAGCCGGAACGTCCGCTGTCCGTACGGGACAGGATCGTCGCGGCTGCCATCGCCGCCGTCCTGCTGGTAATCACGCTGGCCAACTGCAAGCTGCTTCTGGGATATTGGCATGGTTGATGACACCGGACCGACAAAGCGGGAGCGCCTGACGCTCCGGGACAAGCTGGTGGCGGTCTGCATCGCCACCATCCTGATCGCGATCATCCTGGCGATCTTCAGGCTCGGAATTGCCGCTCTCTACGGTTAGCCGGCAGACGTTCGACCGACCACTCGAGGCGCATCATGGATCAACAGAACGACGACGACATCCGGATCGAAACGCGGGTGACCCTCTCCGACGATTTCTACAGGCTCGAGAAAGTGTCGTTCCGGCAGCCCGGGCGGAACGGCAGCACCGAAATCCTCGACCGCGAGGTTTTTCACAATGGTCCCGGCGCCGGGGTGCTGCCGGTCGATCGCGAGCGCGGGCTCGTGCTGCTGGTGCGCCAGCTTCGCATAGCGGCGAAGCTGAACGGCGACGCCGCCTATCTGGTCGAGATCTGCGCCGGCATGATCGACGACGGGGATGCGCCTGCCGAGACCATCGTCAAGGAAGCCGAGCAGGAGCTGGGCTACCGGCTGCATGCGATCCGCCAGGTGTTCGAGCTTTACATGAGCCCAGGTGCATCGGCGGAGAAGCTGCATCTGTTCATCGCCGATTATCGTCCCGAGGACCGTGTCGGATCGGGTGGTGGCCTGCCGGAAGAAGGCGAACGCATCCGAGTGCTGGAATTGTCGTTCGACGCGGCATGGCAAATGGTCGAAAGCGGCCGGATCATCGATGCGAAAACGATCCTGATGCTGCAGCATCTGCGGCTGCAGGGCGTGGCGCAGCCGGACCGTATGCTGTCCGAAGCTGGTTCGGCCCCGTCCTAGGCCTTGCGCAAGGCGTGATGGACACGTTCCTTCCGCCGCCACCAGCCGACATCGTCCGCCGTCGGGGCTTCCATATCACCCTGGCGGACCAGCATCTCGATCGCTGCAGCAAGTTCGGTCGGGCGGGGCGGGTCGTGCCGGATATCGAATGCCGCTGGTTCATAGAGATCATGCCGCTCGCGAAGCATGGTGTTCCAGTCGACCAGCCCGAACAGGGCCCATGCCGTGACGGCCCGTATGTCCACGCCGTCGGCTCGTAACGAACGAGCCGCCTGCCATGCTTCCGCAAGCCACAAGACCTGCTCGCGCGGATTGGTGCATCCGAGATGTGCCTCGCTGATGACCATCGGGCAGCCGTAGCGGGTCCAGGCTTCCTGCAGGCGTGGCTCCCAGCCGGTGGCGCCCGGGTCGAGGTCGATCCGATTGGCCTCGGTATCGACGTAGGATTGCCGGCCGTTGCCGCCATGCATGTGGCTTGGATACAGGGGCAACCGATGATCCAGGAACCGGTCGCTGGTGACGTAATGGTTGATCCCGATCAGATCCGGTTTTGCTTCCCCGGTCGCGAGTTCGTCGAGATCGTGCGCGGGAACACCTGCATCCTCGAATCGCCGGCGCCAGGGGTGGGTGCGGTCGATGCGTCCATGCAACAGGTCGAGGCTCAGCCAGCGCCGCCCGTTTTCGTAGGTCGCCTGTTCCCGCAGGGGAGGTGTGGAAAAGGTTCGGCCCAGATCCTCGGTCTGCAGGATACGCGGGTCGGGACTATGCTGGCGAATTGCACGGACCGACAGCAGGACGGCCCGACATTGTATGACGAGCGCTCGAAGAAAATCATTTTCGTCGCGCCGGTGTGGATACCAGTGGCCATACAGGCATGAAAAACGCGCTGTCGTCAGCGGTTCGTTGACCGGGGTCCAGAGCTTGATGAATGGATAGCGTTGCGCCACCAGACCCGCATGCACGGCGAGACCATCGCCGAGTGCCGGATCGAGCAACGACGTTTCGCGTGGTCCCGATCCGTGATGCAGCAGCCCGGCCACCACTTCGATCCCATGCTGTTGCAGCCGATCAAGTTGCCGATCGTGCCAGTCCCAGACACGGCTGCCCGAGCGATCTGCTTGCAGGCGTTCCCAAAGGACAGGATACCGAAGCGTTCGTATTCCAAGTTTGGCGACCAGGTCGATGTCGTGCGTGCCGCGCGTCTCGTGTCCGGTCTCGATTACCTGGTCACGCCATATATTGCCGACGCGCACGACACTGCACTCCACGCCCCCCCATAACTCGAGTGAGTCGCGGGACGCGGAGTTGGACATCAATCGGGCCGTGGAATCGTCCTTCGGTCGTCGGCCGCGGTGATGGCGGAACGGTCGGCATGGGAACCGGCACTGTCGAGGAATTCCATCATGCGACCCCAGGTATTGTCCCATGACTGTTGCGACAGGCGGTGATCCACGTCGGTCAGCCAGGGTTCGATCGGACGTGCCAGCAACGCCTCGATCGCGGCGATTGTTGCATCCGGGTCGGCGGCAATGGAGACCATGCCGCCTGTCCCCCAATCCGTCACCACGTCTGCGATCGGCGTGGATACCAGCGGCACGCCGGCGGCCAGGAATTCGGGCGTCTTTGTCGGGCTAATGAAGCGTGTCGCCTCGTTGAGCGCGAACGGCATGATGCCGGCGTCCCACCCGGCGAGGTAGGCGGGAAGCTCCGCATAGGATTTCATGCCGAGCCAATGCAGGTTCGGATGCCGGGGTAGCGAGGCCGGATCGATCTTGGCGGTGGGACCGAGCATGATGAAGCTCCAGTCCGGGCGCGCTACAGCGATCGCGTCCAGCAGCGCGTAGTCGATGCGTTCATCGATCACGCCGAAATAGCCGATGCGCGGATGCGGAAGATCCGCCTGGTCGGATGGCGGTGCCGTCCGGTCGGAACGGGCCTGCTGGAAATGCGGGGCGTCCACGCTGGATGGGAACAGGTGAGCGTGCGGGTGCAGCCCGCGTTTGGCCTCATAGAGGCTGCGTCCCCCGGTAAAGACCAGGTCCGCGCGGTCAAGCAGTTGCCGTTCCAGCAGCACCAGCCTCGGGGAGGCGCCGCGAAACAAGGTGAGTTCGTCCATGCAGTCATAGACCACCGTCGTGGCCTGGACGTGGCCGGCGAAATCCATTGCCATCGGCGTGTAGAACCAGGCGACCGCGACGGCATTGCCCAGTTCCAGGAGCAGCGTATCGAGCAGCGAACGCTGAAGTGCCACGATCGTGGTCGGGTCGGTGCCGGCCGGAATATGCGGGACCGCGATCAGCACACCTTCCGGCGAGACGTGCAGATCGAGGGATTGCGGACCATCCCCTGCGGTCAGGATCGGTTCCTCGAAATAGACAACGCGATAGTGAGCCGAGGCGCGGCTCAGAAGGTGTTGCGGCCGCTGCCAGACGAAGTCCCATCGAAGGTGAGACAGGCAGAGGAGCAGTGGGCCGGCATCGTGAAGGAGAGCAATAACGGATGCGTCCCGGTCATCGACGAAACCAGCAGCTCGGTCCGCCTGGGCGGTAATACGCGGCGTAGGTTCAAGTATTTCCTGTAACACTGGCACCGATTTCCCATGGCTCGACGTTCCCGGGTTCGAAACGGACGAAACCATACGCTGGTTTCCATCCGCTTTTTCTGACCCTTATTGCCGCATGACCGGGAGCATAACTGCGATCCAGGCATTCTGCACCGGCTCCGACCGGCGCTGCGTCATCCACGCTGGCGCGGGCAACCCGGATCGCACAGGCGCAACATCCTGATTTCAGTCGAACGGCTATTGCAGGCGCTGCACGTGATGCGGTCCCGGACCTGCTCGATCGGGGTCAGCTCGCCGAATCGGGTCAGCAGGGCAGCGACCGGAAGTGCCGCCAGATGCCCGCAATTCCGGCATCGTGCCGTCTGCACATATCCTCTCGGCGTCCGGGTCAGGTCCCGGAGGCGTGGTTTATGCCCGGGCGCGCCGGCAGCATGAGGATCGAACGGTACCATGGCAAGAACATATCAGGAACACACGGGCCATTGCGAGAGAAACAAAAGCGGCCCCGGAACCGAACCCTTCCCGACTCCGCCCGTTCACCGGCCCCAGACGATCCAACAGGAGACTGAACATGTCGCGAGTCCGAAGCCGGTCTATTGGGCTGGCCCTGATACTGGGCACTGCTGTCATGCTATGCGGCTGCGAGCCAGGGAATGGGCCGGGCACTGCGGCATCCGTTCCAGGCCCCGGTGGGCTGGCGCGTGGGCCGCTCCCGGCAATGATGCCCACCGCCACCAGTGTCGGCCCGGCCAATACCGGTCCCGCCGGATCGGCTGCCTCGGTAGGTGACGGGACCGCCGGTTTATAGACGTTTTATTGTCGGGATAGTCGGCTTTACTGTCACGATCGAGCCAGCGGCTATTTCGCGCCGGCATCGTCCTGCTGTAAGAGCGGCGCCAGATGAACAGCGTGGACGCGGTAATGGCAGAAGAAGACGGTCAGGCAATCCTGACGCTGGCGGCACAGATCGTCTCGGCTCACGTTTCCAATAACAGCGTCAGCGCCGAGGCTCTTCCGGCACTCATTCGCCAAGTCTATCAGGCTCTGTCCGGCGCGGGGCAGTCGACGCCGGAGCCCGAGAAACTGCAGCCGGCGGTGCCGGTCAAGCGCTCGGTGTTCCCGGACTACATCGTCTGTCTCGAAGACGGCAAACAGCTGAAAATGCTCAAGCGGCATCTGCAGAGTGCCTATGGGATGACCCCGGAACAGTATCGCGAGCGCTGGAGCCTGCCGTCGGACTATCCGATGGTAGCCCCGAACTATGCCGAGCGCCGTTCCGCGCTGGCCCGCCAGATCGGCCTCGGCCGCAAGGATGGCGGGCGGGCCCCGGTTGAAAATACCGACGAGGAAGAGCCGGCACCGAAACCACGCGGCAAGCCCGGTCGTCGTCGCAAGGTCGTCGACTGATCCGAAGCGTCATCCGGTTGGATGGCGATTGGGCATAAGAAATGCGTTGGCCGCCTACCGGCGGCCGAGCATCAGGGGCAGCAGACGCCGGGTCATTCGCCCATGCGGCGGTGCCATGGTGGTGAAGCCGCTGAACCGGCCAGGCTTGTAGAACCCGCGCACGTGCGAGAAACGCAGGAAACCGGCCTCCCCATGGCAGGCGCCCATGCCGCTGGCACCGACGCCACCGAACGGCAGGTCGGGCTGTGCGCAATGCAGCAATGTGCCGTTGACGGTCCCGCCGCCCGAGATCGTCCGGGCCAGGATTTCGCGTTCGATCCGGCGGTCGTCGGTATAGCAATAGAGCGCCAGCGGCCGTGGCCGCGCATTGACGAAGGCGATCGCCTCGTCGAGCGACCGGTAGGGCAGCACCGGCAGCACTGGCCCGAAGATCTCGTCCTGCATCAGGCTGCAATCGAGTGGTGACGACGTCACCAGGCTCGGAACGAACCGGCCTGACGCATGGGCCGCCTCGACCTCGCCGGCATGATCGGGATGGCGCAGCAATGTCGCGCCCCGGGCCGTCGCATCGGCGACTGCGTCGTCGAGCCGGCGCATGTGCCGGTCGGAGATGATGCAGCTGTAGTCGGGGTTGCCGGCGATCCGTGGGTAGAGGCGCCCGGCCTGGCCCAGCAGCGCCGCGGTCAATGACGCCATCCGATGCTCCGGCACCAGCACGTAGTCCGGCGCGATACAGGTCTGCCCGGCGTTGAACAGCTTGCCGACCATCAGGCTGCGGGCGGTGCGGCCGATATCGGCGTCGGCGCACACGATGACCGGGCTCTTGCCGCCGAGCTCCAGCGTGACCGGTGTCAGATTGGCCGATGCGGCACGCATCACGTCGCGCCCGATCGAGGTCGAGCCGGTGAACAGCAGATGGTCGAACGGCAGGGCACAGAAGGCGCGCGCCACATCGACCCCGCCATTGATGACCGCCACTTCGGTCGGATCGAAGCGTTCCCCCAGCAGTTCCGCCAGAAGTGCCCCGAACCGGGGAGTCAGCTCGGACGGCTTGAGCATGACCCGGTTGCCGGCAGCCAGCGCATCCACCAGCGGGCCCATCGACAGGAAAAGCGGGTAGTTCCACGGCGAGACGATGCCGATGCACCCGAGCGGCTGCTGCATCACCCAGGCGCGTCCCGGCAGGAACGCGGCCCCCACGCGGCGCCGTTGCGGCCGCATCCAGCCCGCCAGCCGGCGCCGCGCAAACCGGACCGCCGCCTGGATCGGAATCAGCTCGGCGAGTGCGGTTTCAGGGTAGGCGCGGTGGCCGTAATCATCGGAAATCGCCGAATGCAGCCGGCTGCCGGACCGGTCCAGCAGCGTGGCGATCCTGGCCAGCGCATCCAGCCGGGCAGCCAGGTCCGGTCCCGATGCCGACGACGCGGCGGCTGCTTCGCGTTGGGCCTCGAATGTGCGGCGAAGCGTGCTGTCGGGGTCGGAAACGTGTTCGAGCATGGCAGTCCTTGGTCGCAACGACTGTGCGGCATCGGTTCCGGACGAGCCAGTCACGCTTCCGTCCGATCGTCCAGGCCGGACTCGATCGGCATTGCGGCTGCTGGTGTCGAACCGGCCTTCCCTGCGACCGGCATTCGGCCATAACGTCGAGGTCGAACTTGTCCGATTGGCTTTGCCGCATGACCCTCGAAGCTGACCTGGTCGTCGATCGCCTGCGGCTGAAGCGCCGGCTCACCATATGGCGGGCGCTGGCGGTAGTGGGCTTCGTGCTGGCCCTGCTGGCGACCAGCCTCGGCCGGCATCAGGGCCACCTGCTCGGAAGCGGCCCGCATCTGGCCCGGCTCAGGATCGATGGGCTGATCACCGAGAATCGCGACCGCCTCGACCTGATCGACGCGGCGGCCAAGGATGCCGGGGTCAAGGGACTGATCCTGGCGATCGACAGCCCCGGCGGTTCGGTGTCGGGCGGTGAGTCTCTGCACGACGCGATCGCCCGGTTCGCGGAAAAAAAGCCGGTCGTGGTGACGATGGGCGGCGTCGCGGCCTCGGCCGGCTACATAATCGCCGTGCCGGCGACCCGGATCTTCGCCTCGAACGCGACGCTGACCGGCTCGATCGGGGTCATCCTGCAGAGCCCGGACGTGTCCGGCCTGCTGGGCAAGCTCGGCATCAATGTGGACGAGCTGGTTTCGGGGCCGTTGAAGGGCCAGCCCAGCATCGTCAAGCCGCTGTCGCCCGAAGGCCGCGTCATGCTCCAGGGCGTTGTCATGGACCTGTACGAGCAGTTCGTCGGCATGGTCGCGACCGGCCGGCACATGGATCCCGCCAAGGTGCGCAGCCTCGCCGATGGTCGTCCCTATACGGGGCACCAGGCGCTGGGACTCGGCCTGATCGACCAGATCGGCGACGAGCGCGACGCCAGGCAGTGGCTGGCGAGCAACCGGCATTTGTCGTTGGATCTGCCGGTCCAGCCATTGGATCGGAAGGCGAAACAAGGCTGGTTTCGAACGCGTATCAGTGGCGCCCTGAACGGCATCGCCGTCGCCATGACGCATGATACAGTCGTTGCACTATTGAACGATCCTGTTTCGAAAACCCTTGTCCCGCAAGGACTTGCGCTTGACGGTGCAATTTCGGTCTGGCAACCTTGACGATGTGGCCGGGGGTGGAACAGGCATGACCAAGTCGGAATTGATCGCCGAGCTTGCGTCCGCCAACCCGCATTTGCGCACGGTCGATATCGAGCTGATCGTCTCCACCATCTTCGACGAAGTCACTGCGGCCCTTGCACGCGGCGAGCGAGTCGAGCTTCGTGGCTTCGGTGCCTTTACCGTCAAGCAACGGGATGCACGCACCGGTCGCAATCCGCGCACGGGTGAGCCGGTGGCGGTCGACGAGAAGGTCGTGCCGTTCTTCAAGGCCGGAAAAGAGTTACGCGAGCGGGTTAACCAGCGTGCAAGTCGTCACCGCTGACACGTTACTATCGTCATGGTTGCAAATTAGTGACTAGTGTTGCATATTTGCATCGAGTTCGTCCCGCTCAGTTTGTTCTTGATTCGTTCGCGTCTGCTCCTTACCCTTTGACAGGTAGAAGGGAGGCCAGATGATGCAGCATTCGACCCGTCCGACGCGCTTCCGGACCATGCTTTCTGCTCTGGTCACCGGGCTGTGCATGGTCGTCCTGCCCTCGTGCGGCGAGGCGGCACAGGCTGGCCACCATACCAAGGTGACAGCGCATCAGGATAGCCTGCTCTGCAAACCGGCCTCGATGCCGCTCTCGGCCAGAAGCTCCGAACATGGGCACAGGCTGGTGCTTCAGTTGGGCGATGGCCGTTTTTTCGCTCCAACCCGCTCGGCGATGTTCTTTTCCCATCCGGGTGACCGGTGCGCCTGGCATGGAAGCGTCGCTGCCCGCAGCTGATCGCTCCGGCCTGTCGGACGTGACCTTATTCCTGCGCCGCGCCGGCACTTGCCGAGTTTAGTTCAAGGGTGGAGAACCCTCGGCCCAGCTAGTGAGTCAGAGACGCCCGATGTTCAAAAAGAAGGACAGGACGACGCCGGACCGGCCCACTGCCGTCCGTGCTCCGGCGGTAAAGCCCCCCGTATCGGCCGCCGGCCCCGCCAAGATCGCCAAAGCCGCACCGGCTTCCGCAGGTAAGCAGGCCTACGAGGCGCGGCGTGCGGCCAAGGCCGGGATGAACGTCGATAAATGGATGGCCGAGAAGGACCGGCGGGCGAAGGCGGAGCGCGACGCCGAACTGCTTGCCCAGAAGAAGGCCGTCCCGGCAAAGCCAGGCCTGCTGCGTCGGCTGCTGGACAAGGCGCACCGGCCGATCTGATCGGCATATTGAAGGACGCTTTTGTCCTAAACCTCGATCCCGGCGTTATAGGCCCCGAAGCCGGGTGTTCGACGCCAGGATAACCAGCCACGCGTTCCACGCGATAACAGCAAGCCGAGCGTCTCACGCTCATGCCGGAGAAATGCCATGCTCGAAGCCAGTCAAGTTCCTGCTGTCGAGCAGCGTCATGGCGACGCGAACAGTGTTGTCGTTGTGCCGGTCATCCTGTCCGGCGGTTCCGGGAGCCGCCTCTGGCCGGTATCGCGCGCGAGTTTCCCCAAGCAGCTCTGGCCGCTGATTTCCGACAAGACCATGCTCCAGGAAACGGCCCTGCGCGGGGTCGGCGCCGGATTTGCGGCACCGGTGATCGTCTGCAACCAGGAGCACCGGTTCCTGATCGCGGAACAGCTGCGTGAAGCCGGCATCGAAGGTGCCCGCATCGTGCTGGAGCCGGTCGGGCGCAACTCGGCCCCCGCGCTGGCCGCCGCGGCCCTGCTGGTGGCCGAAGACATGCCGAATGCCGTGCTCTGGATGATGGCCGCGGACTCGGCCATCACCAAGCCGGAAGCCTTGGCCGAAGCGGTCGCGACCGCCGTGACCGCCGCACGCAGCGGCCGGATCGTCACCTTCGGCATGAAGCCGACACGGCCCGAGACCGGCTATGGCTATATCGAGGCGGGCGCGCCGCTCGATGGCCTGCCCGGCGTGAACGCACTGGAAGCCTTCATCGAGAAGCCGGATGCCGCAACCGCTGCGACTTTGGTAGCGTCGGGGACCCATCTGTGGAACTCCGGCATGTATGTCTTTACCGCAGAGACGTTGCTCGAGGAGATGCAGCTATATGCGCCCGAGGTGCTGTCGGCGGTGCGTCGCGCGGTCGAGAGCCGGGCAACGGATCTCGACTTCATCCGGCTTCAGCCCGAGGCTTTCGCGTCCGCACCCGACATCAGCATCGACTATGCGGTGGCCGAGCGTACCAGCCGGGCAGCCGTGGTCGCGGCCGATCTCGGCTGGTCCGATGTCGGCAGCTGGGAAGCGCTGTGGGAGATCAGTCCCAAGGATGCGACCGGCAATGTGGGCATCGGCGACGTGTTCCTGGAGCACACAACGAACTGCTACGTCCGGTCGGACGGCATCGTCACCGCGGTGACCGGCCTGCAGGATGCGATCGTGGTGGTCACCGAGGACGCCGTGCTGGTCACCCATCGCGATCGCGCCCAGGACGTCAAGAAGGTGGTCGAGCGGCTCCGCGGCGCTGGTCGGCACGAGGCGGTGGCGCATAACCGCAGCTATCGTCCATGGGGCTTCTACGAGAGCCTGATCCAGGGCGACCGGTTCCAGGTCAAGCGGATCGTGGTCAAGCAGGGAGAGCAGCTGTCGCTGCAGAAGCATTTTCATCGTGCCGAGCATTGGATCGTCGTCGCCGGCGTGGCGCTGGTGACCCATGACGGCAAGCAGACCATGGTCCGGGAAAACGAGAGCATCTACCTGCCGCTTGGCTGCGAGCACCGGCTGGAAAATCCCGGCCGCATCCTGCTGACGCTGATCGAGGTGCAGTCCGGTGCCTACCTGGGTGAGGACGACATCATCCGCATCGAGGATGTCTACAACCGTCAGTGATGCCGTTGGCGTCGCGGCACGGGCGCGCCCGGCGACGCCCGCGCGAGCCCGCCCGTCGCACTCAGCTGCGCGCGGGCATCTCGGACAGCAGGAAGTCACGGAACACGGCGACCCGCTTCGAGGTGCGTAACTCCTCCGGATAGACGAAATACGCCTCGACCGTCGGCGGCTTCACATCCATCGAGATCTTCTGCAGGCTGGGGCGATCGACCAGCATGTAATGAGGCAGCGACCCGATCCCGAGGCCAGCCTCGATCGCATCGGCCATCGCCATGAAGTTGTTCACCTCGAATACCGACTGCCGCTTCTGACCATTTGGCCGGCCCAGTCCGGCCAGCCAGTTCACGTCGGCCACCGGCGGATGATGGTTGCCGAACAGGATGATGCGATGGCGGTCCAGATCCTCCGCCGTGGCCGGCGAACCATGCTTGGCGATGTAGTCGGGCGACGCGCATAGCGGCATCTGGATGTCGGCAAGGTGGCGCTGCACCAGGTCGGGCTGACGCGGCGGATGCATCCGGATCGCCACATCGGCCTCGCGCATGCCGAGATCGAGGTCGCTATCCTCGAGGATCAGGGTGATCGAGATGTCGGGATGGGTGTTCAGGAAGCGCGGCAATCTCGGCGCCAGCCAGGATGTGCCGAAGCCGGTGGTGGTGGTCACCTTGAGCCGGCCGGCCGCCTTTTCCTTGCTCTCGGTGAGCAGCGCCTCGGTCATTGCCAGCTTGGCGAACACTTCCCGCACGGTGCGGTTCATCTGTTCGCCCTGCTCGGTCAGGATCAGCCCGCGTGCGTGGCGATGGAACAGCGGCACCTGCAGCGCCTCCTCCAGCGCCGAGATCTGCCGGCTGACTGCAGACTGGCTGAGATTGAGCACATCACCGGCGTGGGTGAAGCTGCCCGCATCCGCGACGGCATGGAAAATCCTGAGCTTGTCCCAATCCATGCTCATCGCTCCGTGCTCATTGACTATGGTGGGTGGGATCAGGGTGGAAATCGCCGCGACTCGATGCCGGACGAGCGGTGCGGCGTTCGTTCATTCTACTCGGCCGCGATCGCGTGTTCAGCCGCCATCTGCTGCGGAGAGACCTTTTCGGTCAAATATCGTTCCGCTTCCAGTGCTGCCATACAACCAGTGCCGGCTGCGGTCACGGCCTGGCGAAATATCTTGTCCTGCACGTCGCCGGCCGCGAACACGCCCTCGACCGATGTGCGGGTGCTGCCGGGCGTGGTGACGATATAGCCCTCGTCATCCAGCTCGACCTGTCCCCGGAACACCGACGTATTCGGCGTATGGCCGATCGCCACGAACACGCCATCCACGTCGAGCCGGCTGCTCTCCCCGGACACCATGTCACGCAGCATCACCCCATCGACCACCGGCGGCGAGCCGCGATCGGTGATGTCCTCGACGACGCTGTTCCAGATCACCGACACTTTCGGGTGCTCGAACAGCCGATCCTGCAGGATGCGCTCGGCTCGCAGACGGTCGCGACGATGGATCAGGGTCACATGGTCGGCGTGATGGGTGAGATAGAGCGCCTCCTCGACCGCGGTGTTGCCGCCGCCCACCACCGCAACCCGCTTGCCGCGATAAAAGAATCCGTCGCAGGTGGCACATGCCGACACGCCGGCGCCGTGCAGGCGGCTCTCGGCCGGCAGGCCCAGCCAGCGCGCCTGCGCTCCGGTCGCGATCACCACGGTCTTCGCCAGGTAGATGTCACCCGAGTCGCCGATCAGCCTGAACGGCTCGCCGGCGCGGCGCGGCGACAGGTCGCACTCCATGATCAGGTCGGACATGACGCGGGTGCCGACATGCTCGGCCTGCGCCGCCATCTGTTCCATCAGCCACGGACCCTGGATCGCGTCGGCAAAACCCGGGTAGTTCTCGACATCCGTGGTGATCATGAGCTGGCCGCCAGGCTGCAGCCCGGCCACCAGCAGCGGCTTCATGTTGGCACGTGCGGCGTAGATCGCGGCCGTGTAGCCGGCGGGGCCGGCGCCGACGACCAGCAGATCGGTGGAGTAGGTCTGGGTCATGATCCAATCGATTCTTCAGGGCACCCTTGCCGCCAGGATATGAGCCTGTTTTGCTGCAGTGCAAGCAAGATGGCGGCCAACCCGGCCTTCCGGATCATCCGCCCGGCGAGGCCGATCGCCGGAAACGGACTTTGCGGCCCAGGCTCGAGTGCAATACAGGTTCGCCAGCATGCAGACGGCAGACAAGATCGGCTTCCCGGACCTCGACGCCATCGACAGGCGGATCGTCGCCGAACTCCAACGGGACGGCCGGATGACCAACGTCGAGCTGGCGAAGCGCGCCGGCATCTCCGCACCGCCCTGCCTCCGTCGCGTGCGCCGGCTCGAGGAGCTTGGCGTCATCCGGGGCTATTACGGCGACAGCGACCCGCACCTGCTCGGCTGGACCATCGTGTTCTTCGCTCTGGTCGGGCTCGACAGCCAGAAGGAGAGCGTGCTGACGCAGTTCGAGACGCTGGTGGCGGACTGGCCCGAGGTACGCGAGTGCCACATGATCCGGGGCGGCGGCGATTTCCTGCTCCGGCTGGTCGCCCGCGACACCGCGCACGAGAACCAGCTCACCCGCCGCCTGACCGAAGCGCCGCATGTCAGCCGGCTGCAGACGCTGCAGACCATCCGCACCAGCCGCGACCTGGCTGGCGTCCCGGTCTGAGAGATCGTTCGAGAATGCTGCTAGGTCGGCGATCCGTCGTGGCTTTCGTGCGCTCCGGTGCTCACGGCCAGGAGGCCGCTCCGCTCCGGTGCTCCGATAGCCAGTATGGGTGCTCCCAAACGGGAGCTCTCAATCGGCCTAGCGCAGTCTCAAACGGTCTCTAGGGCTTCCCCGATAACCGATGCCACCCCTGATCAGCATAATCGTCCCCTGCTACAAGGAGCGACCCAACGTGCGCCCGCTGGTGGCGAGCCTGGACGCTGCCCTGGCCGGGCGCGACTGGGAGGTCATCTTCGTCGACGACGACAGTCCGGACGGCACCTCGGACGAGATCAGGTCGCTCGGCGCCATCGATCCGCGGGTACGCGGCCTGCGCCGGATCGGCCGGCGCGGCCTGTCGTCAGCGGTAATAGAAGGCGTGCTGGCCTCGTCGGCGCCGCTGATCGCGGTCATGGACGGCGACCTGCAGCATGACGAAACCAGGCTGGTGCCGATGCTCGATGCGGTCGCGCAGGGCGTTTGCGACATCGCCGTGGGCTCGCGCCACGTGGCCGGCGGCGATGCGTCCGGCCTGTCCTCGCCATGGCGGCACCGCCTGTCCGAGACCGGCATCCGGATCGCGCAGCGCCTGCTGCCGATGCGGCCCGGCTTCGCACCCCTGGGCGACCCGATGAGCGGGTTCTTCGCCTGCGAACGGCGCTACTTCGAGCAGGTTGCGCCGAGACTTAGCGGCGAAGGCTTCAAGATCCTGCTCGACCTGATCCTGTCTGCGCCGCAGCCGCCGCGCGTGCTCGAGATCCCGGCCCGGTTCCGGCCGCGGATCGCGGGGGAAAGCAAGCTCGACGTGCTGGTGCTGGTCCAGTTCGCGGTCATGCTGCTCGACAAGGCCTGCCGGGGCTACCTGCCGGGCCGCTTCATCGCCTTCGCGGTGGTCGGAGGCGCCGGAGTACTCGTCAATCTCGTCGTGCTGGACCTGATGCGCCGATCCGGGGCGCATTTCGGCACATCGCAGACGGTCGGCACGATCGTCGCGATGGGCGTCAATTTCTGGCTGAACAACGCGCTGACCTATCGCGACCGGCGTCTGCGCGGCAGGCGCATGTGGCAGGGGCTGGCCCTTTTCATGCTGGTCTGCAGCGCGGGCGGTGTCGCCAATATCGGCATCGCGCGGGCACTGCACGATGCCCACCATGGCTGGGAACCGGCCGGCGCCGCCGGGGCCGCGATCGGCGTGGTGTGGAACTATGCCGTCTCCTCGACACTGATCTGGCGCCTGCGTTGAAGGCTTGGGTTTTTGCCCTCGGCGCGCTGACCGTGCTGCGGCTGCTGGTGTGCGGGTTCACGCCAATATCGGCGGACGAGAGCTACTACTGGGTCTGGTCGCGGGCACTGGCGCCCGGCTATCTCGATCATCCGCCGATGACCGCACTCTGGATCCGCGCCGGTACCTCGATGCTCGGCAGCGGCCCGATCGGGGTCCGGTTGCTGGCTCCGCTGTCGGCTGCCCTGGGTACGCTGCTGCTCGCATCCGCCGCCTCCGACCTGTGGGGCGGCACCCGCCAGGAGCGTCGGCGGCGGGGGATCGTCGCCGCGGTGATGCTGAACGCGACCCTGCTGCTGGGCGTCGGCAGCGTCACCATGACCCCGGACACGCCGCTGCTGTTCTTCTGGACGCTGGCGCTCGCGGCACTCGGCCGCGTGCTGGCGACCGGGCGTCGAGGCTGGTGGCTCCTCGTGGGCCTGGCGATCGGGCTGGCGCTGGACAGCAAGTATACCGCCGTCCTGACCGGAGCCGGCCTGGTCCTGTGGCTGCTGACCACCCGCGCCGGACGGTCGTGGCTGCGCACGCCCTGGCCATGGATTGCCGGCGCGCTGGCACTTCTGCTGTTCGCCCCGGTGCTGGACTGGAACGCGACGCACGGCTGGGCAAGCTTCGCCAAGCAGGGAGGCCGAACCGGCGCCTGGCAGCCCGCCCGTGCCGGCCGCTACCTGCCGGAACTGCTGGGCGGACAGCTTGGCCTGGCCACGCCGTTCATCCTGGTGCTGCTGGTGGCCGGCATGATTCGGGCGGTGCAGGCAGGACGACGCGGCGAGGCCGGACCGGCACTGCTCGCCTGGGTGACGCTGCTGCCGCTCGCGGTGTTCGTCCAGCACGCGCTCGGCGACCGGGTGCAGGCGAACTGGCCCGGGCTGCTCTATCCGGGTGCGGTCATCGCCGCTTCGGCCGGTGCGCGCTGGTGGCGGGCTGCGTCGGTGCTCGGTTTCGCCCTCGTGCTGCCGGTCTATGCGCAGGCGACGTTCGCACCGTTCCCGCTGCCGCGTGCGCTCGACGTCACCCTGCAGCGCCTCGCCGGCTGGCCGGAGCTGGCGCTGGCGGTCGGGCGTTCCGGTCCGGGCTTCATCGCCGCCGACGAATACGGGCTTGCCGCCGAGCTCGCGCGCGACCTGCCCGGACGGGTGGTGCTGGGCATCGAGCCGCGCTGGCAGATGTTCCGGCTGCCGCACGACACCGCGGGCGAGGCGACCGGGCTGCTGGTCAGGAGCGAGCGCCGGCACGATGCCCCCGACCCGCGCTACTGGGCAGATCTGGTGCCGGTCGGCGAACTGGTCCGTGAGCGTGACGGCCGCGTCGCCGAACGCTACCGGCTGTATCGGGCCAGGATCCGGCCCGACCTGCCACCGGACCTTGCGGTGCAGATCGCGCGGCTGCCGGCGCCGCGTTAGCGGCTGGTTAAGCCGGATCGGTCACGATGCGTCATCAGGTGAATGACGCAATCGGGGGCGGTGCCGGGAATGGTCAAGCGGCGCGGCAAGGGCGAAGTCGTCAACATCATCATCCGACGCGAGGAGGAGGTGGTGGAAGCCCATCATGGTGGCGCGTGGAAGGTCGCCTACGCCGATTTCGTCACCGCGATGATGGCGTTCTTCCTGCTGATGTGGCTGCTCAACGCCACCACCGAGCAGCAGCGCCGAGGCATCGCCGCCTATTTCAGCCCGCTTGCCAACGTCGAGAACGGATTTTCCGGCGCCGGACTGGTGCCGGGCGGCATAAGCCCACTGGACAAGGGCACCAGCCTGGTCGCCAGGGGTACCGGCGCGCCGCCCGCGGATGCACCGCCACAGACGGTATCGATCCAGACCGCGCCGGGCCAAGTGGCAACCGACGGGGACGGAATACCCGCCACACCCGACAGCGACGACGACGCTCCGCCGTCCGGGCTAGGCCGAACCGCTGCCGTTGCCGGGCAGGGCTCGACCGTCGCACTGGCCGTGGAGCCCGACGATGGCGGCGGCCCGTCCAGCCTGACGCACCACGCCGAAGCTGCGGCCGAGGATGCAAGCCTCAAGGACGCGGCTGCACGGATGCGGAGCCTCGTCGGCGCCGATCCCGCGCTGGCCGAGTTCGCAGGCCAGATGGCGATCGACGTCACACCCGATGGCCTGTGCATTCAGATCATGGACCGCGAAGGGCTGCCCATGTTCGACCGTGGCGCCACCACGCTCAATGCCCGTGCCAGCGCCTTGCTGCGCAAGGTGGCACCGTTCCTCGAGACGCTTCCCGAGCCGGTGTCGATAGGTGGCTATACCGATGCGGCGCCGTGGCCGTCGGGCGGCATCTCGAACTGGACGCTGTCGTCCGGGCGTGCCGATGCAGCGCGCGACCTCTTGGTCCGGTCCGGCCTGTCGGATCGCCGGATCAGCGAGGTGACCGCCTTCGCCGACCGGCATCTGCTGCTGCCCGCCGACCCGTTGGCAAGCGCCAATCGCCGCATCGTCCTGACGTTGCGTCGCCAGCATGCCGGCGGGAGCTGAGCCGCGATGTTCACCATCGGTGGCCTGGTGTTCCTGCTGCTCTGCGTGTTCGGCAGCTTCATCGCGTCGGGTGGCGCGATCGGCCCGCTGATCGCCTCGATGCCGTTCGAGCTGCTCAGCATCCTGGGCGCGGCGGTCGGCAGTTTCCTGATGGCCAATTCGATCCAGGAGATCAAGCATACCGTCGCCGGCTTCAAGAAGACCGTGAAGGGACCAGCCTACAAGAAGACCGACTATGTCGAGATGCTAAGCCTGCTCTATTTTTTCGTGCGGCTGGCTTCGGCCAAGGGCGCCACGGCAATCGAACCGCATATCGAAAGCCCCGAGAGCAGCAGTGCTTTCATTGCTTTTCCGAAGGTGCTGGCGAACCGGCATGCCAGCTCGATGATCTGCGACTATCTGCGCATGGTCGGCATGAATGCCGACGACCCGCACCAGATCGACGACATCATGGCGCGCGAACTGAAAAAGACGCTGGCCGAGGAACTGCACCCGTGCCACGCGCTGCAGAGTATGTCGGACGCGCTGCCGGCGCTGGGCATCGTCGCAGCGGTGCTCGGCGTCATCAAGACCATGTCGAAAATCAGCGAGCCGCCGGCAGTGCTGGGGGAGATGATCGGCGGCGCGTTGGTCGGCACTTTCCTGGGCGTGTTGCTGGCCTACGGCGTCGTCGCGCCGATCGCCGCGAAACTACGGTCGGTGGTGATCGAGGAATCGAAATACTACGAGCTGATCCGCGCGGTGATCGTGGCGCATCTGCATGGAAACCCGCCACAGATCAGCATCGAAAGCGGCCGCAAGATGGTACCGACCCAGCACATGCCGACGTTTCAGGAACTCGAGATCGTGGTCCAGAACCTGCAGATCATTTGACCGTGGCATGCATGAGGTCATTGGCCGGCTGGATGAACAGCATCTGGCGCGAATACGAGATCCACACATGATTGAGGCGAAGGAAGTCCGCGCCCAGCAACGAGGTGCCGCTGGAAATATCGGCCACGGCGAAATGGAAGTTCCTCATCTGCTCGTCCCCGATCTCCAGGCTGCCGAACTGGTGCCGGCGCGCTTTGATAAGATGGTGGTCGATCCCGATCAGTCGCGTGTTGCCCGGATCCGACGCCAGCAGCGTTTTCGTCACTCCGGCCCGTTCGGCATCCTCCTCGGTGATGGTGGTGATGGATGAGCCTGAATCGAGTACGGCGTTCAGCGCCGTGTCGTTGAGCTTGAGATCCAGCTTGATCGCGGTCCCATCGAGCTGGAATGGCACCTGGAAGTACGGGGGGTCGAACGGCTGGATATTCTTGCCGCAGTGATGCAAGAGATAAAGCGCGAAGTGATGGTTCGGGATGTCGATATCGACGTCGTAGTTGGCCATGAAATCGGCGCCGAACAGTCCGAGCACCGGCAGGCCCTGCACGCTGGCGGGCAGGCCCGGCAGGACCGGCAACTCGATGTCGCGCGCATGACCGTAACCCAGGCCCAGGTGCCGGACAGTGACGAGTGGAGCAATGATCGCACCACCGATGCCACCGAGCGTCACCGACCGGCTTCCCATGCCTCCACTCAAGGCGAACCGCTCGGCAGCACTGGATGAAACCGATGACATCACGGCACCGGTATCGATAAACAGCACGACGTCGCGGCCGTCCAGACTGGCCTTCACGGCCGGGATCATCGTATTGGCCAGGAGCGGCAGATCGGCTGCCATCCCGATCCGGCAGGATTGCTGGTTGTCCTCGCTGCATCCGGTCAGCAGCAGCATCAGCAACCCGAAGCAGACTGCGCGCCGGATCGGCAGGGCAGGTATCCAGCCCCATCGGAGGGTCGCTGCTGTCCTGGACATCGCTGGTCTCGAACTTGGTTATGTATCCGGAACAACCTAGGCCTATCGAGCCCGTCAGGCCATGGGTCGGCTCAGGCTGAGGCTTCGTGTGCTTTCCGTGCGATCGCGGCCACGCGTTCGCTGAAGCGCGGGTCGTTGTCGCGCAATCCATCCAGGTCGAACCATGCCGCGTCCAGCGCATCGTCCCCCGCGACCGGCGTGCCGACGATCCAGTCGCACGCGATCACCAGCAGCACGAAATGTGCCCGAAGCGTTCCGTCCGGAGCATGGTCTAACAGGTCGAACCCATCGACCAGCCGCCCGGCATGGGCCCGGATGCCGGTTTCCTCCAGAAGCTCCCTCTCCACCGCCGCGAACATGGTCTCGCCCGCTTCCATGCGGCCGCCCGGAAATCCCCACAGCCCCTGATCCGGTGGGTTGGCGCGCCGCACCAGCAAAACCTGGCCCCGGCGTACCACCACCGAAATGACCGCCGCGACCGGGGCAATCAACTCGGTCAGGCCGTGAGCGAGCGCACCAGCAGCGTGGCCGCTGCCTCGCACAGGATGCGGTCGCTTTCGGAGAAGCGGTTTGCCACCGGGCTGTCGATATCGAGCACGCCAAGCAGCCGTCCGTCCTGGATCAACGGCACCACGACCTCGCTGCGCGACGCGGCGTCGCAGGCGATGTGCCCGGGAAACAGGTGCACGTCCGGCACCAGGATCGTTTCACGCCGCGCGGCGGCCGTGCCGCAGACCCCCCGGCCAAGTGGGATACGCACGCAGGCAACCCGCCCCTGGAACGGGCCCAGCACGAGTTCGCCATCCGCCATGAAATAGAATCCTGCCCAGTTCACGTCCGGCAATGTCTGGAACAAGAGCGCCGCCATGTTGGCCGAGTTGGCGATCAGGTTATGTTCACCGGCGAACAAGGCAGCGAGCGTCTCGAGCAGGCTGTCCAGGTCAGTAGCGGATGTTTCGATCGACAGCGTCGGATACTCCGGGCGAATAGGGCAAGCGTCTCAAGCTATAGCGGGCGGAACCCGATGGCGAGGATATGCAGGCCGGCATCCGCCATTGCCGGATCGGCAGAAAGCGCGCGCTCGATATCCATCGCGGCTTCCTCGTCCTGTTCCATTGCTTCGGTGGAGCCGGTACGCCCGAGTGCGCTCGCCGCCACCGCCAGCCCATGGCAGTGCACGTCGACCAGGCCGGCCTCGGCGAAATGCGCCTCCAGCGTGTGCCGGTCATACAGGGCGAGCGGCGCCTCGTGGTCGCCGTCCCGGAACAGGCCGGCCCGGTTCTCCAGGCGGTCCAGCGCCTCTTCCTGCCGTCCGTCGCGAATGAGTTCGAGCACGAGCGACTTCAGGCCGTCGACATACAGACAGACGGCGCCGCCCGGCCGTAGCCAGGTTGCGAACCGCCGGATCATCGCCTCCGGATCGGCGGCGTATTGCACAGAGCCCAGCGCGAGAACGAGGTCTACCGAACCGGGGGCGATCACCGCCTCTTCCATGCGGGATTCGATCAACGCGAAATCGCCGTCGAACGATTTGGCCTTCAACTCGGCGATCATGCCGGGGGCCACTTCGATGCCGATCACCCGGTGTCCGCGCTCGAGCCAGCGCGGAATCCAGCGACCAGTGCCGCACCCGACATCGACGATGCAGGCGTTCGCCGGCAGGGCGATCGACTGGGCGTATTCCCAGGCCAGGAGGTCATAGACACGCCTGTGCGTCGGGCGCTCATAGCTCTCGTCGTAATCCACCGCGATCGAGCTGTAGAGGCTCGATGTGCTGGATGTCGTCTCAGGCAGGGTGGATGGAGTACCCCCGACAATCAGGTCGATGCTCATCCTGCAAGTATGTCCGGATAAATTTTCCTCGTCATCAGGCTTCGACCGCCAGGGGTTGGTATTCGCTATTGGACCACATCGTTATCGGAGCAACCGGCGGCCGTTTCAGGGATGTCCCGGTCTCGGCATGCAGCTCCGTTGCGGATCGGATTGAGACGGCCCGATCGAGTATGCGGCGGCTGACCAGTGCGCCGACATCGTTCTGCCAGAGCCACAGCCCGTTCGCCTGCCCACGGAAGGATGGCTCGCCGCCCATGCTGCCATGCGGCGTGAAGCCTGCCGCGAGCCCGATCCCCAGCAGTCCGGCAATTTCACGGCCGTGCGCATCGACTACCCCGCACTGCGGATTGACGAGCGCGCCGCCCGGCTGATCCGCCAGGAGCGGGATCACCGTCCCATCCATGTCCAGGACCGGCAGTGCGCGTGGACGGTAGCCGAGGCACGAGATCACCACGTCGGCCTCGTCGAGAACACGCCGGCTCTCGGCCGGGTCGAAGGCAATTCCATCCTGGTCGGGATCACCTGCCAGGCGATGCAGCGTCACGCGTGGTTCTGCCGGCTGACCACCGACGCCAAGGAGTTGCATCACCAGGTCGCGTGAGTCGAACCGCAAGCCGCCGAATCGGAACACGAAGCCGCTCACCGGACACAGGTCATCCGGCCCGAAGGCGAGATAGCCGTCTTCGCGGGCGGCATCGGCGGAAGGGTAGAACAGCGTGAGCGTCCGGCGATGCATCAGGGTGATGGCACCGGCCTGCAACTGGCTACCGAGACTTTCCAGCAAAAGCCGGACGGTCGCCACGGCACTGGTGGAACCGCCGATCACCACGATGCGCGGGTCGGCGACCCCGGCCAGACGGCGCCGTATGTCGGTCAGGCCCGCCGCGGTCAGAGCCACGTCGGATTGAATGAGTTTGGCGCCGTAATCAGGCAGCAGCGAACCTCCGGCAACCAGTTCGTTCTCCAGCCGCAAGTCCGGCTGATGGCCGCCGCATGCCAGAACGACGCTGGCCGACACGATCTCGGTATCCTGTCCCGTCGCGGTGGAGCGCAGGCGCGTCGACCAGCGTCCGTCAGCGCGTCTCTGGGTATGCAGCGCGGTGTGATGCGTCATGACGGTGCCGTGGGGCGCGTCCCGGACCACCGTGTCGAGCGCCTGCCCGACCTGCTCCATCAACGCGCCGACCAGCGCCAGCGGAACGGCGCCGCGGCCGCAACCGGCGATCGCCAGCGCAGCCGGATGCTTCGCCACCGCGGCAAGCCGCGGATCGGGATTGTCGACGACGCACGAAAGGAAGGTGATGGCCGAGCTGTCCGAATTGATGATGTAGCGGCCGATCCCACCGGCTCCGATATGACCACCACCCTCCGCGATCACCAGGCCGTCCGACAGGAGCCTCGGTAGAAGGTCCAGATAGGAGGCTGCAAGCAGAGGTGCCAAGCCGGCCGGACCGCCGCCGACGATGAGCGCTCCGGTCTCGATCATGTTCGTCATGTGGCGGTCTCCATCAACGGTATGACCCGGTCCGAGAAGCTGTCGAGCTGCGCCAGGGCGGAGTTCATCGATGGTATGGTGGCGAGGGAGGACGGAACCAAGGTCGGGGAAGCATCGAGGCCACAGATTTCCAGAAGGGTCTGGCAGACGATCTTCACCATCTCGCCAGTCATGCCGTCCCACAGGGGAAGCGCGATGATAGATTTCGACACGCGCTCGGTTACCGCCAGGTCGCCACACACCGCTCGGTTGCGGAAGAATGGCTGTTCCGCGACGTGAGGCGCGAAGTAGCACGCAGCGCCGATGCCACGAATCTTGAGGGACGCGACGATCTCATCCCGTGGCATCGCGACCATGCCGGGCGGCAGAACAGGCATGAACTGGTAGGCGCAGCGCAGCCCGTTCATCCGCTGGAACCCCCAGCCCGGCAGCATGCTGCGATAGAGGATCGCCAGGCGTTCGCGGTGACCGACCACGCCATCGAAATCCTTCAGCCGGGTCAGGGCGAGCAGTGCCGAGACCTCACTGATCTTTGAATTCAGCCCCGGCATCGTGGCCGACCGCGGCTCGCCGAAGCCGAAATTACCCATAGTGCGCAGGTCGCTGATCGCTGTCCGGTCCGTAGAGTAGATGACGCCACCCTCACCGGTGCTGAAGGTCTTGGTGGCATGCATCGAAAATACGATTGGAAAGGGGAAACTGGCGCCGAACGCCTCGCCGAACAGCTCGAGGCTGCCCAGGGATGCGGCCGCGTCCACCACGACCGGGATGCCGGTCTCGGCAGCGATGCGCTCGTAGCGCCTGAGGTCGATATTGTTGCCGAATGTCGCGTAGGGAACGATGACCGCGATTTCGCTGCCATATTGGCGGATCAGGCTGTCCTCGGCTGCTGCCGACGCTGCCCAGTCATTCTCGTCGATGTCGCAGAACAATGGTGTCAGACCGACCCAGTCGGCCGCATGGGCAGCGGCTGCGAACGTGAAGGACGGCATCAGGGCATAGCGCCGGCCATGGACATTGCGGTGAGTGCTCGCCCGTTGTGCCTCGGCGCGGTCGACGACGTAACGGATCGCCATCATGAGACCGATTGTGGCGTTGCAGACGGTCAGGCAGGACCCACGGCCGCCGAACATGTCGTTCTCGAGAGTGCGCTCGAAGCGGGTATTGGTCGGACCATAGTTGGTGAACACCCCGGACGCCTCGATCCGCGCAAGATCTGGCCCAAGGCTGCGAAGGCTGGGCGGGTTCGGGCGGATGAACGGGATGTCGAACGTCGGCGAATCAGCATGGCTTTCATCGTTCGACGTGCCGGAATGCAGCTCGCCAAATTGTGTTGAAAGCTCGAGGGTCGCCATCTTTCCGATCCTATCAAACAACTAAAGGGGCAATGCAGAAGTGCCGATCAATGACACCGCAGAAGGCCGTTTCATTAAGCATAGGCAATGAAACACAACCTACGATATACGGTCGGGTAGAAGCCGATTACCGTCGATTTGACACATCTCGACCATATCCAGCCTCGTCCTGATCAATCGGCAGCGTCCATGTGCGCCAGCGGCGGGTTAAGCGTCATCGGGGTCGACCGTCTTGCAACGTCCGGAACGATCAACAGGTCCCTGAGATCGAAGAACGGACGATGCTCGAGCGTGAAGTGCTTGCTGTAGAAGGGGTCGTTCTTGAGGTAGTCGCCATAGCGTTCGATCATCGTCTGCATCTCGTGGAAGAAGCGGGCCTCCTTCTCCGGACGGATCTCGTCGCTTCCACGGCTCAGGGACTCATGATGCTCGGCCAGGAATTCGGGTGTCCAGACCACCTTGTAGCCAGCTAGCCTGACCTTCAGGCAGAGATCGACGTCGTTGAACGCCACCGCAAGATGCTGTTCGTCCAGGCCGCCGACCTGCCAGTAAATGTCGGCGCGGATCAACAGGCAGGCAGCGGTGACCGCAGAAACCTCCTGGGCGAACAACGCCCGAGCCGCATAGCCTGGCTCATCCTCGCCGATGCCGGAATGGGAGTGGCAGGCAACGCCGCCAACGCCCAGGACGACGCCGGCATGCTGAACGCGACGGTTCGGATAGACGAACTTGCCGCCGACGATCCCGACCTGCTCGTCGACCAGCGCCTCGTCCAGGATCGTCCGCAGCCAGGACTTATCCGTCACGAACAGGTCGTTGTTCATCAGGACGAAGAACTCGGCGTCGCTGGCACGCGCTGCCAGGTTGTTGATCCGCGAGTAGTTGAACTCCTCCTCGACCCTGAGCACCCGCACGTTGTCGAGTTGCCCCATCTCTTCGGAGAACTGCATCGCCTCTTCCGAGGTAGACCAGTTATCGACCAGGATGACGTCGAAGTTCTCGTAGTCCGTCCCGGCCAGGATGCAGTCGATGCAGGTGCGCGTCGTCTTGATCTGTTCCTTGTACGGAATGATGATCGTGATCTTCGGCTGCTGCTCCATCTTCCAGTGCACCTTGTACCAGGTGCTGTCGTTGAAGCTGGTGACCTCGGCCGACTTGCCGCGGCGTGCCAGATGGTCGGTGATCGCATAGACCCCGGCATCGACCGCATACTGCTTGGCCGACGTGCTACTGGCGGTCGAGGTTTCCGACTTGCGCCAATGATACAGCACCTCCGGGACATGGTGGATCTCGTCCGGCCGCAGCACTTCCGACACACGCAGGAGATAGTCATGATCCTGGGCGCCGTTGTATTTCGGGTTCAGGAAACCGACCTGCTTCATCGTGGCGCGGTCGAGCATGACCAGGTGGCAGATGTAGTTACAGCCTAGCAGCAGGCGGTAGTTCCAGTCGGTCTTGAACGCCGGCTCCGAATAGTAGCCATTGTCGTCGATCTTATCCTCGTCCGAATAGAGCAGCTTGGCACCGGTACGCTGTGCTTCGGATACCATCAGCTCGAGTGCGACCGGCACCAGCAGATCGTCATGGTCGAAGAACGCCAGCCAGTCGCCGCGTGCCGCCCGCATGCCGGCGTTGGTCGCTGCACTGATGCCGACGTTCTTCATACGCCTGATGACGCGGATGCGCGGGTCGCGCTTGGTGAAGGCATCGATCTGCGCGGTCAGGTCCGGCATCTGGCTGCCATCGTCGATCAGGATCAGCTCCCAGCTCTGCAGGGTCTGGGCGATTACCGACTCGACCGCTGCGCAGAAGTCGCTGATCTTCGGACGCCAGGTCGGGCACACGATGCTGACCAGCGGCTCGGAGCGCGCGATCTCGAACGTCTTGAGGTTGCGGCTGCGCGCGTAGCGCTCTTTCTCGACACGCGTACGAAGCGCCTCGAGATAGGTTCTTGCCCAGGTATCGTAATCGGACAGGTTGTGAACGTGCTTCGGCAGCATCGTCTTGACCTGGCGGCGGAGCCTGGTCATTTCCACATAAAGACGATCGAGCGTGTCGTTGAGATCCAGCAGGGCCGCCTCGTTGCCGTCGCTGACGAAGCTGGTCGTGTAGGGGCTGCCGGTGAGCTCGATATCGTACGGCGCCAGGAAGAAGCGGAACGCTTGCGGATGTGCCTTGCGGAAGGCGATCGGCGGCAGGAACTCGAAGCCGCAATTGACATCGGCACCCATGGCCTTCCCGACGTCGCCGCGATTGCGATTGGCCTTGATGTTGGCGACGTGCGTGCCGTTCGAGGTGACGACGATATTGCACCCGCCGAGCCAGGCATGATCCTGCTCCTCGCGAAGCACCCATCCCTTGATGACGCCTTCGTGCATGCCATCGACCAGGCTGCGGACCGCCGGCTTCCATTTCTCGCTGAAATCGTAGAACTCGAGTTTCTCGTCAGGCGTCGAGATCCGGATGACTTCCCCGCTGACGGTCTGGAACTCGAGCCGATGCGTCTGCGCGTTGAAGAACCGACGCTCGAGCGTGAACTCAAATCCGACCCGGGCGGAGGGGTAACCGGCAGCCCGGACGTCCTGGCGCTCGATAAGGCAGGGAACAGCCGCCACGTTCGCACCGTCGATGATGATGTGCATGACCAGCGGCGTCTCGGCGTCGGCGAAGTTCACCGCCCAACCGCGAACGAGGGTCGAGGACAGGGTATCGAGATGACATTCCACCGACGGTGCAACCGGTAGCCCACTCTGGGTCCAGAGTTGGTCATCGTCCGAAACGGCATCTGCCACGGCGCTGCTCTCCACGGAACGAAGCTTCTCGGCATCGAGGTCCGTCCCGGCAACCAGTGCGATCGTCGGTATCTGGATGGGCTCGGCGACGAGTTGCATGGCGGCATCCGGAACCGGCGTACGACGATCGGACTTGTCGGTTCTATGAGTCTCGATCAACGACCAGATCTCGCGTTCAGTCATGACCTCCCGCACGCGGGCCGCTAACGGGAGTGCGGTAAGATCCTCGATTTCATTGCGGTCGTGATGACGAAACACCTCGTCCCATTCCGCACCTTTGGAGTCGTTTCCACGAACCAGACGGCGACGCCAATGATCGTGCGACCGGATCATGTAGTGGTGGATCCGCCATGAGCCGACCACGACCTTCCCATCGGGAACCACGCCAAGGCCTTCCGATGCCCATTCCACCATCTCGTTGTCGAGGGTGAAGTAGGGACCGTCGCAAACGAAGGCGTGCGGGTTGACGCATTCGATCGTCCGGCTCGGCTGGATGATCGACTTTACATTGCGGTTTGCCGAAAACTGATCCTCAGCTCGATTTAGGAACGTCTCGGTGTTGAGAAGCCCATTCGTGTTCGGAGCGTCGGAGGAGCCAAAAATCAGCCAGTTGATGGCGATGGCCGAGTGATCGCGGTGCTGCTCCAACAGCGATCCAATGTGTGATTCAGGGTCCGCGGGAACCAGATATTCGTCGGCATCCAGGAATGCGATCCAGTCGTACGCGCCACCGAAGCGGCGCAGGCAATCCTCATAGACGAGCTTAGGAACCGGCCTGCCTTCAGGGGTTGGCCACAGTATATGCTCAACATGGAATTCGGCCGCCATTGCATCGATGAGATCGGCCGAACCGTCGGTGGCACCGTTTCCATAGATGATGATCTGGTCGAAGCCGACAAGGCGATGATGGATGATCCATTGTGGGATATCATCGATTTCGTCTTTGACGACCATGCAGATAGCCGAGCGCATATTTGTGGCCTTAACCTGGTTTTCTTCGGAGGCAGTCCATGAAGACAGGAAGTTCGGCATGATTAAAATACTCGCTTCCTGTTTTAGGACGTCGGTGACAAGGCGATGAATTAGGCGGCGACCAACGTCGGTGTGCCGGCCGCTGCGACCAGGAGCTCGCTCGGCAAATCACGAGTACTAATGCTTGCAGTGCCGTTTAAGTTGAACGGGCTACCATGAAGTGGCCGCATTCCAGGCATTACGTATAGGCTGAGGTCGCCAGCGACACCGTCATTTGGAAGCTCAAACCGGAAGCCGCAGTTAGGGTCGCCACCCAGCACAGTAGACACGTCCTGGCGTTCGAGATCTGCGACAGTCTCGGCGATTACTTTGGAACCATTGACCAGGATGACCGAGCAGCCTCCTTTGAGCTCGTCACCGTCCTGGCCGTTCAGGACCCAGCCCTCGACACCGCCATCGGTCACGCCATCGATATGGCTCCGGACCGGGAGAAACGCGTCGGCGCTGACCTCGATCGACTGGAACATGACGTTGTTCAGGGACAGGGGGATCCCGTTACCTTCCAGGTCGCGAGCCGAAAGAGTGTGGCTGGAGCCATCGAGAACTACCTCCGGTAGCCGCACGCGGAAACCGACCTGATCGGTCTCGTATCCGTCTGCCATGACATCCGCACGTGGCTCGTCGCAGATCATTTCCACGAACGGCACGTTATCGAGCAGAAGCTGAGTGAAGAGAGGTTGCCTCGGATTGGTCCGATCGCGGGCCCAGCCCTGGATCCAGTCGTGTTCGATGCTATCGATCACCAGGTTGCGTGCGGTTTCCTTGGGAAGCTCGAAGTCAGAGAACGGTACCGGCACGCCCAGTGCAGAAAACCGCTCGGTCAACTCAGGCAACAGTATCCCGGTGGGGACGTGCCGGAAACGGCCATAATAGGTCTCGGCATCGTTCATGAAATATTCAACCAGATGGGATCCCCGGCCCTTGAAGTTACTCAAGGTGACCTTGTTGTTCATGTCGCCGTCGGTCAGTGCCATCCGCAGTTTCTCGCGCGAGACCTGGATGAGTTCTTCGTAAGGGCGATAATGGAAGTGCGCATAAGCCAGATCGACTTCCCGATATCCGGGCGCACGGCTGGACGTCGCGTTCTGGTAACCATGATCGGTCTCGACCAGAGAATTTCTCGGGTAGATCGTGTTGGCTGAGAAAGCGGATTTGAACAGACCGGCATGGCCGAGGACGTTGGTCAGGTTTTCCCTGACCTTCAGGATCCGACCCTCGTCGGCATCAATCGAGTCAAAGTAGCTAATAATGCGGTCTTTCGAGGACGTATACCCGCTCTCCGAACCGGGGTCGCGGAGCATAAGAAACTCGTCGCAGTCGAGCGGTACAAAAAAGTCGTATTTATTCAAGCCATCGAGGGATTTGACCAGCAAGCTGATGATATCGCCCTTATGAGCATATGCGCTCGGGGTCGTGAAGAACCGGTCGACGTTGAGGCCTTGGCTCTCGTACTTCTCGAGTATCGCCAGGCTGTGGGCATCGGTCGACCCGTTATCGAAGACATAGAGGTTGTCGATGCCGAACAGGTCGGCATGGTAAAGCAGCCAGGGCTCGATAAGTGTCTGCTCGTTCTTCATCATGATCAGGCAGGCGATTGTCGCCATGGCTCGGGTCCTTGTCTCTGTCTGTCGTTCAAGATGGTCATAGGCGCGGTAGAATCGAGCACAGGGCATATCGGACACAGTAGATAGCCGCTTCAAGGCTAAATCATGGAAAGCGGATTCAGCCGTCTAAAGCACGCCCCATTTCCAACCGACCGTCAAAAATTCGTTATCCAGCTAAGTTTACAGACGCCTCTATCGATAGGATGAGATCCTGCCGAACTTCGATGCCGGCTCAAACTCTCTAGAATTCACGTCCGCCTTGGAAAGTAGAGCCCTCAGCCGCGATGACCTCTTCATCATGGCCAGAGACAACCATAGCGCGATTGACTTTGATACAGGTATATACAACTTACGCGAGAAATAATGATTTATTAACCTCGGTTCGTTCCGTAGATGCTTTGCAATGCCGTCGATGAATGAAAATGTCGTTATCCGTTCTGTCTCATTGCTTGATCGAGGGCCCGGTCTTTAGCAGGGCTTTCCATCTAGGTGCTGCAATGATCAGCGGAATTGCCGTCTCGGTCGGTGTAGCGGCGCTGCGGTCCCGCGTCCTTCCAGACCACGAAGGGCACTGGACTGGTGACGCAACTCCTATGGGAGGTAAGTTCCTGCCCCGGCGCACGCAAACGTTGCAGTCATGACTTTACCGTTGCATCATCACTTAGTCGTTGTCGGACGTTAAATTGCCAATAAACATACGAACTTAACTACTCGCTGCCAGTATGGCTGCAAGTTATATTTGCGTATACTGACCGCGTGTCGGATGGGTGGACCCCACCCTGGTGATGTCGGGGTGCGGCCCCTGATCACGGTATTCGATTCCACGCATAGAGATTGACGTTCGGCTGTCCAGATCGGATGCATCCGAATCCGTGTTCGCTGGGGTCGTTTTGCGCGTCATGGCGACCATCTACGATCAACGGCGCACTGTCATTAACTCGATGTTCTATCGCACATAGATACAACCTTAAAGTGAGAACAGTCTGAAAGAACGCGTTAAGAGGGCAGGTTCCATCTACTGACGGCGAGGTTGTGTGGCTTGAGCAGGGCTTTGGAGTGCCTGCAAAGCTCTCTCAGTCGCGACATTCAATTACCGGCGCCCAGGTGGCTGGCGATGACCGCGGACGCGTTCTGCCACTGCAGCAGGGCTATTTCTAGCTTGACAGCACGTATCAACGGCTACGGCGAATATGTTGAAGGGTCAGGTGGAGGTGGTTGTAAGCAGGTAGTTTCCCGACGTTTTTGTTGTCCGGTTGGTGCCAAGTGGCGCCATCCACACGAACCACCGCACTGGCACTCCTCGATGCGTAGCCGCCGATAGCGACCAGCATCAAGTTCACGCTTTCAATGCTGGCCGTGGCCAGCGTTACGGACCATTCCAAACAAATTCGCCTACGTATAGGAGCGCTTCCGCGGCGCCGGCACGTGAGACCGCGTTCGAGCTAGTGCCAGATCAGCGTGCCTCTGCTGGCCGATTCCTCCCTCGTCCTGTGCCAGATCTCGATCGGTTCGCGGCCGGCATGGTTCTAGATCGGGGCGGCGGCCAAGCAGGCACCTTCATTGGTGTGGCTTCCAGGCGTGTGCATCGTGTCCTGGAGGGCGTGGCTTTGCTGTGCACACCCATCAAGACCGGATCGGCATCACCGACATCGCGATGCAGTTGGCATCCGGACCGTCGCCAAGATCCGAGGCTTGGTTCCATGATCCGAGGTCGCAAAGAAAACGCTTTCGGATCAGGATAATTCCCGACACCAATTCCGGCGGACTAGCCCGGGTATACTACTCCGTTGCCCGACCATAAGCCCGTCCTTCGGAGCGCCCAGCCCGGACATAATGTTCGAGCGCGTCGTTATTTGCGTCACGAACGTCGTCATACTGGGTGAGATACGCGCTCGCGCTGAACGCTTCACGCGGAGGAATCAACCCCCCCTGCGCACCCCAGAACGCGATTGGCATCTCGGACAGGAAATCGCGCATCTCGGCATCGGTCCGCCAGGGTGATCGGTAGATGGGATCATTCGCTAGCTGACCCAGCAGTGCCCCATTTTGGGAAAGATCGTGAGGTGTGCCGCTGCTCTCGCTTGGAACAAGCTCTATACCGCCCTCGATGAGGTAATAAACGTCTTCTATGCTTGTGAGCCCTTGATATTTGAAACCTCCAAATCCTGCACGAGCGAAGCGCCCCGTGAAGTCTGAGTGCTCATGTCCGTAGCGGCCGAAGCGCACATCCATGTATCCAACACAGGATAAGGCTTGTGCAGTCTGTCCGATTGCCATGCCCCCTACCGTCGGACCGACCCCAGGGTTCGTTGCCGTCATTTTTCCTGCAAGCAGGCTTTCGCGGTAGTGCGGCGGGATGTAGTTCACATGCCCGAACCGATCGCAAGCTGCGATCCATTCCTGTTCCCAGCCCATCAAGACCGGATGTGCATCATCGTCAAGCAAGATGATTGTGTCGCAGCACATGTGTTGACTAAGGTAAAAAAGTCCCCGGTTCTTGTTCCAGGCTATGCCTTTATTCGTCTTGCCGACGACCGTTATATTATGCCTGGTTAAGGCTGAAACGGTGTCATCGACCGAACCATCGTCGCAGACAACAAGTTCGTAATCTATCGAAGTAAGGCGCTTTATCGCCTCCAGCCCCGAGAGTAAAATGTCGCAACGGTTATATGTCGTAACGGCTATACCGAGCTTTCGACTAGTCATGCTGTATGATTCCCGATCTTCGTCCCGGTCAAGAAACCGAAATCTGCGGATAAAGCCTCGTAAGATCGGGCCTCCGCCGAAATTCCATGAGGGACATGCCTTATCGAAGCGGGGCCGTCCTCCTGGGCGTCTGTGCCGAGGCTCCAAATCGACGGCGTGGGTATGGTTATGGAAAATAACGCGGGCGACATTATAGGATCGCGTATACCAAATAGCGGACATCGTCTTAGGGCGGGACTACTCATCAGGTCATCCATGACGCATCATTTTACCGTTATTAGCTGTCGAGGCGCTGATAGCATAGCGTTGGCACGGAGCGGGCTCGGGTGACCAAAGCCCTGTGGAAGAAGAGCTTCGTGGAAGAGGGTATATGCGAGTGGCGACGCTCTCCCCCTAGCAGTCACACACAACCATAGCGCGACTCGCTTTAATATTGCCTCATACAACTTATGCGCGAAATAATGGATTATTGACTACAACCCGCTTCTTGCCCCGGCTTTTGAAGCCGAAGGCCTCATCGGCGAGCAGGAGCAGGTAGTTGCCGGAATCGCGATAGGATCGCGGCAGGCGAGGGCGTTCGGATGTGCAGACATCTGCTCTCCATCACGTCGCGAGGTCTCGCCAGCTCCGAATTTCATCCTCACCGTCATTCTGAACTGCTTAAGCTGCACCCAGTATCAGGCGTTGAAGGGTGGGTGCTGGGCCACCACGCTGCGGCCTTAGCCAAGGTGCTCATCCGATCAGGAAGCTGCACCGTCGGTATCCAACGGCATGCGGCTACCTAGCCCCGACCGGAAGTAGCGGACAAGCACTCAGGTCATCGACGAGATGAGTCGGTAGGTATCGTCCCTGCTTGCCCTCATGAACCTCCTGACATTCAGGACGACTGTTATAACATCAGGCGAGTGGGACTCTGCTCCCATGTCCGGCTCCTGGTTCTTGTCCAATGCAAACCGGACCGACATCGGAACGATACTGAATTATTTCCTATTAGGATGATTCACAAGAGGTCTCCTTTGTAAAATCACAGACTATTAAAATAATAAGACATCGTTTCGACGCAAATAGGCACTTTCCGCATCCGTTCCGAGATGCCAAGGTCAATCTGTCTCATATCGTATCAGCAAGGAATTAAGTGTGATCTCTGCCATCAAACCCTCCATTCGCTTGTCTAAAAGAAATCTCTTTGCAGGACTTACGCTTCTTTCCGGGATGACCGAATATAGAAGCGCTCGAGCTGCGGGCGCCGATACGCTGGTCGTCAACGTGTCGGAGGATGCGTATAAAGGCGACGCGTCGTTCACGATCTCAGTCGATGGCAGTCAGGTTGGCGGCGCGCGGAAAGTGACGGCAGCTCACGCGTCTGGCGCTTCGCAGGACGTTACGGTTAGCGGGTCGTGGGGGGCGGGTGCGCATGTCGTTTCGGTGAGCTTTAACAACGACCTGTATGCGGGCAGACCTACAACCGACCGCAACCTCTACGTCAACACCCTGACCTATGACGGCAGTGCCACGGTCATTGACGCGGCGCTCATGTCTAACGGCACCAGAAATTTCACGACTGCAGACAGAAATATCTTCATCGGCGGAGACTTCGGCTTCACGAACCTAACGACTGGAGGCGTTTCCGGCTTGCTGGCGACAGGCCGAGGCAGCGTCTATCTGCACGGCACCGCAGTCAGCGCCGCGACGGCCGCCGCTGTTCGCGCCGTCCTTACTGCCTTCCTGCCATACGGGGGCGTCTTCGAAGCCGGACAGAACACCTTCTTCAACCGGGGGGATGCGTATGACAGCTACCTGGCCGCGTCAGGATGGGTCCCGCAGGCGATCAACCTGAACCTGAGTGGTCCGGTCGACAGCTATTCTGCGTCGGATCTCGCGTCGGTGAAGAACTGGATGGATCAGGTCCGTTCGCGATCAGAGCTTGCCGGCGCCACCATAGCTCCGGTCGCAACTCCGGGCGGCAATGTAGCATCGTTGGGCGGTACGTTCTCGGCTTCCGATCCGGTCTGGGGGAATCTCGCACAGGCGTGCCTGTATGGCGGCGCGATCGCAATCGATGTTCCCGCTTCAAACTTCATAACGCTGGGCGCGGGTTGGCCCGAGTTCATCGAGTCGCAAATCAGGTGGGGGGCCGCTAACGGGATCCGTACATCGGTGATCTTCTCGCCCGGCAACAGCCCGACCTTCGTCGAGGACGTGGCTGCTTCTGTTGCCAAGCTGGTCGCTGCGAACGCGATTCCTACCGACTACAGCGTAGAGAACTATACTGGTGCAGGGGCTAAGATCGCCGGTTCGGAAAATCAATCCGAGAGCCTCAATGCTGCAGCTTTGTGGCTGGCGAAGAATGCCCCAGTGGCAGCCGGTAAGTAACAAGCAGTCAGTGATTAAACCGACGAGCACTCTCTCCGGCCCGAAACGGGGAGGGAGCTTTTCGTCACGATCATTTATAGCGGGGCAAGGTCAGAGGTAGAGAAGTCAATCGGTACACAACCCTGAGAAAATGAAAATAAACATATTCTACCTTGGGTTATAAATTACCGGCGTTAAGATGTAACTACAACCTAAGGTAGTATAGAAAGTCTCAGAAAACCCGTCACGTCCCATAAGGGTGGACGGTATACGCCGATGACCAACCCAAGCTGAACGTTGATATATCGAGACGATATTATCGTAAAAAACTCGTTATTAAAGCTTTCCTTTCGCCGCTGCGGGCTGTCATTACTGCCTGGCACCAACCCGATATTCATCTCGGGTCAGGAAGGAAAAGCACATGACCCAGGCAATTCATTCATCGATCCGGTTAGCGACGCGAGCCGCTCTCGTTGGGCTTGGATTGATATCGGCAACAGCATTTCACCAGCGGGCATATGCCATGTCGACGGATACGCTGGTCCTCAACATGTCCGAGGACGCCTATAAGGGTGATGCGATGTTCACCGTCGCTGTCGATGGCAAGCAGATAAACGGCAAGCTCACGTCGACGGCGCTGCATGGCGCCGGGGCGTCGCAGAACTTCATGCTTCTCGGTTCATGGGGAACTGGAAAGCACGTCGTCAGCGTGAACTTCCTGAACGACGCGTACGGCGGGTCCGCTGCCAAGGATCGCAATCTCTATGTCAATATGCTTACCTATGATGGTAGCACTACGATTGCTGACAGAGCCCTCGACAAGCCAGGAAGTGTGAGCTTCACCATTCAGACCGGAAATGTCTTTGTTGGCGGGGACTTTGGTTTCACCAATCTCACCACCGCCAGTGTCGCCAACCTGCTGGCCACCGGCCGGGGCGGCATCTACATCCATGGCAGCGCGGTCAGCCCGGCGACTGCCGCCGTCGATCGGGAGATCCTGACGTCGTTCCAGCCCTATGGTGGCGGCGTTTTCGAGGCTGGCCAGAATGGCTTCTTCGACAACGGAAATGCCTATGACAGCTTTCTCGCCTCGTCTGGCTGGACTCCGCAGTACATCAATCTGAACCTGGGTGGTTCGGTCGAAAGCTATACGGCGTCCGACCTGAAGGGGGTCAAGACCTGGATGGATAAGGTTCGGTCGCGTCCGGCCTTGTCGAAGGTCACGATCGCACCGTTCGCCACGCCGGGCGGGGGCGTCGCGGCGCTGGGTGGGACCTTTGGGGCGACCGATCGGGTATGGGGCAATCTGGCACAGGCCTGCCTGTATGGTGGCGCGATCGCCATCGATATTCCGGCGAGGAACTTCATCACCCTGGGTGCTGGCTGGCCGGAGTTCATCGAAGCTCAGATCCGGTGGGGCGTTGCTAACGGGATCCGCACTTCGGTCGTCTTCTCGCCTGGCGGTAGCCCAACATTCGTGGAGGACGTTACGGCGGCCGTGACGAAATTGGTGGCGGCAAACGCGATCCCGACAGACTATAGTGTCGAGAACTATGAAGGTCCGGGCGCGGTGATCGCCAAGACCGGAACTGCTTCGGAAAGCCTGAACGCCGCCGCGTTCTGGCTTGCACAAAACGCTCCGGTGACCGTGATCAAGTAGCTGACCGGCACCCGCTTCGGTTGCCGCAACGTCCAACCGACCGACAATTCCTCCCGTTCGATGAACGGGGGGGAATTTTCTGTTTCGTGACAGCCAGCGCCTGCTCGTCGACATCTGAACGAGGTCGATGGACGGCGTGGCGCACCCGGAAAGACTCGAACTTCCAACCCCCAGATTCGTAGTCTGGTGCTCTATCCAATTGAGCTACGGGTGCTTGGGCCGTGGGGGCGGGATGTAGCGGAAGGTCTATTGCTTCGCAAGCCCCACCCGTCGCTTCCGGGATCTCAGTTGCCGAGGGCACGCTCCAGCGGATGGTCGGCCGGGCGATAGAGCCCGATATGCGCCCGGCAGGACGGGGTGCCGTAGGTGCCGTCGACATGGCTTCCGTCCCGGGCGAGGCGTCCCTCGAACACCATCGGCAGCGGTTTGTGGTTCATGTCCCGCAGCTGCAACTGGGCGTGCAACCGGTTGCGGTCCGACACGCGCTTGCCTTGCAGAACCAGCACGCCACCGGCCGGAATGAAGGACACGGTCTCGCGGTCGACCAGCAACCGTGACGGCGTATCGACGGGGCAAGATCCCTTCTCGGGTACGAGAGTGCCGGTCCACTCGCCGATGGGATCGTCCGGGGTCGGGCCGCCGCATCCGCACAGTGCCAGGCTTGCCGCCAGGACAATCATGCAGGACGGACGTAATCGGTGCAGTCCGGCTTGGGTATGCCACATCGTCTTTCTCCACCCTGGCCCTTGGCCGGCACGGTCGGTATAGCAAGCCCCAGCATTAATGCGATCCCGCGCACCCGTCCGTCCGCCAAGGCCCAATATCATGAGCGAGCTCGAGACCGTTCTGCACGAGGACCGGATCCTGATCCTGGATTTCGGCAGCCAGGTGACCCAGCTCATCGCCCGGCGGGTCCGGGAGAGTGGGGTCTATTGTGAAATCTGGCCGTTCAACGCCGATCCGGCCCGGATTGCCGGCTTCGGACCACGCGGTATCATCCTGTCCGGCGGTCCGGCCAGCGTGCTCGATGCCGGCGCGCCGCGTATTCCCAACGAGGTGTTCGCCCTCGGCGTGCCGGTACTGGGCATCTGCTATGGCCAGCAGGCGATGTGCGCGCAGCTTGGCGGCGCGGTCGAAACCCACGAGCATCAGGAGTTCGGCCGGGCGCATGTCGAGGTGCTGGAAGACTCCGCCTTATTGCGCGGCATCTGGCAGCGCGGCGCCCGCGAGCAGGTCTGGATGAGCCATGGCGACCGGGTGACCCGGCTGCCGCCTGGCTTCCGCGCGGTCGCGGTCAGCCCGGGCGCGCCGTTCGCGATCATCGCCGATGAGGGCAGGCGCCTGTACGGCGTGCAGTTCCACCCGGAAGTTGTGCACACCCCGCATGGCGCGGCTCTGCTGCGCAACTTCACCCACGACGTCGCCGGCTGCCGCGGCAATTGGACCATGGCCGGTTTCCGCGATCTTGAGATCGAGCGGATCCGCGCCCAGGTCGGCAAAGGCAGGGTGATTTGTGGCCTCTCCGGCGGTGTCGACAGCTCGGTCGCGGCGGTTCTTATCCATGAGGCGATCGGCGACCAGCTCACCTGTATCTTCGTCGATCATGGCATGCTGCGCGCGGGCGAAGCGGAAGAGGTGGTCACCACGTTCCGAGGCCGCTTCAACATCCGCCTGATCCACCGCGATGCCAGCGACCTGTTCATCGACGCACTAGCCGGGGTGACCGACCCCGAGATCAAGCGCAAGACCATCGGCCGCCTGTTCATCGAGGTGTTCGACGAGGAGGCCAAGACTCTCGGCGGTGCCGACTTCCTGGCCCAGGGCACCCTGTATCCGGACGTCATCGAGAGCGTCTCGTTCACCGGCGGCCCTTCGGTGACCATCAAGAGCCATCATAATGTCGGCGGGCTGCCGGCGACGATGCGAATGCAGTTGGTCGAGCCGTTGCGCGAGCTGTTCAAGGACGAGGTGAGGGTGCTCGGCCGCGAGCTCGCAATCCCCGAAAGCATCGTCGGACGGCACCCGTTCCCTGGGCCCGGCCTGGCGATCCGCATCCCCGGCGACATCGATCGCGAGAAGCTCGACGTGCTGCGCAAGGTGGACACCATCTTCCTGGAGGAGATCCGTGCCGCCGGACTTTATGACGCGATCTGGCAGGCGTTCGCCGTATTGCTGCCGGTCCGCACGGTCGGCGTCATGGGGGACGGCCGTACCTACGACCGGGCCTGCGCGCTCCGGGCGGTGACCAGCACCGACGGCATGACCGCCGAGGTCTATCCGTTCGACATGGGATTCCTGACCCGCACCGCCGGCCGGATCGTGAACGAGGTGCGCGGCGTCAACCGGGTGACTTACGACATCACGTCGAAGCCGCCCGGCACGATCGAGTGGGAGTAGCGTCTACTCCTCCGGCCGGCACGCCGCCGTCGAGTCTCCAAGCCGGCGTAGCGCGCGATTCGCCCACGGCCGACCGCATGTGGATCACGTGCACATCTTGGCCTAGCGGCTTGAAGTCGCAGCGATCGCCGCACGCCGCAGGTAGCGTCGTAGCACCCGGCCAGACATAAATATGGTGTGCCGCCTGGAAATCGAACGCCACATGTAGCGTAATGCGCGCGAGCGGAGCCGCTGACGATCGGGCGACTCCCACGGCCGGCAATCCCGGCCGGGACCATCCAGGAGACCTCAGCATGACCCTTCATGAAGCCGGAGAAACCGTGTCGACGGTCACCGAGGTCGAGGTGCGCGACCATGAGACGAATGGCCGGGGCCTGCTCGATGACGACGTGGTCCAGCTCGAGGGTCACCATCCGGTTCGTGTCGACCGGTCGCGCGACGCTTTGCTGACCGAGTTTGGCAAGGCGACGCTGGATAATCGCTATTTGATGCCCGGCGAGAGCTACCAGGACCTGTTTGCCCGCGTCGCCAGCTTCTATGGCGACGATGCGGCACATGCCCAGCGCATCTACGACTACATGTCCCGGCACTGGTTCATGCCGGCGACCCCGATCCTCTCGAACGGCGGCACGTCGCGCGGCCTGCCGATCTCGTGCTTCCTGAACGAGGCCACCGACAGCCTCGAAGGCATCGTCGGCCTCTGGAACGAGAATGTCTGGCTGGCCTCGAAGGGCGGCGGCATCGGCTCCTACTGGGGCAACCTGCGCTCGATCGGCGAGAATGTCGGCGCCAACGGCAAGACTTCCGGCGTGATCCCGTTCATCCGGGTGATGGACAGCCTGACGCTGGCGATCAGCCAGGGTTCGCTGCGCCGTGGCTCGGCGGCGGTGTATCTGCCGGTGTCGCATCCGGAGATCGAGGAGTTCATCGAGATGCGCCGCCCCACCGGCGGCGATCCGAACCGCAAGGCGATGAACCTGCATCACGGCGTACTGGTCAGCGACGCCTTCATGCGGGCGGTCGATGCGGACGAGGAGTGGGCGCTGACCTCGCCGAAGGATCACAGCCACATCCGCAAGGTGTCGGCGCGCAGCCTCTGGATCAGGATCCTGACTGCCCGGATGGAGCAGGGCGAGCCGTACATCATCTACTCGGACCACGTGAACAACGCGCGTCCGGAGCACCACAAGCTGGCCGGCCTCGAGGTAAAGACCTCCAACCTGTGCGCCGAGATCACCCTGCCGACCGGCGTCGACCAGTATGGCAAGCAGCGCACTGCCGTGTGTTGCCTGTCCTCCCTCAACCTGGAGACGTGGTTCGACTGGAAGGACCATCCGCTGTTCATCGAGGACATCATGCGGTTCCTCGACAACGTCCTGCAGGACTTCATCGACCGCGCGCCGGACGAGATGGCCAAGGCGAAGTATGCCGCTGCGCGCGAGCGTTCGGTCGGTCTCGGCGTCATGGGCTTCCACTCCTTCCTGCAGGCCAACGACGTCCCGTTCGAGAGCGTCATCGCCAAGGTGTGGAACAAGCGCATGTTCCAGCACCTCCGGACCCAGGCGGATGCCGCCTCGCGCATGCTGGCCGAGGAGAAGGGCGCCTGCCCGGATGCGGCCGATTACGGCGTGATGGAGCGCTTCTCCCACAAGATCGCCATCGCCCCGACCGCCTCGATCTCGATCATCACCGGCGCCACCAGCCCGGGCATCGAGCCGATCGCCGCCAACGTGTTCCTGCAGAAGACGCTCTCGGGCAGCTTCACGGTCCGTAACCGGCACCTGCAGAAGCTCCTGGCCGCGAAGGGGCACGATACCGACGAGGTCTGGTCCTTGATCACCCTGAACAAGGGCAGCGTGCAGCGGCTCGACTTCCTGACCCAGCAGGAAAAGGACGTCTACAAGACCGCGTTCGAGCTCGACCAGCGCTGGATCATCGAACATGCGGCCGATCGCACGCCATACGTGTGCCAGAGCCAGTCGGTGAACCTGTTCCTGCCGGCCGACATCCATAAGCGCGACCTGCACCAGATCCACTTCCTGGCCTGGAGCCGTGGCCTCAAGAGCCTGTATTACTGCCGCAGCCTGTCGATCCAGCGTGCCGATGCGGTTAGCGAGATGCTGAACAAGCCGGACGCGTTCGACCACGAGGCGGCGCTTCCGCCGGTGCGCAGTGTGTCAGGCTCGACGGATTACGAGGAATGTCTCGCCTGCCAGTAATGCGGGCCTCCGGAAGGAGAAATCGCGATGAAAGCCGTGCACGTTGCTCATGCCCCTGTTATGGAGCAGTCTCCTTCGGTCGCCTGACGGCCGGCACCAACTCAAGAGGCTGGAACCGGATTGTCCGTACTCGAAGCGCACGTACTACCGGCTCCCAGCAAGCTTCAATTGGCAGGTCTCAAGGCCTATCAGGCTCCTGCGGTTGGCAAGGCGGCCTGGCAGACCCTCTCCACGTTCGGATTATATGCGGTACTTATCGTCGTCATGTACGCCGTGCGCCCGTCCTCGGTTCTGCTGACCCTGCTGCTCGCCATACCGACCAGTGGCCTGATCGTCCGCATCTTCATGTTCCAGCATGATTGCGGCCACAACTCGATGTTCCGCTCGCACCGGCTCAACGCCATTGTCGGCGCCGCGTGCAGCCTCGTCACCCTGACCCCGTTCGCCTATTGGCGCCGGCTGCATGCGCGTCATCATGGAAGCTGGAACAACCTGGACGGCCGCGGCATCCCCGCCGACTTCTTTTCCGATTGCCTCACGGTGACGGAATACCAGGCGCTGAGCCGGATGCAGAAGCGCATCTACCGCCTGACCCATCATCCGGCGCTGGTCCATCTTGTCTTGCCGCCGGTGATCTTCATCGTGCTGTATCGGCTGCCGTTCGATACGCCCGCATCATGCCGGCGCGAGCGTATCAGCGTGCTGTTGCTGAACCTGTCTCTCGTCGCCTTCTTCGTCGGGCTCTCGCTGGTGTTCGGCTTCAGGACCGTCATGCTGGTCCACCTGCCTGCGCTGGCGCTCGCGGCCATCATCGGGATCTGGCTGTTTTCGGTGCAGCACCGGTTCGAGGACTCGCAGTGGTCGGAGACGGCCGACTGGAACTACAACCAGGCTGCGCTGCATGGCGCATCGCACCTGAAGCTGCCGCGCGTGCTGCAATGGTTCAGCGCGAATATCGGCCTCCATCATATCCATCACCTCCGTCCCGGCATTCCGAACTACCGGCTGCAGGACTGCCACGACAATTGTTCGTCGGTCACCGACGTCGCGACGGTGCTGACCCTGCGCGACGCCTTCAGGGCTCCGAGCTATGCGCTGTGGGATGCCGATCTGCGCCGGATGGTGCCGTTCCCGACCTGACCATTACGGCTGGCCTGACCTAGGAACCCCCGGCACATGCTGCGGCCGATGGATATCTGGCGCAGCGCCATCGTGAAGCAGCCGGCCCGCGCGATCATCCGGGATGGCATCGATCCCGGCTCGATCGTCTGGCTTCCGGACATGCCCTCCGGCAGCTTCCGGGCCGACCCGTTCGGGTTGTGGCGCGATGGATGCCTGCACGTGTTTGCGGAGGCATTCGACTACCAGACCCGGCTCGGCCATATCGACCTGCTGGTGTACGATCGCGACCTCAACCTGCTCGAGTGCAGCGCGATTCTCAGCAAGCCCTGGCATCTCTCCTATCCGGTCGTGTTCGAGGCGGACGGCGAAACCTGGATGCTTCCGGAGGCTTACAAGTCGGGCACGCTGACCCTCTATCGTGCCGGCGCCAGCCTGTCGGAGTGGGAGCCGTTCTGCGACATTCCGCTGGATGGACCGGCCATCGATGCGACGCCATTCTTCCATGACGGTAAGTGGTGGCTGTTCTATTCGCCGTCGCACAGCAGGATCGGCAGGCGCGGCCATCTTCATGTGGCCTGGGCCGGCCATCCGGCCGGACCGTGGCACCTGCATCCGCGCAACCCGGTGCGCGTCGACCTGGGAAGCGCCCGTCCTGGCGGTACGCCCAGGCACCAGGATGGCATGATCATCCTGCCGGTGCAGGATTGCCGGTCGACCTATGGCGGCGCGATCCGCGAATTGTCGATCACGCGTCTCGACGAGACGAGCTTCATCGCAGACGACCGAACCGGAGTGGGTGCGGCCGGGTGGATGGCGCCTTTCACGGATGGCTTCCACACCCTGTCGACAGCCGGCCCGGTGACGCTGATCGACGTGAAGCGCATGGACGCGACCCTTGCCGGAAAGACGAGGCGGCTTCGTGGCATCGTGCGGACATGGCGGAGCCGATGAGGATCGGCTTTCTCTACAACCACGACGCAAGCCATCAGGTGCCGCACACGATCTCCATCGCGGCGGCACTTGCCGCGCGTGGCGTCGAAATCGAGATACTGACATCCAGCGACGAGCAACGGGCCGTGGCGACGGCACTCCTGCCCGCGGGCGCAACCGTGCAATTCACAATGCTGGATATCGGTCCGGTCAGCCGCGCGGCGGACCTCATCCTGCGTCACGTCGCCCCGTTCCGGCGGCTGGCGATCCTGCGGGAAAACCTCGACGTTCTTGCGCGGTTTGACGCGCTCGTGGTTCCGGAAACCACGTCCACGTTGCTGAAGACCCGTTACGGCCTGACATCGACGAAGCTGATCTATCTACCGCATGGGGCAGGTGACGGGGCAGTTGGTTTCCAGCCGGCGACACGGCACATGGATCTGGTGCTTCTATCCGGCGACAAGGTTCGCGACCGGATGTTGGCGCTCGGGCTGATCACCGAAAATCGCCATGCCATCGTGGGATATCCGAAATACGACCATTTCAATAGCGATCCGGAACCGCGACTGTTCGATAACGACAAGCCGACGGTCCTCTATAATCCGCACGTCAACCCGTTGTTGTCATCCTGGTATCCGCTCGGGATCGACATCCTGGACTGGTTCGCGTCGCAGGATCGCTTCAACCTGATCTTCGCGCCGCACGTCATGCTGTTCAAACGGCTGCTGCATACGTCGCTGGTCTATCGAACGATGGGATACCGCCCCGGCGTGCCGCGCCGCTTCCTGCATCACCCGATGATACGGGTGGACAAGGGCAGTCGCCGTTCGATCGACATGAGCTATGTCCGGGCGGCAGATATCTATATCGGCGATGCATCCAGCCAGATCTATGAATGGATCCAGCGGCCCCGGCCGGCGATCTTCTTCAACACGCGCCGAACCGACTGGCAGGGCGTTGCAGATTACCGCCACTGGGCGCTGGGAGACGTCATCGAGACGATTGGTGACTTGCCGGTGGCACTCGAGCGCGCAATGACGCGTCCGGATGCATTTGCCGCGGTTCAGCGACAGGCGGCCCTGGATACCTTCTCGATGTCCGCGCAGCCGGCAGGGGAACGGGCGGCCGATGCGATCCTGGCGTTCATGAGGACCGGACATCGATGAGACGCGCGCCGGCTTCGCTCGACATGCTGTTGCTCGCCGGGGGCGCGCTCGTCGCGTACCTGCTGCTGGGACCGATCCTGACGATCCCGCGGCACATCCCCCTCAACTACAACGAGGGATGGAATGCGTATTTCGACAGCCGCGCCGCGAACATGGAAACAGGACCACTCTATCCGGGCTCGGATAGCCTGGTCTTCAACAACTACCCGCCGCTGTCCTTCTATCTGGTCGGTGCCTTCGGCCGCTTCGTCGTCGGCGACATGATCGTGGCCGGGCGCATCGTCGCGCTGCTGTCGCTGCTGGCATCGGCTGGGCTGCTGGGCCTGTGCATCAGGCATCTCGGCGGCAGCGTGCGTGGCGGACTGACCGGCTCGGTCGTCTTCCTGTTGTTCGCCGGAACATTCTTTCGCGAATACCTGGCGATGGACGACCCGCAATGGCTGGCCCATGCGCTGATGCTGGGCGGCCTGGCGACGCTGCTGCGCGGCCACAGGTCAGGGACACTGCCGGCGCGTGATGTCGTCATGGCGGCCTTGCTGGTGCTGGCGGGCGGTTTCGTCAAGCACAGCCTTGTCGGGATTCCGCTGGCGGCGACCCTGTGGCTCGCCTGGTTTCATCCGCGTTCGGCAGTGATCTGGGTGGCGACGGCGATGGCCGGGCTCGGCGCCGGACTGCTGTTGACTCGGCTTGCGGACGGTCACGCTGCTTTCGACGACGTCCTCAGGCACCACCGGATTTTCCGGCTCTGGCGCCTGGTCAAGGCGCTGGGCCGGCTGGTGCCGCTGCTGCCGATGGGGATCATCGCGGTTGTCCTGTGGCGTGATCGGGGGAGGCGGGATCCGGCGGTCCTGTTCGCCGGACTGTTCACTCTCATCGCCGTGGTGACCGGCGCGGTCCAGCGCCTGGGCGAGGGGGTCTACTACAACGCCCATTTCGAAACCCTGATCGCGCTCTGCCTGATGACCGGCCTCGCCGTGTCGCGGGTCACCTCCACAGGGTTCGACATTCGCGACCATGCGTTCGGGCAGGGCGCCCTGGCGATTTTCGCGATTTTGCCACTGATCGTAACGGCACCGTGGCAGATAGGGCGGGCCTGGGACGACATTGCAGCGCGCCATGCCCGGGAGCGCTTGTGGCAACCGACGATCGCCCGTCTTGCCGCGACGAGCGGGCCGGCCGCCTGCGAGATGCTGTCGCTCTGCTACTGGGCGCACAAGCCGTTCACGATCGACTTCTTCAACCTGAACCAGAGCATCATGACCGGTGGGTCCATCGCGGCGTTCCAGTCAATGACGGAGCATCATCGACTGGGAATGATCGAGTACAGGCCCGGATCGTCCATTCACGAGGACGCGCTCCGGAAATTCGGGCATGATCCATTGATCGATATTGTCGGTCCCTTCTATACGCCGGTCCAGGCCGGCCCGGACGGTATCGTTCTGCTCGCCGCACGCGATCCCGCATGACGTGGGCTGCAGACGACACGAACCGCGGGATACCGGCCCGTTGTTGTCTTCTTCCATTGCAACGACGTAAACTGGACATGCGGCGTAACAAGACGAACCGCGGAGGAAACGTGCGTGTCCGTTGATAGTGGCATTATCGAGCAGATCTCGGACATCCTGAGGTCGATGAACGTACTGCCTCCGACCTACGCCGGAACGATTACCGAGGAGACGAGCATCACACGTGACCTGAAGCTCGACTCGCTGGCCGTGATGGATTTCGTCATGGAATTAGAGACACGGTTTGACACAATCATTCCGATCGACCGGCTCTCCGGTGTAGAAACCGTTGGCGACCTGGCGAAGTTGTTGGAAACGCAGCCGATTGCACACTCCCCTTCAGGGCTCGAATAGAATGCTGGGAAAACACGCCGGCCTTAAACTGGCCTATGCACGCCTGCGCGATGGCGGTCGCAACCCGTTCACGGTCGCGTTCGACGAGATCCTGTCTCCGACCGAGGCGCGGCTCGACGGTCGCTCCGTCATGCTGCTGGGAACCAACAACTACCTGGGCCTGACGTTCGACCCGAGCTGTATCAGCCGGTCGGTGCTCGCGCTGGAGACCGAGGGAACCGGCACGACCGGTTCGCGGATCGCGAACGGGACCTATGGGGGCCATGCGGCACTCGAGGCACAGGTCGCCAGCTTCCTCGGCCGCCGGCAGGCCATGCTGTTCACCACCGGCTACCAGGCCAACCTCGGCACCCTCTCCGCCCTGGTCAATCGCGACGACAACTTGCTGCTCGATGCCGACAGCCATGCGAGCATCTACGATGGTGCACGCCTCAGCGGCGCGCAGGTGACGCGCTTCCGCCACAACGACCCCGAGGACCTCTATCGCCGGCTGAAGCTGCTGAAGGAACGTCAGGAACCGCATCCGGACGTCGCCAGCCTGGGCGCGCCGAGCCAGAACCTGATCGTCGTCGAAGGCATCTACAGCATGCTGGGCGACATCGCGCCGCTGCGTGAGTTCGTTGCCGTCAAGAAGGAGATGGGCGCCTACCTCCTGGTCGACGAGGCGCATTCGCTCGGCGTGCTCGGCAAGCGTGGCCGCGGCCTGATCGAGGTCGCCGGCGTCGAGGACGACGTGGAGTTCATCGTCGGCACCTTCAGCAAGAGCCTGGGCGGAGTCGGCGGCTTCTGCGCGTCCGACGTGCCGGACTTCGAGCTGCTCCGTCTGGCCTCCCGTTCCTACATGTTCAGCGCGTCGTTGCCGCCGTCGGTGGTTGCCGGCGTCTCCCGCGCGCTAGAAATCATCGAGGAGCAGCCGGGGCTGCGCGATCGCCTCGGCCGGAATGCTGAACATCTGCATCACGGCCTGGCTTCGGCGGGCTTCGCGCTCGGCCCCACGGTCAGCCCGATCGTCTCGATCCGGCTGGCCAATCCGGAGATCGCGGTGCGCTTCTGGAACATGCTTCTCGATCAGGGGATCTATGTGAACCTGGCGCTTCCGCCTGCAACCCCCTCGAGCCAGTCCCTGCTCCGCACCAGCGTGAGCACCGCGCACAGCACCGAACAGATCAACCGGGCGATCGACGCGATGAGTGCCATCGGCCAGGAACTGGGCGTCGTGCCGGGCGTGACCGACCAGCTATACGCTGCTGCCGACTGACCCGGTTCCCCGCCGCAGCCGCCAGAGCAGCTGCGGTGCCGACAGGAGCGGGTGCCGGCGCTGCCATGGGCTGAGATCGAGCGTTCGTCCGGTATGTCGCCCGATCTTCCAGACGATGTAGTCCGCACCATTCTCGAACGTAAAGGCCGCCTTGATCAGGCGCAGCAGGTTGAGCGAACGGCCCAGGACGCGCCGGATGGCCCAGTCCAGCTCCAGGCCAAGTGGCCGCTTCATCGCCGGGCACAGGCGCCCCTCGTGGTCCGAGGCATCCAGCCCGAGATCGTGGAGCGACTGGACCAGGACCCGGTCGAACCAAGCCGCGTTCGTCTCGTAGATCAGCCCGCCGCGATTGGTCCGCTCGGGACGCAACTCGGCGCCATAGGTGCGGGCGAACAGCACCTGCCAGAACTGCGCCGGGGTGCCGCGATCCGGCCCGAACCGCACGGCCCACGATGCAGCAGTCCGTGCCGCATCTGCCAGCGTCGCTTCCACCCAGGAGCGGGTCGGCGCATCCGCCACATGGACCAGCGACACCGGCTGGCAGAAGCGCGCCCAGAGCGTGGTGTCGATCGACGCGGGTCGCATCCGGCGGGCGAACTGCCCGCGCGACAGGATCGCCACCTTGGCGCGAACCTGGTGGTCACCCAGCCTGGTCCGGACCAGCACCACGTTGGGCGGCAGCAGCCGGTTCAGGATCGCCGGCACGATTCGGCGATGGAAGCGCCGATGGCCGTCATGCAGCACATACAGGTCGAACAGTCCGGACGGATCGTCGCTGCGCCGGCACGAGCCATAGAACAGGATTGCCGCGACCGGGCCGGAGGATCGCAGGATTTCATCGACCAGGGCTTGCACCGCCTCCGGTGCGGGCCGGTCGAGCTCGACCGACAGGATCGATGCCAGGGCGCCGGTCAATCCGGGATGACGATCGTCACATGTCCGGGCGACGTCAGCAGCACGCCCTCGGGGCCGGGCTCGAAGAACTCGCCATCCAGCACGAACGGTCGCTCCAGCCTGACGGCAAGACGCGTGGCGCGGCCGGATCGGTAGCCCCAGCCCGACGCGATCGCCGACACGGCCCGGGCGATCCGGCCCGGCATCCAGTCACGGAGCTGGCGGATGACGATTGCGGGCAGTGCCACTGGCAGGAAACGGTGCGGCGCGTCGATTTCGAGCCAGGTAAGGCGGCCGGAGTCGGATTTCGAACCCCAGAAGGGCCAGAGACCGAGCATCAGGCTGTCCAGGGTGGTGACCAGCAACAGGAACTTGTGCCCGTCGCGGGCCGGGCGATTGTCGATGGCGGTCGATATCGGCGTGCCGCGGTGTATGGGCCCGCGACCGGTCAGCACGCGCAGGATGGTGGTCGCCAGCGTCAGGCCGACGGCTGCTCCCTGGTGCACGCCGCGCCGGTGGATCTGGTGGTCGGCGATCTGCTTGGCATCGGCAAACGCGCCGGCGCCCAGGAAGAAGCCGCGCAATGGCGGTCGCGATGGCTGGTTGATCCAGGCGACTTCCAGGAACGCACAGCGCTGGCGTCGGAGGCGGCCGGTTCGTGCGGCTTCGATCAACTGGTCCAGCGCCTGCGGCCCGCTCCCGTTGATGCCCAGCACTCGCGCGGCAAGATTGGTGTTCCCGGCCCGCAGGATCGCCAGTTCCGGCAGCATGTCAGGATACGCGGCGAGCAGCGCACTCATCACGTCGCGCAATGTTCCATCGCCGCCATTCACCACCACGAGGTCGATGCCGGACGCGGCAAACCCGTGCAGCGTGTCGAGAAGGGACTGGCGATCGGACGGCTGCGTCAGCACGACCCCGGGCGCAGCTCCTGGCTCGACCGCGGCAGCTGTCTGCCGATTGCCAAAACTGCGCGGGTTGCGGATGACCCCGATGCGTCGAGCGAGGGGAATGTCCCCTTGCGAGCGTATCGGTTCGAACCCGCCGATGCTTCCATCCGGCATGCTAGAGGTGTGGCTCCGTCGAGCCCTGCCGTTGCCGAAGCGAGCCCGCCTTGGCCGGAGACCATTGCATGCCGAACCGCACGTGACCTTCAGTCTTGCCCATCTCACCGATCCGCATCTGCCGCTGCCCGGCAGGATGCCGCCGCTGTTCCATCTCAGGCCAAAGCAGGAGTTGGCCCTTCTATCATGGCGGCGCAAGCGTCGCCTGATCTCGACGACGGTTCCGCTCGAGGCGCTGCTGGCAGACCTGGAAGCGCAGGCGCCGGATCATCTCGCGGTCACCGGCGACCTGGTCAACCTGGCCGCACCTGCGGAGATGGCCGCCGCACGATGCTGGCTCGAGCGGCTTGGGGAGCCGGATCGCGTCTCCGTCGTGCCGGGAAACCACGACTGCACGGTGCCGGCACCGTGGCCGGATGGGATCGGGCAATGGGAACCCTGGATGCGTGGCGATGCCGACCCCGGTCCAGGGGCTGCGCCGCGATTCCCATTTCTGCGCCGCCGCGGTCCGCTGGCGCTGATCTGCCTGTCGTCCGCCGTGCCGACGCCGTTATTCCTCGCCTCCGGCCGCGTCGGCCCGCAGCAGCTGCTACAGGCGGGGGCCTGGCTGCAGCAGACTGCACGGGATGGCCTGTTCCGCGTCGTCCTGATCCACCATCCGCCGGTGATCGGCGAGGGCGGCCGGCGCAAGGCGCTGCGCGACCGCTCGGGCCTGGCCGGCCTGCTGCGACGCCATGGCGCCGAGCTGGTATTGCACGGGCATCACCACGTATCCCGCCTGGCGTTTCTCCCAGGCCCGGCCGGACCGATCCCGGTCATCGGATTGCCATCCGCGTCCGCCGGCCTGGCCCGGCCGGAACTCGCGCGATGGCATCTGCATGGGGTCGAGCGCGATGGAGCGGGCTGGCGGCTCACCACCACGGCGCGGCGCTACGACCCGTCATCCGGACAGTTCCGCGCAGCCGGCAGTTGGACGCTCCGGATCGATAGCGCCGGACCAGCAGGCCCGGGTCAGTAGCGCAGGTGTATCGCGATCGCCGTGCCGCCGGGCTGTATGGCGAACTTCGCGGCACTGAACGGCGGCGGCCCGACCGGCGTCGGTGCGTCGTTCGAGAAGCCGTAGCCCTCGGCCGGCAAGCCCAGAAAGGTGCGGTCGAAATGATGATTGTTGTTCGCGTCGTGATAGACGGCAACGGCATAGGTCCCCGGGCCGGACACCAAGAAACACGCCTCCGCCTGCCGGCCTGCCGGTGTGACCCGCGCCTGGGCGATCCAGCCTCTATGGGCCATGAACGCTGCCGGCTTTTCGCCGTAGAGCGTCACCGAAACGGTCCCGTCGTCGTTCCGCAGCCCGGTCAGCGCGATATGCAGTTGCGTACCCGCCGCCCCGCCGGCCGCAGCCGGGCAGGCAACTGCGGTCTCTTCGGCAGCGTAGGCCGAACCGGGAAGGCCCACGCTGGACGCCGCCAGGCCGCACGCAACGATCAGCGCCGGGAGCAGATGATCCCGGGCAGGATGGGTCGCTCGCCGGGACAACGTATTCGCCAGGGTTTGCGGCATCTCGAAAGCTTTCATGATGCATGGCAGTTTGCGCAATTCCCGTCAGTCTGCAATCCCGGGGCCATGACAGTTCCGTCTCGATCGCAGCATCTCCGAACGTGCTGACGGACCGGCTCCCCCCGGCATGGAACAGGGTATGATCAGCCGGACACCGCCGTCTTTTCCAGCCCCGGACGGCTCCGCACGCTCGGTGCATCTGCGTCCGGGCGGCACGATCGGGCGCTACCTGCTGGCATCCCTGGCGCGGCCCTTCGCCGCGACGCTGCTGATCGTGCTGCCGGCGCTGTTGCTGGAACGGCTGCTGCGGCTGTTCGGCCTCGTGGCCACCCAGGATGTTCCTGCAGCGTCGGTCATGCGGATGCTGATCGACCTGGTCCCGTTCTATCTCGGACTGGCACTGCCCAGCGCCTTGTTCCTCGGCATCTATCTCGTGGTGGCCCGGCTCGATGGTGGCCGCGAGATCGACGCGATGCGCAATGCCGGCTTCTCGCTCGGCTGGATCGGACGGCCCTTCATGCTGATGGGCGTTCTTGTCGCCATCGGCGGCTTCGGCCTGTACGGCTACGTCCAGCCCTATGCGCGCTATGCCTACCGGGCCGCATTCCTGGCGGCGACCACGGGAAACTGGAACGGCACCATACCGCCCGGGGAGATCACCCGGGTTTCGCGAAACCTGCTGGTCACCACCGACCGGTCCGATCCGGTCACCGGCCGGATGGAGCATGTGTTCATCTACCAGCACCAGGCAGATAGGCATGAGAAGATCACCGTGGCCCCTGCCGGCCGGCTGCTGCTGTCGCCGGACCGGACCGAACTGCTCCTGGAACTGGCGCATCCCGAGCAGATGGACCGGGCGCCGGACGGCAGGACCACCATGCTGTCCTCGTCCGACACCACCGTGAGACGACCGTTCGTGCTGGCGTTGCCGGGCTTCCGTCCACGCGGGTTCGACGAGCGCGAGATGACGATCGGCGAGCTCTGGTCCGCCCGCCGGCAGGCGCATCCGGTCGTTCCACGGCGCGTGCTGGATGGTGAACTGCACAGCCGGATCGTGAGGTCGCTGTCCCTGGCGATCCTGCCGCTGCTGGCAATCCCGTTCGGCCTGGCCGGACAGCGGACCGGCCGGCCCTATCGTATCGTGGCCGGGGGCCTGATCCTGGTGCTGTACTACCATGCGCTGCAACTGGCCCAGTCCTTCAGCATCGCGGTGGGGATCGATCCGAGGCCGCTGCTCTGGGGCGCGCTTGCTCTGTTCGCCGCGGCCAGCGTTGGCATCTTTCGCCGCGCCGAGTTCCATGCCGGGGACGGGCTGATCGACCGCGCATCCGATGCGATCGAGAGCGGCTTGCGTGTGGTCGCGCGCAGCGTCGGGCGTCGCCTGCAGCCTGAACCGCGCGCCTGATGCTGCGCGCCTATCTGTCGAAGCTGTTTCTCAGCCGCCTGCTGGCGAGCCTGTTCGGGCTGGCCGCGATCCTGCAGCTGCTGGACCTGCTCGACCGCACCGGCGCCATTCTGACCCGCGGCGGCGCCGGCAGGGTCGGTTTCTACGTCGCCCTGCGGCTGCCGACCCTGCTGGGCGAGATGATGCCGCTCGCCGCCCTGCTTGGCGCGCTACTGACCTTCATGCGGCTTGCCGGCGGGCTGGAGACGACTGCGATGCGGGCAGCCGGTCTGAGCCTGTGGCACGTCCTGTGGTCACTGATGCCTGCCTGCCTGCTGGTATCGGGGCTGGAATTCGTGCTGCAGAACGAGGTCGCGCCCCGCACCGAGCGCGCCTTCGCCGACTGGTGGGCCGCGACCGCACCGGCGGATACACCGGCCCCGGACCGGGTCTGGTTGCGCAGCCACGGCGACGTCGCCGCGATCGCCGGCGTGTCGCCGAACGGCAAGCGCCTCACGGGATTGATGATCGTGCAGCGCTCCGCAGCGGGCACCCTGTCTGCGACCCTCGATGCGCGCTCGGCCGATTATGGCGGGGGACACTGGACCCTGCACGACGTCCAAATCGATCGGCCGGACCGCGACACCGCCGAGACGCGCCCCGATCTCCGGTGGCCGCAGGGGCCGTTGCCGGCCAACATGGCCGAGCTGGCCCGGCCGACGGACAGCCAGACCCTGGGACGGTTATCCGCCACCCTCCGGGGACGCTGGATCGGCGTGCATGGCGCCCCCTACTACCGGACCCAGTTGCAGAGCCTGATCGCGGCCCTGCTCGACCCGTTCCTGATGGTGCTGCTGGCCATGCCGCTCCTGCTGGCGCTGCCGCGATCCGGCACCAGCGGACTCGAGACGATGAAGGTGCTGACCCTCGGCCTCGGCGCCATGGCGGCTGCCGGATTGCTGCAGGCGCTCGGCAATGCCGGCACGCTTCCTCCGATCGTCGCCGCCTGGTCCGCGACCCTGGTGTTCGGTGTCGCCGGTGCGGTCAGGCTGCAGCAGGCCGAAATCGGATGATCGCCCGCGTGTCGTTTGCTTGACAGCAACCGATCGGCGCTGCACTCGAAGGCCATGATCTATTCCAGCTGGCGGAAACACGGTCGCAGCTTCGACCTTGGCCGCATGACGCTCCGCGATCTGGTCCCAGCTTACGCGAGCCATCCCGCCGTTCACGTCTATCTTGTCGGTGCGCTGATCAGCGGCGTGATCGCCGCATGCATCAGCCGCGACCCCTGGCATCCGATGGCTGCGATGGTGGCCACCGCGCTGGCCTACCCGGCCGCCTGGTACGGCATCCACCGCTTCATCCTGCACAGCCGTTTCCTGTATCGCTCGAAACTGACCGCGTCGCTCTGGAAGCGGATCCACTTCGATCATCACCAGGATCCGCACCGGATGGACGTGCTGTTCGGCTCGCCGCTCACCACCCTGCCGACCATCCTGTCGATCCTGATCCCGCTCGGCTGGCTGATCGGCGGTCCGGGCAGTGCGGCGGCGGCGGTATTCGCCGGGTTGCTGATCACCTGCGTCTACGAGTTCTGCCACTGCATCCAGCACCTGAACATCAAGCCGCGCAACCGGCTGCTGCGACGCATGAAGGAGCTCCACCTGACGCACCATTTCCAGGACGAGCACGGCAATTTCGGGATCACCTCGTTTGTGCTCGATCGCCTGTTCGGCACCTACTATGCGTCGGCGCGCGAGCGGAAGCGTTCGCCGCATGTGTTCAACCTCGGCTACGACCGTGCCGAGGCCGCACGGTTCCCGTGGGTCGCCACGCTGTCCGGTGGCCTGCCGCGGGACCATCCGCCGCGGCCCGGCAAGACCAGTTGAGCCAGCCCGTCGCGGGAACGGCCGCGGCTGGCAGCATCCAGATCGTCGCGGTCCGCAGCCGCGCCGACCTCGGCCGCTTCATCCGATTGCCGGACCGGCTGTTCCGCGCCGATCCATATTACGTGCCGCCGCTGCATTCCGAGCGCCGGGCCGCCCTGACCCCCAAGGGCAACCCGTTCTTCGGCCATGCCGAGGTCGAGTTCTGGCTGGCCTGGCGGGATGGCCGCGTGGTCGGGCGCATCAGCGCGCAACAGGACGAGTTGTCGACGAACAAGGATGCCGGGCAGTTCGGCATGCTGGTCGCGATCGACGACCCTGCCGTGTTCTCGGCCCTGATCCGCACCGCCGAGGCTTGGCTGCGGGCCCGCGGGCTTCGCCGCGTGCAGGGTCCGTTCAACCTGTCGATCAACGAGGAAGTCGGCCTGCTGGTCGACGGCTTCGATACCCCGCCGATGCTGATGATGCCGCACGACCCGCCGTACGCGGACGCGCGGCTTCGGGAACTCGGCTACGAGAAGGCCCAGGACCTCTACGCCTACCTGTGCGACACGACGGCCGCCCTGCCGCCGGCTGCGGCGAAACTGGTCGGCCGCGGCCTGCCGGCCAACGTCACGCTGCGGCCGATGCGCTGGGATGCCCTGGAAGCCGATATCGCGGCGCTGGTCGGGATCTTCAACGAGGCCTGGGTCGATAACTGGAGCTTCGCGCCGATCACCAAGGAGGAGGTCACGCACATGTCGCGTGCCCTGCGGCCGCTGCTGCATGACCGGCTGGTCTGGTTCGCCGAGGTGGATGGCGTGCCGGCAGCATTCGGCCTGTGCCTGCCCAACCTGAACGAGGCGATCCGCGACCTGTCCGGCCAACTGTTCCCGTTCGGCTGGGCCAAGCTGCTGTGGCGGCTGAAGCGGTCGGGCGTCAGGTCCGCGCGGGTTCCGTTGATGGGCGTCAGCCGGCGGTTCGACAACAGCCTGCTCGGGCGCCTGCTGCCGTTGCATATCGTCGAGGCGATGCGTCGCGAGGCGGTCGCGATGGGCATAACCTCGGTCGAGATTTCCTGGGTGCTCGAGAACAACGCACCCATGCGTCATCTGGCCGAGGCGGTCGGCGGGCGCAACTACAAGACCTACCGGGTCTATGAGAAAACGCTGCTCACGTGAGCCGTGACGATCCGGGCGAAACGCCGAAGCTGACTGCGCTGGTGCTTGCCGGCAGCCGCGAGGGCCGGGCGGATCCGATGGCGGTCGCCGCCGGCGTCGCCCACAAGGCGCTGTTGCCGGTCGCCGGGGTGCCGATGTTGCTGCGGGTGCTGCAGGCGCTGCGCGCCAGCCCGGAGATCGGCCGGATCGTTGTGGCGGCCCAGGGTGCGGACGACCTGCTCGCGTCGATCGTCGTCGTGCCCGGCACCATCGGCCGCGACGCCGCCGGCTCACCGAGCGGCACGGTTGCGACGATGCTGGAGGAGTTCGGGACGCCGCTCCTGGTCACCACCGCGGACCATGCCCTTCTGACACCGTCGATGCTGTCCTGGTTCGTGGCTCGTTGCAGCGATCCGGCCGATGCCGTTGCTGCCGTGGCCGGTGCCCAGACCATCCTCGCGGCCTATCCGGACACCAGGCGCACCTGGCTGCGGTTCAGGGATGGACGGGTCAGCGGCTGCAACCTGTTCATGTTCCGTACGGATAGGGCAACGAATGTAGTAGAGTTCTGGCGGTCGCTGGAGCATGAGCGCAAACGACCGCTGTCCATGGCCTGGCTGGTTGGCCCGGTCGCCCTGCTCGCCTATATGTCGCGACTTGTCACGCTCGGCATGATGGTGCGGCTGCTCGGGCGTAGAACCGGCACCATGCTCGGGGTCGTCAGGATGCCGTTCGCGGAAGCGGCGATCGACGTGGACACTCCGGCTGACCTTATTCTGGTCGAGGCCATCATCAGGACAGCACCGGCTGGCTGAACGGCCTTTGGTTTGACGATGACGCAGGAGGCGGATACGGGTTTCTCAACGATTGCTCTCCATCGCGATCGCACCTTGGAGCAGAACGAAATGTTGGGGTGCACCCCCACTTCCAGCGGCCTGTCGCCGTGCAATGGCGACTTCCCGACGCTACTCGAGGCTCTCGATTATGCGGCGCAGGGCGATACCGGCCTTAATTTCTATTCCGTTCGCGGCGACCTGACCGCGGCGCTGCGCTATGGCGTGCTGCGTGACGAGTCGCTCGACCTGGCGCGTCGCCTGCTCGGTCGCGGGCTGGCGCCGGCGGAACGCGTGGCGATCATTGCCGAGACGCACCCGGATTTCGTACGCGCTTTCTTCGCCTGCCAGTATGCAGGATTGGTGCCCGCCCCGCTGCCGCTGCCGCAGGCCTTCGGTGGACGCGCCACCTACGAGGCGCATATCCGGCGCCTGGTGGTCGAGGCCAGGGCCACCGCATTGCTCGGGCCGGCTGCACTGATCGACTGGCTGCGGCCGCTCGCAGCCGAACTGGGTCTGCGTCTCTGTTCCACCGTCGCCGAACTGGCCGACATCGTACCCTCGTGGGCGCCGATGCCGTCGACCGGCCCGGATGACGTCGCCTACCTGCAATTCTCGTCGGGCAGCACCCGGTTCCCGATCGGCGTGGTGGTGCTGCATCGTGCGCTGATGGCCAACCTCGCCGGGATCCTGAGCCATGGGCTCCAGATCCGTCCGGGCGACCGGGCGGTATCGTGGCTGCCATTCTATCACGACATGGGACTGGTCGGGTTCCTGCTCAGCCCGATGGCCGGCCAGATCAGCGTCGATTTCCTGGCGACCGCGGATTTCGCGAGGCGCCCGCAGCTCTGGCTGTCGCTGATCTCCCGCAACCGCGCCAGCATCTCCTACAGCCCGAGCTTCGGCTACGACCTGTGCACCCGTCGCGAGCGCCAGGCCAGCGCGCTGGAACTGGACCTGTCCTGCTGGCGGATCGCCGGCATCGGCGGCGACATGATCCGCCCGGCCGTGCTGGCGGGCTTTGCCGACGCCTTCGCGCCGCACGGGTTCGACGCTGGCAGCTTCCTGGCCAGCTACGGCATGGCCGAGGCGACGCTGGCGATCAGCTTCGCGCCGATCGGCCTTGGCATCGAGACCGACATTATCGATCTCGACCGGCTGGAGCAGGAGGATATCGCAGCCGCCCCCGGCAGCGCGGACAGCCGGGCCCGGACCGTGGTCCTGTGCGGCCGGCCCCTGCCGGGCCACGAGATAGAGATCCGGAGCGACGCGGGCGAGCCGTTGCCGGCCCGCCATGTCGGCCGGATCTTCGTGCGCGGCCCGAGCCTGATGCTCGGCTACGACCGACGCTCCGAGGAAACCAGCGCCGTGCTGTCGCGCACCGGCTGGCTCGATACCGGCGACCTGGGCTACGGGCTGGACGGTGCCCTGGTGATCACCGGCCGCGCCAAGGACCTGATCATCATCAACGGCCGCAACATCTGGCCGCAGGACCTCGAATGGACGATCGAGACCCTGCCGGAAGTACGGACCGGTAACGTCGCCGCCTTCTCGATCGACGAGAACGGGCGCGAGGTGCTGATCCTTGCCGCCGAGGCCCGGTCGCTTTCGGACGAGACCACCAGCGAGACGCTCACCAACGCGATCGCCGACACCATCCGAGCACAGCATGGCCTCGATGGCCGCGTGGTGCTGCTGCAACCCGGCACCCTGCCGTATACCTCGTCCGGCAAGCTCAGCCGGTCCGCGGTCCGTCAGCGCTATCTCGCAGGATCGCTCACGGCCGCCAGTCGGGCGTGACCCGGCCCGTCGCCGCCGTCACCGGCGGTACCGGCTTTCTCGGCCGGCACGTCGTCGCGGCTCTCTGCAAGGCGGGCTGGGAGGTCAGGCTGCTGGCGCGCCGCGATCCGGTGCATCCATTGCTCGCCGGCTGCAGGTTCGAGGTGGTGCCGGGCGATCTCGGCAACCCCGGATCGCTGTCGCGTCTGGTGCAGGGCGCCGATGTAGTCGTGCATGCCGCCGCCCTGGTGAAGGCGAAGGGGGCGGCCGAGTTCATGGCCATCAACCGGGACGGCACCGCCAATCTGGCGGCGATTGTCGCCCGTGACGCACCGACGGCGCGTTTCGTGCTGATTTCGTCGCAGGCAGCCCGGACCCCGCACGTCTCGGCCTATGCGCGGAGCAAGCGCGCCGGCGAAGAGGCGACGCAGGCGGCCCTGCCTCTTGGAAACTGGGTCATACTGCGTCCCTGCGTAGTCTATGGCCCTTGGGATCTGGAGGGCATCGCCACCCTGCGCCTGGCCAGCCGCCGGACCGTGCCGGTTCCGGCCGCACCGGAGCCACGCATCGCGATGGTCCATGCGCACGATGCGGCCGCATCGGTCGTGGCCCTGTGCGGCCCCGGTCCTTCCGCGGTCGTCTACGAGCTGTCCGACGAGCGCACCGACGGCTACGGCTGGCGCGAGATCGTGGAAACCGCTGCCCTGCCGTTCGGCCGGATGCCGCGGTTCCAGCCACTGCCCGACCTCGCCTTCCTCGGTGCCGGCCTGGCGACCGATGCCTGGGCGTCGATCACCCGAAAGCCGGCGGTGTTCGGTCGTGGTAAGGCGCGCGAGATCCTGTATCGCGACTGGGGCTCCGATCGCGTACTGCAACCTCCGGCCGAACTCTGGCGGCCAACGATCGGGCTGAAGGAAGGGCTGGCCGAGACGGTCGCGTGGTGGCGGAGCGAGATGCAGGCCGGTTCCGCCTGATCAGTCGGGTGGATCGGCTGTCGCGCCGGCTGAGGCACGTGTCGCATCGATGCGCGTCGTGCAGCCGCTATCCTGGTAGCTGTCCAGGAGCGAGGTCCGCTTCTTGCCCGAGCGGGTCGTGCTTTCGACCCCGGTGAGGCGGTCGCCGACGATCGTGCCGTTGATCGTCCGTGTCCCGTTCCCGTCGCGCATCGCGATCTGGCCGCCCGGATCGACGTTGCCGTCGAGACGACGACGCCGGTGGTGCGTGTGAATCCAGATATGGTTCCCGGCGACCTCGAACCGGACCGAATGCACGCCGCTCCCACAGCCCTGTTCCCCGGTGTCCGGGGTCTGCGTTCCCGTGTAGATGCCGTCGTAGCGCGTCGTCGGTTGATCCGCCGGACCCGGGGCTGCGCAGGCGGACAGCGACATCGCCGCGAGCACGCCGAGCAGCCGGCCGGTCGAGGGGGCAGACACGATCGGCATGGTCATCGTCATCCTCGCTCCGGTCCGGTGCCGTCAGGTCATGCGCACGACGCGCATCGCGGCGATCCCGAACAGGATGGCGGCACAGGCGGATGCGATCAACATCGCCACCGCCATGCCGACGGCACCGAACAGCGGCAACAGGATGATCATCGCAACGATCAGGCAGGCGGTTGCGGCGGCCTGCAGGAGCAGCGCCCGGCCGGCATGCCCGACCGCGATCAGCAGCGGCTGGAACCCGACCGCCGCCAGGTCCACCGCGGCCGCGCATCCCAGCACCTGCAGCGGCAGGGTGGCGCCGGCGTGACCGTCCCCGGCAATCAGCCTGAGCGCCGGCGGCCCCAGCACCACAACCACCACCACGACGCCGCCGGCCGCGATGGCCAGGTGGGTGAGCTGGCGCACCAGATGCCGCATGGCTGGCTGGACCTGGCGGACATGCGCCCGCGCCAGTTCGGCGAACATCGCGCGCGCCGCCATGTCCGAGATCCGTGCGATCGACTGGCTGAGCTGGAACGCCAGGCGGTAGTTGCCGGCGGCGACCGGCCCGGTCGCCAGCCCGACGATGAGCACGCCGAACTGCTTGCCGACCGCCTCCAGCGTGGTGCCGGCATTGGTCATCCAGGTGAACCGCCACAGGCCCGCGTTTTCCGCTGGCGCCTGCCAGGCTCCGCTCAGGCTCGGCAGCGAGACGGACGGTGCCGCGATCCTGCGGGCCATGAACCAGTAAACCATCGACGTCGCGATCTCCGCGGCACCCCAGGCGATCAGGAACCCGGTGATCGACGGGTGGATCGCCACGACGACAAGGCTGCCCACGAAGCGCATAATCGGCGTGGTCGCGTCCGCCGCCGCACCGACCGCGAACCGGTCGAACAGGCGCAGCACCCCGACCGGGGTCGAGCGGACCGACAGCAGCATCACGACACAGAAGGCCAGGGCGGTATGCGACAGGCCCAACGACCAGCCCAGCACCGGCCCCAGCAGCAGCACCCCGATCGTCGACAGCACGCAGCCGGCCGCGGCGGCCGCGAAATCGATGGCGGTGCAGAAAGCGACCACCCGCCGCAACCGCTCGAAATGGCCGGCGGCCAGGTGCGCCATGCCGTGACGAACCACGATTTGCCAGGACTGGAAGCTGACCAGTGCCGCGATGGCCTGGCCGGTCGCCAGGATGAGGGTGAACTGGCCGAACGCTTCCGCCGCCAGGGTCCGCGCGGTGAGCGCCAGATAGACCAGGCTGAGCACCGCGCCGACGCCCTTGCCGGCCAACAGCCAGCCGATGTTGCGGAGCACCGACCCGAAGGTGCCGGTCGGTCCCGGTCCGGCAGGGATTTCAGGCGCGGCGTTCATGGGCGTATCAGGCGCCTGGCCTTGCGGACCGGTACAGGATGAACATCGCCTTCCTTTATATCGCCGAAGCCTACCAGTGCTACCACGGGGCCGCGGTGGCACTGGAGCTGGCCGGTCGGCCCGGCGTGCGTGTGGTGAGCTACTACAACGATCCGGACGCACCGGCGCATCTCGAGCGCATCCGTCTCGCCCATGGCGCACCGCCGATGCCGACCCGTCGCCTGCGCCGGTCGCTGCCGGCCAGGCTGGTGCAGTGGGTCCGGTTCCTGGGCATGGCGAAAACCCTGGTGCTCCTGGCCAACCGGGCCGAGCTCGATCGTTACGATGCGATCTTCGTGGTCGAGGATACCGCCGCCCTGGCGAGGCGGATCGGCATAAGGCGGCCGAAGCTGATCTACAGTCCGCATGGCACCGGCGATCGCGCGCGCGGGTTCGACCGGTCGGTCGCGGTGTTCGACTTCGTGCTGCTCGCCGGATCGAAGACCGCCGACCGCATGCTGCGGGAAGGGCTGGTCCGTCCGGACAACCACGCGGTGACCGGATCGGTGAAGCTCGAGACCGCGGAGCGGCTGCGCGCCACCCTGCCGCCGTTGTTCGAGCATGACCGGCCGATCGTGCTCTACAACCCGCACAAGGCACCTGCCTTCTCGTCCTGGCCGCGGTTCATCGAGCCGATGATCGCGCAGTTCCGCGAGCAGGACCGGTTCAACCTGCTCGTGGCACCGCATGTGAAGCTGTTCCGGCGACGCAGCCAGCGTCTGCGGGACGGGTGGAGCCGTCGCAGCTCCGGCACCGTGCTGATCGATACCGGATCGGAACGGTCCGTCGACATGAGCTATACCGCTGCTGCCGACATTTATGTCGGAGACGTCAGCAGCCAGGTCTACGAGTTCCTGTCGGTACCTCGGCCGTGCGTGTTCATCAACGCGCACAAGCTATCCTGGCGCGACGATCCGAGTTTCGCGCACTGGCACCTGGGCGACGTGATCGAGGACCCGGCCGAACTCATGGACGCGATCCGCGCCGCACCCGCGCGGCATGCGCTGTATCGCGACCGGCAGGAGACGATGGCCGCACTCTCGCTTGGCCGGCGCGACCCGGGCGCTGCGCACCGCATGGCCGATGCAGTGCTGGCGTTCATGCGCCGGTAGCAGCAGCACTGATCGTTTCGGTGACCGGATCGAGCCGGTTAGGTTTTATACCATGATAAACTCACTACTTTAACAGGAACTGCTTCGGGCAAAATAATGCCGCGCCAACATCGAAGAGTTTCCAATGCTTGTATTTCTCACTGGTGCGACCGGCTTCATCGGATCCCGCATCGTCCCAGAACTTCTGGCAGCCGGACACCAGGTTCTCGGCCTGACCCGATCCGACGCCGGGGCTCGATTGCTCGCGGCCGCCGGTGCGGAAGCACATCGTGGCACCCTGGAAGATCTCGACAGCCTTCGCGCCGGAGCGGGGCGAGCGGACGCAGTGATCCACGCCGCGTTCGACCACGACTTCACGAACTTTCTCGCCAACTGCGACAAGGACCGCCGTGTCATCGAAGCTCTGGGCGCCACTCTCAAGGGCTCCGAACGGCCCCTCATCATCACATCAGGAACCGGGATGGGTGACGCCGGGCTTGGCGAGCCTGCGACGGAGGATGTGTTCGACGCGACCAACCGCAATCCGCGCGTTGCATCCGAGATCGCCGGCAATGCGCTGCTCGAGGCGGGCGTCGACGTGCGCGTGGTCCGGCTTCCCCAGGTCCATGACACGGTGAAGCAGGGGCTCATCACGCTGTCCATTGCAATTGCGCGGGAGAAAAATGTCGCAGCCTACGTCGGCGACGGTGCCAATCGCTGGCCGGCAGCCCACGTGCTCGACGTGGCGAAACTCTACCGACTTGTTTTGGAGAAGGGCCAGAAGGGTGCCCGGTATAATGCCGTTGCCGAGCAGGGCATCTCTGCCCGCGAGATCGTGGAAGTGGTCGGCGCGGGTCTCGGCATGCCGGTGGTGTCGCTATCTCCCGAGGAAGCACAGACGTATTTCGGATGGTTCGCGATCTTCGCGAGCATGGACCTTCCGGCTTCCGGCACATGGACCCGTGGACAACTGGGCTGGGAACCGACCGGGCCTGACCTGATCGCCGACCTGCGCCGGATGGATTACTCTGCGTTGGTAGCGGCAGCGTAGGGTCCGGACCAAAAGCCCTTCCGGATCACTCCGCTGCCAGGGCTGGCCTGGCCTGCATCAGGTTCTCGATGAGACGCTGATCGCCCGGCGTCGCCGGATTGTAGACGATCAGGCTGAGGTCCGGCCGGCCGTCGACGGCGAAGGCGGAGTATTCCAGGGTGATCGGCCCCATCACGGGGTGGTTCAGGCGTTTCACCCCTTCGCCGTGTGTCTGCACGTCGTTTTCGCGCCACATGGACGCGAACTCGGGACTCGACCGGCACAGCTCCTCGACGAGCGGCATGATCTCGGCGTCGGCCCCGGCCCGGGCAGCATCGATCCTGAAGGAGCCGACGACGAAACGGGCCACGGCCTCCCACTCGGGCTGCGCGGACCGTATGCGGGGATCGGAGAAGATCATGCGCAGGATGTTGCGCTGGTCGGGCGGCAAGGCGCCGTAGTCGGTGAGCACCACCGCGGCGGCACGGTTCCAGGCAACGACATCCCATGTCGGCGTCCGCACGATCGCCGGGCTCCAGGTCAGCGCGTCGAGCAGGCGCTGCAGCCGAGGGGTGATCGGATCGCTGCCGTGGTAACGAACGCCCGGCTGCCGGCCCAGCCCGACCAGGAACAGGTGCTCGCGCTCGATCCCGGTCAGGGTCAGCGCGCGAGCGATCCGGTCGAGCACGTCGGCCGAGGGGTTGCCGCCGCGGCCCTGCTCGAGCCACGTATACCAGGTCGTGCTGATGTTGGCTCGCTGCGCCACCTCTTCGCGACGCAGTCCGGGGGTTCGGCGCCGGCTGCCGGATAACCCGAACAGGACCGGATCGAGCTTGGTGCGCCGGTTCTTGAGGTAGGCGCCGAGCAAGTTGCCGTTGGCCATGACGCCTCACCCTATGACAATTTATACCCGTATAATGTCCCTACTTTAACAGTTTGAGCCGACTGCCGACAGTGGTTGCACGTGACTGTTGGAGAGTTGTGACATGCGAATATTCATCACCGGCGCCACCGGATGGGTCGGCTTCGCCGTGGTCGACGATCTGGTTGCAGCCGGGCACCAGGTGACCGGCCTCGCCCGGTCCGGCGAGAAAGCGGCCCTGCTCGGCGCGGCCGGTGCCGAAGTTCTCCGGGGCACGCTCGACGATCTCGACATCTTGCGCAGCGCAGCCTCGGCTGCCGATGCGGTGATCCATACGGCGTTCAACCACGACTTCTCCAGGTTCGCCGAGAATGCCGAGCAGGACCGCCGCGCGATCGAGACCCTGGGCAGCGCCCTCGAAGGATCGGATCGCCCGCTTCTCGTCACCTCGGGCGTCGCATTGCTGGCGCCTGGCCGGCTCGCGACCGAAGCGGACGTTCTGCAGCCCGACCCGTCCTTCCCACGGCGGTCGGAATTTGCCGCAAACGCTCTCGCGGAGCGAGGTGTGCGCGTCGCCACCATCCGGCTTGCGCCATCGGTCCATGGCATCGGCGATCATGGTTTCATCCCGATGCTGATCGCCATGGCGCGCGAGAAGGGCGTCGCGGCCTATATCGGCGAGGGCATGAACCGCTGGCCCGGCGTGCACCGGCTGGATGCCGCCCGTCTGTACCGGCTCGTGCTCGAACGGGGCGTGACCGAGCCGGCCTACCATGCGATCGCGGACGAGGGGGTGCCGTTCAGGGACATCGCCGAGATGATCGGCCGCCGGCTCGGCCTGCCGGCCGGCTCGCGGGACGCCGGCCATTTCGGCTGGTTCGCCCGCTTCGCCGGCCTGGACATGCCGGCATCGAGCGAGCGCACGCGGTCGTTGCTCGGCTGGAACCCGACCGGTCCGGACCTGCTCACCGATCTCGACCAGCCCGGCTATTACCCGTCATGAGGACGCGGCGGGGCCGAAGCAGGCGTCCTCCTGCGGTCCGGTCGTCGTTGCGATCAGCGTGAGGTCAAGCGCGCCAGCGTGGCCTGTGCCATGGCAAGCGCGCCGTCACGCGACTTCGCGGCACCGACGAAGCGGCGCAGATGCACGAACACCGCGTCCGGCACGCCGCTGATCGTAGCCAGTTCGTCGTTCTGCAACCCGGCCCAGGCTTCCGACAGCGGCAGCTTCTGCGCGAACGAGCCGGGTTCCGGCGGTACAGTGTCGACCATCCAGTTCCCGTTTGAGGCCGGCGAGACGGTGAGGAGCACCGGCAGGGCGTGGTTGTGCACCACGTTCTTCCAGGGCATGCCGCGTTCCAGCACCAGCAGACGCGGATCCTCTGCCGAACGATGCGCGCCGAGCACGGTCGCTTCGGCATCCATGCGGGCACGCAGCCCGTCGACACGGTGGCGCAGCACGGTCTCGGCGAACGCGGTCGCTGCCAGGAAGGCGGTATCGCCGGCGGTCGGGCCGCTACCGGCGGGATCGTCCCAGGTCGGGTTGAACTCGCCGACCAGCGTCGAGAACCCGAGATTGTCGCGGCCGGGTCCGTCGACCGCGACGCCGTTGTCGATCTCGTCGATCCGCAGCACCAGGGTCGAGTCGAGGTCGGCGGCGATCTGGCCGGCGAACCGCTCGGCGCCCGCCGGCATCAGGGCTGCCACCGCGCGCTCGCCATAGACCTGCCAGATCAGGCCGGCGGACGAGAACGGCGTCTCGTTCGGCCGGGTCGGCGCGCCGCGCTGGTGATGGTCGAAGCGGTTCGTGGCGGCGTCGAACCTGGCGCCGACATCCCACACGATGTCGCCAGACTCGATGATCCCGGCGGACCGCGTGCGTGCCAGCGTGTGGTCGCGGCCGGGCTCGTGCAGCCCGAGCGCCAGGCGCAGCACGGTGTACGCGAACACCTCGTCGCAATGGAACTTGCCGCTATGGGTGACGAGGAGCGGGCGAGGCTGGTCGGCGGTCATGGCGGCAATCCAAACCTGTTGGTGCGCGAAGCCCCGGAGGGACGCCGCATTGGCCGCGCTATACACCAGCAGGCAGGATCGTGCGCATCGACCGGTGGTGGCGATCGGCCTCAGACGTCGATCGCCAACACCTGCACCGGCTCGCGGCCCTCGATCTCCACTGTCTCGCCGGCTTCCGCGCCTAGCAGCGCTGCCGCCAGGGGCGAGATGTAGCTCAGCAGGCCCTGGGCCGGATCGGCCTCGTCCTCGCCGACGATGCGAAAGTGGCTGGTGGTCCTGCCGCGCTTCACCGTAACCAGGACCCCGAACACTACCTCGTCCGGTGCCGACGTACGCGCCTCGATCGGCATGGCGGTGGCGCGTCGTGCCTGCCAGTAGCGCAGGTCCCGCAGCCTGCGCGGCCGCACGGTGTCATCTGACGCGGTATCCGCCAGCGCCGCCTGTGCCGAGGCCAGCGCGCTGTCGATCAGTGCCAGGCCGTTGGGCGTCACCAGGTTCGGGTGGGCGCTGACCGGGCGTTCCGGCACCGCCGACGCCCGGTTTTCCTCGGCTTCTTCCGACACGAACGCCCGGCTCATCGCTGCTTCCCTCGAGGTTGGTTGGGAAGAACCCAGGGCAAATCGCCCGGCGACGCGCCAGGTTGCCTGGACAGGTGCGCGCATGCTTCCCTCGATCGGGCTTCCAGCGAAGGACGCTCACGATGCATGCGATCACGGTACTCGTTCCCACCATACCGGTGCAGGGTTCGGCCAGCCCGTTCCCGGTGCGGCGGATCTGGTGCGTCGGCCAGAACTACGCCGATCATGCGCGCGAGATGGGCGGCGATCCGGATCGTGCACCGCCGTTCTTTTTCGCCAAGCCGGGCGATGCGGTGGTGCCCGGCGGTGGTACGCTGGTGTTCCCGCCCGAGACCGCATCGCTGCATCACGAGGTCGAGCTGGTCGTGGCGATCGGCATCGGCGGTCGCTCCATCGACCCGGTGCAGGCGCTCGACCATGTGTATGGATACGCGGTCGGGCTCGACATGACGCGGCGCGACCTGCAGGCGGAAGCCAAGAAGCTCGGCCGGCCGTGGGCGCTGGCCAAGGGGTTCGACCAGTCCTGCCCGATCGGCGGCATCGTCCCGGCCGTTGCCGGCTTCGATCCATCGCACGGCGCGATCACCCTCACGGTGAACGGCGTGCTGCGCCAGTCCGGCGACCTGTCGCAGATGATCTGGACCGTGGCCGAAGCGATCGCCTTCCTCTCCAGGTTCGTGGCACTCGCACCCGGCGACCTGATCATGACCGGGACTCCTGCCGGCGTCGGGCCGGTGCTGCCCGGTGACCTGGTGACCGGAACCTGCGAGGGCCTCGGCGACATCACCGTCCGCTACGTTGCGGGCGATGCGCCATGACGTTGCATGTCCTGACCGGCGCCTCGCGCGGTCTCGGCGCCGCGATGCTGATCCGCCTGCTCCGGGACGGGCACCATGTGGTGGCTGCCGCCCGCGGCCCGGCGCCGGACCTGCCCGGGCATGCGGGCCGGCTCGACTGGACCCGGCTCGATCTCGGCGATCTGGCAGCAACTCGGGACTGGGTGGTCCGGGCGGTCGGGGCATGCGAGGCGCAGCCGGCGGCGCTGATCCTGAATGCCGGCTCCCTCGATCCGCTGGTGCCGGTGGCCGACCTGCGCCCGGATGCGGTGGAGACCCATATGCGCGTCAACCTGGCCTCGCCCATGCTGGTGACGGCAGGCTTCCTGGAAGCAACCCGGGACTGGCCGGTGACGCGGCGCATCCTGGCGGTCTCGTCCGGAGCCGGCCGGCGCGGGGTCTCGCACTGGAGCGCCTACTGCAGCAGCAAGGCCGGGCTCGACAACTTCATACGTTCGCTGAACGCCGAATATGCCGAGGCGAAGACGGGTGCCGCGGTCCGCGCCGTATCGCTGGCGCCCGGCGTGATCGACACCGCCATGCAGCAGACCATACGCGGCCTCGACGCGCCGGATCGGGAGCGCTTCCAGGCGCTGCATGCGGAGGGTCGGCTGACCTCGCCGGACGATGCGGCTGCTGCGATCCTGGCCTATCTGCGACGGGACGATTTCGGGACGAACGAGATCGACGACGTCCGGAACTACTGATCCACCTTTCGGGAGGCAACACCAGATCTGGTGGATAAATTTCGCAGATACCACAACATGTGGCGATCGTGTTGATAGCTGCTGGCTGTGCCGATGGGGAGCGCGCATAATCCGGCACTGACTCGCAGACGCTCCGGAACGCGTCCGCGCCGGTCGAACCAGATGCATGGCGGAGTGACCGGCGGGGGTACCGTCCGGGCATCGCCGTCGACGGAGAGAGCCCATGGACCAGATCGTCCCACCACGTTTCGACCTGTTGACGGCGAACCCGGTATACAAGCCGTTCCGCTACCCGTGGGCCTACGATGCCTGGCTGACCCAGCAGCGCGTGCATTGGCTGCCGGAGGAAGTACCTCTGGCCGACGACGTGAAGGACTGGCATCGTAACCTGACGCCGTCGGAACAGAACCTGGTTACGCAGATCTTTCGCTTCTTCACGCAGTCCGACGTGGAAGTGAACAACTGCTACATGAAGCACTACAGCCAGGTTTTCAAACCGACAGAAATCCTGATGATGCTGTCTGCATTCTCGAATATCGAGACGATCCACATCGCCGCGTACAGCCACCTGCTCGACACCATCGGCATGCCCGAGGACGAATATTCCGCGTTCCTCGGCTACAAGGAAATGAAGGACAAGTTCGATTACATGCAGGGGTTCTCGGTCGAGAACAAGCATGAGATCGCCAAGACGCTGGCAGCGTTCGGCGCCTTCACCGAGGGTCTGCAGCTGTTCGCATCGTTCGCGATCCTGCTGAACTTTCCGCGCTTCAACAAGCTCAAGGGCATGGGCCAGATCGTGACGTGGTCGGTGCGCGACGAGACGCTGCATTGCCTGTCGGTGATCCGCCTGTTCCGGGTGTTCATCCAGGAGAATCCGGAAATCTGGACCGAGCAGCTCCGCACCGAACTGACCGAGATCTGCGCCACCATCGTGCATCACGAGGACGCGTTCATCGATCTCGCCTTCGAGCTCGGGCCGGTGGAAGGTCTCGATGCCGCCCAGGTGAAAACCTACATCCGCTTCGTGGCCGATCGCCGCTTGATGCAGCTCGGGCTCGATCCGCTCTACAACATCGAGAGCAATCCGCTGCCCTGGCTCGACGACATGCTGAATGCGGTGGAACACGCGAACTTCTTCGAGAACCGCTCCACCGAATACAGCCGGGCCTCTACGACAGGCACCTGGGAAGAGGCGTTCACCGCCTCGATCGGCGCCGACTGGCAGGCATCGACTGCCGTTCCCGCCTGATACTGTCGGCATGATTCCGTCGCATTCGTTCGTGCTGACGATCTCTTGCGCCGATGCGCCGGGGATCGTCGCCGCAACCACGGCCTGCCTGTTCGAGCGCGGCGGCAATATCCTGGATGCGCAGCAGTTCAACGATCTCGAGACCGGGCGCTTCTTCATGCGCGTGGTGTTCGCGGTCGTCGATCATGCGGGTGGGTCGATCCAGGATCTGCGCCGCGGCTTCGATGCGGTGGCGGCGCATTTCTCGATGCACTGGAGCCTGCGCAGCCAGGCCGATCGGCGGCGGGTCATGATTCTGGCATCGCGTCCGGACCATTGCCTGAACGATCTCATCTATCGTTGGCGCACCGGCGAGCTGCCGATGGATATCTGCGCCATCGTCTCCAACTATCCGCGCGAGACGTACGGGCTGGCGACGATCGGCGATATCCCGTTCCACATGCTGCCGGTCAGCCGCGAGACCAGGATGCAGCAGGAAGCCGGGATCTGGCGCCTGGTGCAGGAAACCGGCACCGACCTCGTGGTGCTGGCGCGTTACATGCAGATCCTGTCGGACGGGCTTGCAGCAAAGCTGTTCGGCCGCTGCATCAACATCCATCACTCGTTCCTGCCCGGCTTCAAGGGTGCCAGGCCGTATCACCAGGCGCACGAGCGCGGCGTGAAGCTGATCGGCGCGACGTCGCATTTCGTCACCGCCGCCCTGGACGAGGGACCGATCATCGAACAGGACGTGGAACGAATCTCGCATCGCGACACGCCGGAGGATCTGGTGCGCAAGGGCCGCGACATCGAGCGCCGGGTGCTGGCGCGTGCCGTGCATACCTACCTCGACGATCGAGTCATTCTCAACGGGCGCAAGACCATCGTCTTCTCCTGATCGGCGCGATAGGCTGCCGCGTCGAACATCGGGCGTTGTCAAAACCGCCGGTTCGTACAATGTGTTGTTAGACGAACGTCCGCCTCCGGCGAGACCGGTCCCGGCGGACGCCAATGTTCGAGGGAAAAACCATGGATCGTCCGCTCGAGATCGCCTTCCACAACCTGCAGGCCTCCGAGTCCGTCGAGGCGGAGATCAGGCGCCAGGTCAGGCGGCTTGAAGTTCGCTACGGCCATCTGACCGGATGCCGCGTCTCGGTCGAGGCGCTGCACCAGCAGCACCAGACCGGCAACCTGTTCGAGGTCCACGTGACGCTGTCGGTGCCGGGCCGCGACCTTGTCGTATCACGGGAACCGCATCACGCCAGGGAGCGCCACGCTCATCCGGACGTCTACAGTTCGCTGCGGGAAGCCTTCAAGGCGGCCGAGAAGCAGCTCGAATCCTACAAGGCGAAGCAGATCGACCATGCCAGCGCACCGTCCACCAGTGCCGATGCCCTGGCCGGCCAGATCGCGCTGATCGAGCCGGGTGCCGACCACGGCTTCCTGATCGATAATGTCGGCACCCAGCTTTATTTCCACCGCGACAGCGTGACCAGCGGTCGTTTCGAGGCGCTGAAACGGGGCGATGCCGTACATTACGTCCCGGAAATTAGCGGAACCGGGCCAGTTGCTGTCAAAGTGCGGCTGGCAGCCAGACACGCCTAAAAATCGAGGCTCGGCAGGCCAGGAGGCCACTCGGGCGAGTGGCCTCTGCAGCAAGCCGGTGACGTTTCTGATCGAAATGTCATCAATGCCCTTTTCTAACAGAATGTTAGGGGTATAACGATATAATAACGGGTGTCAGCGCGGCGCTGGCAGCTCGTACGGGATTTTAGGCATGAGAGTTGATCAACCATGGCTCGACGATGGAGGTCCGGTATCGGACGATATCCATCTCCTGCCGGTGCGCGACATCAGGAGACCCACCCGGAACCCGCAGGCGGTCATCCCGCGCCAGCATCGCCGCCTCCCGGAGCGGATCCTCGTCGCCGTCCACCAGGCCTGTGACCTGGTCGATCTCGAGGTCGCAGCAAGCCTCCTGCAGATCCTGGAGGTGGTGCTGCTGCAGCATGGCGGCACTCAGCCAGGCTCGCAGAACCCCGGACCCTATTCCGGGTCGCACGCGGCCTCGCGGCGATCGCTTGAAGGCATGATCGCGGCCTACGAGCGCCTCTGGCATCTGCGCCACGCCAATGATCCGGTCGAGGATCTGCTGCCGCAGGCAACCGGCAACCAATAATCCCCCGGCCCGCTATGCGGCGGACAGGACCCGGCTGAACCGGTCCAGTGCCCAGTCCACCGTGTCCGTATCGATCACCAGCGGCGGCGTTACCCGCAGCGTGTTCGTATGGGTCTCCTTGCACAGGATCCCCTGGTCGCGCAGATGCTCGCAAAACCGCCGGGCCCCGCCGGCTGCCGGATCGAGTTCGATCGCGATCATCAGCCCGCGCCCGCGCACCTCGCGCACCACCCCGGTCTGGATCGCCGCCAGCCCGTCCTGCAGGCGCCGGCCCATGCGGGCCGAATTCTCGATCATGCCCTCCTCGACCAATACCTTCAGCGCCATGCGCGACACCGCGCAGGCAAGTGGGTTGCCGCCGAAGGTGGAGCCATGCTCCCCGGGCTTCAGGACCCCCATCGCCGCGTCGTGGCTCAGGACCGCCGAGACCGGATAGAAGCCGCCGGACAGCGCCTTGCCGATCAGCGTCAGGTCCGCCTCGATCCCCTCATGCTCCTCGGCCAGCAACGCGCCGGTGCGGCCGAGGCCAGTCTGGATCTCGTCCAGGATCAGCAGCACGTCATGTTCGGTGCAGAGTGCCCGCGCCCGCGCCAGGTAGCCGGCCGGCGGGATGATGACGCCCGCCTCGCCCTGGATCGGCTCGACCAGGAAGGCGGCGGTGTTGCGGGTGATGGCCGCTTCCAGCGCGTCGGCGTCGCCGTACGGGATGATCCGGAAGCCCGACGTGAACGGGCCGAAGCCATGACGGGACGGCTCGTCGGTGCTGAAGCTGACCACCGACAGGGTGCGGCCATGGAAATTACCATCGCAGACGATGATCTCCGCCTGGTCGGCCGGGACGCCCTTGACCTGGTAGGCCCATTTGCGTGCCACCTTCAGCGCCGTCTCCACCGCTTCCGCGCCGGAGTTCATCGGCAGCGCGCGCGTGGAGCGGGTGAGGGTGCAGAGCTCCTCGTAGAACAGCCCGAGCTGGTCGTTGTGGAACGCCCTGGAGGTCAAGGTGAGCCTCGATGCCTGCTCGGTCAGTGCAGCCAGGATGCGCGGATGGCAATGGCCCTGGTTGACCGCCGAATAGGCCGAGAGGCAATCGAGGTAGCGCTTTCCGTCCAGGTCCCAAACCCAGACGCCCTCGCCGCGGCACAGCATCACGTCGAGTGGCTTGTAGTTGCTGGCGCCGTACTTCGCTTCCTTGGCGAGAAGCTGCTGGCTCAGGGTCGGCATCGGCGCCTCCAGCCGAAGCCCGGCGCGGCAATTGGTTTCAGGTCAGCAGGCGGCGGCCACGGCGCGAATGCGGGCGACCGACCTGTCGTTCGATGGGATCACGGACAGCACCAAGTCGTCCAGGAAATCCAGGTTGGCGGCCCGCGGGCCGGCGGCGTTGGTCACGATCCGGGTGCCGCCGGGCCTGGTGAACGACTGGGTCCGATGGGTATGGCCATGGATCCAAAGATCCACGACCCCGGTGTCGGTGAGGTGGGACAGGTCCGACGCGGAGTTGCCGGCCGCCCAGCTTCCCCACAGGTGCTCCGGCATGCACAGCGGATGCGGTGCATGATGCGTGACCACGACCACCGGCCTCGCGTCGTGATCGCGGGTGCGCCGGTCATCGAGCAGCTGGGCCTCGAGCCGTGTGCGCAACAGCCCATGCAGCCGGGCCGCATCGGAATTGGTGAGCAGCCGGTGTCCCTCGACCCCGGCGGCGATGTCGATCGGCTCCCCGGTCAGGGCGCCGGCTACCGTCGCGTGACCGCCCAGCCATCCGTCGGACCAGAGCGTTCCACCGAGGAACCGCATCCCGGCGACTTCCGCCTCGTCGCCCTCGAGCAGCGTCACGCCCAGCCGCGCGGCCTCGTCCCGGGCCGGCTGCAGGTCGGCGAGGACCGAGCCGTTCCAGTATTCATGGTTGCCCATCACGAACACCGAGGGCCGGCCGTCGGCCAGCGCGGCCACGATCCGCAGGGCGTGGCCCGCATCGCCCTGGAACACGTCACCGGCCACGACCAGAACGTCGAAATCGGGGCGCGGCGGCCGAAAGGCCTGCGGATACGGCACCGCCTCGAGATGCAGATCCGACATCACCCAAAGGCGGGTCATTCGCTGAAGTCCGCAGCGCGATACCCTTGCGCGAACAGCAGGGCCCGCAGGTCGGCATGGTCGACGCGGTTGGCGATGGCATCGGTAACCACCGGCTTGGCATGGAAGGCGATGCCGACCCCGGCTTCGCGCAGCATGTCGAGGTCGTTGGCGCCGTCGCCGACCGCCAGCGTCGCGGCCAGGCGCAGCCCGCGCGACCCGGCCAGGCTGCGTAGCGACTCCAGCTTGGCTTCACGCCCCAGGATCGGTTCCGCGACCGACCCGGTCAGGCGACCGCCCTGGATGCCGAGCTGGTTCGCATGATGGATATCGAAGCCGCACACCGCAGCCACCCGCTCGGTGAACCAGGTGAAGCCGCCCGACACCAGCGCCGTGGTGGCGTTGTGCGCTCGCATCGTGGCGACCAGGGTGCGCGCGCCGGGCGTGAGCTTGGTCTCGGCCCAGGTCTGTTCCAGTGCGGTGACCGACAGCTTCTTCAGAAGCTTCACCCGCTCGCGCAGCGCGGCGGCGAAGTCGATCTCGCCGTTCATGCTCTGCCGGGTGATCGCCGCGACCTGCTCGCCGACGCCGGCGCGTGTCGCCAGTTCGTCCAGCGTCTCGCTGCTGACGATGGTGCTGTCCATGTCCGCCACCAGCAGGCCCTTGCGACGTCCGCGCGAGCGGGTCAGCAGCACATCGACCGCCTGGCCCATGAAGCTGGCGCGGGTCGCATCCAGGCCGGGCTGTCCGGGTGCTGGCGCAGGGCAGGGGATGTCGACCGCCTCGCCCTCGGACAGGACTACCGCAGGCTGCCCCGAAACCAGTTCGCGCGCCTGCTCGACCATGGAGGCGGTCAGGAGGCCCGCTTCGCGTTGTGCAACGAGCGTGAGTGTATAAGGCAATGTCATGACGTAAGGGGGCTGGCCTGTTGTCGGTCGGCGTGTGGCAGGGATGGTGAGATGAGGCAAGGCGAACCAGCCATGCAACCGTTAGCTGCAAATCATTGCTTAATCGTCGCAGGCCCAACCTGCAGCGGCAAATCCGCCCTGGCGCTCCGACTGGCCCAGGTCATGGGTGGTAACGTCATCAACGCGGATTCGATGCAGGTCTATCACGAACTCCGCACCCTGACCGCCCGGCCGACGCCGGACGAGGAGGCGCTGGCGCCACACGCCCTCTACGGCATCAGGCCGGCCGCGATGCCCGGCAGCGTCGCCTGGTGGCGCGCCGCCGCACTCGGCGCCATGCAGGAAGCCTGGAATGCCGGGCGGCTGCCGATCCTGTGCGGCGGCACCGGGCTCTATCTGCGCGCCATGACCGATGGCCTCTCGCTGATCCCGGACGCCGGCGATACCGCCCGCCGGGAAGCGCGTGCCCTGCTGGACGAGATCGGTCCGTCAGCCCTGCACCAACGCCTGGCCCTGGTCGATCCGGACAGCGCGCGGATGCTGCGCCCGTCCGACGGCCAGCGACTGGCGCGTGCCTGGGAAGTCTGGTCCGGCACCGGCCGCGGGATTGCCGAATGGCGCGTCTCGCCCGGCTTGCCGCCGGCGCCTTGCCGGTTCATCGCGATCAGGCTGGATCCTCCGCGCGACGTGCTTCGCGCCGCCATCGAGGCCCGTTTCGGCCGGATGATCGAGACCGGTGCGCTGGACGAGGTGGCGGCCCTGCTCGAGCAGGACCTGCCGCCGACGCTCCCGGCGATGCGTGCACACGGCGTGCCCGAACTGGCGGCCTGCCTGCGCGGCGAGCTCGGCCTTGCCGAGGCCGGGCGGCGGGCGGTGTTGTCGCAAGGGCAATACACCAAGCGGCAGGCGACCTGGTTTGCTCATCACGCGCTGGCGCCGTCCGAACGGACCCTTATTATCAGCAACCGCATATCAGTTATGACGCAACAAATGGAAAGAACCGACGACGAATTTATATCATTTGTTCTGAACGCCGTTGACGCCCAGGCTGCCGGGGCTTAGAGCAACGCCCTCCGTGGCCACCCCTGGCCCGGTTAAAGGTAGCCAGCCTCCGCGGCGGGAGCACGAAATGAACGCATCGATGAACCTCAAGGACAGCCGGACCGCAGCCCATGACGGGCACGCGATCAGCACGCCGATCATGAACGGCGCCGAGGTTCTTCTCCGTGTTCTCCAGGAGCAGCAGGTCGAAATCGTCTTCGGATACCCCGGCGGCGCGGTGCTGCCCATTTACGACGCGCTGTTCAAGCAGAATTCCATTCGCCACATCCTGGTCCGTCACGAGCAGGCGGCCGTGCATGCGGCCGAGGGCTATGCACGCTCCACCGGCCGTGTCGGCGTGGTGCTGGTGACCTCGGGCCCAGGCGCCACCAATGCGGTGACCGGCCTGGTCGACGCGCTGATGGACTCGATCCCGCTGGTCTGCCTGACCGGCCAGGTGCCGACCCACATGATCGGCAACGACGCGTTCCAGGAGGCCGACACCACCGGCATCACCCGGCCCGCCACCAAGCACAACTACCTGGTCAAGCGTCCCGGCGACCTTGCCCGCACCGTGCACGAGGCGTTCTACGTCGCCCGCAGCGGCCGGCCAGGACCGGTGGTGGTCGACCTGCCCAAGGACATCATGGTCGGCCCGGCCACCTACGTCGCAGCATCGACGGCCCCGCACCGCTCCTATCGCCCGTCCCGCGAACCGGCCCGCGAGGCGATCGCCGATGCCGTGGCGGCGATGAAACGCGCCAGGCGCCCGTTGTTCTATACCGGCGGCGGCGTGATCAACTCGGGGCCCCAGGCGTCGGAGGCGCTGGGCCGGCTGGTGCGGATGACCGGTTTTCCCTGCACCTCGACCCTGATGGGGCTCGGCGCCTACCCGACCACCGACCCGCAGTTCGTCGGCATGCTCGGCATGCACGGGACCTACGAAGCCAACCTCGCCACCCATGGCTGCGACGTGCTGATCAATATCGGCGCCCGCTTCGACGATCGCGTCACCGGCCGGCTGGATGCGTTCTCGCCGGACTCGACCAAGATCCATGTCGATATCGATGCCTCCTCGATCAACAAGATCGTGCGCGTCGACATCCCGGTGGTGGGGGATGCCGGGCTCGCCATCGAGATGATGATCGAGGCCTGGCAGCAGGGCCCGGCCGCAAGCGATCGCGAGGCACTGGCTGCCTGGTGGCGCCAGATCGACGGATGGCGCGCCATCGATAGTCTCGCCTTCAAGCAGGACCCGTCGCCGAGCGCCATCATCAAGCCGCAGCACGCGATCCGCCGGCTGTACGACCTGTCCCGCGAGACCGGCCGCGACACCTTCGTCACCACCGAGGTCGGGCAGCACCAGATGTGGGCCGCGACCCACTTCCAGTACGAGAAGCCGAACCGTTGGATGACCTCCGGCGGTCTCGGGACCATGGGATATGGATTGCCGGCGGCGGTCGGCGTGCAGGTGGCCAACCCGGACGCGCTGGTGATCGACATCGCCGGCGAGGCCTCGACCCTGATGAACATCCAGGAACTCGGCACGATCGCCCAGTACCGGTTGCCGGTGAAGCTGTTCATCCTGAACAACCGCTACATGGGCATGGTTCGCCAGTGGCAGGAGTTGCTGCACGGAAGCCGGTATTCCGAAAGCTACAGCGAGGCACTGCCGGATTTCGTTAAGCTCGCGGACGCGTTCCACGCGACCGGCATGCGCGCGACCAATCTTGGTGAACTGGATGACGTCATACGCCGGATGCTGGCGCATGACGGGCCGGTCATCGCCGACATCTGTGTCGACGAACACGAGAACTGCTATCCGATGATCCCGTCCGGTGCCGCTCATAACCAGATGATCCTCGGGCCGGACCAGAGCCAGCAGGCGGCGCGGATTACCGATGAGGGGCTGATGCTCGTCTGATACGGTTAGCGAAGGGGCTCCGCCCCTTCACCCCGCCAAAGGGCAGTCGCCCCTTGTGAACCGCTTGGAAGGAGGCGATGCGCGTAGGCGCTGTCGCACTCTGGGTTATTTTGATGAGTCCTCAGGAGGAGCCGCAGATCTCTGCGGTGATATCGGTTCTGGTGGAGAACGAGAGCGGCGTGCTCGCACGCGTGATCGGGCTGTTTTCCGGGCGCGGATACAATATCGAAAGCCTGACCGTGGCGCCGGTCGAGGATGGCGGCAACAAGTCGCGCATCAACATCGTCACGTCGGGCACCGCGATGGTGATCGAGCAGATCAAGGCGCTGCTCTACCGCCTGGTGCCGGTTCACAAAGTGTCGGACCTGACCCAGATCGGGCCGTACGTCGCTCGGGAAATGGCCTTGATCAAGGTCGTGTCCACCGGTGAACTTCGGGCCGAGGCGTTGCGCATCGCCGACGCCTTCCGGGCCCGGCCGGTCGACACCACCGTCGGCAGCTTCGTATTCGAGCTGACCGGCGCCACCGACAAGATCGAGAGCTTCATCGACCTGATGCGCCCGCTCGGGCTGGTCGAGGTTTCCCGTACCGGCGTTGCCGCGATCGCCCGCGGCAGCAAGACGATCTAGACGATGTTTTAGCGATCACACTCATGACTTCGGATAGAAGTCCAAAGTCATAGTGATTTGATCCATACAGTTTCCATCGAGGAGAATGAGTGATGCGCGTTTATTACGACAGCGATGCCGATGTCAGCCTGATCAAGGCCAAGAAGGTCGCCATCATCGGTTTCGGCAGCCAGGGCCATGCGCACGCCAACAACCTGAAGGATAGCGGCGTCACCGAGCTGGTGGTCGGCCTGCGTCCGGGTTCGGCCGGCATCGCCAAGGCGGAAGCGGCCGGCCATAAGGTGATGGGTCCGTCCGAAGCCGCAGCCTGGGCCGACGTGGTCATGGTGCTGACGCCGGACGAGTTGCAGGGCGATCTCTACATCGACCATCTGCGCGACAATCTGAAGCCGGGCGCGGCACTGGCGTTCGCGCACGGGCTTTCCATCCATTTCCGGGTGATCGAGCCGCGCCCCGACCTCGACGTGTTCATGATCGCGCCGAAGGGCCCCGGCCATACCGTGCGCTCGGAATACCAGCGTGGCGGCGGCGTTCCGTGCCTGGTCGCGGTGGCCCAGAATTCGTCCGGTAATGCGCTCGAGATCGGGCTCTCCTACGCCAGCGCCATCGGCGGCGGCCGCGCCGGCATCATCGAGACCAACTTCAAGGAAGAGTGCGAGACCGACCTGTTCGGCGAGCAGGCGGTCCTGTGTGGTGGCCTGGTCGAGCTGATCCGTGCCGGCTTCGAGACGCTGGTGGAAGCGGGCTACGCGCCGGAAATGGCGTATTTCGAGTGCCTGCACGAGGTGAAGCTGATCGTCGACCTGATCTATGAAGGCGGCATCGCCAACATGAACTACTCGATCAGCAACACGGCCGAGTACGGCGAGTATGTCACCGGTCCGCGCATCGTCACGGCGGAGACCAAGGCCGAGATGAAGCGCGTCCTGACCGACATCCAGAACGGCACCTTCGCCCGCAACTGGCTGCTGGAAAACAAGGTCGGCCAGGTCGGCTTCAAGGCGACCCGCGCCCGCAATGCCGACCACCAGATCGAGCATGTCGGCGAGAAGCTGCGCGCCATGATGCCGTGGATCGGCAAGAACGCGCTGGTCGACAAGGCCCGTAACTGACGCTCGCCTCCTAGGCATGGTCCGGCATCGTGACGAACCAACGTCACGGTGTCGCGTCATCGGTACTCCAGCGACGGAGTGACGTCATGTCGAAGGCGATCATGCGGAGATCGCACGTGCCTTCCATGTTCGACAGTGCCGGACGGTGAACCGGGGATACGATCCGCTCGGGGATTCACGTGTTGTGCGGAGGCCGGCTTGGGAGTCTAGTGGCGCACTCATCGGCTGCAGGATGACACGCTACCATGACCGTCGCCCGTTCCCTGGTCCTCGAACAGCAGCATGTGCTGGCACTTCGTGACATCGAGGTGCCGTCCACGCTCGGCCCGGACGATGTCCGCATCCGTATCCACACGGTCGGCATCTGCGGCAGCGATATCCACTACTACACCCACGGCCATATCGGCCCGTTCGTGGTGCGCGAGCCGATGGTGCTCGGTCACGAGGCGTCCGGCGTCATCAGCGATGTCGGGTCGAACGTGCGCAACCTGGTCGTCGGCGACCGGGTCTGCATGGAACCCGGTATCCCCGATCCGAACTCGCGTGCGGCAAAGCTCGGCCTGTACAACGTCGATCCGGCCGTGCGCTTCTGGGCGACGCCGCCGGTGCATGGATGCCTGACCGAGTTCGTGGTCCATCCGGCCGCCTACACCTACAAGCTGCCCGACAACGTGTCGTTCGCCGAGGGCGCAATGATCGAGCCGTTCGCGATCGGTGTGCAGGCGGCGGTCAAGGGCGCGATCAAGCCGGGCGATACCTGTGTCGTGACGGGTTGCGGCACGATCGGCCTCATGGTGGCGCTCGCGGCCCTCGGCAGCGGCGCCGGACGCGTGGTGATTTCGGACGTGGTCGATCCGAAGCTCGAGATCGCGGCGCGCTACCCCGGCTTGATCCCGGTCAACGTCTCGCGCGAACCGTTGCGTGGCGTGGTCGATCGCCTGTGCGGTCCGGACTGGGGCGCCGATGTGGTGCTGGAAGCCAGTGGCAGCCCGCGGGTCTATGACGACGTGCTGGCCTGTGTCCGTCCGGGCGGCACCGTGGTGCTGGTCGGAATGCCGCCCGACAAGGTGGCCTTCGATATCGTATCCGCCCAGGCGAAGGAGATCCGGATCGAAACGGTGTTCCGGTATGCCAACGTGTTCGACCGCGCGATCGGCATGATCGCGTCGGGACGGGTCGATCTCAAGCCGCTGATCGCCGAGACCTTCGCCTTCGAGCAGTCGGTGACGGCTTTCGAGCGCGCCGCCTCCGCCCGTCCGACCGACATCAAGCTGCAGATCGCGATGCCGTCCTGACCCCGGGTGGCTCGCCGGGCGCCGCCGTGAATGTCAGGCGTTGACGCGCTTCTTCCGGAGTGAGACGTTCAGGTTCAAGCCAGAAACTGGCGTTCGGTATAAAATACCCTGGGAGGGTTAGATGACGACTCGAATCTCCGGCCGTTTGACGGCCGCGGCAGTGCTGAGCGCTGTTCTGGGGACGGCTGGCGCCTCGGCTGCCTATGCCGACTCGACGATCACCGTCGCGACCGTGAACAACGGCGACATGGTGGTGATGCAGAAGCTCTCCTCGGTGTTCGAGAAGGAACATCCCGACATCCACGTCCGCTGGGTCGTTCTGGAAGAAAACGTGCTGCGCCAGCGCGTGACTACCGATATCGCCACCCAGGCCGGCCAGTTCGACGTCATGACCATCGGCAACTACGAAGTGCCGATCTGGGCCAAGCAGGGTTGGCTGGTGCCGATGGATAACCTCCCCGCCGCCTACGATGTCGCCGACCTGCTGAAGCCGGTGGCCGAAGGCCTGACCTATGAGGGCAAGCTGTACGCGCTGCCGTTCTACGCGGAGAGTGCGATGACCTACTATCGCACCGACCTGTTCAAGAAGGCCGGCATCACCATGGCCGAGGCGCCAACTTACGCGCAGATCCGTGAATACGCCGACAAGATCACCGATAAGCCGAACCAGATCTACGGCATGTGCCTGCGCGGCAAGCCTGGCTGGGGCGAGAATATGGCCTATGTCACAACGCTGGTCGATGCCGAGGGCGGCCAGTGGTTCGACATGGCCTGGAAGCCCACGATCAACACGCCTGCTTGGAAAACCGCGATCACCTACTACGCGGATATCCTCAAGGCCGATGGTCCGCCCGGCGTTTCCTCGAACGGCTTCAACGAGACCCTGGCGCTGTTCGCCAGCGGGCACTGTGGCATGTGGATCGACTCCACGGTCGCCGCCGGCCTGCTCTATGACAAGAAGCAGTCGCAGGTCTCCGACAAGGTCGGTTTCGCCCCGATCCCGACCGGCAGCTTCACCGGCGGCCCGACCTGGCTGTGGAGCTGGAACCTCGGCATCCCGGCTTCGTCCAAGCAGAAGGATGCGGCGCGTACCTTCGTAACCTGGGCGACGTCCAAGGAATACGTGGCGCTGGTCGCCAAGGAAAACGGTTGGGTGGCCGTGCCTCCCGGCACCCGCCAGAGCACCTACGACAACCCCGAATACAAGGCCGTCGCCCCGTTCGCGGGCTTCGTGCAGCGCGCGATCGGTTCCGCCAACTCCAAGGGACAGACCAAGGAGCCTCGTCCCTACACGGGCGGGCAGTTCGTTGCCATTCCTGAGTTCCAGGGCATCGGTACGCAGGTCGGCCAGACCATCGCCGGCGTGCTGACCGGGCAGAGCACCGTGGACCAGGCGCTAAAGACTGCGCAGTATTCGACGGCTCGTGTCATGAACCAGGCTGGCTACCCGAAGAAGTAGGATAACCGGACATGGCGGCATCGGCAGGCGAGAACGTGATGGGCGGCACCGCCGCGCCCACGGTAGCCGCGAGGCGCCCCGGAAGCTGGCTGGTCATGCCATCGGTAGGGGTCCTGCTGATCTGGATGATCGTCCCGCTGGTCATGACCGTCTGGTTCTCGTTCAGGTTCTACAACCTGCTCGATCCGTCGGTTCATGGCTTTGCCGGGCTCGACAACTACACCTACCTCGTGACCGACCCGAACTTCTGGGTGTCGTTGCGCAATACGATGGTGCTGCTGGTTGCGGTGCTAGTCATCACCGTCGGCCTCGGCACCTTGCTGGCCGTGCTGTTCAACCAGCCGTTCCCGGGCCGCAACGTCGCCCGGGTGCTGGCGATCTCGCCGTTCTTCGTCATGCCGACGGTGAGTGCGCTGCTCTGGAAGAACCTGCTGATGCACCCGATCTACGGCGTGTTCGGTGTCGTCGCGCATACGTTCGGGCTGCAGCCGGTGGACTGGTTCGCGCAATATCCGCTGGCATCGGTCATCACCATCGTTTCGTGGGAATGGCTGCCTTTCGCGTTGCTCATCCTGCTGACCGCGGTGCAGTCGCTCGATCAGGAACAGCGTGAGGCGGCCCGCATGGACGGCGCCGGCGTGATCGCACAGTTCTTCTTCATCACGCTGCCGCATCTGTCGCGGGCGATCAGCGTGGTGATCATGATCGAGACGATCTTCCTGCTGACCATTTTCGCCGAGATCTTCGTGACCACGTCCGGCGGACCGGGCAACGCCACCACCAACCTGGCCTTCCTGATCTATTCCAGGGCGCTGCTGCAGTTCGATATCGGCGGCGCCTCCGCGGGCGGCGTGGTGGCGATCATCCTTGCCAACATCGTCGCGATCTTCCTGGTTCGAAGCGTTGCACGCAGGCTGGAGGTTTAGCCATGACTGACAGTCTCGGACGACGCACCCTGATCGCCGTACTCGGCTGGACCGTGGCGATCGTGTTGTTCTTCCCGATCTTCTGGATGGTGGTCACCAGCTTCAAGAGCGAGACCGACGCGATCACCGCGCGCCTATTGTTCACCCCGACCCTCAATGCCTATCGCGACGTGTTCGCACGCGCGGACTATCTCTCGTTCGCCTTCAACAGCGTCGTGGTGTCGGTCGGCGGCAGTGTGCTCGCACTAGCGTTCGCGATCCCGGCCGCCTACTCCATGGCGTTCCATCCGACCCACCGCACGCGCGGCACGCTGCTCTGGATGCTGTCGACCAAGATGCTGCCACCGGTCGGTGTGCTTGTGCCGATCTACCTGTTGTTCCGCTCCACCGGCCTGCTCGACACCAGGACCGGCCTAGTCGCGATCTATGCGCTGATGAACCTGCCGATCGTCGTCTGGATGCTGTTCACCTTCTACAAGGAGGTCCCGCGGGAGATCCTGGAAGCCGGGCGGATGGATGGCGCCAACACCTGGGGCGAGGTCTGGCACCTGCTGCTGCCGCTGACACTGCCCGGCATCGCCTCGACCGGCCTGCTTTCCCTCATCTTGTGCTGGAACGAGGCGTTCTGGAGCCTCAACCTGACATCCTCGCAGGCAGCACCACTGACTGCCTTCATCGCCTCGTTCTCATCGCCACAGGGCCTGTTCTTCGCCAAGCTGTCGGCTGCGTCCACGATGGCAGTCGCACCGATCCTGGTTTTTGGCTGGTTCAGCCAGAAGCAGCTCGTCCAGGGGCTCACCTTTGGCGCCGTAAAGTAGGAGCCGCACATGGCAACACTTTCGCTACGTAATCTGAAAAAGGCCTATGGCACTGCCGAGGTCATCAAGGGCATCGACCTCGACATCGCCGATCGGGAATTCGTCGTGTTCGTGGGACCGTCCGGCTGCGGCAAGTCGACCCTGCTGCGCATGATCGCCGGCCTGGAGGAGATCACCTCCGGCGAGCTGATGATCGACGGCAAGCGGGTGAACGAGGTCGGCCCTGCCGACCGTGGCCTGGCAATGGTGTTCCAGTCGTACGCGCTCTACCCACATATGACGGTGGCGCAGAACATGGGCTTCGCGCTGCGGCTGGCCAAGGTGCCCAAGGCCGAGCGCGATGCCAAGGTCGCCGAGGCCGCCCGCATTCTGCAGCTCGGTCCGTATCTGGATCGCAAGCCGAAGGACCTGTCCGGTGGCCAGCGCCAGCGCGTGGCGATCGGCCGGGCGATCGTCCGCGCGCCGAAGGTGTTCCTGTTCGACGAGCCCTTGTCCAACCTCGACGCGGCACTCCGCGGCCAGACCCGCATCGAGATCGCCCGCCTGCACGAGGATCTGGCGGTGACGATGATCTACGTCACCCACGACCAGATCGAGGCGATGACCATGGCCGACAAGATTGTCGTGCTGCAGGCAGGCCGTATCGAGCAAGTCGGATCGCCGCTCGAGCTGTATCATTACCCGGCCAACCTGTTCGTCGCCGGCTTCATCGGCTCGCCGCGCATGAACATGCTGCCGGTCACCATCGCGGCGACCGGTCCCGGCGGTGTCGAGGTCGTGCTGCCCTCGGGCGGTCGCCTGACGCTTCCGTTGCAGACCGGGATGTTGGAAGTCAGCGGCACCGTCACGCTCGGCATCCGTCCGGAGGCGCTGCGCCTCGATCCCGACGGCCCGATCGAGGGCGAGGTTCGGCTGGTCGAGCGGCTGGGCGGCCTGACCCTGCTGCATGTCGCAGCCGAGGGACGCGACGACCTGATCGTCCAGATCGAGGGTAGCTCGGCGGTCGAGGTGCACCAGATCGTGCGGCTGTCTCTCGCACATGCCGGTTGCCACCTGTTCGACAGCAACGGTCTCACGATCCTGACGTTGGCAAGGCAATCGATCGCCGCCTGATACCGGATGGGCCGTCGACCTCGCTGGCAGGGTCACCCGTGTGATGGAAATACGCCCAGAGCTACCGGACGATCACGCCCTGGTCGGGCTGCTCTACCGCCAGGCCTTCATCGGCAACTACGAAGCCGAGCTCATCGACGAGTTGCGCCGGGTCGGGGTCACGCCGATCGCACTCGTGGCGGTCGACGATGGCGAACTCGTCGGCCACATCATGTTCGCGACCGTAGGGCTGGAGGTGGATGGCCGACCGGTACCGTCGCTTGCGCTGGCCGAGATGGCCGTTCAGACCGACCTGCAACGTGCAGGGATTGGCGGGAAGCTGATCAAGGCAGGACTGGATGCGGCAAGGGCGCAGGGGTGTGCTGTGGTGGTCGTGCTTGGCCACCCGACCTACTACCCGCGCTTCGGTTTCGGCGCCGAACTTGCGCGGCACCTGCGCACCCAATTCCGGGGAGGCGATGCCTTCATGGCGCTCGAGCTGCAGCCCGGCGCCCTGGATGGCGAGGACGGCGTCGTCACGTATCCGGCTGCGTTCCGCCTCGGACCACTCGGCTAGCCGCTTCTATTCGGCGATCTGACGCGCTTCGTCGGGCAACATGATCGGGATCCCGTCGCGGATCGGGAACGCAAGACCAGCCTGCCGGCTGATCAGTTCGCCGGCGTCGCGATCGTAGATCAGTTCCCCCTTGGTGATCGGGCAGACCAGGATTTCCAGCAGCCTCGGATCGAGCGGGGCAGGGCGTGGCTGGGTTGGAACGTCTGTCATTTTGCAATCCCGTCGGTAGGCCTGGAGGTCGAATTCGGCGTGTCCGTCAGACCGCGTGCGATTTGCCGCCATCCTCGGTCTCGTGACCAGCCATTTCCAGCAGCGCCTGCAGTGTACGCGCCCGATCGGCCAGGGTCGGGGCCTCCAGCAGCGCCTGTTTCTCGGCCGGCGGCAACGGACAGATCATGCTCAGCGTCGTCAGCAGCGTCTCGTCGTCCATCTGCTCGATCGCCTCCCAGCGGGCGTCGAAACCGCGATGGGTGAAGTAGCGGCGGAGCGACTCGAGCAGCCCCTCGCGATCGAAGTCGATCTCGCCGACCTGATCGAGATCCTTCTCGAAGCCCTCATAGTTTACAGCGAGCCGACGATAGCCGTGCAGCCCCTCGATCTCGTGCCGGACCCGGAACCGGGCCAGCCCGGTCAGGCTGATGCTGCAGGTGCCATCCTGCCGTTCCGCGAACGACGACAACCGGCCGACGCAACCGACTCCGAACAGCGGCGTGGACGCATCGTCCGAGCCGGTATCCGGCTCGTCTGCCGTTTCGGGATCCGGTTCCGCCATGCTCACGCTGGGCTGGATCATGCCGAACAGCCGGTCGCCGGACAGCACGTCCTCGATCAGAGCCAGGTAGCGCGGCTCGAACACGTTGAGCGGCAGCTTGCCGCCGGGCAATAGCAATGCGCCCGCGATCGGGAACACCGGCAGTTCGAAGGGAAGGCCGGCCACGCGCAGGTCCAGCAGTCGCGGTACGCGACGCGGTAGCTGCCGGGTCATCTTTCTGGTCGCCATCGGGTGCTCCGTTGTTACCGAAGTCGTGTGATCTAGCTGAACAGCAGCGCCGACATCCGGCGACGCGCGGAAAGGGACGCCGGTTCGTCGAAGCCCCACGCCTCGAAGAACCTGATCAGTTGCAGCCGCGCCGCGCCGTCGTTCCAGGTGCGATCCCGCTTGAGGATTTCAAGCAAGGCCTCGGCCGCCTCGGCACGCTGACCGCTCGCGTTCAGCCCGGTGGCGAGCTCGTAGCGCGCCGCATGGTCGTCCGCATCTGCCGCAAGCCGGGTGCGGATGCCATCCAGTTCGTCGACCACGCGCCGGCCTTCCTCGGCCAGCGTAAGGGCCGCGCGCGCGCCGGCAATTTCAGCGTGATCGGCAAACTTCGCCGGCACCTCGGCCAGAGCCGCCTTGGCCTGCTCCTCGTCGCCCAGCGCCAGCAGCGTGCGGATCAGCCCACCCCATGCATCCGGGTTTTCGGGCTCCTCCTCGAGCAGAGCCGAGAATGCGCCTGCAGCTTCCTCGAGGCGCCCCTCTTCCAGGGCCAGCCGGGCCTCGGCGAGCAGGTCGGCGGACGGCATCGCACCGCCTGCTGCTTTCAGCAGCGCCTCGACGAACCGCTTGATCTCGCTCTCGGGCAGCGCGCCCTGGAACAGATCGAGGATCTGGCCCTGCCAGAACGCGGCCACCGTCGGTACCGACTGCAGCGGCAGCCCGAGCTGCGACAGCTGCGACACCAGGGCACGGTTGGCATCGATATCGATCTTGACCAGCTTGATGCGGCCGCCGGCGGCGCGGGTTATCTTCTCCAGCGCCGGGGTCAGTGTCTTGCAGGGACCACACCAGGTCGCCCAGAAATCGACCAGTACCGGCACCCGGCGGCTATCCTCGATGACGTCGGCCATGAAGGTGCGCTGGTCGCTATCCATGATGATCTCGGCATCACCACCGGTGCCGGTGCCGGTGCCGGCACCGGGCACCGGAACGGGAGCCGAGCCGATCAGCCCATCGTCCGGACCGGACCTGGCCGGGCGCGATGTGTTGCCGGAAGGCTGACCTGGTCGGGGCTGGCCGATGATGTAATCCATGGAGTTGATGATCCTGGCCTGCGCGCGACGTTCGTCGCGCCGTTCGGCAATAACATTGTCGCCCGCCGGGCCGGGCGCAAGCCGGAGCCTTCAGGTCGCGTTGTTCCGGCCGTTCATGTCCACGTGCAGCATCCCTCTTGCATCGGTTCGAGAAGCATCTTAAAAGCCGGCCACCGCGGAGCGCGGGCGTAGCTCAGGGGTAGAGCACAACCTTGCCAAGGTTGGGGTCGTGGGTTCGAATCCCATCGCCCGCTCCAAAACTTCCGTATGGAAGTCAAAGCGTTGTGAGATGGCCGCCGCAAGGCGGCCTTTCTCGTATTGGGCTTGGTGTCCACCGTGACGCAGGCCCTGCCAATCCGTTCCAGGGACGGCGATCAATAACTTCGAGGCCCTAAACCGGGATGTCCGCTGCAAGCATCGCCGGCGACCTGCTCCGTCTCAGTCGTGCGATACGGACAGGCCCGCGAGCAATGGCGCGTAGGCGGCGAGCCTGCGGGATACGAACTCGGTAAAGAGCCCTACGCGCTTCGTCTTGCGTGTCTCCCCCTGCGTGAGAAGCCAGAGCGTCCCATGCATGTGCAGGTCGGTGCCCGGCACCCTCGCCAGGAGGGGGTCGGCATCTCCGACGAAGCACGGCAGTGCCGTCATCCCGAGCCCTTGCCGTACCGCAACGATCTGCGCCTCGCTGTCCGTGGTCCTGAACGGAACCCCAGTGGTGCGAAACTCACCCTCGCGGGCCCAGTCCGGGATGCCATGGATGCTTATGACGATCCACCGGATGGGATCCGGCGCACCCGCATGCCACGCGGCCAGTCGGTCGCGGGACATGTAGACGCCGCCGAACAGCTCCGGTCCCTTCAGGCCGTGAAGATTGAGCGGCAGGGTCTTGCGGTCGTAAACGACGCGGAGTGCGACATCGGCCTCCCGGTTGGTCAGATTTGCCAGCTCGCCGGAGGACAGGATTTCCATCTCGATGTCCGGATGCAGACGCGCGAAGTCGGCTAGGTCCGGCATGAGCAGGTGTGTCGCGAGGGTCGGTGCCAACGTCACCCGCAGAAGACCGCGCACGCTCTGGTCGCGACCGAACACGCGCGTTTCCAGCTGGTGCGATGACTTTTCCATCTGCTTCGCGAGCTCGAGGACTTCCTCGCCCGCTTCCGTCAGGCGGTAGCCCGAAGGCAGCTTTTCGAACATGTTCGCCCCGAGGCGTTCCTCGAGCTGAGCGATGCGTCGCAGCACGGTCGAGTGATTCACCGCGAGGCGCCCGGCGCCAGCCCGCACCGAGCCGCCGCGTGCGACGGCAAGAAAGAAGCGAACGTCATCCCAGTCGATCATGGTGCAATCAGGCACCGCGGGGTGCGCCTTCCAGAGCCTGCATCTAGCACATCGAGCGACGGTGTGGGCGGTCGTCATGGCCCACGGCGACACGCTTGGCCCAGTTCCGAATGGTGAACACCGATCGTCGCGCCTGGGGTCGGTCGCCAGGCCGGATCGATTTCGCACCACCGATGTGCGCGCCGTCGCACTCAATGCCTGATCCCGGCGGACCCAAGTTGAGGGTCTCGGGGCCTCCCCCGAACAAACCAGAGACGGATGGAGAAGTCATGGGAAAGCTTGACGGCAAGGTTGCAGTCATCACCGGTGGATCGAGCGGCATGGCGCTGGCGAGCGCCAGGCGGTTCGTTGAAGAAGGCGCCTACGTTTTCATCACGGGCCGGAGACAGGAGGCGCTGGACGAGGCCGTCACGCTGATCGGCCGGAACGTGACCGGCGTGCGTGGCGACGCGTCCAATCTCGACGACCTCGACCGCCTGTTCGATACGGTGAAGCGGGAGAAGGGCAAGATCGACATCCTGTACGCCAGCGCCGGCATGGGCGAATCGGTCCCACTGGGCGAGATTACCGAGCAGCATTTCGATGCGGCTTTCAACCTGAATGCGCGCGGCACGCTGTTCACGGTTCAGAAGGCGCTGCCGCTGTTCAACGATGGCGGATCGATCCTGATGACCGGGTCGATTGCCTCGATTAAAGGCTTTCCCGGTTTCAGTGTTTATGCGGCGAGCAAGGCGACGTTGCTCGCATTTGCACGCGGGTGGCTGAACGAACTGAAGGGCAGGAATATCCGGGTGAACGTGCTGAGCCCGGGGCAGATCGCCACACCCATTCAGGAGCAACTCTTCGACGAGGCGACGATGCGATATTTCGAATCGCTGGTCCCGCGCGGGAAAATGGGTGGACCCGAGGAAATCGCGACGGTCGCGCTGTTTCTCGCCTCGGACGATTCGAGCTTCGTGAACGGGGTGGAATTGTATGTCGATGGCGGCACCTCGGCCATCTAGGTCGCGCCGGATCGCCGCGCGAACGGATGACCCGCATCGCTCAAGCTTGCGGTCTGAAGATCCCGAGAAGTCGCTGTGCAGCAAAACGAATAACCCAGCGCCGCTATGGGCGGGGAAAACAATATCAACATCGAACGGAGAAGTATTATGAGCTACGCGATTATAGGTTTCGGCAAGATAGGTCAGGCCCTGGCCCACGCCTTCGCCCGCAAAAACATCGACGTGACCGTCGCCGGACGCCGACCGCCCGAGGCACTACAGGTCCAGGCACAAGCGATCGGACCCACGGTCGTCGCCAGGTCACTGCGGGATGCCCTCGAGGCCGACACTATCATCCTTGCGGTCCCGTTCGGGGAGCATCCCGAGGTTGCGAAAGCCTTGCCAAGCTGGAAAGGCAAGACGCTCATCGATGCGATGAACACGCTAGTTTCTCCGGAGGAGCTGGACGGTCTCCCGTCCTCCGCGTTCGTCGCGAAGGCGTTCGCCGGCGCCAGGCTGGTGAAAGGCTTCAACCACCTGATTGCAGCCACCCTGGCTACCGATCCGGCCGCCGGGGGCGGGCACAGGGTGGTCTTTCTGTCGAGCGACGATGAGGACGCGATCGCTCCCGTGGCGGCCCTGGCCAAACAACTCGGGTTCGCACCCGTCAAGCTGGGAAAGCTCAACGAGGGTGGCGCACTGGTGCAGGCACGCGACGGCGTTTGGGGCCAGCTGATCTTCCAGGATTTGTTCAAGAAGGCGCAGTAACAGACTTATCGTTATGGTCCGGGGCGCTGCTTCCCCCGGACCGTTGAGCGCGCTGCGATCCGGCTGGAGGCGAACCGGGACGAGGCGAAGCACCTGACGCTGAAGCTGCCCAGCTTCGACGCCAATCGTTCCGATCTACTGGAGCTTCGGCCAACTCAGTATCGCGATCTGGCCTGCTTCTGACTCCTTGGCGTGTGCGTCGTGGGCCAGCGCCGACTGCTGGTTTCTCCCCTGCGAACAAACGTGGCGGGGCCGCACAATCCCAGTCGTGGCTTACCGACTTCCAATCGACCGCTCGGCAGCTCAAGCATCAAGATATCTCAGACGATCGAGTAGCCCTCGAGCGCGTAGGGGTTCAAGAACTGCCGCTCCCACAGGAACGCCCGGTCCACCGCACTCATGTCCGCCTCCTCGCAGACCGCGTCCCATCCGTCGCGAATTCCAGTGATCTGGTTGTCGATGACGCCGCGCGCCTGGGCATCGCTGAGAAGGAATCGCGCCGCCGCTTTGCGGCATGTCTCCAGCCGGCTGCGCCGGTCATCTCCGTCGATCGACATTGCCTGGTTGGCCTCTCTTCCCGTGCGCGCCTGCGGACAGATGTCATAGGCCGGCGTCAAGGCCAGCCACCTTCCATCCCAGAAGGCCGCATGGTTCCGCGCATGGTCGTCGTTGTTGCCGACCAGCACGTTGAACACCATGCGCGCGAACAGTTCGTGCAGGGTGTCCTGGGGATTTGAGAACCTGGCGCGGATGAGGTCGGCCAGGTCGCCATAGCTGGCCCATCGCGCCTGTATCTCGTCCAGTCCGAACAAGGTCAGGGCCGAAACGACCGCGCTACGTGTCCAGCCCCCGTGGCTAAGTGCGCGGTCGAACCGCTTCACCAGAAGCACATCCCTGCCGGCGGCTTGGACCAACTGAACCGCAGCCACGTTCAGGTTGACCCGGGCGGCCAGCCGCATGGCCGCGAACTCGGCCTTCACGACGGCATAAGTGTCGTTGGTCGCCGAAAACTTGGCGATGAACTTGTCCTGACCATTTTCGATCAGCGCCTTCGGCCGGGCCCCGCCAATCGAGCTCCCGTGAAACAGGGCCCGATCCAACCCGGCTGGGATCGGCTCACCCCGCTCGACGCAGCCCGCAGCCTCAAGCAGTTCCTCGAGTGTGGCGCTGGCCTGCTCTCGCGGGGAGTAGATCTCGGCTGAGGCCTGGAAATCCAGCGCCCCTGACCGGTCTGACCCCGAGTTCAGCAGGAAGGTCAGCTCGTCGAAATCGACATCGCGCGCGGCATTACCCATGAGGCCGGTCAGCCGGTTGATGATCACCCGCCGTCCCCAGGCATCAGGCGCGCCATCGCGCAGGCACCCGGCCATGGCCAGGGGTGGCCCAGGCACGATGGCGCCTCGCCGGAGTGGCAGCTCGGGAAGATGAATCGCTATCGCATCCCGACGCGCCAGGTAGGACTGGCCGTAGTTGAAGCTGTAGAACTGGCCGTCCCGGACCACCCGTCCCGCTACGATGGGCGCCACCGCATCCGGCAACCAGATCCAGACGAACACTTCGTCAGGCGAGGGTGCCTGATCAGAATTCATCGTTCACTGCCCCTTTGGGCCGCCTGATTGAGCGTGGCAAAAGCGCTAGCTTGTCCTCCAGCCGTTCGATCTGCGGCCCAAAGCTTGAGGCCTCCGCTATGAACAGTGTGACGCCCGCCAGGGTGGCTGCTTCAAAAACCAAGCCGATATCCACCCTTGGATCGCCCTTCTCGATCAGCTGGAGCGTGCTGCGGGCGATGCCCGCCCGCTCGGCGAGCTCCAGTTCCGTCATGCCGCGCTGCTTGCGCGCCAGACGCACTTGGGCGCTCAGCAGTTTCAGCGCGTCTGTTGTCAGTCGAGAGTAGGGGCGAGGCGACACGGCTGTCTCTCTTTGACTGCAATCACGGTCATGAAAAGGGTTTATGACCGTGGACGCGGCCATATAGCATGGCCATTGTAGAAATCAACAAAATGACCGCGCCCGCGGTCATGAACCGGTCATATGACTGCGCAAGCGATCAAAAGCATGCCTCGAATAAGGCGGATCGGACCGTAGCTTCATGGTATCCTTCCCACACAACATCATCTGTTGTTGGGGAAGCCTTCAAGCGTCCTGCTAAGGCAGCTTCGTCGGTCATCGGGCCGCATCCGCTGGTGCCAGGAGCGCTACGCCCATCGGGCCGGTTCCGACGCGGGTATAGAGGCCGGCGAACGCTCCCATGATCGGATCGTAGCCCAGCTTGCGCACTGCATCGGTGTGGAGAAAGGCTTTCGGATCATACTGGAAGAGCGCGAACCCGCGCCGCGCGACCATTGCCTGGAAGTTGTGGGCCGATCCGCCGCTGATCGCGTCCTGGGTCAGGTTGAAGACATCGACCGTGAATGCTTTGCCGGCCCAGTAGCAGAGCGACAACATCTCGCAGCCGACAACGCCGTCGGTGCCGGCGATCCGGGTGACGAGCGGCTGCCAAGCCGCCTGCCGCGCGGATCGATCGGAAATGTCGTGCCAGGCGAGGGGGAGGTGCCAGGGTGTTGCGCCGATGATCGGGAGAGCCGCAACGACGAGCAGGGCTCCGGGTCCGAACCGCCAGCGGCGCCACTGCAGCGGCCTGTCGAAAGCCGGAGCCAGCACCACGCCGAAGCCGAGGCACACGGCGATGACGGTCTCGAAATGCGCGTTGTAATAAACGCCTTCGCCCATTCGCTGCACGACTCCGGTCACCAGGGCGATGGCGGCGAACAATGCGATCAGCACCGCTCCGTGTCCGGCACGGCATCGGCGCAACATGATGCAGATGATCGCGGCTGCCGGTAGCAATGGTGCCAGCCGGCTGATCGAATGCGTCAGCAGATGCACCCGGAAGATCCGGCGATGATGCACGATGTCGGTGAAGGCGGCCGAACCGAACAGCCCGTGCATGAGACCGAGCCCAAGACCGATGCCGGTTGCGGCGGCGATTACCCAGACGATCGCAATCGGGCGGTTCAGCCAGATCAGCCACAGGGTCACCGACAAGGGAAGCGCCACGAGGTTGTGCTTGACGAAGCCGCCGGCGACCATCAGCAGCGCTGCCGCCGCCACCTGGCTGGTTCGGCTGAGCGAAAGGGCTCCAGGCTCGGCTCCGGTGAGGGTTCCGCCACGCAACAGAACCGCCAGGCTGGCGAGCATCATCGCATGTGCGAGCCACTGCGGATCGTCCATGGCGACGTAGGTCCGGTAGAAACTGCAGGCGAACAGCATCAGCAGCAACGAGGCTGCTATCGCCGATCGTGTGGTTCCACCGAGCCGGCGTATCGAGAGGCCCATGCACCCGGCAGCGGCTAGCAAGGCCAGAAGCGATACGACCCGGCCGGCGATGATCATGTCACCGAACAGGAAGCGTCCGGCGGCACCGACGATGAAGAACCCCAGCGGCGGATAGTTGTTGAACACGAAACTGCCGGCGCCGGGATAGAGCGGGCCGGAACCGGGAATGACCGCACGCGTGTCGAAGCCGGCGTTCCAGCCCTCGTTGTAATTGATCGGAATGTGCAATGGGATTGTCAGGACAGGTCCCAGGAGCAGGAAACCAAGAAGCGCAAGCCCGGCGAGCATCAGCCTGTCGAACGTTGTCGAGCCGTGTTGCATGTTTTCCTTAGGTCGCCGAATGCGCCAATCCTCTGTGGCACGGTTCGACAGCCGCCACCACCTGCGCGCTCGATGACGGACCTCAGGCCCGACATGCGGCTGTTCGACCGGCCGGCCCCCGTGGTGGCGCGGGCCCTGATCGGGATGCGGCTGTTCGTGGACGGTGTCGGCGGGCTGGTGGTCGAGACCGAGGCCTATGATCGGGCCGACCCGGCATCGCATAGCTGCAAGGGCCCGACCGCCCGCAACGCGGCGATGTTCGGGCCGCCGGCGCATGCGTACGTCTATCGGTCGTACGGGCTGCACTGGTGCCTGAACCTGGTGTGCGGACCGGAGCCCGGGAGTGCCGTGCTGATCCGGGCGCTGGAACCGGAGACCGGGATCGCGGTGATGCAGGCGCGTCGGGGAGCGGTTGCCGTGCGCGACCTGTGCCGGGGGCCGGGCCGCCTGTGCCAGGCCCTGGACGTGACGGGAACACTCGATGGTCGGTCGCTGGCAGCGCCGCCGTTCACGTTGCTGCCGGCTGCGGAGGAGGTGGACGTCGCCTGCGGGCCGCGGATCGGGATCACCAAAGGGATCGCGACCGAGTGGCGTTTCGGGCTGGCCGGTTCCCGGTTCCTGAGTCGCCCGCTGCGGAGCTGACCGTCAGGGCAATTTGCCCGACCCTGCCGGCTGGTGTTCGCTGGCATGTCCGACGCGCCAGATCGTTCCGTTGCCGTCCTCGGTCACCAGCAGCGCGCCGTCATGGGCCTCGGCCACGCCAACCGGCCGACCCCAGACAGTGTCGTCGTCGGCCACGAAACCGGTCATGAAATCCTCGTACTCGCCGTCCGGAACCCCGTCATGCAGCCGCAGGCGGACGAGCTTGTAGCCGGTGCGCCTGGACCTGTTCCAGGAGCCGTGCAGGGCGACGAACGCATCCCCGTCCGCATCCGACGGGAAGGTGGCCGCGCCACCCGGCACCGACCGGTAGAAGGTCATCCCGAGCGGCGCGGAATGCGGCTGGATCAGCACGTCCGGGATGGTCGTGCGCGATGCCAGGTCCGCCCGTTCGCCGGCATGCCGCGGATCCTGGTTGGCGCCGATATAGAACCACGGCCATCCATAGAATGCCCCGGCACGGACCCTGGTCACATAGTCCGGGACCAGGTTGTCACCCAGTCCGTCGCGCTCGTTGGTGGCGCACCACAGGTCGCCGGTCCGGGGATGAACCGCCAGGGCGACGCAGTTGCGCAGTCCGGCGGCAAAGACGTGACGGTTGTGCCCGTCCGGATCGAATGCCAGCACGTCCGCCCGGTCGGTCTCGCCACCCCATGCGGCGCCGGGCAGGGTCCTTGCGTCCCATTGGCGCACCCAGTCCTGATCATGGGCCGGCATGCCCTGGGCGACGTTCGAGCCCGACCCGACCGACACCAGCATCTGGGTTCCGTCCCGGCTGAACTGGACGTCACGCGTGGTGTGGTAGCCGACCGTGGACGAGATCCGGTCCACGACGGTCTCTGGCGGGCCAGCCGCTTTCAGGTCGCCGGAGTTGTAGGCAAATCGCACCACCGAGTTGATCGTGGCCACGTAGACCCATTTCGGAGCCGGCCCCTGCGGATAGAAGGCGATGCCGAACGGCTCGTCGAGGCCGCGCGCGAACACCTCGTTCCGGTCCGGCCGTGTGGCGCCATCGGCCGCGCGCAGGATGCGGATGCGGCCCGGCGTGGTTTCGGCGACGAAGATGTCGCCGTTCGGGGCAACCCGGACCATGCGCGGGTTCTCGAGGCCGGTGACGAACGGGGCGACCGTATACCCGGCTGGTACCTTCGGCAGGGCGCCGGCCGGCGGATCGACCAACGACGGCGTGTTGCTGGCGGAGCGGCTTGCATAAGGGGCCGGCATGTCGGCCGGTGTCAGTCGGCGGCGCGTGCCGGGGGCGTCGTGGCGCCAGTCGCTGTAGGCAGCCTGGCCGGTTAGGACCTGGCCGGATGCCGCAGCCGCGGACTGGGCCAGCGCAGAGCATGCGGGACCGATCGGCACCAGGGCGGCGACCAACCCGAGGGCAGCGTATCTCGCATTCATGTCGATCGACCCTGCGTCCTGGAATTATTGTGCGGCGCACAAAAACAGCTTGCACCGCTGGCTGGTTGAGTTATATTGCACTGCACCATAACCGAGGGACCACTTCGATGGCTCACACCACAACCTTTACCGAGACCCGCACCGACACCAACCTGCCGATGATCGTTCGCGATGCGATGGCCCGCGTCCGCACCAGCATCGACGGTCGCCGCGCACGCAGCCGCCTTCGTTGGGAGCTCAACCAGTATTCGAACCGCGAGCTGGCCGACATGGGCATGAGCCGTTCGGACATCGACGGTATCGTTGCCCGCTCGCATGGCGGCTGATCCCGCCCGGACGGCGTTTTCAAACTGAGAGAACGCCGTCCGCGGGCTATTCAGGTTACCCGCGCCCTGGTGCGGAACATGTCGCTGTCCCAGGCCCGCTCGTGCATCACCGCATGCAGGGTCTCGACCGCGACCCAGACGTCCGCATAACTCGTATAGAGCGGCGCAAACCCCATCCGAAGCAGATCCGGCGCACGAAAGTCACCCACCACGCCACGTGCGATCAGCGCCTGGCAGATCGGGTAGGCCTCGGGATGCGCGTAGGAGACATGGCTTCCACGGCTCTCGCCTCGACGTGGCGACGCAAGTTCGAACCCGAAGCCATCGCATCGCTGATCCATCAGCCGGATGAACAGGCCGCCCAGTGCCGTCGCCTTGGCATGCAGCGCATCGAGATCCACGTCGTCGAACTCCTTCAGCCCGCTTTCCAGCGCGGCCATGCCGATCACCGACGGGGTGCCGCACAGGAACCGGAGGATCCCGGCGCTCGGCCGGAACTCGTCCTCGAACGCGAACGGCGCGTCGTGTCCCATCCAGCCGGGCAGGGGGGAGTGGAGCCGCTCCTGCAACCGGTCGGCCACGAACAGGAAGGCCGGCGCACCGGGGCCGCCGTTGAGATATTTGTAGCCGCAGCCCACCGCCAGATCGACGTCGTTGCGGTCGAGCCAGAGCGGCACCGCTCCCGCACTATGGCTGAGATCCCAGAGGATGAGCGCGCCCTTCGCATGTGCTGCTGCGGTAAAGGCTTTCATGTCGAGCTTTCGTCCGCTTTTGTAATGCACGTGCGTCAGCATCACGAGCGCCGTGCTCTCGTCGATGGCGCCTGCGATCTCGTCGACCGGCACGGTTCGGAGCACCCGGTCGCCGAGCAGTCCGACCGCGCCCTGCGCCATATAGAGGTTGGTCGGAAAATTCCCCGGCTCGGACAGGACGACAGGCCGGCCCGGCTGTGCCGTCATCGCGGCGCAGATCAATTTGAACAGGTTGGTCGAGGTGGTGTCGCAGGCGATGACCTCGCTGGCCCGTGCGCCGATCAACGGCGCGATCAGCCCGCCGAGCCGCTGCGGCATGCCGATCCAGTCGTGGCCGTTCCAGCTCGAGATGAGATCGCGGCCCCACTGGTTCTCGACAAGGTCCGCTACCGCGGCAGGCGTCCTTCGCGGCAGCGCCCCGAGTGAGTTCCCGTCGAGATACACGCCGTCGGCAGGCAGCCGAAACCGCGCGCGCCGCGACGCGAGCGGATCGCGCTCGTCGAGGGCCCGGAGGTCATCGAGGGTAAGTTGCCCGCTCAACGATGGTCGCCCGATCGCCGATCAACGCTTCTTTAGCTCGTCCGGCTTGTGCACCGCCTGCTTGCCGCTCTTGTCGCTCTTGACCAAGATCTCCGGCTTTTTTTTGGTCGCCTTGGCAGTATGACCCTTGATCTTGGTGGTGCTGGTCACGGTCTTCTCGACCGTCCCCTCGATCTCGCCCTGCGCCGACGTCCACTTGACCTTGTCGCCCTTCTTCATGGACGGAGCCATGGCAGCCTCCCGGTATGTTACCGATCCAGAACTCATGGACGTGCCATCCGGTTTGACCGGATCCGGCACCAAATTTAAGACCCGTAAGTCGCTAGGGGGAGGCCCCGACCCTCTATGGCGCGGACCTGGCCAGCTCGATCAGATCCCGGAGGATGCCCTCGCCGGTGTCCGGGAAGATCCGGAACCCGATGCCCGCCCGGTACTCGGCCCACAGCCGCATGATCTCCCGGGGCCGGTGGTCGTCATCGTCGGCGAAGATCGCCTCGTACTCCGTCTCGAAGGTCCCGGCAGCCGGCAATCCCTCGAGCGCCAGCACCTCGCCGGCCAGCCGATCCAGCAGCTCGGCAGCATCGAGGTTGCGCTCGTCGTCCGGGTATTGCTGCGCCTTCTTTCGGCGCCAGTCGGCCTTGTCGCTCAGTTCGAGCGCCGTCGTCTCGATCAGGCTCGCGGTCGGGCCGTCATCGTCGTCATACTGCTGTTCGTCGCTCATGCCTGCCGTCCTCGGCCGGATTTCGGGTCCACCCCCATTTCGGGGATGAGGTCGCTACCGGCGTCCCTGCAATGCTGCCTGAGTGCAATCCCGTGTCAAACCGCACTGCCGGACGAGCTCAGGCGGCGAACCCGACCAGGATCGGGCGATGGTCGGAGTTGCCGCGTGCCAGCGCGGTCGAACGCGCGACCTGCCCGCCACGAGAGAGGCATCGGTCGAGCCTGACCGGTATGACGCCGTAGGCGGTATGGGTCGGGCGTCGCGGTCCGACATCGGAGAAGCCGGGAAGGGTGGTGGTCCCGAGCGCGTTGTAGTCACCGATCACCATGCCGATCCCCGGGCAGGATACCAGGAGATGCCGGAGCTGACGCCGGTTGGCCCACTGGCCGTGATCGAGATGCACGTTTGCGATGTCCACTCCGGGGATACGGACCACCAGTGCGATCCGGGGCGCGATCGACCGGAAGATCGGGACCGGGATATCGAGCCGTCCGGCCGCCGGCAGTGAGACCGTCTCGGTCGTGAACGGGCTCTCGCTCCAGGCTGCCAGCCCATGGCTGCGTCCCGGCATGGCCCGGCGGACGTACTGTCCGCCGAGCAGTTCGGGAAGACGATCGATCGCGGTCGTGGCCTCCTGAAGCAGCACGAGATCGGGGCGATGGGTGTCGACCAGCCGGCAAATATCTTCGGTTCCCGCCCCTGCGCGCATCAGCAGGTTCCAGCTCAGGATCAACATCGGCGGTTCATCCCCTGCATGCCGGACAGGGTGGCACGCCGCATCCGGAGGTGTCACCAGCGTCGGCGACCGACGGGGGCTAATCCACAAGGATAGAAGCCCTGCAGCCTTGGTTGCGCACCACGGACTCCATCGCCGTATCAACCGGACTAACGCCGATGGAACGACAGGTTTCGGAGTTTCTCCATGCTAGGGAACTCTGCACAGAACGTGTCGAACCTCGATACGCCGGGCCACGAAGGAGTGCGTCATGCTACAAACCGCGGCCACGCCTGTCCGGAACCTGCGCTTCGAGGCGGCTCCTGGAAGTTATGACACCATAACGATTCCGCTGCTGGTTTCGATGCGCCTGCGCCGGCCCGTGCTGCTTGTCGGGAAGCCGAAGCTGTCGGCATCCGCCGCCATCCTCCACCGCTTCCTGAACCAGCGGGCAACGCTGCTGGTCTGGTCGACGGGTGCACCGAGACCCTGGCAACTCGTCCAGCGTGCGGCGCTGCGGCTTGCCGATGCGGTGTTCACCACCGACGAGTCGACGGCGGCAGCCATTGCCGTTGCACGTGGCTCGAGTGCTGCCGTGTTCAACATGCCGGGCCCTTACGAATTCGATGCGTTCCTCGGCCAGTCGCCGCGACGCGATGCCGGCGACGCCTACCGGATCGTGGTCCGTGGCGAGTTGCGCCCCGCGGGCAACGCGCTCCATATCCTGCAGAGTGCCGCGCTGTGGGCCGAGCATCATCCGGATCGCCGTATCGACGTTTGCTGGATTGGCAGCGGCGACCTCCAGGGCGTGCTGGCCGCCCAGTCGCTGCCGCCTAATCTGCTCCAGTCCTTTCCGGGCCCGATGACGAATGTCGAGGCTGCCCGGGAGTTCGGTCGATCCGGCATCCTGATCGACGGCCTTTCGCACGACGAATTCTCCAGCGGCCTGTTTGCGGAAGCGATGGCAAGCGGCCTGATCGTGATCTTCGACCAGCATCGCTGCGTCGACAGCGCAGTGCTCGAGCACGGGGTCAGCGGCATCGCGTTCGACAGCCAGCAGCCGACTGGCCTGCTTGCCGCGCTCACCCATATCATGACCCGCTCGACCGAAACGCTGGACGATATGCGTCATGAGGCGCGCGCGCGGATCCGCCGGCTGGAACGGCATCGTTTCGATACACGCTTGGTGCGGACAATCGAGATGGTCATCGAGGCCCGCAAATCGCCCGGCCGTGCCGAGCCGAATATCTTCGCGGCACCACCGGTCACTAAGCTCGGCTGATCCGGTCCATGCGCACTCATCTCAATTCGATGCCGGCCGACTCCATGGTCGTCAACATGGCCCACCGGGCGCCGCAGCACCGGCTGCACGATGGTGCGGAATGGCACGATGCGCAGGCGGATGCACGCGCGCTGACCTCGTCGCTCGATCCGGTCAGGTTCTTCAAGGGGATTGTCGTCGTCGGCGACGCGATCGTCATCGGGCTTGCCTGCGCGGTGGCGTCGCTCATCCGCTTCGGTCTCGTGTTCCCGATGCTGCATGTCGGCACCGCCGCCAGTCTCGCCATCCTCATCATGTTCAAGCTGATGCACGGAGGCACGGTCGATGCGCGGGAAACCACGGCGCGGCTGTCGTCCCAGCTGATCGAGGTGCTCCGGAGCTGGACGCTGACCATCGTCATGCTGCTGGTCGCAGCCTACCTGCTGCGGATTTCCGCGACCTACCCCCGCCTATGGGTCGCGTTGTGGTTCGCGATCGGCCTGACCGGGTTGAGCCTGGTGCGAATCTTCGCGGTGCGCGAGCTCGGACGCTGGCGCCGGCAGGGGCGGTTCGCCAGGATGGTGGCGGTCGTCGACCTGGACGGCACCGGGCATGTTCTCGCCCAGCAGCTCCAGCACGATTCCACCCGGGAGGCCCGGCTGCTCGGGGTCTTTTCCGCCTCGGCGGTCCCGCCGACGCCGGGTACCCGCGTGTCCTCGGTCGATGACCTGATCGCGCTGTCCCAGTTGTTCCGTATCGACGATGTGGTGGTGACGACCTCCTGGCCCGGCAGTCCGATGCTCCAGGAGACCTTGCGGAAACTGTCGAGCATCCCGACCACGGTACGCCTGTGCCCGTTGCTGCCGCCGGCATTCGTGGGCCCACATTGCCAGGCCGAACTGATGATGGGCAATCCGACGCTCGTGGTCTGCCGGAGGCCGCTGCCGGGCTGGGACGTCGTCTTCAAGCGGCTCGAGGATCTGATACTCGGATGCCTGATGCTGGCGGCACTCTCGCCGGTGATGCTGCTGATCGCCGCGTCCGTCAGGCTCGACAGCCCGGGTCCGGCCTTGTTCCGGCAGAAGCGCCTCGGCTTCAACAACAACCCCATTACCGTCTACAAATTCCGAAGCATGGTGCACCGGCCGATCCCGGACGATGCGGAAGTGATCCAGGCGTCCCGAAACGACCAGCGCGTGACCCGGCTGGGCCGGTATCTGCGGAAATCCAGCCTCGACGAATTGCCGCAGCTCTTCAACGTGCTGCGTGGGGAGATGTCGCTGGTTGGGCCGCGTCCGCATGCGATCGCCCACAATGCCCAGTATGCGGCCCTGATCGACGACTACCTCGGCCGGCATCGCGTGCAGCCGGGGATCACCGGCTGGGCCCAGGTGAACGGGCTACGCGGCGAGACCGATACGCTGGAAAAGATGCAGAAACGTATCGAGTTCGACCTTGCCTATATCCAGCGCTGGTCCTTGATGTTCGACCTCAGGATCATCATCCAGACCGCCTTCGGCGTCCTGTTCCACCGTCAGGCGTACTAGGCGCACCAGTCTGCCGGGCGGTTCCGGCTCACTGAGCGACCGGCTGTGGCCGCCGAGCGAGCCTTTAAAGGCAAAGCACGCCCCACCTAAGCGTCGAGTAGCTTATTCGCTAATAAACCATCAACTTTGAATTAGTTCTTGTCAGAATGACTGACGACATCCTAGTTGATGAAGCGATCTCGTAACAAGTTGCGGACCTTAAGAAATTCTAGGTTACAGAAAAGAACGTCATTGAAGAATCGAAACGCAAAGCGGATCTATACCTCGCGATAGACTTCCACAGACGGTCACATCCCGTTGACTTGCTTAGTCGGCTTTCAATCAAAGCATCCGAATAGACCATGTTATTACGATTCGATCGTAAAACTATCATCTGAAAACCGACACTGCCTGAAGCCGACCGTCGGTACATGCATCTGCCGGACGCATGCCCGACACCATCTGGAGAAGCCGCTTATGAAGACCCTCGTTGGAGGTGCAACCGCGATCATGCTCCCCACCCCACGACGTACCGATCGTTACGAGGTGATCCTGGTCGACAACACCCGTCTGTTCAGGGAGGGACTGACCGGTATCCTTCACGGCTCTTCGTTCCATGTCGTTGCCGCGACCGCCGACATCGACGAGGCGTTCGTCACGGCCAACCGGGCTGAGGACGATCCGGTCGACATGGTGATCTGCAGCCTCGATCCGCAACGCAGCGTCGAGCCGCAGCTCGCCACGATCCGCGCCACCCGGAAACGCGATCCCAGGACCAAGATCGTCCTCCTGATGCCGGCGTGCACCCCGGCCGACCTGGTCGCGGCCGTGCTGTGCGGAGTGGATGGGATTATCCTGAAGGATATCTCCGGCGAGGCATTCCGGGCCGCTTTGATCCTGGTCATGCTTGGCCAGCATGTTCTGCCGCTCGCGGTGGCGTCCGAGGTGTTCGCGGCCTGTCGCGAATTCGGCGATATGACGGTGTGGGACGCGCAAGCCATGCCGGATCGTCGAGCCGTCGTGGCAACTCATACGCGGTTTGTCCAACCGACGGCACCCCTGCCTGGCAGCGAGGAAACCATCGTCTGTGCCGGCGTGTTCGCGGCCGCCGATGCAGCGTCGCTCCTCGACCGGACCCGCCCGGTCGTTGCGCGCAACCTCGGCCTTTCGGACCGGGAGACGCAGATCCTGCAGTGTCTCGTCGAGGGCTGCGCGAACAAGATGATCGCCCGCAGGCTCGACATCGCGGAAGCGACGGTCAAGGTCCACATCAAGGGGCTGCTCCGGAAGATCAACGTAAGCAATCGCACCCAGGCCGCGATCTGGGGTCTCAACCAGACCATGACCGCTCGCCAAGGAGTTGCCGACCCGGCGCTTGCTGCGCTGTCCCTGCGGACGGACCTTTCGGTCGAAGACGGCCTGCTCATGCAGCAGTCCATCCCGTCCGAGATCGTCGCGGTCCTGCCTTCGATGGCCGCCGCGATCAGTTCCCTGCCGATGTGACGGGCACGCCGTCGTAAACACCCCCGTCGGCCACGCCCTACACACGCACAGCTACCAGGATGCCGGCCACGATCAGGATTGCGAACCCGAGTGCGAGGATCGTCAGCCGGCGCTCGATGAATGTCTGGATCGGTGCGCCGAAGCGATGGAGCAGCCCGGCAAGCAGGAAGAAGCGGAACCCACGGGTGATCAGGCTGGCCAGCAGGAACAGGGGCAGGCTGTAGTGGGCAGCCCCGGCAGCAATCGCGATGATCTTGTAGGGTATTGGAGTGAGACCCTTCAGGAGAATGACGCTGAACCCGTACTGGGCAAAGCGGTGCACGTAGAGCGCGAGTGCGGCCTCCGCATGATAGAAATGGATGACGCCAGCCGCCAGTCGGATTGCCTCCGCGCCGATGAGCCAGCCGATGGTTCCGCCGCACAGGCTGGCCAGCGTGCATAATCCTGCAAGGCGCCAGGCCAGATCCCGTCGCGCCAGCACCATCGGGATCAGCAGGACGTCCGGCGGGACCGGAAAGAAGCTGCCCTCGGCCACCGCGATCAACGCCAGCCACAGAGGCGCTCGTCTCGTGGCTGCGAGAGCAAGGGTTCGCGCGTAGAGACGCTCGAGCACCGACGAGGATCCTGCTGCAGCGAAATCCATGATCTTCCTTATCCCGACCTTGGCCGTATATTCTTGGAGCAGCCGGCTAGTCGAACAGCGAACTGACCGAGCTCTCGTCGGCGATGCGACGCATGGCCTCTGCAAGCAGTGGCGCGATCGTTGCCTGCCTGATGTTCGACGCCGTCCGGGTGGCTTCCGTCGCGACGATGCTGTCGGTGATGGTCATCATGCTGAACACCGAGGACGCCACCCGTTCGACAGCACCCGCGGACAGGACGCCGTGGGTGATATAGGCATTGATGGATCTTGCACCGTTGCGTTGCAATGCCGCCGCCGCGTTGCAGAGTGTTCCGCCGCTGTCGCAGATATCGTCGACCAGGATGCAGTCCCGGCCGTAAACGTCGCCGATGACGTTCATCACCTCGGACACTCCCGCCCGCTCCCGACGCTTGTCGATGATCGCGAGATCGGTTTCCAGTCGTCGCGCGAGCTCCCGGGCCCGAATCACACCGCCGACATCGGGCGACACGATCATCATCTCGCGCGTGAGAAAGCGTTTCTTGGCGTCTTCGGCAAACAGCGGCGCCGCATAGAGGTTGTCGACCGGGATATCGAAGAAGCCCTGGATCTGGCTGGCATGCAGGTCCAGCGTCAGGATCCGGTTTGCGCCTGCCTCGGTCAGCAGGTTCGCGACCAGCTTCGCGCTGATCGGACTGCGCGGCGACGACTTCCTGTCCTGCCTGGCATATCCGAAATACGGAATGACCGCCGTGATCCTGCGCGCCGAGCCACGCCTGAGCGCGTCCAGCATGATCAGCAGTTCCATCAGGTTGTCGTTCGCCGGATAGGACGTGCTCTGGATCACGAAGACATCCTGGCCACGGACGTTTTCCTGGATCTCGACGAATATCTCCATGTCGGCGAACCGCCGGACGATCGCCTTGGTCAGTGGAAGCTCCAGCGCGGAAGCCACGGCCTGGGCAAGAGGGATATTTCCGTTGCCTGCGACGATCTTCATGGATCGAGGTGTCCTGTTCCTGGCCGGATGCGTTTTGCTACGCCATCCGGCGCGACGAAGAAGACGCCGCTTTACATGGGGTCATATCGACGCATTCCGTAGCAGTTGACTCATCGAAATGACAATCGTGATTCGGTATCGATGTCCGGAAAATAATAGACGGACCATGGTTCCGGCGCGCGCAGCCGTCAGGAAGCGCGTGTGGCCTAATCCATAGGGATGCCACGCGACATAAAGTGCATAGGATTATGCGCCTTTATCGCCCGACGATTCCGAACTGATGTGTGGTCTCTGTGCAGTCGGCCTGTGCGTCCATCGCGATGAGCGGACGCCGGTTCTTTTCAAGCCAGGGACGACGATGTTGGACATCATAACAACGCAGACCGCATCGGGTTCCGTGTCCGGCCTGCGTCGAACGCGGACCCTCGGTTTACCGGTCGACGCGACCTTTGATACAACAGGCGTTCTCGATGCCGTCGCGCGCAATCTCGCTTCGCGAACGCCGTATCTGGTCACGTTCGTCAATCCGTCCTCGTGCGCAGTCGCAACCAGCCGGCCAGGTTATGCCGACCGGCTTGCCGCGTTCGATGCGGTCCTTCCCGACGGATCAGGGCTGAGCCTTGCCGTCCGGCTGATCCACCATATCCCGGCGGCCAGGATAAGCTTCGACACGACGTCCCTCGCTCCGAAGCTGCTCGGTCTGGCCGAGCAGTACGGCTATACCGTAGCGCTCGTCGGCGGAGAGCCGGGTTCGGCGGAACAGGCGATGCAGCGGCTCGCCGACGCGTTTCCAATGCTCCGGTTCGTCGGTGCATTCCACGGCTACGGCGACACCGATGTCAGGACGCGGAAGCTGGTCGCGCTCGATCCGGACATCGTCATCTGCGGGATGGGGTCGGATCACCAGGAGAAGATGCTGCTCGCTCTCAAGGGCGCGGGTTGGACGGGCTGCGGCTTTACCTGTGGCGGATATCTCGACCAGCTGAACGGCGGAATGGACTATTATCCGGCCTGGATCGACAGGCTGAACCTTCGCTGGGCCTACCGGCTTGCGAAGGAGCCTCGGCGCCTGTGGCGCCGTTACCTTCTGGACTACCCACCCTTTGTCGTGGCTGTCGTCCTCGCGGCCTGTCAAATGTCGTTGCGTAGAAGGTCCGATCGCCTCACGGAGATCAGGCCATCCCAGTCAATCGAGTTGCCATCGAGGGACGCAATAGGAACCGGAGCAATACCCTGATGCCATCCAAGATGCTCGCGCCGAACTCCATACCGCTCTCGGATTTTTCGTGGCGTGCGGAGTCACCGCTTCTGGCAACCGAGACCAGCATCCCGCGCGACATCTATCGCGTCGTGGCACGGCACAAGTACGTGTTCGCGGCCACGCTGCTGCTGGTTACGGCTAGCAGCGTCGTCGTCGCGAAGTATCTGCCGGGACAATATACATCCTCCAGCACCGTCGTGATCGAGACCAGCCAGCCGGAGGCGGTCACGCTGAACGAGATGCTGACCGACACCAGAGCGGACGCGGAAGCGATCGCCACCGAGCTCGAGATACTGTATTCGCGCGAGTTCATCGAGCAGGTCGCCAACCGGCTGAAGCTGGTCGATAATCCTGAGTTCAATCCGGCCCTTCGCCACGGCCTGCTCGAGGCGATGCCGACCGCCCTGTTCGGCTACAGGCTTCCTGCCTCCTGGGCAGCTGCGCGTCCCGTCGCACCGGGCCACCGGGCGATGAACGACGTGGTTGCGTCCATCAAGAATCACCTCGTGGTCGGCCCGCTCGGCCGGGCTCGTGCGATCCGCATCGCCTTCACCTCGGGCGATCCTCGTACCGCCGCTGCGATCGTCAACACGATGGCCGACCTCTACATGGCCGAGCATGGGCGGATCCGTGACGAGCAGACCCGCCTGGCAAACAGCTGGATCGACCAGCGGCTCCTCGTGCTCAAGAACAAGGCCGACGCGTCATCGGCGGCGGTCGGGTTGTACAAGACCCAGCATGGGTTGCTTCGCAGCCGAGACTCGCTGCTCGTCGAGCAGGAAGTGGGCGAAGTCAGCACCCAGCTCACCGCGGCCCAAGCCCGGCAGACCGATGCCGCGGTCGCGCTGGCCGATGCGAGCCGTGCCGGACCGCAACAGGTTTCCACCGTCCTGAACTCCCCGGTGATCCAGCAGCTTCGGGCGCAGGAAGCGCGGCTCACCGTGGAGAATGCCGAACTCAGTTCGCAGCTGGGCGATGCGCATCCGATCGAGATCGGGATCGATGCCCGGATCCGCGACATCCGATCGCAGATCGCCGCCGAGACGAGCCGGCTGATCCATAGCCTGCAGAGCGCCAATGAAATGGCGTCGGCAAGCCGGGCCGCCACGGCGGCACGCATGGCCGAGGCCCGTCTGCACGTCGAGCAGGCCGACACGCTCCAGACCGGGCTGCAGGCCAAGGAGCGCGAGGCCGCGGTGGACAGCGCCTTCTACCAGACCTTCCTGACGCGCTCCAAAGAGACCGATCCCCAGTTCAACTTCCCCCGCATCAATGTGCGGGTGCTGTCCTGGGCTGTTCCCACGGACCGTCCGTCATCCCCCAATCGCAGCCTGATCGTGCTGGCCGGACTGGTGCTCGGGCTCATCATGGCCTCGGCGGCGGTCGCCCTGCGTGAGATGCTGGCGAAAGGCCTGAGGACACCGGAGAGCTTCGAGCGGCTGCTCGGCTTCAGCCCGCTCGGCATCGTCCCCTTTCTGCGGCGGCACTCCGAGCAACGGCAGCAGGAGACGCTGCAGGATGCTGCGGCAGTGCTCTGGGCGCGTCTCGCCGGGTCGCAGGACGGCAAGCTTCCGCGCAGCGTTCTGGTGACGTCCGCGGTGCCGCGTGAAGGCAAGACGACCTGCTCGCGGCTGCTGGGAATGGCCGCCGCCGAACGCGGCCAGCGCGTGTTGATCGTCGATGCCGACCTGTACCGGTCCTCGCTCACCACGACGGTCGGCCAGCACGCCGGCGCCGCCGGGCTCGCAGACATCATCCGCGGCGATGTCACGATGAACGATGCGGCAATCAAGCATCTTCCAAACCTCGACATCATTACCGCCGGACGTGCGGACAGGGCGCCGATCCGGTTGCTGACGCAGATGCCCTTCGACCGCTTCATGGCGCAGGCCGAGGCGGAGTACGACCTGGTGATCCTCGACTCCCCACCGATGCTGGTCAGTTCCGATGCCGGGCTGCTGGCGTCCAGTGTGGAAGCCACCTTGTTGCTGGTCCGCTGGGGTCACACTCCTGCGTCGGCGATCAAGGCGGCACTCCGGCAACTCTCGGATATCCGGGCACGTGGCCTGCAGGTGGTGGTCTCGCAGGTCGACCTGGCCAAGCATGCCAAATATGGCGATGCCACGTCCCAGGCGATGCTGCGGCATGGCCGGAAGTATCATCAGCTCCTTGGACTCGCCGCGCGATGAGCCTTCGCACGCTCCCTCGGGAAGCCTTGATAAGGCCGGCCCCGCGCCCGACGACCAGCCGCGCGGAAACCAGGCGCATGGCCGAGGCCTGGGCCGGCTACCCGGTCTCGACGCAATGGGTCTCGACCGGCCGGGTCGTGGAGATGTCCACCGGGCAGGCGCTCCGGTATGCGGTGATGTGGCAGCTCGCTTCGTTCGTGCTGCTCGGCATGCAGATGCTGCTCGTCTGCGCGTTCGGCTCGGTGGCGCTGATTTTCGGCCTGACCGGGCTGCTGGTGCTGTTCGCGAAACGCCCGCTCGCCGGGGCGACGGTCTTCCTGCAGGTGCTGCTCTACCAGAACTGGTTCCTCGCCGTATTCTCCCGGTTCGGCCTCGACCATGCCGCCTTCCAGACGGTTCAGGGGCTGGCGTTCGCGGCAGTCGTCTGCCTGTCGGCCGTGGCCTTCATCCGCATGGCACGACCGGGCGGCGCCGGCAGCACCGCCACCATCCTGACACGCTGGATCTGCATCGCGATCGTCGTGATGCTCGCCTACACCGCCTACGGAATGCTGAAATCGTCCCCGGGTTCGGCCATCACCTACCTGCGCAACAGTTCGGCGATGCTGCTGGCACTCCTGGTCGGGCTCGACCTTGGCCGCCGGTGGAGCTACCGGACGTTCGCGATCATCTTCCTGGTCTCGATCGTGTTCGGCGTCGCCGTCGATCTTGCGGAGCTGGTCGTTCCCGTCGAGTACTACCAGGCGATCGGCGCGATCGATTTCTGGAACTTCAAGAACGCGTTGCCCGACGGAACCGGCCCCATCATGCGCAGCGTCGACGAACTGGTGCGGGCGCGTATCGTCACCTGGTTCAACATTACCGGCGGATCCGGTGATCATCTCTCGATCCGCAGCTTCGGACCGAACATGCATGCGGTGAGCTACGCCTATGTGGTCGGCGTCACCGCGATCGTGGCGATGACTCTTCGCCGGTTCGAGATCGTCTTCCTCGCGATCGCCCTGCTGGTGATGGCGGGCATCAAGGGCCCGCTCCTGATGCTGCTGGCAACCATCTGTCTCGCGACGTTGTGGATCGTCACGCGCAACCGGCTCATGGTCCTGCTGGCATCCGTCGTGCTGCTGGTCGCCTATGTCGGGTTCGGCATCCGCACCGGCATCGCCAACTCCGATTTCCATGTCATCGGCTTCCTGGGCGGCCTGCATGGTTTCATGTCGACGCCGCAAGGTCATGGCATCGGCGTCGGCGGAAACCTCTCGGCATTGGGAGTCGGAGGGCTGGACTGGGCGACCTGGCAGAAGCTCGGCGTCGATTTCGCGCTCGAGAGTGCCGTCGGCGTGTTGCTCTACCAGATGGGCGTCGCGGTGGTGGTCGTCTACCTGCCGATCTTCATCACGATCTTCGCCGGGTTCAAAAGGAAACTGCAGGCCGGTGGTGGTCGCGGCATCATGACCAGGCCGACCGATACGCTGTTCATCGCGATCGCCGTCATCCTGGCCAATGGCTTCTTCCAGGAAGAGGCCTATTCACCCTACGCGCTGGGTCTGCTGACGCTGTTCGGCGGCATCGTCATCAGCAACCTCGGTGGCGACGAACCTGCGCTCGATAGGATGACGTGATGCTGACCGGTCTACGCGCCCTGACAAATCGGCTGCCTCCCGGGCAGGGGCGGCAATGCCGCGCCTTCCTGTGCGTGCGGGACGAGGCCGATCGTCTGCCCTACCTGCTGTCGTACTACCGCTCGCTCGGCGTGCAGTGGTTCTTCATCATCGATGACCGCTCGACCGATTCCAGCGCCGACTACCTGCGTGTCCAGCCGGACTGCTCGGTCTTCACGACCAGCGCGGATTTCGGCGGCGCCAACTTCGGAATGGACTGGATCAACACGCTGCTGGAAGCCTACGGCCCCGGCCATTGGTGCCTGTTCGTGGATGCGGACGAGCTGCTGGTCTATCCGAACGTGGAGAAGCTGCCGCTTCCGAAGCTGTGCGACTATCTCGAACGCAACGGCTATGAAGGCGTCTTCGCCTTCATGCTGGACATGTATTCGCCTGTTCCCGTGTCGGAGGCCGTCTATCTCCGGGGCGAACGCTTCAACGACGTGTGCCCGCTGTTCGATGTCGATTACCGGTTCCGCCCCAGGTTGAAGCGGCCGTTCGGCGCAGCGCCGTTTCCGCCCTCCGAGGTCGTCGGCGGTCCCCGCCTCCGGCAGTTCTATCCGCGGTTCGCCAGGTCCGGGGCCTACGGCTATGCCGTGCCGCGTGGCCTGAAGAAGCTGCGCGACAGCCGGATCGGGCGCGCCCTGGCGATGCAAAGCTGGCTCGGCGGAACCACGTCGCCGCCGCTGCTGTCCAAGATGCCGCTCATTCTCGGGGCGCCCGGCCGGCGCTGGATCAGCAACCACAAGACGACCCCGCTGCGGCTTGCGCCGATCACCGGCGTGTTGCTGCACTACAAGTTCTTTTCCGATTTCCATGGGCGGGTCATCAAGGCTCTGGAACAGGGCCAGCATTTCGATGGCGGTTCCGAATACGGCCGCTATGCGTCGGCGCTCAAGGGCGATCCGAACCTGTGCTTTGCCCATCCCGAAAGCCGCCGCTACCGGTCGAGCGTGGACCTGACCAGGCCGGGGCTGCTCCGCACCTCCAGCGACTACGAAACGTTCTGCTCGGAACAGCCGGTGTTGCCGGGCTACGATCCGGCCCTCGGCGACGCGGCCGAACCTGTCGTCGCCAAGAGCCTAGCCGAGTGAGTTCAGCGTGCGTCCGGTTACGCGCAATGGCGTTTGCCTCGGTCGTCGCCACGCTGGTCCTCGGTCTTGCCGCTTCGGCCGAACCGGGCCGGGCTGCCACGGCGAATACCATCCCGGCGCCGCTGACCTGCCTCGCCGACACGCCCACCGCTGTCCGGCCGGCGCTCGACAGCATTCCGAAGTCCCGCCGCGACCGTCTCTCCCGGGGCGTCAACATGACCGACCTGTTCGTCGATGGGAGCGAGCCGGATCTGCCGGGCGTGTTCGCGCGTCTCCGGCGCAGCGGGGTGAGGCATATCCGCGTCCCTGTCTCCCCGCTGGTGTTCGCCCCGGTGCCCCCGGCTTGGCAGGCTGCGGTGCTGAGGCGCCTCGACAGTACCGTCTGTGCCGCGGTCGCCGCCGACCTCGGGGTGATCATCGACCTGCATCCGTTCGAGAACCTGCAGCCCGAAGGCGGGACGACCGAGCAGATCGCCACGCGGCTCAAGCTCGTCTGGCGCCAGCTCGCTGCGCGCTACGCGACCGCCTCGCCGGACCATGTTTTCTTCGAAATGCTGAACGAGCCGAAGCTGCCCGACGGCGTACAGTGGGCGGCGATGCAGGCGGATATTCTGCAGGCAATCCGCTCGGTCGCGCCGGCAAACACGGTAATTGCGACGGCGAGCCCCTGGAGCACTGCGGCGGCGCTGTCTGCCCTTCCGCCACTTGCCGACCGTAACGTTGCCTACACGTTCCATTTCTATACGCCGATGATCTTCACGCATCAGGCGGCGTCCTGGTCGGTGCCGAGCTACGGGACCATCCGGTCGCTGGAGTTTCCGGCGAAGGCAGGTAACGTCGCCGCGGTTGCGGCCGGCACGGACCCTTCGCTCCGGTCCCAACTTGCCTGGTATGGCGACAATTTCCACGATGCCGGGCTGATGACCGGGGAGATCGACCTCGCCGCCGCATGGAGCCGGACCAACAGCGCGGTCGTGGTCTCGACCGAGTTCGGCGTGTTCAACAACGCCACTCCGCGCGATGCACGTGCGAAATGGCTGGGCATCGTGCGCGCCAAGCTGGAAAGTGCCGGGATGGGCTGGACCGTCTGGGAATATAAAGGCGGCTGGGGGATCGACCACGATCTCGTCGAGGGCTGTGGTGCTTCGAACTCGGCTGCGACATCGCTTCGCCTCTGCCGGTCCTGATGCCGATGAAAGACCTGTCGGAGTTCGTGTCCATGCAGTCCATCGTCGCGCCCGAGCGGCCGGCGGCCAAGCTGTGGCTGAAGGCGACGCGCCAGTATGGCTGGCTGATGGCCGACCAGGCAGTGTTCGCCCTGACCAACCTGGTTCTCAACGTGCTGTTCGCGCACTGGCTCACGCCGGTCGAGTACGGTCGCTTCGGCATCACCTTCTCCGGCTTCATCCTGCTCAGCGTCCTGCACTGGTATGTCGTCGTCGAGCCGCTGCTGGTCGAATCCGCACGGATCGCACCGGATCGGCTCCGGTCCTACATCACCACCCTGGTCCGGGCGCATCTCATCCTCCTGGCCGTTGCATCGGTCCTGGGCGCGCTCGCCTGGCTGACCGGCACGCTGCTCGGCCGGCCCGATCTCGGCCTCGGCGTCGCCACCGCGATCGGCTGCGGCTGCGCGCTGCTGACCCTGGCGACCGCGCGTCGCCTGTGCCTGGCCTTCCTGACCGCGGCGATCTCGGCGCTGGTCGGATTGCTCTATCTTTTTGCGGCAACGGCGACCGCCTGGGTGTTGTATTTCGCCGGCGCGATCAGCTGGTTCGCCCTCTGGGTGGTGATGAGCGGCTGGAGCCTGGTCTGCGCGACGATCATCTGCGCGATCCTGCTGTCGAGGACCGTACCGGGTCGCCCGTACCGGATGGCGGAGTTGGTCCGTGCGACGTCGCCGTTCGTGCCCTGGGGCAGCGCATCCGCCGGGTTTTCCTGGGTACGCTCGGACGGGATCTATGTGGTGCTGGCCCTGTTCCAGGGGCTGGCCAGCGTCGCCGGGACCCGCGCCGTGGTCACGCTCAACGCGCCGGTGGTGCAGCTGAACAGCGCCCTGATGGCGACCTGGATTGTCGATTTCGGTCGCCGCGGCCGGGGTAGTACGCGCGCGCTGCGCCGGACCGTGCTGCAGCGCGCCTTGTTCTACGCCGCCGCGGCGTTGCCGATCGTGGTGCTCGCCGGGTTCGTGGCTGGTCCGGTCATGCACCTGGTGTTTCGCGGCAAGTTCGATGCCGGCGCCTGGCTGATGCCGGTGTTCCTGCTGAGCTACGCGCTCAACGGCATCGAGGGCATGCTGACCAGCGCGATGAAGGCCAGCGGCATTTTTCGCGATGCCTATCTGCCGCACATGGTCGGCAGCGTCGGCGTCGGGATCGCCGCCCTCGCGCTGATCCCCCGTGCCGGCGCGCCCGGTGCTGCAGCCGCAGTACTGACCGGAGCGATCGCGGGCCTTGCCGCGGCTGCGTTCCTTTTCGCACGGGAGTGCCGGCGCAATGTCTGACCAGATCCTGACCGAGCGCCTGAGGCGTAACTCCGAAGTGTCGGTGACAGAGTCGAATGCTTCGCGTTCGAGCGTCCTGGCCGGGCCTCCCGCCTGGGCCATCGTCGCGACCCTCGTCCTCGTGGTCGCGTCCATTGCAGTCGGCGTCGCCGCTGCGCTGACGCGCGGACCGTGGCTGGACGAGTTCTGGACCCTCTGGGCCACCGACCCGACGATACCGTGGCAGCAGGCGCTGCAGGAGCGCTGGCTGACCGACGTTCATCCGCCCGCGTTTTCCGCCTTCTCGCGCCTGCTGGCCGGTCTGCTCGGGCCGGAGGTGACGATCCGGCGACTGCAGAACCTGCTGCCGCTGCTCGGCCTGCTGGGTGCGTTCGTGTATGCGGCCATGGAATGGCCGCGTGCGCGCCGGTTCCTCGCGACCTACGCCGTGCTGGCCTTCTCCTCCTATTTCATGACCGCGTATCTCGCCGAATACCGGTCCTATTTCGCGCAGTTCTGCTTCGGGCTGGTCTTCTATGGCTCGGGTTACGCGCTCCTGAGCGGAGAGCTCGAGCTGAGCACCACCGCACGCCGGGTGGCGGCCGGTGCGCTGCTGGTGACCAGCGTGCTGCTCGTCAACCTGCACTTCGTGACGGCGATCGTGGCACTGATCAGCCTGGCCGGGCTGATGCTGGCCGCGCTGGCCTTCCGGCAGAGGCAGCTCGCCGTGCTGTTCTGCGTGGCCGGGTTCCTGTCGACGATCCCGCTGGCCGTGACCACGATGTTCCAGTTGCACCAGCTGCTCGGGCGTACCGGCGGGCATTTCTGGATCGAGACCGGAGTGCGCGAGGCCGTCACGATCGTGGCCGGCTCGTTCGTGAAGGGAGTGGGCTGCAGCCTTATCGCCGTCGTTGCGGCGATCCTGACGCTCGGACGCAGGGCAGGCCGCCCAAATGCAGGGATCGGCAGGGATCGGCAGATCGGCCTGATCTTCGCGGGCCTCGCGGCAGGCTCCGCCCTGGTCCTGCTCGGCATCAATCTCCAGACGCCGATCATCATCGACCGCTATCTGGTGCTCTGCTCGGCGGCGATGGTCTGCGGCCTGGCCATTCTCGCGAAGGACATCCTGTTCGACAGACGCTGGGGCTTCGTGCTGCTGCTTGCCAATGCCGCGGCCTTCATCGCCGTGTCCGGGTTGAAGCTGGTGCGTGAGCCGCGCTGGAATGCCACGGCCGAACTGATCGCCGGCGCGGTGACAAGATGCCCGGCCACCAGGGTCGAGGCATTCCAGTTCCTGTATCCGGGCACGCTGCCGAACGAGGCGGCGGTCCTGTCGCAGGCCTATCGCTATCTCGGCGACCGCCACGGCTTCGCTGTCCAGGCGGCTGGGCTGGCAACCTTCCGGCCACCCAATTCCACCAGCACATGCGGCGATATCCTCTGGGTCGAGCATCTGCTCTGGCCCGGCCACGATCCGGATACCAACGACCGCCTGGTGCGCGACGCCGCGAGACGGGCACTCGGCCCGATCGATCTGTCACGCACCGTCGTGCTTCGAGCCAAGACCGGCGCGATCATTGTCCCCGCTGCGGAGCAGTCCCCATGAAAACCTCCCCCGCCGTCGCCCTGGCGGTATCCGCGCCGGCAAGGGGCTTGTCCCGCCTCGTCGCATGGCCGGATCGGCACGCGGCGGCGCTCGCCCGCGCCCTGCTGCTCATGCTCGGGTTGCCGCTCGTGCTGGGTGTCGCCGCCTGGCTCGGTAATCTGGCACTCGGAGGTATCTCCACCGGCAATCCTGTGGTCACGGCGCTTGCCGCCCTGGTGCGATTCGTCTCGCCCAGCACGCGCAGCGATTCCTGGGCGCCGATGATCCGTGCGTTCGACTTCATCCGTGGTCCGCACGGCGACACGTTGTATGCGACGTTGTTCTTCGATCTGCACGAGAAATTCCAGTATCCGCCGACCAGCCTGCTCTGGATCGACGGCCTGCGTCACCTCATCCGGATCGATACCACGACGCTGAACTGGGTGAATGCCGGGGTGTTCCTGCTCAACATTGCGGGTAGCATCCTGCTGTGTCGCGAAATCGTCCGGCGCGGTGCGGCCTCCGCGCTCGTCGAGCAGGCGCCCGTCCGGCTCGCCGTCCTGGTCGGTGCGCTCTGCTTCGTGTTCTGGCCGGTCATCTATGGCTTCACGATCGGGCAGATCCAGCTCTGGATCGATTGCCTGTTCACCGGCGCCTTGCTGCTCTGGAGCAAAGACCGGAAGATCGCCGCCGGCATCGCGATCGGACTTGCCTGCACGATCAAGCCGCAGCTCGGGCTGTTGCTCCCCTGGGCGCTGCTCTGGCGCGAGCAGCGTTTCGCGTCCGGCCTTGCCGCGACGATCGCGGCGGCCCTGATGGTGTCCGTGGCGCGATACGGCCTTGCCAGCCATATCCATTATCTCGACGTGCTGTCCTACCTGTCCCGGCACGGCGAGTCTTTCCGTGCCAACCAGTCCGTCAACGGTCTGATGAACCGGCTGCTGTCGAACGGCGACAACCTGCACTGGCATGCCGACGATTTCCCGCCGTTCCTGGCTGCGGTCTATTGGCCGACGCTGTTGAGCGGACTGCTGCTCGCCGCAATTCCGTTCACGCTGGCACTGCTCGGGCGCCGCCATCGTCCGGGACTGATCGACCTGTCGATCGGCGGCCTGTGCTTCACCATGGCGTCGCCGATCGCCTGGGAACAGCATTACGGCATCGTCCTGCCGATCTATATCGTTGCCGTCTGCATGATCCTGTCACAGCGTTCGGTGCCCCATTCCCGTATCGTTGTCGGCATGCTGATCACCTCCTGGTGTCTGGTGGGCTCCAACCTGCAGATCCTGAACCTGTTCAGCACCACTTGGCTGAACGTCCTGCAATCCTATGTGTTCATCGGCGCGTTGCTGTTGCTCGGCGTGCTGGTCTCGATCTCGAGACCGGCGGCACCGCGAGCGGCGCGATAGACACGCTGACAACCGGCGCCTGTATCGAAAAGATCTCTAGAGTACGAACGGCCGAAGTCCCGGGATCCGCTGCAGCAGGAAACTCAGGCCCGTAGAAGGAGCAATTACCAGGGAGGTCAGCAGGATGACCCGAAAGGGACTGTCGTTGCCTATATAGGGCAGAAGCAGCCAGACGATGAACAGGTGCACGAAGTAGACGCCGAGGCTGACCTGACCGAGGCGTGCAAGGACACTGATGAACCAGGATCTCGGGATGGTTCTGGCGAGCATGAACGCGACCGCCCCGAGGGGAAACATCGAGACGAGAACATCGTGCCCCAGGAACATGGGCGTGCCCGATACCCCGATGATCAGCCTGTTCTCCGTGAAGGCCAGCGTGACGCCGAGTGCAGTCAGCCCAGCCCACCACCGCCAACTGATGGCGACTGGATATCGACTGATCATCATGCCGATATAGATGTAAAGCGGCGCCGCGAGCTGCCCGTCATGGGTGGACGCCGTTCCGGCAAGGCCAAGCACATCATGGTAGGCGCCGCGGGTCACTGCGATGCATGCGAGCAGCAGACAGGCGATACCGGTGAGCTTCGGCCCGACCGTGCTCATCCCGACCCCGACAAATGCCAGCGCCAGGGCGAGTGCCGGTATGAACCATAAATGGTAGGCCGGCCCACCCCAAAGCAGGTCCCGCGCGGAAAAGGACCAGGCATGTACCGGCAAGAGCTTCAGGAGCAGACCGTACGCCAGCATCCAGAACAGGTAGATCGGGAGGAGACGACGCAGAGGCCGGACGACAAGCCCGATATTGAATCGATCGGCAGCGTGCAGGAAGTAGCCGCTCGAGACGAAAAAGAACGGGACGGCGATGAAACAGATCGTCGCAAGATCTGCAGCCCAGACCGGTACAGGCGGCTTCGACGGCAACGTGTGGAACAGGATCACCACTGCCGCACAGACATATCGGAAGGCGTCGATACCTTCGTTGCGGGGCGGCTTCGGCTTGATCTTCCGAGGCTCGACGACCGGGCGGATAGCGACTCCGGAGGGATCCGCGTCGACGCGGTCGTTCAGATCGAGGCTGTGCATTTTCGTCGCTGTCATGAAAGAGGCCTATTTCCAGGACTGGTGCGGGGCAGGCGACGCTATGACCGGAGAGTGGACGGCGTAGTCCCTTTTAGCTTCGCGCGATGGCGTAGATCCCCATCGTGACCAGCAGGATCCCGCTGCCGCGCAGCGGCGTGACGGTCTCGCCGAACAGGAAGACACCGAACAGCGAGGTCAGCACGAAGCCGAGACCGACGAACGGATAGGCCTGCGACAGACTGGTGCGTGCGAGAACCTGCAGCCACAGCAGCGTGCCGAACCCATAGAGAACCAGGCCGCCGATCACGCCCGGCGTTGCCATCGCGAGAAAGGATGCCAGCAGCGATTGGCCGTCCGGCACCGTTTGCCCCGTCCGGCCAGAGACGCCGAGCTTGAAGCTCACCTGCGCCAGTGCCGACAAGGTCACGCTGAATAGTATTAATCCAAAAGTGGTAGTTTTCATGTCAATCTCGTTCCTGAGAGCCAACTATATTGCAAAGTCAGAATGATGTCTGCTCGTAGATTTAGTTAATCCTTATGAGTGATTGAGCCGTCGGAACAGCGTGTCAATATGATCGCAATGCCGTTCCAGGAGGTCTCAGTAACCAGCGCTCCGACTTCCGTTTTACTTCGTGATGTATCCGTCATTGCAACACCGCTGGTCGTCGACCTCGATGGCACGCTCATCAAGTCCGACCTCCTGCTCGAGACATTCTTCGATGCAGCCGGACAGCATCCGCTGCAGGCGATCGGCGCGATCGGCGCCCTGGGCCACGGCAAGGCTGCGTTGAAGGCGAGACTCGCCTCGATCAGCAGCTTCGATCCGGAGTTCCTTCCCTACGATCCCGCTGTGATATCGATCATCGAAGAGGCGAGGCAGGCTGGCCGGCCTGTCTATCTCGCATCCGCCTCCAACGAGCAGCTGGTGAAGTCCGTCGCGGATCATCTCGGCCTGTTCGACGGCTGGATGGGATCGGACAGCGAGCGGAACCTGTCGGGACGTCGCAAGGCGGACCTGCTGGTCGAGAAGTTCGGCGCGCACGGCTTCGACTATATCGGTAACGACAAGGCCGATCTCGATGTGTGGCAGGTTGCCGCCTCGGCGATCGCCGTCAGGACCTCGGCGCGCACGCGGCATGCGCTCGACAAGATGCATTCGCACGCCGTCCATCTGCCGGAGCGCACGCCGACCCTAAAATCATGGCTTCGTCTTCTTCGCGTCCATCAATACGTCAAGAACGGCCTGTTGCTGGTGCCGCTGATGACTGCGCACCTGTTCCAGCTGACGGCACTTGTCCACGCCCTGCTCGGCATTGTCGCGTTCTCGCTCTGCGCGTCGAGCGTCTACCTGCTGAACGATCTCGTCGATCTCCGCTCCGACCGAAGCCACACGACCAAGCATCTCCGACCGCTGGCCTGTGGCGCGATCCCGCTCGGCCAGGCGGTGGCGCTGATGCCGGTCCTGCTGGCGACATCGATGGCGATCGGATGGTTCGTCTCGCCTGCGTTCTTTGCCGTGCTCTGCGGCTACTACGCTTTGACCACGGCCTATTCGTTCGTGCTGAAGCGCAAGATGCTGGTCGATGTCGTCACGCTCGCCGCGCTGTATTCGATCCGCGTGATTGCCGGCGGCGTGGCGATCGACGTCGTCCTCTCGGAGTGGCTGCTCGGCTTCTCGATGTTCATCTTTATGTCCCTCGCTCTGATCAAGCGTTATGCCGAGCTTGCGGTTCGCCTGGATCTCGGGCTGTCGGATCCGACCAACCGGAACTACAAGATCGGCGACCTGCAGATCGTGGCGACCATGGCCACCGTGTGCGGCTTCAACGCGGTCACCGTGCTCGCCCTGTATATCTCGTCGCCGGCGGTGCACGTTCTCTACCGCGAGCCGAGGGTTCTCTGGCTGATGTGCCCGGTGATCATGTACTGGACCGGACGGATGATGCTGATGACCCATCGCAGGTTCGTCACCGAGGATCCGATCATCTTCGCTGTGCGCGACCGGGTCAGCCTGCTGACGCTCGGAACCTGCTTTACCATTCTCGTCGCGGCCTATCTTTGACCGCGCGCGGCGCATGATAGGTCGGTCATGCACAAGCCGGTCCGAGCCGACCTGCGCGATCCGGCTCTGTGCGAGGATCTATCCTTGGCCGGTCGCGTGGTGAGGCGGTCCGGATCAGGCTTTCGCGCGGTCCGGAGCATCCTCGAGGACGTCCAGCCGGTCTGGGTCGTCGTCGTCCTGGCGGCATTGGTGCTGTCGATGGCGATCCTGTTCGTCAGCGAGCCGCACCTCGTGTTCGCCGACTACCGCATCGCCTATTATCCCGCCGGTTCGATGGTCATCCATGGCCAGTCGCTGCGACCCCTGATCGAGAAAGGGGTTACGGGGTTCGTCAATATTCCGATCGTCGCCTGGCTGTTCACGCCATTCGCACTGCTCCCGGTCGTGTTATCCGCAGGTGTGTTTCTGCTGTGCGGGATCGTCGGACTCATACTGTCCTGCATGCTGCTGATCCGGATTGCCGGGCTCACAGGTTGGCGCAGCCACCTGTTTATCCTGCTGTTCGCCATGAATGGGCCGCTTCTCTACAGCGTGAAGGAAGGCAACACGAGCCACATCGTGCTGGCTTGCCTGATCGGTGGCCTGGTGCTGATTCGTCGCGGCCGTCATGGCCTCGCCGGCTCGCTGCTTGCCTCGGCCGCGCTGTTGAAGCTGCCCCTGCTTCTGTTCGGGTTGTACTTCGTCGTCCGGCGGAAGTGGAGCGCCGCGGCCGGTTTCGGAATGACCCTGCTGGTGGCGGGTTCGGTGTCGCTGGTGGTATTCGGGCTGGCCCTTCATGCGGTGTGGTTCGACGTCGCGGTCAGGCAGTTCAGCGGCCATTCCTTGGCTTCGTTCAATGTGCAGTCGCTCCAGAGCTTCGTCCTGCGGCTGCGCACGCCTGCGCCGGCGCTGTTCGACTGGCATCTTCTCCCCCTGAGCCGGGCCGAGACCCTGGTTTGCACCCTGGTTTCCGTGGCGCTCTATCTGACCACGGTGCTGGTCTGCCTCCGCACCATGCAAACGCCGCGAAAGAAACCGTCGATGGCATCTCCCGATCCCGTCGACCTGGAGTTCATGCTGGTGATCTGCCTGGCACTCCTGACCAGCCCTCTCTCCTGGACGCATTACTATGCCTGGATGCTGATCCCGATTGCCTTCTTCATCGGCGGTCGCTTCACCGCGGGGTCGTCCGGCGTCGGCACATCGCCCGCTTCCCTGGTGGCCTGCCTCGTTGCGACGCTGCTGGTGAGCCTGCCAGTCATGTTCCCGACCGGCGTAGTCCCGGCCGTAACGGTATTCCATGAGCGGATCGGCACATCGACCTATTTCCTGGGCTGCGTACTCTGGCTCTCCATCATCGCCGTGACCGTCAACGCCGAGCAGCGGCGCCAGGCCTTTATTGCCCGCGCTTTGCCGCTCCCGGTTTTCGAGTCCGCGCGCTTGCCGGCTAAAATCTAGACCATGGCGAGCACGACTCCGCCGACTGCAGTTGCCGACGCCGCAGGCGTTACCGAGGACGGCCCGCTGACGACGACCGGCAACGTGCTGGCCAACGATACCGACCCGTCGGGGCTCGCATTGTCGGTGACCGCGGTCAACGGCGTCACCATCGGCGGCGCGACCACCATCGTCGGCGTCTACGGCACCATGGTGATCCAGGCGAACGGCCAGTACACCTACACGCTGGCCAACACCCAGGCGAACGTGCGCGCGCTGGCGAACCAGCAACTGGCGGTCGACAAGTTCACCTACACGATCTCCGATGGGCAGGCCTATACCCAGACATCGAGCCAGCTGCAGCAGAACTTCATCACCCAGTCCGAAGCGTTCAATGCTGCGAACTGGAGCAGCTTCAGCGGTTCCGGTACGGCACCTGTTATCGTCGCCAACACCGATCCCGGCCCGACCGGTGCGGCCAGCACCGCCGACACGGTGACCCTGTCGAGCGCCAGCTCCGGCCTTTACACGACAACCAATGTATCCGGGCAATACACCTTCAGCGTCTATGTCCGCCTGGTCAGCGGCAGCGGCGCGTTCAGCTTCAACTACTATAACGGCGCCAGCGGTGCCGACGGCCTGCAGACCGCCACCGCGACCAGCCTCTGGCAGCGCCTGAGCTGGACCTTCACCGGCGGCGGCAATGCCGGGTCCAACGTGGCGCTGATGCTCGGGGCTGGCCAGGGCACCGCCGGGACCTTCGAGTTCTGGGGTGCGCAGCTGAACGCGGGTGCGGCTCCGCTGACCTACGTCGCCACCACCGGCACCTCCATCAACACCACCGCAGCCGTGACCACGCCGGTCGTGGTCACCTCCGCGCTCTCGGTGACCGTCAGCGGCAGCGCGCCGGTGGCGGTCGCCGATATGGCATCGGTCACCAGGAACGGCACGCTGACATCGACCGGCAACGTGTTGGGAAACGACACCGACGGTGCCGGGCTTCCGCTTTCCATCCTTTCGGTCAATGGCATCTCGATCAGCGGAACGACTACCATCGTCGGGATCTACGGCACGCTGGTGATCCTTGCGAACGGCCAGTACACCTACACGCTGGCGAACAGCCAGGCCAACGTGCTCGGCCTGTCGAGCGGCCAGACCGCGACCGATCAATTCACATACACGGTCTCGGATGGACGGACCCATACCCAGACGATCACCCAGCTTCAGCAGAACCTGATCACCCAGTCCGAAGCTTTCGATAGTTCGAGCTGGACCAGCTTTGCAAACTCAGGCACCGCGCCGGTCATTGTCGCCAACACCGATCCCGGCCCGTCCGGCACTGTGAGTACCGCCGACAAGGTGACGTTGTCGAGCGCCAACTCGGGCCTGTACACAACTACCGGCGTCTCCGGACAATATACCTTCAGCGTCTATGCCCGCCTGATCAGTGGCAGCGGGGCGTTCAGCTTCAACTACTATAATGCCGCCAGCAACGTCAGCAGCCTGCAGACGGCCACCGCGACCGGTGTCTGGCAGCGGCTCAGCTGGACGTTCACCGGCAGCGGAAACGCCTCGTCCAACGTGGCGCTGATGCTTGCGGCCGGCCAGGGCACGGCGGGAACCTTCGAGTTCTGGGGCGCGCAGTTGAACTCCGGCGCTACGGCGCTCGCCTATAATGCAACCACGGGCAGCACGATCAACACGACAACGACCAGCACCGACGACACCGGTTTCGGCGCGGCCCTATCCGTTACGGTCATCGGGGCCGGGACCAACACACCGCCGACTGCAGTTGCCGACGCGGCCGGCGTCACCGAGGACGGCCCGCTGACGACGACCGGCAACGTGCTGGCCAACGATACCGACCCGTCGGGGCTCGCATTGTCGGTGACCGCGGTCAACGGCGTCACCATCGGCGGCGCGACCACCATCGTCGGCGTCTACGGCACCATGGTGATCCAGGCGAACGGCCAGTACACCTACACGCTGGCCAACACCCAGGCGAACGTGCGCGCGCTGGCGAACCAGCAACTGGCGGTCGACAAGTTCACCTACACGATCTCCGATGGGCAGGCCTATACCCAGACATCGAGCCAGCTGCAGCAGAACTTCATCACCCAGTCCGAAGCGTTCAATGCTGCGAACTGGAGCAGCTTCAGCGGTTCCGGTACGGCACCTGTTATCGTCGCCAACACCGATCCCGGCCCGACCGGTGCGGCCAGCACCGCCGACACGGTGACCCTGTCGAGCGCCAGCTCCGGCCTTTACACGACAACCAATGTATCCGGGCAATACACCTTCAGCGTCTATGTCCGCCTGGTCAGCGGCAGCGGCGCGTTCAGCTTCAACTACTATAACGGCGCCAGCGGTGCCGACGGCCTGCAGACCGCCACCGCGACCAGCCTCTGGCAGCGCCTGAGCTGGACCTTCACCGGCGGCGGCAATGCCGGGTCCAACGTGGCGCTGATGCTCGGGGCTGGCCAGGGCACCGCCGGGACCTTCGAGTTCTGGGGCGCGCAGTTGAACGCGGGCGCTGCTCCGCTGACCTACGTCGCCACCACCGGCACCGCCATCAACACCACCGCAACCGTGACCACGCCGATCGTGGTCACCTCCACGCTCTCGGTAACCGTCACCGGTACGGTGCCGGTCGCCAATCCGGACACCGCCAGCATTGCCGTCGGAAGCCAGGTTCCGGCCACCGGCGGACTGCTCTCCAACGACACCGACGCGACCGGGATCGTCCTGTCGGTCTCCACGGTCAACAGCCAGACCATCAGCGGCAGCACGACCATCGTCGGCATCTATGGAACCATGGTCGTGCAGGCGAACGGCCAATACACCTACACGCTGAACAGCGGGCTGCTGGAGCAGGCCCTGGTCGGCGGCGAGATCGAGCACGATGTTTTCGTCTATACGGTGTCCGACGGACGCGTACACACCGTGACCGGGACCGTCGTCAACCAGAACCTCATTACCCAGTCAGAAGCCTTCGACAATGCAGTGTGGACCAGGTTTGCTCAGTCCGGAGGAACCACGCCTTCCATCACCGCCAATGTAGACCCGGGCCCGAACGGCGGTGCCGCCACTGCGGACATCGTAACCCTGACCAGTGCGAGCTCAGGGATCGCCTATCTCAGCATTGTTTCGGGCCAATACACCTTCAGCGTCTGGGTCAGGCTGATCAGCGGCAACGCGAACTTCGCCTTCAACTATTACAGCGCAGCCCCGAACCTCAGCTACACCCAGGCGGCGGTCGCGACGACCGCCTGGCAACGCCTGAGCTGGGTGATCGTCGGCGATGCCAACGGCGCGTCGAACGTGGCGCTCATGCACAGCGCTACCCAGTCAACGACCGGAAGCTTCGAGTTCTGGGGCGCAGAACTCAATCCAGGAGCCACTCCGGACGCCTATGTCGCCACCACCGGCGCCGCGGTCAGCATTACCAGCGCGACCAGCAGCGTGGTGACGCCCGGATCGACCTTGGACGTCGCCGTGACCGGGACCGATGCCGGCCAGGCTGGCCCGGCCCTGAACCTGCAATCGACCACGGCCGGCGTCGTCGCGAACCTTGCGACCGGCCAGTGGACCGTACCGCTGAAGATCATGCCATTCGGGGATTCAATCACGCATGGCTGGATCGCCGCCGACTGGTCGGTGCAGGGCATCACGACCGACCAGGGCTACCGCGGGCCGTTATGGCAGAGTTTCGTGACGGACCAGGCGCTGGTCAACTTCGTCGGCGACCAGGTCGATGGCCCGGCGACCCTGCCGGACGGCGACAATGCCGGATATCCGGGCTTCACCACCGCCCAACTGTTGGCGAAGCTGCCCGACCTGCTCGCGGTCCAGCAACCCGGGGCCGTGCTGCTCGAGGCCGGTGCGAACGACCTCCTGCAGGGTATCGCCCAGGCAACCACGATCGCCAACCTCACCAGCATGATCGACAAGATCAGCGCTGCCAACGCCGCGACCCAGATCTATATCGGCACGGTGACGCCCCTGACCGCGGTTTCCACCACCACGGAATCGTCACTCAACACCGCGATCGCGACGATGGTGAAGCAGGAGCAGGCCGCCGGCGACAAGGTCGTGCTGGTCGACATGAGCAACATCACCACGGATGACCTGATTTTCGACGGGACCCACCCGAACGATGTCGGCTACGGCCTGATGGCGCAGAACTTCTTTGCCGCGATCCTGGCGCAGCAGCCGATCCGGGCCGGGACGCCCGGCGGAACCGTGAATACGATCTCGTCCGCCACCGTCAACATCGTTGGCGGCAGCGGCAACGACCTGCTGATCGGCGACACCCGCAACAACATCATCAATGGCGGCGCCGGCAACGACGTGCTGATGGGCGGCGGTGGCAACGACACGCTGATCGGCGGCCCCGGCGCCGACCAGTTCGACATCAGCGCCATCGCCGGAATTGTGAGCATCCTGGATTTCCTGCCGTCGCAGGGAGACATGCTGGTCTGGGATCATATCAAGGGTCTGACCGGCGCGGCCTCGCTCAGCGGCCACTACACCCAGACCGGCGGTCAGACGGTCATCAATCTCTCGTCCTTCGGAACAAGCCTTGAGGTCACGCTGGCCAACTACACCGGCGACCTGAGCCACAGCATCTTCCTCAGCACATGATGGCCGGTTCCGACATGAGGATAAAGCGCCAGGCCGGGTCGGGCTACATCTATGGCGCGGATATCCTGCGCTTTGCCGCAGCGGTGTTGGTGGCGATGTTCCACCTGACCTGGCTCAATAAGAGCACGTCGACGATCTCGTGGTTCGGCTGGATCGGCGTCGAGATATTCTTCGTGCTGTCCGGCTTTGTCATCGCCCGCTCGGCCAGCAACACCACCCCGATGCGCTTCGTGAAATCCCGCATCCTCCGCCTCTATCCCGCGGCCTGGGTATGCACGATCATCAGCTTCCTGGTCGTGGTGTTTCATGTCAGGGGACTGTCGGGATTGAGCATCGGCCTGTTCGCACGGCTCGGCGCGTCCCTGATGCTGTTACCGACCGGGCCATTCATCGCATCCGCCTACTGGACCCTGCCGATCGAGATCGTGTTCTACGGCGCAGTCTTCTGCATCCTGCTTGCCGGGCGAATCGACCGCATCGAGAAACTCACCACGGTGCTCTGCATCGCCAGCGCGCTCTATCTCTGCTTCTATGCGTGCCAGGTTGCCGGCATCATCAACCAGCCCCTGCTCGAGTTCGGCTATGGCTGGCGCAACGTGCTGCTGCTCCGGCACGGGATCTACTTCGCGTTCGGGATCTATCTCTGGCTCTGGTCGGAGCGACGACTCAGCCGTCGCGGAGCGGCCGGCTGGGCGCTGGCCCTTGCCATGGCGCCCCTGGAGATCGCCTGCCGGTCGGCGGAGCTCGTCGCGCTGATGCCGGCCCCGGTCCAACTTGGCACGGTGTGGCTGGTCCCGATCCTGATCTGGCTTGGCGCCTGCGCCGTGCTCGTGGCCTCCACAGCATGGCGCGGCAGAATCGCACGCCTGCCGGCGCCGTTGCTGCGCTGCATCCGGGTCGCCGGCCTGTCCACCTATCCGCTCTATCTGATCCATGAGGATCTTGGCGAACTCTTGCGGGACGTGCTGATCGGGCTTGGCTGCCCCTACCTCGTGGCGGCGGTTGCCGCGATCGGCCTGTGCGAGATCGTGGCGGTGCTGATTGCCTACGTTCTGGAGCCGGCAGTGAGACGCGTCCTCAATGCGGCGTTCGTCGCGATTGGAGAGATGCGGCTGCCGGACCCCCAAATTGTCCCCGTCCTAGAACACGCCGACAACGACGATCTCGTCATGCGCGGCCCGGGCGGCCCGGATCGCCGCTGACCGGGCGGCGGATGCCGTATGTTCGTCGGGGGCGGACCGGCATATCGACGCGCGGCTCGGCAGCACCTTGTTGAGACGCCGGCCGACAGCCCGGCTGAACCTGCTCCCATATGCGGAGACATGCATGGCGCTGCCGCTACCCATCGCGACATCGCTGACAAAGTATCGATTGGAGAACGGATCGGTCACTCCGCACCAGAGAGCGCGTCCCGGCGGCGCGGACGTCGCGGACGCGGGCGCATCGGCTTGATTATCCACCGGATCGTCGGGTGCGGCTGCTGCCGAAGCCAGTCCGATCGCGACGAGGCCGGCCATCAGGCCAAGACGGCCCGGTAGGAGACATTTCATTCCGTTTCCATCCCGTGGTTCCGACATGTGCTTTCTCCATGCTGTTGCAGGATGTTCCGCCCTGCCATGCCAGGCGATCGGCCGGTGCTGCGACTATCTCCTGCGTGTTTATCAAGCCGTGGTGCGGTCGCGCCAGAGCAAAACTATCGACCAGGAATATCCATAGAGCGCTATTCATGAACGATCCGATATGATAACAAACTCTACTCTCGAGATCGAAGCCGAATGCATCGCGGTTAGGATGGTGTTGCTTGTCCGATGCTTACAAATCAATGTCCGCGTTTCCTGCGATGGTGGTCGTTATCGCCATGACCGGTCTCCTGCGACCGGATGCAGCCCGTGCACAGGTCATCGATACCTATCTGCCTCCGCTCGGCGCCGCCTATGGTACGACCGGCGCGGACCAGGTTCGCGCGCATGACCTCGACGAATACGCGCCTTATGGTATCCATTTGGGCACCGCCCGGATCGACGGGGAAATCTCGGCATCCGGCGGCTATGACAGCAACGCGGATGCGGTGCCGAACGGGCATGCAAGTGCGGTGTTCATCGATGCAGGTTCTGCGTCGATCGTATCAGACTGGGCCCGCAACCAGCTTCACGCGGGAATGACCGTCATCGACGTCCATTATCCGGAACGTAGTATCCAGGATCAGACCAGCTGGACCGCCACCGCCGGCGGCGTCTACGATCTTGGTCGGGACAAGCTGGGCGTGTCCTACAACCATCTCGATCTCTACCAGATCTCGACCGATATCGGAGCACTCCTGAGCATCAGGCCGGTTCATTACCAGGTCGACAGTGCCGGCATCAGCTATTCGTCCGCATTGCATAACCGGCTGACGCTGATCCCGGAACTGCTCGTCACCCAGTATCGGTTCGGCGGTGGATCCGACACCGGCATCGGTAGCCAGGCGTATCGCGATCGTACGCTGCTCACCGGATCGGTTGCTGGTCGTTACGAAATGGCACCGGGCGAAACCCTGCTCCTGGTCGTACAGGGCACTGACATCGCCTATCAGCAGAAACTGGCCGGCCTGCCGGGCCGGGATTCGCTAGGCGGCGCGGTCATGGCCGGCATCGATTTCGGATTGTCCGGACCGATACGGCTTCGCGCGCTGGTCGGCTACCAGCGACGCAGCTACCGCTCCGACGTCTATGGAAATATAGACTCGCCGATCGCGCAGCTCGAGCTCAGCTGGCTGCCGACCCAGCTGACCACGATCTCGCTTGCGGTCCAGAACGGCATCGAGGATAGCGGTTTCGAGAATGTCGGTGGTTTCACCTACACCTCCGCGCGCCTGTCGCTGCAGCACGCCTATCTCCGCAACCTGACCTTCGGCGCCTATACACAGATCCAGAACGCCAACTACTCGTCGACGCCGATCGAGTTGCAGAACACGCCGCTCAACCAGCAGCAATCCAACCAGACGATCTATGGCGTCGGCCTCAACATGAAATGGCTGCTGAACCGGTCGCTGTCCATCACCGCGAACTACGACTTCTCCACCCAGAACAGCGTGTTGACCGATAGCCTTACCACCAATGAGTTCCTCGTCGGCCTGCACTTCGCGTTTTGACCGACCTGACCCCGATTTTCCCGATAAGGATGCAGATGGCTCGTTCCTCGAACACTCGGATCAGGCAGGCGTCGCTGGCGACGCTGGTCCTCGTCACGCTCGGCGCATGCTCGCAAGGCGCCAGTCTGCCGCTGCTTCCGCCCTACGATCCGCATAACTACCAGTTGGGCGTGGAAGACCAGATCCGGGTCATCACCTACGGGCAGGATCAGCTCAGCACCGATTTCGCGGTCAATGAGCACGGCACGGTCACTGTGCCGCTTCTCGGCGATCTCCAGGCACAGGGCCTGACGACAGCCGAATTCGCGGCCGAGATGGCGGCGGAACTGGAAAAGAAACACCTGCTTCGTCATCCGAACGTGTCGGTCGAGGTGTCCGCCTACCGGCCGCTGGCGATCCTCGGCGAGGTGGTGAAGCCGAGCCAGTACGCCTACCAGCCCTCGATGACCCTGCTGATGGCGGTCGCACTGGCCGGTGGCTACACCTACCGTGCGGTCGAGGATTATGCCTACGTCGAACGCCATGACGGCGAGCATGTGACGATCGGCCGGCTGTTGCCACAGAGCTACGTGAAGCCCGGCGACGTCATCAAGATCTACGAGCGCCATTTCTAGAGATGTTCCGACGGTCGCGTTCCGGCAGGAGGAACAGGTGGCTTGATCTGGATCAACGTAGGCTGACGGACGTCGAGGGATAACGCCTCAGGCGTCGCGCGCGCGTCGATCCAGACAGGAGTGGTTCATGACAAACAGGATGCAGGCCGCGTTCGTCGAACGGTTTGGCGAGCCGCTGGTGCTCCGGGCGTGCGAGATCCCGTCACCCGGGCCGGGGCAGATCCTGGTCAAGACGGAAGCCTGCGGCGTTTGCCACACTGACCTGCATGCGGCACGCGGCGACTGGCCGCTCAAGCCGACGCCGCCGTTCATCCCGGGTCACGAGGGCATCGGTCGTGTCGTGGCGCTCGGTTCCGGCGTCGCCAATGTCAGGCTGGGCGATCGCGTTGGCGTGCCATGGCTCTATTCGGCCTGCGGCCATTGCGAATACTGCCTCAAGGCGTGGGAGACCGTGTGTGCCGAGGCGCAGTTCGGCGGCTATACCAGGAACGGCGGCTTCGCGGAGTATATCCTGGCCGATCCGGACTATGTCGCCCACATTCCGGACGGGCTATCCGCCATCGATGCTGCGCCGATCATCTGTGCCGGCATCACCACCTACAAAGGCATCAAGGAGACCGAGGCCAAACCGGGCGAATGGATCGTGATTTCCGGCGCCGGCGGCCTGGGCCATCTGGCGATCCAGTATGCCAAGGCGATGGGGCTGAACGTGTGTGCCGTCGACATCGACGATGGCAAGCTCGACCAGGCGACAGGGCTTGGCGCCGACCTCACGATCAATGCGAAGACCGGCGACCCGGCTTCCATCCTCCGGCAGCATATCGGCGGCGGTGCGCATGGTGTGCTGGTCACCGCCCCGTCGCTGACCGCCATCCGCCAGGGGGTCGGCATGACACGCAAGCTCGGCACCTGCGTGCTGGTCGGGTTGCCGCCCGGCGAGTTCCCGCTGCCGTTGTTCGACGTGGTGGCGAACTGCATCACCGTCCGCGGCTCGTTCGTCGGCACCCGCCAGGATATGGCCGAGGCATTGCAGTTCGCGGCCCAGGGCAAGGTCAGGGCGCATGTCGAGCTGCAGCCGCTCTCGGCAATCAACCGGGTTTTCGAGCGCCTCGAACGGGGCGACGTGGCGGCGCGCGTGGTCCTCGAGTTCTCCGATCGCTGACCAGCGCCACCGGGGCCGCGAGCAGCACCGACCGGGACCTTGCGGTCCCGGCTCTGGCCGACCCGTTACTGGATGGAGATGTTGTTCTCTACCCCGGTCGCTCCGGGTGCCGCCCATGCCGTGGCGGCCGCCACCTGACGTTCATGCGGCGTATGCACCGTTCCGGTGAGTTTGACCTTGCCGCCTTCCGCGCTGACCTGGACCGTCTGCGGATCGAAGAACCAGGAGCGGTGCAGGGCGTGCATGATGTCGTCGCCGAGGTTCAACGTGTCGACCCTCGGCTTGATGGTGATCTGGTTGCTGACGCCCACGACGCCGTGCAGACTGCGTACGTCCTCGGCCGCCGCTTTCTTCTGGAAGAAGAAGTCGACCTCGCCGGTCAGGGTGAGCCACCCGTGCTCGACCGTCGCCTTGACCCGGTCCTGAGGCACGGAAACGTTCCACGCGAAGCGCTCGAGCACCGCCGACGCGATATCCTCGTCGGTACGGCTTGCATCGAACGGCAGCTTCACCTCGATCTCGTCCGCCACGGCCTTGACGCCGCTCACGCTGCGCGCCGATGTCTCGGCGGCGTGCTTCTGGGCGTAGGTCTCGACACGACCGGTCAAGGTGACGACGCCCGCATCCGCGGTGACGCCGATATGGCCGGCGGTGACGCTCGGCTCCCAGATCAGTTCCGCAAGAACCGCCTGTTGCAATTTCCTGTCGCTGGACATGATGCCTCCCGGAGTGCCGATCGAAAACTGCACCGCTCGAAGCAGCCATGCACTTCAACCAAGGACAGCATGGTCGCACCCGGCATGGGCCGTCTTGATCTGGATCAAGCCATTTTGGCCGCAACCGGCCGAGTATGAATTTCCACGGTCGATGTGGCGTGGCGGGAGGTTGTTCATGGGCAAGCAAGGGTTGGTAACCGCAAGGGGCATCATCGCGACCGCCCTGGCCGACTTCGAGTATCGGGACGCCACTTTCGAAGATGTCGCCGATGACGTCGTCAAGGCGCTGGCAACAGCCGGGTTCCGGATCGTGACGCTCCCGCCGGCCGACGCCGTGGCTGTCGGGACAGATCCGACCGGCGGCCACAGGATACCCAAAGCCTCGGCCCGATAGCAGCGCCGGCTCAGGCTACGCAAAGAAGCACGGGTCGGCGGTCCTTACGACCGAACCGGGTGCCAACCCGGTATTTGAACATTGTGGGTTGAGTGCAGCCAAACCGTGCAGCCCGCCGCATCGAGCGCTTCGGCCGCGCAACCCACCCGCAACATCGACGTCGATATTGCCAAGACCGCGTTACACAACATCGTGTCGCACGACACACGACGACCGGTCCTGTGGCCAGCGACAGCCACGAGGATCGCTTCGACCCAGGCCAGTGCACGCCGGTAGCATCATCCAGGCTTGCGCGGGCCGCCCTCCAATTTCTCATCGATCCGCAGCTTCATCAGAACGTCACACGACAAACCATGTCTTGTCCGGCAAAGCGGCGTCAGCTTGATGTCAGAAAGACAAACAGTTGCGCAGTTCCCATCTTTTTACCGGTTGTACCATCAGTCTTTTGCTGGCACTGCAATCTTACGAACACGCAGCGGCTCAAACCACGTCTGAGGCCGAACAGATCCAGGTAAAGGGCCAGGCTTTTCCCGGTGTCGCGACCCAGCAGGCGCCGCAGGCCGCCTCGCTGGCGGAAACCGAGCCTACCTCGACGGTCAGCGGGCGCTTCATCGCCGAGCAGACGCCCGCGACCTCGAACTACGACGACATTATCCGTCTGACGCCCAGTGCCATGGACATCGACCCGAACGGCCCTGGGCTGCAGCAGGATTTCGGCCAGAGCATACGCGGCCTCCAATACACCCAGTTCAGCGTGCTGTTCGACGGCGTCCAGGTGCCTGGCTCGCCCGGCAACCTCTCGCCGCAGCCGGCCGCCTATTTCGTGGCCCATGATCTGGGGCCGATCACGGTCAATCGCGGTCCCGGTCCTGCTTCCACCATCGGTTCGGCGACGTTCGGCGGAGACGTCGAGATCCATTCGCGCGATCCGTCGACAACGGCGTCGATCAACCCGTACGCGACCTTCGGCAGTTTCGGCACGAAGTTGTACGGCATCGAGGTAGATACCGGCACGATCGGCCAGCAGCTTGGCGGTGCATTATCGGGTGGCCGCATCCTGCTCGACATCCAGCGCAACGAGAGCCGCGGTGCGCTGAGCGGCACGTCGGACGAGCGCCGCAACCTGTTCGCGAAATACATCCAGCCGATCGGTGACGACACCACACTGACGGCCGCCGTCAATCTCGACAACGCGATCACGCACACCCCATACGGCACGCCGCTCTCGTTGATCGACACCTATGGCCGCAACTTCTCGCTGAACGACGATCCGCATTCCCAGGCATACGGCCCCTACAACAGGGATGCATACACCACCGACTTCGAATACCTGCTGATCGAGCATCGCTTCGCGCATGGGCTGACCGTCTCGGACCAACCCTACACCACCGCCTTCTACCATCGCGGCCTGCAGACCAGCGACACGTCGCTGAGCACGCCGAACCTGACCACCGGCCCAGGCAAGACCTATTATCTCCAGGGTGTTCCCACGAAGCTCAACAACGACGTTCCCGGTGCCTCCGCCCAGAACGACTACCGGGCGTGGGGAAATATCCTGCGGATCGCCAAGGATACGCCGTATGGCCAGGCGCGTGCCGGCCTCTGGTTCGAGAGCGAGGACAATACTCTCTACAAGACCAACATCGTGCTCACCCGAAACCAGCTCCCCTATACGACGTCGCGAACCGGTTCCGCCTATCAGTATTTGTATTTCGACCGCCTGACCACGGTTCAGCCCTATATCGAATTTGCCTGGCACCCGCTGGCGCAGCTGACGATCACCTCGGGCGTCAAATACAGCTCCGTCACGCGCTCGCTGCACGGTCCGCTGGTGCGAACCGTGAAGGGACCTGCGGATGACCACGCGACCTACAACAAGGCGCTGCCGTCGTTCGATGCCAACTATCGGGTCAACAGCCATCTTTCGGTATTCGCGCAAGCAGCGAAAGGCTTCCTGACGCCACCGCTGAACATATTCTACGCGCAGATCGTGAACAGCGTGCAGCCGTCGACGACCAACAATTACCAGATCGGCACGGTGTATCAGCGCGGCTGGCTGAGTGCCGATGTCGATCTGTACGATCTGCAATACCAGAACTATATCGCCAGCACCGTCATCGGCCGCAATACGCTCTATACCAACCAGGGTAACGCCACCTTCAAGGGTGTCGAGGTCGAGGCGACCGTGCAGTTGGGCCAGGGTCTGGCGCTCTATGGGAACGGCTCGCTGAACCATGCCAACTACCATAACGGCGCCTCCATCGCGCAGGCGCCACGACGGACGGCGGTGGCCGGCGTGCTGTTCGACCGTCACAGCGCGCTGCTGCATGACGATCGGATCGATGCATCGCTGCTGATTAAGGACGTCGGACCGCAATGGGGCTCCGATACCGGGCTCGTGAACAAGGTGCCGATCAAGTCCTACGACACCACAGATCTGGCGGTGCACTACCTGCTGCCGCTGCAGAATGCGCGTCATCTCGATCTCGGTGTGCAGGTCACCAACCTGTTCAACAATACCAGCCTGATCGGCTACGCAGGTGCTGCAGCCGGCAACGGCGCGCCGCTCTACTGGGTCAATCCCGGACGCGGCATATTCTTCAGCGTGTCCTCCGTACTGTGACGCCCGGTCTTCGCAGTCTACTGACCGCCTGCGTGATCGCCACGGCAGGCGGCGCGCGTGCGGCGGAACCGCCCACCCAGCCCGTCCTGGCGCAAATCGCGGACATCGCAGGCGGCGACGGTACCGGGCGCTGGATCGGCGTCACGCTGGATGATGCGCATCGTCGCGGCTACGTCGCGCGCACCGATGGGATCGCGGTGATCGCGCTCGATCGCCAGCGCCTGCTCCCGAGCCTGCTGGTCGGGCACCGGGTGAACACGGTGCTGGTGCTGCCGGATGGCGCGCTGCTGGCGACCGGGGGCGACACCGGCACGATCACCATCATCGACGCCGCGAGCGGTGCGATCCGATCGACCCTCCGCGGGTTCGACGATCCGGACGAGGCGATCCTCGAGCCGGGTACCGATCGTGCCCTCGTCGTCGACGAGGATCGCGGCGTGCTGCTCGAGATCGACCTGCAACACGGCACGACGGTACGGAGCATCCCGCTCGGGCCGAAACCGGAAATGGTCCAGGCGGACGCGTCCGGACATGCGTGGGTCAATCTGCGCGAACAGGACGAGGTCGCTGCGATCGACCTGCGGCGGGGCGTCGTAACCGACCATTATCGCCTGACCGGGTGCGAGCGGCCTTCGGGCCTCGCCGACATTCCGGACCTGCACCGGCTGGTCGTCGCCTGCGGCAACGGTATCGCGAAGGTCCTCAACGATATCGACGGGGCGGATCTCGGCACGATCGCCGTCGGGCCGCATCCGGGACCCGTCGTCGCGGGTGCAGGGCAGGCCTGGATCGCGACCGAGGACGGCATGCTCGGCGCGATCGGCTTGTCGCCCGTTCCGCGTTTGGCGATGCGATACCGGACGTATGACGGGAGCCGGGTGGTGGGCTACGACGCGGCGACGCGCCGCTTCTATGTTCCGCATGGCACGATCGTCGGGCAGGGGGCTGGCCGGCGGCTGGCGCCCGGCAGCTTCGGTGTTCTCGTGCTCCAGGCACCATGACGGAACGCAGGTAATGCACCGCAGTCACCACCGACCATCGCCCATGGCGAGAAGTCGCCTGGGAACGGCAATTTGGCAAAGCGTGGCGCTACCGCGGTCGATGACCGGTCTGGCCAGACGGTGGGTGTGGGAGCCGCCGCTTCGGCACGGTAGCGGCGCAGATGCCTGGGCGGCATTCCGTGTCCTTGTTTCGAAGGCGGTAACCTTGCCGTATCGGACACCAGGCGATGGCGCCGCTGGTGTTCTACGTCCGTTGCTCCACCATCGCCTTGACGCTGCGTAGAAAGGTCCCCCCGATCCGGATCGCGGTACCGTCTCGAAGGGTGGCCTCCCATAGTCCCGCGCCGACATGCCGCAGCCCGGCCAATTGGTCACGCCGGACGATGACCGACCGGCGCAGCCTGATGAACCGGTCCGGGTCGAGGAGACCTTCCAGGCGTGTGATCGTCTCGAGCAACAGGTAGCTTGCACCACCTGCATGGATACGCATGTAGTCGCGTTCGGCCTCGATCCGGTCGATGTCGACGGTGCGGATGCGCAGCATCGCGCCCCGATGCGGCACCCAGATCGAGTCGACGGGCGATCCTGGGGACGATGTCTGGCCTTGTCCGGACGGGCCGAGCAGCCGGGCCCGGTCGACGGCACGCGATAGCCGCTCCACCGACACTGGCTTGAGCAGGTAGTCGACCGCGGCGAGCTCGAAGGCGGCCAGCGCGTGCTGCTCGGACGCGGTGCAGAACACCACGGCCGGACGGATCGGCAACAGGTCGGCCGAGCGCGCAACTGCGAGACCATCGAGCTCCGGCATCGAGATGTCGAGCAGCACCAGTGCCGGCCGGTGCCGCCTGATCGCCTCGATCGCGCGCCTGCCGTCGGATTCCGTCCCGACGATGTCGATCCCGGGGATCTCGGCGCACAGCAGGACGAGCCTGCGCACCGCGAGTTCCTCGTCGTCGACGACCAGCGTCCGGAGAGCCTGCTCCGTCATACGCGGGCCGCTCCGACGGCGCCGGTAGAGGAGAACGGCATGGCGATCTCGGTGCGGAAGCCACCGCCGCGTCGAACCCCGTATTCGCACGTACCCGCCGCGCCGAACCGCAGCGTCAGCCGGGTCGCGACATTGCGCAGCCCGACTCCATGACCGGCGTCGGTGGCTGGACCGGTGGCATCGTCCTCGACCGCAAGGTGAAGCCGATCATCGGCCCGCCATGCGCTGACCCGCACATGCACCGGAGTGCTGGTTTTCGCCACGCCGTGCCTGATGCTGTTCTCGACGAGTGGTTGCAGCAGCAGCGCCGGTACCAGTGCGCCCGAAAGTCCCTCCGGCAGGCTGATCTCCACGAACAGGCGTTTGCCGAACCGGGTTTTCTCGATCTCGAGGTAGAGCGCCTGCAGCTCGATCTCGTCGGCCAGCGTGATGTCGCCGGAGGTATCGCTCGACAGCGTTGCCCGCAGGAACCGCGACAAGGCATCGATCGCCCGGTCGGCACCTTTGGCATCGCCGGTGACCACCAGGGCTGAAACGGTGTTGAGCGCGTTGAACAGGAAATGCGGATCGAGCTGAAAGCGGAGTGCGCGCAATTCGGCTACCCTGGCATAACTTTCCGACAAGGCGGCGCGGCGGAGGGCCCGCTGTGTTTCGATCGCCGACGAGAACGCCGTGTAGACGATCGTCCAGGACAGGAAGACGAAGTAGTTCTCCAGGATGGTGAACGCGATCTGCCCGAGCAGTCCAGGTGCCGGATCGTCGTCGTTGCGGAACGGCGACGACCCGAATACGAACAAGGCGTTGTAGCTCAACAGCGACACCAGGATGGCCGCCGGCGCCGCGAGCAGGATCGCCGCGGTAATCCTGACCCCGAACGATCTCGGCTCGATCCGGCGCAGGACGAAGTAAAGCACGCCCGTCAGCGCCATGCCGCCGATGGTCGTCACGAGATGACGCTCCATGAGCGACCGGTAATGCGGGTAGCCGAACTCCAGCAGCCGCAGCCCGATCAGCGACAGATCCAGAAGCCACGCGCCCGCGGCCGCTGCGAAGGCGAACCGTGCGCTCGACCAGCCGGCTGTCAGAGTATTCCCCGGTCCCGTATCGTTCTGCTCGGCTGTCATTCCGGCGATTGTATGGCCGGACCGCCGTCGCAACCAGCCGTCCGGATCGGGTTCGTCGATCACCGTCGGCAGTTCGTCGAGACCGTGTTCCGGCTTCGGTCGAAAGCTGCAATCACCGCGTCGTCCGAACCGCTGCGACAAGGAACCACGACGATGATGATGGACGCCGGAGAGACACGATGCGTGCTTGTGCTGGCGGTCCTGGCACTGGCCGTAATCATGCTGTGCCATGTCCCATCATCCAACGATGGAAAATGGCGGTTCGGCATCTCGATCGTCCATCGCCTCGCAGGTTCCTGCCCATCGAGCTTCGGCCTGCAGTTCGACCTGCAGACCCCGAGAGCGGTTCCGAACCCGTCGCCAGCCTGTTCCTAGAGAGACTATCCATGCGCCTGATGATGACGTGCTCTATCCTGGCCGGAATGCTTGCGACGACATCCGCCGTTGCCGACGATGCGCTCCGGAGCGCCATCGCGGCGCCCAACCGAAACCCGGCTTCGATCGCGCGTGACGGTGCCCGCCACCCCTATGATGTCCTTTCGTTCCTCGGTGTGAAGCCGGACTCGTCGGTCGCCGAGATCTTCCCGCTGACCGGCTACTGGACCGAGATCCTCGCGCCCTATCTGCACGACAAGGGGCGCTATGTTGCCGTGTTGGGCGACCCGGCCGGAAACGACAACGAACGCTACTACGCGACGTTCCCGCCGGCGCTGCAGGCGAAGTTCGCGGCCGCTCCATCGAGATATGGCAACATGCGGACTGCCGCACTGGGGGTGCATCACCTCAATTTTTTGCCGCCGAACAGCGTCGGGATGGTGCTGACCTTCCGGAACCTCCATACCTGGATGGGCGATAGTGACGTGAAGCCGGTGCTCGCGGCGTTCTACCGTGCGCTGAAGCCGGGCGGCATCCTCGGGATCGACGACCATCGTGCCCGGCCCGACCGCAAGCAGGATCCACAGGCGCTCGACGGCTATGTCCGCGAGGACTACGCGATCGCGCTGATCGAGAAGGCGGGGTTCAAGCTGGTCGCGGAATCTGAAATCGAACAAAACCCGCGTGACACCACGCACTGGCCGCAGGGCGTGTGGACGTTGCCGCCGACCTATCGCCTGGGCAATGTCGATCACGCGAAATATCAGGCGATCGGCGAAGCCGACAATTTTCTGCTGAAGTTCCGTAAGGTGCCGTGAAGCTCGTCGATTCCGTTCAGGCGATCGTGCGCGCTACCAGCATGACCGTGAGCGAACGCACGCCTTGCGCACCGTGGATCAGCACGCCCTCGATATCCGCCGTTGCCGAAGGACCGGTCTGGAACACCAGGTAGTGGCCGGCATGCATCTCCGGCCGGGCGTAGGCGTGATGCAGATTGCCCACGATATCTGCGGGATCGAGCATCACCAGCAGGTGCTGCGCCAGGTAGCCGATCGTGTTGACGACCAGTTCGCGCTCGCTGAACGCGACCGAACCCGTTTCGGCGATACCGAACGCCGCCCGAACGACCGCCAGGTCGACATCGTGCAGCAAAGCCGGCGCATCCCCGGCTGCAAGTGTGCGGGTGCCGGGTAACCTGGCCACGTTCGAGCAGACGATCCCGGCCTGGGCGATCCGCGCCCGCGCCGGGGCCAGCGGCTCCTCGGCCGGGCCGGGATCGAGCCAGCGTCCGCCCATCTGCTCCAGCCTCCGGCGGAATTCATCGACCAGCGCGTCGTCGGCCAACCGGTCGAAGAACGGCACGTCGGGCCGGGGCACCGCCTGGCTCGGTTTGTTGCCACGGACGGCTGCCAGGATGGCGTCGCGCGCGCTCACGTCCGGTTCGCCTTGTACCAGTCATGGAAGGTCCGGCGCGGCGCGTTCGGCACCTCGCGCCCGCGTCCCCAGGCGTTGAGCGGGTTGTAGACCGCGAAACGCGGCATGTGCGGCAGCACCGTGCCGACCGTGCGCACCGCGACGCGGTAGGCCGACGGGTGCGCCAGCAGGAGTGCCGCCGCCTTCATCGCGGTGCGTTTGGTGCGCGACGGCTCCTTCTGCTCCGCCATGATGCCGCGCCAGGCATGGATCTGCTGGTGGATGTCGATCTTGACCGGGCAGACGGCGGTGCAGGAGCCGTTCAGGGTCGAGGCGTAGGGCAGGGCGGAGTATTTCCGCTGGTCGATGGTCGGATCGATGATCAGCCCGATCGGTCCCGCGTAGGTGGCGCCGTAGGACAGGCCGCCCGAGCGCCGATAGACCGGGCAGGTGTTCATGCATGCGCCGCACCGGATGCATTTCAGCGCCGAGCGGAACTGCTGCATGCCGAGCCGCGCCGATCGCCCGTTATCGACCAGGATCACGTGCATCTCCGCCCCAAGCCTGGGGCCGCGGAAATGCGAGGTGTATTGGGTGATCGGCGAGCCGAGTGCGGAGCGCGACAACAGCCTGATGAAGACGCCGAGGTCGCCCGCTCGCGGGATGATCTTCTCGATGCCGGCCGATACGATATGAACCGGCGGCACGTTCGCCGAGAGGTCGGCATTGCCCTCGTTGGTGCAGACCACGACCGTCCCGGTCTCGGCAACCAGGAAGTTGGCGCCGGTCATGCCGACGCCGGCTCCCAGGATCAACGGCCGGTTGCTCTCACGCTGCTGCTCGGCCAGATAGGCGGGATCGTGATTGTCCGGGTCGGTGCCGAGCGTCTTGGCAAATACCGCGGCGACGTCCGCGCGCAGCTTATGCACGGCGGGCACCACCACATGGCTCGGATCCTCGTTGTCGAGCTGCTGGATCCGTTCCCCGAGGTCGGTCTCGATGACCGCCAGCCCCTGTTCCTGCATATGGTCGCGGAAGCCGCATTCCTCGGTGAGCATCGACTTGCTCTTGACCAGGAGTGGCGCGTCGTGGCGGCGCATGATCTCGACCACGATCCGGTTATGCTCGGCGCCGTCCCTGGCCCAATGCACGGTGATACCGTTGGCCTGGGCGTTTCGCTCGAACTCCTCCAGCAGCGTGTCGAGGTTGGCGAGGGCGTAGTCCTTGATCGACGAGGCGAGGTCGCGCAGCTCTTCCCATTCCGGAATGGCGAACGCCTCGCGGTCACGCTTCTGCCGTAGGTCCCAAAGGCGCTGATCGTGGAAGGCCAGATGGTCCGGCGCCGCGAGGAACCGCTCGGCCGCCTCGGCATGATCGATCGGGCGTTTGCCGCGCCTGATCGCCCCGCGTGGCTGTGCCTCGCGCTCCGGATGGTGTCCCGGTGTGTCGATCCGGCGTGAACGCCCTTCGGCGTGGTCGATGTCGATCCGCTTCATGGCCGATATCCGTTCAGGATCTGCGCGATATGCAGATAGTTCAGGTCGATCCCTGCGCGGGCTGCGCAGCCCTGCTGGTGCATCAGGCAGGACATGTCGGCGGAGACCACGTAGGCAGCGCCGGTGTTCTGCTGCCGCGTCACCTTGTCCAGCCCCATGCGCGCGGAAACCGCTTCCTCGGTCACCGAGTAGGTGCCGCCGAAACCGCAGCACTCGCCGGCGCGATCGGTCTCCACGATGGTCAGCCCCTCGACCGTTGCCAGCAGGGCGCGCGGTTTCGAGTGGAACGGCAGGTTCATCTCCGGCGCCGGCTCATGGTCGAGTGCGCGCAATGCGGTGCAGCTATTATGCAGCGTCACCTGGTATGGGAACTCGGCGCGGGGCAGGCGGTCCAGGCCGATGACGTCGTGCAGGAACTCGACCAGCTCGTAGGTCTTGCCCCGGACCAGCCGTCCGGCCTCGTCATCGACGCTGAACTTGTTCCGCACCTGGTTGGTGCAGGATGCCGAGGGACAAACGATCGCATCGAAACCCGCAAAATTCTCGACGAACAGCCGCTCGACCGCATGGCACTCGGCCGTGAAGCCGCTATTGCCCATCGGCTGCCCGCAGCAGGTCTGGTCGAATGGATAGGCGACGTCCAGACCCAGCCGCTCCAGCAGTTCAAGCGTGGCAATGCCGACATCGGGATAGAAGGTGTCGATGAAGCACGGGATGAACAGGCCGATCCGCATGGGCGTCTTCTCCGGCGGCATGGTCTGCCGCATCGTCGGTGGCGACAGGCCTCAGACGATACCGCCGCCGCCGGCCGTGCGCACGGGCCGCCGGGCGATGCAGGCCTGACGATAGCCACTCGCACGGTAGGCGGCCAGCGGCTCGATCGCGGCACCCTCGCGTGCGCGTGCCATCGCCAGGATCGGCGCGACATCGGTGGTGAAGGCCCTCTTGAGTTCCTGGTTGGCCATCATCGGGTCATTGGTGTCCTGGAACCCGACCAGGGCGGCCCGGTCGACCAGCAATGCCTGTGCATAGGCGCGCTGGATCTCGATCGCGGACGAAATCAGGCTCTCGATCGGGTCGGTCACGTTGTGCGACTGGTCGATCATGTAGGCCGGCGCCTTTGCAAAACCGCTTCCGGCCTCGACATCGACCAGCTCGTTGAAGACCAGGAACAGGCGGAACGGATCGATCGCCCCGGCATCCAGGTCGTCATCGCCGTATTTCGAATCGTTGAAGTGGAACCCGGCCAGCTTGCCGGCATGGATCAGGCGCGACACGATCATCTCGATATTGACGTTCGGCGCATGGTGGCCGAGATCGACCAGGCAGCTTGCCTGCGGTCCGACCTCCTGCGCTGCCAGCAGCGACGAACCCCAATCCTGGATCACCGTCGAGTAGAACGCCGGCTCGTAGATCTTGTGCTCGAGAAACACCGACCAGTCCGGCGGCAGGGCGGTCGCGATCTGCTTGACGCTGTCGATATAGCGATCGAACGACCGGCCGAAATGCGACTGCCCCGGAAAATTCGAGCCGTCGCCGATCCAGATCGTCAGCGCCTTGCTGCCCAGCTGCTCGCCGGCCTCGATGCATCGGATATTGTGCCGGATCGCCTGCGCCCGCACCGCCGGGTCGGTGTGGCTCAGGCTGCCGAACTTGTAGGAGAGCGGGTGGTCGCCGTGGCTCGGGTGATCCTGGAAGGTGTTGGAATTGACCGCATCGAAGCCCAGGCCGAGGGTTGCGGCGTACTGCCGAAGCTCGGCGAAATCGGCCACCTCGTCCCACGGAAAATGCGGCGAGATCGCGGGCGTCGCGCCGGTCAGGCTGTTGATCACCGCGCAGTCGGCGATCTTGTCGAACACGTTGGCCGGCTCGCCACCGCCGGGGAAGCGCGCGAACCGGGTTCCGCCGGTGCCGGTGCCCCAGGATGGCACCGCGACCCCGAAGCGGGACACGAGTTCGGTCACCGTCTCGATGTCGATGCCGCGTCGCGCCATGCGTCGGCCGAGGATCTCGTAATCCTCCTGCAGAGCGGCGTTCAGCGCGGCATTCTGCTCGGCGCGAAAATCGGGATCAGCTGGTCGGATCTTGATGATCTCGTTCATGTTGATCTTCTCCCGGTTTGTTCTAGCGGCTGAAGGACGGTGCGTGGCCGGCATCGACGTTGATGATGTTGCCGGTCGACTTGCCAGACCGGTCCTCGGCGGCGAAGAAGGCGATCGCTTCGGCAATGTCTTCGGGATAGACGCCGCGCTTCAGCATCGAGCGTTCGATATAGACGCGCTCGAGATCCTGGCGATTGGTCTTGTTCGACGCCGCTCGCTGGGCGCCCCATTCGCCTTCCCAGATACGCGAGCCGCGCAGGACGGCATCGGGGTTGACGACGTTGGCGCGGATGCCGTGTGCCGCCCCTTCGAGCGCCAGGCAGCGGGCGAGATGGACTTCCGAGGCCTTCGCCACGCAATAGGCCGACGCGCCCGGCGACGCGACCATGGCGTTCTTCGAGGCCACCACGACGATCGAGCCGCCTGATTTCTGTGTCTTCATCATCCGGAAGGCCTCGCGGGTGACCAGGAAGTAGCCGGTGGCCAGGATCGACATGTTCCTGTCCCACAGCGCCAGTGTAGTGTCCTCGATCGGCGCCGCCGACGCGATGCCGGCGTTCGACACACAGATGTCGACCCCGCCGAACGCAATTGCCGCCTCGGCATAGAGTGCAATGACCGCGTCTTCGCTGGTGACATCCACCCACAGGCCGACGGCTGCGTCGGCGCCGTATTTCAGGCGGAGCATCGTCTGGGACTGGTCCAGCACGGTCCGGTCGATGTCGCAGATCACCACGCAGGCGCCCTCGTCGGCCAGCCGTCGTGCCGTTGCCATGCCGATGCCGCCGGCACCGCCGGTAATCAGCACCACCTTGCCGGCAAGCGTTTTCGGCCTGGGCATCCGGCTGAGCTTGGCTTCCTCGAGCAGCCAGTACTCGATGTCGAACGCCTCCTGCTCGGGCAGACCGCGATAGGTGGAGACCGAGGAGGCGCCGCGCATCACGTTGATCGCGTTGGTGTAGAATTCGCTTGCGATACGCGCGGTCGCCTTGTCGCTGGCGAAGGTGATCATGCCGACGCCCGGGATCAGGTAGACCACGGCGTTGGCGTCGCGCATGGCGGGCGAGTCCGGACGCTTGCAGCGCTCGTAATAGGCGGCGTAGCCGGCGCGATATGCGGCGATCGCCGGTTCCAGTCGCGGCAGGATGTCGTACAGCGTCTCGCGGCCGGGCACGAAGTCGATCACCAGCGGCGCGATCTTGGTGCGCAGGAAATGATCCGGGCACGACGTCCCGAGCGGCGCCAGCGTCGACAGGGCGTGGCTGCCGATGAACTCGAGCACGACCGGGCTGTCGTCGAAATGGCCGATCTTGGTGGCGATCTTGCCGTCTACGCCATGCAGGCCGATCAGGCCGCGGATCTGCGGCATCAGCGCCGCGGCAATCGCGCGGCGTTCGGCTACCGGGAGTGCGGCGACTTTTTCGCCACCGAATGCCGCATGGCCGCGGGACTGGTCGGCGAGCCAGGCGACGGCGCGGTTGATGGTTCGGATGGTCGTCCCGTAGCAGTCGCGCTGGGTCTGGCCCCAGGTGAACAATCCGTGCGCCTCGAGCACGACGCCTTTCGCGCCCGGGTTCTCGTCGACGAAACGCTTCAGCCATAGTCCAAGCTCGAAACCCGGACGGCGCCAGGGCACCCAGCCGATCTCGCCGCCAAATATCTCGCGCGTCAGGCGCTCGCTGTCGGCGGACGCAGCAATGGCGATGATCGCGTCGGGATGCACGTGATCGACATGCGGATGCGAGATCAGCCCGTGCAGCGGCGTGTCGATCGAGGTGGCGCGGGGATTGAGGTTGAACGTGAGGTGGGGATAGAGCCCGACCATCGCGTCTTCATGCTCCGGCCCCTTGTACAGCGCCTGCAGGCCGACGAGCCGGTCGGAATAGAGGGTCGAGAAGCCGTCCAGCTTCATCGTGCCGATATCGCCGCCCGATCCCTTCACCCACAGCACGGCGACCGTCTCGCCGGTGAGCGGGTCGATCTCGGCGAGTTTCGACGAGGTGTTGCCGCCGCCGTAGTTGGTCACCCGCTTGTCGGAGCCGAGCAGGTTCGACCGGTAGAGCAGCAACGCTTCGGGAGACAGGTCGGCGGCGTGCACCTCGTCCCAGCGATCCTCCAGAAGGGCCGTCGATGTCTCGGCGTAATCCATGGATGGCCTCCCGGTCCGGCGTAGGCCGTCTCGGGCCATTGCCATATCGTCATCGCATGACGGTCAACTCGGATCAAGTTCGATCATAAACATTCATATAAGGCGGCCGGTGCTTGACCATGATTGGTTTATGCTGCCAGATCATCGCACCGTGTGGGTGGAGCAATGGAGTGTTGGAGCGTGAGCGTCATCGGCTGATCCTGAAAATCGCCGAGGAACGGGCGGTCGTCAGCGTGATCGATCTATGCGAACTGCTCGGTGCTTCGGAGGCGACGATCCGGCGCGACATCGTGGCGATGAGCGATCGCGACGAGGTGCGACGGGTGCGTGGTGGGGTCGAGGCCCTCAACCCGCGCTTCCAGCCGCATCTGGTCGGCGTGCCGCTGGCACTCAGCCAGGATGTCCAGGTCGGCGAGAAGCAGGCGATCGCGCAGCTGGCGGCCGGCCTGATCGAGCCGGGCGACAGCATCATCATCGGTGGCGGCAGCACGACCTTCTGCCTGGCGAAGTTCCTGGAGAACGCCGAGCTCGACATCATGACGAACTCGTTCCCGCTAGCGGCACAACTCGTCAATCACACCCGGAACCGGGTCACCCTGCCGGGCGGCACGATCTACCGGGAACAGTCGATCGTGCTGTCGCCGTTCGAGTGCGACGTGACCGACCATTTCTGGGGCGCCAAGCTGTTCACCTCCTGTTTCGGCCTGAACCGGTTCGGGATGATGGAGAACGACCCGCTCATCGTGCAGTCGCAGAACAAGCTGCTGGCACGCGCCGAGCAGGTGATCCTCCTTGCCGACAGCACGAAGCTTCGCAAGCAATCCTCGATGATCGTGATCCCGCTATCGCGCATCACGACGATCGTCACCGATTCCGGTGCACGGACCGAGGAACTCGAACCGCTTCGCGCCGCCAGCATCACCGTGATCGTCGCACGTGCGGAGGACACCCATCCAGTCGCTGCCGTCGCCTGATCCGATACAGTTTCTGTGAAGCCGCCAAAGAGCGGCCACCAACGGAGGAAACCATCATGTACAGAAGAACCCTGCTTGCCGGCCTCGGTGCAGCCACCGCCGTCTCGGGTGCCGGCCTATGGCGGCCGGCCGTCGCGGCGGCACCCTTGCGGATTGCCATCGTTGCGAAGTCGCTGGGAATCGGCTTCTTCAATGCCGTGCATGTCGGTGGCGACGAGGCTGCGAAATCCATCGGCGGCATCGAGGTCATCTTCACCGGCCCGACAAACACCGCGGCCGAGAACCAGATCGACGTGATCAACGCGCTGATCGCGCAGCATGTCGATGCGATCGCGATTTCAGCCAACGATCCGGACGCGCTGGTACCGGCCTGCAAGCGGGCTCTGCAACGCGGGATCAAGGTGGTCACGTACGACTCGACCGTTGCGGACGGAAGGTTGCTGTATCTTGCCGACGCGACCGACGAACAGGTCGGCATCACCTGCAACAAGCTTGCGTCCGATGCCTGTGGCGGCAAGGGCAAGGTGGCGATCGTATCGGCCACCGTGACGTCGACGAACCAGAACGCATGGATCGCGGCGATGAAGAAGGCGCTGCCGCAGACCCCCGGCCTCGATCTCATCGCCACGGTCTACGGCGACGACCTCTCGGACAAATCCTATCGCGAGGCGACGGCGCTGCTGCAGAAATACCCGGACCTCGCGGTCATCATCGCCCCGTCGACCGTCGGGATCACCGCCAGCGCCAAGGCGGTCGAGGATGCCGGCAAGACCGGAAAGGTGTTCGTGACTGGTCTCGGGCTTCCGAGCGAATGCGCCGGTGCCGTGGCGAAGGGAACGATCAAGAGCTTCGCCATCTGGAACCCGGTCGATATCGGCTATGCGGTGGTCGAGATATCGCATGCCCTGATCAAGGGAACGGGCGCGGCCGGACAGTCGATCGATGCAGGCCGTCTCGGCAAGATCGCGTTCGATGCACAGGGGAACGGCACCCTCGGTGTGCCCACGATCTACGACAAGAGCAACATCGACGCTGCCGCCAAGCTGTTCTGAACCGCGGGGCATCGGCAATGGATGCGATCCTCAGCCTGCGCGACGTCGCCAAATCCTATGGCGGCGTCAAGGCTTTGACCAGCGGTACGCTGGATCTCTATCCCGGCTGCGTGACGGTGCTCCTGGGCGAGAACGGTGCCGGCAAGTCGACGCTGGTCAAGATCATGACCGGGATCGTGCGGGCCGACAGCGGCACGATCAGCCTCAATGGTGCGCCGATCGCCATCACCTCTCCGGACCAGGCACGCGATCTCGGGATCAGCGCGATCTTCCAGGAGGCAGTGCTGTTCGACGAGTTGTCGGTGGCGGAAAACATCTTCATCACCGGGCGTCCGACACGGGCCCGGCTGCCGGGCATCAGGACGGTGGACTGGGCGGTGATGAACAGCCGGGCCAGGACCGTGCTGGCGCGCCTCGACCCGTCGATCGATCCGGGCGTCAGGCTGAAGCGCCTGTCGGTAGCGCAGCGCCATCTGGTGCAGATCGCACGAGCGCTGTCGAACGAGGCGCGCATCATCATCATGGACGAACCGACCGCTGCGCTGTCGCTTTGCGAGGCGGAGCAGTTGTTCGCGATCACCCGATCGCTGCGTGACGAAGGACGCGCGATCCTGTTCATCTCCCACAAGTTCGAGGAAGTGTTCGAGTTGTGCGACCGCTATGCGGTGTTTCGCGACGGTGCGGGTGTCGGCCAGGGCGAGCTGGAAGGCATCGGCCGCGACCGCCTGGTCAACATGATGGTCGGGCGCGCAATCGACCAGATCTTTCCAAAGCTGGACGTGCCGATCGGCGACGAGGTGCTGCGGGTCGAGGCGCTCGGCCGCTCGCTCGAATTCGAGGATGTCAGCTTCTCGCTGCGCCGCGGCGAGATCCTCGGCGTGTACGGGCTGATCGGCGCCGGTCGCTCCGAGGTCATGGAGGCCCTGTTCGGTCTCCACCCCGCCCATCGCGGCCGGATCGTGCTCGAAGGCAAGCCCGTCCGGATAAACTCCCCGCAGGAGGCGATCGGGCTCGGCATCGCACTGGTGCCGGAGGACCGTCAGAGCCAGGGCGCGCACCTGAAACTGCCGATCCGCGACAACATCACCATGCCGAGCCTGCAACGTTTCCGGACCGGGCCGTTTCTCAGCCGCCGGAAACAGCGGGCCGAGAGCAGCGTGTTTGCCACGGCGCTGGGCGTGAAGATGTCCGGGCTCGACCAGCGGGTCGACGAACTCTCCGGCGGCAACCAGCAGAAGGTGGTGATCGCCAAATGGCTGGCGACCCAGCCCCGCGTACTGATCCTGGACGAGCCGACCAAGGGCATCGACGTCGGCGCCAAGGCGCAGGTCCACCGGCTGATGGGCGAGATGGTCGCCAAGGGCGTCTCGGTGATCATGGTGTCGTCCGAGCTTCCTGAAATCCTCGGCATGGCGGACCGGATCATGGTCATGCGCCGCGGCCGGGTGCGCGGCGTGCTGGACCGGAGCCAGGCGACCGCCTCCGCGATCGTCGGACTGGCCACCGATGCCTGAGCCCCACACAGGCATGCTGGCCACCATCCGGCGGCTGAACCTGACGCGCGAGGCCGGCCTGTTCGGGCTGATCCTGCTGGCGCTCGCCCTGATCGCCCCCCTCTATCCCGCGTTCCTGCGGCCGGCGAACCTGTCCGGCCTGCTGGACGATACCGCGCTGCTGATCCTGCTGGCAGTCGGCGAGATGCTGGTGCTGATCTCGCGCGGCGTGGACCTCTCCATCGCGGCCAATCTTGCGCTGACCGGCATGATCGTGGCGTCCCTCAACCAGGCTTATCCCGGCATCGCCGTTCCCGTGCTGATCCTGCTGGCGATCGCGATCGGCGCGGCGCTCGGCGCCATCAACGGTGCGCTGATCTGGCTGCTGCGCCTGCCGTCGATCGTGGTGACGCTCGGCACCCTGTCGATCTATCGCGGCGCGGTGTTTCTCGTGTCGCATGGCAAATGGGTGAACAGCAACGCGATGTCGCCGGCGTTCCTGGGCTTCGTCCGGTTGAGCTTCGGCGGCATCACGATGCTGACCTGGGTTGCCGTCGCCGTGGTGGCCGCGATCGCATTCTTCCTGCGTGCGACGATATCCGGGCGAAACCTGTTCGCCGCCGGCAATAATCCCGGCGCCTCGATCTATGCCGGGATCGATATCGGCTGGATGCAGTTCGTGGCCTTCACCATCGCCGGTGCGATCAGCGGTCTTGCCGGCTATCTCTGGGTGTCGCGGTTCGCGGTGGCCTACACCGACATCGCCAGCGGTTTCGAACTGCAGGTCATCGCCGCCTGCGTGATCGGCGGCGTCTCGATCACCGGCGGGGTCGGGACGGTCGCGGGCGTCGTGCTGGGCGCCCTGTTCCTCGGCGTGATCAAGAACGCGCTGCCGCTGGTGGGGGTGTCGCCGTTCTTCCAGATGGCGGTGAGCGGCCTGGTGATTACGACCGCGGTCATCGTGAACGCGCGCGGCCAGAAGGCCAGTGTGCGGCGCATCCTGGAGCAACCCGCGCTATGAAGACGGGCGACCTTGCCATCCAGGGAGCCGCGACGCGCACCGGCGGCATCTTCTTGCACGCAAGGAAACTGTTCCGCTGGGAGACGCTGCTCCTGGCGGCGATTCTCATCGACTTTGCCATCAACACGGTCATGTCGCCGTATTTCCTGAGCCTGTGGACGATATCCGACGTCGCCGTCAGCGTCACCGAGAAGGCGATCGTGGCGCTCGCGATGGCGTTCGTGATCATCGCCGGCGAGATCGATATCTCAGTCGGCGGAACGATCGCCCTGTGTTCGGTCGTCATGGGACTGGTCGCACGGGCCGGGCTGCCGCTTCCCCTGGTGGTGCTGAGTGCGCTGGCGGCCGGCCTCGCCTGCGGCTGCCTGAACGGCTTGCTGATCGCGCGACTGAAGGTGCCGTCGATCGTGGCGACCATCGGCACGATGACCCTGTTCCGGGGCATCGCCTATGCGGTCATGGGTGACGGCGTGCTCAAGACCTATCCCGCCGGGTTCAGCTGGTTTGGCCAGGGTTATGTTGTCGGCCCGATCTCGATCGAACTGGTGCTGTTTGTCGGCCTGGGCGTCGTGGCAGGAGCGGTGCTGCACTACACGCCGCTCGGGCGACGGATCATCGCGATCGGCAGCAATCCGGTGGCGTCGCGCATGTCGGGCATTGCGGTCGATCGGGTCCGGTTCGGCCTGTTCGTGCTGGTCGGCGTCGCCGCCGGGCTTGCCTCCGTGCTGCTCACTTCCCGCTTGGGCTCGACCAGGCCGTCGATCGGCCAGGGGTGGGAGCTCGACATCATCACCATCGTGATCCTGGGCGGCGTCTCGATCGATGGCGGCGTCGGCACCATCGCCGGGGTGGCCCTTGCCGCGTTGCTGATGGGGCTGGTGAATTTCGGGCTGGGACTTCTGAATGTGCCCGGCATCGTGGTGTCGGTGGTGACCGGCGCGATGCTGATCGTCGTGGTGGCGGTGCCGGCGGCGCTGAAGCGCTTCGGCCTGGCAGGAGGACGCCGGTGAGCGGCGCGGTGCTCGATGGCGGCGGCACCCGCATCGCGGTCCGGATGGAGCTGGCCAAGGGGCAGGGGGCGCTCTACCGGCAGCGACACGACGCGATCTGGCCGGACCTCGTGTCGCTTCTGCATGAAGCCGGGATCAGCGACTACAGCATCTTCCTGCATGAACCGACCGACAGCCTGTTCGCGGTGCTGACGCTCGCACCCGGCCACACCATGGACCAGCTCCCGCTTCATCCCGTGATGCAGCGATGGTGGCAACACATGGCCGACCTGATGCCGCCCGGTCCGAATGGCCCGCCGGCCGAGCATCTTCCCTGCATGTTCCATATGGCCTGACGCCGTGCAGCCCCCTTTCCCCGGCGCTGTCCTGGCTGCCGTGCTCGATATAGGCAAGAGCAACGCGAAGCTCAGCGTCATCGACATGCGCGACGGACGCGAGGTGTTCGCGGAACGCCGACCGAACACCCCACGGACTGGCGGCCCGTTGCTCGAACTCGATATCGAGGGGCTCGAGCGCTGGATGCGCGGTGCGCTGGCACATGCACCGGACCGCGAGAAAATCGGCGCGATCGTGCCGGTCGCGCATGGTGCATCGTGCGTGATGCTCGACCAGGGCGGCAATGTTCTGCTTGCGCCGGATTACGAGGATCCGCGCCTTGCCGACAACCCCGGCTACGAGGCGTTGCGCGATCCGTTCGCACTGACGCTGTCGCCGTCATTGCCGCTCGGCCTCAACATGGGCCGGCAGATCCATTATGCCGCGACGCGGCTGCCGGAGTTGTTCGCGGCGGTGCGCTGGATCCTGCCGTATCCGCAATACTGGGCGTGGCGCTTGTCCGGTGTTCTTGCGAGCGAAGTCACGTCGCTCGGCTGTCACACCGATCTCTGGGTTCCCACCACCTCACGGTTCTCGCCGATGGCAAACCTCTCAGGCTGGGCCCAGAGGTTTGCGCCCCTGAGGCTAGCTGGTGACGTGCTGGGCACGCTGACGCCCGCCATGGCTGCCGCTACCGGCCTCGACCCACGCTGCGTCGTCTTGTGCGGCATCCACGACTCCAATGCGTCCTACCTTCAGCATCGGGTCCAGCGGCAACGGACGGAACCGTTTGCGGTCGTTTCCAGCGGAACCTGGACGGTGCTGCTCGCCAATGGCGTCGACCCGGCGCGGCTGCATCAGGATCGCGACATGCTCGGCAATGTCGACGCATTCGGCGAACTCGTCGGCACGGCGCGTTTCATGGGCGGGCGCGAGTATGCCGTCATCACCGGGGGGGATATGTCCGTCCCGACCAGCACCGCCGTCGACAGCGTCCTCCGCGGCGGCGCGATGGCGATCCCCAGTTTCGCGCCGGCCGGCCCGTTCTCCGGCCGTGCGGGATCGGTCGTCGATGCGGGGGATCGCTCACCGGTCGAACGCGCCGCCCTGGCGACGCTCTATGTCGCCTTGCTGACCGATCATGCCCTGGATGCGCTGGGTGCGCGCGGGGACCTGATCATCGAGGGCCCGCTTGCGGAAAATCCGATCTTCCCCGCTCTGGTGGCGGCGCTGGGCACGCAGCGCCGGGTCTATCCGGGTGACGGACGGTCGGGCACGATCGGCGGCGCCCTGGCGCTGCTCGGATGCGATCCGAAGCCACGGGCGGGCCTTTCCCCGGTCATGCCGCATGCCTGTGCGGACCTCCTGCCCTATCGTGACAACTGGCGGCGCCTAGTTCTCGTCTGACGAGGCGCCGACCTGGGATCCGACACGTTAACAAGTGGCCGCTATTCCGCCGATCAAAACGAGACGGAAGACTGAGCGGCTACCAGCAGGTGTAGCCGCCGTCGGCGAGCACGATGCTGCCTGTCATCAGGCTGGCAGCATCCGAGGCCAGGAAGGCGACCACCGAGGCAACCTCGTCCGGACGCCCGACCCGCTGCATCGGGGTCATGTCCAGCCACGCCTGTTTCAGTGCCGGATCTTCCATCCCGAACCGGGTCAGCGGCGTATCGATATAGGTCGGCGCGACCGCGTTGATGCGCACGCCACGGGGCGCCCATTCGGCCGCCAGGCTGCGCGTCAGGTGGTGCACGCCGGCCTTGGCGGCGTTGTAGGACGATTGTTCCTGCGGCTTGTTCACGATCATGCCCGACATCGAGCCGATCGCGACGATGGCGCCGTGTCCCCGTTCGAGCATCGGGCGGCCGAATTCACGGCAGCTCCAGAATACGCCGTTCAGGTTGACGTCGATGACCGCCCGCCAGTCATCATCCTCCACCTCTTCCGCCTTGCCGCCGCGAACGATGCCCGCATTGGCGACAAGGATGTCGATGCCGTCGAAACGGCTGTTCAGGAGCAGGGCGAGGTCGCGGACGGCTTTGGAGTCGGTGACATCCAGGGGGAACGCATGCGCATCGATGTCGTGCCGCCTCAGCTCGACGATCGCGGCTTCCGCCGCATCGCCATCGCGGTCGGTCACCACGACGCGTGCACCGGCTTCACCGAGGGCGTGCGCGCACGCGTAACCGATGCCGCGTGCGGCGCCCGTCACGGCTGCGGTTCTGCCGGCGAGGCTGAGCTTCTCGAGATACATGCATGTCCTCCTGGTGTCGGGTATCGATCAGTCGAGGCGTACGACGTCGGCGCTGCCATCGGCGTGCCCGATGACCATCTCGTGCGCGATCCCGACGAACAGCCCATGTTCGACGACGCCCGGGATCTCGTTGAAGAGCGGGGCAAGTGCGTCCGGCTGCTCGATCCGGTCGAGCTCCCAATCGAGAATGTAGTGGCCGCTGTCGGTGATGACCGGGTTGGCCTCTCCGCCGCGCAGGATCATCGGCGCATCCCCGAGCCCGAACCGGCCGAACAGCGTCTGCAGTTCGCGCCCGGTGCTGCGCCAGCCGAACCGGATCACCTCGATCGGCAATGGAAACTTCCCGAGGGTGTCGACGACCTTGGCGTCATCGACGACCGCGACCATGCGACGCGACACGCGCGCCACCATCTTTTCCCAGAGCAGGCAGGCGCCGCCGCCCTTGATCATGCGCCCGGCATGGTCGATCTCGTCGGCGCCGTCGATGGTGAGGTCGAGCTCCTCGACATCGTTGAGATCGAGCAGCGGTACCCCGCACTGGATCGCCAGGTCGCGCGTTGCGGTGGAGGTCGGGACGCCGGCGACGTCGAACCCTTCGCGAACCTTTTCGCCCAGCGCACGGACGAACCAGTGCGAAGTGGTGCCGGACCCGAGGCCGATCCTCATCCCGTCCTTCAGGTAGACTTCGATCGCCTTGCGGCCGGCTGCAAGCTTGGCGCGGTCCTGCGGTTTGGTCGGTTCCATGATTTCGTTCTCCTTCAATCGATGAATTTTTCGGTCAGCCACGGTTCGAGTGCCGCCAGGCTTTCCGGCATCTCGCGCTTCTGCTTGAGCCCGACGGCGACCACCAGCATGTTGACCACCAGGAAATGGTTCAGCCTCGCCGTCAGCGGCGTATAGAGTTCGCTGTGCTCGTAACGCGGCAAGGCAACGACGATGTCGCAGGCGCGGGCGAGGTGCGAGCCGGGCGCCGTCAGTGCGACCGTCGATGCACCGCCACGACGCGCGCTGGCCGCCGCGCTGACCAGGGTGCGGGTATCGCCGGAATGCGAGAAAAATACGATCAACTCGCCTCTACGCAATGTCGGCGCCAGCAGCGCCTGGCGATGCGCCTCGAGGACCAGGCGGCAGCGGATTCCGAGGCGGAACAGCTTATGCTCGGCATCGAAAGCGACGGTCTCGGACAGGCCCAGGGCAAACAGGAACGTGTTGCTGGAGGCCACCAGCCGGTCCGCCGCCGCTTCCACCGCGTCGGGATCCAGGTCCTCGGCAAACCGACGGATCGCGTTGACCGAATTGGCGAGTAGCTTGGCGGTCGCTTCGGAGATCGTGTCGCGGCTGGTGATCGGCTGGTGGCTGAACGGTGGCTGCGGTGCCAGTCCCTGTGCCAGGCGCACCTTGAACTCGGAATAGCCGACGCAACCGAGGCGCCGGCAGAACCGCACGATGGTCGGGTCGCTGACGGCCGCCATCTGCTTGAGGTCGGTCATGCTCATGGTGATCACGGCTTCGGGCTGGTTGAGCACGACATCGGCCAGTCGCATCTCGGCCCGGCTCAACCCGGGCCGGGCCTGCGCCACCGCCGTCAGCATGTGAGCCGGAGCCTCACCCATGCAGGACGGCATCCCGGAGCAGGTCGGAAAAGCGGCGCAGCCGGTTCGCCGGCGGCACGTCCACCGATGGTCCGGTTCCCCAGTCGACGATCAGGCACCGGACGCCGGCTGCCGCCGCGCAATCGCGATCGATCCTGGTGTCGCCGATGAACACGGCGTGTTCCGCCGCCACGCCCAGCAGGTCGAGCGTATGCAGCAGCGGTGCCGGATGCGGCTTGCGATGCGGCGTCGTATCGGAACCGACCACCACCTCGATCGACGGGCCGAGCCCGAGCCGGTCGAGCACCACTTCGGCCAGATCCTGGTTCTTGTTGGTGCAGACCCCGAGCCGCAGACCCGCATTGCGAAACGCCGGCAGGGCTTCGGCGGCGTCGGCATACAGCGTCGAGTCCGCGACGGGGCGCAGTCGGTAATGCGCGAGATAGCTGGCGGTATCCGCATCGATGCGTTGCGCGTCCACCGCCACGCCCAGCTCGGCATAGAGTTTGGTCACCAGCACGCTGGCGCCCTCGCCGATGAGTTTCTCGATCACCCCGACCGGCTGCGCGGGCAAGGCGTATTCTGCCAGCATCTGGTTGATGCCCCAGGCGATGTCCGGTGCGCTGTCGACAAGTGTGCCGTCTAGATCGAACACGATCGCTTTTAACATGAGGACGCTCCCTGGTCCGGCCGTGACGCCGCGTCGAAGGCGGTCAGGCTGGCGATTGCTCCACCCAGGCTGCCGAACAAGGCGGCATGGATCGGATGAAGCCGGTCATACGTGGCGGCCGCTGCCGCGCGTGGCGTGGTGATGGAGGTGGTGGCGATCAGCGTCACCGCTTCCTCGAGCGAGGACCACCGCCCGGCGCCGACTCCGGCCAGCAGGGCGGCTCCGTAGGCGCCGCCCTCGGCCGCGGCGGTCACGGTCGCCACCTCCTGTCCGGTGACGTCGGCGAGCATCTGCAGCCAGGCCGGCGATGCCGTGGCACCTCCCGATACCCGCAGCGACTCCCAGGCTACCCCGGACGCCGCCACCACATCCAGGATCGACCGGGTGTTCAGCAGCACGCCTTCCATGACGGCCCGGGTCATGTGCCGGATGTCGTGGCCGCGGGTCAGGCCGATCCAGGCGCCGCGTGCATCGGGCGCCACATGCGGACAGCGCTCGCCCATCAGGTAGGGCAGGAACAGCAGCCCGCCGGCACCGCACGGCACCTGCTCCGCCAGGGCCACCAGCGTGTCGAAATCGGGCGTCTCGCCGGGCAGCGCCGCGACCGCATCGCGCCACCACTGGAACGCGCCGCCGCCGTTCAGCGTGACGCCCATGACATGCCAGCGTCCGGGCGCATTGCCGCACGACACCTGCAGGCGCGCTCCGGGATTGTCGGGGCATGATGCGACGCTGGCCCCGACCAGGCCGGCGGTGCCGATCGTGACACCGACCACGCCGGGATCGATCACCCCCATCGATGTGGTCTGGATGACCGAATCGCCGCCGCCCGCGACCACGGGCACGCCGGGCGGCAGGCCCCAGCGCGCCGCCGTCACCGGGCGCAGGCGACCGGTCACCTCATGCGACTCGAAGGCGGCCGGAACCTGCTCCGGCGTCAGCCCGACCGCGTCCAGCATCGGCCGGGACCAGCTTCGTGCACGCACGTCGAACAGGCCGGTGCCGGAGGCATCCGACACGTCGGTCGCATGCACGCCGGTCATGTCCAGGCGCAGTGCGTCCTTGGGCAGCAGGAAGCGCCGCATCCGGTCGAGCGTCTCGGGCTCGTGCTCGCGCAGCCAGAGCAGCTTGCCGGCGGTGAACCCGGGCAGCATCCGGTTGCCGGTGAGGCCGACCAGCGCCTCCAGACCACCGACCCGTTCGGTCAGGGTCGCGCATTGCGCCTCGGTGCGGTTGTCGCACCAGAGGATGGCGGGCCGGATCGCGCGGTCGTCCTTGTCGAGCGCCACCAGCCCGTGCATCTGCCCGGACAGGCCGATCGCCTGCACGACGGCGCCGGGCGGCAGCGCAGCCACCAGCTGCCGCATGGCGCGGTCGCAGCCCGCCTGCCAGTCATCCGGCGATTGTTCGGCCCAGCCGGGACGCGGCGTCGAGAGCTGGTACTCCGCCGAACCGCGCGCCAGGACCCGGCCGTTCTCGTCGATCGCGAGGGTCTTGCAGGCGGAGGTACCGAGATCGATGCCGACGAAGCAGGCGATGCTGGCCATGCCCGCCTTACGCTCCGTGCCGCAGCCGGACATGCTTGAGGGCGAGATAACCCTCCATGCCCTCGCGCCCGTGCTCGTAGCCGATGCCGCTGCGCTTCCGGCCGCCATACGGTGCGTTCATGATCCCCGCATCCACGTTGTTGACGGCGATGCTGCCGAAGCACAGTGCCCGCGTCAGCGTGAAGATCTCACCGACGTCGCGTGCATAGACGTAGGCCGCGAGGCCGTACGGCCCGGCATTGGCTTCGGCGATGACCTCGTCCAGCGTGTCGAACGGCGCCACGCCCAGCACCGGCCCGAACGTCTCCTCGCTCATCACCAGCGTGTCCGGCGTGCAATCGGCGAACACCGTCGGCTGGAAAAAGAACCCATGCGAAAAACCATCCGGGCGGCCGCCGCCGCAGAGCAGGCGTGCACCCCTCTCGCGTGCATCGGCCACGTGGCGTTCGACCTTGCGGATGCCGTCGATATTGGTCATCGGGCCGAGATCGGCGTCCGGACGCTCCAGCCCGTTGGCGATGCTGAGCCGGCCGGCCCCCTCGACCAGCCCGGCCAGGAACCGCTCGTACAGCGACCGGTGCACATAGATGCGGTTCACCGCGATGCAGATCTGGCCCATGTTGCGGAAGCCGCGACGCACCGCGCCGGCGACCGCGGCGTCGACATCGGCGCTGGCCCCCACCACCATCGGGCAGTTGCCGCCGAGTTCGAGCGAAACCGACTTGATGCCGCCCATCGTGCGGAAGATGTCCTCGCCGACCGACACCGATCCGGTGAAGGCGATCTTGTCGATGTCGGGATGCGAGACCAGCGCTGCGCCCGTCGGGCCTGCACCCTGGATCAGGTTGACGACGCCTGCGGGAAAGCCCGCAAGGCCGACGCACTCGATCAGGGCAACGGCGGAAAGCGGCGTATATTCGGAAGGCTTGATGACCAGCGTGCAGCCGGCGGCAAGGGCGGCCCCGAGTTTCCAGCCGATCAGCTCGACCGGATAGTTCCAGGGCGCGATCGCCGCCGCGACGCCGATCGGTTCCTTCTCCACCAGGCTGAGGAAGCCCTTTTCCTCGTTCGGGATGGTCTGGCCGAGCAGGCGCACCGCTTCGCCGGCATAGAACTCGAACGTCCGCGCGACCTTGCTGACTTCGCCGCGTGCCTCGTCCAGCGGCTTGCCCTGCTCGGCGGTCATGATGCGGGCAATCGCGTCCCGCCGCTCGTCGACGACCCGCGCCAGCGCCTGGAGCAGGGTCGCACGCTTGTGCGGGCCGAGATCCCGCCAGGCCGGGAATGCCCGGCGTGCTGCCTGCACCGCACGATCCACCATCGCGGCTCCGGCAGTGGCGACCTGTGCCAGTGGCTGCTCGGTCGCAGGATTGCTCACCGTGAACCATCCCTCGGCACCGTCCGTGGACCAGATCCCGTCGATGAGGATGGAGGGGGATTGCTCGCCTGTCATCGATGTCTCCGCGATCATGGTGGGCTGGTCGGTCATGCTATCCGCGAGCGAAGCGGCTCGCCCGCCAGCGCACGTGCCGCTTCCTCGGATGCGAGGCGCTGCAATGCTTCCAGGCTCTGCACCGAGTAGAATGCCGCGTGCGGCGTCAGGATGACGTTGCTCAGGGTCCGCAGCGGCGAGTTCGGCGCAAGCGGCTCGGGGTCGAACACGTCGAGGGCGGCGCCGCCGAGACGCCCGTCGCCGAGCGCTTCGGCCAGTGCGGTTTCATCCACCAGCGCGCCGCGCGCCGTGTTCACCAGCATCGCACCGCGCCGCATCCGGCCGATCGATGCCGGGCCGATGATGTGACGGGTCGCGGGCGTTGCCGGGAGATGCAGCGAGATACCGTGCGCGTCGCCCAATAGCGTTTCGAGCGAGACCGCCTCGACATTGGCTGCGCGGAGCGCGTCGGCATCCGCGAACGGGTCCGTGGCCAGGATCCTGATGCCGAACGCCTGCAGCCGGCGCGCGACCAGCAGGCCGATCCGGCCGACGCCCACCAGTCCGACGGTGGTGGCGGACAGGGAAGGCAGGTGGCCGACGGTATCCGGGTTGATCCAGCCATCGTGCCGGATCGCCGCGTCGAACATCGGCAACCGGCGCAGCAGCGCCAGCATGGAGGCCGACGCGTGATCCGCGACGGTGTCGCTTCCGTAGTCCGGGACGTTGGCGACCCTGATCCCGAGCCGGCGGGCCGCATCGACATCGACATTGTCGGTGCCGATGCCGTAGCGCACCACCAGGCCATCCGCGCGCATGCCGGCGAGGGCCGCTTCCGTCACCTGCACGAGATTGACGAACGCGATGTCGGCGTCCCGCAGTGCGTCCACCACCCCGGCTTCGTCATGGCAGTCGAACTCCTGGAACGAAGCGCCGTGGCGTTCCGCGGCAGCCCGCTCGTGCGCAAGTCCCTCGAACCGGAGATCCGTGACGACGACGCGCTTCCTTGCAGGACTCATCGCGTGGCGTGGTCCACGGGGCCGACCAGGCCGCGCTGCGCGAGGTTGCGCATCAACGCGGCGATCCCGAAGGTCCAGGCAGGGGCCTCGTCGGCGAACGTCACGGTGTTGACTAGGCGTCCCAGCGACGGCGTCGCGATCTCGACTCGGTCGCCCTGCTTGTGGGTGAAGCCCTGGCCGGCCACGTCGCGATCCTGGGTCGGCGCGAACAGCGTGCCCAGGAACAGCATCAGCCCGTCCGGATACTGGTGGTGCCGGCCGATCGCCTGCGAGACCAGATCGAGCGGGTCGCGGCTGATCTCGCGCATCGAGCTGCTGCCGCGCAGTTCGTAGTTGTCGGAAGCGCCGGTGATGGTCAGCGTGATCTCGAGACGGCGAACGTCGTCGATGCCGAAACCATCGTCGAACAGCCGGATGAACGGGCCGAGCGCGCAGGAGGCGTTGTTGTCCTTGGCCTTGCCGAGAAGCAGCGCGCTGCGGCCCTCGATGTCCCGCAGGTTGACGTCGTTGCCGAGCGTGGCGCCCCGCACGACGCCGCGACTGTTCACCGCCAGCACCGCTTCCGGTTCCGGGTTGTTCCAGCTCGACGCGCGCAGGATGCCGACTTCGCTCCCCACGCCGACCGCGGACAGGACCGGCGCCTTGGTGAACACTTCCGCATCGGGCCCGATGCCGACCTCGAGATACTGCGACCAGTAGCCGCTCTCGATCAGCACCTGCTTGACCTGTGCCGCCTCGGGAGACCCGGCCTGCACGTTGGCCAGTGCCCCGCCCACGGCCTGGTCGACCTGCTCGCGAATTGCCAGCGCCCGCGCGGGATCGCCCTTGGCACGCTCCTCGATGACCCGCTCGATCATCGAGCGCGCGAACGTCACGCCGCACGCCTTGACCGCCTGCAGATCGCACGGCGCCAGCAGGTGCGGCCGGTCGGTGCGTCGTGCCAGGCTGTCGCCCAGGATCTCCTCGAAGGAATAGGAGTTCGTCGACGGGACGGCGCGGAGTGCGGCGACCGGATCGTCCAGTTCCAGCAGGTCGGCCATGGTCGGGCCTGCCGAGGTGACGTCGACAAGCCGGTCGCCACGGAGATGGACCAGGCATGGGCCGCCGAGGGCGGGATCGAACACCCGTCCGACCAGCGTCGCCGCTTGATGATCGGACGGCAGGATATCGATGGTTTTCATGGGGTGTCCTTCAAAGGGCCGGTGCTAGCGCGGGGACGAGATCTGGACGCGCATCGCGTCGATCGCAACGGCGATGAAGATCGCGAAACCACCGATCATGTCCACATAGAACGAGGGCACGTTCACGATCGACAGCCCGACATGAATGACCGTCAGCAGCAGCACGCCGCCCAGGATGCCGAGAACATGGCCGCGGCCGCCGAACACGCTCACCCCGCCGATGATCGGGGCCGCGATGGCGTACAGCAGGAACCCGGAGCCCTGGTTCGAGGTGATCGCCATCTGCCACGATGCCAGCAGGTATCCGGCGATCGACGACAGGAAGCCGGAGGCCGTGAAGGCGAGGATCTTGATCCTGCGCACGCGCACGCCGGCGCTCGCCGCCGCCAGGGGGTTGCCGCCGACAGCATAGACGCTCCGGCCCGGTACGGTCAGGCGCAGGAACACCATCATGCCGATCAGGGCGAGCACGAAAATCACCGGCATCAACGGCCAGCCGAACACCGTCGTCTGGCCGATCCAGTAGTAGCCATTTGGAAGATCGGTGATCGTGCTTCCGTGCGTGATCGCCAGCAACGCGCCCTGCAGGATGATCATCATCGCCAGGGTCTCGATTAGCGACACCATGCGGAGCGAGGTGATGCAGACGCCGTTGAAGAAGCCGACGAGGGTGCCGACGCTGACACCGGCAACCATGCCGAGCCACCAGGGCCAGTGGCCGGTACTGACCAGCATCGCGCCGACTACCGACGAGAAGCCCATGTTGCTGGCGATCGAGAGGTCGATCTCGGCGATCAGCAGCGGCAGGGACACGGCGAGGGCGAGCAGCCCCAGCACGGTCGCCTGGATCATGACGTTCTGGAGGTTGGCAACGCTGAAGAAGAATGCGTTCAGGCTGCCGAAAATGATGACAAGCCCGACCAGCCACAGCCACACCGAGTTCTGAAGAACCCAGCGCAGGCCAGACATGTTGCGGGAGCGGGTTCCGGCTCCGGATTTAATCGCCGGTGACGACGCGGATGCCTGTGGCAAGTTGGCCCTGCCCTCCATGACGGGCTGCCCGGCCCGTACGCTCTGCTCGCTCACGCTGCGACCTCCTCGGTGATGGGGGAACTGAACGCAGCCTGTCGCAGGCGTTCGGGCGTGATGTCGTCGCCGTACAGCGTCTCGACGATCTCGCCATCGAGAAAAATGCAGACGCGGTCGGTGATCCGGGACATCTCGTCGAGATCGGTGGTGACCACGATGACACTGAGACCCTGCGCGGTCAGCGCGTCGACCATCCGGTGGACGTCCTCCTTCACGCCGACATCGATGCCGCGTGTCGGCTCGTCGAGAATGAGAAGTTGCGGCTGCGTCGCCAGCAGACGTCCCAGGCAGACCTTCTGCTGGTTTCCGCCGCTGAGGGTGTCGACCGCGACATCCGGGCTTGGCGCCTTGACGCCGAGCTCGCGGAAATAGCGACCGATCATGCTTGTCTCGGCCTGCCGCCGGACGAAGCCGAACAGCGATAACGCGGGAAGGCTCGATAACGAGATGTTGTTGCCGATGCTCAGAAGCCCGACCACCCCGTCACGGCGCCGGTCGTCCGACAGGTACGCGATGCCGCGTGCAAGCGCGCGGCTCGGTGTCGTCGGCAGCGAGCAGGCTACATGGGTCTCGTCGGCGTGCAGGCGTCCTGCCGTGGCAGGGTTCAGGCCGAACAGGGTCTGCGCGAACTCCTTGGCACCGGATCCGAGCAGGCCGGCGAAGCCCACCACCTCTCCGCGCGCGATCGCGAAAGACTGCACCCGTACATTCGGTGCGACGACGCCGTCGACCTGCAGGCTGTTGCCGGCCTGTTCCCCTTCGGGACGGGTCCGGTCGCGGCGGAACAATTCCAGTCCCCGGCCCAGCACCAACTCCGACAAGTGTGCGGAGCTCATGTCCGCCAGGGTGTCGCTTCCGCCCGCCAGCTTCCCGTCGCGCAGTACCGTCACGGCATCGCAGATATCGAGGATTTCCTCGTTGTAGTGGGAGATGAAGATGAAGGTGATACCCTGGCTCTTGAGCTCGCGCATGAAATCGAACAGCACGGCCCGGTCGCGCATGGTCAGCGCCGTGGTGGGCTCATCGAGGATGATGAGCCGGCCGCCGCTGAACAGGGCACGCAGGATATTGAGCTTGCGGCGGTCGACCGCTCGGAGATCGTCGGCGAGCGCGTTCGGATCGATCTGCACGCCTTCGAGCATCAGCCGCGCCTGGGCCTGCAACCGCTTCCAGTTGATGAAGCCGCGGCGTGCGGGCCAGTGACCGAGCAGAAGGTTTTCCGCCACGCTGAGCTGACCGACGATCATCGGCTCCTGCGTGACGAGAAAGACCCCCGCCTGCTCCATGGCCTTGACGTCGGCGCCCTGCATCTCGTGTCCGTCGAACACGATCCTGCCGCCGGTCGGTGATCGCATGCCGGCGATCAGGCCGACCAGCGTCGACTTGCCGGCACCGTTCTCGCCGAGCAGCCCATGGATCGAGCCGCGTTGCACATCCAGCGTCACGTCGCTCAGCGCGCTGAATGCGCCATACACCTTGGTCAGGTGCTCGATGCGCAGGATCGCATCGTCGGGCGTCGCCTGCGTAGCGGGATGGTGCAGGGTTTGCGTCGACATCATCGCGTCTCCCGGGGATCAGGAATAATGCATGCCCCATTTATTGAAGGCGACATTTCCCCATAGTCTCGGATCGGTCACGTTGGTCTCGTCGATGATCGACGGGGGGATGACCAGCGAGGGTCCGGAGGGCGAGTCTGTAATGACGCCCTTCTCCCAGAAATATTCCTTGTTCTCGTAGGGACCGAGAGGAACCTTCTGCCCGTGCATCGCATATTTCGCGATCATGTCGACGGTGATCTGGGCATAGGCGATCGGATCCTGCGAGATTTCCGCGTCCATGTATCCCTGCTGGATCCACTGCAGCGCGATCGGCTCGCCATCGACGTTGACGAAAATGACATGGCCCTGTTCGCCGCGTTTCTTCCAGTGACCGCGTTGCTGCAGCGCCGTCACGATCCCGCGCGAAGGGGTATCGCTCGGTGCGTGGACCGCATCGAGATCGGGATGTTCCGACAAGGTCGAGATGGTGACGCTGAGCATGTTGTTCAGCAATCCCTCGGTCGGACGATCCAGGACCGTGATGTTCGGGTATTTTGCCATCTCGGCATCGAACCCTTCCTTGCGCAGCCGCCAGGCGACGCTCTGCAAGGCGCCATAGCAATTCAGGACCTTGCCCTTCGGCGAGCCGTTCTTGGCTTTCAGGCGGGTGACGATCTGTTCGGCGGCCATGACGCCGCCCCGGTAGTTGTCGAAGTCGACGGTGATCGCCACGTTGCCGCCGGTGGCGGGCGTGTCGACGATGCCGACCGGGATATGCTTGAAGTTGAAGCGCTTGATCGCGCTGACGATCGCCTGGCTGTCGATCGGGTCGCTGACGATCGCGGCCGGGTTCCGCAACAACAGGCTGGCCCACTGCTGCAGCTGCACCGTATTGTCGAAGTTGGCGTTAACCGACGCGAACTCCCAGCCCTGGGCCTCGGCGGCGCGACGAACCGCGTCCTGCTGCACAACGAAGAAGTAATAATCCAGGCTCTTGTTGCTGTACACCAGCAATGGCTTGGGCGCTGCCTCAGCCGACGTGAACGCGAATGCGGTTCCGAGCGCAAGACCCGCCTGAAGCAGGTGGCGTCGCGGTAGTTTACCTTGAGAGTCTGTCACGTTTTCCTCCTGTCATCTCTGTGGATAACTGTAGTTTTTCTAGAAAAGGCCGCTCAAGCGACCGTGTCAAGAGGTTGAAGGTCCGCGATCCGTAGATAAACTACATGTTAGCAAGTTGCAGGGTGTCGGGCATCAGGTCTATCTCGGACCGTCGCCGTCCGATGGATGGCAATGTAGCCGTGACGCATCCCGGAGCAGGCGATTGCAGACGCAGCCGCGTGGTGGGCGCCCGAACCATAGCTGCAACAGACCAAACAACCTGCGACAAATCATCCATCGTACTGCCGACAGTCGGCCGTCATGGTGGCCGCCCGCGTACGGGATCTCGCGGTGCCACCGCGTTGACAGGAGCATTTGGCTCTGGCCTCTTCTGCCCAGATCATGTTCGAGGTGCACGCAGACTTCCCCGCGCATCGCCCAGGGACCTGATCAACCAGCCTTCAGCCGAATACAGAAGCGGAGACAGGTTCATGACTTCAACCGAAGATGGGCGGCTGTCCGCCGGGAGCGACTTGGCAGGCTCGCCTGGTATCTGTCCGAACCAGCGGACGGCGCAGAAGAGACCCCTCGCATGGCACTGATCACCTACCTGACCCGCATCGAATTCGAAGCGGGATCACTGCAGAAACTGCCGGCGTTGCTGGCCGAACTCGGCATCAAGCGGCCGCTGATCGTCACCGATCAAGGGCTGGTTCGCATCGGGCTCCTGCAACGGGTGCAAGCCATGCTCGCCGGCTCCGTCGACGTGTTCGACGGGACGCCGGCAAATCCGACCGAGGCGGCGGCCACCGCGGCGCACGCGTTATATCGTAGCGGCAACTGCGACGGCATCGTCGGCCTTGGCGGCGGGTCCTCGATCGACCTCGCCAAGGCTGTCCGCCTGCTGTCCGGGCATGAGCCGCCGCTCATGCAATACGCTGCTGTCGCCGGCGGCGCGGCGAGGATACACGGCCGGATCTGTCCGATGATCGCGGTTCCGACCACCGCCGGAACCGGCTCGGAAGTCGGGCGCGCGGCCGTCATCATTACGGCCGAAGGCCGCAAGCTCGGGATCATCAGTCCGTTCATGCTGCCGACGGTGGCTCTGTGCGATCCCGAATTGACCTACGGGCTGCCGCCGTCGCTGACCGCCGCGACGGGCATGGACGCGATCTCCCACTGCCTGGAAACCTACATGGCGTCGGCGGTCAACCCGCCTGCCGATGCGATCGCGCTGGACGGGCTGCGGCGTGGCCTGCCGGCGATCACCCGGGCATTCGAGAACGGTTCGGACATCGACGCGCGCTGGAACATGATGATGTGCGCGCTGGAAGGCGCACTGGCGTTCCAGAAGGGGCTCGGCGCGGTGCATGCGCTGACGCATCCGCTCGGTGCGATCCGGGAGCTGAATCTGCACCACGGGACACTGAACGCGGTGCTGATGCCGGCGGTATTGCGGTTCAACCGCAGTGTCATCGGTGCAAAGTGGGACACGCTGCGCGACATTTTCGGAGAGGAGCCAGACCAGGCGGTGCAGACGCTGTGCCGCAACCTGGGCCTGCCGTCCGGACTGCGTGCCATGCTCGTCACCGATCCGATCATGGAGACCGTCGCTGGCGAGGCAATGAGGGATCATTGCCATCTCACCAACCCGCGCATCCCCACGCGTGAGGACTATCTGGCACTGCTCAGGGAGTCTGCTTGAGCCAGTCGAGGCAGGCCGGTAAGAACGGCAGTCGATGCCCCGGAGTGGGGGCATCGACTGCCTGTCATCGTCCGCAAGTATGTCCGATCATGCTGCACGGTTGCATGACGCCCTCTAGCTCTTGACCTCCGTGCCGTCCTGCGACCAGCGGATATGGAAGCTGCCTTCCTGGTCGGTGCGCCGGTAGGTGTGCGCTCCGAAATAGTCGCGCAGGCCTTGCAGCAGGTTAGCCGGACCCCGTGTTCGACGCAGACCGTCGTAATAGGCAAGCGAAGAGGCGAATGCCGGCACGGCGACGCCATGCTGCACGGCCACCACCACCACGTCGCGCCAGGCCTGCTCCGCCTTGAGCACCGCCGCGCTGAAATACTCCTGCAGCAACAGGCTCTGCGCATCCGGATGGGATGCATAACCCTCGCGGATCCGGTCCAGGAAGCTGGCCCGGATAATGCAGCCACCCCGCCAGATGGTGGCGATCAGGCCGAGATCGAGATCCCAGTTATACTGTTTGGATGCCACCGTCAGCTGCTCGAAGCCCTGGGCATAGGCGACGATCTTCGAGGCGTAGAGCGCGTCGCGGATTTTGTCGATTTCCGCCTGTCCGGCCTCGAGCGTACCGCCGCGCATACCACCCAGCGTCGCTTCCGCGGCACGTCGCTGCTCCGGACGCCCGGACAGGGCCCGTGCGAACACCGCCTCGGTGATTGCGGTGATCGGCACGCCCAGCTCGAGCGCCGACTGGGCAGTCCAGCGGCCGGTCCCCTTCTGTTCCGCCTCGTCGCGGATCATGTCCACGAGGGCACCCTTGCCCTGCGGGTCCTGCTTGGCGAGCACGGCGGCGGTGATCTCGATCAGGTAGGAATCCAGGTCACCTGTCTTCCAGCCGGCAAAGATCTCGCCGATCTCCGCGGCACTGCGGCCATACACCGTCCGGAGCAGGTCGTAGGCCTCCGTGATCAGCTGCATGTCGGCATATTCGATGCCGTTATGCACCATCTTGACGTAGTGGCCGGCACCGTCCGGGCCCATCAGCGCGCAGCACGGCAAGCCGTCGACGCTGACCGCCATCTTGGTGAATATCGGCGCGATGCGATCCCAGGCCTGCCGGGTGCCGCCGGGCATCATGCTCGGTCCTTCGAGCGCACCCTCCTCGCCGCCGGACACGCCCATGCCGACGAAGTGCAGGCCCCGGTCGGACACGGTCTTCTCGCGTCTGCGCGTATCCTCGAACAGCGAATTACCACCATCGACGATGATGTCCTCGGGCTCCATATGTTCGAGCAACTCGTCGATGACGATGTCGACCGGCTTGCCGGCCTTGACCATGATCAGGACGACGCGCGGCTTCGCCAGGCTCGCGACGAACTCGGCAATCGTGCTGGAGCCGATGAACGAGCCCTCTTGACCATGCTCGGCGAGCAATGTCTCGGTCTTCTCGTTGCTGCGGTTGTTCAATGCGACGCGAAAACCCTTGCGCGCAGCATTGCGTGCGAGGTTCGCGCCCATGACCGCGAGGCCCGTCACGCCGATATCTGCCAATTCCGTCATATCATCTCCCTCCAGTTACGTTGCCGTACGAACGCCGGCTCATCCGATCAGATGCACCGAATTCACATCGGGCGGAAGCAGTACCCCCGCGAATGTCACGAGAAGCCGTTCTATCTTGTTCGCACAGGTCGATGCGGAACCAGGCTGCGAAGGAGATGCGGGCAATCCGGTCGGCGAAGGCCCAATTCTGAAAAGAAGCCAAACAGCGAGCAACTTCAGTCCGTGGTTCCAGTAACTCTCACCATAGCTGGTGCACGTTTATGTTCAGGCGCGCCCTGCGCATCATTGGACGAAGAGCCGACAAGCACGCGCAGATGAAACCGTTTCGATACCCTTATCTTTCGGTAACTCGCTCAGAGATCGGACGGGTTTCGCTTCAAGCGCAAATCGTCCGGCCGATTGCCGTCCAGCCTCCCGCACGCGTGGCTTCCGGGTGAACTCCAGGCCCAGTCGCAACGCATCGAACCGCAGCGCCGGCGAGTTGCTGTTCAGCTGCGTGATGCCCCCTTGCCGGTGGCAGCCCAGGCCGCAACTGCCTCCCGGTCAGGCGAGCTTTCGCTCCGGCAAACCCCATTGGCGCAGCATCTGGCCAAGACACACTTTGAATGGCATCCGGACTGCTTCCGCGCGATCGAAACCGGCTTGCACCGGCCCACAAACACGCTAAACGTGTCATACAGGTTTTCCATCGCATAGTCCGGAGTAGAAAATGTCGGTCCGCGAGTCCCCTGTGTCATCGGGCATGTTCAGTGGATTGCCGGTTCGGTGTTTTTGCAGTGCAGCATATTGTTTGATCGGCAGAGAGCCAGGAACGGGATAAGACGCCCCGTTCGCTTTCAGGCCGCTGCCTTCAAAACTCCGGCGCTTCCGCAAAACAAAAAGGACCAGAAACAGGATCAACGAGGCGCCACGTCCAGGTCATCAACATAATAATAAAATGATAATTGGGGGATCCATGTCGAAGATAAGAAACTACCTCGCTGCCGCGGCTGTCTCCGCGGCATCCTTGTGCGGAGCCTCGGCCGGACATGCCGCCGACCTGATCGGGCTGAGTGTTGCAACGCTGGCGAACCCGTTCTTCCAGGGGATGACGAAGGGCGTGCAGTCCGGTATCGCCGCTCATCCGGATCTGAAACTCATCAACACCAGCGCCAATGGCGACGCGAACACCCAGACCAACCAGGTCACCGACCTGATCAACCAGCATGTCGCCGCACTCATCCTGAATCCGATCAATGCGAACTCGATCGTGCCGGTGGTGAAGGAAGCGAACAAGAAGGGCATCCCCGTCTTTACGCTCGATCGCGGCGCCGCCTGTGGTGGCTGCCAGGTGAACTTCCTCGAAACCGACAACAAGGCGCTGGGCAAGGAAGGTGCGGACTTCATCGCGGACCAGCTCAAGCAGCGTTACGGATCGGTCAAAGGCAACGTGGTCGATCTCGAGGGATTGCTCGGAACCACGGCCGGCGACGACCGGGAGCGCGGTTTCGCGACCGAGTTCGAGGCGCTGCAGAAGGACAACCCGGGCTTGAAGCTGGTAGCGCGTCAGGCCGCCGATTTCGACGCGGACAAGGCGTTCAACATCACCACCCAGCTGCTGGCCGCGCATAACGACATCGACGCGGTGTTCAACGGAAACGACGACAATGCGGTGGGTGTCGTACGTGCCATTCGCCAGGCCAACCGCTTCAAGCCGATCGGCGATCCCAAGCATATCGTCGTCATCGGGATCGACGGCACTGAGCAGGCCTTGAGCAGCATCCGGCGCGGCCAGATGGACGCGACCTTGTCGCAGAATCCGGTCACCATGGCGCAGCAGTCGGTGAACTATGTCGAAGCCTATCTGCACGGCGACAAGTCCAAGATCCCGGCCCACCAGTTCTGGCCGCATTTGTTGATCACCAAGGCCACGATCGACAGCGCAGCTGCGAAATCCTACGGCCTCTGGGGCGACGAGATCAGTCACTAGGCCAAACCGCCGGTAGGATAGGGTCTGGCCATGACGTCATTGCTCGAAATGCGTGGCATTTCGAAGGGCTTTCCGGGCGTAAAGGCGTTGAACGAGGTCAGCCTTTCGCTCGACGCTGGCGAGGTGCTTGGCATCGTCGGCGAGAACGGCGCTGGCAAGTCCACGTTGATGAAGATACTGGCTGGAGTCTATTCCGCCGATACCGGGGAGATGCTGCTGACCGGCGGCATCTTCTCGCCGAAAAGCCCGCGGGACTCCCTCGACGCCGGCATCATCGTCATTCATCAGGAACTCAGTCTCATTCCGGAGCGATCGGTTGCCGAGAATATCTTTCTCGGGCATCTGCCTCGCAATGCACTGGGGGCGGTTCGCCGCACAGTGTTGAACCGGTCCGCGAAATCCCTGCTTGCGCGGGTCGGCCTGACCGTCGCGCCGCAGACGCGCGTTCGCACTCTCGGTATCGCGCAGCAACAGCTTGTCGAGATCGCGCGAGCATTATCCCGCAAGGCCCGGGTCATCGTCATGGATGAGCCGACCGCCACACTGACCACCGCGGAACAGAAGATCCTGTTCGCCACTGTCGCAACCTTGCGCGCGGAGGGAGTCGGGCTGGTCTTCATCAGCCATCATCTCGAAGAAGTGTTCGAGGTCTGCGACCGGATCATGGTGCTTCGCGACGGATCGGCCGTCGACACGCGCCCGACACAGGCCTGGACCGAACCCGCGCTGATCCAGGCGATGGTCAACCGTCCGATCGAGGCGCTGTTTCCCGAGCGGCATGCCGTCCTCGGGGAAGTGCTGCTGGATGTCTCGGGGTTGAGTTCCACCGGACGTTTTGCTGATGTGTCCTTCACCGTCCGGGCCGGCGAGGTCGTGGGCGTCGGCGGACTGATCGGCGCCGGCCGTACCGAGGTGCTCAAGACCATCTACGGTGCGCTGGCAGCAAGCCATGGCAGCATAAAAATCAACGCCCGCGACGTCCGGATCCGGTCTCCGCGGGATGCGATTGCCGCGGGCGTGGCGCTGGTCCCGGAGGATCGCAAGGGGGAGGGCCTGGTCATGCCGTTCTCGGTGCGCAGCAACGTCGCGCTGTCTACGCTACCGAAGCTCTCATGGCTCAAAAGCATCCTGGTCCCCCGCCGGATGGATCGCCTTGCCGACGACGCGGTGAAGTCCCTTCGTATTCGCACGCCCAACATCCGGCAGACGGTCCGGTCGCTGTCGGGCGGAAACCAGCAGAAGATCGTGCTCGGCCGTGCCTTGACGACGCACCCGCGCATCTTCCTGCTCGACGAGCCGACACGCGGTATCGATGTCGGTGCAAAAATCGAAGTCTATCGTCTGATCAACAATCTTGCCGAACAGGGTGGTGCGATACTCGTGGTCTCCTCCGATATGATAGAGCTGCTGGGCATCAGCGACCGGATCCTGGTCATGCGCGCCGGCCGCCTCGCCGGCGCCGTGCCACGCGACGAGTTCAGCCAGGAGCGGGTCATGCAGCTCGCGGCCCTCGGCTGATGCGAAGCCTCCCACCAGAAGGCCAGGTCATGGAACCCGTTCAGGCTCAGGTCACGCAGGATCGCCGCTTCGGATTTCGCTCGTTTACCCGTGCCGTCAACGAACTGACGATCGTGGTCGGGTTCGTCGGAATTTCGCTCTACCTCGCACTGACCACGCCTGCCTTCCTCACCTCGGCCAACCTGCTCTCCATCCTGCTGGCGAGTTCGCTGATCGGGGTGGTGGCGGTCGGCGAGACGTTCGTCATCGTGACCGGCGGGATCGATCTTTCGGTCGGCTCCGTCGTCGCGTTCTCGGGCGTCATGGCGGGACTGGCGCTGAATGCGCACGTGCCGGTGGTGGTGGGCGTCATGATCGGGATCGCCATCGGCGCGCTCTCGGGCAGCTTCATCGCCTTCGCGGTCACCACCCTGAACATGAGCCCGTTCATCGTCAGCCTGGCGGTTCTGGCAATGGCGCGTGGGCTTGCCTTCATCGTCACCAACGGGAACACGATTTTCTCGTTCCCCGACGCGTTCGACAACATCGGCGGCGGCAACATCGGTGCGATCCCTGTTGCCGCCCTGATAACCCTGGGCGTTTTCCTGGTCGCCGGGCTCGTGCTGGCGCGCACGGTGTTCGGCGCAGAAGTGTATGCGGTCGGTGGCAATCGCGACGCCGCACGCCTGGCCGGTATCCCGGTCGGCCGTACCCTGGCGATCGTTTACATCATCAGCGGTGCGCTGGCCGGGCTCGGCGGCGTCATCCTCGCGGGCCGGCTCGACAGCGCGCAACCGATCGCCGCCACCGGTCTCGAACTGAATGCCATCGCCGCGGTGGTGATCGGCGGCGCATCGCTGTTCGGCGGCAAGGGCAGCATCCTCGGAACGCTGCTCGGCGTGCTCATCATCGGCCTGATCAATAACGGCCTGACGCTCAAGAACGTGCAGCCGTTCTGGGTCCAGTTCATCCAGGGCGCGGTCATTTTCGGCGCCGTGCTCATCGACAGCCTCAATCAGAAACGGCGTGGAGGCTGAGGCGCCACGCCCACCCCTGCCTCACGAAGGAGAACACACCATGACTGCAGAGCTTCCGCGCGGGCTTGGACGCATGAAGGACAAGGTTGCCGTGATCACCGGCGCCTCCAACGGCATCGGCCGGGCCACCGCGCTGCTGTTCGCGGCCGAAGGTGCGCGTCTCGTCATCAACGATATCGATGCGCCGCGGCTCGAGGAGCTGCGTGCAGCCATTGCCGGCTCGGGCGCCGAGGTGCGCAGCTTCGTGGGCGATGTCTCCAAGAATGACGATGCGCGCGCGATGGTCGCGGAAGCGGTCGATGGATTCGGTCGCCTGGACGTGCTGGTTGCCAATGCCGGCATCATACCGGAACTCGATCTGCTGACGGCCACGGCCGAGGATTTCGACCATGTCATGGCGATCGACGGGCGCGGCATGTTCCTGACCTGCAAGTTCGCTGCGGAAGCCATGCTCCAGTCCGGTGGCGGCGCAATCGTGTGCCTGTCGTCGATCTCCGGCGAGGCCGGGCAGAAAGGCCAGGCAGTTTATGGGCCGGCAAAGTTCGTTGCATCCGGCATCACCAAGCACTTGGCGGTCGAACTGGCGACGCGGGGCATCCGTGTGAATGCGGTGGCGCCCGGCACGATCACCACCGAAGCGGTCAAGAAGCTTTCCGACGCCTATGTCGACGACATCAAGGCGAGGCATCCGATGGCTCGTCTCGGCCGTCCAGCCGAGGTCGCCCAGGCGATCCTGTTCCTGGCCTCGGACGATGCATCCTTCATCACGGGCGCGGTGCTTCCGGTCGATGGCGGCTACCTGGCGCAGTGAGCCTTTCCGCGCCGTACGGAGCCGCACGACCGGAAGAGAGCATGGGGCAGGGCCTCATGCTCCCCCGCAAACCTACTCCTTAGCGGCCAGCGACCCCTGTCGTGTTGAGGTAGAGCGCATAGACGGACGTGCTCGCGGTCATGAAGAGCCGGTGTCCTTTCCTGCCGCCGAAACACAAATTCGCGCAGCCTTCCGGCAGATGCACCTTACCGATCAGGTCGCCATCCGGCGCGTAGCACCGCACGCCGTCTTCCTCCGGATCGGCCCATCCCATGCTGCACCAGACGTTGCCGTCGGCATCGACCCGGAGACCGTCGGTAAAGCCCGGCGCGAAATCCTCGGCAAAGATACGTCCGTTCCGGAGCGTTCCGCCGGCGACGTCGAACACCCGGATATGCGCCGGACCGCCATGGGTGATCCCGCTATCCACGACATACAGAAGCTGCTCGTCCGGCGAGAAGGCGAGCCCGTTCGGACGATGGAAGTCGTTCGCGACCACCGTGGCTTTTCCGGTCGCAGGATCCAGCCGATACACGTGGCGGCCGATCTCCGACTCAGCGCGATGCCCCTCGTATGGCCCATCGATGCCGTAGCCCGGATCGGTGAACCAGATCGCCCCGTCATTGGCGACGACGATGTCGTTCGGGGCGTTCAGGCGCTTGCCGTCATGGCGGTCCATCAGCACGGTGATGGTGCCGTCGATCTCGGTGCGCGTGACCCGGCGGGTATCGTGCTCGCAGGTCAGCAGCCGGCCGAGCCGGTCGCGCGTGTTGCCGTTGGCATGGTGGCTATCGGCACGAAAGACGCTGACATGGTCGTCGTCCTCCAGCCAGCGCATGATGCGGTTGTTCGGGATGTCGCTCCACAGCAGGTAGCCGCCATTCGGGAAATAGACCGGCCCTTCGGCCCAGCGGAACCCTGTGGCGATGCGCTGGATGCAGGCGTTTCCCTGCCGCGCAGTAAAGCGCTTGTCGCGTGATTCGATGGCCGGGACCGGATACCGCGAACCGGGCAGGTCGCCCAGCGGCAGTTTCGCGTGACGGCCGAACGGATGATCGCCGCTCTGGTGGCCATGGTCGGTCATGTGAATTTCCTCTTCCGTTCCGGTTTCAGCGCCTGCCGCGGCGGCTGAATATCCGCTCGAGCAGAACCGCGGCGATGATGATCGACCCGATCGCGGTGCCCTGCCAGTAGGGCGACACACCGAGCAGGTTGAGGCCGTTGCGGATGAAGACCATGATGAACACGCCAAACAGCGTGCCGATGATCGACCCGCGCCCGCCGAACAGCGAGGCACCGCCGATCACCACGGCGGCAATCGAATCCAGTTCCAGTCCCGTCCCGCCGAGCGGATCGATCGACAGCACGCGCGACGCGAGGAAGATCGCCGACACGCCGCTCATCAGCCCGGCGACCATATAGGGCAGCACGCTCCAGAGCGAGATCGACAGGCCTGCAACCCGGGCCGCGGCGACGTTCGAGCCGATTGCATACAGGGTCCGACCGCCCTTGGCGCGGCTGAGGAACCACCAGGCCGCCAGGTAGACCGCGATCAGCAGGATGAAGTTCAGCGGCAGTCCGAGCGCCGTCGCATTCGACAGCCAGGCCAGCCCGGGCGGGATGTTGCCGATCGAGCTGGCGCCGCTGAACACGTAGGACAGGCTGCGGGCGATCGACATCATGCCCAGCGTGACGACGAAGGGCGCCACGCGGCCGAATGTCGTGACCAGGCCGTTGAAGGTGCCCGCCAGTGCCCCCGTTGCCAGGCAGGCCAGGATACCGCCACCGAGCCCCAGCGTCGGCAGGCACAGGCCCATGACAATGCCGCTCACCCCGACCAGCGAACCGACCGACAGGTCGATGCCGCCGATCAGGATGACGAGCGTCTGGCCCAGCGCGACCATCCCGACCACGACGGACTGGTCCATCGCGTTGAACAGGTTGTTGAGTGTCCGGAAATGCGGCGACGCCACGCTGAGCACGAGCATGACCGCGAGCGTCAGCGACAGCATGCGCAGTTCGATCTTTGTCGTGACGATCCGCAACACGTGCCGCCACCCACTCGGTGCAGGAGCGGCAGTTCGGGTCTCGTTCGGCATCAAGCTGCATCTCCTGCCGGCCGCGTGGTGGCGGTCCAGGCCATGACGGTCCTAGCGATCGCCGCCGGGTCGGGACGCTGCCTTCCGCCGGCCAGCGTCAGGGCGACCAGGCCAAGCTCATGGCCGCGACGGCCAAGCACCGGCACGAGAAGCGTGCGCGGACCAGGCTCGTTTGGTTCCTCGACAAAATCGGGTCCACGGATCGAGAGCGCGCCGGCGATCCTCGTGTCGGCCACGTCGACGATCGATCCGGCGGTGAAACCCGGCTCCGCGTCGCGATCGTCGCCGGCGCGGTCGAAGCAGAACAGCCGGCTGCCCTCCACGCCGATCCAGCTGGCGACACCGCCATGCTCGGAGACCAGCGCATCGAGAGCACCGCGCATGCGCTGTGCCGAGCTCCTGGGTGCTGCGAACATGGCCAGGCTTTCGATGCTGAGCAGCCGGCTCGGTAGTTCCGCCACCGAGCTGCCGTCGCTCATCACCACGACGCGGTCGACCAGGCCGATGATCTCTTCGAAATCCGAGGAAACCACCACCACGGCGACGCCGGCGGCGGCGATCTGCCGGAGCAGGGCATAGATACTGCTACGGGTGCCGATATCGACGCCGCGCGTCGGCTCGTCGAGCATCAGTACACGGGGCTTCAGCAACAGCCAGCGCGCGAGGATGATCTTCTGCTGCATGCCGCCGCTGAAGTTCAGCAGGTCGGGATCCGCTGCACGCGCACGCGGCAGGCCAAGCTGGTCCAGCAGCCTGCCCGCTTCCCCGGTGCGGGCGTCGTACCCGAGCCCGGGGCCGCGACGCTGCCCGAGATGCGCGAGGAGCAGGTTCTCGCGCACCGTGAAATCCGGGACGATGCTCTGGTGACGCCGGTCCTCCGGCACCAGCGCCAGGCCGGCCCGGATCGCCTCCGCGGGTCGCCGGGCCCCGAACGGTGCGCCCCCGAGTTCGACGTTACCGCCGCTGCGCTTCCGCAGGCCGAAGATGGTCTCCAGCGTTTCCGAGCGCCCTGCGCCGACTAGACCGGCCAGGCCGACGATCTCGCCGGCATGCAAATCGAACGACACGTCGCGCACTGCCGGCAGCGATTCGAGATGGTGCACGCGCAGCACCGGCTCGCCCCGTACGACGGGCGGGCCGCCATCCGCGTGTGCATAGACATCGGTCAGGTCACGGCCGATCATCATGCGTACGAGCTCGCCTCCGGACAGGTCCGCGGCAGGAAGGCCAGATGCGACCGTCCGTCCTTCGCGCAACACGGTGACCCGGTCGCACACCCCGAAGATCTCCTCCAGCCGGTGCGACACGAACACCAGCGCGCGCTTGCGGGCCGTTAGGCCGCGCATGATCTCAAACAGGATCTCGCTCTCGAACGGTGACAACGAGGCGGTCGGTTCGTCGAAGATGATGATCCGGCTGTCCACCGCGAGCGCCTTCAGGATCTCGACCATCTGCCGCTGGCCGATGCTTAATGTCCCGGCGGGAACATCCAGGGAAAGCCGGATCTCGCCGCCCAGGCTGCCGACCAGCTGCTCGGCCTCGCGACGCATGCCGGCCCAGTCCAGCATCCCCGGCAGGCCGAGCCTCGGCAGCATGATGTTTTCCAGCACCGACAGATCCGGTGCCAACGTTGTTTCCTGCGTGACCATACAGATGCCATGGCGAAGCGCCTCCCGCGCGCCCGGCAGATGGAGCTGCACCCCGTCGAGCAGCATCTCGCCCCGATCCGGCTGGATCTGGCCCGATATCACACGCGACAATGTCGACTTGCCGGCGCCGTTCGCGCCGCATAACGCATGCACTTCGCCGGCAAGCAGGTCGAAGCTTGCATCGTCGAGTGCCTGCGTGGCGCCGAAACGTATACCGATGCCGCGAAGCTGCAGCAGGCTCATGATACCCGGCCCCGCTCGCTATCGTGCCGGCCTGCCGCCGCCCGGGGCCGACGTCAGCCGGCGCTGCTCGCGAACACGGTCTTGCTGATCAGCGGCAGCTTTTCCTTGATGTTGGCCTGGGTCACGATCTCGACCGGGATCTGCACCGACTTCGTCGGTGTCTTGCCTGCCAGATGATCGAGCATGTCGCTGCCGGCGGTCTGTCCGAGCAGGTAGGGCTGCTGCATTCCCGCCACCGCCATCTCGCCGCTTTCCAGCATGCCCACGAACTCGGGGATCCCGTCGAAGCCGGCCAGCAGGATATCGCCCTTTCGGCGCATGGCCTGGATCGCACGTGCCGCGCCTAAGGTCGGCTGGTCGGTCTCCACGAACAATGCCCGCATCTCCGGATGGGCGGTCAGCATGTCCTGGGTGAAGCGGAACGTTTCGTCGGCCGTGTAGGTCTGCATCTGCTGGATCCCGGCCTCCTTCATGCCGATCTCCGACATGGCGCGGCGAAACCCGGCGGTGCGGAGCTGGCCATTCTTGCGGGCCAGCGAGATGGTCACCAGGCCGTAGGTGCCGCTGCTCCAGCCCTTTGCCTTGATCTGAACGGCCAGCGCCTGTCCGGTCTCGTAGGCGCCCTTCTCGTTCTCCGACGTGATGAACGACACATAGTCGCCGCCCGTGGTGCCGATATCGGCAATCACCACGGGTATGCCGGCACGCGCCGCCATCGCCAGCACCGCCGGTGCGGTCGAGCTGTCGACCGGGGACAGGACGATGCCGGTCGCACCGCGAGAGATTACGTCCTGGGCGTTTTGCAGCTGGGTCTGGGCGCTGTTGTGACTGTCGTACGCTGTCACCTGCAACCCCGAGGCCTTTACCTGGTCGGTGACGCCCTTCAGAACAAAGCGCCAGAACGGCAGGTCGAGACCCGGTGCGAGATACGCGAGCCGCTTCGGTGCCTGCGCCCGGGCACGGACAGGCAGGGCGGCAGCAAGTGCCGCCAAGGCGGATCCCCGAAGCAACGAACGGCGACTGGTCGGGGTCGTGTCGATCTTGTACATGATTATCTTCCCCTCGATTCTTTTCGATGTCTTGCGCGCAGCCTGTTTTCGGCTACTGCGGTAGATGGCTAAGGCTCTCGCGTGGTCGGACAAACCCTACGCCTGTCATGCTTTATGCATGGTTAGCCTACTTAGTGTTTGCGCCTCCGCGCGATGGAGGACAGGCTCCGCTAACTGCATCGAACGCCTTTTTCAAAGTAGAGCGGAAGCGCATCCCGGCCAGCCTACGCTTCAACCATTGCAAGCCGGCTACCGAAACCGGCAGCCACGGCATCTTGATCACGCAAGGCGTTCTGGGATGCGCGACCGCTTTCTGGCTCCGGTTCGACTTTGCAGTCCCTAGACTCGGGTCTCGGAAATAACCTTTGGCGAACCGGCTCCGGATACGGAAATCGAACTGCTGGTCTGACTGCGCATTCCGCGCCGGCGCTCGCCTCCGCGCCAGGGGAAGCCTTCTCGAGCTCATGTCGAAGCGCATGCCGCATTCGGCCGGGGTGTTCTGTCGCGTGCCGTGATGGTGCCGCGCCACAGCATGGCGACGACCAGCCCGCGTCTCGGGGAGTGCGCAGCCTTAGTGACCGCAACCCGCATTTCACTCCCCTGAACGCTGTCGATTGTTCCACTTGTATGACAGGTTTGCGCGTTTCAAGATCAGGTGCAAGACGTTGCTTTCCCCATTATGGGGCCTGCCTCGTCGAACGGCCTGTCGGAGAAACGCCGCGTCGCGGTGCCTGGTCGTCGGCAGGTCACAGCCAGGTGCAGCGTGCTTCGGTAGCAGAATTTAGGAAAACATCCATGCAGCCCCGAAGCCGGACGGATCTGGTGACCGACGCAATCCGCCAGCGCATCCAGCGCGGCGTCTTTCCTCTCGGATCGAAGCTTCCGTCCGAACAGGCGATTGCGATCGACTTTCAGGTCAGTCGCACGGTCGTGCGCGAGGCGGTTGCGCGCCTGAAGTCCGATGGGCTGCTCGAAACGCGCAAGGGTGCCGCAACCCGTGTCCGCGCACCGAACGAACCGGTCGGCGAGGGCCTCTCCATGCCCAAGTCGATCGATGGCCTGCTAGGGTTCCTGGAAGTCCGCCGTGCGATCGAGATGGAGATGGCAGCACTTGCCGCCGTTCGACGCACGAACAGGCAGTGCCGGGAGGTCGAAGCGGCCTTGCTGGCGATCGACCATTCTACCCGCGACGGCAAGAGCGGTGTTCGGGAAGACCTGGAATTTCACCTGTCAATCGGCCATGCGACGTCGAACGCCTATTGGACGCAGTTCGTGCAGTTGTTTGCCGACTCGATGCAGAGCGCGATCGGTGTCACGCGGGCGAACGAAGCCCGTCGGAACGATTTTTCTGCCGCAGTCGCCGATGAGCACCGCCAGATCTATGCTGCCATACTCGAACAGGATCCGGAGAAGGCGCGGGATGCGGTGCGCCTGCATCTGACAGGTGCCTCGGAACGCATTGTCCAGGCAGACACGGAATTCTGGAAACATGAGGGCGGAGATCTCGCCCGGATCTGGGCAAAACACGCTGCCATAAAGGCGCGGAATCAGGGATAAGAAACCGTTCCGTTCAGGCATTGGTCTTTACTGCTGTCGACACGCAAGCCTTTTGACCGGGAATCTCGCCAATACGGATTTGTAATCTCGGTCATGAGAATTATCGGGTTCTCAGTCCGACATTGTCCACCGCGGGGTCGCAGCACGTAGCAGAGTTACCCTTGCGCCAGCGCAAGCCGTTGCCGTGCCTCAGCCTGTATCCGGTGTTCCAACGCCTATGCGCGCCGTGAGAACACGGGACCGGTCAATATCGGAACGAGAGCCCGACATACGGGTTCCAGTCGGTCGCGGCTCGCGCGATGCCGATCGTGACCCCGCCATCGACCTGCAGCGCAGGCGTGATCAGCCACTGCAGGGCCGGCGCGATGGTGTCCTGTTCGGCCGAGTTGTGGTCGCCCTCACGGTCGAGCGTCAGGCCGACCTGACCGGTTAGTGTATCGGTGCCGAAGACCGGATGTCCGATTTCCACCGCGAGCTGGTAGTCGCCATGGTAACCCTGCTTCTGATCGTTCCGCAGCAATCCGACCTCGGGCTGCACGGTTGCCGAGAAGCCGGCCGGCAGGCCGAACGTGAAGGGCGCGAGCAGGGTGAACTCGACCGTGCCGTTGCCGAGCCCGCTGGCGGCGGTCGGCACTTTCACGTAGCCGAGCAAACCCAACCCCTCGGTCTCGCCTGCGTCGTTTCCGAAGACGTTCACCTTCGCGCCGATCTGGACGTCTCCGAATCCCTGGCCGGACATCCGGCTCGATTGTCCTGGCCCGGCCGGCGTGCGGGTAACCAGGCTGTTCGAGGCCGGGATGATCACGTCCAGGTCGGCCCAGTCATTCAGGCCAAGCTTCACGTTCGTGCTGAACAGCATCTGGCTGCGGGTGAGGCTGGCATCGGGCGTCCAGTGGTCCCACGAGTAGCTCCATAGCCCGGTCTCGACCTGGACATGGCCGGCATCGACGGTGAACGGGCTGGCGGCCGCACCCGGGCGGTCGGTGCTCATGCCGCGCAGCTTGGAGTCCGGGGTGGGGTTGAACAGGGTGTAGCCGCTGCTATCGCCGGCCCATGCCGGACCGTCGATGACCGGCACGAACGCTGACATGGCCAGCAGGCCGGCGCCGAACCCGATCCGGGCCGACGGTCCGGCTTTACGGTATCGAGACCGATCCTGGTCGTCTGGCGCTGTCACCGGTCGGTTCAACATCGAGCAGGGCGCCGTGCCATTTGGGTTCATCAGGCCGCGTGCAGGTGCGGCGTGATGTCTCCGTATCAGGGTTCCGCTTCAGGTGCAGCCCCGTGCGGCACCACCACCGATCACCGCCCGGGCAGGCCGGACGGCATCGGATATGGTCAGATCGGGCATGCTCCGCTGGCACACTGCAGATGCGCCCAGTCGACAACTTCCTGTGCGGCCTCGTCATGGATCGCATCCGCGATCGCGGCGAAGCGGGCGGCGGAGACTTCCTCTTCCGGTAGATACTCGTAGCCCAGTTCAGCGTCCGGCCTGCTCGGCAGCACCGAGCAGCAGCGCACGTGTGGCTGCTCGCGGGCAACGATGTCGCGAAAGGCCTGCAGGTCGAACCGGTCGGTATAGACCTTCAGCGTGTAGGACACCTGATTGCCCTGTTCGGCGCCGATCCAGTGGCGCTCCAGCAGGCGCAGCCACGCATATTGCTCCTCCGGCGTGGCATCCGGCGCGGTCACCAGCGCATCGCCGAGACCCAGGCGCTGGATCAGCGACACGGTCGGGAAACCGACGATGCTCATGCCGGGGAACGACTGCAGGGTGCGGACCGGATAGCCTCGCTGCTCGTATTCCGGGAGCAGCGGATCGGTGCCGGGCAGCCAGTCCTCGCCGGCGTCGCGTGTGCCGCGGAACTGCACCCAGCGGAGATACTGGCGGCGAGCGGGCAGGTGCGCACCCTCGGTCAGCCCGAACAGCTTCGAGGTGGTTCCCGCCGGTTTCACCGTGGTCACCGTGGTCGGGCGTGCCGTGCCGAGTTCGTCGGCATACGCGTTGGCCTCGTTCTTCGCGTCCTGCGAAAGCCGGTCCAGCATGCTCCAGAACGGTGCGGAAAGCGTCTCGTCGAGCAGGTCGCGGAAACCTAGGCCGAACCGCATCCAGGCCCACTCGTGCAGGCCGGTCGGGCCGATGCCGATCCGGTTGGTGCGCGCGACCTCCTGGGCATACAGCGCATCCATGCTGTTCGCCCGCAGCAGGAAGCGCACGCCGAGCCGTACGGAGTCGGCCACGCGCTGGTCCCACAGCGCCGCATCCTCGTCGGACGGGGAGCCTGGCATGAACGAGCCGAGTTCGACCGGGCAGGCGAGCAGCGGCGCGAAATCGGCGATGACGCAGTAACCGCCGGTGACGTGCAGTGTGATCTCGCCGCAGGGATTGGTGGTCACCGGGAACCGGGCCTGGCTGGCACGCTTCGACAGGTCCGCGAGCAGTCCGGACGCGATATCGACCTGATAGCGCGCCGAACGGAAATCGCGGCCGTCGGTGAAGATCGGCTTGTTCCAGGCAGCACCGGTTCGGTGGTCCTCGAGCAGGTCACCGTTGATGAAGCCGGGCTCGCCGTTGACGTAGGCGCAGCGGGTGACCTCGTCGAACACCAGGCGGGCGTGGGCGGCAAGCTCGCCATCCTCGGCCCGGTTCTGCAGCGCCCAGAAGGTGCGGTCGACCATGACGGAATGGTTCGCCGTCCACAGGCCGCCCTCGGACTTGGAGCGGATGAACCGCAGCACGCCCGGGTCGCGCCAGGATTTGGTCGCCATCCGCGCGGCGCGACGGGCGCCACCGACCTGAACCTCGACGGAGAGGTAATGATCGACCAGCAGCGCCTGCTCCCAGAGCTCGAGCGGGTCGGCGGATGCGGCGCGCAGGCGGGCCGGCTCGATCACGTGGCGGCGGATGTTGATGAGGCCGCGGAGCAGGGAGATCGGACCGGAGGCCGGGCGGCCCTGCATGCCGGCGATCGGGCTGCCGGCGGGACGGATCACCGACAGGTCGAGCAGCAGGCAGCCATCGCGCTCGCCGCGGAAGGCCATAGCCTCCAGGATCTCGACCGCCTTCGCCCAGCCTTCGCGGCTGTCGTCGATCAGGTGATGCACGGCATGCGCCGGCGCGTCGGTCGGGCTGGCCAGCAGGCACTCGTTCAGCGAGGCCCGGACCAGGGCCTCGGCCACGGCATCGAACCGGTCGAGCGTCGTGCCCCAGGGCAGGAGTTGCATCTCGACGCCGAAGCGGTGCAGCCCGGCGCGGTCGCGTGGGAAATCCGGGTGATCGGGCGACATGTGCAGCAGCATGGTCGGCGCATCGGCCCAATCCACCGCGCAGAGCTCGTCATCATAGGCACGGCCGACGCCGGATCCGTTCAGCAGCAGGTAGAACTTGGCGAACGAACTGATTGCAGTGGCGCAGTTGGTAAACAGCTCGAGGTTGCGGTCCCGCTGTGCGGCGTCTCCATGCTGGAGATGCCGGCCAGAGGTCAGCAGGGCCCCGGTCGCGATCGCATTCCGCAATTGCGCCCGTTCGGCCGTTCCAGTGTCGGCCACCAGCAGCGTGTTGCCGAGGGCGACCCGGTCGGCGACGTTCCCGAAGCTCTCATGGTCTTCCGGCCTGAAGACGGTCCGGCGGCCCACCGCCTCGCCCATGCCGCGATCGAGCGGACGCCCGGCGAGGGGCGCAATTCCGAACGCCCCGGCGAGCCGGTCCGTATGGCCCAGCAGGCTCCCGGACGTGCAGGATTGGGGCCAAACATGTCCGTCCATGGGAAACTCTCCGAGGGTCGCAAGGCAGTAGAACCACGAGCGCATCGGCGCGACTCGCACTCCTATATCTAGCTGCTCATGCGAGCCATATCCACTAGATCTTGTTAAAAACGCCGTAAAACCTACTCACAGATACGTCGGTCCGGTGGACATTCCAAGCTAAGCTTTTGGGATTTAAGCTTTGTTCTGGCGAGCGGAATCAGATGATCCACAGCCTATGGACATGCGGCGCCGATCCGTCCGAGCGATCTGGCCTCGCCCGAGGAACGCCTGCCGGAGGTGTGGCGATCGGTCCGCCCGAGGCGGCCTGACACGCCTCCTCCATGCTTGTGCTCGAGCTTGATAGACATCTGCCGAGGCAGCACCGCCGAATGCGCCAGGTGGACGTGTCAGGCTGCGCGTGCAGTCTCGATTGCTTGTTGGCCGGGCAAGGCCCCGACTCGCCAAGACTTTCTTCCAGCATGTTTCGGGGTTCGAGAGGCAGCACCGCGGGTCGTCGGGTAACAACTCCTGGTTGCTGCCGATTATGACGGCCAAATGCTGCAAGGCAGTCATGGCATCACGGCCATGGTCATCAGCCGGAAGCAACGAGTGCGTATGCCGGGTGAAACTGGGCATAGCTGGACCCGGCCAGTTCAGTATCGCGAGCCAATGGCTTGTTGCACCACCGAATGGCCGGTCTCGCCATCTTCGGCGCGCGGTTCAGGATAGCGGCCAACCAGATCCGAAAAAGGTTAGCCCTTACAACGAGTTGTGACAGAAGCGGGTATGGCATTCCCTTTGCTACAGCTTTGCCGCTCGAGATGCATGGAGAACGCGGTGACTTTGGTGCCAACGGCCCGGCCAGAAATTGGACAGGCGTGTCGCCCGTCGAGATCAAGAAAGCTCAGTCTCCACAGGGCCGGCATCTTCGCTGTCTGGATGCTCGGTGCCACCGTTTCGGCGCAGGCCTCCGACCACCGCGTTCCTCCGCTGATGCGGTTCGCCAACGCGTCAGACAAGCTTGTCGCCTTCGTCGCCTACGGTGCGCTCTGGACGACACCGGTTTCCGGCGGCCCGGCTTTGCGGCTGACCCACGATCCCGGCGACGTCTATTTCCCCCGCTTCTCCCCGGATGGCCGCTGGATAGCCTTCACGGCCCGAAGGGCAGGCACCAGCGACGTCTATATCATTCCCGCATCCGGGGGAGCTGAAAGACGCCTGACGTTCATCGCATCGAGCGCGGTCAGCGATGCCGAGCTCGTCGCGTGGACACCGGACTCGCGCCGCATCGTATTCCTGTCGTCGAGCCGATCGTCATCGCAGAAGATCGTGCGCGCCTATTCGGTCCCGATCGAGGGCGGATGGCCACAACCATTACCCCTGGATCATTCCGGCCTCCTCTCATACGGCCCCGGCGGACATTCCATCGCGTTCAACAGGGTCTTTCGTAATGACGCTCTTCCGAAACGATATCTCGGAGGCCAACAGCAGGATATCTTCACCTACGATTTCGACAGCAAGCGGCTGAGCCGGATTACCAACTGGAAGGGCACCGACACCGCTCCGATGTGGTTCGGCAACACGATCTACTTCCTGTCCGATCGCGGGGCCGGCTTCCGCATGAACATCTGGGCCTACGATACCGCCACGAAGCTGGTCAGGCAGATCACCCATTTCGGTACGTTCGATGTAGACTCGCCGTCCCTCGGCGGCCGGACCATCACCTTCCAGGAGGGCGGGCTGCTGTATGCGGTGGACCTGCCATCGGAAACGCTCCGGCGGCTGGTGGTGGACGTGCCCGACGACGGCGTCCGCACCTCGCCCCGCATGGTGTCGGCTGGAAGCACCGTAAGGGTGGTCGATGCGATGCACGGGATCGATTACGATCTGTCGCCCGACGGCACCGAGTTGGCGCTCTCCGCACGGGGCGACCTGTTCGGACTGCGCGCCGGCACGGGTTGGCGGAACCTCACCGCGACGCCGGGAGCCGATGAGGATCACCCATCCTGGTCACCGGATGGACACCGGATCGCCTACGAGACCGATGCCGACGGAGAACAACAGCTCGCACTCCGGCCAAGTGAAGGTGGTCCGGAGAGACTGCTGACGCATTTCGCATCCGGCACCCTCTACACGCCGACCTGGTCCCCGGATGAAACGCAGCTGTTGGTCGCCAATGCCGCGCACGAGCTGTGGCTGGTTCCCGTCGATGGCGGCTCGCCGCGACGGATCGCACAGGATCCCGAGGCCGAGATCCGGGATGCGACGTTCTCTCCCGACGGACAGTGGGTGGCCTACAGCACGATGCGATCCAACCGGCAGCGTGCGATCCATCTGCAGGCGTTGGCTACCGGACAGGATACGATCGTGAGCTCTCCGATGGAGAGCGATCGCATGCCGCGCTTCTCCGCGGACGGCCGCGTGCTGTTCTTCGTGTCGCAACGCAACGAGCAGCCGCTGGTCTCGGACCGTGACGAGGAGACCATCATCGCCACCGTCAACTCGGACGGTCTGTATGCAGCCACGCTCGACGCCGGTGACCCGTCGCCGCTGCAACCGGTCGCGCCGCGTCCGGCGTCGCCGGCGCCTTTTCACATGGAGCTGACGGGCCTGATGGGACGCGCCGTGGCACTTCCTGTCGTGCCTTCGGTGATCGGGAGCCTGGAGGTCAGGGGCGACCGACTCTTCTACGAGACCAAGCCCCCGCAACTGATCGACGGCGACCTGCCGGGACAGGATTCGCAGTTCCATGTTTTCAATCTGTCGACACGCATCGACCGGATCGTCTCGCGCGGGCTCGATAGTCACAGCCTTGCCGCAGGAGGCGGCGCGGTTGCTGTCCGCCGCGACGGCGGCTGGCATATCGTCGGAACCGGCCTGACCCCAGGCGAGGAGGTCGCGCTGGATCCGTCCGTGCTGCAGGTGACTATCGATCCGCGGCAGGAATGGACTGAGATGTTGCGGAATGCGTGGCGGCTCGACCGCGACGTGTTCTTCAGCAGGGTTATGAACGGCACGAACTGGCAGGCGGTGCGGGATGCCTACGCGACGTTGCTTCCCCATCTCGGCTCCAAGGACGATTTCCTCTATCTGCTCGGACAGATGCAGGGCGAACTCGCCAGTTCCCATACCTTCCTGCTCGCCGGGTCGCGCCTCGATACGCGTCAGCCGATACGGACCGGCTTGCTGGGAGTTGACTACGTTCTCGACGCTGTATCCGGCCGATACCGGTTCGGCCGGATCCTCACCGGCGACAACAGCCGCGACGAGTTCCGCAGCCCGCTGACCGAGCCTGGCCTCGATCTGCATGATGGCGATTTCCTGCTGGCGGTGAACGGCCGCGAACTGAGGGCGCCGGACAATCCGGATGCCTTTCTGGCCGGCTCGTTGCAGCAGGCGTCCATTACCGTTGCGTCTTCCGCAGGCGGCCCACGGCGCACGCTGCAGGTCATGCCGCTCGGCAGCGAGATCACGTTGCGCGGCTTCGACCAGATGCTGCGGAACCGCGCACGTGTCGACCGGCTGTCGCACGGGCGCATCGGCTACGTGCTGCTCAGCGACTTCGATGGAGAAGGCTGGGGGGAGTTCGTCCGGCAATATTACCCGCAGGCCTGCAAGGATGGACTGGTCATCGACGTGCGCTGGAACCTGGGTGGCTTCACCAGCCAGGCGGTGCTCGACGTGCTTCGGCGTTCTCTCGCGGGGGTCTTCGTCAACCGGGAACGCGCGGTCTCGACCCTGCCGGTCGTCGTGCCGCCGCGCACCATGGTGACATTGCTGAACTGGGGTTCGGGATCGGACGGGGACCAGTTTCCCTATTACTTTCGCCAGTATGGTCTTGGCCCTCTGGTCGGTACGCGAAGCTGGGGCGGCGTACAGGGAATCAACCGGCCATGGTCGCTGATGGATGGCACCGCGATGACGATCCCGAAGGATGCCCTTGCCGATCCGACCGGTCACTGGATCATCGAGAATACGGGCGTCGCCCCCGACACCGAGGTCGATGACCGGCCTGACGAGGGCGTCAGCGGACAGGATATCCAGCTGGACACCGCGGTCGCGGTCGCTCTCGGGCGGCTCGCCACGCACCCGCCGACCAAAGGAATCGCGCCGGCGGAGTTGCCTGCCTATCCGCTGGCGGGAGAGGTGCCGGGCGCTTCATTCAGCCAGGCACCGAACCGATAGAGGTGCCACGCGGCAGCGGTATCCGGTTCCGGCGCAGGCCGGTCGGAAGCCCGGCCTGTTAGGTGTGCCTGGCCGATCCCGTCTAACGTCGGGCCTCCACAACATCGGTTCGCGCTGATCATGCCCACCCCCCGGATCGGCTCGCTCGGCCTGCTCCTGCCCTACATGCGGCCGTACGTCTGGCGCAGTGTCGGGGCGACGGCGGCACTGATGGTTGCGGCCGGACTGGTGCTGGCCCTCGGGCAGGGGGTGCGGCGGCTGATCGATCTCGGCTTCGCGAGCGGCAGCATGGCGCATCTCGATCGCGCGGCGCTGCTGATGTTCATCGTTGTCGCCGGGCTGGCGGTAGCGACCTTCCTGCGCTTCTACCTGGTGTCGTGGCTGGGCGAGCGGATCGCCGCCGACCTGCGGCGCGACCTGTTCGAGCGGGTGATCTCGCTGTCGCCCTCGTTCTTCGAGACCGCAAGGACCGGCGACATCCTGACGCGCCTCACCGCCGACATCTCGGTGCTGCAGGCCTTGATCGGCTCGGCCATGTCACAATGGCTGCGCAACGCGATCCTGCTGGTCGGTTCGCTGGCGATGCTGCTGGTGACCAGCCCCAAGCTCGCCTGCCTGATCATGCTGGTGGTGCCGCTGGTGCTGCTGCCGCTGGTGCTGTTCGGGCGGCGCGAACGCCGGCTGTCCCGTTCGGCGCAGGACCGTATCGCCGACCTTGGCGCCTATGCCGAGGAAACCATCAACGCGCTCCGCACCGTGCAGGCCTTCACCCACGAGCCGATCGACCGCGCCCGGTTCGGGGTCGAGATCGAGCGCTCGGTCGCTGCCGCCGTGCAGCGGATCCGTACGCGGGCGACGCTGATCTTCGCGGTGATCCTGCTCGGTTTCGGGGCAATCGTGTTCAGCCTGTGGGTCGGCGGCCGCGACGTGATCGCCGGGCGGCTCAGTGGCGGGGACCTCTCCGCCTTCATCTTCTATGCCGTGCTGCTGGCCAGTTCCGGCGCGCAGATGAGCGAGCTCTGGGGGGAATTGCAGCGAGCCGGAGGCGCCGCGGACCGCCTGCGCGAACTGCTCGCCGAGCGTCCCTCCATCACGGCACCCGCCCGCCCGGAGCAACTGCCGGCGAAGCCCGAGGGCCGGGTCAGCTTCCAGGATATCACCTTCCGTTATCCTGCCCGTCCGGATACCGCGTCATTGTCGAGTTTCTCGCTGGAGATGGCGCCGGGTGAAACCGTGGCACTGGTCGGTCCCTCGGGTGCCGGCAAGACGACCGTGCTGCAACTGCTGCTCCGCTTCTACGATCCGGCCGAGGGCGTTATCCGGCTGGACGGGGTGGATATCTCGCAGCTGTCGCCCGCCGACCTGCGCGGCCGGATCGGCATCGTGCCGCAGGATCCGGTGATCTTCAGCACCACCGCGATGGAGAACATCCGCTACGGCCGCCCCGGCGCCACCGATGCCGAGGTGCGTGCTGCCGGCCATGCCGCGCATGCCGACTTTCTCGAGGATCTGCCCGAGGGATACCACACGTTCCTCGGCGAGAAGGGCGTCCGCCTGTCGGGCGGCCAGCGCCAGCGCGTCGCCATCGCCCGTGCGATCCTGCGCGATCCGCCGGTATTGCTGCTGGACGAGGCGACCAGTGCGCTGGATGCCGAATCGGAACAGGCCGTGCAGGCGGCGCTCGTGACCCTGTCCCGCAACCGCACCACGCTGGTGGTCGCCCACCGGCTGGCCACGGTCCGCAATGCCGACCGGATCGTGGTGATCGAGGCCGGCCGCGTGGTCGCCACCGGCACCCATGACAGCCTCATCCGCGACGGCGGCATCTACGCGCGGCTGGCCGGGCTGCAGTTCCTCCAGGCGAGTTGAGCCCGCTGGTTCAGCGCATACGCACCGCGGTGCTCGGCGTCGTAGCCGGGTTTGCCAGCGGCGACTTGACCGAATGCAGCCAGCGCGGACCGAATGCGCCTGCACCCCCGATCGAGAGGCCGGCGATCGCGGCGCCTGCGAGCCAGAGCCGGCGGCGATTGCCGACATGACCACGGGATCGGGTATTGGGCGTGAACTCGCCACTTACGAGAAGATCGAGATGACCGGTCATCTTTTAAATTCCGAAAAAAAGGGCAGCCCGGGCGGGCGGATTAGCGCAGGAGCTGCGTGAACAGCACATCGATGAACTGCCGGAGCGGGCGTTCGCCCTTCTCGATCCGGGCGCGGAGGACGGCACCTTCCCAGGCATTGAGCACGAACGTCGCCAGCATGCCGGCATCCACCGATGGCCGGAGCTCGCCGGCCACCTGGGCTTCGCCGAGACAATCGGCGATCTGGCTGCTCCAGGTCGCGAAGATGGCGGAAAGCTGACTGGCGATCGCCGGACTATGGTCCGAAATCTCGGCGGTCATGTTCGCGGCCAGGCAGCCGCAGGTGTAGTTCTTGGCCGCCAGATCGACGGTTGCCCGTTCGAAATAGTGCCTGAGGCGTTCGAGAGGCGCCAAGCCGGGCTGACCCAGGATCTTGAGCCGGTCGCCTGCATCATCGGACCAGTACTGATCCAACGCGGCTACCCCGAGCGCTTCCTTGCTCTCGAAATGATTGTAGAACGAGCCTTTCGGCACGCCCGCAGCGTCCGTGATGTCCTGGACGCTGGACCCGTGGAAGCCGGACCTGCTGAAGGTCGTGACGCCGGCATCGAGGAGCCGCTCACGGACATTGTGCGTCGGAGATCGAGCCATCGGCGGCAATATGACCGGTCATCTCAAATAATCAAGAGGCGGCTCCGGACGGCCGCTGCAGGATGACCCCATACCATCCAAGCCCGCGATACGTTTCGTAGCCGGGCGTGCGATGGAAGGCGACCATGCCGCCGTCGCTGCCTCGATAGCTCCCGGCCTCCGCGCCCTTCGTCTCGAGCGCCACGATCTCGCTCAGCACTCCGGTCCGGTCGCTCGCAGCCAGGACGCGATGTCCGGCGTCCAGCAACAGGACCCGCGTGCGCCGTTTCTCATGCGGGCCGAGGCGGGCCCCGTTTACGATCGCCTGGGCCTGGGGCGACCAGTCGAAATGGATGCCGAGCACACCGATGATCCGGCCACGCGACGAGCCTGCCTCCCGGATCGCCGCCGCATAGGTCGCGACCAGGGCGCCGTTCAGGCCGGTGCAGGCCGTGACATCCGCCACCGCGAATGTCTCGCCGCTCGCGGCTTTCATCGCCTTGCCGAACCAGCTCTCCCGGGACACGTCCAGCGCCGCGACGCCGGGGAAGCGATCCGGCCTGCCATGCGCCAGGATCCGGCCATCGAGCCCGCAAATCCAGAGATCGAGATAGACCGTGTAGGACGACAGGATCACCTTGAGCCGTTCCCGGGCATGGGAAGCAGCCTCGGCGCCGGGATTGCCCGCCACCGCAACCATCGCCGCGTCCGTCGCCCACCAGCGTACGTCGCAGGACCGTTCGTAGAGGTTGCGATCCATGATCTCGACGGCGTTGAAGGCGAGGTCCACGAGCCGTTCGCCGCGTGTTTCCGCGATCATGCGGGCCCCCACCTCCCTGAGCTCGCCGAGCGAATTGGCCAGCTCCGTCTCCATCTCGGCGGCAAGCCGGCCGACTTCGCTCGAAACCGATCTGACCGCGTCGGCAACGACCGCGAAACCCCTGCCGGCCGGCCCGGCCCGCGCCGCTTCGATGGTAGCGTTCAGGGCCAGGATGCGTGTCCGGACGGTGATCTCGGTAATCGCCCGTCCCTTCGCCGCTGCAATCGAGGCGGCCTCGTCGGCAAGGGCAAGCACCCGCTCCGGCGAACTGTCCATCGGTCTCAACGGCGATTTCGCCGCCTGGCCGCGGGACGGTGAGGCTTCTGGCATGATGACATCCAAGTGCCGCGGTCGGTGACGGCGATCCGGAGGGTTCTAGCGGGCAATCCTTAACGGCTCGTGCATCCGCATCCGGGATCCGGCCGTGTCAGCCGGCGCCGCCGGTGGTGTCCGGCGCCCAATGCAACAGCCGCCGCAGCAGCCTGTCGACCGCCGTCCACAACAGGATGGTCATCATCGCCAGAACCAGAAGGGCTGCGAACATGACGTCGGTCTGGATGCGCGCGTTCGCGTTCAGCATGACGTAGCCGAGCCCGGACGACGCACCCACCCATTCGCCCACCACCGCCCCGATCGGCGCGATCGCGGTCGCCACGCGCAGCCCGGAGCCGAACGCGGGCAGGGCGGCCGGAAACCTCACATGCCGCAGGATCGAGAGAGGGCGCGCATTCATCGTGCGCGCCAGGTCGATCCAGCCCTGGTCGGTCCGTCGCAGACCGTCCGACAGCGACGCGGTGATCGGGAAGAAGATCACCAGCACCGCCATCACCACCTTCGAGCTCATGCCGAAGCCGAACCACAGCACCAGCAGCGGCGCCAGCGCGAACACCGGCACCGCCTGGCTCACCAGCAGCACCGGCATCAGCCAGCGCTGCAGGAAAGGCGAGAACACGATCGCCAGCGCGCACGAGGCTCCCAGCAGCGTGCCGATCAGCAGCCCGAGGACGGTCTCGCTGAAGGTGGTGAACGTGCTCCACATCAGCAGCGTGCGCTGGCTCCACAGAGCGCGGGCGACGGATGCGGGGTCGGGCAGCAGGTACGATGGGATCGCCGCACCCCGGCTGACGATCCACCAGACCAGGACCAGCACCGCCAGCGTGACCATCGGCCGGCCGGCGTTCGCCAACCGGCTCATCCTGCCGACGCCTCGGTCAGTGCGCGCATCAGGCGACCCTGCGTGCGCAGCAACTCGGGATCGTCGAGCGCGCGCGGGACCGGGCCGTCGATCGAGATCGGCGCCCCGAGCGTCGCCGGCTGGCCGGACAGCACCACCAGATGGTGGCCGAGCCTGCATGCCTCCAGCGGATCGTGGGTGATCAGCAGCACGGTGCGGCCGACCAGCAGCTCGGCTGCGAGATCCTGCACGCGGGTGCGGGTGAGCGTGTCCAGGGCGGAGAACGGCTCATCCATCAGCACGATCGGCCGATCCTCGTACAGGGTGCGCGCGATCGCCGCGCGCTGGCGCATGCCGCCGGACAGTTCGGACGGCAACGCGCGGGCGCGGTCCGCCAGCCCGACCCGTTCCAGCAGGTGCAGCGCCCGGTCCGGGTCGCGTGGCTCGCCGCGCAGGTGCGACCCGAGCATGACGTTCCGGAGCACGGTCAGCCAGGGATACAGCAGGTCCTGTTGCGCCATGTAGGCGATCCGGCCAGCCAGCCCGAGCCCGTCGGTAGCGACGACGCGACCGGTCTCCGGCCTGGCCAGGCCGGCGGCGATCCGCAGCAGGCTGCTCTTGCCGACGCCGCTGGCGCCCAGCAGCACCACGAACTCGCCGCCGCGTATCACTAGGTCCAGATCGCTGAAAATGACCCACCCGCCGTAATGCAGGCTCAGCCGCTCGAACAGTAGTCCGGGCAGTTTCGGCTCGGCTGTCGCCGTCCGATGTTCAGGCGCAATCACCGATGCAGGCATACGGCCAGGATAGCGGGGGTCGCGCGCCCAGACCAAATTCCATACTTTGCTCCGGTCATCGCGGGCCCTCGTCGGTCGCGAGCAGGAGGAAAGACGCATGGTCTGGAGTGCCGAGACGGCGATGCCGAGCATCACCCAGGGCCTGTTCGGCCGGCTGCGCCGGGAAGCCGGCGCCGAATGGGAGGCCTATATCGACCATCCGTTCGTGCGCGGCCTGGCCGACGGCACTCTCGAGCCGGAGCGTTTCAGGCGCTACCTGGTGCAGGATTATCTCTACCTTCTGCAGTATGCGCGCTGCTACGCACTGGCGATTTACAAAAGCGATACGCTGGAGGGCATGCGCACCGCGTCCGGTATCGTCGCAGGCCTGCTGCTGGGCGAGCTTACTATCCACGTATCCTATTGCGCCCAGTGGGGCCTCGACGAGGCGGCGCTTCAGGCCGAGCCGCAGTCGCTCGAACTGCTGGCCTATTCGGGTTTCCTGCTGGACCGCGCCCAGGCCGGAGACCTGCTCGACCTGATGGTGGTGCTGTCCGCTTGCTTGGTCGGCTACGGCGAGATCGGCTCGCGCATCGCGGCCGACCCCGCGACCAGACGCGATGGCAACCCGTATTACGACTGGATCCAGACCTATTCCGGAGCGGCCTATCACGGGCTGGTTCGTGATGGACTTGCACGGCTGGAGTCGCTTGGCGCCACCCGCGGTGCCGCCGATCGCTTCCCGCTACTGCTCCGCGATTTCCGGACCGCCGTTCGGCTGGAGACCGCGTTCTGGGACGCCGGCAGCCGCTAGGCGGGGCTCTTGAGATCAGGGCCTGCCTCGGAAGCGGTCGGCTTGCCGAAGCGTATTGCCGGAGCCGCTCGTCTCCCTGACGCCGAGCGCATAAACGCAGGGCTTTGCAGCCATCGTGGCCGCTCAGTTCGGTTCGAACTGGGTTCTTCATCATCACGTTTCGGCCAGATGAACCGCCGCGGCCCGAGTGCGGCAATGTTGCAACAACCAGGTGCCGTGTTCCGTGCGACCGGCCAAAGCGGCGGACGACGCGGCTTCGACCTGTCACAACATGGGGGTTCACCAGCTGCGGCAGTATACGATCCGGAACGCTGCCCTGGGAGAGAGACTATGATCGAGACCAGCACGATGCCCGCGTGCCGCCGTGATGCTGCGGTTAGAAGCGGCTCCAGAGCCATCGAAGCAGCAGCAAGCGGTCTGGCCCTGTTGATCGCGCTCGCGGCTGCTCCTGCAGGGGCGCAGACCTCCCTCAACCCGAGTGCCCGCGTCTCGACGCCGCTTGGGGTCGCCTTGCCGGCCAGCGTCACCGCGGTACCTCCGTTGCCGGCTCCGGAAGCGCTGTTCGGCGACATGTTCGGGACCGGTGAGCTGCGCAAGGCGGGCATCGACCTCCTGCTCGACGACACCAACGAGTTTTCCGGCATCGTCTCCGGTCCGCGCAAGGGCTCGACCAACGCCGGACAGTATGCGTTCGAGACCGATATCGATTGGCAGCGCCTGGCGGGGCTGTCCGGTTTCTCGACGCATAGCGTCGTTGTCGGCCGCTACGGCATTCCGGCCAGCCGGATCTTCGGCGACAATCTCAACCCCAGCCAGGAGATCTATGGCGCTGGCGGCAACGTGGCGGTGCATCTTGTTTATGCATACGGCGAGGAGACGCTGGCCGGAGGGCGCTTCGACATCACCGCTGGCCGCATCCCGTTCCTGAACGACTTCTCAGCGTCGCCGCTCTACTGCAACTTCATGAACAACTCGTTCTGCGGTAACCCCAAGGCATCGTCGGACAACACTGCTCATTCGTCCTATCCGGATGGCGGTTGGGCGACCCGGGTGCGGGTGCGTCCGACCAAGAGTACCTATATCCAGACGGGTATCTTCTTTACCGAGGCCAACATCTACAGTGCCACCAATGGTTTCCGCTCGGGCTTCCGGTTCAGCTCAGCACAGATCAACGGTGAGGCATTTCCGGTTGAAGTCGGCTACGAACCGATGTTCGGGCCAGACAAGCTGCCGGGCCATTACAAGCTCGGTTTCGCCTATGACAACCAGAACCACAAGGACGGCTTTTTCGACGTCAATGGCAGTGCACTCGGTCAGACCGGACTGCCGCCGCGCCAGCGTAAAGGCACCACGGCGGCCTGGGTGCTGGTCGACCAGATGCTGCTGCGCAACGGGCCGGGCAATACCAACGGCCTGATCGTGCTGGGCGGCTTCTACCACAACGACCCGTCCACTTCGACGCGCAACGACCAGTACGAAGTCGCCCTGCTCGACCAGGGCTTCTGGAAGGCGCGACCGAAGGACTTGGTCGGGGTCGCGTTCAATTACCTGCAGGTATCGAATGCGCTGACCCGGACCGAGGAGTTGCAGCAGGAACTCGGCCTGCCCATTACCGGCAATGGCGGGCAGTTCTATAATGACAGCACGCCCGGCATCCAGAGCCACACCATGGATATCGAGGCGACCTACCAGATCCACGTGATGCGCGGCGTCACCTTCGCGCCCGATTTCCAGTATTTCATCCGTCCGAATGCGCAGACGAACCTGCATGATGCGGCTCTGCTTGGCTTCAAAACCCATATCGAGTTGTTCTGAGAACGCCGACCCGGCGCGAAAAGGCGCGCCGGATTACCAGCTGCCCAGTGTTGATGGCTGCATCCTCTTTTCACCGACGACATCATGAACCGTCAATTTCTTGCAGTCGGGAACGCCAATCCGCGGAAGGCAGCCAGCAGCGGCGTTCTGGTCGGATCGGGCCTCTACATGCCGTCGGAAACGGCGCGCGTACAGGCGGCGCGACTGGGTCGACGACGGCGTCCGGACACGCAACTTCGAGCGGCGCCTACCGCGTCGGCGTGTTCCGTGCGGTCTGCACCAGCTTCAGGACCAGCGGCGTGATCCGGTGCACGATGATCGCCACGCCGGCGGGTGCCGGATGCATCCCGTCCGCCTGGTTCAGCCCATGCTTGCCGGCCACGTCCTGCAGAAAGAACGGGTCGTAGAGCAGCCCGGGCCGGCGTGACAGCCGATCGAACACCTCGCGGAATGCCCGGCCGTACGGCGCCCCGAGATTGGGCGGCGCGAACATCCCGCTGAACAGGACCGGGATATGTAGTGCTGCCAGCCGGTCCAGGATCGCGCCAAGGTTATGCTCCATCTGGCCCGGATCGAGCCCACGCAGGCCATCGTTGGCGCCGAGCTCGACGATCGCCGCGTCCGGGTGATCGCCGAGAGCCCAGTCCAGCCGGGCCAGCCCGCCGGCGCTGGTGTCGCCCGACACGCCGGCATCCAGCAGCGTCGCATGCGCGCCCGCCTGGTCGAGGGCCGCCTGCAGGCGTGCCACGAAGCCCTGGTCGTGCGGCAGTCCATAGCCCGCGGTCAGCGAGTCGCCGAGTGCGAGGATCCGGATCGTGCGTTCAGGCTGGGCCACGGCTTCCTGTCCCGCCGGAGCAGCCGACGTGCCGGAACCGGCCGCGAGCCCATGCGGTATCCACAGCATGATCGCCAACACGGATGCGCCAATCAGCGGCCACAGGTGACGCGCTCTCTTGGTGCAGCGCGACATGCGGCCATATGGAACCTTCATGGATGGACATACGCCCCAACGTGACCGATCGGCGCCTTCCCGGGACGATCGCCCGGCTCTCGTAGAGGCGCGCGACCTCTGGCTGACGGTGCAGTCCCGTCCGGTCGCCGTCAACGCGGGGTGGCGCCGGGCGTTGCGGCTGCAACGTGCGCCCGCTCCCACAGTTGGCGAGCGTTCTCCCGATGCCCTGGACATCGTGCGCGGCATGTCGCTGGCCGTGGCGGCCGGAGAGTCGGTCGGGATCGTCGGGCCGTCCGGCTCCGGCAAGACCAGCCTGCTCATGCTTCTCGCCGGGCTCGAGCGTCCGACGCGGGGCCATGTGCTGGTCGATGGAATCGACCTCGCCAGCCTGAACGAGGACGAGCGGGCCCGCTTTCGCGGCCGGCGGATCGGCATCGTGTTCCAGTCCTTCCACTTGATCCCGACCATGACCGCCCTCGAGAACGTCGCGGTGCCGCTGGAACTCGCAGGCCGGGAGGGCGCCTTCGAAACCGCCGAGGCCGCGTTGCGCCAGGTCGGCCTCGGCCACCGCCTCGGACATCTGCCTGGCCAGCTGTCCGGCGGTGAGCAGCAGCGGGTAGCGCTGGCCCGCGCCTTCGCGCCACGGCCGGCCCTGCTGCTGGCCGACGAGCCGACCGGTAACCTGGATGTGCGCACCGGCGAGAGCGTGCAGGCGCTGCTGTTCGAACTGCAGCGCCAGCAGGGCACCGCCCTCCTGCTGATCACCCACGATCCCGCCCTGGCGGCGCGCTGCGATCGCCAGCTCGTCGTCTCGGATGGACAGCTCCGGGCCGCCGCAGAGGCAACCGCGTGAGCGAGACCCGGCCGCTCGCGACCATGGCGAACGCGACACCGCGCGGGATGACGGCCACCGTCCGCCTGGCGCTGCGCCTGGCGCTGCGCGACTGGCGAGGCGGCACCGGGGTGTTGCGCGGCATGGGCATCGTCCTGCTCTGCCTGGCACTGGGCGTCGCTGCGATCGGCACCATCGGTGGCCTGCGCGATGCGATCCAGTCCGGCGTGGCCGAGCAGCGCCGTGCCATTCTCGGTGGTGACCTGGCGATCGAGAGCAGCGATCCTCTCCCGGCCGAGCTGGCTACGTTCCTGCAGTCCCGGGGCGCGCGCACGTCCGACGTCGTCCGCATGCGCTCCATGCTCTACGGGCCCGCCGGGCGTCGCATGCTGGTCGAGCTGAATGCGGTCGACGCAGCCTATCCGCTGGTGGGGCAGGTGGCCCTTGGCGGCACCGGCCCACTGGCAGGCGCGTTGGCGGGAGCCGGCGGCGAGCCGGGCCTGCTGGCGGACCCGCTGATCATCGACCGCCTCGGCGCCAGCCCCGGTACCCGGCTCCGCCTCGGCGACACGTTCTTCCGCCTTGGCCCGGCTTTGGACCGGCTGCCCGACGCCGGCGGCCAGGCGGCACTGGCGCCGTCCATCCTGATCGCCCGGTCCGCCCTGGCGGCGGCCGGCCTCCAGCGGCCCGGCGCGCTGCTGACGACATCGCTGCGCGTCGTGCTTCCGGACCTGGACCGGGCCGAGACCGCGGCGGCCCGCCTGGCCCGATCGCGTGTTCTGGCACAGGAGGTCGGGACCCGCTTCCCCGGCCAGGCCTGGCACATCCGCGACATCGACGATGCCGCGCCGGCTTTGACCCGTGTCGTCGATCAGGTCGCCTTGTTCATGACGCTGATCGCCCTGGCCGCGCTGCTGCTGGGCGGAATGGGCGTTGCCGCCGGCGTTTCGAGCTGGCTTGAGTCCCGCACCGAGACCATCGCCGTGCTGCGCTCGCTTGGGAGCCCGCCGGTGCTGGCGGTCACGGTGTTCGGCCTCCAGGTCGGCGGACTCTGCGCCGCCGGTATCGTGCTCGGCGCTATCGTCGGGCTCGTGCTGCCACCGATTGCGGTGCAGCTGCTGTCCAGCCTGCTGCCGGTGGCGCCGCAGGGCGGGCTGCAATGGGCACCTGTCGGGCTGGCCTCGATCTTCGGCATCGTCGTCGCCTCCCTGTTCACCCTGGCCCCGCTGTCGCGCGCGATCTCGGTCCCGCCCGCGGTGCTGTTCCGCGGTCCCGCCGGCGGATCGACGGACCGGATCGGACGACGGCCACGGACCGTCGCCGGGCTGGTCGGGCTGTCGGCGCTGCTGGTCCTGCTCGCCGTGCTGACTTCGCCCGACAGGCGGCTCGCGCTCGGCTTCTGCGTCGTGTCGGCGATCGTCCTGGTCGGGTTCAGGCTGGCCGGCTGGGCCCTGACCAGGCTCGCCCGGGCGATCCCGAGGCCCGCTCCGCGTCCGGGTGTGGCGCGTGTCGGGGCGAGGCTGGGCCTGGCGGCACTGAGTCGTCCGGCCGCACCGGCTGCACGACTGCTGCTGGCGCTGGGTGCCGGCCTGACCGTGCTGGCGACCGTCGCGCTGGCCGAGGGCGACCTCAGGGCCGCGGTGCTGGACCAGCTCCCGAAACACGCGCCGTCTTTCTATTTCATCGACCTGCAGCCGGACGAGGTCTCTCGGTTCGACGCGCTGCTCCACGCCATGCCGACGGTCGGCGACGTCCGCGAACTGCCGAGCCTGCGTACCCGCGTGGTGGCGGTGGACGGCGTGCCGGCCGAGGATGTCCAGGCCACAGCCGGTACGCGCTGGGCCTTGCGCGGCGACCATGGCCTGACCATCGCCGGCGCCGCACCGCCCGACACCCATGTCGTCGCCGGGCAGTGGTGGGCACCCGACTATGCCGGGCCGCCGCTGCTGTCGTTCGATGCCGGCCTCGCCAAGGGCTGGGGCGTGCATGTCGGCTCGATCGTCCGGCTGAACGTGCTCGGTCGCGACATCGACCTGAAGGTGGCGAGCCTGCGCGAAATCGCCTGGCGCTCGCTCCAGCTCAACTTCGCCTTCATGGCGTCACCGGGCCTGCTCTCCGCCGCACCGCATACGGTCGTCGCCACGGTCGCCTCGACCGGGCGTCCGGCCGACGACGCCGCGATCCTGACCGCCGTGACCGACGCGCTGCCCAACGTGACCGGTATCCGCGTCGCCGACATCCTGACGCAGCTCGGCGGCCTTGTGCGCAAACTCGCCTTGGCGCTGGCTGCGATCGGCGCCGTGGCCCTGGTGTCGGGCGGGCTGGTTCTGGCTGCGACACTCGCAGCCGCGCAGCGTCAGCGGGTTGCCGAGGCCGCCGTGCTGCGCGTTCTGGGGGCGACGAGCGCCCAGCTTCGTGCCGCCTGGCTGATCGAGTTCGCCATCCTCGGCGCGATCGCCGGCCTCTGCGCGGTCGGGGTCGGTGCGGGCCTGAGCTGGCTTCTGATGCACCTCGTGCTCAAGGCGCCGTGGGCGTTTCTTCCCGGCACCGTCGCCGCCGTGATGGCCCTGGCGATCGTGCTGATGCTCGTGGCCGGCTACCTCGCAACCCGTCGCGGGCTTGCAGCCAGTCCGGCAATCCTATTGCGCCAGGACTGAAGACGGTCTCCCTAGCCGTCGGCGCCGCTGCCGGTTCCGGTGATCCCGGCGCGTGACGGTGCGTCGGAGCCGGGTTCGATGGTCCGGCTGATGCTCGCCACTTCCGCATCGGTGCCGATCTCGGCCGCATCGTATTTCGCACCCTCGTCGCTCTGCATCAGCGCATCCTCGACTGCCTGCGGATCGGTCCGCGTCGCTTCCGCGAATAGCCGGTCGGCATCGTCGAGACGGCCTTCGCGCTGAGCTTTCAGCGCGGCGTCCGCAAGCTGGCGGGCCTGCCCGTGCTTGCCCTCGCCATAAGTGTCGGGCTCCTGGATATCCGCCACGGCGTCCTCCTGTTCCTGGGTGTCATGCACAAGAACAGTGTCGGAATGGTCGGGTTGCTAAGCTTTTGGCGGCCTCGGCATCGCTCCGTCACGATGCAGCCCATGCCACGCCAGCAGGCTGTCGCCCAGGAAGGCGATCAGCGAAAAGACCGCGCAGCCGAGGGCGACGCCGAACAGCGTGAACAGCCAGCCTGCGACCTGGGTGTTTCGCACCCCGCCCAGGAATAGGGCGAACGCGGCACCGCAGGTCGATGCGCCACCGATCGCACCGAGCGCGATCGAGGCGTCCAGCATGAGGGTCCGGGACTTCAACCGGGAAAGCTGGGACGTCAGGCGGGCTTTGTCGCTTCCGCTGGTGTCGGCATCCAGAAGTTCGGTGATGTGCTCCATGTGGTCCGACACGCGAGCCAGGCGCGTGTTGAACAGACCGAGCAACGTCCCGATCGCGGACAACAGGAAGACCGGCGTCAGGGCCATCTGGATGAGGTGGGCGACAAGCTCGACCGCGTCGCCGGATGGCGGGCTGGACACGTGGAATGGCATCGGGACTCAGACTTGTTTCGCGCCTCTTACACCCATCCGGCCGTTCAGATCATCTCCCGGATCTTGGCGGCCAGAACGTCGAGTGCGAACGGCTTGGTGATGACATGCATCGCCGGCTCGAGCACACCGTCGCCGACCAGCATGCTCCCGGCATAACCGGTGATGAACAGCACCTTCAACTGGGGCCGCTGGACCCGCGCCGCGTCCGCCAGTTGCCGGCCGTTCATGCCTCCGGGCAGGCCGACATCGCTGATCAGCAGGTCGACGCCCTGCGTAGCCTGCAGCACACGCAACCCCTCCGCCCCATCCGCCGCCTCGAGCACGACGAAACCAAGATCGCGCAGCATGTCGCCGATCAGCATGCGCATGACCGGTTCGTCATCGACCACCAGCACGGTTTCGCCCGAACTGACCGCAGAGTCCGACAGCGACAGGGTGACGCTGGGCTCCAGCTCGACGATGCCGGGTGCCCGCGGCAGATAGATGTGCACGCTGGTGCCGCGGCCCGGCTCGCTCTCGATGCGGGTATAGCCGTTCGACTGCTTGGCGAAGCCGTAGACCATGGAGAGCCCGAGGCCGGTGCCCTGGCCGAGCGGTTTGGTCGTGAAGAACGGCTCGAACACCCGGCCAACCACCTCCGGGGTCATCCCGGTCCCGGTATCGGTGATCGAGACCACCACGTATTGTCCTGCCAGGATCTCGGGATGGCGCTGCCCGTAATCGTCGTCGACGCGGGCATTGGCCGCCTCGATGCTCAGCCGTCCACCGTCCGGCATCGCATCGCGCGCGTTGATCGCCAGGTTGAGCAGGGCGCTTTCGAGCTGATTGGCGTCGCACAGCGCCTTCCACAGGCTGACCGCGATGACCGTCTCGACCTTGATCGCCGGGCCGACCGTGCGCCGGATCAGGTCTTCCATCGAGGTGGTGAGCTGGTTCACGTCCACCGGCTTGGAGTCGAGCGTCTGCCGGCGCGAGAAGGACAGCAGCCGATGGGTCAGCGAGGCGGCACGATTGGCCGAGGTCATCGCCATGGCGATATAGCGGTCGATCTCGCCGATGCGGCCCTGTCCCACGCGGATCTGCAGCAGCTCCAGGCTGCCGATGATCCCGGCCAGCAGGTTGTTGAAGTCGTGCGCGATGCCGCCGGTGAGTTGCCCCACGGCTTCCATCTTCTGCGCCTGGCGCAGCTTCTCGTTCAGGTCGCGAATCCGGTGCAGGGCGCGGACGATGACCTCGGTGATGCCGTGGCGAAGTGTTTCCGCGATCTCGGATTCCCAGTTGGTCCAGGGAACCGCCACGCCTCGCTGCACCTCGCTCCAGCGTGTGAAAGACATCGGCGCCGGTCGTGATGCCTTGCTCTCCGGGCTGAGATGCGCGCCGCTGCCCCAGCTTATGAGTTCGGGCTCATCCGGCCGGAACCACAGCAGCATGTCGCGCTGGTCGCTGGACAGGAACACCGCCATCACGCCGCTTGCGACCGAGGTGAGCCTGTCCCATGAGGGGAGCTCGACCGAAAGCCTGTTGGTGTGGAACAGCGTCGTGTTGCCCCGGTGGACTCGCAGCCACTCCGCCAGCTCGCGCACCTCCGCCTCCGAAGGCGTGCGTCCGACCAGCGCCACCTCGCCGTCGTAGAGCACGGCCGCACCGGACGAACTGAGCAGGTTGCCGATCGTGGTGGTGCCGGTGGTCAGCGCCGAGGTCACTGAGTCCGCTTCGGCCATGTAGGCCAGCAGGGTGGACAGCCGGTCCAGATCCTCCCGCCGCGCCTGCTCGACATGGTTGCGTTCGGTGGCGCTGATCCCGAGCGCGAAGGCATTGGTAATCAGCGACGCAGCCGATTTCTGGGAGGCCGATGGATGATGCGGCAGACGATGATGGCACACCACCAGTCCCCAGAGCTTCTGGTCGCGCATGATCGACAGGGACATGGTGCCGTTGATGCCGAGTTCCCGATGGATCTGCAGATGCACCGGAGACAGGCTGCGCAGCTGCGCGAACGACAGGTCGATCGGCCCCTGCGAAAGCGGGTCGTCAAGGAGGTCCGGCATCCGGTCGAGCGGAACCGGTGTCGCATCCCGATCGACGACGCATCGCATCGGGCTGCGCTCGTATAGTCTGCGCGCCTGCGCCGGGATATCCGAGGCCGGGAAGCGTATGCCGACGAGGGAAAAATCCCAGTCCGCTTCCTTGTCCTCTGCGATCGCCACGCCGTTCCAGTCGGCATCGAAACGATAGATCAGCACCCGCTCGTAGCCGACCAGGTGGCGGATGGCCTGCGCCGCGACGCCGGCCAGTTCTTCCAGGCTGTTTTCCGCGTCCCGAAGACCGGCGAGTATATTCTGGAGTTTCCGGAGAAGACCCGCTGCATCCAGACCCTGCATGCCTGCGTGCTGCAGTTCCACCAGGATCAGCTCGTTATGGAGATGTACCGAGGCATCGAGCAGCACCGGCCGGCCATTCGACATCAACTCGAGCATCGACTGCCAGGGCGCTTCCGCCCGGAGCTCGCCGTTTCGAAGCCGAATCTGCACGGATCGGGCAAAATCCAGCCCAAGGATATCGCCGATTGCGAGCCCGATGATGCCCGATAGGGCAAGATCGCATTCGAGAATCCTGCCGATGTTACGGCTGCCGGCGACGATCGTCAGGTCGGCCGAGGGACTGATCGCCAGAAGTGCGCCGTGCGGCTGGATCGACCCAGGCTGATGGATCGGCTCCCGGGTGCAATCCAGGTCGTTAAGTGCCGAGAAATGTTGGTCCGAGCCGACAATTCGTGCCGAAGACATTGAAATCTTGGATCTCCACCGCGAACCGCCCTCGGTGCACATTCTACAACCTAGTCGAACGGGTGCCCGACAACCAGAGGTTACAATCTTTATCCCGGGCCGGTCGACCACAAAACAATCGGCACGTTACCGCAACGTCACATTTCGAAAATCTACGACGCTGTCAGCGAGTCTCTTTTTCCGGGTTCCAGCATGGGTTTTGGCGCGTCACACCGGCGGCTGGTCCGGAACGAAGATGACAAATCATTCCTGGATCATTGCCTGATCGGAATCTACCGCAGAGGGTGCTGCACTCAGGCAGCAAGAATGTCTCCAGAGCTACACTGGAACCATGCCGGGATGGGGAGTGGTGCGAGCAGCATGACGCTGCCCGGCACCTGGCGCTTCCCTCAAGTCATTCGCCCGGGGCAGTCCATGCTTGACTTCCCCGATTGAAGGCTCAACTATGAATGGAACACAGAGCATGAATAATTATTCAATTCTCTAGAGTTGGCGGTGCCAGAATGAAGGACGACCGGTCATGAGCACGGCACTCGCCCAGCCAGGCGATACCTCTTCCCTCGAGGCGCGCGCAGCCCGACTGAAGGAGATCGCCGCCGACATCCGCGTCTCGATCGTCAACACGATCGCCGGGCCCCGCATGGGGCATATCGGCGGCGACTTCTCGGTGACCGACATCCTGGTCACGCTGTTCTTCGACATCATGCGCACCCGTCCGGCCGATCCGGAGTGGGCCGAACGCGACCGGTTCATCCTGTCGAAAGGTCACTGCTCGGCGGCGCTCTATTCCGTGCTTGCCACCGCCGGCTATTTCAGCCCGGACCTGCTCTCGACCTTCATGGCGCCGCTCTCGGTGCTGAACGGCCATCCCAACCGCCGCAAGGTGAAGGGGGTGGAGGCCAATACCGGTCCGCTCGGGCACGGCCTGCCGATCGGCGTGGGTGCGGCCATCGCCGCGACGATCTCGAAGTCGGATTACCGCACCTTCGTCGTGCTGGGCGACGGCGAGTTGCAGGAAGGGTCCAACTGGGAAGCGGCGATGTTCGCCGGCCATCGCAAGCTGTCCAACCTGACCGCGATCGTCGATCGCAACCGGCTGCAGCAGGGTGCACGCACCGAGGATACCAACAGCCTGGAGCCGCTCGGCGACAAGTGGCGCGCGTTCGGCTGGGAGGTGCACGAGGTCGACGGGCACGATCATGCCGCCCTGCTGGCCGCGTTCGAGGCGCCCCGCATCGACAAGCCGCGGTTCCTGATCGCCAACACCCGCAAGGGCAAGGGCGTGTCGTTCATCGAGGACCGGGTCGAATGGCATCACAAGGTGCCGTCGCCCGAACAGGTCCTCCAGGCCATCGAGGAGCTCCGCGCGCAATGAACGACATGAGCGCCCCCGTCACCTCCGGCATCGAGACGTTCGATTGCCGCGTGGCCTTTGCCGAAACGCTGGCCGAACTGGCTCGTGTCGATCCACGTATCGTCGTGGTCTGCAACGACTCCGTCGGTTCGTCCAACATGAACGCGTTCCAGAAAGAATTTCCCGAGCGCCTGATCAATGTCGGGATCGCCGAGCAGAACATGGTCGGCGTATCCGCCGGCCTGGCCAATGGCGGCTTCGTTCCGTTCGTGTGCTGCGCAGGTCCGTTCCTGACCGGACGTGCACTGGAGCAGATCAAGGCGGACATCGCCTACAATCATTACCACGTCGTGCTGTGCGGCCAGAGCCCGGGCATGTCCTACGGCGAACTCGGACCCACCCACCACTCGATCGAGGATTTCGCCTGGATGCGGGCGCTGACCGACATCACCATCCTGAACCCGGCCGACCCGAAACAGACCCGGGACGCCGCACGCTGGGCCGCGCAGGCAAACCGGCCGATCTACATGCGCGTCGGCCGCTTCAAGGTGCCCGCGGTAACGCCCGAGGACACGGTGTTCGAGCCCGGTCGCGCGCTTACCCTGCGCGAAGGCAACGACGTCACGGTGATCGCCACCGGCGTGCTGGTATCATGCGCGCTGGAAGCCGCCGACATCCTGGCCTCGCGCGGCATCTCGGCTCGCGTGCTCAACATGATGACGATCGCACCGCTGGACGAAGCCGCGGTGCTGGCGGCAGCGCGCGAGACCCGTGGCATCGTCACCGCGGAAGAGGCGATCATCACCGGCGGGCTTGGCTCGGCAGTGGCGGAAACCGTCGTGCGCCACCATCCGGTGCGCATGCGCATCCTCGGCGTGCCGCACTTCGCCCCGACCGGATCGGCATCCTTCCTGCTCGACCATTTCGGGTTGAACGCCGACGGCATCGTCACGGCAGCCACGGAGCTGATGGCCTGATCATGGGTGCCCCGCTCATCCTCGCGATCGACCAGGGCACCAGCGCCACGAAATGCGCGCTGATCGACGCAGGCGGACGCTTCATCTCCCGCGGCACGGCACCGGTCGGCGAAACCCACCCGCAGCCTGGCTGGGTCGAGCAGGATGCAGACGCCATCTGGCAGAGCGTCCAGACCGCCGTCGCCGCGTGCCTTGCCGGACACGAGCCGTCCGCAGTGATCGCCGTCGGTTTCGCCACCCAGCGCGAGTCTCTGTTATTGTGGGATCGGGCAACCGGACGACCGATTTCGCCGGTGATTTCCTGGCAGGACCAGCGCGGTGCGGCGATCTGTGACGCACTTCGCAGCGACGATACCGAGCATCTGGTGCGCACGCGGTCCGGCCTGCCGCTCGACCCGATGTTTTCGGCGGTCAAGGCGCGCTGGCTGCTCGACCATTACGATCCCGACCGCGTGCGATCGCGCGACGGGATGCTGTGCCTCGGCACGATCGATTCATGGTTGCTGAGCCGATTTTCCGGCGATCATCTGATCGAGGCCGGCAACGCATCGCGTACGCAGCTTCTCGACGTTCGAGCGGTGGACTGGGACGACGACCTCCTGTCGCTGTTCGGCATCCCGCGCATCTGCCTGCCGCGTGTCGTTGCATCCACCGGACCGTTCCCGTCGGTGGGGGGTCTGCCGCCGCTGTCCGACGGCACCCCGATCCATGCCGTGATGGGAGACAGCCATGCCGCCCTGTTCGGCCACGGCGCGTTCTCCCCCGGACAGGTCAAGGCAACCTACGGCACCGGCTCGTCGGTCATGGGACTGATCGCCGAACCCGACGACCTCCAGGCCGGGCTGTGCCTGACCATCGGCTGGATGACCGATCGCCCCGCCTATGCAGCCGAGGGCAACATCCGCTCCGCTGGTTCCGCCCTGCGCTGGATGGCCGGAATCCTGGGCATCGACGTGCCCGTCCTGGTCTCGATGGGCCTCGCCGCGCGCAGCGATGGCGTCGTCCTGGTGCCGGGCTTCGGTGGTCTCGGCGCGCCATGGTGGGACCGGGACGCGGTCGGCCTGCTGACCAACCTGACGCTCGGCACCACGCGCGAGGCCATCGCCCGCGCGGCCGTGGAGAGCGTGGTGCAGCAGGTGGCGGACGTGGTCGAAGCCATCAGGCACAGCGTCGGCACCGTCACCGAGTTGTTCGTCGATGGCGGCCCTACCCGCACCGACGGGCTGATGCAGATGCAGGCCGACCGGCTCGGCTGCACCCTGCTGCGGGCAGTCGAGCCGGAGCTGTCTGCACTCGGCGTTGCCCATCTCGCCGGCCTGTCGGCGGGACTCTGGGATCGCGCCGCCTTGGACGCACTGCCACGACCACGCGACCGCTTCAGCGCGGTCGCGACCAACCTGCCATCGGACAGCCGGCACTGGCGTGATGCGATCGCACGCGCCTCAAGCCGGCGGATCAGGGAGAACGCACAATGAGCCAGCAACAAACCGTGGTTGCCTCGCCCAAGCTGACCGGTGGTACGGCGAGCGGCACGAAGCGACTGGTCGCCTTCCTGACCAGCGGCGCCCAGGGCCCGCTGATCGGGCTGGTGCTGCTGTGCATCGTGTTCGCCTGCACGACCAGCGTATTCCTGACCCTGCGCAACGCCCTTAACGTTGTCGATCAGGTCACCACACTTGGTATTCTGGCACTTGGTATGACCGGCGTCATCATCATCGGCGGCATCGACCTGTCGGTCGGCTCGATCCTGGCACTGTCGATCATGGTGCTCGGCTGGCTGCCGCAGGATTACGGCGTGCCGTTCCCGCTAGCCCTGCTGCTGTGCATCGTCACTGGCGGTATCTGCGGCCTGGTCAACGGCCTGCTGGTGACCCGCGCCCGGTTGCCGGCCTTCATCGCCACGCTGACCATGATGTCGGTGGCGCGCGGGCTCGCCAACATCACCACCGACGGCCAGCAGGTGGTCGGCTATCCGGACTGGTTCACCGGCCTCGCCACCATCCGCCATCTCGGCGTGCTCTCCGCCACCGCCGGCGTGTTCGTGGCGCTGGCACTCGCGGCGTGGGTATTCCTGCGATATCGCGCCACCGGCCGCAGCCTTTATGCGATCGGCGGCAGTGCGGAGGTGGCGCGTCTCGCTGGTATCCCGGTGCGCAAGCTGACGGTCGCCGTCTATGTCACCTCTGGATTGCTCGCCGGCGTCGCGGCTGCGGTGATGGCGGCCCGGCTCGACAGCTCGCAGCCATCGGCGGGGCTCGGCTACGAACTCGACGCGATCGCCGCGGTGGTGATCGGCGGTGCCAGCCTGTCCGGCGGCATCGGCTCGATCGCTGGAACCGTGGTCGGCGTCTTCATCATCGGCGTGCTGCATAACGGGCTCAACCTCGTCGGCATCTCGCCCTTCATCCAGCAGGTCGTCATCGGCATCGTCATCGCAGTAGCCGTCACCTTCGACACGCTGCGCCGGCGCGCCTGACACCTGAACCACATGCAGGGGGCGACGAACGCCTCCGCATCAACCGGGGAAATAGTATGTCCACGATCAAGACACTTGCCGCCACGTTCGCCGCCACCGCCATCCTGTCGGCCTCCGTGCCGGCCATGGCGCAGACACGGCCGACCATCGGACTCGCGGTGGCAAACCTGCAGGCGGACTTCTTCAACCAGATCAAGCAGGCCGTCACCGCCGAAGCGAAGGTGCGCGGCGCCGACGTGATCGTGGTCGATGCACACGGCGACTCTGCCACCCAGGTCAACCAGATCGAGGATCTGATCACCCGCAACGTCAAGGCGATCATCTATATCCCGGCCGGCGCCACCGCCGCCGGCGTGCCGGTGCGTGCAGCCGAGAAGGCGCATATCCCGGTCATCGCCGTCGACCGCAACGCTCCCGATGCGCCGGCGACCAGTTTCATCGCGACCGACAGCGTGGCGGCGGCGCACACCCTCGGCGAGTTCGTCTGCAAGGAGACCGGCGGCAAGGGCCACGTCGCGATCATCCAGGGCCAGATCGGCACCACCCCGGAGAACGATCGCAACAAGGGCTTCAGCGATGCGCTCGCCAGCTGCACCGGCCTCGACGTGGTCGCAAAGCAGGCGAGCCAGGAATGGTCGCAGAGCGAGGGCTTCTCGATCGCCCAGGACATGCTGCAGCGGCATCCGGGCATCACCGTGTTCTTCGGCCGCGCCGATGGTCTCGCACTCGGTGCAGCACAGGCCGTCAAGGTCGGCAACCTGGACCATCCGGTCATGGTGGTCGGCTTCGATGGCGACGTCGCCGGCCTGAAGGCAGTCCAGAAGGGCACGCTGGCCGCCACGATGACGCAGAAGACGCAGTTCATGGGCAAGCTTGCGGTCGATTCGGCTCTCGACCTGATCGCCGGCAAGCCGGTGCCGGCGCAGCAGCTTCAGGAGGCGGTGCTGACCACCAAGGCCAATGTGGCGCCGTTCCTCGCCAAGCACCCCTGATGCCGATCGGCCAGGGCGTCGCCCTGGCCCGTTCGCCTTGATGCCGCCAGGAGCAATGCGATGACTCAACCCGGTCCGGTCCGTCTCAGCCTGCGCGGCATCACCAAGTCGTTCGGCACAGTCGCTGTCCTGCACGGCATCGATCTCGACGTACGCGAAGGCGAGCTGGTGGCCCTGCTCGGTGAGAACGGTGCCGGCAAATCGACCCTGTCCTCGATCATCTCCGGCCTGATCCCACCCGACCGGGGCGCGATGCAGTGGGAAGGGGCGGCCTACACCCCGACATCCCCCGGCGACGCGATCGGGCATGGGCTCGGGCTGATCCACCAGGAGATGCGGCTGCTGCCGGACCTCTCGATCGCCGAGAACGTGTTCGTCGGCCGGTTGCCGATGCGGGCCGGTGCGATCGACCGTGCGTTCATGAACGAGCGCGCCGGCGAGCATCTTCGCGCCCTGGGCCTGAACGTTTCGCCGATGCGCCCGGTCCGCGGCCTTTCCGTAGCGGCCCAGCAACAGGTCGAGATCGCCAAGGCGCTCACGCTTGGCGCCCGCCTGCTGATCCTGGACGAGCCCACCGCAGCCCTCGGGCTTGCCGAGACGGAACAGCTGTTCACCCAGATACGCCGCCTCAAGAGCGAGGGGGTCAGTTTCATCTATGTCAGTCACCGGCTGGAAGAAATCGCCCGCATCGCCGACCGCGTGGTGGTGCTGCGCGACGGACACATGGTGGCGACACACGACACCGCGCAGGTGCCGGTCAGCACGCTGCTGCGCGACATGGTCGGCCGTTCGATCGACCGGATCTTCCCGATCATGCAGGCGCCGACAACCAAGGAAGTCATCCGGATCGACCGGCTGACCTCCGCGACCGGCGCGTTCAAGGACGTAAGCTTCAGTGTGCAGGCCGGCGAGGTATTCGGCATTGCCGGCATCGTCGGTGCTGGCCGCACCGAGCTCGTGCGTGCGATCGCCGGCGCCGACCCGGTCGCTTCCGGAACCATAACTCTGGACGGCGCGCCACTGCGGCTGGGACGGCCGGACGAGGCGATCCGGCGCGGCATCGTCCTGGTGCCGGAGGATCGCAAGGGCCAGGGTGTCGTGCTGGATCATTCGATCGCCGACAATCTCGCACTCGGCAACAGCGACCGGCTGGCCAAAGCAGGCTGGCTGATGCCCGACGCGGTGCATGACTTCGCCGCCAAGCTGGTGCAGCGCCTTGGCGTGAAGGGTCGTCCCGAACAGACCGCGCGATCGCTGTCCGGCGGCAATCAGCAGAAGGTGGTGATCGCCCGCTGGGTCGCCCGCAATCCGCGCGTGTTCATCCTGGACGAGCCCACCCGCGGCATCGACATGGGCGCCCGCGCGGCGATCTACGAGGTGATTGCCGAGCTCGCCGCCGAGGGCATGGCGGTGATCGTGGTGTCGTCCGATCTCGAGGAGGTCCTGGGCCTGGCACATCGGATCATGGTCCTGGCACGCGGCCGCCAGATGGGTGTCCTGCCGCGCGACGAGGCGACGAACGTCAAGGTCATGGAACTGGCTACCGCCTGAAAATGATCCGGCCTAGCCGGTTTTCGACCTACTTAGGATAAGACAATGAAGCTCTTCGATCTGACCGGTGATGTCGCGTTCGTTACAGGCGCCGGCAGCGGCATCGGGCAACGGATCGCGGTCGGCCTGGCGGAAGCGGGTGCGGATGTCGGTTGTTTCGACATGTCGGCCAGCCCCGGCCTCGGCGAGACCGTGGCGCGCATCGAGGCGCTCGGACGCAGGTCGCTGGCGTTGCGCGGCGACGTCACCGACGAGGCGTCCATCGCCGCGGCAATCGGGACGCTGCAGGGCGCGCTCGGGCCCCTGGCGCTCGCGGTGAACTGCGCCGGGATCGCCAACGCGGCGCCGGCGGAAGAAATGGCGCGGGCGCAGTGGCAGCGTATGTTCGACGTCAACGTCACCGGCCTGTTCCTGTCCTGCCAGGCGGAAGCGCGGGCGATGCTGCCGAACCGGCGTGGATCGATCGTCAACATCGCATCGATGTCCGGAGTGATCGTCAATCGCGGCCTGCTGCAGGCGCACTACAACGCATCCAAGGCGGCGGTGATCCATCTGTCGAAAAGCCTGGCGATGGAATGGGCCGATCGCGGCGTCCGGGTGAACACCATCAGCCCGGGCTACACGGCGACGCCGATGAATATTCGCCCCGAGGTCGCCGAACAGGTAAAGCTGTTCGAGACCGACACGCCGCTTGGCCGCATGGCAGATGTCGACGAGCTGGTCGGTCCGGCGATCTTCCTGTCCTCCAAGGCTGCGTCGTTCTGCACCGGCGTCGACCTGCTGGTCGATGGCGGTTTCTGCTGCTGGTGAACGGATTGCGGGATGGCACGGTCTGACGAGCTGCGACTGATCGCCCGGGTCGCCCGCATGTACCATCTCGAGGATGTCAGGCAGACCGAGATCGCAAAGCGTCTTCGTATCTCCCAAGCCGGGGTCTCGCGCCTGTTGAAGCGCGCACGGGACGAGGGGCTGGTCCGGATCACCGTCGATACCCCGTCCGGGACTTTCCCGGAGCTCGAGGAACGGCTGGTCGGGCGCTACGGCCTGTCCGAAGTGGTGGTGGCCGAATGCGGCGAGGATCGCGAGGAACAGATCCTGTCGCGCATCGGCGAGGCCGCCGCGCAATATCTCGAGGCGACGCTGCAGCCCGGCGAGATCATCGGCATCTCGTCCTGGAGCGAGAGCCTGCTGCGCATGGTCGATAATCTCGATCCCGGCCGTCGCCTGCAGGCGGCCCGCGTGGTGCAGATCCTGGGCGGCATGGGCAATCCGGCGGTGCAGCGCCACGCGACCGCGCTCACCACCCGGCTCGCCCGCATCACCGGGGCCGAACCGATGCTGCTGGCGACCCAGGGCGTCGCCGGGTCGATCGAGGTGCAGAAGGCGCTGGTCTCCGACCCGTTCGTGGCTTCCACCCTGGCGGAGTTCGGCCGCATCACCATGGCGCTGGTCGGCGTTGGCGGGCTGGAGCCGTCGAAGCTGCTGGCCGACAGCGGCAACGTGTTCACTGCCGCCGAACTGCAGGAGCTGCGCGCATTGCGCGCGGTCGGCGACCTGTGCCTGCATTTCTTCGATGCCGACGGGCAGCCGATCCGATCCCCGATCGAGGGGCGTGTCATCGGCATCACGCTCGAGCAGTTGCATGCGATCCCGCGCGTGGTCGGCGTCGCCGGCGGCCAGCGCAAGCACCAGGCACTGCTCGCCGTGCTGCGGGGCCGGTTGATCGACGTGCTCGTCACCGACCAGTTCACCGCCGCCCGGCTCGATGCCGCACCCGAACAAGGAGCTTTTCCATGAGCCTCGAGAACAAGGTCGCCGTCATCACCGGCGCCAGCCGCGGCATCGGTGCCGCCATCGCCGCGCGCCTCGCCCGGGACGGGGCCGCCGTGGTGCTTGCCGCCAACGAACGCCTGGTCGCGGACGTCGCGTCGCGCATCACCGACAATGGCGGCCGTGCGATCTCGGTCGAGATCGACGTCACCAGCTCTGCCGACGTCACCCGCCTGTATGACGAGGCCGAGCGCGCGTTCGGCCGGGTCGATATCTCGGTGCAGAATGCCGGGGTGATCACCATCGCCCGCGTCGAGGACCTGACCGAGGCCGAGTGGGACAAGGTGATGGCGGTGAATACAAAGGGCGTGTTCCTGTGCTGCCGCGAGGCCATCGCGCGCATCCGCAAGCACGGCGGCGGCGGCCGGCTGATCAACACCGCGTCCGGCCAGGCGCGGCAGGGCTTCATCTTCACGCCGCACTATGCCGCCAGCAAGTTCGGGGTGATCGGCATCACCCAGAGCCTGGCGAAGGAGGTCGCGAAGGAGAGCATCACCGTCAACGCCTTCTGTCCCGGCATCATCGAGACCGACATGTGGGCCTATAACGACCAGGCCTGGGGCAAGCTGCTCGGCGATTACGCGCCCGGGGCTCTGATGCAGGAGTGGGTGGACAACATCCCGATGGGGCGGGCCGGGCAGGGCGAGGATGTCGCCGGCCTGGTCTCGTTCCTGGCCGGCCCGGATGCGAGCTACATCACCGGCCAGACCATCAACGTCGATGGCGGCCTGATCATGTCGTAGGATCGGGCATGAGTACGAGCGAGCCCGAAACCAGCCTCCCGAGCGATCACCCGACCGTCCTGATCATCGACGACGAGAAGCAGATCCACCGGTTCCTGCGTCCGGCCCTGGAAGCTGCGGGCTATCGCAGCCTGTCGGCGGCCGACGGGGCGGAAGCGCTCCGGCTGGCTGCTTCGCAATCGCCCGACGCGGTCCTGCTCGATCTCGGTTTGCCCGACATGGACGGCAAGCTGGTGCTGGAAAAGCTGCGCCGCTTTTCCGCCGTGCCGGTGATCGTGCTGTCGGCCCGCGATCGCGAGGCCGAGAAGATCGCCGCTTTCGATGCCGGCGCCGACGATTACGTCGAGAAGCCGTTCGGCCTGGGCGAACTCCTGGCCCGTCTGCGCGCCACGTTGCGGCACGGCCGGACCGGGGGCACCCTTGCCGGCGCGGATTCGAACGTGACGCCGGCTTCGATCGAGAAGCTGGTCATCGGGCCGGTCCGGCTCGACGCCGCCCGGCACGAGGTGAGGGTGGACGGCGTCCCGGTCCCTTTGAGTCCGCGCGAGCATGGCCTGCTGGCTCTTTTGATGCGCCACGAGGGCCGGATCATGACCCACCGTCAGCTCCTCGCCACGGTCTGGGGACCGGCCCATGTCGAGGATGTACAGTATCTCCGGGTCTATATCGGCCATCTCAGGCAGAAGCTCGGCCCGGCCGCCGCCCGCCTGATCGAGACCGAGCCCGGCATCGGCTACCGGATGAGCCGTCCGGATCCGGACGCCGACCCCGCCGTTTTGTAGTATCCGCCGGGAAACCGGACCCGGCGCTTCCGCGTGTCAATGTTGCTTGCAGGAGTGACGCGCGATGACCCAGCAGATCCCCCTCGATGCCTCTTCGGTGATCGGCACCGATACCGGCAACGGTGTCATCGAGGTGCGGCCGGATGTGGCCTATCTCCGGCTGACCCTGGTCAATGTGGTGTTCATCGGTCCGGCCGGCGCCGGCGACCGCGGCTGGGTCATGATCGATACCGGCCTGCCGGATACCGCGGCCACGATCATGGCGGCCGCCGCCCATCGTTTCGGTATCCTGGCGCGTCCGCTGGCGATCATCCAGACGCACGGGCATTTCGATCATGTCGGCGTGCTGGAAGAGCTCGCCGATCACTGGGACGTGCCGGTGTATGCGCATCAGCTCGAACATCCGTATCTCGATGGCAGTGCCGCCTATCCGCCGCCGGATCCGAAAATCGGCGGCGGCCTGATGTCGCTGGCCTCGCCGCTCTATCCGCGCGGGCCGGTGAATGTCGGGAGCCGGCTGCAGGCCCTGCCTGCGGATGGCAGCGTGTCGCATATGGACGGCTGGCGCTGGGTTCATACCCCCGGCCATTCGGTCGGCCACGTCTCGCTCTGGCGCCAGGCTGACCGGATGCTGCTCGCAGCCGACGCAGTGATCACGACGGCACAGGAATCCGCCTATGCGGTGCTGACCGCGGAGACCGAACTGCATGGGCCGCCGATGTACTTCACCCAGGACTGGCCGGCGGCGCGTCGTTCGGTCGAGATTCTGGCGCAGCTCGAGCCGGAGTATCTCCTGACCGGTCACGGCATGGCCGTGCATGGCCCGGTCGTTCGCGCCGGGCTGCGTGAACTGGCGCGCCGTTTCGACCAGCTCGCCCATCCGCCGCATCCCCATTACGAGCTGCATCCGGCACGCGCCGAGGATGGCTCCGCCTACGCGTCACCCTGAACTGCCTCAGGAAGAAGCGACCCCGGCGGCCGTAACGGTTCTGTAACAAGTTGGGGGAGCAGAACCGGTGCTGGGTCTCCCAGGGAGAAGGCGTGGCTACAGGACTGTTACGTTACCGTAACTAGCGGGAGACAGGCGTGCTGATCGATCTGTCCGGCAGGATCGGGTCATGATCGTGCGGCCGACGCCCGCTTGGCTTCCAAACTGATGATTCCCCGCCTTCCTATTGATCAAATTTTCGTTAGCGATAATGCTGTTTCGAATTCGCCTGAAGCAATCTCGCGAGTTGAGATCCGACATTGCTCCGTGTCGAGGGATCAATACCTGTCCTGCCAAGCGCCCAATAGGTCAGCCTCTACATACTATTCGTATCCAGTCGATCCAACGTACGAATTAAAAGCATGCAGAACCCAACAGTGTGCATGTAGATAATAACGTTATAATAACTCTATATTTTGGAAAGTTTAACGATTTCTTTATATTTCTCTAATATTACTTTTCTTGGTTGTTGATTTGGTCATCTGTTCTAGCTAGTGTCAGGTTTGTCAGTGGACAAAGTGTCCGCAGCCCGGAGAACTAAACATGACCGCTCGTCTTCGTCGCGTCGTATCCCACGCATCTGCGCTTACTTTTGTTGCGGTCATCGCTCTGTCAACGATCGCTCACGACCAGCATGCTCGCCAGGCCATTGCGGCCGTCACGAGCCACGCCCAGCCGATGAACGTCGCGAGCTTCGACCCCTATGTCGGGCACCACTACCCCACCTAAAGACTTGTAATAAGGTCCTTTAATCTATTTTGCTGCAACGTTGAGCCACCTGTCAGATGTCGCCTGGCAGTTGGCCTCGTTTATCAAAAGAATCTAAATATTCAGAGAGCGGCCGGATCCCCTGACCGGTTGTATTGCATCGCCAAGGCTCTATGATGAGGTGTCTCCACACTTGGCCTTGACTGTCATGGGATGCTCAAGACCACGGACATCGCATGCATACGTCCGATACTAGGTCGGATTTTAAAGACCATCTCGGGCGCGTTGCTGGTGATGCTGGGCATATCATCATTTGCCATACCAGCTCATGCCGCGCGTTCGACCTTTCGAACTTACGATGCAGACCAGGGGCTTGCCAGTGTCGGTGGTGCCTGCATGATCCAGGACCACGCAGGCTATATACTTGTCTGCAGTGAACATGGCGTGTTCGCCTACAACGGCCGGCGGTTCGTCAATCTGGGACCCGATCAGGGTTTGCGCGAAGGCGGGACCGTCTACGGGCTCGCAATCACGTCCAACGGACGGATCGCCGTCACATACTCAGATGAGATTTTGATCTCCGATCGTGTGTCCGACGCCTCTCACGCACCTAGCTTGCTTCGGTTTCACAAAGCTCTTCATCCAGGCGTGTCGTTTTCAAATAACAAGCCGCACCACCTAGTACCTTGGCAGGGCGGGTTCGTGCTTCTCGCTGGCGATGCGACCTTGCGTATCATTGTCCCGGACAGTGGATCGCCTCATGTGGAGACCATGAGCTATGATCCGGGAGAGCAGGTGCTTCTCGCCGGAGCGCTTTCGGTCTTCTCGGTCCAAGGGGCTCTCTGGGAAGCGCTTGATGATGGACGGTTGTGCAGGGCCGATCCTGGTGATGTGAAATGTTACGGAGTTGCACAAGGACTGCAGGGCGGCAACTGGTTGGATGTTGTTGCCGGCAGTGGTGATTCCATTGCGGCGCGCTCGCTCACGTCTGTCGCGACACTTAATCCTGGGTCTCAACAATGGAATGTTGTCGTTCTTCCTGACCAGGGTGATCGCTACCTTATCTACGCTTCCTATCTTGGCCTGTTCAGAACTCCCGACGGTCGCCTCGTGACGCAGACCAATCACGGACTTGCGGTTCTCGAGGCAAGCGGATGGCGCGCAATCACAGTAGAGGATGGGGCGCCCCCCGGAACTATCGTCGGCGCCATGACCGATGCGACAGGTCAGTTTTGGCTTCAAATCTACGGAGGTGGTCTAGTTCGCTGGTTAGGCTACGGACACTGGCAGACGCTCGACAAGACCGAAGGCGTATCTGATGGCATGTCCTGGATGTTGGCCAACCTTCCCAACGGCTCGGCTTGGCTGGCTACCGATACCGGGATTGACGAAATCGTCCGCATTGGCTCACGCCTCCAGATAGGCCGAGTGATTCCCGGTCCATCGTTTGCGGTTGCGGCCGGACCCGAAGGCAAGCTCTGGACGTCCGCCGCCTCCGCCGGCGTAGAGGTTATCGACACTGTGGACAACTCGGTGACCCGCCTCAATACGCCTCCCGTCGACACGATTGTTTCTGATCCTCATGGGGTGGTCTGGATCGGTACGGAAGCTGGATTGTTTCGCGTCGATACTCATCAGGGCATGCCGCTCCGGGCCACGCAGGTCGGATCGCTTCACACGGCAGTGCCCGCCCTCATGAGGGACGGGTCCGGAGGAGTGTTCTATCTGTCCGGCAATCGCCTTCGACACCTGCACCATGACATGAGCGACATTGCGGTTGGTGGCGTCTGGCCAAGCGATGCGTTCGAGCTGATCACACTTGTCATGGGTGGCGACAAAACTCTATGGGTTGGTGGTCCAGGGGGCCTCTTTCGACTTGTCGTGGCGAACGACCAGGTTTTGTCGTTTCACCCCATTGCCACTGCCGATATCCAGAGCAACTCCGTCTTTACCGTCATGGTGGACCACCGGGGCTGGGTGTGGACCGGAACGACGCTGGGTGTTTCCGTATTCAACGGTCAGCATTGGGTTTCCGTCGATGCGGACGGCGGCTTGCTGTCGAACGATGTGTCCCAGGGCGGCATCAGGGAAGATCCGGACGGCTCGATGTGGATCGTGACGAGCCACGGTCTGTCCCATCTTCTAAATCCAGACCAGATGTTCACGGATCGCCCGATCACTGCACTGATAAGCGGTGCCTATCTCGGCACGCTCCCGGTCAGGGGCGACATGCTGCCCTACAGTAATGCCGCGTTGTCATTGCAGTTCGGCACGCCCAACTATGGTGCCGAGCGGTCCATCCTGTTCCGCTATCGCCTCTCGGGCGTGGATGCGGACTGGGCGGAATCATCCTCCGGCATTGTGCGCTATCCGTCCGTCCCGCCCGGTCGTCATCTGCTGACCGTGGTCAGCTACGACAAGCTGACCCATCGGTCTTCCACCCCGACCGAGCTCACCGTCGACATCGCCTATCCATGGTGGCGCCGCTGGTGGTCCGAGGCGCTCTGGGTCCTGGGTGGCGTCGCGTTCGTGTATGGCGCGATGCGCCTCCGGTTCTGGGCTATCCTGGTCCGACAGGCGGAGCTCCAGCGCCATGTTGCCGAAGCAACCGCGCAGCTGCGTTATCAGGCCGCCCATGACAGCCTGACCGGCCTGCTCAACCGGTCCGAGGTGGAGCGGCGGCTTGCCGCCAAGCTGTCGGGCGGCGCGGTCGGCGGCGAGATGATCGTGGCGCTGATCGATATCGATCACTTCAAGCAGGTGAACGACAAGTACGGCCATCTAGGCGGCGACGACGTGCTTCGATCAATCGGCCGCCTCGTTTCGGGAACCATGCGCGACGGCGAGCATGCCGGACGATACGGCGGCGAGGAGATCCTGCTCGTCCTGCAGGATGCCGACGGCGCCGGTGCCAAGCGGGTGCTGAACCTGCATCGCGCGTTCCGGGAGAATACCTTCAGCGCGGCCGGCACCGTAATCCGCCTGACCTGCTCGATCGGCTTGTCGTGGGTGGTTCCGGGCGACGACTGGGAATCGCTCGTCGGCCGCGCTGACACCGCGCTGTATGAGGCAAAGGAGGCTGGTCGCGACCGTGTCGTCGAAAGCCGTTCGGTCGATCCGGGCAAGCCGGCCGTTGCCGTGCAGCGTCCCGGGCCGGCTCTCTGACCGGTCGAACGCGCCTCAGCGCTTGCGCACGAACTCGGACCGAAGAACCAGGCCCTTGATCCCCTCGAAGCGGCAGTCGATCTCGTGTTCATCGTCGGTAAGCCTGATCGACCTGATGACAGTGCCCTGCTTCAGGGTCTGGCTCGTGCCCTTCACCTTCAGGTCCTTGATCAGGGCGACCGAATCGCCATCGGCGAGAACGGTCCCGGCCGCGTCGCGGACGTCTGCCCTGCTCGTCCTCGGGATGGCGACCGGCGCGGGTGGCGGCCCCCATTCTCCGGTCGCCTCGTCGTAGGTGTAGTCGCCGCTCGTGTCTGTCATGTCAGCTCCTGTCGCATGAAGCAGGCTGTTTCGATCGGATGGCGCGATATCGTTGCGGCGGCCCTTGTGATCCGCGGGGAAGCACCCCGGATCGGCCAAACCGTCAGTTGACCGAAACGGGATGCAACCATTGCGCGCTGGAAGCGGTTTTAGCCAAATCGAGGGAGGATAGCCCGTGCCGTTCGACGGGACTGATTTCAATGCCGGTCGCAAGCAACCGAGGCCCACCGGAGACAGGGTGTTCGGCTTCCTGTTCCTGTTCTGCGCGATCTGCCTGCTGGTGATGCCGATTTCGGCCGCGGCCCTGGTCGATATCGTCCATTATTTCTGGGCCAGCTGAAGCCTTTACGGTAGCACGCCTCTGGCCGGGAGCATCGGCTCCGGCGCCGGTTCGTCCAGTGCCTGCAGCAGGTCGATCTCGATCGTCCTGGTGATCGCCAGCATCGGTACCGCATGCGGGCTGTCCTCGAACGGGCTTTCGAGATCCCCACCGATCTCGTCGAGAGCGACGAACAGAAAGCCCACCAGCGTCGAGCCGAACGGGGTGATCCAGCCGAGATCCTGCACCATCGAGAGCGGCAGGATGAGGCAGAACACCCGGACCAGCAGGCGGGGCAAGGTCGAGAACTGGATCGCCAGCGGCGTGTTCCGGATGCGTTCCAGGCCGCCCTGCGCATTGGCCAGGTCGGACAGCATGCGGTCGATCTCGGCCTGAGCCGCCGGATGGATTTTTCGTTCGAGCGCCTGAACCCGGACCAGCACGCCGATCTCGTACAGAATCGCGTTTGCCTGGTTTCGCCGTCCCCGAACCCGGGCTGCGAGTTCGGGTGTCAGGAAGCGCTGCACCTCCGGCGTGACATCGACGCCGCGCAGCCCGCCGCGGAGCGCGTGCCCGAAGCCGATCATCGCACGGGTCAGTTCCGGCGCCCCGCCCAGCAACGTCGCCATCTGCCGCGAGAAGCTGCGCGAATTGTTGACCACCGAGCCCCACAACGTACGGGCCTCCCACCAGCGGTTATAGGCCGTGGTGTTGCGCACGCTCATGAACAGCACCAGCGCGGAGCCGATCAGCGAGACCGGCAGCGCCGGCTGGTCCATCCAGCTCCGGTGGGCGAGCTGGAATATCAACACGACGATGATGTCCCAGGCGAACAGGGCCCCCAGGGAACCGAGGCTCTCGGTGAGCATCCGGGCGACGCCGGTCCGACGATCGACGATCAATTGCTCAGCCCGGACAGGCCGGGCGACGGCTGGACGAGGGTGTTGCTCTGACGCACGCAATATCTCCAGCGGCTGATTAGGTGAATCGTGGGCAGATGCCGAATGAACGATCCCGGCCTGCGCCGCTTCTAGCTGCTCGGATACAACGAGGAGCAAAGACATGTCAGCACCTGAAAGCCTCAAGGACATCTACGCGGACGAGATGAAGGACCTCTGGTCGGCGAACGACCAGATGATCGCGGTCGTCAAGCAGATGGCGCAGAAGGCCCATGACCCGAAGCTCAAGCAGACGCTCGAGGCCTCGACCGCCGGTATCGCCAAGCATGCCGACACCCTGAAAGCGCTGCTCAAGGACGCCGACGAGGAGGTCGAGAAGGAGCACTGCAAGGGCATGGAGGGGCTGGTCAAGGAAGCCCTCAAGCACACCACGAAAGAGGCGCCGGAGGATGGCGAGCTCCTGGATATCGTGATCGTCGCCCAGTATCAGCGCATGTGCCACTACGGGATCGCCGGGTTCGGCTGCGCCACCGCCTATGCCGAGGCGCTCGGCATGAAGGACCACGTCGCCAAGCTCAGGGCGATCGTCGCCGACATCTACAAGGCCGATGAATACGCGTCGAAGCTGGTCGAGAAGACCGCCAAGGCTGCCGCGAAATAGGTCCGGAGCCGTCGGGGCGGGGGCATCGGCCCCCGTCCTGATCTATCGGGTCCTGGCGGACTGGTGACCGCGCTCGGCATCGGCCGCCTTCCTGCACTCGAACTTCCCGTGCTTGGTGTGTCCGAAATACGGGTCGCCCTGCACGTGGTAGGCATGGTTGCGAGCGTTCACCCAGACGATCGTATCACCCGGGCACGAGATATCGGGCGTCACCGCGGCGGTCTTCATCGCGGGTGATGACTGGACCGCCGACGACTGGACCGCCGACGACTGGGCAGGTGACGACTGGGCAGGTGACGACTGGGCAGGTGACGACTGGGCAGGTGACGGTCGGGTCGGCGCCGTCGGCGTGCTCGCCATGGCCGGCGCGGATGCCATCGCGGCAAAGCTGGCGAAGGCCAGCACAAATCGGTTCATGGATGACCCAGTCCCACCGGCCAGCCAGGTTGGCTGTCTCCGGCGCCGAGGTTAATCGAGCCGGCGGGTCCTGTCTTCACAAAGCGCCAAGCGGCATGCAGACCTGGTTCGCCTGCGGTCGATGATGTCCAGGGGCGGCTGGCATGACGCTTGCTCGATCCGCCTCTTGCAGGCCGCCGTTGATGGCGGGCCGACGCTGTTCCATCGTTCCGTGACCGTGCCATACAGGCGGCCGTTGGTTTTGACCGGAGACTCGCCGATATGCCGATCCTGACCCGCCGCACCCTGCTGGCTGCAGCCGCGTCCGCCCCTCTGGCATCCGCATGGAACACCCGGCGTGCGGTCGCCGCACCATCCCTGGCGGCGGTCGCGGAGAACGATGCGGTCATCGCGTTCGGTCATATCGGCCCGATCTCGGACGGCGGCTGGAGCTCGACCCATCATCGTGCATTGCTGGCTGCGAAGGCCGCCTTTCCGGCTGCGAAGTTCCTGGAGGTCGAGAGCATCCCGGTTTCGGCGGATGCGACCCGGACCTTTCGCCAGTTCGTCGAGAACGGCGCCAACATCGTGTTCGCGTCCTCGGAATACGGCGACCTGCTATCCAGCGTTGCCGACGATGCGCCCGACGTCGCCTTCCTCGAATGCAACGGGCACCGGCTGTCGGACAATGAAAGCTGGTACTATATCCAGCACTGGATGATCGGCTACGTGATCGGCGTCGCCAGCGCGCGGATGAGCAAGTCCGGCCGCCTCGGCTTCGTCGGCTCTTTCCCGGTACCGGCCGTCTATGCCTGCGCCAACTCGTTCCTGCTCGGTGCACGCTCGGTCAATCCGCATGCGACGGCCCAGGTGATCCTGATCAACAGCTGGTTCGATCCGCAGGCGGCGTCACAGGCCGCGTCCGCGCTGATCCAGAACGGTGTAGACCTGATCTATACCAATCTCGACGATGCATCCTGTCTGCAGGTCGCCCAGAAAGCCGGCATCAAGTGTGCGACCTGGAACACCGACATGCGCAAGTCGGGCCCGGACGCCTACATCACCTCATTGTTGCTGGACTGGAACGGCTACTGCAACGACCAGATCGGCCGCCGTCTCAAGGGCAGCTGGACCGCAGGTAACGGGGTATTGCTGCCGGTCGGCCACGGTGTCGATCGCGATGCCTGGGGACGGAGCGTGCCGCCCGATGTGGCGGCGCAGGCGGACGCAGTCCGTACGCGAATCATCGGCGGTTGGAACCCCTTCGTCGGCGAGATCAGGGACATCGATGGCAAGGTCCGCGTGCGACAGGGCGAGAGCATGAACGATGCCGCCTGCAGCGCCTGGAGCTGGCCGGTCGAAGGCGTCACCGGCCTCAAGAACGCCTGAGCCGGCGACACGGGTTTTGGTCGTCGCTTCCAACCTGGACAGTCAGCGCGGCTCGCTGGTGGCGTTGCGCGGCATCACCAAGTCGTTCTACGGCGCGCTGGCCAATGACGGTGTCGATTTCACTCTCGCCGGCGGTGAGATCCACGCGCTGCTGGGCGAGAACGGTGCCGGAAAATCGACGTTGATGAACGTGCTGACCGGCCTGTACCAGCCGGATGCCGGAACCATCCTGATCGAGGGCCATCCGAGACGGATCGAGAGCCCGTCTGTCGCGATCGCGACCGGCATCGGCATGGTGCACCAGCATTTCAAGCTGGTGCCGGCGTTCACCGTGGCCGAGAACATCCATCTCGGCTGGTCCGAAACGCCGTGGCGCGCATCCGCCTCGGTGCTGGAGGCACGCACCGCCGCGCTGGTCCGGCGGTTCGGCCTGACCGTGGTCCCGTCAGCCCATGTTGCCGACATTTCCGCCGGCGAGCAGCAGCGTGTCGAGATCCTGCGCGTGCTGGCGCGCGGCGCGCGTATCCTGATCCTCGACGAACCGACGGCGGTGCTGACGCCCGCTGAGGTGCAGGTCCTGTTCGCAGCACTTCGTGCGTTCCGGGCCGAGGGCAACTCGGTCATCCTGATCAGCCACAAGCTCGGCGAGGTCATGGAGATCGCCGACCACGTCACCGTCATGCGCGCCGGCCGCTCGGTCGCCAGCCTGCCGACCGCCGGCGCCAGCCGGGCCTCCCTGGCCCGCCTGATCATCGGCGAGACCAGCCTGCCGACGGCACCGGAAGCAGGGCAGGGGGTATGCCCCGACGCGCCGGTCCTGCTGGAACTGCAGGGCGTGACCGTGCGCGACTCCCGGCGGATCGTCCTGCTGGACGGTATCGACCTGCAGGTGCGGGCCGGCGAGGTGCTCGGGATCGCCGGCGTGGCGGGCAACGGCCAGCGCGCCCTGAGTGAAGTCCTGACCGGCTGCCTGCGCCCCGACGAGGGCCTTGTTCTTGTCGATGGAGTGCCGGTAGCACAGCCCGACGCGCGCGATTTCGCCGAACGTGGCATCGGCCACATCCCCGAGGACCGGCTCAAGACCGCGCTTGCCGCCGACCTGTCGCTCGCCGAGAACGCGGTGCTGCGCGAGTACGCGCGCCCTCCGGTCTCGCACGGCATCGCCTTCCGTCCCGGCCGGGCGCGCATCCTGGCCCGGCGCATCATCGACGACGCCGAACTGGACCGTCGCGACCCCGACATGCCGGTCCGCAACCTGTCGGGCGGCAACCAGCAGCGCCTGGTGGCGCAGCGCGAGACACGCATCGCCAGCCGTGTGCTGGTCGCCGCGTATCCGACCCGCGGTCTCGATATCGGCGCGGTCGCCACGCTGCATGCGGCGATGCACCGGCTGAGTGCCCAGGGCGTCGGCGTGGTGCTGATTTCGGAGGAGATCGAGGAGTTGCTCGAGCATGCCGATCGCATCGCCGTGCTGTTCGCCGGCCGCATCGCCGGCATCCTGCCCGCCGCCGAGGCCGATCCCGAACGGCTCGGCCTGCTGATGAGCGGCCAGACCGCCTCCCATCCGGCCGGAGCGATCGCGCTGTGACCCGCACCACCTGGACCATCCAGCGTGTTCCCTCCATTTCCGGCAGCCTGCGCGTCGGCGCCTATCTGGCCTCGGGCCTGGCCGCGGTGCTGGTCGCCGGTCTCCTGCTCAGCCTGCTGGGCCTGCATCCGCTGGCCCTCGGCGGCCAGGTCCTGCACCAGAGCCTCGGCAGCCGGTACGGCTTCGAGGATCTGCTGCTGCTGGCCTCGCCGCTGGTGATGTGCGGGCTCTCGGTGGCGCTGATGCTGCGTGTCGGCTTGTGGAACATCGGCGCCGACGGGCAGTTCTTCGTCGGTGCCATCTGTGCTGCCGGCGTCGGCCTGTATGGCCCGCACTGGCCGCTGCTGCCGATGCTGGTCCTAATGGGGATCGCGGCCGCACTGGGCGGTGCCGCCTGGATCGCCGTGCCGGCACTGGCCCGCCTCACCCTCGGCACCAGCGAGATCATCACCACGCTGCTGCTGAACTTCGTCGCCCGCCTGCTGGTCGATTATCTCGCCACCGGCCCCTGGCGCGACCAGCACAGCTCGGTCACCGCCCAGTCGCCGCGCATCCCGTACGCGATCCCGAAGCTGCCGCACGACTGGCATCTCGGCGGCGTGCACTGGGGAATCGCGGTCTCCGTGGCGCTCGCGGTCGTCACCGCCCTGGCGTTCCGGTTCACGCGCTGGGGCTACGAGTTGCGCATCTGCGGCGCCAACCGCAACGCCGCCGCCTATGCCGGCATGCGCGTCCGGCGCCGGCTGCTGGAGGCGATGCTGATCGGCGGCGCCATCGCCGGCATCGGCGGCATGCTGGAACTCGCCGGCACGGTGCACCGGCTGCAATCCGGCCTGTCCAACAGCTATGGCTATGTCGGCATCATCGTCGCCGTGCTTGCCGCTTCGTCGCCGGTTGGCGCGATCGTCACCGGCCTGCTGATGGCACTGGTGCTGAACGCCGGCACCGTGCTGCAGACCCACGGCATCCCGGCCAGCGCGTCGGTGGCACTCACCGGGCTGATCCTGATGTTCGCCGCGATCGGCGAGCGCCTGGCCCATTACCGCGTGGTCGTCCTGCACCCGCGTGCGCCGGCTCCGTTATCCGCCAGGACCGCAGCATGAACATCGTGTCCGGGCTGCTCAACACCGCCATCCTGTCCGGCGGCGTGCTTGCCCTGGCCGGGCTGGGCGAATTACTGGCCGAACGCGTCGGTGTGCTGAACCTCGGCGTCGAGGGGCTGATGGCGCTCGGTGCCGTCACCGCAATCGCCACCGTGGCCGCCACCCATGATCCGTATATCGGCTTTCTCGCCGCACTGGCCGTCGGCGCGGTTGCGGGAAGCCTGTTCGCGGTTGCCACGGTGCTGGCGCGCGCGAGCCAGGTCCTGTGCGGCATGGCGCTGACCATGGGTGGCCTTGGGCTCGCGGCCACCATCGGCCGGACCTATGCAGGACAGCCGGCTGCGGCGACGTTCGAGGCCCTGCCGATCCCGCTGCTCGATCGCCTGCCGATCATCGGGCCGGCTTTGTTCGACCAGAACATCCTGGTCTACCTGACGTACCTGATCCTGCCGTTCGTTCTGCAGGCGCTGCTGTTCCGCACCCGCCATGGCCTGACGCTCCGCGCCATCGGCGAGAACCCCGCTGCCTGCGACGCCGCCGGCATCCGCGTGATCCCGTTACGCTTCATCTATGTCGTGCTGGGCGCGGCGGTGTCCGCATCCGCCGGCGCCTACCTGACCCTCGGCTTCGTGCCCTCCTGGTCCGACGGGGTCACTGCCGGCCGTGGCTGGATCGCGGTGGCGCTGGTGATCTTTGCCGGCTACCGCCCCTGGCGCATCGTCGGCGGGGCGCTGCTGTTTGGCCTGGTCAACGCGCTCGGCTACCTGGCGCAGGCCCGCAACTGGGGCATCCCGTCGGCCTTCCTGTCGATGCTGCCTTATCTCGTGACGATGCTGTTCATGATCCTGCCGGCCCTGCTCGCCCGCGGCCGTTTCACCCTGTCCGCCCCCGCGGCACTCGGGGTGCCCTACTACCGGGACCAGCGCTGAGGCCACGGTCCTGCAGGGCACCGCTACCAGCGGGTCAGGATCGGGAGTGCCAGCCGCGATACGACCGTGACGATCCCGCATCCGACGCTGTACCAGACCGCCGTATAGAGCGGATCGTCGAACGGGCAGGCGAACACGAACACGAACGCACCCCAGGCGGCGGCGGCGATCCCGACCATCCAGGCGGTGCCCTTCCGGTCGGTCGGAGCGCCGCGCTGCATGAGCACCCCGAGGCCCATGACCGGCGGTATCGCCAGCAGCGTCATGTCGTGGACGCACCAGATCCCGTTGCGCCAGTCGAGGCGGCCAACCACTGCGCCCCAGCCGCCGCGCCCGGCATCGATCATCCACCCGGCACCCAGGCAGATCGCCACCAGCGCCACCACCGCGATCAGCCCGCGGCGTGGGGAGCGGACCGGGTCGAACGACATGACCGCTGCCGCGCCGCTGAACAGGGCGATCAGGCCGAGCCCGGTCAGCTTCCACCAGAAGGACGGCTGCACCATGGCAAGCGGCATGTTGGGACGCGTCGCACCCATGCCCAGGAACAGGATCAGCTCGAGCAGGCAGATGCCGCCGATGATGACCCCGTCGATGACCGGCTTGCGCGGCCGCACGGGCTTGAGACCGACCGTCAGCCGATCGATCAGGAATTCATTCGACATCGGCGCGCTTCCGTACCAACGAGCTCAGCCGGCCGAGGCCACGGTGGATATTGACCTTCACCAGCGACATCGTCTGCCCGGTGCGCGACGATGCCTCCTGAATACTCAGGCCCTGCAGCTTGACCAGGCGAATGACATCGGCTTGCGCGGGCTTCAATTCATCGAGCAGTCGTTCCAGCGACCTGGCGCTGGTGACTGCATCTTCATGATCGGGAATGGCAATGTCAGTCGTCAGTTCCTCGGTCCGGGACGATTTCATCGCTCGCAGCCGGTCGATCCATTTGTAGCGGGCGATCGCGCCGAGCCACGGTTCGAACGGCCTCGATGGCTCATAGGTATGGCGCTTCTCGTGCACTGCAAGCAGCGTGTCCTGCACGGCATCGTCCACCATCGCCGGCGGCAGGCGCCGCACGAAGTAACGATGCAGCCACGGGTCGATTTCGCCGAGCAGGCGCCGATAGACGGCGGCGTTGCCGGATTGCGCCGCCGCCATCATCTCGGTCCAGCCGCGATCGCTCACACCATGTCCTGCTGATCCCTTGGATCCGGATTTGCCCGATAATGACCAGGACGATTCGGGTACGATAGGACCGTCGAACCGACGCCGCAACATGGCCGGTCCGGGACTATCGCTCGGCTCGCATGTGTCCGCGGTCATGCATCGGCCCGGAACTCCAGGGCAATGCCGTTCATGCAGTAGCGAAGACCGGTCGGTTTCGGGCCATCATCGAACACATGGCCGAGATGCCCGCCGCAGGTCGCGCAATGCACCTCCGACCGGTCCATGCCGAAGCTCGTGTCGGTGGCCACGAGAACCTCTCCGCCGATCGGCTGCCAGAAGCTCGGCCAACCGGTCCCGCTCTCGAACTTCGTGGCCTCGTCGAATTTGGGCCGCCTGCAGCCGGCGCACAGGAAGCGGCCGTGGCGCTTCTCCTTCAGCAACGCGCTGGACCAGGGAACCTCGGTGCCGGCCTGCCGGAGCACCTCGAACTGGCCCGGGCTGAGCAGGCGGCGCCACTCGGCCTCGGTGTGGACCACGGCGTATGGATGGGCCTCCGAACCGCCGACGGTCGCGGTCGTGGCCATCGGCGGCGCGGCCAGTGCACCGCGTGCCGCGGCCACGACGCCCAGAAAAGCCACGCCCTTGATCAAGATGTCCCGTCGATCGTGTCGCATCATCCGTCCCGCCGCTCTCCAGCTTCCACATGGTATTCGCGGCGGCACCCCGGCGGTTACAGTACGGTGCGCCGAAATGTTTCCGGCCGTCGTAACCGGATCCTCCGCCCCGCCGAATGCCGGACCAACGGGGGTCGTCCAATCATGAACCAGATGCATCGAAAACCAGGGCGGGCGCCGAGGGCGCATCCTGCCATCGTACGCCTGACTCACTGGATTTCGGCCGCCGCGATGGTCTGCATGATCATGAGCGGCTGGCGGATCTACAATGCATCGCCGATCCTGCCCTTTACGTTCCCGGAATGGGCGACGATCGGCGGCTGGCTGGGCGGTGCGCTGAACTGGCACTTCGCCGCCATGTGGGCCCTGGCCGCCGCCGGTGCGATCTATCTGGTCTATGGTTTCGGCAGCGGCCATTTCCGGCGCGATATCAGACCGGTCGGGCCGCGCGCGATCCTGCGCGACATCGTCGCCGCGCTGACCCTGCGCCTGGCGCATCGCGAAGGTCACTACAACGCGGTGCAGCGGCTGCTTTATTCCGGTGTGCTGGTTGTCATCGTGCTCACCGTGATCACCGGCCTGTCGATCTGGAAGCCGGTCCAGCTCGGTTTCCTGTCGTGGATATTCGGCGGCTATGCGGTTGCCAGGGTGATCCATTTCACCATGATGGTGTTGATCGTCTGCTTCATCGTGGTGCATCTGGCCCTGGTTGCTCTGGTCCCGTCGACATTGCGCAGCATGATCACCGGCGGCCGGGTCGCCGAACCGATCGACCGGGAGACCGCATCATGAACCCGTTCAGGCGGGTCCGCCCGACCTATGACGAGGTTCGTCCCGACCTGGTCAAGATCGAACGCCGGCTGATGCTGCGCAGTGCCCTGTCGCTCGGCGCCTTGTCGATGCTGACCGGATGCAACCTGGAAGATGGCGACTCCGTCGATGAGGCGTTGAAAATCATGTCGCGCTTCAACGACAAGGTCCAGGCGGCCCTGTTCAGCAATGACCATCTTGCCGCAACGTTCCCACCCGGCGCGATCACCAAGCCGTTCCCGTTCAATGCCTATTACGGGATGGCCGACATCCGTACCGTCGATGCCGCGAGTTGGCGTCTCGAACTCTCGGGCCAGATCGCCGATCGACGTCCCTGGTCGCTGGCGCAGCTTCGCGAGTTGCCGCAGCAGAGGCAGATCACCCGTCACATCTGCATCGAAGGCTGGAGTGCGATCGGCGACTGGTCCGGCGTGCCGTTCTCGGTCTTTCTGAAAAGGATCGGTGCGGATCTCCGTGCGCGCTATGTCGGCTTCAAATGCTTCGATGATTACTTCACCAGTATCGACATGGCGACGGCGCTGCATCCACAGACGATCATGGCGCTGGACTATGGAGACTCGCCACTTCCGCCGGCCTATGGCGCGCCGCTGAAGCTGCGGATGCCGACCAAGCTCGGCATCAAGAATCCGAAATATATTGCGGCCATCACAATCACCAACCATAACCCCGGCGGCTACTGGGAAAACCAGGGCTACAACTGGTTCAGTGGATCATAAGTCGTTGGATGACCGTTCGACGACATTCGGGATTCTACCATCTTCATGTAACCGCCGGAACGACGCCGGCGAATGAACAGGCAGGTTATCGTCGCAACCGCGACGATCCTGCATGATCGAGGATCTCGTTATGTCCAAGCGTCTTTCCGTCTTCTCCGCCATCGTCATGATGGCAGGCTCTGTGTCCTTCACGGCGTACGCACAGGACACGATGCAGAAACCGGCATCCTCGATGTCACATTCCAGCATGTCGCATGACAAGATGGCAGCGCCGGGCGGCTCCATGGCCCATGACAAGATGTCATCCGGTGCCATGACGCATAGCGCGATGAAGCACGATGCCATGGCCCATGACAGCATGGCGAACGACAAGATGGCGGCCCCCGCAGAGCCGAAGTAAAACACCGCCATCGGGCAAGGCGTTTCTACCTAGCCTTGCCCGCCCCCCAAATTTGCGCCGACTGTCGATCCTACGCTTCCGCCAGTGGATGGCTCACCGCACGCGGCCTGAGTCCGATCGACCCGATCAGCAGAAGCACCAGCACGAACGCCACGAACACGAAAAGCGAGGCGGTGCCGCCGCGCAGCACCTGCGATCCGACCAGCGGTCCGACGATGGTTCCCAGCCCGAACAGCAGCACGAGTTCGCCGGCGATGTGGGCCGCCGGACGATCCGGGGCCTCGCGGTTGGCGATACCGACGCAGAGTCCATAGATCGGATACTGCGCGAAGCCGAAGGCTCCCATCAGGCCGATGAGGGCGGCCGGCGGCAGATGCGGCATCAGCGCCAGCGGCGCACAGACCAGCAGGCCCAGCAGGATCACGCCGGTCAACAGGGTCCGCTGCCCCAGTTTCTCCGCCAGCATGCTCAACGGCAGGTAGGCGATCGCGCCACCGATCGAGTTGGCTGCCAGCATCAGCGTGTCGGCGCGCATCGACAGCGCCGACATCATGCCGAACACCGGCGCCAGGCCACCGATGACACCGGTGATGACGCCCGCGCCGATACAGCCGGCCGTGCCCAGCGGTGACCGGCGCATCAGCAGGCCGAGACGCGGCCGGAAGACGGGACGAATGGGCGGTCGCGGCAACCGCCCGAATGCGATGGGCACCGCGGAGAGCGCCACCGCTGCCGCCGCCAGCAGCAACGGCGTTGCTGCGGCGACATCGACGACACCGAGGCTGAGCGTTCCAAGCAGCGAGGCCAGCAGGTTTACCACCATGTAACTCGCAAAGCCGATGCCGCTGCCCGCCTGTTCGACCAGCCAGCCCTCGACGATCGCCGACAGGCCGCCGAAGCAGAACCCGGTGATCACCCGCAGTCCGACCCAGGCCCAGTCGTTGGGGAACAATGGCAGCAGGGCCGTGGCAACCGCGGAGACCAGCGCGAGGCCGAGAAAGGCGCGGACATGACCGAACCGGCCAAGCATCTGCCCGACGCAGATGCAGGCGAGCACGAAGCCCATCGACCAGCCTGCCGAGAATAGGCCGATCAGCACCATGCTGCTGCCACGCTCGTGGCCCAGAATGGGCAGCAGGACCCCCTGCAGGTTGGTGCCGAACACCAGGAACATAACGGCGAAAAGCAGCCAGCCCAACGACAGGATCATCATTCGGTCCGGTCTCGATGTCATGGATGTGCCTCCGTCGGGGCCTAAGGCCGTGCGGTCGACCCGTCCGGCCCGTCCGGTGTTACATGGGCTTCGAGTTGGCGGCCACCTCAGACGCGCGCCGCTGCGATAATCGGCCCGCCACGGCCCGCCTGCACCAGGATTGCGGCTTTCAGGCCAGGCTCGCCGGCGGCAGGCAGGGCGTAGGTCTGTGTCTGCCCCTTCCAGTCTCCTAGAGACACCAGCTGACGAACCACGTTGCGGTGCGGCAATGTCTGGCCGCCATTTTCACCACGCCGGATCGGCACCTGCAGGATGTTCGGGTTGTAACGGACCAGCAGGACAATAGTGCCGGGAGCCGAGCCGGGTCCGGAAACCGTCACCCGGTCTCCCGCGACCGTTACGCTCGGGCCGCCGGTGCCGCGATCATCCTGGTGGACCAGCGCGTCGAGTTCATCACGCCTGCTGCCGACGATATCCGATCGGCCGTTGACCACGACTTCTGGAGTGAACACCTGCTGGCGATGGAACGCGTCGGCGTATTCATACTGGCGCTTGGTGAATGCCGGATTATCGAAGGTATCCTTCCAGCCGAGATTGTCCCAGTAGGTCACCTGCCATGAGAGGGTGAGAACGGTAGGATCGTCGGCGATCGCCATGACGTTGGCGTTGGCTGGCGGGCATGATGAGCAGCCCTGGCTCTGAAAAAGTTCGACGACGGTTGGATGCGCGATATCCGCAGCCCTGGCCGACTGGGCCGAGACGGCCAATCCCGCGACCATCAGGATGGCGAATGCGGTGCTTTGCAAGACCATGATCATGCTCCGATAGACGCCTGCCTGCACATGCAGGAGACGCGGCATGACGGGACTTCGCCGTGCGGTCCATCGAGGTTACGGAGGCTGAACCAGTTTGGTATTCACGATGCCGGTCATTGCGTTTTATTAACTTCCCTGCCGCATCATCCTCGTCGAAATTGCATTCGATCAGGGACGAAGCCGCTGCCGTGACAAATCTATTGCCGCCACCCCAGTGGCGACGCACCGCGACCGAGATCGCCCTGACGCTGTTTCTGGTCTGCGTCGCGCGCAGCAGTCTTGCGGCCACCTATTCCGTGTCGTCCGGCTCGATGCAGCCGTCGCTGCTGATCGGCGACCGGATGCTGGCCGAGCCGTTCGCGTATGGCTACAGCACCGCGTCGCTGCCGTTCGGGGACAGGCTGCCGCGCGGCTCCCGGATATTTGCCAGCCTGCCCCGGCGGGGCGACATCGTCGTCTTCCGCGGCCCGGCCATGCCCGGCACGACATGGGTCAAGCGCGTTGTCGGCCTGCCCGGCGACCATGTGCAGATGCGCGCCGGCCGGCTCTGGCTGAACGGCCGGAAGGTGACGTGGCATGACGACGGACCGGGCGACGAGGAAGTTGCCGATGGCAGCAAGGTTCCCGCCGAGCGCTTCACCGAGGCGCTGCCGGACGGCCGGTCGCACCCGATCCTCAAACGCTGGAAAGACGGCCCGCTCGACGACACGCCCGATGTGATCGTACCGGCCGGCTGCCTGTTCGTGATGGGCGACAATCGCGACAACTCCGCCGACAGCCGCGTCCCGGTCGGTCAGGGTGGCGTCGGGCTGTTGCCGCTCTGGAACCTGCAGGGCCGCGTCGAGCTCGTCCTGGCATCGCGCGACATCGCGGTCACCACCGGCGGCCCCACCTCCTGGATCGCGTCGATCCGCTCCGGACGTTTCCTGCACTCGATCGACTGACATGCCCTCGCTCGACCCGAGCTTGTGGGCTGGCGGCCCGGTAGCGCCAGGGCCGCAGGATGGACTATCGTGGCGGGACATTTCCGCCTGAGCGGCGTTGTGTCGAAGCGGTAGCGACGCTGAACTGTCACGGCGTCCGACTGCTTCTTCCTGGAACAGACACCGGAGTTCCGCCACATGTCCCAGACCCAATCGTCGAGCGTCGTCGTTCCGCTCGACCTGCACGTCAATGGCCGTCGGCATGCGCTTCTGCTCGATCCGCGCACGACACTGCTGGATGCGCTCCGCGAGCATCTCGGGCTGACCGGCACCAAGGTCGGCTGCAACCACGGAACCTGTGGCGCGTGCACGGTCCATATCGACGGCCGGCGCCAACTCGCCTGCCTGACCCTGGCGGCATCCGCGTCCGGTCGGCCGGTCGTCACGATCGAAGGCCTCGCCGGGCCCGACGGTACGCTGCATCCGATGCAGGCCGCCTTCGTCGAGCATGACGCGCTCCAGTGCGGCTACTGCACGCCCGGCCAGATCATGTCCGCGGTTGCCTGCGTCCAGGAAGGACACGCCCGATCCGACGAGCAGATCCGCGAATACATGTCGGGGAACCTGTGCCGCTGTGGTGCCTATCCCAACATCGTTGCCGCGGTCCGGGATGTCGCGAACGCCGGAGACGCCTGAGATGCAGCCCTTCACCTATGTCCGTGCACAATCCCTGAACGAGGCACTGCAGCAGGCCGCACAGCCGGGTGCTGCGATCCTCGCCGGCGGCACCACCATGATCGACCTGATGCGCGGCGATCTCGCGGCACCGTCGAGCCTAGTCGATATCGGCCACCTGCCCGAATTGGCCACGATCGATACCGACGGCCCGGTGCTGCGCTTCGGCGCCCTGGTGCGCATGGCCGACGCGGCCGAGAACCCGACCCTGCTACGCGACTACCCGGCCCTGCCCGAGAGCCTGCAACAGGCCGCATCGCAGCAGCTTCGCAACGCCGCCACGCTCGGGGGCAACATCCTGCAGCGCACCCGGTGTCCGTATTTCCGCAACGGCGTGTCCGCCTGCAACAAGCGCGTTCCCAACTCCGGCTGTTCCGCCCTGGATGGCGAGGATCGCGAGATGGCGTTGTTCGGCACCTCCGATCTGTGCGTCGCCAATTATCCCGGCGACTGGGGAACGGCGCTCGCGGCGTTCGACACCGACGTGGAAATCAGCTCCGCGACCGGCCGCCGCACGGTTCCGTTCGCAGACTTCCATCTGCCGTACGGCGACGATCCGGTGGTCGAGACCGTGCTCCGGCCGGGCGAGATCGTCACCGCCATCACCGTGCAGGCGACGCCGCTCGGCCGGAAATCGACCTACCTGAAGGTGCGCGACCGCCAGAGCTACGCCTACGCGCTCGTCTCGGCGACGGTCGCCCTCGAGATGGACGGCGACCACGTTAGGGCCGCACGTGTCTCGCTCGGCGGCGTCGCCTCCAGGCCCTGGCGGGCACCCGAGGCCGAGGCAGCACTTGTCGGCCGCCAGCTCACCCAGGCGACCGCCCTGGAGGCCGGCGATGCAGCCTTCGTCGGGGCGCGGCCGTTGCGCCAGAATGCATTCAAGGTCGAGCTCGGCCGCCGCGTGGTTGCCCGCGCCGCCCTGCTCGCCAGCCGGAGGATCTGAACCATGGATGGAAGCATCGGTCGTCCGGTCGTCCGTCGCGACGCCGCCGCCAAGGCCACCGGCGTCGCGCGTTATGCCGCCGATTTTCCCCACGCCGACACCGCCTACGCCGCGATCGCCACCAGCCCGATCGCCCGTGGCCGCATGACCCGGATCGACACGGCGGCCGCGGAAGCCGTCCCCGGTGTCCGCCTCGTGCTCACCCATCGCAGCCTGAACGCCACGCTGAACGGCGAGACCTTCATCATGAAGGGCGGCCACATGCAGTCCTCCTTCATGCCGCTGAGTTCGGACCAGGTGCATTATGCCGGCCAGATCGTCTCGCTGATCGTGGCCGACACCCAGGAAGCGGCGGAGGAAGCCGCGCGGAAGGTCGAGATCGACTACCAGGCCGAGCATGCCTCCGCGGCGATCGACGATCCCGATCGCATCGAGACCCGGCTGGCGGACAAGTCGATCGACAAGGGCGATGCCGAAGCCGCGTTCGATGCCGCCCCGGTCAAAATCGATGCGACCTATCTCACGCCGGCGCAGCATCACAACCCGATCGAGCTGTATGCGACCTCCGCCGTCTGGCGCGACGATACCTTGCTGGTCAACGTCCCGAGCCAGTGGGTGGTGGGCACCCAGGCCGGCCTAGCGACGATCTTCGGCATCCCGATGGCCGACATAAAGGTCGAGAGCCCGTTCGTCGGCGGCGGCTTCGGCGGCAAGGCCACCATCCTGCCGCATACCGTGCTGGTCGCGATGGCGGCGCGGCGGCTCGGCCGTCCGGTCAAGCTGGTGGTGCCGCGCGAGGCGATGTTCACCGTCGGCTCGTTCCGTCCGGCCACGCGCAGCCGGGTCCGCCTGGCCGCCGAACGCGACGGCACCCTGACCGCCGTGCTGCACGACGAGGCCGGGCAGACTGCCGCGATCGACCATATCGCCTTTGCCGGGACCGCGATCACCGCACGGATGTATGCGTCCCCCAACATCCGGATGCGGGAAACCACCATCGCCACCGACGTGAACACGCCCGGCTTTCAGCGGGCGCCGGCGGAAGCCCCCGGCTTCTTCGGGTTCGAGAGCGCGGTGGACGAACTGGCGGTGGCGCTCGCCATGGACCCGATCGAGCTGCGGATCCGCAACGAGCCCGCCCGCGACCCGGTCAGCGACCTGCCCTGGAGCAGCCGCTCCCTGGTGCAGTGCTACCGGCGCGGGGCCGAGCTGTTCGGCTGGGACCGCCGCACGCCGGGCGTCGGTTCGATGACGGCGGCCGACGGCACCCTGATCGGCTGGGGCTGCGCCACCGCGACCTACCCGTCGGCGATGGCGCCATCGTCCGCGCGGGTCCGGCTGAATGCGGACGGCACCTGCATCGTGTCCTGCGCCGCGCATGATCTCGGCACCGGCGCCTACACGGTGCTGGGCCAGGTTGCCGCCGACGTGCTGCACGTGTCCGACGAACTGGTCCGGGTCCATCTCGGCGATACCACCTTGCCGTCCGGATCGATGGCCGGCGGGTCGGTCACCACCGGATCGTCTGGATCGGCCGTGCACATGGCGGCGACCGCCGTCCGCGACCGGCTGTTCCAGGCCGTCTCGGGCAGCGGCGATACCGCCGGCTTCACCATTGCCGACGGGCATGTGGTCGGTCCGGACGGCAGCCGGCACCGCATCGCGCAGGTGCTCGGGAACAGCCCCGGCGGGTTCATCGAGGAGACCGCCAACTGGAAGCCGACCGGCATGGATGACCGGTCGATGCGTCGCGGCCTCGCCGGCGGTATGGCATTCGCGGGGCCGGTTACCGCCACGCACGTCTCGCACTCGTTCGGCGCGCAGTTCGCCGAGGTCCGGATCGACCCGCTGCTGCGCACGGTGAAGGTGTCGCGCATGGTGGGGGTGTTCGCATGCGGGCGGATCATCAATCCGCGCACGGCGCACAGCAACCTCGCCGGCGGCATGATCTGGGGCGCCAGCTTCGCGCTGCTGGAGGAAACCAGGGTCGACCGGCCGCGCGCCCGCTTCGCCAACACCGATCTCGCCGGCTATCACGTCTCGACCAATGCGGACATCGGCGACGTGATCGTCGAGACGCTGGACGAGCATGACACGGTAGTGAACGCGATCGGCGCCAAGGCGGTCGGCGAGGTCAGCATCGTCGGCATGCCCGCCGCGATCGCCAACGCCATCTACCACGCCACCGGCATCAGGGTGCGCAAGACGCCGATCCTGGTCGAGGACCTGCTGGGGTAGAACCGATCGGTTCGTGGCGCGTGCCAGCCAGGGTTACGGTATCGCCCTGGTCGATTTGGCGGCCGGCGTCGCGCTGCCGGAGCGGAACGAGCGGATCGATGGGATTGCGCGCCGGATAAAGGGCTGGTCGGCAAGAACGCCGATCAGGATCACCGTGCCCATGACGGCGAAGTTGAGCGAACTCGGGATGCCCAGGATGTTCACCAGGTTCTGCAGCACCTGGAGCAGGGCGGTGCCGAGGACGATGCCGATGATCGAGCCTTCGCCGCCGCGCAGGCTGCAGCCGCCGAGCACGGCGGCGGCAATTGCATAGAGCTCGTAGAAATTACCGAACGACGAGGGTGAGACGGAATTCGTGTAGAACACCAGGCAGATCGTCGCGAGGCCGGCCAGCCCGCCGCTGATGATGTAGGCACCGGTGATGATCGCGCCGGTGCGGATCCCGGAGAAGCGGGCGGCCTCCTCGTTGCGGCCGATCGCGAACAGGTAGCGGCCGAACACCGAGCGATGCAGCAGCACGCCCATGACCACGGCGACCAGGATCAGCAGGATGAACGGGTGCGGGATGCCCCAGCTGCGCCCGGACGCCAGCCAGCCGAGCCAGTCGAAATCGTCGGTGTAGCCGAACCCCATGGTGGCGTCGGTGGTGTAGTAGCGGGCGGCGCCGCGATAGATCAGCAATCCGCACAAGGTGACGACGAACGGCTGGAGCTTGGCCTTGGTCACCAGCAGGCCCTGCAGCGCCCCGAGCACGATGCCGCCAACTACGATGGCGAGGATCGCCAGCGGCCAGGGTACGCCGCGATTGACCAGTAGGTCGATGAATATGACGCCGAGCAGGGAGAACATCGAGCCGACGGAAAGATCGATGCCGCCGGTGATGACCACCAGCCCCTCGCCGATCGAGAAGATGCCGAACAGGCCGATGAGGTTGGCCATGTCGAGCAGGTTGACGGCGGAGAGGAAGCGCGGGTTGAGGATCGCGGTGATACCACCGACGACGATCAGGAGAAGAAGAAGTCCCCAATCCTTCCGGGTCATGCGAGGGACTCCAGCTGTTCGACGGGTTGGCCGATGGCGAGACGCAGGACGTTGAGCTCGGAGAAATCGACGCGGTCGAGAATGCCGCTGATCTCGCCTTCGTGCATGACGGCGACGCGGTCTGAGACCCCGATGACCTCCTCCATGTCGCTGGAAATCATGATGATGGCGACTCCGTCATCGGCGAGTGCGCGCATCAGCGTGTAGATCTCGCCCTTGGCACCGACATCGATGCCGCGCGTGGGTTCGTCGAAAATGATCAGGCGCGGCGCCATCGAGAGCCACTTGGCGAGAACCACCTTCTGCTGGTTGCCGCCGGACAAGGTCGCGGCATGGACGCCGACACCGGGCGTCTTGATCCTGAGCGAGACCTGCTGGGCGCGGGCGGTGGTCGCCTCGGCATCGCGATCGACGAGGTTGAAGCTGGCATAGCGGCGCAGGCTGGCGAGCGAGATGTTTTCCGACAACGGCATGTCCAGCACCAGGCCCTGGCCTTTGCGGTCCTCCGGCACGAGGTAGATCCCCTGCGCGATCGCCCGCCTGGGCGACGGAACCTCCACCCGCTTTCCGGCCAGGTGGACCTCGCCCGACAGGATCGGGTCGACCCCGAACAGCGCGCGGGCGAGCGAGGTACGGCCGGACCCAACCAGGCCGGCCAGGCCGAGGATCTCGCCGCGATGGACGCTGAACGAGATGTGACGATCGGGAAAGGCGCTGGTGACGACCCGGTCGACGACACAGAGTTCGCCTCCGGGCGGCGTGCGCGGCGGCGTGTAGAGGGAGCGGAGTTCGCGGCCGATCATCAGGCGGATCATCGCGTTATGGTCGATCTCGTCACGTGAAAGCTCGCCGGCGACGCTGCCGTCGCGGAGGCAGACCACGCGGTCGGCACAGAGCTTCACCTCGTGCAGACGGTGGCTGATATAGATCACCGCGACGCCGGACGCGCGCAGTTCGGCAATCACCTGCAGCAGCCGGTCGGTTTCCTGCAGCGTCAGGCTGGAGGTTGGTTCGTCCATGATGATGACGCGCGCATCGACCGACAGCGCCCTGGCGATCTCGACGAGTTGCCTCTGGGCGATCAGCAGCCGCGACACGCTCGTTTCTGGACCGAAATCCGCTCCGAGGCGCTCGAGCAGCGGGCGCGCGAGATCATGCATGCGCCGGTTGCGGACAAGCCGGAGCGGACCGCCCATCACCGCCTCACGGCCGAGGAAGATGTTGGCGGCGACGTCGAGATTGTCCAGGACGGTCAGTTCCTGGTGGACGAAGGCGATGCCGGCACGGGCGGCGTCGGCGACGGTCATGGTGCTGTGCGCCACGCCGTCGACGACGATGCTGCCCGCACTCGGCTGGACGACCCCACCGAGGATTTTCATCAGCGTCGACTTGCCGGCGCCGTTCTCGCCGATCAGGCCAAGAACGGTTCCGGCCTCGACGGTGAGGCTGACATCCTCGAGAGCCCTGACGCCGGCGTACGACTTGCTGATCCCGACCAGGGACAGCAGCGGTGGGGACGACATGCGGCGCAGTCTTCCGGAGCTATTTCGCAGCCAGCATCTTGCGCATGCTCTGCTGGAACTCGTGCACGTTGTCCTTCTGGATGATGCGTGTGGGAATGATGATGAGGTGGTTGGCCGGAATGAAGGACTTGTCGCCGTTGATGTACTTCACCAGGTCGGTCATCGACTGATAGCCGAACTCGAACGGCTGCTGAACGATCGTCGACTGGATCGTGCCGTCGGCGACACCGCGCAGCGTCTGGGCGTCCTCGTCGAAGCCCACGACCTTGATCTTGCCGGACATGCCGGCATCCTTCACGGCGGAGTAGATCTGCGGCGTATTGTAATTGTAGAGGCCGACCAGGACGTCGAGGCCGCCCTTTGCGAGCGCGTCCTGCACGTTCGCTTTTGCCTTGGCGAAATCGCCGCCGTCGGTGCGGATGTCGACGATCTGGATGTTGCTGCCCTGCAGCCCTTCCTTGATCCCGTCGACGCGCTCGCGCGCATTGTCGGCATCCATGGTGCCGACGAAGGCCATCATCTTGCCGCCCTGGGGCAGGGCCTTCCTGATCTCGGTGGCAGCCTGCAGGCCGGCCGCCTTGTTGTCGGTGCCGATATAGAGCACGCGGTTGGAGCCCGGCGCGTCGCTGTCGGTGGTGAAGAGGACGGCGTGGCTGGCGACCTTGTTGAACTCCTCGGTAGAGTTCTTGGGATCGATGGCCGAGATGGAAACGCCGGCGATGCCGTTGGCGAGCAGATCGTCCAGCTCGCGACGTTGCTCGGCCGCCGTTGCCTGGCCGGTGACGATCACCTGCATGGCGAAGTCGGGATGTTCCTTCTGTGCCTTCATGACGCCGGCGCGGGCGACGGTCCAGAAATCGGCCGAGACGTTGGTGATCAGGGCAAGGGATTTCTTCTGCTGGGCACCGGCTGGTGCACTGCACAATGAAAGGGTGGCCGCCCCCATGAGAGCAGCCTGGATGAGGCGACGCATGTTTCCTCCGGGTCTTTGTTTTTTATATTCGGCGCTCTTGGCAACGCCGTTGCGATGCTAGGGCGATTCGTCGCGGTCTGGATAGGTGCTTACTTGAAGACGCGCTTCACGGTTCCGATTTCGAAGCGATCGACGGATAGGTCACCCGCTGCCATTATCTCGCCGAACGGTTTGGAGGCCGTGCCTGTAGCCAGGGTGATTGCGGCTCTCGTGCAGCGACGGTGACGTCCGAGCATGACGATCACCGTTCCGTGCGACCGGCCGTGCGAGGGCGCGGCGTTGAGCAGGATTGGTTTTCGATACGGCGGTCGTGCGTCTCGGCGATCAACGGTCACGCATTCGGCCGGAGCGATCACCCCAACCGATCGTTACGCTGCCGATAGGTCCCGCCTATCCCGGCTCCCGCCGGAAACCTGGCTCGGTCCGGCGTGCCACCACGGCGGTCGCTATCGCATTGCCGACCACGTTGGTTGCGGTCCTGCCCATGTCGAGCAGATGGTCCACGCCCAGGATCAGCAGCAGGCCCGCATCCGGCAATCCGAACGCCGGCATGACCGCCGCCAGCGCCACGATCGCCGCACGCGGCACGCCGGCGGTGCCCTTGCTGCTGACCATCAGCACCAGCAGCATCCCGACCTGCTGCTCCATCGTAAGCGGAATGCCGTAGGCCTGCGCGATGAACAGCGCCGCGAATGCCTGGAACAGCATCGAACCGTCCAGGTTGAACGCGTAGCCGAGCGGCAGCACGAACCCGACCAGCCTCGGCGACACGCCGAACCGTTCCAGGGTTGCGACCATCAACGGAAACACCGCCTCGCTGCTTGCCGTCGCGAACGCCACCATGCCGGCCGGCGCGATCACGCGGAGCAAGCCGAACACCGGCCGTCCAAGCAGCACGAAGCCTGCCCCGGCCAGCAGCACCCACAGCACCAGCATGGTCGCGTAGAAGCCGCCGATGAACGCTGCGAAACTGCCTGCCATGCCGATCCCGCCGCGTGCGAACGTCGCGAACAGCGCTGCGAACACCGCAACCGGCGCCAGCCGCATCACCAGTCTGGTCAGGGCCAGCATCGCGTCGGCCAGATCCGCCAGCATGCCGCGCAGGCGCGTCGAGGCTGCGTCCGGCATCGCGGCCACCGCGGTCCCGAACAGCGACGCGAACACCACGATCTCTACGATGTCGTTGCGCGCCATCGCGTCGATCACGCTCGACGGCACCAGATGGGTGATGAAGCTGCGTGTGTCGAAACCCCTGGCGATGCCCGCGGTGGTGCCTGCAGCCATGGGCGGCACCGACAGCGACAAGCCGGCGCCGGGCTGCAGCACGTTCGCGGCGACGAGCCCCAGCCCTAGCGAGACCAGCGACGCGGTGACGAACCACGTCATCGCCAGCAGGGCGCTCCGTCCGATCGAGCCGCCTCGCATGCCGGCGATCCCGCCCGCCAGCGTCGCGAACACCAGCGGCGCGATGATCATCCGGATCAGCCGGAGGAACAGGTCCGCGACGACCCCTGCATCATCGGCGGCCGACTGGGATATCGGTGCTGGCACCACGCCATGCAGGATGCCGCCAGCTATCAGGCCGAGCAGCATCGCGAGAAGAATGACGCCCGAAGATCTCATTCCCCTTTGTAGCGCAGACGTGGGCCGTTGCATCGGCACCGGCGCCTGGCGATGCAGGCGTTCGCTCCGCTGCCCGATGGCGTAGAAGAGCCGGCATGACAGATGCGCGACTTCCGGACAGCGCCGGACCAACCTTCGACGACGTATTTCGTCGGCAACTCGACGAGCTGTTCGCCTGGCGCCGTGACGTCCGGCATTTCAGTCGCGAGCCGGTTCCGGCTGGGTTGCTCGCTGACCTGTTCGAGCTGGCGTGCCTGGCGCCGTCGGTCGGGCTGAGCCAGCCCTGGCGGTTCGTCATCGTCGACGACCCGTCACGCCGAGCCGCCATCCGTGCAGATTTCGAGGCCTGCAATGCACGAGCCCTGGCCGATCAGTCGCAGGAGCGTGCCGCGTCCTATGCGCGCCTTAAGCTGGCGGGACTCGACCAGGCCCCCAGCCAGTTCGCGATCTTCGCCGATCCCGAACCGGCGCAGGGGAAACGGCTGGGCCGGGAGACCATGCCGGACACCACGACGTATTCGGCGGTGATGGCGGCCCACACGCTCTGGCTGGCTGCCCGCGCCGTCAACCTGGGGCTGGGCTGGGTCTCGATCCTGAACCCGGCGGCGATTGCCGAGACGCTCGACATCCCCGCGCACTGGACCTTCATCGGTTATTTCTGCCTGGGCTTCCTGCTGGCGGAGGACGACACGCCAGAACTGGAACGAGCCGGATGGGAGCGCCGGCAGAACGCCGGATCGCGTATCCTTCATCGCTGACCGGCATCCGCCCACGGTGGGTCGGCCAGGGCCACATCGGGGATGATCGGAGCGACCAGCAGAACACCCAGTACGGCGTTCAGCACCTGCCACTGTCGATCGTTCCGCAGCAACCGTGCCAGCGCGTGCCCGGCTGCGTATCAGATCGAGTGGGACAGGGCGGCTGCTACTCCGAACGCCAACCCGAGCAGGGCTGCAAGCCAAATTGGTCCCCAGCCCGGGAGCCAGTGCGCCTTCGGCCAGTCGCCCGGCATTGACCGTCGTCGACCGGGCCGGGGTTCCACCGCCAGGCTCAAAGCCAGGCTGTCGAACATGGCGCGCATGCCGCTCGCTGCTCCCGCAAACGATGGTAGTCCGGGAGAAGGCACGGGCCGCAAGTAAGGCGTAAGCCTTGTTGAACCCGACAGCCTCCTATATCGATCGAGCGTCGCGAAAAACGGCTGCCCTTTCATTGCAAGCCGCCGCATACACGTCGCCCACGCACCCTGCGTGGCTGCCCAGCGTCTCCGAACAACCGCCAGCATCGCAGGATGCTGCGACACTGGAGCGCATGCATGCGAGACACCCTTGCGATTATCGGTGCCGGCCTTGCTGGCCTGACGCTTGCCCGTACCCTGCATCGCTACGGGATCGAAGCGACAATCTACGAGGCCGAGCTGTCGCCGGTCGCCAGGGAGCAGGGAGGCCTGCTCGATATACACGAGCATAACGGCCAGCTCGCGCTCAAGGCGACCGGTCTGTATGATGCATTTCTGCGTCTTGTTCGGCTCGGCGAAGATGCAAAGCGCGTCGTAAACAAGGATGGGGTTATCTTGTTCGACAAGGCGGGGGACCGCTCGCCCAGGTGCCCAGAGGTCGATCGGGGTGAGCTTCGCGCGATGCTGATTGCCTCGCTTCCGGATACCGCGATCCGTTGGGATCACAAGGTCACGTACCTGACGCGGACTGCAGAAGGGCGCCACGAGGTCGGCTTCGCCAACGGGACCCGGACGGCGATTGATCTGCTCGTCGGAGCTGACGGCGCCTGGTCAAAAGTCCGCCCACTCCTTTCCGATTCCAAGCCGGTTTATTCAGGCACTTGCTTCATCGAGATCGCGCTAGCCGCCGGGGACGCGCGCAATGCGGAAAGCGTGGCGGCGATCGGAACCGGCACCCTCATGGCAGCGGCGCCGGGCAAGGGTATCATCGCGCATCGCAGCGCCGATGGCAGCGTCGCGGGATATGTCGCGTTGAACGAGCAGGAAGAATGGATCAGGTCCATAGACTTCAGCGATGCTCCCGCAGCCTTGGATTTCATCGCCCAGAAGTTCTCCGGCTGGGCGCCGCATCTTATCAGGTTCATCACCGGCAGCGTTGCCGATCCGACGATCCGCCCGATCTATGCGCTGCCGGTCGGGCATGAGTGGAAGCGAAAGGTCGGCCTGACCTTGGTCGGCGACGCGGCACACCTCATGTCCCCATTCGCGGGTGAGGGCGCCAACCTAGCCATGTATGACGGCGCGGAACTCGCCCGGGCGATTATCGACAATCCTGATGACATGAACGCGTCCTTGTCCGCGTATGAGGACTCCCTGTTCCCGCGAAGCCGTGAGGCGGCACGTATGTCGGCGCAGAACCTGAAGTTGTTCTTCGGTAACGACGCCCCGGGGAGCTTGGTCAATCTATTCGGCAGCTTTGCAGCATCTGACACATGACGGGCAGCCTCACCTAGCACGTCCATGTTTTCCTGAACGCTGTTCCAGCTGCCACCGTTTGCGATCAATCCGCATCAGGCGCGACACGAATCCCGGTCGGTGACCACGGAACTTCCATGTCAGCTTTTGGAAGGTTTCGTCCAGCAGGTTCATGCAGCGTGGGCAGACCGACGGGACCGCATCCCGACTATCAGGTGCGGTCCCGCTGACCTCCGGTGCTACATTCCCTGGATCGCCGACCCGGCAGCGCCTGGCGTGCTCGGCCGCACCAGCACCGGAATCGACTTGGCGGCCGGCGTCTTGCTCAACTCGTCATGGTGATACAGCGGCAGCAGCCCATTGGTTTCGGGGTAGTAGGCGGCGACCGAGCCACGCGGGATCGGATAGGGCAGTGCCTTGAGCCCGCCGAGCCAGCGCCTCGCTCCGTCGAGCGACACCGTCTCCATTTCGACCGGACCCTCGACGGTAATGCCGCGGGCCTTCATGTCGTCCTCGTTCATGAACACGACCATGCGGTCGTTATAGACGCCGCGGTAACGGTCATTGTTGCTGTAGATGGTGGTGTTGAACTGCTCGTGGCTGCGGATCGTCGCCAGCCGCAGCATGCCTTCGACGTCGACCGGCTTGTCCATCGCGATCCCGTCGAACACCAGGAAGTTGGCGCGGCCGCTCGGCGTATTCCACTCGCGCTCGCGGGCGGAATTGCGCAGGTGGAACTGCGGCTCGTCCAGACGCTCGTTCATGCGCGCATAGAGCTTCGGATAGACCGCAGCGATCTTGTCACGGATCAGGTCGTAATTGCCCTCGTAGTCTTCCCACGGAATAGCGGAGTCCGGCAGGGTCGCCCGCGCCATCCTGCAGACGATGGCAATCTCGGAAATCAGGTCCGGAGACGCCGGTTCCAGTATTCCCGACGACGCGCCGACCATCGACGTCGCGTCCTCGATGGTGATTCGCTGCTTCACCCCGTTCTGGATGTCGAGCTCGGCCCGCGCGATGCACGGCAGGATATACGCCTTGTGCCCATGCACCACATGTCCGCGGTTTAGCTTGGTGCTGACGGCGACACTCAGCTTCAGCCGGCTCATGGCCTCGTAGGCGATCGGCGTGTCGGGGATCGCATGGATGAAGTTGCCGCCGATCGCGATGAACACCTTGGAGTGTCCCGCGACCATCGCCTCGACCGCCTCGACGGTATCGTGCCCATGCTCCTGTGGCGGCCGGAAGCCGAACACCTGCTCGAGCTGGTCCAGGTAGATCTGGGTCGGCTTCTCGTCGATGCCGACGGTACGGTCGCCCTGCACGTTTGAATGGCCGCGCACCGGCGCGATGCCCGCACCCGGCTTGCCGATATTGCCTTTGGCCAACAACAGGTTGGCGATCTGCTGCACCGCGTTCGAACCGCGCTGATGCTGGGTGATTCCCATGCCGTAGCAGATGATGGTGGCCTTCGACTGCGCATAGATATGTGCGACACGGGCGAGCTGCGCCTGGTCGATGCCGCTGACCGCCTCGATCTCGTCCCAGCCGGTCGCGCGCGCCGCCGCTGCCGCCGCTTCGAAACCGTGCGTGTGGGTGGCGATGAATTCGTCGTCAATCAGCGCGCCGGTTCCGGCCGCGCGCGAGGCGTCGTCGGCTTCCAGCAAGGCGCGCAGGATGCCCTTCAGCACCGCGATGTCGCCGCCGATCCGCACATGTACGAACTCGCTGGCGATCTTGGTCGAGCCGCCGGTCGCCATCTCGACGGCATTTTGTGGCTCGGTGAACTTCATCAGCGCCCGCTCGGGCATCGGGTTGATCACCACGATCGGCACGCCACGATGCCGCGCCTCGACCAGGTTGGTCATCATACGCGGGCTGTTGGTGCCCGGGTTCTGGCCGATGATGAAGATCGCCTCCGCCTTGGCGAAGTCGTCGATGGTGATGGTGCCCTTGCCGATGCCGATCGATTTCGGCAGGCCCCGGCTGGTCGGCTCGTGGCACATGTTCGAGCAGTCGGGGAAGTTGTTGGTGCCGAACTGGCGCACGAACACCGAATACAGGAACGCCGCCTCGTTCGAGGTGCGTCCGGATGTGTAGAACTCCGCCTCGTCCGGGCTGTCCAGCGCCTGCAGCTCGGACGCGATGTCGGCGAACGCCTCGTCCCAGGAGCACGGCACGTAGTGGTCGGTCGTCGCATCGTAGCGCATCGGCTCGGGCAGGCGGCCTTGCTGTTCCAGGTCGTAGTCCGACCAGCCGCGCAGTTCACTGACCGTGTGGGCAGCAAAAAACTCGCGTGTCACCCGCTTGCGCGTGGTCTCGAAGGCCAGCGCCTTGGCGCCGTTCTCGCAGAATTCGAAGGTTTTGACGTGGCCGGGCGTCGGGTTCGGCCAAGCGCAGGACGAGCATTTGAACCCGCCGGGCTTGTTCATCTTGAGCAAGGTCGTCGTGGACTGGGCGATCACGCTTTGCTCGCGCAGGATCCGCGCCGTGGCATTCAGGGCTCCCCAGCCGCCGGCCGGACTGGAGTTTGGCTTGAAGCGTGACGAACCGGACATGGCGGATTTCCTAGAGGCGCACGACAGCCGGCCGCGGCATGGACTGGCCCTATAAGTAGGTTGTAACCAGCGGGCCGCCAAGATCCGCCGACGTGCATTGACCTCCGCCCCGCGCGGCCCTTGTGTGCACGCCTTCAAAAGGTCGGAGTCTCGAGATCATGGACGTTCGCGCGGCAGTAGCATTCGAGGCCGGCAAGCCTCTCGAAATCGAGACGATCCAGCTCGAGGGACCACGCGAGGGCGAGGTACTCGTCGAGATCAAGGCGACCGGCCTGTGCCACACCGACAAATACACCCTGTCGGGCGCCGATCCGGAAGGCCTGTTCCCGGCGATCCTGGGCCATGAAGGCGCAGGCGTGGTGGTCGAGGTCGGGCCCGGCGTCACCAGCCTGAAGGCAGGCGACCACGTGATCCCGCTCTACACGCCGGAATGCCGCAACTGCAAAAGCTGCCTGTCCCGCAAGACCAACCTGTGCACCCGGATCCGCGCGACCCAGGGCAGGGGCGTCATGCCGGACGGCAGCTCGCGCTTCTCGTACAAGGGCCAGCCGATCCTGCACTACATGGGCTGCTCGACCTTCGCGAACTACACGGTGCTGCCCGAGATCGCACTGGCGAAGGTCCGCGAGGACGCCCCGTTCGACAAGATCTGCTACATCGGCTGCGGCGTCACCACCGGCATCGGCGCGGTGCTGTTCACCGCCAAGGTGGAGCCCGGATCGTCGGTCGTGGTGTTCGGTCTGGGCGGCATCGGCCTGAACGTGATCCAGGGTGCCCGCATGGTCGGCGCGACCCAGATCGTCGGTGTCGACATCAATCCCGGCCGCGAGGCGATGGCGCGGCAGTTCGGCATGACCGACTTCGTGAACCCGAAGGATCTCGGCGAGAACGGCGACGTGGTCGGCCATCTGGTCGAGCTCACCGGCGGCGGCGCCGACTACAGCTTCGAGTGCGTCGGCAACCCGACCCTGATGCGCCAGGCGCTGGAGTGCAGCCATCGCGGCTGGGGCGTGTCCACCATCATCGGCGTGGCCTCGGCGGGACAGGAGATCTCGACCCGCCCGTTCCAACTGGTCACCGGCCGCCGCTGGATCGGCTCGGCGTTCGGCGGCGCCCGTGGGCGCACCGACGTGCCGAAGATCGTGGAGTGGTACATGGACGGCAAGATCAGCATCGATCCGCTGATCACCCATCACCTGAAGCTCGAGCAGATCAACGAGGGCTTCGACCTGATGACCCGCGGCGAGAGCATCCGCAGCGTGGTGATGTACTGATGCAGACCCGGTCGGCCCAGCGCTGTTTCGGCGGTAATCTCGGCTTCCACAGCCACGTGTCCGAGGCGCTTGGCGGCCTGGATGCGCGTTTCGGCGTTTTCGTGCCGGATGGCGTCGATGCCGCGTCGCCGGCGCCTGCGCTGTATGCGCTGGCCGGCCTGACCTGCAACGAGGAGACCTTCGCCACCAAGTCCGCCGTGCTGCGGCTCGCGGCGGACCATCGGCTGGTCATGGTGTTCCCCGACACCAGCCCGCGCGGCGCCGGCATCCCGGGCGAGGATGCCGACTGGGATTTCGGCACCGGCGCCGGCTTCTACCTGGACGCGACCGAGGCGCCCTGGTCGGCACATTACTGCATGGGCAGCTACGTCAACGACGAGCTGCCGACGCTGGTCGAGGCCAACTTCCCGGTGCGTCCCGATCGGCGCGGCATCATGGGTCATTCGATGGGCGGCTACGGCGCTCTGGCGCTGGGCCTGTCCGATCCCACTCGCTGGCACTCGGTCTCGGCCTTCGCGCCGATCTGCCACCCCAGCGACGTTCCCTGGGGCCGAAAGGCGTTCTCGGCCTATCTCGGCCCGGATCGGGCCAGCTGGGCTGCGCACGACCCGACGCTGCTGCTCCGCGCCGGCAAGGTGCATCCGACGACGCTGCTGGTCGACCAGGGCGAGGCGGACCAGTTCCTCGACGAGCAGCTTCGTCCGGATCGCCTTGAGCAGGCGGCTGCGGAGGCCGGCCAGTCGCTGACCCTGCGCCGCCACGCCGGCTACGACCATTCATACTGGTTCATCCAGAGCTTTATCGCCGACCATATCGAGCACCATTCCCGGCTTCTCTGACCTGTTCCGCGTGACGGCGCACCGGGCACGGTGACGCGAATTTGCCCCCGCATCCTGCATGTGCGGTCCGGTAGAAACCGGGCGCCGTAAATTTGGACGACAGGTTCGCCAAGCCGTGTTCATATCCTCGTAACGGCCTCGGGATCACGCGGGCCGAACGGGGAATACAGCAATGTCCAGGACTTCCTGGGTCGTCCGCTTCCTGATGGGAGCGCTCGCCCTGGCGCCGGTTGCCGCGCGCGCCGATAGCATTACCGTCAACACCGATCAGTCCGACCCACAGCCCAAGGCAGCCTTCCAGGAAGTGGTGAAACGCTTCGAGGCCGCCAACCCGGGCACCCACGTCGTACTCAACGTCTATGACCACGAGGCCTACAAGCAGTCGATCCGGAACTGGCTGACATCGGCACCGCCCGACGTGGTGCTCTGGTACACAGGCGTTCGGCTTCGCCAGTTCGTGCAGCCCGGCCTGCTCGCCGACGTGAGTGCGTTGTGGACGCCGGCGATGAAGGAGGCGTTCGGTCCCACCGCGGTGGCACTCGTGACCGACAACGGCAAGCAGTATGCGGTGCCCTACACCCAGTATCAGTATGGAATTTATTATCGCGGCGACCTGTTTCAGAAGGCCGGCATCGGTCCGATCGCCACCTGGGACGATCTGCTCGGCGCCTGCGACAAGCTGAACGCGATCGGCGTGGCCCCGATCGACATCGGCTCCAAGGATCTGTGGCCGACCGCCGCCTGGTTCGATTATCTCGACCTTCGGATCAACGGCTATGCCTCGCACATGCAGCTGATGTCCGGGAAGATGTCCTACCTCGACCCAAAAGTGCGGGATGTGTTCGCGCACTGGAAGCAGCTTATCGACCGTAAGTGCTTCGTACCCAATCATGCCGAACTCAGCATGCAGGAAAGCCAGGCGCTGCTGTTCCAGGGTCGCGCCGGAATGATGCTGCTGGGCAATTTCATCACCGCCAACTTCTCGCCGGAGATGGAAAAGGTGATGCAGTACGCGCCGTTCCCCAGCATCACCCCCGGCGTTGCCCGGGCGGAGGACGCACCAATGGATTCCGTGGCCGTCCCGCAGGGGGCGGTCAACAAGGCAGGCGCGATGAAGTTCGTCGCCTTCATGATGCAGCCCGACATCCAGGAGATGATCAACCGCTACGAGAAACAGATCCCGGCCAATACGCAAGCCAAGCTGGTCGATGATCGTTTTCTGGTCGACGGGCGCAAGCTGCTCCAGGCAACGCCCGATCATTCGCAGTTCTTCGATCGCGATACCGACGAGGCGTTGGCGACACTGGCGATGAAGCGCTTCCAGGAGTTCATGATCAAGCCGGACAGGCTGGACCGCATCCTCGCCGATATCGACCGGGCGCGTCTGCGCATCTACGCGCCGGCCAACTGAGGCCGGCATGTCGGCCTCCGCCAATCGCATGCGTGGCGGGATGGCGGCGCTGCCGTTCATCGCGCCCGCCGCGTTGTTCTTCTCGGTGTTCGTGCTCTGGCCGATCGCCGACAGCATCTGGGTGTCGTTGCACGACTGGGACGGTATCCACCGCATGCGCTGGGTCGGGCTCGGGAACTATACCGAGCTGTTCGGCGACGATGTGTTCTATACCGCCCTGGTCAACAACATCTGGTGGTTGTTGTCCTACATGCTGGCTCCGGTATTCGGGCTGGCGATGGCGTTGTTCCTCAACCAGAGCATCGCGGGTATGCGGCTCTACAAGTCCCTGTTCTTCTTCCCGTTCGTGATTTCCCAGGTCGTGGTCGGGCTGGTGTTTTCGTGGTTCTTCAACGGCGATTTCGGGCTGCTGAACCTGGGCCTGCATGCGATCGGCCTGCACGGCGTATCGCTGCTGGGCAACGCCAACTGGGCGACGCCGTCCGTCATCGTCGCCGGTCTCTGGCCGCAGACCGCATACTGCATGATCCTGTATCTGACAGGCCTGACGGCGGTGAACGGCGAGATCGTCGAAGCCGCCCGCATGGATGGGGCGCGTGGCTGGAACATGCTCTGGAACATCATCATCCCGCAGTTGCGGCCGGCAACCTTCATTGCCGTCGTCGTCTCGGTGGTCGGTGCGTTGCGGTCGTTCGACCTGGTGTCGATCATGACCAAGGGCGGTCCGTACGACAGCTCCGCCGTGCTCGCCTACTACATGTACGAGCAGACCTTCCTGTCGTTCCGCTACGGCTACGGGGCGGCCATCGCCGTCGTGCTGTTCGCGATCATGGATATCTATATCGCCATCTTCCTGGTCATCATGCTTCGGCAGGAGCGGCGCTGATGTTTCCCCGCCCGATCCAGACCGCTTCTCCGGGCGCACGGGCGCTGTATCGCGTGGCACTGCCGGTCAGCCTGATCATCTGGCTGCTGCCGCTGCTGGCGATCTTCCTGACCTCGGCCCGCACCGCGCAGGATCTCGCCCAAGGCAACTACTGGGGATGGCCGCACGGCACCAACCTGTTCGGCAACTACGCGGCGGTCTTCACGTCCTCGCCGATGGGCCGCTACCTGCTCAACTCGATCGAAATCACCTTGCCCGCGGTGGCCGGAACGCTGGTGCTGTCGACGCTGGCGGGGTTCGGGCTTGCGAAGTTCCGTTTCCGCGCCAGCAGCTTCGTCCTGGCGATCTTCATCGCCGGCAATTTCGTGCCGTTCCAGATCCTGATGATCCCGGTGCGGGACCTGATGATCCACGTGTTCCCGCTCTACAACACGATCTGGGCGCTGATCGTGTTCCACTCGGCGTTCCAGACCGGGTTCTGTACGCTGTTCATGCGCAACTTCATGCGCGAGATTCCCGACTCCCTGCTCGAAGCGGCCCGCATGGACGGGGCGGGAAGTTTCAGGATCTTCTGGCTGATCGTGTTGCCGCTGGTCCGTCCGGCCCTGGCGGCCCTGGCCGTGCTGGAATTCACGTTCATCTGGAATGATTATTTCTGGGCGCTGGTACTGGTGCAATCCGACAGCGCCCGCCCGATTACCGCCGGGCTGCAGGCCTTGCAGGGCATGTGGCTGGCCTCATGGCAGTTGATGTCGGCCGGCGCGATCGTCGCGGCAACCCCGTCGGTCGTGGTGTTCTTCCTGATGCAGCGGCACTTTATTTCCGGATTGACCTTGGGATCGGTGAAGGAATGACAACTCACAGGCTTGATGGCAGCAACACGACCTTGCTGCTTCTGCAACGCGTGACGGGCCTGCCCGAGATCGTGCACTGGGGTGCGCGCCTGCCCGATGGCGTTTCGCTGGACGCAGTGTCCTCCCTGCGCGATCGCGCGCTTCGTCACAACGGTCTCGACGAAGACCATGTCGAAGCGGTGCTGATGCCGACGCTGGGGACGGGTTCGCAGCGTACCGCCGCAATGGCGGCCAGTCGCGGGCGCATCGACTGGTCTGCGGAATTTACCGAGGTGACCATCCACCAGGAGCCGGGGGAATTGCGGATCTCGGCGAGCGATCCGGTGACCGCACTCGCACTCGAAATAATCCTGGCCCTGGCGCCCGACGGCGACCTGCTGAGCATGCGCTCGGTGCTCCGCAACGAGGGACACGAGCCGCTCAACGTGGAACGCCTGGCGGCCGGCGTTTTTCTATTGCCGGCCGATGCGACCGAACTGCTCGTGTTCGACGGACGATGGGGCCGGGAGTTCGCCGAGCGCCGGGTCGATCTCTCCAGCGGACTGTGGGCATCGGAAAACCGGCGCGGCCGCCTGCATGACCGTTTCCCCGGGATCATCGCCGGTGCTGCCGGCTTCGATGAGGATCGAGGCCGGGTCTATGGCGTCCATCTCGGCTGGAGCGGCAATCATCGCACCACCGCCGAGAGGCTCGAGGATGGCCGCGTACTGGTGATCACCGGCGAGTTGCTGCATCCGGGAGAAGTCGAATTGGCACCGGGCGAGGCGATCGAGACGCCGGTGGCCTATGCCTCGTTTTCGCCGGATGGGCTGGCCGGCCTGTCGCGACGTTTCCACGACGGTGTGCGCCGTGACGTCCTGCGCTGGCCGGATGGGGCGATGCGGCCACGGCCGGTCACGTTGAACACCTGGGAAGGCAACTACTTCACGCACCAGCATGATCGCCTGGTCGCGCAGGCGACAGCCGCCAAACAAATCGGCATCGAGCGTTTCGTGCTGGACGATGGCTGGATGGCAGGACGCAACAACCCGCATGCCGGGCTCGGCGACTGGCGGCCCGATCCGGTCAAATATCCAAACGGGCTCGGGCCGCTGATCGAGGCCGTCGTGTCGCAGGGTCTGGAGTTCGGGCTGTGGGTCGAGCCGGAGATGGTCAACCCGGACAGCGACCTGTATCGCGCCCATCCCGATGCGGTGCTGCATGTTGCCGGGCGTAGGCTGCGCACGTCGCGGTATCAGCTCATCCTCGATCTGACCCGCCCGGAGATTGCGGACGACATCTTCGGCCAGCTTGATACGCTGCTGCGCGCGCATCCGATTTCCTACCTGAAATGGGACATGAACCGCGACTTCGTGGCGGCCGGCGACCGGCACGGGCACCCCGCCTATCGGCGCCATCTGCTTGCCAACTACGCGTTGCTGGCCCGGCTGCGTGCGGCGCACCCCCAGCTGGAGATCGAGACCTGTTCGTCCGGCGGCGGCCGTCCGGATTTCGGTATCCTGCGCCATACGCACAGGGTCTGGACATCGGACTGCACCGACGCGTTGGAACGGCTGTCGATCCAGCGCGGTTTTTCGCGTTTCCTGCCACCGGAGTTGATGGGTGCGCATGTCGCGGCGTCGCCGAACCATCAGACCGGACGACGGCATACGCTCGCGTTCCGGGCGGCCGTGGCATTGTTCGGGCATATGGGTGTCGAGCTGGACCCGACCACGCTGGACCCGGACGAACTTGAGATGCTCGCCGGCTGGATCGCGCTGCACAAGCGACTGCGCCCGCTCCTGCATGGCGGCAACCTGTTCGCACGTCCGACGCAGGCGGCGCGTCTTTTGCGTGGCGTGGTCTCGTCCGATCGACGGCACGCCGCCTACCTGGTGGCGCAGGAACGCACCGATCCGCTTCGTGCGCCGCCGCTGACACTTCCCGGTCTCGATCCGGCAATCGGCTATCGGGTGCAACTGCCGGCGCCGCAGCATCTGGATACGCGGCTGTCGGAGTCGCAGCGTTCGCTGTTCGCGGAAGGGCTGCTGGTTCCAGGCGCGTTGCTCGCCACGGCCGGAATCGCGCTGCCGGAATTGCAGCCCGAAACCGCACTGGTTCTGGAGCTCACCGCACTTGACTGACACTAATGCGATGCTGGGCGTCTGCTACTATCCCGAGCACTGGCCAGAGGATTGGTGGGCGGACGATGCGACCGCGATGCGCGCCGCCGGTATTACCTACGTGCGGATCGCCGAGTTCGCCTGGAGCAGGATCGAACCCGAACCAGGACGCTTCGACTGGGCCTGGCTCGACCGGGCGATCGGCGTGCTGGGCGGCGCCGGATTGAGGGTGGTGATGTGTACGCCGACCGCCACCCCCCCGAAATGGCTGATCGATCGCGAGCCCAGCATCCTGCCGACTGATGAGAACGGCCGGACGCGCGGCTTCGGGTCCCGCCGCCATACCGGTTTCTCGTCGGAGGCCTGGATCCGCGAGAGCCGCCGCATCACGGAGGCGGTCGCCGGGCGCTACGGCGACAACCAGGCCGTCGCCGGCTGGCAGATCGACAACGAGTTCGGCTGCCACGACACGGTATTGTCCTACGGACCGGAGGATCTGCGCGCATTCCAGGCCTGGCTCGGGCGCCGCTATGGAAGCATCGGGCGGCTCAACGAGGCCTGGGGCACGGTGTTCTGGTCGGCGGAATTGCGTTCCTTCGCCGAGGTGTCGCTGCCGGTCGGCGCGGTCACGGAAACTGCGCCGGCGGCGCGGATGGATTTCCGGCGGTTCTCCTCCGACCAGGTGCGGGCCTATTGCCGGATGCAGGCGGACATCCTGCGCGCCCATTCGCCGGGCCGGTTCGTGACCCACAACTTCATGGGCCGGTTTACCGGTTTCGATCATCATGCGGTGGGCGAGGAACTCGATTTCGCGACCTGGGACTCATACCCGCTGGGTTTCACCGACCAGTTCCCGTTCGGGGATGCGGAACGTGCACCCTTCATCGAGACAGGCCATCCCGACATGGCGGCCTTCCACCACGATCTGTATCGGGGCATCGGACGCGGACGGTTCTGGATCATGGAGCAGCAGCCCGGACCGGTGAACTGGGCGGACTGGAACCCGGTGCCGAAGCCCGGAATGGTGCGGCTGTGGACCTGGGAGGCATTTGCGCACGGTGCCGAGGTGGTGAGCTATTTCCGCTGGCGGCAATGCCCGTTCGCACAGGAGCAGATGCATGCCGGCCTGCATCGGCCTAACCGCTCGGTGTCGGCGGGGGGCAAGGAGGCGCTCCAGGTCGCGGCCGAACTTCGAAGCGCCGGCACCCTGCCGGCAAGCACGCAGGCACCGGTTGCCCTGGTGTTCGATTACGAGGCGGCCTGGATGCTGGACATCCAGCCGCAGGGCAAGGATTTCAATTATATCGAGATGTGCTTCCGCTGGTACGAGATGGCGCGGCGGCTCGGTCAGGACGTCGATATAGTGGCATCCGGAGCATCGCTGGCCGGATACCGTACCGTGCTGGCGCCGACCCTGCCGCATCTGTCGGAAGCCGGCCTCGCCGCACTCTCCGCCACCGAGGCAACCGTCCTGATCGGACCGCGTACCGGTTCCAGAAGCGTCGACTTCTCCATTCCGGACGGACTGCCACCGGGTCCGTTACGATCGATGCTGCCGATGCAGGTGGTCGACGTCGGCTCCCTGCGACCAGGCCTGTCGCACCCGGTGACCGGCAAGTTCGCAGGTCGTGCGATCCGCTGGCGGGAGTGGATCGAAACCGATGCTGACGTTACAGCGCGGTTCCACGACGGGTCGCCTGCCGTGGTCGAGGGCGGCCGATATGTCTATCTTGCCTGCTGGCCCGACGCAGCTCTGCTGGAAGCTGCATTGCGGCATGTTCTCCCGGCGGGGGGCCTGGGTTTGACCGAGTTGCCGGCCGGCGTGAGACTGAGGCATCGCGGCGAGCTCTGCTTCGCCTTTAACTACGGACCGGAGCCCTGGACGCTGCCGGACCATCTCGTGCGGACCCTGGTCATGGGACACCCGGTCGTGGAACCGCAGGATTTCGCATGCTGGCGTGTAGCGGTCTGATCGAAAAGTTCTTCAGGCTCCGTGGCGCGCGTGGCCACGGCCTTTGGCCTGGGTCGTCGGTGGCTGGGCAATCTATGGCCGCCCGTAACCCCAGGATGTGCGAGGCAGCGGCACCAACGCGACTTTCAGGGCCTCCGGAGACACGTCCGGATGCTTCGTGTTCGGCACCGGTACCAGCAGCCCATTCGCGGTCAGGAGATAGTCAGGCGTTTCCGCGTTGGGTGCATTGAACAGATGGATCGCGACATAACTCTGCGCCTGCGCGTCCTGCAGTACCCGCCGTTCCCAGTGGTCGGTCCAGCGTACGTTCCAGCGCGGATCATCGACCAGCCCGGGCTCCATTGCCCTCGTGACCAGATGGTAGATGCCTGACCGTGCATCTGGCTCCCCGTCCAGGATCAATTGGGTGGAGAGATCGTTGAGGCCGCTTAAACCCAACTGGTAACCGCGCCAGTCGCCGACGACCGGTCCGGTCGGGCCCGCGCATCCCGCAAGCGCGATCAGGATGACCCCGTATCCCATTCTCATTGCACGGTCCCCTCTTGCGGCTGCCAAACCTTCGTAGAGCGGTGATCTGGGATTTGTCGGGCGCGTGATCAAGTGGATGACCGCGTCGGCCTTCCGCTGGCTTCAGAGTAGCAATCGCTGGAATGCGGTTGAAGGGATCTTGCCGCCGGGCTGCGCAACGACGATTCCGGCTCCGGACCGAGAGGCTGGCAATGCGCCAGTTTTGATCGGCCGTCTTTTCAGGCGACTCAACCTAACATTGCAAGCCAGGCCGGAAAGATGCCGAATCTGACGAAACCGCCACGTTCCGGAAATGAAACGTAAGACTCAGGCGCGGTAGAGTCCCGGTGGTAGGATAATTAAGAAACACAGGCACCATGATGAAATTCAGATTTGCCGCCGCCATCCTCGCCTTCTATCCGATGGCGGCGCACGCTACGGAAAGTCCATGGACCGGAACCTGGAAGCTTGCCCCGGCCAGGTCCAGTCCCGGAGCGGACGGCGCGCCGCCAGCCTATGTCCTGGCGATCACGGCCGACCGGAGGATCAGGTGGGAAATTCCTTCGATCGGTGAGGTTGTCACTGGCCACATCGACGGACAACCGATGGTCGTTCATCGGACAAAACCTACCCCTGGTTTGACACTCAGCGTATTTTCCAGCGACCCGGCGCTTCCGCATGAACTCGCCTACAAGGTCGAAAAGAATGGCACGCAGATTGGCGGTGGCAGGATGATCCTGATTGAAGGCGGCAAGGCCTGGGTCGATATCTCCTGGGCTGCCGGTAAGGAAGAGTATGGCGCTGAACTGGTTTATGTTCGGAGCTAGGGTAATGTCGGAGCGGGTGGATTTTTTGGACAATCACGATGTCATCGCGTTGTTGCGTGTCGTGCTCCGGACCGTTCCGTGGTCTGGCATGCCTTCAGCCTCAGGGCGCTGAAAAGAAACTACTCCCCCAGCAGATGCAGCACGACCTGCCTCCGATGCGGGCGGCGCCGGTGCTCGAACAGATACAGCCCCTGCCACATCCCCAGCACCGGCTGTCCGTCGGCCACCGGTATGGTCAGCTGGGTATTGGTCAGCATCGTCCGCAGATGCGCCGGCATGTCGTCCGGGCCCTCGTCGTCATGCACGTAGCGGCCCGGCGCTTCCGGTGCGATATGCTCGAAATACCGCTCGATATCCGTCCGCACGCTCGGATCGGCATTCTCCTGCACCGTCAGCGACGCCGAGGTGTGCCGACACCACAGCGTCAGCAGCCCGGTCTCGATGCCCTGGTCCGCCACCCACTCGAGCACCGGACGGGTGATCATCACCAGTCCCTTGCCCCTGGTTTCGATGGTCAGCTCGTGCAGTGCCTGTCGCATGGATCAACCTCTCTAGGGCAGGAAGCCGACGATCCGTTCCGCCTCGCGCACGATGGGTTCGGCGATTGCGTTGGCGCGTGCCGCACCTCGGCGCAGGACGGCATCCAGATGCGCCGGGTCATCCATCAGCCGACGGGCTTCACCGGCGATCGGTCCAACCGTGGCCACGATCCGCTCGGCCAGCGCTTCCTTGAACGTGCCGAACCCCTGTCCGCCATGCACTGCCAGCGTGTCCTCGATCGTCATGTCGGACAGTGCTGCCAGGATCGTCACCAGATTGCGAGCCTCCGGACGTTCGGCGAGGCCGGCGGGCTCTGAGGGCAGGGGCTCGGCATCGGTCCGGGCGCGGCGGATCTTCTGTGCGATCGCGTCCGCATCGTCGGTGAGGTTGATCCGGCTCTGGTCGGACGGATCGGACTTCGACATCTTCTTGGTGCCGTCGCGCAAGCTCATCACCCGGGCGGCGTCCGGCGGCACCAGCGCCTCGATGACCGGGAAGAACGTCACCCCGTAATCGTGGTTGAACTTCTGGGCGATGTCGTTGGCGAGCTCCAGGTGCTGGCGCTGGTCGTCGCCCACCGGCACCCGTGTCGCGTGGTAGGCGAGAATGTCCGCCGCCATCAGGTTCGGATAGACGTAGAGCCCGGCCGAGACCGCTTCGCGGTCCTTGCCGGCCTTGTCCTTGAACTGGGTCATCCGGTTCAGCCAGCCGATCCGGGCGACGCAGTTGAAGATCCAGGCCAGCCGGGCATGCGCGCTGACCGCCGACTGGTTGAACAGGATGTGGGTTTCCGCATCGATCCCGGCCGCCAGCAGGATCGCCGCCTGGGTCCGGGTCTGCTCGCGCAGCTGCGCCGGATCCTGCCAGGTGGTGATCGCGTGCAGGTCGACCAGGCAGTAGAGGCACTCGTGCCCCTGCTGCAGGGCCACCCAGTTGCGGATGGCGCCGAGATAATTGCCCAGCGTAGGGACGCCGGACGGCTGGATGCCTGAAAAGATGCGTTGCATGCCCGTCTTGTCCGGCCATGCGGGCCGGGCGGTCAAGCGTGGCGTGCGCGTGTGTCCGGAACCGGCTATGCAACCGGCCGGACGAACGGGGGGGCGGTGATGACGGGGAAGGAACGACGTGGCGAACTGGTGCTGATCACCGGCCCGATGTTCGCCGGCAAGTCTGCCGCGCTGATCGCCCAGGCCGCCGCGCACGGGCCCGACGCCCTGGTGCTGAAGCCCGCCTTCGACACCCGCGATGGAGCGGCGGTCATCGCCAGCCGAGACCGCACCCGCGTCGAGGCGCTCGCCGTGGCCGACTGGCCAGACGCTGCCGCCGGCCGCACCGTGCTGGTCATCGACGAAGTCCAGTTCATGGTCCCGCCCCACTATGCCGGGGATATCGTGGCCGACATCGGGCGTGCGGTCGCCGCCGGCGCCCGGGTGACCGTCGGCGGCCTGGACACCGACTACCTGCGCCGCCCGTTCGACACCATCACCCGCCTGTCCGCCTGCGCCGACCGGCACCTCGTCCTCCGTGCCCGCTGCCACATCTGCGAACAGCTGGCGATGTGGACCGCCAAGAAAACCGAGACCGGCAAACGGCTGGAATTGGGAGACGACGATCTCTACGAGGCGCGGTGCGAGGAGCACTGGACGGAACCGGCGCGGTGACAATGGGGCGGAGCAACCCCGGTAAAGCCGACAGTTGTCAGGGATCACGCATGGTCGCATCGTCGTGCGTCAGCATTTCATAACGATACGAACAGAGAAGGAATCCGCTTGGTTTTGCCGCTGAGTCGACAGTGGGGCCCTTACCGTACCGCGTTCGACGCGCGCACTTGCCTTGCCAGGTTCGTTGACAAGGTATGCGGACCTGATGTCGGGATTGTCTGGGCCGCCGACGGCGACATTTACGCGTTGCGGGCACCGCGCCGCGATAGCGAGAACTTTGGGGATATAATCGTCTTCCAGTGGCTTCCGGCGGCAGTTGTCGTGTCGAAAAAGCCTCCCAGCGGCTTCTGGAATGAGGCCAGGGAGTTCATCAAGGGTGCGCTGACAGCAGAGGGAAGCGCCTTGACCATTCAGGGGCAGGCACAAATGGCTGTGGGGCAGGCCGTGAACCGCGTCGTCGGACGAATGGCGACGTCCCATCGCGACGATGGCCTTGGCGTAGCGCTCGACGTTGTCTGCGTGGGTCTGTCGCTTGCACTGATCCCGACGGGATTGGGTGTCCTTGCAGCGCTTGGATTATTTGGTGGGACGCTGCTGCTGATCACTGATGGAACATCTTATGGGATGGAACTCGCTGGGGATAATGAACGGGCAGAGGCTTTCAAAATTAATACGGAGAAGATTCGAATCTTTGCGACGATCGCCACTTTGCCCGACGCGCTGTGGGGCGAAATGAAAGCGCTCCAAGAGTTGAATGAGGTGAAGAAACTACGTGCAATAGATCGTGGGACTGCTGCGTCAGCTGATGCACTTGCTCAGCGCTCGGCTGATTCGGTTCGTGCAAAGAAATATGAACAGATAGCTGAGCGTGCAAATCTGCGATCACAGATACGAAGTCAGCAAATCTCTGGGTCGTTGAAGTATGAAGTTTCTCCACGTGGAGCTGGCCTTGGATCAGCTCTTCTTCTACTAAAAGAAGAAATGGGAAACGATGATTCATCTTTACGGGCGTTACTACAGCGCCTCCAGATTCATACTGTGACGGCAGGCCGATGATTAATTCAAGTAGTTTGAGAGCAGCATCGTCAGGTTACCTGATATCTTTGGCGCTGGGCTGTGTCGGGATTGCCCTGTTCGGCATTGCTCTAGGTGAGCTTATACAGCCCCGATCAGCAGATGCGGGCGGAACATTAGGAACAATCGGTGAGATACTGGCTTTCGCGATTCTATTCGCGATCCGGTTAGTTTTCTGGTCAAGAATTTCAAGCATGATGCAAAATATCGTCAGAGCATTCGTGACGATCGTTATGATCCTCTCGGTTTTTGCTAATTTTGGTCTTCTGGGGCTAACGCTGTTTGGATCAATCCAAGGGAACGAGTCGACCGGGGCCGTTGTCTTCACGATCATCGGCGCGATAACTCAGATCGCGACGGTTATATGGCTGATAAAATATCGGCGTGAATGACGAGTAGCTGAGAATTCTGGGCGCTTCAACAATAGCATTCCTTCCAATATTTGAACGTGTAAAGTAAACGCCATCGTAAAGTAGATCGTCAGCCATCGACCGTGGCTAAGGCTACAATTTGGTCCGTTTCTGGGCGGCAACGCCATCTGTCGCTCGGCTGATACCAATTTCTAGTAGTGGAACGCTGCGTCGTTCATGACCCCATGCTCGGTAGAGCAGAGCTGCAAGATTGAACGCTGCCGCCGCGCCGCGGCACCGGAAATGCTTGCGCTCCAGGAATTAACCCGCCCAGAACCCTCGAAAAGTCGCATCGAATCCTTGGCGCGGTCGTGCCTAGTCGCCGGCCATCACCACTCCAAACTACCGTCAGACACCGTCAGATATCAGTCTCGGTAGCCTCCCGACGACTGCATCCGGATGCCCCGCGCCGACCGCACGAAGCATCCGGTAGCGGTTCAGCAGGTCGTCGCGGCTCGCCGAAGCGTCCGGTTCGACGCGCCTATAGCGCGCCGCCCTTCCGCCCGACTGCGGCGCCAAGCCGCAGCCGCAGCGCGTTCAGCTTGATGAAGCCCTGCGCGTCGATCTGGTCGTAGGCGCCCTGGTCGTCTTCGAACGTCACCACCCGCGTATCGTACAGGCTGTTCGGGCTCTCCCGGCCGGTCACGATCACATTGCCCTTGTAGAGCTTCAGCATCACCCGGCCGGTCACGCTCGCCTGGCTGGCGTCGATCAGGGCCTGCAGCATGCGGCGCTCCGGGCTGAACCAGAACCCGTTATAGATCAGCGACGCGTAGCGCGGCATCAGGCTGTCCTTGAGATGCCCGGCCTCGCGATCCAGCGTGATGGTTTCCATGTTCCGGTGCGCGGTCAGCAGGATCGTGCCGCCGGGCGTCTCGTAGATGCCGCGCGATTTCATCCCCACGAACCGGTTCTCGACCAGGTCCAGCCGCCCGATCCCGTTCGCACGGCCAAGCTCGTTCAGCTTGGTCAGCAACGCTGCCGGCCCGAGCGTCACGCCATTGACCGCCACCGCGTCGCCATGAGCGAAGTCGATGCTGATCTCGGTTGCGACATCGGGCGCCGCTTCCGGGCTGATCGTCCGCTGATACACGCTCTCGTCCGGCGCTACCGCGGGATCCTCGAGGATCTTTCCCTCCGACGATGAGTGCAGCAGGTTCGCATCCACCGAGAACGGCGCCTCGCCGCGCTTGTCGCGCGAGATCGGGATCTGGTGCTCTTCGGCGAATGCCAGCAGCTTGGTCCGGCTGGTCAGGTCCCATTCCCGCCAGGGCGCGATCACCTTCACGTCCGGCTTCAGCGCGTAGTAGCTGAGCTCGAACCTGACCTGGTCGTTGCCCTTGCCGGTCGCGCCGTGCGCCACCGCATCGGCGCCGACCATCTCGGCGATCTCGATCTGCCGCTGGGCGATCAGCGGCCGCGCGATCGAGGTGCCGAGCAGGTACTGGCCCTCGTAGAGGGTGTTGGCGCGGAACATCGGGAACACGAAGTCCCGCACGAAAACGTCGCGCAAATCCTCGACAAAGATCTGCTTCACGCCGGCTGCCTCGGCCTTCCGGCGCGCGGGCTCGAGCTCCTCGCCCTGTCCGAGATCGGCGGTGAAGGTCACCACCTCGCAGCCGTAGTTGGTTTGCAGCCAGCGCAGGATGACGCTGGTATCGAGGCCGCCCGAATAGGCGAGCACGACCTTCTTGACGTCCTTGATAGCCATGCGGGCTCCTGAGTGCGACGGGTTGGCGTGTGTGGCCGTTCCCCTAGCACCGGGTATGCCACCGGAGAAGCGGCGGCGCGATCGGACAAGAAAACGTCAGGCAGCGCGGGTGCAACCACGGCACGCCGATGTTGCTTGACCGTATTCACAAATCCGGGGCGGCAACACGTGCGAGATCATGTCCTTGCTTCGATGCCGGTGCTGGTTGCAGCCATCCCGGTCCGCGACGAGGAGGACCGCATCGCCGACTGCCTGCAGGCGCTTGCCGCGCAGCAGGATGCCTGCCTCGACCATGTCGTGCTCCTGCTCAACAACTGCACCGACCACACCGCTGCCATCGTCCGCGCGGCGGCACCGACCCTCCCGTTCGGGGTCACCTGCGCGGAACGGAGTTATCCAGCGGCCAATGCCCATGCGGGTACTGCGCGGCGAGAGGCGATGTCACTCGCGGCTGGGATTGCCGGCCCGGACGGCATCCTGTTCACCAGCGATGCCGATGGCCGGGTCACACCGAACTGGTTGTCCGCGAACCTCGCCGCGATGGCGCTCGGCGCCGAAGCGGTCTGCGGCCGGGCCGAGATCGACCCGGTCGAGGCCCGCGCGATCCCCGATCATCTACACGCAGACGATGCCGCCGAGGTTGCCTATGGCACCTTGCTCGACCGGATTCACGACCTGGTGGACCCCGATCCGAACGATCCATGGCCACGCCATACCGAGCATTCCGGCGCCAGTATCGCCGTCACCGTGGATGCCTGGGCCAGGGCCGGCGGGGTCCCCGGCCTCGCGTCCGGCGAGGATCGCGGCTTTCTGAAAGCACTGCGGCAGGTCGACGTGCCGATCCGCCATGCGGCTGGCGTCGTGGTAACGGTGTCCGGCCGCACTCTTGGCCGCGCGCCGGGAGGCATGGCGGAAACCATGGCGCGGCGGATCATCCGCCAGGACGAGGCGCTGGACGATAATCTCGAGCCTGCCGTCGACTGCCTGCGCCGGGCGAAGGCACGTGCCACGCTGCATGCCTTGTTCGGTTCGCGGCATCGCGCCGGGATGGCGGGTATTGCCAGCGCAAGATCCGTCAGCGGGTCTTCATGCATGGCCCTCGCGAAACAGGTCGGGCTCCCGCCAGAGCTGATCGCGCGATGGCTCGAAGAGCCGTTCTTCGGTGCAGCCTGGGCCAGGCTTGAAGCTGAGAGCCCTCTCCTGATCCGCAGGCCCGTCCCACGCGCCGATCTGGCTCGTCACCATGAGGCGGCGGAACGAATCGTCCATGCCCTGTGCCGCCAGGACCACCATGTTCCTGCACGCGCCCGGGTGGATGAACCTGTGCGATCGTCGGTGCCGTTCAGCCGCCCAGCCGGTCCAGCCGGTATCCATCTCGTCGTGCCGCCAGGCTGACGATCATGGCGGCAGCCTCGCACGCGCCGATGAACAGCGCCGCCGCCTGATCGCCGGTGCATGGGGTGTTGGTCTCGCCGGTCCAGTTCACCAGGACCACGATGCCGCCGGGTGCCAGGATACGCAGCACGCTGGCAGCCAGTTCGGCATTGTCGGCAGGCGACAGGAAATAGAGCAATTCGGAGACCAGCACCGCGTCGCAGGACCCGGCGCCGACATCGGGAAACTCGCTGGGCAGGCTGCAGCGCTGGAAGCTCACATGCTCGAATGCCGCACAGCGGGTGCGTGCACGCTTCAGTGCCGCCTCGGCGATATCGACGCCGATGACGCGTTCGGCCCGTTCCGCGAGGAAGGCGGTCATCACTCCGATCGAGCAACCCAGCTCCAGCACCTGGCCAAAGCGGCGGCCATCGAGCGCTCCCAAAGTCTCGGCATATTTCGCGCGCTCGTAGTCGCTGGTCTCGAAATTCCACGGATCCGGATTGCCCGCATACAGCCTGTCGAACACATCACCGGACCAGCTCTTGTCACTCATGGCCCGAGGAACACCTCGTAGGGGGACGCGAATACCTCAAGCAGTTCGTTCGGCAGGCGGAAGCCGTTTGGATCATCGGCGATCAGCTCGCCGTACTGGCTTTCATGCGCCTGGATCGCCAGCGCCTTGCGCGACTGGAACGGGGTCACGTCGAACCGCCACCCGGTCAATACGCCGGTATCGAGCTCGATCTCCGGTGCCAGCAGCCAGCCCCAGACCGGGTAGGCGAGAAGCCGCATCTGCTCGCGCCGCGACAAGGCGAGCCCCATCTTCCAGACGGACTCGTGGTCGCAATGCGGGTCGTGCGACCACGGCGCCAGGATGGTGTCGCAGCCATGCTCGCCGGCCAGGCTGGACAGCGTCTCCACCGCCGTTTCGAACCCGGCACCCGCATGCGGGCTCCGTGTATCCGGCAGCCGCAGGAATGCCAGCCGCGCCGGGGGCAGGCCGAGATGACAGGTGGCTGCCTCGGCCTCGGCCTCGCGCCGCGCTCGCAGACGCGCCGCCGTCCAGGTCGGTGAGCCGGGGTGGGAACCGGCGCCGTCGGTCACGATCACCACCAGCGGCGGCCGGCCCGCTGCGCAACTGGCGGCGATCAGCCCCCCGCAGCCCAGGCTTTCATCGTCGGCGTGCGGGGCCAGGATCATCGCGGTTCCCGGCACGATCTCGTCCAGCAGGCCCATCGGCAGCCCCCGGAAAATCGCCTGCGCTTCGCCGGCCTTCACGGCCGCCGCTCCGGGTCCGGCAGGTCGCGACCGGTAAACCACATCGCGGCCTCCACCAGGGTTTCGTCCGGCGCCGGCTGGCGCAGATACGTCGCCAGGTCGCGCATCACCCGTTCCGCCTGGTTGGTCTGCAGGAACCCTTGCAGCCCCAGTGCCCGCTGCGTCAGCTGGATCACCGTGAGTCCGGCCTGTTCGCAGGCAATGCGGGCCAGGTTGACCGTCGCCGCGACATCACCCGGCTCGAACATGCCGCCTTCAGCGAGCAGCGCCGCCCGCCGCGCCCACATCGACGCGGTCTCGCGCGCGATCAGCGCCTCGCCGATCCGGACCGCCTGGTGCGGATTGCCGGCGCGTCCACGCCTCGCGAGCTGGTCACGGATCGTATCCACCAGCCGATCGATCCCGCCCAGCGCCACCGCGATTCCCCGCCAGGCCCCGGCCGAGAACTCCGGCTGCCGCAGATAATCCCCCGGCGCGCCGACACGTTGTTCCGGCACGATCGGCATGCCGGTGAAGTCGCATCGTCCGGTCGCCGCTCCACGCATGCCGGTCAGCCCCCCGACGGTCGGGCTCGCGTTCCGATCGCTGCCCAGCCGCGCCACCACCATGCGCGGCGGACCGTCCGCCGGCTGGGCCGTGATCAGCGGTCGGGTCAACACGCAGGCTCCGGACGCGAACAGCTTCTCGCCGGCGAGATGTGATGTCGCTCCGGTTCCGATCAGGCGAACCGGGTCGGGCCCCTCGGTCACCCAGATGCCGAAGACATGTCCGTCGCGCACATCGTCCGCGGCCGTCGCGACCTGCGCATCGGTACCGTAATGAACGATAAGCTTGAGCGCGTTGACGTGCCCTTCGTACAATCGCCCAAGCGACAGGCTCGCACGCCCGATTGTGCGCAGCAGCGACAGCAGTGCCAGGCCGCCAGCCGGTTCCGTGCCGATCCCCTGGCCGCCCACGTGCCGCGGCAGTGGAGCCAGCAGCGCGCCGGCCGCGCGGAGCAGCCCGAAACCCTCATCGGGAAAACCACCGTCCCGATCGAGCCGTGCGGCCTCCGCGTCGAGCGCGTCGAAATGACCTGCAACGACTTCGACCAGCGCAGTCGCCGGCACAGCGTCGAACATCGAGGCCGGGATCGTCAGCCCTTGCCCGGCGGTGGGCGTGACCCGGCCCAGTCGGCGCCCGCGGTGTCGGTGCCGGTGGTCCGCTTGGGATCGTCGTTCTCTTCGCCGCTCTGCACGTCCGGGCGCGCATTCGAGAGGTCCGACTTGCCCTTCTTGGTCGCGTCACCCTTCGGCGCCCCGTGCGTGCCGCCCGGGTCGATTCCCTCGACCGGCACGTTGCCCGTAGTCTGGTTCGATGAAGCGGTCATGGCGGCTCTCCCTGTCACCGAGTGGACGCCGCGAACTGGCATCGGGTTGCGTGAAGCCGGTTCAATGTTGCGTCGGAAGACGAGCCGCATGACACGTCTCGTCCCCGCACAGTTTCCGGCTGCCTGCTATTCGAACAGGTTGGCGAAGCTCGAGGCCTGATGCTGACTCAGCATCGGCATCGCTTCCTCCATCTTGAGATTGACGTTGTCGGCATATGCGACATCCCGGATATTGTATTTCTTGAAATTCGTGGTCTTATCGACGTCCTTCGTGCGGCCGGAACTACTCATCGATTGAGAATCCGCTTCGCCATATGTTTGTGCGGTCGCATCGGTAACCGCCACCTGAGACTGGTGGTTGGCATGGCCATGGAAAAACGCGTGCTTGTAAACCCGTGCACCGTGCAGAGGCCGCTCGGAAAGCTGCAGATCGACCGTCAGCGCGAGGCCGGTCCCGGTGCCGTTGGTGAGGCCGCCGGCCAGTCCACCTGCCAATGCGCCCCGGAGAAGCTGCTGGCCTAACCCACCGCCGAGCAGGGCGGCTTCCTGGTTCTTTTCCAGCTTGCCGGCCTGAAGCACGTTGCCCTGCAGCATGTAGTCGGCCTCGTTCAGATCGCTCACGATACGATAAATCCGGTTGGCCAACCCGGCTGCCAGCGCCACGCAAATATCGATATCGGGATAGTCGGACGTGTTCCTGAAGCCCATGTAGATGGCTTTGTGGTTCACGCCGACCGGATCGAGAGAAACAGTCTCGGACATATGCGTATGGACGGTAAGGTCCGCCTGATTGACCAGCGCGTCCGTGCCGGCGCAGCCGGACGATGCCGACACCGCCAGCAACGAGGCGATCGTCGCACTACGGCCGGTAATCGGTTCCTTATCCGCCTGTGAGAGTTGAGGACCCGACAACGGGCCCGTCCGACGGCGGCCGAGGCCGTCGTCGGATGATGTGATGCTCGGACCTACAGGCGCGCGAGAGCCGGATACAGGGCGCGATAGCGGGCGAGGCCGGCGGCGTAGGCCTTGGTCGCCGCCGGGTCGGGCAGGAACGTCTCCACCCGCCTCGGCGGCGTGCAGACGAGTGCAGGGTCCTCGCCGGTGTCGGCGAGCCGGGCCAGACGCGCCGCCCCGAACGCGCCGCCATGCTCGCCGGATTCGAGCCGGTGCAGCGGCATCTCCAGCACCGATGCCAGGATGGCGATCCACGCGCCCGACCGCGAGCCGCCTCCGATCACGTCGGCTTCGGTAACCTGGGTGCCGGACGCGATCAGCGCATCGAGGCAGTCGCGCATCGAATAGGCGACGCCTTCCAGCACCGCACGCGTCATCGAGGCACGGTCGCTGTCCTGCGACAGGCGTGCGAAGCTGCCACGCACGGCACCGTCATTGTGCGGCGTCCGCTCGCCGGACAGGTAGGGCAGGAAGATCGGACCCTCCCCGATCGGGGCCCTGGCGGTTTCATGCTCGAGCTCTGCCAGCAGCGTCGCCTCGTCCCGTCCGGTCACCGAAGCCCACCACGCCAGCGAGGCCGCAGCCGACAGGGTCACGCCCATCTGGTGCCAGAGCCCGGGCAGGGCATGGCAGAAGGCATGCACCGCTGCGTCCGGATTGGGCAGGAACCGGTCCGTGGTCACGAACAGCACGCCGGATGTGCCGAGCGAGACGAACGCGCTGCCCGGCTCGATGGCGCCCAGCCCGACCGCACCCGCCGCATTGTCGCCGGCGCCGCCTGCCAGGATCGGCGGCTGGCGCATGCCCCAGCGGGTGGCCAGGTCCGCATGCATCCGTCCCGCCGGCGCACTGCCCTCGACCAGCCGCGGCATCGACGCGCGTGTCAGCCCGGTTGCCGCCAGCGCCGCATCGGACCAGTCGCGCTTGCCGACATCGAGCCACAGCGTGCCCGCCGCGTCGGACATCTCCTCGATCATCTCGCCGGTCAGCCGGTAGCGGATCCAGGCCTTCGGCAGCAGCACCGTCGCCGTGCGTGCGAAGATTTCGGGCTCGTGCTTGGCGACCCACAGCAGCTTCGGCGCGGTGAAGCCCGGCATCGCGGGATTGCCGGTGACAGCCCGAAGCTCGGGGAAGCTCGCCTCCAGCTCGACGCATTCCGCGGTCGAGCGGGTGTCGTTCCACAGGATGGCCGGACGCAGCACCGTGCCCGCTGCATCGAGCAGCACTGCCCCGTGCATCTGCCCGGACAGCCCGATGGCCCGGACCGCCGCCAGTCCGGCCGGATGATCGGCGGCCAGACGGTCGACCGCCGACAGCATCGCCTGCCACCAGGCGTCCGGTTCCTGCTCGCTGTGCCCCGGCGCCGGCCGCTGCACCTCCAGCGACACCGATGCGCTGCCCACGATGTGCTGCTCCCCGTCGACCAGCAGGGCCTTGACCGAGGAGGTACCGAAATCGATGCCGAGATACATGTCGTGCCTAATCGGAGTGCGAGTTCAGGGAACCCGGCGGTTGGTCAGAAGGAGAGGGTGGCGGCCGCGTGTTCGAGTGTCCGCTTGGCACCCACTTCGTAAAGGCTGGCAAGCCAGTGTCCGGTCCTGTCGATCAGCACCGGGTCGTCGCCGAGCTCGCCGAACAGCTGGCGGATGCCGAGCACCGGCCGTGGATCGGCACCGCCCTCGGCAGCCTTCGCCTTCAGCACCTCGGCCAGCGGGTGCCTGATCTCGATCGGCTGGCCCTGCTCGTCGTCGCCCCGGATCCGCCGGATCCAGGCCGCCAGCGCCAGGGCCAGCAAGTCGATCGACTCGCCGGCGGCCAGCCGGTCGCGGATCGGGTCGACCAGGACGTTCAGTGGCGCGTCGGTGTTGACCCGCTCGACGGTATCCCTGATGCCCGGGTTGGCGAACCGCTCGACCAGCTCCTGCTTGTAGTCGTCGAGCTCGATCCCCGGCACCGGGCGCAGCGTGGGTCCGGTCTCCCGGTCCATCAGGGCTGCCATGTAGTGCTGCATGATCGGGCTGGCGAGTGCCTCGTCGATCGTGGTGTCGGCGGTCCCGATGAGGCGTCCGAGCCCGGCGACCGCCAGGTGGCTGCCGTTCAGCAGCCGCAGCTTCATGAACTCGTACGGGGTCACGTCCTCGACGAACTGCGCGCCGACATCCTCCAGCGCCGGACGGCCCTGCACGAACCGGTCCTCGACCACCCACTGGGTGAAGCCCTCGCAGAACACCGGCCAGCGATCGGCGATGCCGTAGCGCTCGCGCAGGTCGTCGATATCCGCCTGCTTGGTGACCGGCGTGATGCGGTCGACCATGGTGTTGGGGAAGCTCGCATTGGCATTGATCCAGTCGGCCAGTGCCGGCTCGCGCAGCCGCGCGAAGCTCAGCACCGCTTCCCGCAGCACGTTGCCGTTATGCTGGATGTTGTCGCAGCTCAACGCCGTGAAGGCCGGAGCGCCCGCATCGCGGCGGCGACGATACGCCTCGACGATGATCGCCGGGGCGCTGTGCGGATGGGTCGGGTCGGCCAGATCGCGGACGATCTGCGGATGCTCCGGGTCCAGGACCTTGGTCGACCGGTTCAGGCAATAGCCGTGCTCGGTGACTGTCAGGCTCACAATCCGCACGCCGGGCTGGTCGATCTGCGCCAGCAGCGCGTCGCTGTCCTCGGCGGTGAACAGCACCCGCACGATCGAGCCGATCACCCGGACCGTCTCGGTCTCCGCGGTCCGCTCGACCAGCGTGTAGAGCCCGTCCTGCGGGATCAGGCTGTCGGCCATCCGGCGGTCGCCCGGCATCAGGATGGCGCCGGCGATGCCCCATTCCGACTGGTCCGCACGCTTGCCGATCAGTTCGTCGATGTACCGGGCCATGTGGGCGCGGTGGAAGCCGCCCAGCCCGAGATGCACGATGCCCGGCGTCACCGCCGCCGGATCGTAGCCGGGCCGGAGGATGGTGTCCGGAAGGCTGCTCAGGGTGGTGCGCTTCAGGTCGATGGCACTCATGATCCGGCCGTTCCTCTTGGTTTTCCCTAGCCAGCGTCACCACGGAGCGCCCGTCAATACCCCCTGTCGGCCCCCGGGCCGCTCGGGCTACAGCGAGGACTTCGCCCGGTTCAGCACCATGCTGCACAGCTTGGTGCGCATCTGGTCCTTCATGCCGCTCATCGACAGCGTATTTCCGCTTCCGGTCTGCAGCATGCCCTGCTGGCCCTGGGTGTACGCGGGAGAGGATGCCACGCCGCTTCGGCCGGAGAGCGCGCTCAGTGCGGTTGTCGCACCGGCACCCTGGACGTAGTTGTTCTGCACGCAGTAGCTGAGCACGCCGGCGACATTGCCGGTCGGCGCGGAAGAGACCGACGGCATTGCGTTGCCCAGCAGCCCGCCGACGCCGCCGCTCATGTTTGACATGCTCCCGCCCGAGCCGCCCAGTGACGGGATCGAATGGATCGAGGGCATCGACGGCAGGGTCTGGGCGTGCGCGTTCACGGCGAGGGCGAGAACGGTGCAAAAGCTGGCGGCAGCAACGGTCGATGAACGAATCATGCCGGGATCTCCTGAATACCGGGTGATCTAACACCCGGAGGCAGGGCCCGGTCGATTGTCCGGAGCGTCAGGCCGCGGGCCGTTCCCGCTTGCTCTCGGTGCGCAGCTGTCCGCAGGCAGCCAGGATGTCCTGGCCACGCGGCATCCGGATCGGCGATGCGAACCCCGCATCCGTCACGATCTGGGCGAACTTCATGAGCTGCTGCCGGGTCGACGGCTCGTACTGGCTGCCCGGCCACGGATTGAACGGGATCAGGTTCACCTTGGCCGGGATCCCGGCGATCAGCCGGACCAGCTCGTGCGCCTCCGCCTCGCTGTCGTTCACGCCGCGCAGCATGACGTACTCGAAGGTGATCCGGCGCGCGTTGCTCGCCGCCGGGTAGCGCCGGCAGGCGGCGATCAGTTCGGCGATCGGATATTTCCGGTTCAGCGGCACGATCTCGTCGCGCAACTCGTCGCGCACGGCGTGCAGGCTGACCGCGAGGTTGATCCCGAGTTCCTGGCCGCACCGGTCCATCATCGGCACCACGCCGGACGTGGACAGGGTGATGCGCCGGCGCGACAGGGCGATGCCCTCGTTGTCCATGACGATCCGCATCGCCTTGGCCACGTTCTCGTAGTTATAGAGCGGCTCGCCCATGCCCATCAGCACGATCGTCGAGAGCAGGCGAGGGGTGTCGCCCTGAGGGCTGGGCCACTCGTTGTAGCTGTCCCGCGCCGCCATGAACTGGCCGACGATCTCGGCGACCCCGAGGTTGCGGGCGAGCTTCTGGGTGCCGGTATGGCAGAACCGGCACGACAGGGTGCAGCCGACCTGGCTCGAGATGCAGACGGCGCCCCGGTCCTCGCGGCGATCCGGAATATAGACGGTCTCCGCCTCCTGCCCGTCGCGGAAGCGGAACAGGAACTTGCGGGTGTCGTCGGTGCTGGTCTGCACGACGGCCGCTTCCGGCCGGCCGATCACGAACCGCTCGGCCATCTTCTGCTGCAGCGGCCTGGACAGCGAGCTCATCAGGGCAAAGTCGGTCACGCCCTGATGATAGACCCAGTGCCATATCTGCTTGGTGCGGAAAGGCTTCTCGCCGATCTCGACCAGCGCCTCGGTCAGCTCCTCGCGCGACAGCCCGACGATCTCGCGGCGACCGTCCGGCAGCACCGCCGGCGGCGGCGCGAACAGGGCAGCCTTGGCCATGATCCGATCGCGCTCGGCTTCGGAAAGGTCATGCGCATCGTGCGAGATGCGAGTGATGGTCGGAGCGACGAAACTCATATGTGACTGGGCCTGAACATCGATGCCATCTGGGCGGGAGCGCATTGCGGGACAAGCACCAGGTACTTGTTGATCAACTTCCGAGTAGAATCACGGGGTGCAGGATCATTAGGAGCCAACTGTCGCATTAGCGCCACGTTCTACAAGCTTGGTGTCATGGGTTCGGGTAGGGAGGTTCGGCATGGATGAACTGGAATACAACGCCAAGCTGGATGAGCTCGATCACCTGCTCAACGATTTGGACATCGAGACCGAGCCATCCCGTATCTGGGATCTGCTTGCGGAGGTCTCTTACCACGATTTGCCGCTCCAGACCCACGCGACCTGAAGTTCAGGATTTCCGGGCGGCGATCAGGAACTCGCGGTTTCCTTCCGGACCGGTGATCGGGCTCGGCTCGATGCCGATCACGGTCCAGCCCGGCCAGGCCGCCCACCAGTCCCGGATCATCGCGCAGACTTGGTCATGAATGGCCGGGTCCCGCACGACGCCTTTTGCGCCGACCTGCCCACGTTCAGCTTCGAACTGCGGCTTGATCAACGCGACCGCCCAGGCTCCGGGCATACAGAGTTCGAGTGAAGCGGGCAGGACCGTCCGCAGTCCGATGAAGCTGGCGTCGCACACCAGCACCCCGATCGGGTCCGGCACGATGTCCGCAGTCAACGTCCGGGCGTTGACCTTCTCGTGCACGACCACCCGCGGATCGCTGCGCAGCTTCCATGCCAACTGACCGTGCCCGACATCCACCGCATGCACCCGGCTCGCGCCATGCGTCAGCAGGACGTCGGTGAAGCCGCCGGTCGAGGCACCGATATCGAGACATATGCGCTCGGCCGGCGACAGGCCGAAATGGGTGATCGCATGGTCCAGCTTCAGCCCGCCCCGCGATACCCACGGGTGCTCCTGCCCACGCACGCCGAGCGGCGCATCCTCCGCCAGCATGTCACCCGCCTTGGCCACGCGCATCTCGCCGGTGAACACCAGTCCGGCCAGGATCAGCGCCTGGGCTCGTACGCGGCTCTCGACCAGTCCGCGATCGACCAGCAGCTGATCCGCACGCGTTTTCATCGATCAGGCGAGACCTGAAACTCCGATCGTCTCCGGCGCACCGAGGGCCTGGAGTGCGGTCTGGACGATGTGGCTGGCGGACAATCCGGCGTGGATGATCTGTGCGGCGGGGGTATCGTGGTCGATGAAGCGGTCCGGCAGTGTCAGCGGCCGGACCTTGACGTGGTCGAGCAGGCCGGTGAGCGCCAGGTGGTGCATCACGATCGACCCGAAGCCGCCGGCAGCCCCTTCCTCGATGGTGATCAGCACCGCGTGGTTGCGGGCCAGCTGCTCGATCAGCGCGGTGTCGATCGGCTTGGCGAAGCGCGCATCCACCACCGTCGGCGGCAGCCCGCGTGCGGCCAGCTCGTCCGCGGCCTTGAGCGTCTCGCCGAGGCGCGAGCCCAGGCTGAGCAGCGCGATGCCGCCCTGCTCGCGGCCCTGCTGGCGTCCGGCCTCGCGCACGATGCGCCCACGCCCGATCTCCAGGAGGCTGCCGCGTGCCGGCAGCGCCTGCAGCCCGAGCCCGTTGCCGCGCGGGTAGCGCAGCGCGATCGGACCGGCATCGAATGCCGCCGCCGTCGCGGTCATGTGCAGCAGCTCGATCTCGTCGGACGGCGCCATGATGGTCATGCCCGGCAGGCAGCCGAGATAGTTCAGGTCGAACGCACCGGCGTGCGTGGCGCCGTCAGCGCCGACCAGCCCGGCCCGGTCGATCGCGAACCGAACCGGCAGGTTCTGCAGCACCACGTCGTGCACCACCTGGTCGTAGGCGCGCTGCAGGAAGGTCGAGTAGATCGCCACGAACGGACGCAGGCCCTCGGTCGCCATGCCGGCGGCAAAGGTCACCGCATGCTGCTCGGCGATGCCGACATCGAAGAACCGGTCCGGATAGGCCTTGGCGAATGCGTCCAGCCCGGTGCCGGACGGCATCGCGGCGGTGATCGCCACGATGCTCTCGTCGTCGCCGGCGCACGCGGTCAGCTCGCGGCCGAACACCGCGGTGAAGGTCGGCGGCCCCGGCGGCGTCTTGGCCTGCTCGCCGGTGACCACGTTGAACTTGGCGACCGCGTGATACTTGTCGCCGGACGCCTCGGCGGGCGCGTAGCCGCGACCCTTCTGGGTGATCACGTGCAGCAGCACCGGGCCGGCCTCGTCGGCATCGCGCAGGTTGCGCAGCACCGGCATCAGGTGGTCGAGGTTATGGCCGTCGATCGGGCCGATATAGTAGAAGCCCAGCTCCTCGAACAACGTGCCGCCGGTCAGCAGGCCACGCGCATACTCGTCCGCCCGCTTGGCGGTGCGCTCGATGCCGCTGGGCAGCCGCCTGGCCACCTTGCCGGCGAGGTCGCGCAGGCTGAGGAACTTCTGGCTCGACATCAGCCGCGACAGGTAGGCCGACATCGCGCCGACCGGCGGGGCGATCGACATCTCGTTGTCGTTCAGCACCACGATCAGCCGGGCCTTGGACGAGCCGGCATTGTTCATCGCCTCGTAGGCCATGCCGGCCGAGATGGCGCCGTCGCCGATCACCGCGATCACATGGCGGTCGCGCACCGTGGCGCGGCCCTGGCTCTCCAGGATGTCGTGCGCCACCGCCATGCCGAGGCCGGCCGAGATCGAGGTCGACGAGTGCGCCGCACCGAACGGGTCGTAGGCGCTCTCGGAGCGCCGGGTGAAGCCGGACAGGCCGCCGGGCTGGCGCAGGGTGCGGATGCGCTCGCGCCGCTCGGTCAGGATCTTGTGCGGATAGGTCTGGTGGCCGACATCCCAGATCAGCCGGTCGTCGGGGGTGTCGAACACCGCATGCAGCGCCACCGTCAGCTCGACCACGCCGAGCGAGGCGCCCAGGTGCCCGCCGGTGGTCGACACCGTGTCCAGCGTCTCCCCACGCAGCTCATCCGCCACCTGCCGCAACTGCTCGATCGACAGGTTGCGCAGGTCGCGCGGTGACCGAACACGGTCGAGGAGGGGGTATTTGCCAGGGTTCATCGCGCTGATCTCACTACTGGTCCGGGATCCCGGCTCAATTCCGACGCTCGACCACGTAACGCGCGAGCGCCCGCAACCCATCCGCTTCCGCTCCGAAGCCGGCGAGTGCCTTGGTAGCCTGTCGCGCCAGCCGCTCCGCTTCGGCACGGGCGCCATCGATACCGAGCAACGCCACGAACGTCGATTTGCCTGCCTCGGCATCCTTGCCAGCCGTCTTTCCGAGTTCCTCGGCGCTTGCCGTCGCATCCAGAACGTCGTCGGCGACCTGGAATGCCGCGCCCAGATCCCGGCCATAGGCGGCGACCCGGTCGCGGACCTCGGGCCCGGCACGGCCCAGGATCGCGCCGGCTTCCGCGCTGTAGCGAATCAGCCGACCGGTCTTCAGCGCGTGCAGCCGCTCGATCGCTGCAAGCGGCAATGCATGGCCTTCGCCTTCCATGTCGATCATCTGCCCGCCGACCATTCCGGCCGCGCCGGACGCATCGGCCAGCGCCACCACCAGCGCGATCCGCGCCTCGGCGTCGGGATGGGTCGCAGGGTCTGCGATGGTCGCGAAGGCCAGCGTCTGCAGCGCATCGCCGGCCAGGATCGCGGTCGCCTCGTCGAACTTGATATGCGTCGAGGGCTGGCCGCGACGCAGGTCGTCATCGTCCATCGCCGGCAGGTCGTCATGCACCAGCGAGTAGGCGTGCAGCATTTCGGCCGAGGCCGCAGCGCGGAGCGCACCCTCCGGTTCGGCATCGAAGAGTGCGGCCACTTCCATCACCAGGAACCCGCGGAGCCGCTTGCCGCCGCCCAGTGTCGCATAGCGCATGGCCTCGATCAGCCTGGCCTCTCCGCCCTCGACCGACGGCATGAGGGCCCCCAGCATCCGCTCGATCGCGGTCGCGCGGCTTGCAAGCGAGGTCCTCAGTGCGGACGCCGCAACGACGCCGGCGTGCGACTCCGCATGCACATGCGGCGCATCAGCCGGGCCGGAAGGAATCCCACCGGACGTCTCGGCCGCCCCGATATCGGCGGACCCATGCTGCCCGATCGCGCCGGGAGCCGGGTTCGAACCTGCCAAACCGGACGGGATGCCGGTGGGAGTCAGTTCGTTCATGTCGGCTTCAATCCAGCTTCTGCATCGCCAGCGTGCCGTCCGCCCGCTCGACGATCGCCTGCACCCTGGCTTCCGCCTCGCCCAGCTTGGTCTCGCAATGCCGGCGCAGGGCGGCGCCCCGTTCGTAGGAAGCGATCGCGTCCTCCAGCTTCTGCTGGCCGCCCTCGAGCCCGCGCACGATCTTTTCCAATTCGCTCAATGCGTCCTCGAAGGAGAGCGACGACAGACTGTCAGACATCCTGGCTCCGGGGCGTGCATTGTGACGGTAGGGGCAAAAACAGGGCGGGCGAGATCCGCATGATGGCGACGGAGTAACGCCAACCCCGGCCGGGTGGAAGGCTTCTCTCCGCAAACCCGACCCTCACCCGCGGATCGGCCAGGTCAGGCCGGCGGGTCGGACCGGCGGCGGATCGTGAAACTCAGCACCCCCGCTTCCTCGCCGAAAGCGACGAGTGCGTGACCGGTCTCGCGACAGAACGCATGGAAATCCTGCACCGCCGCCCGATCGGTCGCCAGCACGCGGAGCCTGGATCCTTCCGGCATGCCGCGCAGCATCCGGTTGGCCCGCAGCACCGGCAACGGGCAGCTCAACCCCTTCACGTCGAGCAACAGCTCGGGCGCCGGGGGGCGCGGGGCGCCGGTGGATGGTGAAGCTGCGGATGGGCCGGCCGATTGTGCAGTGTCGTCCATCGCGTCATCATACCGGCGAACCTGAAGGCGTGGCGAGGCGGACATGGCGGATTTTCGGGTCGGGATCGACTTCGGCGGAACCAAGATCGAGATTGCGGTGCTCGGGGACGACGGCAAGGAAACGCTGCGGCGTCGGGTGCCCAACCCCCGCGACTACGAGAGCGCGGTCAATGCGGTGCGCGAACTGGTCGAAGGCGCGGAACTCGAGTTGGGCGGCAAGGCGACCGTGGGCGTCGGCATTCCCGGCGCTGTCAGCCCGGATACCGGACTGGTCAAGAACGCCAACTCGACCTGGATGAACGGCCGGCCGTTCGCCCGCGACCTGACCGCGGCGCTGGCCCGCGAAGTGCGCGTCGAGAACGACGCCAACTGCTTCGCGCTGTCCGAGGCGGTCGATGGTGCCGGTGCCGGGCACTCGATCGTGTTCGGGGTGATCCTCGGCACCGGGGTCGGCGGCGGCATCGTCGTCAACGAGCGGGTCCTGGTCGGCCGGCACAGCATCGCCGGCGAATGGGGACACACGCCGCTGCCCTGGCCCAGCCTCTCCGAGGTTCCCGGCCCCACCTGCTTCTGCGGCAATACCGGTTGCACCGAGCGCTATCTGTGCGGATCGGCGCTGGCCATGGATTGCGACGGCCCGGGCCACCAGGATGCGAGCAAGATCCCCGAGCGCGCCGAGGCCGGCGACCAGAAGGCGATCGCGGCACTGGATCGCCATGCCGAGCGCCTGGCCCGGGGCCTCGCCCAGATCATCAATATCCTGGACCCGCATGCGATCGTGCTGGGCGGCGGCCTGTCCAACATGAAGCACCTGTACAGCAAGGTGCCGCCGCTGCTGCAGCGGCACGTCGTCAGCCCGCAATGCACGACCCCGATCCTGCCGAACCTGCATGGCGACAGCTCCGGCGTGCGTGGCGCGGCTTGGCTCTGGCCGCGCGACATCCACCGCACCTATCGCACCAGCGGAAGCTGAAGCGGAAGTATGACGCCCCCGAACGGCAGAACAAGGATCCATGGATGACGACGCGCCACCTGATCGATCCCGAACTGCTGGTCGGGCTCGAGATGTTCCCGGCCAGATCGTTCTCGCTCGAGACCCTGCCGATGATCCGGCGGGAGATGCTGGAGATGGGCGACGTGCTTCCGCCGCATGATGCGTCTCTGGCCGCGCTAGTCGTGCATCGTATCGGGGCCATCGAGGTGCGCGTCTTCACCCCGCACGGTGGCGAGGAGGATACGTTACATCCGGCCCTGCTGCATCTGCATGGCGGCGGCTACGTAGTCGGTGCCGCCCGTAGCCAGGACGCGGCCCATGCGTCGCTGGCCGCCGAGCTCGGCTGCGTGATCGCCTCGGTCGAGTATCGTCTCGCGCCGGAAACACCTCATCCGGGGCCGGTCGAGGATGCCTATGCCGGGCTGAAGTTCCTGTTCGAGGAGGCCCGTTCGCTCGGTGTCGACCGCACCCGCATCGCGGTCGGCGGCGAGAGCGCCGGCGGTGGCCTGGCCGCTGCCCTGGCCCTGCTGGCGCGCGATCGCGACGAGGTGCCGATCGTGTTCCAGCACCTGATCTACCCGATGCTGGACGATCGCACCGGCACCCTTGGCGAACCCCATCCATTCGCCGGCGAGTTCGTCTGGACGCCGGAATTCAACCGGTTCGGCTGGGCCTCGCTGCTGGGTCACGAGCCTGGCCTGCCGACCACCTCGCCGTACGCGGCGCCTGCCCGCGCCGCGGACCTGTCGCGGTTACCGCCCGCCTTCATCTCGGTCGGCGCGCTCGACCTGTTCATCGACGAGGACGTCGAGTACGCGCGCCGCCTGGTCCGTGCCGGCGTGCCCACCGAGCTGCATGTGTTTCCGGGTGCGTTCCACGGGTTCGACATGGTGCCGACGTCGCGGACCTCCGCCGTTGCTCGCAACCGGTCCCGCGCCGCATTGCGCCGGGCCTTGCATCCACGCTGACCGCCGGGCTGCCGCTACCGGCCCACGAACGAGAGCAACCAGTGCCCGCCATCGCCCCGATACAAGTCGCCTGCTTCATCTGCGGGGCCCAGGCCATGCTGCCCGACGAGAAGCCATCGCATGCGGATTTTGACTGTCCGGACTGCGGCCGGCTCCGGGTCACCGGCCGGGCGATGTTCGTGTTTCCGCCGTCCGCGATGCGCGCCTTCGATCGTCCCTGGCTGTCCGCGAAGGCCCGCGCGATCACCGCGACGCCCCAGAGCGGCAACCGCAAGCTGGTCAACGATTTGTGGCTGCATCACTGGCGCCTGGTGACGCTGCTCATGGTCGATCACGGCATCACCGAAGCCGAGGCGCAGGCGCATCTGGAGCGTTATCCCGATGCCGATACCACCAACGAGAGTGTTCTAGCCCTGGTCGGGCGTGGTCTTACCGGGGCCTGAGCGACCCCAGGACAGCAGCGCCTGATCAGGCCGCCATGGCTGCCGCCCGTGCGGCGAGCTTCTCTTCCTCGGTCCAGACTTTGTGCTCCCGCTGCTTCTGCGGCTTGACCTGCTTGACCGGTCCGCCGCCCAGCACGGGCGGGCGCATGGTCGAGTTCCGCGCCGCTTCCGAATGCCACTGGTGATCGGCCTGGACGGTGAGGGCGCGACCGATTTCCCGCTCAACGTCATGCAGCCATGCGCGCTGCTCGACATCGCAGAGCGTGATTGCGAAGCCGTTGCGCCCTGCGCGGCCGGTGCGGCCGATGCGGTGGACATAGCTCTCCGGCAGGCTCGGCAGGTCGTGGTTGAACACGTGCGTCACCGTGTCGACGTCGATGCCGCGCGCCGCGATATCCGTCGCTACCAGCACCTGCACGGTCCCGGTGCGAAAGGCGTCCAGTGCGCGCTCTCGCTGGCCCTGTGACCTGTTGCCATGCAGGGCCTCGGCGGTGATCCCCGCCTCGACGATGAAGGCGCAGACGTCGTTGGCGATGTTCTTCTGCAGCGTGAACACCACGCCCTGGCCGATTCCCGGGGTTCGCAGCAGCTCGATCAGCGCCGCCTTCTTGTCGGCCGCATCGATGAACATGACCGACTGCTCGATCCGGTCGACGGTGGTCGAGGGCGGGGCGATCTCGACCTTTGCCGGATCGCGCAGCAGGCTTTCGGCCAGAAGCGCGATCGATTTCGGCATCGTTGCCGAGAACAGCAGCGTGTGCCGGTCCTTCGGCATCGTCGCGACGATCCGCTCGATCGGCCTGGCAAAACCCATATCGAGCATCTGGTCGGCCTCATCCAGCACCAGCGCCTCGAGCTGCGACAGGTCGCAGAGACCCTGGTCGATCAGGTCCAGCAACCGTCCCGGTGCGGCGACGATGATGTCCACCCCGGCCTTGAGTGCATTGACCTGGTGGAACTGGCTGACGCCGCCGAAGATCGTGGTGACGCTGAGCTGCAGATGGCGGCCGAAGGTCTCGAAGCCGGCGGCGATCTGAGAGACCAGTTCACGCGTGGGCGCGAGCACCAGGATCCGGGCACCGCCCTTCGGCGCCGGCCGGGGATCCGCGGACAGGCGGTGCAGCAGCGGCAGAGCGAAGGCGGCGGTCTTGCCTGTACCGGTCTGGGCCATGCCGAGCACGTCGCGGCCTTCCAGCAGCATCGGGATCGACTGAGCCTGGATGGGGGTCGGGTTGGCATATCCTTCCTCGGCGAGTGCGCGCAGCAGGGCAGGCGCCAGGGCGAGATCGGCGAACGTCATGGACATGGTCGAGCGGCGCCTCCGGCGCTGAAAAAGGGTGCGCCTGATCGGGCTTCGCTGGTTCGGAGCGCAGCCATTTACGAATAATGCTGCACTGCGTCAATGCGAATGAGTGCTGGCGGGTGTGGTCGGTATCGCCACTCGTGCCCGTCGCCGACCAAGCGCGGCACCGCCGCGCATAATGCCGGCGCGGGCCGCTTAAGCGGAGGTCGGGCAGCGTGCAGGAACGGACGTGGCTCTTGCCCGAAGCAGCTGCTCCGCCGAGCTGACCCAGGAGGTCGCGCTCCTCGACGTCCCGTTGAGGACCGAACCTCCGCACGTGGGCGGTGGCTGTTTATCTTAGGTCCCTTAATCACCGGATAGGTTAGAGCTCGACCACGCCTGCAACTGCTTCCGACGCAGGAAGCGGGCGTTGTCTGAAGCCACATGGATCAGCAAGCGCTCGGGCGATCTCGCGCCGTTAGCATCCAACCCCGAGACCCGGTTCGGCGCTGCATTCCACCGCCGGCACGGTCAGGCGCTATGCGGTGGCTAATCCTTCAAGCAGCCGGGCTATTGTCTCCGCTCCCGGATCGGGCACATCCCGCAAGGCGGCTTCCGGCACGTAGCTCGCCCGTCCAGCCCCGGCCAGCCCCATGCGTCGGGTCGCGTTCGCACCGTCCCGCGCGGCTTGTGCCGCCTCGGCGAGCCCCGCACCGCCCTGCAGCGCGTCGAGTGCCGGTTCGAGCGCGTCGATCATGGTCCGGTCGCCAGGTCCGGCACCACCATGCGACTTCATCCGCTCCAGGCCGGCGCGCAACGCACGTGCCCAATGCGGATCATCCGCCTGCGCCGTCGCGGCAGCGGTGAACATGATCGACAGCAGCACACCGCTCGATCCGCCGGCGCTGGATGCGAGCAATCGGCCCAGTGCCGCGAACAGGGCTGCGTCGTCCGCCAACGGCAGCCGGTCGATCGCCCCGGCGATGACCTGGGCGGCATGGGTGAAGGTGGAACCGGTATCCCCGTCGCCGATGCGGGCGTCGATCGCGTTGATCTCGGTTTCCATGCCCGCCAGGAGCCGGGCTGCGTTCAGGATCAGACTGCGCCGCACCGGTTCGTTCGACGCCTCGTGTTGCAGAGCGTCGAGCAGTTTCGGCGCCTGCACCGTGGCCGGTGGTGCGAACAGACGCGCCGCGGGCCAGGCCGCCACCGTGCAGGGTGACAGCAATGCCGTCCTGCGATCGGTCGTCAGCGGCAGCACCGACAGCGAGAAGCCGTTCATGTCGAGCGCCGTCATCATCGGCGCCGGCCCGATCACCAGCTCGATCCGGCTCGCCAGCGGCGTGCGCCGGAGCGCGTCGAGCAACAGGTTCATCTCGATCGGCGGCACCGTGCCGAGGTTGTTCAACAGCATGACCAGCGGCGCATCGGTGTCCGGCAGCGCCTGCGCGAGCCGGGCCGCCGCGCGCTGCATTAGCGCATCGGCGTTTTCCATCGGGAGCGTCTCGGCGCCGGGTTCGCCATGGATGCCGAGCCCCAGCTCGAACTGGTCGGGCCCCAGCCGCGACGTGCCGGCATCCCGATCGGTGTAGGCATCGCAATCCGACAGCGACAGGCCGATCGACGCGGTATCCGCAGCGACCGCCCGTGCCGCCGCGGCGATCTCGCCGAGCGCATGGCCCTGCTGCGCCATGAAGCCGGCGATCCGGTGCACGAACAATGTCCCGGCGAGCCCACGCGGGCGGGCCTGATCGGGCAGGGCGATATCGTCGGCGACCGTTACCGTCTCGACCCGCAGCCCGAGGGCGCGCGCCTGTTCCGCCGCCAGTCCGAAATTGAGCCGGTCGCCGGTATAGTTCTTGATCACCAGCAGGCATCCGGCCTCGCCGGTGACAGCCACGATGGCGGCGAGCACCGCATCCACCGGCGGCGAGGCGAAGATGTCGCCGCAGATGGCGGCGTCCAGCATCCCGGGCCCGACGAAGCCGGCATGGGCGGGTTCGTGGCCGGAGCCGCCGCCCGACACGATCGCGACACGCGATCGGTCCGGCTCGCGTGCCAGCACCACCCGACTCCCCGGACCGCTTGCCAGCCTGGCCAGGCCGGCACCGGCCGACGAGGCCAGGAAGCCGTCGATCGCCTGATCGACCAGTGTCTCGCGAGAATTCAGGAACCGCTTCATGTGCGCTGCCGCTTTCTGTTCGTGGTCAGGCGTCGATATCGCTCGACAGATGGGTCGGGTTGAACCCGGTGCCGGTGATCAGGTCGGTCAACACGGCCACGGCGACCGATCGATCGATGCCGGCCTGCTCGGCCTCGATCAGCATCTGCTGCAGCCGCGGCAGCAGCCAGTCATGGGCGGGCGTATCGGTCATGATGCGGCTCTCCGGTTGCGGTGGGACATCTCGTACAAGGCCAGGACCACCAGCACGGTCAGGCTGCCGAGCACGATCTGCGGCCGGGTGGATGCATCGAATGCCATTGCGGCGAGCACGGCCAGGATCACTGCGATGGTCGCCCAGGACAGGCCGGGAAACAGCCACATCGCGAAGGCCGGCCGTTGTCCGGTGCGCTGCATCCGCGTGCGCAGGCGGATCTGCGCCAGCGCGATCAGCAGGTAGGCGAACAGGATCAGCGCACCGGACGCGTTCAGCAGGAAGGCGAACACCCGGTCAGGCGAGATCGTCGAGGCGATCGCCACCACCACGCCGACTGCGCTGCCCGCGATGATCGCCCGCCTCGGCACGCCGGCGGCCCCGGTGCGCACCAGCCAGCGCGGCGCGTCGCCATGCGCCGCCATCTCGAACAGTACCCGGGAGGTCACATACAGTGCCGAGTTCAGGCACGACATCACCGCGACCAGCACGATGATCGACATCGCCGTGGCAGCACCCGGAATGCCGAGCCGGTCCATCGCCGCAACGAACGGCGAGTGCCCCGGAACCAGCTCGCGCCACGGCACCACGCACAGGATCAGCAAAACCGAACTCAGGTAGAACAGCAGTACCCGCAGCGCCACCGTGTTGGTGGCACGGGCGACGTTGCGCCCAGGATCGTTCGATTCCGCCGCCGCCACCGTCGCGATCTCGCTGCCGGTATACTGGAAGACGATGGTCGGGATGATCGCCAGTACCGCGCCGATCCCGTGCGGCAGGAAGCCGCCGCCGGTCCAGAGGTGGCTCACGCTGGCCTGGCCGGGGCCGAACAATCCGGCCAGCGCCGCGATGCACACCGCGCAGAACACCACGATCGCCAGGATCTTCAGCGTCGAGAACCAGAACTCGAACTCGCCGTAGCTCTTCACCGAAACCAGGTTGGTCGCGGTCATCGACAGCACCAGCAGCAGTCCGAGCACCGTGCGCGGCAGCGGCACCCAGGCCGACAGGATGGCCGACCCGCCGATCGCCTCCGCCGCCACGACGATTGCCCAGAACAGCCAGTAGATCCAGCCGGCGACGAATGCGGCCCGGCCGCCGAGGCCGCGCCTGATATGGCCGATGAACGAGCCGGCGCCCGGTTCGGCGATCGCCATCTCGCCCAGCATCCGCATCACCAGCAGCGCCACCGTGCCGGCCAGCAGGTAGCTCAGCAGCACGCCCGGGCCGGAGCCGGCGATCGCGGCCGAGCTGCCGACGAACAGCCCGGCGCCGATCACCCCGCCGATCGAGATCATGGTGACGTGGCGGGGCCGCAGGCTGTGGGAGAGGGTGGCGAGTTCGGCCGGCGCCATGCCGGGGCGGGACGCGTCGCTCAGCAATGGCGCGGCTTCGTGGTGGGGGTGAAGCTGCTCAGGGTGCCGTGCATGGTGAACTCGCCGAAATTCATGTCGAGCCGGTCCGATACGCCGTTCTCGAAGTAGCGCATGCCGAGCTCGTAGTCGGGCGTGATGGTGCTGGGCTTGCGGGCAAAGAACGACACGTGCACCCGGCCGGATGCCTGCGATGCCAGGCTCGGATACTGGCTGTCAGACGGCGCCGCGTGCCAGCCGAGGATGGTCACGTAGCTGTCGGTCGGACCGTCCGCGCTGGTACCGTCGAACAGTACCGGATCGATGCTTTTACGGCCCTCGCGCGCGGCCTGGATGATCGCCTCGGTATGCGCCATCGGGAACAGGGTGCCGCGCGGCAGCGACATGGTCGACGGGTGCGGCAGGGTGAAGTGGATCACGCCATCGCCCTTGGCATCGACGCTGGCCTCGCCGCGCACCTGCTGGGTCAGGCTGCCATTGTCCCGCTCCTGCATGTCGAAGGTGAGGTGCTTGCCGTCCTTGCTCTCGAGCGTGGCGTAGTCCGAGACCATGTCGCTGGCCTGTCCCTCGCGCGTGACGAGCTGCAGCTTGAGCTGCTGCTGGCTGGCCCAGCCGCTGCAGGCATCGATCACCTGGAAACTCATGCTCCCCGACGCCGCCACGGTGCTGCCGCCATGCGTCGACGCCAGCGCCAGATCGTACACCGCGCGGTGCGCCGCGAGCGGCACCGGACCGGTGGCTTCGTGCCCCGGAACCATTGCGGGAGCCGCACGGGCTGCTCCGGACGAGACGACAAAGCACGCCGCAACCAGAAATCCGGCAGCTAGCGGGGGCAAAGCGGCACGCCCATGGACAGTCGGTCTATGCATGCGGCTGACACTCCGGATCTGGTCGGTGCCAGCGTAGCACCGGAAGAAAATCCGCTACAGGCCGGTGCGGCGGTGCCTGGTCGTGTGTCAGTCCGGGTTCGTCTCCGGCACCACCGGGGACGTGGCACCGGATACCGGCTTGGCCGGCGGCAGCACCGTCCTCAGCGACAGCTCCTTCATCCTGATTTCCGACACCTCGGCGGGTGCGCCCATCATCAGGTCCTCGCCCTGCTGGTTGAGCGGGAACAGGATGACCTCGCGGATGTTCGGCTCGTCCGCCAGCAACATGACGATCCGGTCGACGCCCGGCGCCGAACCACCATGCGGCGGCGCTCCGAAACGGAACGCGTTCAGCATGCCGCCGAACCGGGCCTCGACTTCGCTCTCCGGATAACCGGCGATCTCGAAGGCGCGGATCATCACGTCCGGGCGATGGTTCCGGATCGCGCCTGACGACAGCTCGATGCCGTTGCACACGATGTCGTACTGGAACGCCTTGATGGTCAGCGGGTCCTGGAAGTTCAGCGCGTCGAGCCCGCCCTGCGGCATCGAGAACGGGTTGTGGCTGAAATCGATCAGGCCGGTGTCCTCGTTCAGCTCGAACATCGGGAAGTCGACCACCCAGCAGAAGCGGAACGCGTCGGTCTCGATCAGCGACAGTTCGTTGGCGATGCGGGTGCGCACGGCGCCGGAGAACTTGATCGTCTCCATGCCTTTGAGCCCCTCGCGTGGACCGGCGGCAAAGAACACCGCATCCCCGGGACCGACGCCGCAGGCGGTACGGATCGCCTCGCAGCGCTCAGGCTCCAGGTTTTTGGCGATCGGGCCCTTGGCGCCGTCTGCGTCGAAGGTGATGTAGCCGAGCCCGCCGGCGCCTTCTCCGCGCGCCCACTCGTTCAGCTTGTCGTAGAACGAGCGTGGCCGTCCGCCGCCACCCGGCGCCGGAATCGCACGCACCTGGCCGCCGGACGCGGCGATCTTGGCGAACAGGCCGAAGCCCGATCCGGCGAAAGCTTCGGTCACGTCGGTGATACGCAGCGGGTTGCGCAGGTCCGGCTTGTCGGAGCCGAATTCGGCGAGTGCCGTGTCGTAGGCGATGCGCTGGAACGGAAACGTATCGACCGTGCGGCCCTGGCCGAATTCCTCGAACACGCCGGCCATCACCGGTTCGAGCGTGGCGAACACGTCTTCCTGGGTCACGAAGCTCATCTCGAAATCGAGCTGGTAGAACTCGCCCGGCGAGCGGTCGGCGCGGGCGGCCTCGTCGCGGAAGCAGGGCGCGATCTGGAAATAGCGGTCGAAGCCGGCGACCATCAGGAGCTGCTTGAACTGCTGCGGCGCCTGCGGCAGCGCATAGAACTTGCCCGGGTGGTTGCGGGACGGAACCAGGAAGTCGCGGGCGCCTTCGGGCGAGGAGGCGGTGAGGATCGGCGTCTGGAACTCGGTGAAGCCCTGGTCGATCATGCGTCGGCGCAACGACGCGATCACCCCGGCCCGCAGCATCATGTTCTTGTGGACGCGGTCGCGGCGCAGATCGAGGTAGCGATAGCGTAGCCGCAGCTCGTCAGAATAGGTCTCGGCGCCAGCCACCTGCAGCGGCAGCACCGCGGCGGCGGACTGCACCTCGATCGTCCCGGCGCGTATCTCGACTTCGCCGGTCGGCAGCTTCGGGTTGACGGTGGCACCCTCGCGCAGGACCACGTCGCCGGTGACGGTCAGCACACTCTCGACGCGGACGCGTTCGGCGATCGCCAGCAGCTCGGAGCCGGCCGGGATCACGATCTGGGTGATGCCGAAATGGTCGCGCAGGTCGATGAACAGCAGCCCGCCATGGTCGCGCTTGCTATGTACCCAGCCGGAGAGGCGGACCGTCAGCCCGGCATCGGCGGCACGGAGCGCTGCGCAGTTGTGGGTACGATAGGCATGCATGGCCGAAAGTCCTGACACGGAGAGTGAGCGCTCACTATCCGCATCACTGCTGGAAGCCAAGCCGCTTCCCCGTCGAGGCTGGCCCGTGTAGAGGGTGGAGCATGTCACGTCCTGCCCGGGCCCGGTTTCCGGAGCCCAAGTTGATCACCGCGAGCGACGATCTGGCCGCGGTCGTCGAAAGACTCCGAAGCGAACGCTTTGTCACCATCGATACCGAGTTCGTCAGGGAACGAACCTACTGGCCGGAGCTGTGCGTCGTGCAGCTCGCCGGCGAGAGCGAGGTGGCGATCATCGACGCGGAGGCCGAGGGCCTCGACCTACAACTGCTGGCACCGTTGCTGGACGATCCGGCCGTGGTCAAGGTGTTCCACGCCGCCCGGCAGGACCTGGAGATCTTCCTCTACAAGTTCGGCCGGCTGCCGGTCGCCATGTTCGACACCCAGGTCGCTGCCATGGTGGCGGGCTTCGGCGACCAGGTCGGCTACGACAGCCTGGTGTCGGCGCTGACCGGCGGCCAGATCGACAAGGCGCACCGCTTCAGCGACTGGTCCAGGCGGCCGCTGTCGCCGGCGCAGATCGCCTATGCCGCCGCCGACGTCACCCATCTGCGCGATGTCTATGTGAAGCTGTGCGAGCGGCTCGAGCGCGACGGCCGGGCGGAATGGGTCGGCGAGGAAATGGCCTGCCTGTCCGATCCGGTCACCTTCCGTCCCGATCCGGACGGCCTGTGGGAGCGGCTGCGCCCACGTACCGGCAATCGCCGCATGCTCGGTGTGCTTCGCGGGATCACCGCCTGGCGGGAGCGTGAGGCCCAGCGCGTCAACGTGCCGCGCCAGCGCCTGCTCAAGGACGAGAGCCTGCTCGAGATCGCCGCCACCGCCCCAGCCAATGCCGACGCATTGAGTGCCATGCGCGGCGTCAGCCGCGGCTTCGCCGACGGCCGCAGCGGCATCGGCCTGCTCGAGGCGATCGCGGCAGCCCAGGCCCTGCCAGAGGACAGCCTCCCGGCGGCACCGCGCAAGGACGGGCCCAGGCCATCGCCGGCCCTGGTATCGCTGCTCAAGGTCCTGCTGGCGGCCAAGTGCGAACAGCATGACGTCGCCCCGAGACTGCTCGCGTCCTCGGACGATATCGACCGGCTGGCGATCGAGGCCGAACCGGAGATCCCAGCACTGCATGGATGGCGGCGCGAGGTATTCGGAAACGACGCTTTGTCTCTCAAGGCGGGACAAATCTCACTGGGCGTCGATGGGCGGCGGATCAGGTTGTTACGCCCCTGATTAAACCGGTTGGCCCGACGTTACGCACCGACTTGTCCACAACATTATGTGGTCATTTGATTGAGTGACCCCCGTATTTAGTCTATCAATGACCCTCACCGGGTTGGAGGAGCACGAAGATGGAGTGGAACGATGAGTCTATTTCCCGTCTACGGAGCCTCTGGCAGGAAGGTCTGTCGACTGCCGAGATCGGCCGGCGGATGCAGATCACCAAGAACGCGGTGGTCGGCAAGGCGCACCGGCTGATCCTCTCGCCGCGACCCTCGCCAATCCGCAAGGGGTTGGAGACGGTGGACGGCAGCGAGCAGCCGCGTCGCCCGGTGCCCGTGGCAGATCTGGGCCGGCAACCGACAGCGTTGCCCGTGTCGCCTTCATTCGGAATGCCGTCGAACGATCGCGACGTCGATGCGATACAAGCCATGGCGGTCGCGCCATATGCGATCCCGACGTCTGCCGAGCTTCCGAAGCCGGTCGTGCCGGTGCGTGAGGCGGCCACTGTTCACCAGCTTCGCCCGGCCGCATTGCCGGTTGCGCAACGCCTGGTTGCAAGCGTCGAGCGCATCGCGCCGACCGCGCCGAGACCGGCTCCGGTGGCGCCGATCGAGGCAGAGGAGACCGTGCGCGGTCATGCGCCGTCCACACCGCGCCGGCGTGGGATGGCCTGTTGCTGGCCGCTGGGCGATCCCGGCACGAAGGAGTTCCGGTTCTGCGGCGCCGATCCGGTCGCCAACAAGCCATACTGTTCCGAGCACGCGGCGCTGGCCTATGTGAAACTGCGGGATCGACGCGACAGCGTCGCCTGATCCAATGGGGAGCGCCGGTGGCACTCCCTCCAAGCCTGCCTATTCGTGGACTTCCGCGTCCGCCGGCAACAGCCCCAGCGACTGGAATATTCGGAACGCGAAGCTCCCGCTGAAGCTGAACAGCGCCATCGCGCCGGCGCCGACGAGGCTGGTCACCTGTCTGATCCCGACGGCGTGGACCAGGGTGAAGTGCTGGCTCACCCACAGAAAAAAACACGCCATGCAGAAATAATAGATCGCCCAGCAGCGAGTGATGAGCTGAAAGAACCGCCGCAAGTGCGGGAACATCAGGTCCGGCTGCTGTTGCAGCACCAGTTCCTCGATGATCGAGCGTCCGCGTGAGCCGAGCGCGAAGGCGATGCCGACGATCGTCTCGGTCACCGCGCCCTCGTATTTCAGCATGAAGGGCCGTTTCGAGAACACGTCGATCGAGCCGAATATCAGGACCATCGCGGTGGACAGGATATAGAGCCGTGGGAAACCGATCTTCAGCTTGTGCCGGCGGTAGGCGTCGATCGGCACGAACACCAGCGTGCCGGCGATTGCGGCGCGCAGGCCCAGGGTGGCCAGCAACGCGTAGAAAACAATGACACCGCCGAAATCGAATGCGGCGGTGCCGAGCAGCCTCTTGAGCTTGTCCATCATCTGCGGATCAGCGCGGCGGCGAAGCCCCGGATGACGCGGCGGTTCCTCCCTGCACCGTCTGCGACGGCGAAGGCGCCTGTCCCGGCAATGCCGGCCTATCCTTTTCGGCGTTCAGCAGATGCTGGTCGATCCGGTCGACCGTGTCGTCCATCTTGTGCTGGCGTGCAGGCAGCGTGCCGGTGGTGGCCGCGCCGGGATCGCGGGGCGCGACGGCGGCCTGCCCGGCGCCGGTCGAGCCGGGATTGGTCTGCGCCTGCGCGACCGTGACGGTGCCGATAAGGACGAAAACCAGGAGCGCCCGCTTCATGCGCGACCCTCCGGTCCGACATGGGCATCGATCAACGCGATGTTGCGCAGGTTCGCCTTGAATGCCGCGTCGAACAGGTCGCCGAGGATCGGCACCGAGCCCGCGACCGCCTCCACCGCGACGTTGCCGACCATGCGCGCGATCTGCTGCTTCGGCAGGCCGAGCTGGTAGGCCTCGTAGACGATATAGAGCGACACCGCCGCCATCGCCGCGTCGCCGACACCCGGGGCCGCACCGACCACGCTGTTCAGGCCGAAGCGGAACTTCGTACCCGGCACCTTCACGGCCGCATCGAGCAGCCAGGCCAGGCGCCGGATCCGGGCCAGACGCCGCGCACGGTCCATCGAGGATAATGGCGCTCCGCCGGCTGCACGTCTCGTGCCGGAACTGGCGGAGGGGCCGTTCCCCGGCGTGAAGAAGCGGCCGGCTTTCGGCGATGCGATCATGGGTGGGCTCCGGGGTTGATCGGCAGTTGAAGGCGCCAAGCCATGATGTGGTGGTCGGCTCCGCACCATCAATTACGACCGGGCCGAATTCGCCGCCTCACCGACAGACATGGCGGTAGCCGTCGGCGCCGATATAGGTCGCAGTCGCCGGATCGTAGCAGGCATAGCTGCTGCAGATTCCGACGGTCGCATACTGTCGGCTGAGCAGGGTCTGTCCGATGGCGTTGGCTTCGCGCGCGGCCATTCCGCACAGCTTCGTATCGAGCGGGGCCGACGGATCGTTGACCAGCATCACCGGGGCGGTTCCGTCGCCGCCTGTGGTCGGGTGCAGCACGATGCCGCCGGCCGCGTCGGGCGTGTCGGATGTCACCGCGGCGACCGGCCCCGCGGGCGCTGGCGTTGCTGGCGTATCCGCGCAGCCCGCCAGCGACGCTCCGGTTCCGAGCGCCACGATCAATCCCAAGCCTGCCCGCATCGCACCACCGGCCATCGACCACTCCCGTTCTTCATGCGAACCCACTATCGGTTCGAACGCTGCGCCGGCGTTGCGCGTTGCCTCGCCAGCCTACCATCATGAGGGCCACCGCCTTGACCGACCAGATGCCCAACCTCGTATTCCGCAACCCCGACGGTACCGGCGCCGGCACGCTGAGGCATGTCTCGGCGACCGTCGTGAAGCTGTTCGGCGACCGGGTGAGGGTGGCCGACGCCGAACACCAGCAGCTCTGGATCGACGCACTGACCAGCCTGAACGGCGACGGCTTCAGCTACGCCGGCAATGTCTTCGTGGCGATCCGCATCACCGACGGCGGCATCGGCCAGGATATTCCGTTCCAGCCGGGCACCCCGGTCGAGCTGCAGGGCATGTTCATTCCCGCCGCGCAAGCGACCGCCGGCGTCAACGATCCCGGCCTGCCGGTGCTGCACTTCACCCACAGCCCGGTCGGCTTCGTCATCTACGACGGCAAGACCTACAAGTAGCGGCTACAGGGCGAGCGCGCCCTGCGACGTCGGGTCTCGCTCCACCCGGACCTGCCGCTCGCCGTCCGCGAAGGTCAGGCTCAGCCGCATGCCCGCGCGCAGCGAGGCTGCCTCCGTCATTGCGTGCCCGTCCTGGTCGCGAACCAGGACGTAGCCGCGCGACAGGACCGTCATCGGCGAGATCGAGGCAAGTCGCGCCGACAACCCGTCCAGCACCGCCCGTCGTTCGCGCAGCATCCCGGCCAGCGGCGCCGGACTGACCTGGTGGCGCCTGAGCGTGGCACCAGAATCCCGCAATGTCTGGCGCAGGCCGGATTGCAGTCCGTTCGCCGCCACCGCGACGCGGCCGCGATGGATCCCGATCAGCCCGTGCGGCGACGGCATGTGGCGTTCGGCCGCAACCAGCGCCGTCCGTCGCGCCGCGGTCAGCGCCGGCAGGGCAAGCGCCAGCCGATGACCGAGCTCGCGGACGTCGCGCCGGCGCGTGGCCAGGTGTCCGGGCAGGTCAGGCAGGACCCCGCCCGCGGCGAGGGCCGCCCGGCGCGCATGCAAGAGGTTCGGCAGTGCCAGGTCCAGACGGTGCAGGCGATCGTCGAGGCGCTGCCGCACGTGCCCGAGCAGCGTCGGCAGGTCCGGCAGCAACCCGGCGGCGCGATCGAGCCGCAGCCGCAGGCCCCGGTTCAGATGCACGATGCCGCTTTCCAGCCGTGCCGCACGATGCGCGAGGTCGGCGACCAGCTCGGCCCGGGCGGGCACGGCGAGTTCGGCGGCGGCCGTCGGCGTGGGCGCGCGGCAGTCGGATACGAAATCGATCAGCGTGGTGTCGGTCTCGTGCCCGACCGCAGATATGACCGGGATGCGGCAGGCGGCGACCGCCCGCAGGACGGCCTCGTCGCTGAACGCCATCAGGTCCTCGAGGCTGCCGCCGCCGCGCGCCACGATCAGCAGGTCTGGACGCGGGATGCCGGTGCCGGTGCCGGTGCGCCGGTCGAACCCGAAGATGGCGGCGGCGATCCTGAGGGCGGCGCCTTCGCCCTGCACCGGCACCGGCCAGAGCAGCAGGCTGCGCGGAAACCGGCGTGCGATGGTGGTGCGGATATCGTGAAGCACAGCGCCCTGCGCCGAGGTGACGAGGCCGATCAGGCTGGGCAGGAACGGCAGCTTCTGTTTCAGCGCGGCGTCGAACAGGCCCTCGGCGGCCAGCGTCTGCCGCAGCCGCTCGATCCGGGCCAGCAGCGCGCCTTCGCCGGCATATTCCATGCGCTCGATGATGAGCTGGTATGAGGACCGCTCGCCGTAGGACGAGATCCGGCCGGTGACCACGACCTCCAGTCCGTTCTCCGGCACCAGCCCGAGCCGGGCGACGCTGTTGCGCCACACCACGCCGGCGATCTTGCCGCCCTCGTCCTTGAGCGAGAAATACAGGTGGCCGGACGGGTAGCGCTTGAACTCGGTGATCTCGCCGCGCACCCGCACCCGCGAGAAGCTGCCCTCCAGCACGCGCTTCACCGCGCCGGATATCTCCGAGACGCTGTATTCGGTCAGATTGCCGGAGTTGGGGGAGGCGGCTTCGTCCATCCGGCCAGGGTATGATAGAGCCGCGCGCATCGCGAGAGGCGTTGCGGCGTCATCGACAGGGAGCGGCTGATGCGAGTGTTGCTGGTAGGGTCGGGCGGGCGGGAACACGCATTGGCGCTGACGCTCAGCCGGTCACCGGCGCTCGACGCGCTGTTCACCGCCCCGGGCAATCCCGGCACCGCCCTGTTCGGCACCAATGTCGCGATCGTGGTGGACGATGTCCCTTCGCTGGTCGCCTTCGCCACGGCCGAGCGCATCGACCTGGTGATCCCCGGCCCTGAGGCGCCGCTGGTCGCGGGGCTCGCCGATGCCTGCCTGGTGGCCGGCATCGCCTGTGCCGGACCGACCGCCCAGGCCGCGCGGCTCGAGGGCAGCAAGACCTTCAGCAAGGAAATCTGCGATGCCGCGGGCATCCCGACCGCGCGCTGGGAGCGGTTCGACGATGCCGCATCCGCCCGTGCGTTCGTGCGTCGCCGCGGCGCCCCGATCGTGGTCAAGGCGGACGGGCTGGCGGCGGGCAAGGGCGTGGTCGTGGCGCAGACGGTGGCCGAGGCGGAAGCGGCGATCGGCGCGATGATGGAGCAGTCGAGCCTTGGCGAGGCTGGTGTCTCGGTGGTGATCGAGGAGTGCCTGGAAGGCGACGAGGTGTCGCTGTTCGCGTTCTGCGACGGCGAGACCGCGGTGCTGATCGGTGCGGCCCAGGACCACAAGCGGATCGGCGAGGGCGATACCGGCCCGAACACCGGCGGCATGGGCGCCGTGTCGCCGCCCGCCTTCTTCGATCCCGCCACGCAGGAGCAGGCGCTCGACCTGCTGGTGCGGCCGATGCTGCGAGAGATGGTCCGTCGCGGCACGCCGTTCCGCGGGGTGATCTTCGCCGGGCTGATGCTGACCACGCGCGGTCCGGAGCTGATCGAATACAATATCCGCTTCGGCGACCCCGAGGCGCAGGCGCTGCTGCCGAGACTGCGTACCGACCTGTTGCCGGCACTGGTCGCGATGTGCGACGGCACGCTCGCCCGGGCCGACCTGCGCTTTGCCGACGAGGCGTCGGTTGCCGTGGTGATGGCCGGCCGGGGCTATCCCGGCACTCCCGCCACCGGCGCGCCGATCAGGGGCATCGAGCGGGCCGAGGCGATGACCGGCGTGCGGGTGTTCCAGGCGGCCACGACGCACGACGCCGCCGGCACCCTGGTCGGCAACGGCGGCCGCGTGCTGACGGTGGTGGCGACCGCGCCGACCCTGGAAGCCGCCCGCGATGCGGCCTACGCCGGCGTTGCCGCGATCGACTGGCCCGACGCGATCTGGCGCCGCGACATCGGCGTCAGGGCTCTTCAGCGCGCCCTCGCCGCCGACCTGGAGATCGCCACGTCCCGGACCTGATCGGATTGGATGGACAAATGGATGGCGAATCGATCCCCCGGCCCGTCACTCCGCGATCGATAGTGGTGCTGAGGGCCGCCGGCGTCGCTGCCGGTCGAGCCAACCCATTGCCGGGGTCACGCTGATGCCGTGGATCACGATCGACAGCAGCACGATGAAGCCGATGATCGCCTGCATCCGGGCCTGCGCGGCCCAGGCATGGTGGTTGAGCGCGAACACCAGGTAGTAGATCGAGCCGATCCCGCGGATCCCGAAGAAGCTGATGATGGCGCGTTCGTCCCAGAACCAGGCGCGCCCGCTGCTGCGATGGCGCAGACCGGTCAGCCCGATCATGCCGGCGAGCGGTCGCAGCACGAACACCGCCATCAGCCCGAACGCGGCGTCCTGCCACTGCAGCGCCTGCAGCAGGCCATGCGCGAACGCCCCGCCCAGCAACAGCAATACGACCATCGTCAGCAGGTGTTCGACGCTCTCCGCGAAGCCGTGCAGCGTCTTGTGGTATTTGTGCCTGTGCGCCATGTGCCGGAAGGTGATCGCGGTCAGGAACACCGCGACGAAGCCGTAGCCGCCGACTATCTGGCAGATCCCGTATACCAGCAGCGTTGCCGCCAGCGATACGAAGCCCTCGCCGGTGCTCGAGAGCTGCGCGACTTTGGGAATACGGAACGCGAGCCAGCCGAGCAGCTTGCCCCCGGCTAAGCCGATCGCCAGACCGATGACCGTGCGCAGCACCACGTCGACTTCGAACCAGTGGCTGATCCAGGTGGTGTTCGGCCCGACGATGCCGAGCGCCAGGAGGATGAAGGGGAATGCGGCCGCATCGTTCAGCCCGGCTTCGGAGGTGAGCGAGAAGCGCACCTCGTCGGTCTCGCCGCTGCCGGGCGGCCCGACCTGGATATCTCCCGCCAGCACCGGGTCGGTCGGCGCCAAGGCCCCGCCCAGCAGCAGGCAGGCGCCGAAGCCCAGTCCCAGCATCCACCAGCCGAGTATGGTCAGGAAGGCGATCGACACCGGCATGGTGATGAAGATCAGCCGCCAGGTCACCGTCCAGCCGTGCCAGCTCACCGGCCGGTCCAGCTTCAGGCCCGCGCCCATGAGCGAGATCAGCACCACCAGCTCGGCCAGGTGCTCGGCGCCGCCGCTGGGCGCCAGCGGGTCGAGCAGCAGCGGCACGCCCGGGATCGAGAAAATCGCGTAGCCAAGGCCGACGCACAGGATCGGCAACGACAGCGGCAGGCTTTTCAGCACCAGCGGCAGCCATGCCACGAGCAGGGCCAGCGCACCAAGGCCGGCAAGCAGGATCGGGTAGGCGATGTCATCCATCGTTGCTGAACCGTGTCGGTGCCCGCAGGTTCGCGGGTGCGGGGGAATCAGCCGGCCGATGCTGTCCAGCACCACCGCAGGACCGATGAGGTCGACGAGCCGGCGATGCACCGGCGCGCGAGCAAAATACGCCGCGACAGTCCGTGGCAGGTGGAGGCATCGCGGCCTCCGGGATGCACGATTAGATCAGGTCCGGCACAGGCGATGACAGATGCCCGGCCGCTCCCGCTCGATACCCCGGTGATGAGCACGATGCCCGCCACCGGAGGCAGCGATCAGATCAGTAAGCGTACCCCTCGCCCGGCTGCGGTCCCGGTTGTTCCTGTCCGTAGCCAGGCTGGGCGTAGCCTTGTTGCTGATAACCGGGCTGAGCGTCGCCAGGCTGTGCATAACCGGGCTGGGCATAGCCAGGTTGCTGATAACCGGGTTGAGCATAGCCAGGCTGGGCATAGCCTTGCTGCTGGTATTCAGGTTGAGCGTAGCCGGGCTGGACATATTGCGGCTGTGCATAGACTGGCTGGGCATATCCACCCTGGCCATACCCGGGGGACGGCGTCGTCGCCGCACCGCCGACCGCACCGACCGCGCCACCAGCCAGTGCACCGATTGCCGCACCCCTGCCGCCACCGGCGACTGCTCCGAGTGCAGCGCCGGCTCCGGCCCCGAGCAGTCCACCGCCTACAGCCCGCTGACCCGGATCATACGGATCGGTGCAGCCGGTCAACAAAAGCCCGGTCACGGCCAGACCACCCAGCAGAGCGTTCCGGCGAGGCCTCATGTTCAGGCAGTGGGACATGCTCGGCTCCTGTTAGTAGCCGCTGCGACGGGTCGGCGTGGTGGCGGCACCACCGACTGCGCCGAGCGCGCCGCCGGCCAGGCCGCCGATCAACGCACCGTTGCCGCCGCCGGCAATGCCACCGATCGCGGCGCCACCGGCACCACCGAGCAAGCCGCCGCCGACCGCGCGCTGGCCAGGGCTATACGGGTCGCAGGCAGCGAGACCGAGCGACAGGCCTGCGGCAGCGGTGATCATCGTGATTTTGCGCAACATGTTTTTATTATCCCCAATTTAACCTGCCGTTCCGCAGGATCCCCGAACGGCGTTTCGCCGACGAACCTGACGATCACGAACCAGATAAACTTCACAACGCGGTGAGATCGTGGCTGTTACAGGTCGAAACGGTGGCAGAGTATCACCTCACGCGGCTGTGATCATCCACCGCTATCGTGGAAGCAATGCTTGCTCACCGGTTGAGGCCCCGCTAAGCCGTGCGCGCCCGGTGGTTCTGCTCGCCGACCATGAGACAGCCGACATTCTCGCGTTTGATCCTGCGTATCCCGACCGGGACGCAGTCCTATTTTCGGAGTCGCGGATGTTTTCTCGCCTGCTGGGCTTGATGTCGAACGACATGGCCATCGATCTCGGCACTGCCAACACGCTGGTCTACGTCAAGGGCCGCGGCGTGGTGCTCGACGAGCCGTCGGTGGTGGCGATCGCCGATGTGCGCGGCAAGAAGCAGGTGCTGGCGGTCGGAAACGAGGCCAAGAGCATGGTCGGCCGCACGCCCGGAAACATCACCGCCATCCGGCCGCTGCGCGACGGGGTTATCGCCGACTTCGAGGTCGCTGAGGAGATGATCAAGCATTTCATCCGCAAGGCCCACAACCGCCGCAGCTTCGCCAGCCCGATGATCATCGTGTGCGTGCCGTCCGGCTCGACCGCAGTCGAGCGCCGCGCGATCCAGGAGAGCGCCGAGAGCGCCGGCGCCCGCAAAGTGCTGCTGATCGAGGAGCCGATGGCCGCCGCGATCGGCGCCGGCCTGCCGGTGACCGAACCGTCCGGCAGCATGATCGTCGATATCGGCGGCGGCACCACCGAGGTCGCGGTGATCTCGCTCGGCGGCATCGTGTATGCGCGCTCGGTACGGGTCGGTGGCGACAAGATGGACGAGGCGATCATCTCCTACATCCGTCGCAACTATAACCTCCTGATCGGCGAGAGCTCGGCGGAAAAGATCAAGATCGAGCTCGGGGCCGCCAAGCCGCCGGACGACGAGAACGAGTATGGCCCCTGGAAGGAAGTCAGGGGCCGCGACCTGATGAACGGGGTGCCGCGGGAGGTCGTGGTCGGCCAGCGCCATATCGCCGAGGCCCTTGCCGAGCCGGTCAGCCAGATCGTCGATGCGGTGAAAACCGCGCTCGAGAACACCCCGCCGGAGCTCGCGGCGGATATCGTCGACAAGGGCATCGTGCTCACCGGCGGCGGCGCTCTGCTCTATCGGCTCGACGAGGTGCTCCGTGATGCCACCGGCCTGCCGGTCGTGGTGGCGGAAAATCCGCTATCCTGCGTGGCACTCGGCACCGGGCGGGCCCTTGAGGAAATGAAGCGGCTGCGCAACGTGCTCACAACGATGTATTAACGTTCCAGATCGTCCATTTCGACGGGAACTAGAGAGCCCGGACTGCGTGCCAATGGCACGGCGAGCCTGAGGCCAAGGCGGAGGTGATGCGGTGTTCCGTCTGTCGATCCAGCTGCGCCAGGCTCTGGCCAAGCTGACGCTGCCGCTGCTCGTGGCCCTGGCCTGCTGTGTCATGCTGCTGGGCCAGGCCGACCGCCGCGTCGCCGAACAGGCGCGGGTCGCCATGTCGGATGCGGTGGCGCCGCTCTATTCGCTGCTGGCACGCCCGATCGATGGGCTGCGTGGCATTGCCGGCGAGACCCGCCACCTGGTCGCGGTCTCTGCCGAGAACCAGCGTCTGCGGGAGGAAAACCTGAAGCTTCGTCGCTGGTATGATGTCGCGATGGCGCTTCAGGCAGAGAACGCCACGCTGAAAGCCAACCTGAACTGGATCCCCGAACCGGCGCCCTCGTTCGTCACAGCCCGCGCGGTGGCCGATACCAGCCAGTTTTATGCACGTTCGATCCTGCTGTCGGTGGCTCCCGGCCAGATCCTGGCGAACCACGTCACCCTGTCGAAGGACATGGTCGCGGTCGATGCGGCCGGACTGGTCGGACGGGTCACCGAGGTCGGTTCGCGCTCGGCACGCGTCATGCTGATCACCGACATGAGCAGCCGGGTCCCGGTGTCGCTGGAATCGTCTCATGCGGCGGCGATCATGGAAGGGACCAACGCGGCCGCGCCCCGCCTGACCAGCTATCCCGAAGACGTGCATCCCGAGGAAGGCGAGCGCGTCGTGACCAACAACGTCACCAATGTGTTCCCGGCCGGGCTTCCGGTCGGCACCGTCCACTATATCGGCCCGAACAATCCGGTGGTCGAACCTTATGCCCAACTCGGTCACGTCGTGGTGGTCAGGCTGTTCGACTATGGCCTTGCCGCGATCACCCCACCGGACTCGCCGGGCCGGCCGGCCTCCGGGGGAAGCAGCCAGCATACCGTGCCCAAGGGTGCGGTCGGCGGATCCAGGAACCTTATCCGCGGATCGGCCAACAGCATCGAGGCGCCCGGCGACGGAGCGTTACCGGTCACCCGGCCCGGCCGTCTGCCGATCGATACCGGCACGGCCGCGGCTGTGATCGAACGCGGGTGAAGGACTTCCTGAATGTCGCGACAGCCACGCCCGGAACGGCATCCGGGCATCAGGCCACGGCCGACCATCTGGCGCCGCCTCGACGCCGCGGGCCGGCGTGCGCTTCCGGCCGCCTTCAGCGTGCTGCTGGTGCTGTTGCTGTGTGCGCCGCTGGGCCTGCCGGAACAGCAGGCTTTGCTGCCGGGCACCACGATGGCCTCGGTGTTCTTCTGGTCGGTGTTCCGGCCGGCCTCGATGCCGGCGGCGGTCGTGTTCATGCTCGGCCTGCTCTACGACCTGCTCAGTTTCTCGCCGCCGGGTATCGCCATCCTGACGCTGCTGATCGTGCATGCCTGCGGGCTCGGCTGGCGTCATGGACTGGCCCGACAGGGGTTTCTGCTGGTCTGGATGGTGTTCCTGCTGGTGGCTGCCGGCGTGATCGGGCTCGACTGGGCGTTGATGTCGGCGTTCAGCCAGCGACTGTTGCCGCCGCAACCTGCCTTGTTCGAACTGGCACTCGCCACCGGCCTCTATCCGCTGCTTTCGGCGCTGTTTACCTGGGCGCATCGCGGCATCGCCGACCCCACGCTGGCGTAGCCGCATCATGAAGCGGCTGCCCAGAGGCCTGCTTCCGGGGCGACTGTTTTCGGGGAAGTCGCGCGCCAAAGGCGTCCGCCCGGGTCGTGCCCCGAAGGAAAGCCCGTCGCGCGGAATCTTTACCCGGCGGGCCTTGCTGTTGATGGCGGCCCAGGTCGGGGCACTCGGTGCGCTCGGCGACCGGCTCTATCGGCTCCAGGTGGCCGATGGCCGGAAATACGCGGCACTTGCCGAAAACAACCGTGTCAACACGCGCATGCTTTCGCCGCCGCGTGGCCGCATCCTGGACCGGTTCGGCGCGAGCCTGGCCGGCAACAAGGTCAACTGGCGGGCGCTGCTCCTGGCGGAGAAGACCACCGACGTCGGCGCCACGCTCGACCGCTTCTCGGCCATCCTGCCGCTGGACGAGCACGAGCGGGCCCGTATCACCCGCGAACTCAAGCACGGCCGCAAATACATCCCGGTGGTGGTCCGCGACTTCCTGACCTGGGACGACATGGCGCGGATCGAGGTCAACGCGCCCGACCTGCCCGGAATCCTGGTCGATGTCGGCACCACCCGCCTGTATCCCCAGGGCCCGCTGCTGGCGCATGTGGTCGGCTACGTGGCGCCTCCCAACGAGAAGGATGTCGCTGCCGACCCGAACCTGGCTCTGCCCGGCATGCGGGTCGGGCGTGCCGGCATCGAGCAGTTCCACGATGTCGGCCTGCGCGGCACCGCCGGCTCGGTGCAGATGGAGGTGGATTCCGTTGGCCGGGTGATGGGCCAGATCAACCGTCGCGAGGGCATCCAGGGCGAGGCGGTCGGCCTCTCGATCGATCTCGGCCTGCAGCAGGCGGTGCTCGGCTATGTCGGCGACCAGTCCGCCAGCGCCGTGGTGATGGATTGCCGCAACGGCGAGGTGCTGGCGATGGTGAGCACGCCGTCGTTCGACCCGAGCCTGTTCGATTCCGGCGTCAGCCAGGCGCAATGGGTCGAGTGGACCAACGACCAGCGTACGCCGCTGATCAACAAGAGCGTCGCCGGCCTGTATCCGCCCGGCTCGACCTTCAAGCCGGCCGTCGCAATGGCGGCGTTGCAGTCCGGCAGCCTGTCGCCGTCCGACCGGATCTTCTGCCCCGGCTACCTCGATGTCGGCGGCACCCGCTTCCATTGCTGGGCCAAGCACGGGCACGGCTCGCTCGACCTGCATGGCGGCATCAAGTTCTCCTGCGACGTGTTCTTCTACGAGACCGCCCGCCGTACCGGCATGGATGCGATCGCCGCGGCCGCGCACCGGTTCGGCCTCGGCACGTCGCTCGACATCGAGCTGCCGCACCAGCGCATCGGACTGATCCCGACTCCGGCGTGGCAGCATTCCAAGGGAAGGCACTGGAACGGCGGCGACACCATCGTCAGCGGCATCGGCCAGGGCTACGTCCAGGTGACGCCGCTGCAGCTTGCGACCTACGCGTCCCGCATCGCTACCGGCCGCGCGGTGCAGCCGCATCTGACCCGCCAGATCAACGGCGTCATACAGCCGGCCGGCAACCCGCTGCACTGGCCCGAGCTCGGGCTGCCGGAAGCCCATCTGGCCGCGTTGCGGGCTGGCATGTATGCGGTGGTGAACGAGCCACACGGCACGGCGCCGAAAGCCCGGCTATCGCTCGCCGGCATCCAGATGGCGGGCAAGACCGGCTCGGCTCAGGTTCGCCGGGTCAGCCGGTGGCTGCGCGAGAGCGGCCATTTCAATTCGGCCAAGCTGCCCTGGGAGTTCCGGCCGCACGCGCTGTTCATCTGCTTCGCGCCGTACGACGCACCGCGCTATGCGGCCGCGATCGTCGTGGAGCACGGCAACGCAGCCGCCGAGGTCGCAGCGCCACTCGCCCGCGACATCATGACCGTGACGCTCACCCGCGATCCGGCCAACCGTCGCGAAGCGCCGGGACAGCGGGTCGCCGACGCGATCTGAGACCGGCCGAAAGCCGCCCGCACGTTGATGCGGACGGCTCGCGGCCCTGGTCGCTGGATCAGGGAGCCAGGCTTTGGCTGCTGAGGGTGGTGGTGCCGGTGCGGACGATGTCGTTCGCCGAGGTGCCGAGATAGAGCGGATAGTGCCCGGCTTTCACGACCCAGCGGTCGTTGGTGCCATCGAACTCGGCCAGCAGGCGCGGGTCGGCGGTGATGCTGACCGATCGGCTCTGGTGTGGCTGCAGCATGACCTTGGCGAAGCCGACGAGTCGGGTCGGTGCCTCACCGCGTCCCTGCAGGCCGAGATAGAGCTGCGGCACCGCATATCCCGCCCTGGCGCCGGTGTTGGTGACGGTGAAGGTGGCGGTGAGGGCGTTGCCCGACGTCGCGTGCAGTTCGCCGTAGGAGAAGGTGGTGTAGCTGAGCCCGTAGCCGAACGGGAACAGCGGCGTCAGGTGCTTTTTCTGGAACCATTTGTAGCCGACCGCGGCACCTTCGACAGTGTAGTCGATCGGGAAGTTCCGGTTGGTGGGCGTGCCGACATCGAGCACCGGCCGTGGCAGCTGGCATTCCGACGCGGGGAAGGTCAGCGGCAGGTGGCCGGACGGGTTCACGTCTCCGAACAGCACGTTGGCGATTGCAGCGCCCCCGCCCGAGCCCGGATACCAGGCTTCAAGCACGCCCATCACCTGCGCAAGCCAAGGCATCAGCACCGGCCCGCCGCTCTCGACCACCACGATGGTATTCGGGTTTGCGCGGACCACCGCTCGCACCAGCGCGTCCTGATCGGCCTTGGTCTGCAGGTCGGCCGGTAGCGACAGGCTGGCCGCATCGATGCTCTCGCCCAGCCTCTGGTTGACGAACACGATCGCCACCTGCGCCTTGGCCGCAACTGCTGCGGCGGCAGACGGATCGGCGCCGGTGTCATACGAAAAGGTGGCGTTCGGCGCTTCCCGCTTCATCGCCGCCATCGGCGAGGAGGGGTTCCAGATCAGCGGGCGCGGAAAGCTCTTGCTGGCGTCCACCGGTGCCGCCGGGCCGCCGACCGGCCAGACCTGGGACGAACCGCCGCCTTCCAGTACGCCGTTGGCCGCGTTCGAGCCGATGATCGCGACGGATCCAATTTTTTTCGACAAGGGCAACGTCGAGTGCGCGTTCTTCAGCAGGACGATACCTTCCTGCTCGTCCGCCTGTGCCACCGCAGCGTCGGCTGCGGCGTCGATCGGAACGATGTTGGTGACGCGATCGTCGAACAGCCCGTTGGCGAACTCCGAACGCAGGATCCGATGCGCCATGTCGAGCAGGCGCGATGGCTTGACCGTTCCGTCATGGATCGCCTGCTCGAGCCTGGTGGTAAAGAACGGACCGCCGTTCGGCTGGTCGAAGAAGCTGCCGGACTCCTGGTCGAGCCCGCCATTGGCGTCGGTGACGGCATGCACAGCACCCCAGTCCGACATGACCCACCCCTTGTACCCCCAGTCGCCCTTCAGGATCTGGTTCAGCAGGACATCGTTGCCGCACGCATAGGCACTGTTGACGCGGTTGTAGGAGCACATCACCGACCCCGGCTTGCCGATGTCGAGCGCCAGCTCGAACGCCAGCAGGTCGCTCTGTCGCGCCGCGGTCCAGTCGATATTCGAGGAGGCCGAGTTGCGGCCGGTCTCCTGGTCGTTCAGGGCATAATGCTTGATCGTCGACACGACGTGGCGCGACTGGATGCCGCGTATCTGCTCGCCGACCATGGTGCCGGCCAGCAGCGGGTCCTCGCCGCCATATTCGAAATTACGGCCGTTGCGCGGTTCCCGGGCGAGATTGACGCCGCCTGCCAGCAGCACATTGAACCCTTCCCGATGCGCTTCCTCGCCGATCATCGCGCCGCCCCGAAAGGCGGTCTCGCGATTCCAGGTCGCGGCGGTGGCGAGACCCGACGGGAGCTCGGTCGAATAACCGGCGGCACCGCGGATCGGCTGGCCGTTCTCGCCATTCACCGGATCGGCGACGCCGGTCCCGGCATCGCTCTCCTGCAGCGCCGGCACCAGGAGTTCCGGAATGCCCGGCACGAAGCCGGCCGATCCGACCGCGCCCTGCGGAACGACATTGGCCGGAAGCATGTAGTTGGCCGGCACTGCGTAATAGCCGTACACCAGCTGCAGCAACTGCTGCGTGGAAAGCCGCTGTTCCAGCATGCGGGCGCGTCGATCGGGCGACAACGAGGCATCCATCCAGGGCGGCGCCTCCGCGTCGGCCGGGCCTGCCGCAGCGTGGGTATCGGTGGTCTGCACATCGATTGCCCGGCAAGACATGAGGAGGCTCATGGCCGTGCAGGCCAGGAACAGGCTGCGTTTTTTGTGCATGGACGTATCCCCGACGTTTCTGTCGTTATGCAGAAGCCTGAAAGCGCTTATCGAGACCGGCGCCACGGGCGGACCAACCGGTCACGGCGTCGGGATCCCTGGAAGTCGCCTGCTGTTGTTACAAACCACGACGCGGCAACTCTGCCACACCTGGCGTTGATGCTGCGAGACGAATGGCTTGGATGCTTGCAGCCCATGCGCGGGCGAGGGTGTCTGCGATACGACACGCGGGATACCGTTCGAATATTTTCGGTGTCGGAAACATTCTTTGTTAAGTTGCTATGAGCCTGCTGGCTTGTAGCGTCTCGATAGACCAGTGTTGCCGGAATGGTCAGTGTGATCCACGGCAAAAACTCATTCCGGACCCGCGCAATCTTATTTCGTTGATCCATGACGGCGCGGTGTGGAAAGTCCGGCTCGCTGCAGGGATGCAGGATCGGCAACAACCGGGAGGCCTTCCGGGTAGGCGCCTGAACTGCGCCATGCAGTCAGGATGGCAGGATCCGCGTTAGGTTTGCCGGGACATTGTTCCCGGAGCTCCCCATGCGTCTGCTGATCGCCTTCATCCTGCCGTTCCTGACCTTCTTCACGATCGGCCGGCCGATCGCCGGCATTTTCTGCCTGATCCTGCAGGTCACCCTGATCGGCTGGCTGCCGGCCACGATCTGGGCGGTCTACGCACTCAGCCAGTACAAGACCGACGTGAAACTGCGCGCGTTCCGCTAGGAGCGGCGGCGGGCGGGGAACACATCATGGTCCAGGATTGGCGGCAGAAACTGCTCCCGGCGTTGCGGGCACCGCTCGACTACATGCGGCCGCGCACCATCCGCATCGGTGTCACCGGCCTGGCACGCGCCGGCAAGACCGTGCTGCTCACCTCGCTCGCCTCGACGCTGCTCGCCAGCAACGCGCTCGGTGGCCGCATCGTCCGTGCCAGGCTGGCATCCGCCGGTGCCGAGGCGCTGCCTCGCTTCGACCATGTGGCGCACCTGGCCGCCCTGGCCGCCGACCCGCCGCACTGGCCGGCCCGGACCGACGCGGTGTCCCTGCTGGCCTTCGATCTCGAGCTTCGGCCCGCCTTCGCCACCCTGCCGCCCCGGCAGGTGCGGCTCGAGTTGCTCGACTATCCCGGCGAATGGCTGCTCGACCTGCCGCTGCTGGAACTGTCCTACGCCGACTGGTCGCAGTCGGTATTGTCGCGGCTCGAGCGGCCCGGCCTGATCGACGCCACCCGCGACTTCCTGGCCTTTGCGCACGCGCTGCCGGCACATGCATCCGCCGACGAGGCGCTCGCCCTGTCCGGGCACCGCCTGTATGTCGCGACGCTGACCCGTCTGCGCGACCTGCACGGAATGGCGATGCTGCAGCCCGGCCGTTTCCTGATGCCGGCTCCGGGCGCCGCACCACCCTGGATGAGCTTTTTCCCCCTGATGGGCAGCGGCCCGCTGGCCGACCTGATGCGCCGGCGCTACGAGGCGTACGTGACCGCGACGCGCGACGCGCTGGTCTCGCCGCTGTTCGGCCGGATCGACCGGCTGGTGGTGCTGGCCGACCTGCTCGGCGCGCTGCATACCGGCCCCGACGCTTTCGCGGACGCCCAGGCCGCGCTTGCTGCCGCATCGTCCGGCCTGCGCTGGCAGGGGTCGTGGCTGTCGTCGATCGCGTCGCTTGCGGCATTGCGCCTGCCGCCGCGGGTGATCTCCCGCGTGGCCTACGTCGCGAGCAAGGCGGACCACGTGTCCGAACGCCAGCGGGGTAATCTCGCGGCGCTGATGGGGGCACTCACCGGCCAGCCCGGTCTGCGCGGGGATGCAGCGTCCGGGGCACTCCCTTCCGGCGTACGCAGTGCCAGCTTCGCGGTCGCCTCCGCCCGCTGCACCGAGGATTTCGTCTGGACCCTGGACGGGCATCCGGTATCCGCCGTACGCGGCCGGCTTCTCGGCAGCGAGCGCCTGACCCGATCCTATCCGGGCGAGGTGCCGGACCGGCCGCCGGGGCCGGAATTCTGGGCGCACCCGTTCCTCGAATTGCCGGCGTTCGAGCCGGCGCGGCTGTTGCGTGGCGCGGCCATCCCCAATATCGGGCTCGACGCACTGCTCGGCTTCCTGCTGGAGGACCTGCTGTGAACGAGCGACCGACGCAACCACTGGTCAGGCCGCGCATAGAAACCGAGACCGGCCGTGCCGACCGCCTCGAGATCGCAGCCGAACTGGTGCCGATCGTGCCGGGAACCGGTGTCGAACCCGCCGATCCGCGCTGGAGCATGCCGCTGCTGGTGTTGAGCGGTTTTGCCGTGCTGGCGTTCGGACTGGCGGCGCTGCAGACCGGCAATTTCGTTGCGGCCGAGTTCACCCGGTCCCGGCTGCTCGGCGGTCTCACCCTGCTGGTGGCGCTGCTCGGGTTCGGCCTGATCCTGCTCGGCATCTGGCGCGAGCTGCGGGCGCTGGCGGCGTTGCATGCCGTGGACCGCCTGCGCCGTGACCTTGCCTCGGACGATGCGACGGTGAAGGTCGAGGCGGCCAGACGCTGGCTCGACCGTATCGAAGGCGGTGCCGCTTTGCGTCCGGCGCTCGATGCGCTGAACGATCCCGATGCCGTGCTGCCGTTGCTTCGCGCCGGTGCCGAGGCCGGCCTGCGCGCGAAAGCCGACCAGCTTGGTCGCCGTGCTGCGCTCCAGGTGGTTGCCGGCATGGCCGCGACGCCGGCACCGTCGCTGGTGGTGCTGCTGATCTCGTGGCGCGGCCTCCGGCTGATCCGCCAGATCGCATCGTTGTATGGGCTACGTCCCAGCCTGTTCGGTACGCTCGGCCTGCTGCGACGCACCGCCTATGCCGCGACCGCGACGGCGGTGACCGAGGCCGCGATCAACACCGCCGCGCATGCGGTGCTGAGTACGCCGTTGCTCACGCATCTGGCCGGCGAGATGGCAGGCGGCGCGGTGGCGGCCCGTCGCATGATCGTCCTCGGCCGCGCCGCTTCGATTGCCTGCACGCCGCTGCCGCCGGAGTAGGCTAACGCTGGACGGACCAACGTCCGGGTGCATCCTCATCCGACCAATAGGAGGCTGGATTTTCCGCTGTAGCGGTCCGTCAGGCGATACGAGGTCGTCGAGACAGTCTGAGGACTCGTTCCCTGCGCAAGCGACCGTTCCGCATTGTCTCGTCGCCACCGACGGCACTCCGGGATTGGCCGTTCCCGATCTGCATGAAGGAACGCACGGCAGACCGTCGGTGACTGCCTCCGGCATTCATCAGGTCGTGAACCTCAGAGGAAAGCCTGATCGACTTCGATCGTAGGAGAAGGCGGATGCCCGAGTTTGGGCCGAGAACGACAGTCATTGCGATGTGCAAGCCCATCCAAACCGGCTCAGAGGCGCGCAGACATAGCCTTCCCCGAAACTTTCCGGACTTGGCAAGGGGTCCGATGCCGCCAGAGATCATTACGGCTTATGCGATCATGAAGCAGGCAGCCGCCGACGCGGATCATTTGGGTGGCGACCTGAACGACAAGGTCCACAAGTCGATCGTCAAGGTGTGCGACGAGATCCTGGCAAGCGGGCATCTCGACATGTTCCCGTTCCACATCTGGATGAATGGCAGCTTCAGGCAGCAGCGCACATTTGTGGCAAGGTTGGCCGGCGACGGATGCGCCCAGGCGGCTTCGTCTCGTTCGATCAGGCCGTTACGCTGTTAATCGACAGAAGGAACATAGTCATGACCAAGACGGTTGCCGAGCAGATGGTCGAGATCCTTGCCGCCGCCGGTGTGAAACGTATCTACGGGTTGGTCGGCGACAGCCTCAACGGCTTCACCGACGCACTGCGCCGGCACGGCAAGATCGAGTGGGTGCACGTCCGCAACGAGGAGGTCGCCGCTTTCGCCGCCGGCGCCGAAGCGCATCTGACCGGCTCCCTGGTCGTGTGCGCGGGCTCCTGCGGACCGGGCAACATGCACCTGATCAATGGTCTCTATGACTGCCATCGCAACCGGGTCCCGGTGTTGGCGATAGCCGCCCAGATACCTTCGAGCGAGATCGGCTCCGGGTATTTTCAGGAGACACATCCGGAAATCCTGTTCCGGCAGTGCAGTCATTTCTGCGAGCTGGTCTCCACGCCGGCCCAGATGCCGCGCATGCTCGAGGCGGCGATCCGTACGGCGGTCGGCAAGCGCGGCGTCTCGGTGGTCGTCGTATCGGGTGACACGGCGCTGCTCCCTGCCGTCGCGGCACCGGTGCCACGGATCGAGAGGCTGCTGGCGGTTCCAGCAATCGTCCGTCCCGTCGACGACGAGGTCGACCGCCTGGCCGCCATGCTCAATGCCGCCTCGCGGGTGACGCTGCTGTGCGGGTCCGGGTGCGAAGGCGCCCATGACCAGCTTCTGGCACTGGGCTCGAGACTGCGCTCGCCGATGGTGCACGCGTTGCGCGGCAAGGAGCATGTCGAATGGGAGAACCCCTATGATGTCGGCATGACGGGCCTGATCGGATACAGCTCGGGCTACTACGCGATGCGCGATTGCGACATGCTGCTGATGCTCGGGACCGACTTTCCCTACCGGCAGTTCTATCCGGATGGCGCCGTGCGCATCGCACAGGTCGACATCCGGCCGGAGAACCTGGGGCGTCGTGCATCGATCGAACTCGGCCTGGTCGGCGACGTGGCGGCGACCATCGCGGCGATGCTGCCACGCCTCGAGCCAAAGACCGACAGCTCGCATCTCGACGCCGCGAGGAAGCATTACGGCGAGACCCGCAAGGAACTCGATGATTTGGCGAAGGAGCGGAAGGGCGGACGTTTCATCCACCCCCAGCAGGTGGCGAGTGCCGTCAACACCTTCGCGGCCGATGACGCCGTCTTCACCTGCGACGTCGGCTTGCCGACAGTCTGGGCCGCCCGCTATCTCGCGATGAATGGCAGACGGCGCCTGATCGGCTCGTTCTGGCATGGCTCCATGGCGAATGCGATGCCGCAGGCGATCGGGGCACAAGCGGCGTTCCCGGGACGCCAGGTTATTTCCCTGTCGGGCGATGGCGGGTTCACCATGCTCATGGGCGACTTCCTGTCGCTGGTGCAGCTTGGCCTGCCGGTGAAGGTCATCGTGTTCAACAACGGCTCGCTGGGCTTCATCGAGTTGGAGCAGAAGTCGGTCGGCTTCCTGGACACCGGCACCGAGCTGAAAAACCCGAACTTCGCCAAGATGGCCGAGGCGGTCGGGATACGCGGCATCAGGCTGGAGCGACCCGACGAGGTGGATGCCGGCATCCAGGCCGCGCTGGCCCATGACGGCCCGGTTCTCGTGGATGCGGTGGTCAACCGCATGGAACTCGCGATGCCGCCCAAGGTCACGGCGGACATGGCCAAGGGATTCTCGCTCTACATGGCCAAGGCGGTCCTCGACGGCCGCGCGGGTGACCTGGTCGAACTCGCACGGACGAACCTGCGCCGGTGATCCTAGGAGCCTGTGCCTCGTCACAAGGACGAGCGGGATGACAAAACGATAACCGGATCTGGCAGGTATGCTGTCGGGTTATCGTCGGTCTACGGTATAAGAGTGTCGGCATGGTGCAGAGACCGACCTCTTCCAAAGCCGATGTCATCCTCGTCGGCGCAGGACTATCCGGAGCCGCGTTCGTGGCGCACCTGCTTCGGGACCACCCGGACCTGCAGGGCGATGTCGTCGTCATCGAGCCGGCGGAACGGCTCGGTGCCGGCCTCGCCTACGGCACCGCCGATCCGGCTCATCGCACCAACGTCACCGCCGGGCGCATGTCGCTGTTCCCGGACCGGCCGGATCACTTCATCGACTGGCTGAGCGGTACGAGCGAGGCCGCACAGGATCCCGATGCCGTCACTTCTGACGGAAGGCGCCATGTACGGCGCAACCTGTTCGGCACGTATGTCGACGACGCGGTACGAACGCAGATCGCTGGTTCCGCCGTGATCGTCCGTCACCGGCGCGAGCGGGCCTCCTCGGCTGCCCCGTCCCCGGGCGGTGGCTGGCAGGTGACGCTCGAAACCGGAGACACCGTCAGTGCACCGCTGCTGGTGCTCGGCGTCAGCCACACCGCGCCGGACCTCCCGGCCTTCCTGCACGGGCTCGAGGCCGATCCGCGTGTGGTCCGCGATCCCTGGGAGCGGACAGCGCTCGAGGCGATCGGACCGGACGATGCGGTGCTCGTCGTCGGTACCGGCCTGACCGGCTGCGACGTCATCACCTCGCTGCGGGCGCGGGGGCATCGGGGTTCGATCCTGGCACTGTCCCGGCGCGGGTTGCTCCCGCGTCCACGCACCTGGCTGCCGGTATCGGCATCCGGCGACTTCGCCACCGATCCCGAAGCGACGGCACTCGGCCTGTTGCGGCGCGTGCGGCAACAGGTGGCGCAGATCGCTGCCCTGGGCGAGCCCTGGGAGGGTGTCGTCGATGCGATCCGCAGCCAGGCACGAACCATCTGGAAGGCGCTCCCGGTCGTGGAACGCCGGCGCCTGCTGCGCCATCTTCGCCCGTTCTGGGATGTTCATCGCTTCCAGTGCGCCCCGCAGATCGAGGCGGTGCTGGCGGACGGGCAACGGTCCGGCTGGCTGACCGTGACGGCTGCGATGCCACTCGATGCCGAAGCGGACACCGACGCGATCACCGTCCGGTTCCGGCGTCGTGGCCGATCGGCCATCGAGCAGGTGCGGATCGCCGCCGTGGTGAACTGCACCGGTCCGGGCCATCGCTCGGTGGTGTCCGCGCATCCGTTGCTGCGCAGCCTGGCCGACGCCGGAGCGCTGCGCGCCGATTCATGCCGGCTCGGCATCGACGTCGACGAGACGAGCCGGGTCATCGCCGTCGATGGCGAGGCCTGGCCCAGCCTGTTCGTGGTCGGCCCGCTGGCGCGTGGCACCCATGGCGAACTGATGGGCCTGCCGCAGGTCACCACCCAGCCGCGCGAGGTCGCCGCCCTGGTTGCCACCCTGATGCCGGCCTAGCGCCGGCTTCCGAAGACGCAATCGGCTTTGCATGGGCGCCGCCCGCTTTTCATGGACACGCGCAGCGGCACGCGCCATTTCTGCCGGCAATGATCACCGACAAGCGTCTCCTGCGGGCCGAGCCCAATTTCCGCTTCCTGGCCAAGCTCTGGCGGGTGAGCTGGCTGTATGTGCTGCTGATCTGCCTGCTGGCCGGGGTCGGGTACGGCGCGCTGTATTCGGCCGGTGGCGGGTCGGCAAAACCGTTTGCCGGACCGCAAAGCATCCGCTTCGGTTTCGGGCTGCTGATGATGCTCGGCATCGCCATGGTCAGCCCGCGCATCCTGGTGAAGTTTGCCTGGCCGCTGTATTTCTTCTCGCTGGCGCTGCTGGTGGCGGTGCTGCGCATGGGCCATGTCGGCAAGGGCGCGGAGCGCTGGCTGGTTCTGGGCGGCTTCCAGCTGCAGCCGTCCGAGCTCGCCAAGATCGCGCTGGTGCTGATCCTCGCCGCCTGGTTCCACCGCGCCGGCCCGGACCGCATGGGCAACCCGCTATTCCTGATCCCGCCGGCCCTGATGGTGCTGGCGCCGGTGGCGCTGGTATTGAAGGAGCCGAACCTCGGCACGGCGGTGATCATCGCCGCGGTCGGCGGCTCGATCTTCCTCGCGGCCGGCATGCGGCTCTGGCAGATGGCGCTGCTGATCGCGCCGCTGCCGTTCCTCGGCCGCTTCGCCTATGGCCACCTGCACGACTACCAGCGGGCCCGCATCACCACCTTCCTGCATCCGGAAAGCGACCCGCTCGGCGCCGGCTACAACATCATCCAGTCCAAGATCGCGCTGGGTTCCGGCGGCATGTGGGGGCAGGGCTACCTGCACGGCACCCAGGGCCAGCTTAACTTCCTGCCCGAGAAACAGACCGACTTCATCTTCACCATGATCGCCGAGGAGTGGGGACTGGTCGGCGGGCTCTCGGTCATGGCGTTGCTGCTGGTGATGATCATCGGCGGCATGCTGATGGCGTTGCGCTGCCGCAACCAGTTCGGCCGGCTGCTCGGGCTCGGCATCGCGATGAACTTTTTTCTCTACTGCGTGGTCAACCTGTCGATGGTGATGGGCGCGATCCCGGTCGGCGGCGTGCCGCTGCCGCTGATCTCCTACGGCGGCTCGGCGATGCTGACGGTGATGTTCGGCTTCGGGCTGCTGCTGTCGGTGTATGTGCATCGCGACATGCGGTTCGGCGACGCCGATCCGTGACGTGCGACCCGTGACGGGCACTCGATGACCGGCCTGGTGCCGCCGACGCCGGCGGTGCTGCGTGCCTATCGGCTCAGCACCTATACCGCCGGCGGCGTCGTCGCCCATGTCGGCCGTCGTCCCGGCCCGATGCCGCGGCACTGGGCCGGACGCGACCTGGTGGTGTTGAGCGCCTGCAATCCCTGCGGCCGGCTCCGGCCCGACGGCTGGAACCGGCGCATGATGGACCATCTGCGGGAGGCGCTCCGTGGCTTTTCCTGTGTCGAGGGCGAGGGCCGGCTGGGACGCTGGTCGGAGCCGTTGCTGCTGGTGGCGATCGCTCCCGCCCGGGGTATGTGCCTGGCCCGTCGCTTCCGGCAGAACGCGGTCATCCTGTTGCGTGACCGCCGGCCGGCGCGGCTGGTGCTGCTGACTGCGCCGGCGATACCGCAGGTGCATGCCGGATCGTCGTGAGGCAGCGCAGGGATTTCGGGAACCACCCTTCGCACGGGTCGGCTGGAAGCCCGGAGCAGCCGGCTAGACTGCGGCTAGTTCCATTGGCGCCCCATCCACTCTGTTGTGCCGCAACCGGTTTGTCGACAGCGGGAAACCCCAGAGCCCGCCCTGATCGACCCGGGCGCGAACGCCGTTCGATCCGTCCAGATAAGCCACGACGTCATTCGGGGTTCGTGTCGGTCAGGATCTCCTTGAGGCGTGCGTGGTAGGCAGCGCGGTTGTTCTCGTCGGTGATGCGGGCAAGCGCGCCGTTGCGTATCCTGGTCCAGACATCCTCGTCGTCGTATGCTTCGATGATCCGATCGGCAAAACGCTGCGCGTCGTCGGTGCCGCCGGACAGGATGTCCGCGCCATCGGTCCAGCCGACCTGTCGGCAGAGCAGTTCGGTCGCCACCACGGGCAGTCCGAACGATGCCGCCTCATGCACCTTGAACGGGATCCCGCCGGCAAAGCGGGTGGGTGCCACGAACACGCGGTGGCTGTCATAGAGCATTTCGAGATCCTCGACCGGGCCATGCAGGTCGATGCGCGGGTTGCGGCCGAACGGCGACATATCCACCTGGCGCGCGACATAGCCTGCGATGGTGAAGCGGACTTCCGGCGGCAACCAGCCCTCCAGCAGCGGCAATACCTGGTCGATAAACCAGGAGAGGCTATCGTAGTTCGGGCTGCTCTCCTCGTGGAAGGCGCCGAGGAACAGGATGCCGGCGCGCTCGCCCCATCCCGATTGCGTCGGCGTGACCTCTTTCATGTGGCCGAGCACGGCGACGTTGCCATGGCCGGCAAGGCGGATCAGGCCGGCATCGCGCTCATTCACCGCGACGATTCGCTGGCAGAAATAGGCGCAGGCGAATTCGCGGCGGAGCATGGTTTCCAGATCATGCTCCAGCGTACGGCCGAGCACTCTCGCCTGCTCGATGGTGCGAGGCGCGCTGACCGCTTCGGTGTCCAGGATGAAGCCATGTTCCGGCAGCGACGAGGATGCATCGCTCAGGGTCGGCAGCAGGCGTTCGAGATTGTGGGTGCGGCCGATCCAGACGATGTCGTAGTAGCCGGCGCGTTCCGCGATGAAGGATGCGAGCTGGTCGAGGCCCCGGTCGTATAGCACCTCCGTCGTTTCCGGAAAATCGGACAGGATTTCCAGTGCGTCGCAGCCGGCGGGATAAATCGGATAGACGCTGACATGATGGCCGAGGGCTGCCATGGCGTGGACGATGTCGTTGGACCGGACGTAGCCGGAGCCGAGATCGCGCATCGGGATGCGATCCTCGATGAACAGGATGCGGCTGCAGCCATGGACCGGCCGTGGCGAACGGGCCAGCACGGCGTTGCGGCTGTGCTGGGGGTATTTGTAGCGCAGCCAGTCCTGGTGCTTGCCGGCGAACACCTTGTGGTTGCGCTGGATCATATGGGTGGATCTGCTGGCGCCGGCGGAGCCGTATTCCACGTGCTGGACGATGATCGAAGGGTCGTAGATCACGCGGTAGCCGGCCTTCTTCAGGCGCACGCAGAGATCGGTTTCCTCGTAGTAGGCAGGCCGGAAATCATCATCGAAGCCGTCGAGCGACTTCAGCACGTCGGCGCGCACCATCAGGAAGGCGCCGGAGCAGAAATCGACCTCGCGGACGAAGTTGGCTTCCGGCAGGTTCGGGTCGCCGTCGCGCAGGTAACCCGCGGTGGAGCCGTCGCGCCAGATGATCGAACCGGCTTCCTGCAGGCGACCGTCGGTGCGGATGAACTTGGCACCGACCGCGCCGATCCGCGGGTCCGACGCCAGGCGGGCAAGTGCACGCTCCACCGACTTGATGCCGAGCGTCAGGTCGTTGTTGAGATACAGCACGGACGGCGCGGTGGCGTGGGCGAGTGCGGCGTTGCAGGCTGCGACGAAGCCGACATTATGCTCGAACCGGACGATGCGGGCGCCCGACACATAGCGCGCGATACGGCGCGTTTCGTCGCGCGAGCCGGAGTCGATCAGGATGAGTTCGATCGCGCCGCCATGGCAGGCACGCAGGGACGCCAGTGCCGTCATGGTCAGCGCGAACTGGTTGTGCAGGATCATGACGACGCTGACCGCCGGCATCAGATCGTCCGGGTCCGGCAGGGTGAAGTCGATCCTGGCGTGGGCGAACTGCAGCAGCATGGCTTCGGCCTGACGCAGGAACAACTGCTTGCTCTGTGCTTCCGGCAGGTTCGTGGCCGGCGTGATGTCGTCCGCACCCAGCCCGGCGGCGTTGGCCAGCCAGTGGGTGAAGGCGTCCGGATGGTCGCGGCGTTCGAGTTCGGCCTGGACGCGCAGGGACCGGGCATAGCGGACCAGGTCGACATCCTGGTGCGGCTTGCGACATTCGGCAGCGCCGAAGCGGACGAAATGTTCGTAGGTATTGCGGAACGAGCCGTCCAGGACAGCGCCCAGCGCGTCCGGATAGGTCTTGCCGTAGAAACTCTCGGAGAACCACTCCAGGGCGGCGTAGCGTTGCGGTGAGCGGTTGCAGAGGAAGTGCTGCAGGGCACAGCTCCACCAGCCCTTGTCGATCTCCTGGGCAACATCCGGGTAGGTGGCCAGATACCACACCGGGTCGAAATACCAGGAGAGGCGGGCGGTGCTGCCGGCGCGGGCGCGGTTGGCGAGGAAGCGCGCGAACGGGCCACCGGACACGGTTCGGCCGGCGTCGTCCTCGATGGCGTTCTGCTGGTAGAGTGCGGCGTCGAAGAAGCGATGGCCGCTCAGGATGTCGGCGTCGCCCTGTCTCAGGTAATGGTCGTAGCCATTGACGAAACCATTCCGGTTCAGCAGGCCCCGGGTGATGTCGCGGTGGGTGGCCAGGTAGAACGCCTCGTCGAACAACCAGTGCGGCGAATAGCCCTGTCTGTAGCCATCGTTGCAATAATGATCGAAGCCCGAGCGCGCGCCGCCGGCGGTGACATGGGCAGCGACCCCGGGATAACGGCCGAGATACCAGGCTTCGTCGAAGAACATGTTAGGGGAGTGGCCGAGGCGGGCGCCATGTTCCCGGTAATGGTCTTCCGCGACATCGGTTTCGGAAGCCGGGAGTGCAACTGCGACATCCGGATATCGATCGAGATACCATTCCCGGTCGAACAGTTTCCAGAGTGGAACGCGATCGTCGAGCGGCGGAACGTATTTGCCACTTATAGTGCTGTCGAACATCAGCGCCTCATCTGTCACTCGAGGATGCGCGATATCAGCGCCGCATCCGCATCGAATACTGTTCGATACGCTAAAACAACGACATTTCTGAATTCTTTATGGTCGTCCGATCTGAATTATTTATCCAGTTATAACGAAGCCGGTCGATCTGGCTAATAGTTTGTTTGCTTAACTTGGAATAATCCTTTTTCACTCACACGATACGGATGCTCTCACTTTTTGAGCACGCAGCTCGGGCCTGGTACGGCGGGATCGAGGGTTTGACCTGAATGTTGTACGGGAGGGCTGGCTGGGTGTTCCCGCTCAGCGGGTTCGCGATGACAGCGAATTCAATCGAGAATGGTCGCGAGATTCGACCGCGCCCGAGGCTGGCCTTAGCAAACCCATCCAGCCGTGCCGAGAGCTTTCCAACATCGAGAAGCCGCCGGGTGAGTCCGGCTTGAGGGGCCCGTTCGGGACCCCTCGCGCTGGTGTCAGCCGTGCGGCTTGAACACGACCTTCGTGCAGCCGTCTTTCTTGTCGCGGAACGTCTCGTAGAGAGCCGGCCCATCTTCCAGGTTGGTGGAGACGTGGCTGATGATGAACGACGGATCGATCTCACCCTTCTGGATCCGCTCCATCAGCGGCTTCATGTAGCGCAGCATGTGGGTCTGGCCGGTGCGGACGGTCAGCCCCTTATTCATCAGCAGGCCCATTCCGATCGGTCCGGCCATGCCGGCATACACGCCCGGTATCGATACCGTCCCGCCCGGACGGCACGCCAGCAGCGCCTGGTTCAGGGCGAACGGCCGTTCCATGCTGACCGTCGCCGACATCACCGCCGAGCTGACCTTCTGTGCCAGCGTGTCGACGCCATGCGCCTCCATGCCGACAGCCTCGATGACTGCGTCGGGGCCGAGACCATGGGTCATTTCCATGATGGTTTCCTGCACGTTCTGGGTGCCGAAATCGATGGTTTCAGCGCCCGAGGCCTGCGCCAGGGCAAGCCGCTCCGGCACCGTGTCGATGGCGATCACCCGTTCGGCGCCAAGCAGGAAACAGGACTTGATCGCCAGCACGCCGACCGGCCCGCAGCCCCATACGGCGATGGTCTGCCCGGGCTGGATGTCGCAATTTTCCGCCGCCTGGTAGCCGGTCGGGAAGATGTCGCTCAGGAACAGGACCTGCTCGTCGGTGAGCCCATCCGGAACCACGATCGGGCCGACATCCGAATAGGGGACGCGCAGATATTCCGCCTGTCCGCCCGGAATGCCGCCGGTGATGTGCGAGAAGCCGAACAGGCCTGCCAGCGGATAACCGAAGGTTTCCGCCTGCATCTTGCCGTTCGGGTTGGTGCGCTCGCAGCAGCTGAAATTGCCCCACTTGCACTGCCGACATTCGCCACAGCAGATGGTGAACGGCACCACGATGCGATCGCCGACCTTCAGCTTGGTGTTCTCGCGACCGACCTCGACCACTTCGCCCATGGTCTCGTGGCCGAGAATGTCGCCGCATTCCATCGTCGGCATGAAGCCGCCCATCAGATGGAGGTCGGAGCCGCAGATCGCGCAGGCAGTCACCTTGATGATCGCGTCATGCCCGTCCTGGATGATCGGATCGGGCACGGTCTCGCAGGTGATCTTGCCTCTGCTCTGCCAGGTGAGGGCCTTCATGTACGTTTCCAGTTCACGGCTGTGAGCTGGTGATACGTAGGGCGCCGATCGGGGTTGCTCGTCTCAAGCCAACCTGATCGCAGGACACGGGGCGGTGAGCGACCACGGCGGCGATCGGCCGTCCGCGGCTTCGGAAGCGCCTGGTCAGGGCGTCGGTGCGGCGCTTCCCGGCATGGGATCCAGCTCGATTTCCGCGGATGCTTCGCGGCTGACACCCTGGGCGTCCTGGGTCGCTTCGGGCGCGGACATGACCATCGCCTTCATCCGCATCATCGGACGTGGCTCGCCGCCGCCGCCGCTCAGGCTGACGTCGCGGATCGTCCCGACCTTCAGCCCCAGCGACCGCGCCGCCGCGGCCGCATTCGCCTGCAGTGTCTTGAGGGCCTTGTCGGCCGCCAGCCGCTCGGCCTCTTCCATGCGCGCGGGCGAGAGGGTCCAGGCCAGGTCGCCGATCACCAGGCCGCTGCCCTGCAGCCGCCCGACCAGTTCCAGCAGCGCGGTCCCGTCGGTCGCCTGCAGCCGAAGCATCTGCCGCGCCGTCCAGAGCTGTTGCTTCTCGCCGCTATGCTCGACGCTGTAGTCGGCGAGGTGCGGCACGACACCCTCCATCTTGGCTGCCATAGCGGTTGCCGCGGCGATCAGCCGGTTGACCTGCTTCTGTGCCACGACCGGATCGGCCGAGGTCGCTTCCGCTGCAAGCTGGGCCACCAGCAGGTCGGGAGCCTCCTGCACCGTACCCGTCGCCGACAGATGCAGCAGCGTGGCGCCCGGTGGCAGCGACGCTTCCGGCGGTGCTGCCTGTGCGGACGACGCCAGGGCCCATGCGCCGAGCCCGGCCAGGAATACCGCCCCGGTGAGCGATACCGGTCCGGTGAAGGGGGCGCGATGGTTGGGCATGCTATTCATGCGGGTCGTTCTCCTGGTTCTTGTCCGGGGTTGCGACATCCACGCTCTCGCCCGCCGGCCCACGCTCGGCGCGCAGCACCATCAGGGCGCGACGCAGCCGGTTGATGCCACCGCGGACGCGGCCCTGCTGGCACAGCTCGCGCCCCTCGGTCTCCAGGTCGCGCACCTCCTGCGGCATCGTGCCATAGCGGTCGATACGGTCGGACAGGCTCAGGCAGTAGGCACGCGTATCCGAGGTGACCACCATCGGCGCATCTTCGGTTTCCGAATCCTGGGCGATTGCCGGGTCGTTGCCGCCCACCGAGACGGCGAGCACCAGCATTGCGGGGAGCAGGAGCGGCGGCAGTGCGACGTGTCGGGGACGGAGAGCCGATGGGATCATGGCGTCAGGATAGGCGGTCCGCCCTGTCCGGCTGATGGTCCGAAGATGACGGCGGCTCCATCCGGAGTGGGACAGGTTGTTTTAGCAACGGCTGTTGCTGTCCTGCCATGCCGGTCAGCGGCAGGATCAGCGTCGCCTCGAGACCGGTCGTCGTGCCATCCCGGCCTGCCGGGGGGCCCAGCTCGAACCGTCCGCCGTGCAGGTGCGCCACCGCCACCACAAGCGACAGGCCAAGGCCGGAACCCGGCATGTTCCGCGAGGTCTCGGCGCGATAGAAGCGCTCGGAGGCGCGTGCCAGGTCGGGCGCCTGCATGCCGATTCCCTGGTCGCGGACGGTGATCCGGACCAGGCCCGCGTCGGGGATGGCCGCGAGTTGGACCACCCCGCCCGGCCTGGAGAACTTGATGGCGTTGTCGAGCAGGTTCGCCACTGCCTGCTGGATCAGCCTACGATCACCCTGCAGGGTGATCGAGGGGGAGGGCAGCCGCTCCAGCGTCAGTTCCTGTTCTTCCGCCAGCGCGCCGTACAGGTCGGCAAGGTCGTCCAGCAGCGCCGACAGCTCCAGCGGCGCGAACGCCGAGCGTCGCGCGCCGGCCTCGATCTCGGCGATCCGCAACAGCGCCTCGAACACCGCCGTCACCCCGTCGAGGTCGGCTACCGCCCGCTCGATCGCCGCACGCATTTCCTCGTCCCCGGTCGCGTGCAGGGCCGCATCCTCGAGCCGGGCGCGGGCGCGGGTGATCGGCGTGCGGAGGTCGTGCGCGATCGAGTTCGAGACCTGTTTCACCCCGTCCATCAGCCGGGCGATCCGGTCCAGCATCTCGTTGACCGTCTCGGCGACCCGGTCGAACTCGTCGCCGCTGCCGGACAGCGGCACCCGCTGGGTCAGGTCGCCGGCGGCGATCGCCGCGGTGGTGCGGGCGACGTTGTGGACCATGCGCCGGAACAGACTCCGCACCACGAACGCGCCGCTGACCCCGAGCACTCCCACCATCAGCACCGCCCACAGCAGCGTATCGGTGAGCAGGCGCTTCAGGATGGTGCGTGCGCGTACGTCCCGCCCGACCAGCAGGCGGAAACCGCCAGGCAGGGTGAACGCCCGCAGCTCCGCCCGCCCGCGCAGGCCGGCCCGCGAGATCGAGAGCTGGTACCAGATGTCGGTTCGCGCCACGACGTGCGGCCAGTCGCGCAGATTGCCCGCGACCCGTACGCCGGCGCTGTCCACCATCAGGTAGATCGCGTCGTCGTCCACATTTTGCGCCAGGCGCTCCTGGATGGTGTTGCCGAGCCCGAGCAGCCCATCCTCGGCAAACCGCTCCGACAGGGCGCGCGCATCGGCCTCGATCGCCGCCTCGGCTTCCCGCTCCAGCAGGCCGACCGTCGCCCACCAGATGAAGCACATGAAGATGATCGCGCTGAGGATGAACAGCAGCGCATAGACCAGGGCCAGCCTGAGGCTGGCGGACCGGAGGATGTCGTTTCGGCGGCTCCTGCGCGGACCGGCGGCCGGCTCGATCGATCGCCGGGCCGGACTGCCCGTGACCGGCGATCGCAGCCAGGCCGGCCGGACGCGTGCGCCGACGGGCTGTTTAGTCGTCACGCAGCATGTAGCCGGCGTTGCGGACCGTATGGATCAGCGGGGTCGGATACGGCTTGTCGATCTTCTGCCGAAGCCGCGACACGTGCACGTCGATAACGTTGGTCTGCGGATCGAAATGATAATCCCACACGCCTTCGAGCAGCATCGTGCGGGTCACGACCTGGGCGGCGTGCCGCATCAGGTATTCCAGCAGACGGAATTCCCGCGGCTGCAGGTCGATCTTCTGGCCGGCCCGCTTCACCTGCCGCGACAGCAGGTCCATCTCGAGGTCGCCGACCGCAAGACGCGTGGTCGGCCCGGTCTCGCCCTTGCCACGGCGGCACAGCACCTCGACCCGCGCTAGCAGCTCGGAGAAGGCAAACGGCTTGGTCAGGTAGTCGTCGCCACCGGCCTTCAGGCCCGCGACCCGCTCGTCCACCTGGCTCAGCGCGGACAGCAGCAGCACCGGTGTCCGGTTGTTCTGGCCGCGGATGGTTTCCAGCAGGTGCAACCCGTCGATGCCGCCAGGCAGCATGCGATCCAGGATGATGGTGTCGAAGCTTTCGCTGACGGCCATGAACAGGCCGTCTTTGCCGTTATCGGCCTGTTCGACGATGTGGCCCGCTTCCTTCAAGCCCTTGGCAACGAAGCCGCGGACGGTCTGGTCGTCCTCGACCAGCAGGATACGCATCGCTTACGCCTTTTGCATCGCCATGCCACACGGCCGGCTTCATGAGTGGAGCGTGCACCCACAACGGCGAAGTTGTCCATGTGACGTCGGACGCGCACCGGTCACCGGCCAGAAGGTGTTCAGCCCGGGTTTTCGTCGACGCGGCGGCCGACGACGGCCAGCACGTCCACAGCATGGCCCTTGCGGGTCACCTGCAGCCGGATCGAACTGCCGGGCGCCGCGGCCGCAACCGTGCGGATCAGTCCGCGATTGGTGTCGACATGGTCGCCATTGACCATGCTCACGATGTCCCCCGACCGGAGGCCGGCCCTGGCGCCCGGCCCGCCCTTGTCGACCGACACGATCGCCACGCCGCCGCCGGTGGCATTTTCCAGTGTCACGCCGAGCCAGCCGCGATCGATATGCCCCTTGGTGCGCAACTGCTCGACGATCGGCGCCACCAGTTCGCTCGGAATGCCGAAGCCGATCCCCACCGAACCACCGGTCGGCGAGACGATCGCGGTGTTCAGCGCGACCACCTGCCCGTGCATGTCGAAGGAGGGTCCGCCGGAGTTGCCCGGGTTGATCGGCGCGTCGAGCTGCAGGAAATCGTCGAACGGACCCGCGCCGATGTCGCGCCCGCGCGCCGAGACGATGCCGGCGGTGACCGAGCTGCCCAGCCCGAACGGATTACCGGCGGCCAGGATCCAGTCTCCGATCTCGACCTTGCGGCTGTCGCCCCAGGTCACGAACGCAAGCTTGTGGTCCGCCTTGACCTGGATCACCGCGATGTCGGTGAGCTCGTCGCTGCCGAGCAGCTTGGCGGGCAACTCGGTGCCGTCCGAGAACGACACGGAAATCTTGTTGGCGTTGCCGACCACGTGGTTGTTGGTGACGATGATTCCGGACGGGTCGATCACGAAGCCCGAGCCGGCGCCCAGCATCTGCTCGCGGCGCGACCGCATCCGCTCGCGGAACTGCTTCTCGAACGGCGTGCCACGCAACGCCTGCGGCACCTTCACCTTGGTCTGGCTATCGTCGTCCACATCCTGGGTCACGGCGATGTTGACCACCGCCGGCACCACCTTGCGCACCAGCGGCGCAAAGCTCAGCGGCCCGCTGACCACCAGCAGCGGTCCACCCTGCGGGTCCGGCTCCGCACGGGCGGCCGTCGATCCGGTCCAGATGGCAACCGCCAACAGGGCTCGGAATGCCGCCACCGGTATGACCGCCCCAAGCACTGGGCGCCGGGGCAGGGTCGAGCCAGTTTCGTTCATGCAGCCAAAGCCTCAAGGCAATTGGCGTTCATCCTAATACCAGAACGTTCGGGAAATCACCGCTGTGGCTTGCGCGTAGCGGCATGCGCGCCAGGGTGTGTCCCATTGGACGCGGTCTGCGCGCCGGGAGCCGGAGCCGATGGGTCTTCCGGCCAGTCGTGCCGTGGATACCGCCCACGCATGTCGCGGCGCATGTCGGCCCAGCCGCCGCGCCAGAAGCTTTCGAGATCGGCGGTGATCGCGGCAGGCCGTCCGGCCGGCGACAGCATCGCCACCTGCAGCCTGAGCCGTCCCTCGGCCAGCGGCGGCAGCCGGGTCGCCCCGTAGAAATCCTGCGCCCTGGCCGAAGCGGTCGGCACCGGCTGGGTATAGTCGATCGCGATCCGACGCCCGTGCAGCGCCAGCTGGGTCGGAAGCAGCCGGTCCAGCCGAGTGATCTGCGCATGGTCGAGCTGCCGGCGCAGCAGCCCGGCCAGGTCGAGCTGCAACAGTTCGGGCAGGCGGGTGAGGCCACGCAGATGCGGCGCCAGCCACGCCTGCGCCGACGCCGCCAGCGCCGTATCGGACAGGTCGGGCAGCGACGGAATGTCCCCGTCGAGACCGCGCAGAACCATCACCCGGGCCTGCAACTGCCGCGCCGCCTCGCTCCAGTCGAGAGCCGTGCCGAGCCGCTCGGACGCCGCCTTTGCCAGCAGCCGGGCGGTCTCGGCGGAATCGGCCTCGATGATGCGGTCCTGCAGCACCAGCTGGCCCAGCCGCCGGCGCCGGCGGCTCATCACCGCGCCGCTGACCGGATCGAGCCCGCTTTCGACCTGCTCGGTGGTGCGTGCCAGCAGTGCCGACGGCAGCCGTTCCGGATCGAGCGGCAGCGCCAGGGTGATCCGTGCCGCATCCCGCACATGCAGCGCCGCGACCGCCAGCAGCTTCGACGACGACAGCCCGTCGCCGCGTGCCAGCTTGGCCGATCCGCCGCCCGCCAGCCGGAACGAGCCGATCTCGCCGCGCGCCTGGGCGATCCGGTCCGGGAACCCGGCCGACAGCAGCGCCGCCGCGTCGCCCTCGGCGGGAGCGTCGGTGCGCAGCCGGCGACGATAGCCGTTCGCGGCCTGCCTGATCCGGGCCAGTGCGCCGCGATCCGCTTCCTGGCCCGCAGGATGCCGGCCGGCCAGCAGCTCGAGCCGAAGCAAAATGTCCGACGGCGGATCGACCGGGCGGCCACCGGCGGCGGGACGCGGCCGCAGTGGATCGCGTTCCTCCAGCAGCGCGGCAAGGTCCGCCGCCAGTGCCGCCTCGGCTGGACTGTCCGCTGCGAGCATCATCGCCGCCAGGCGCGGATGTGCGCCCAGCGCCGCCATCCGGTTGCCCAGGCCGGTGATGCGTCCGTCCTCATCGAGCCCGCCGAGCGCCCGCAACAGGCTGCCTGCCGCCTCGAACGCGCCTGCCGGCGGCGGATCGGGAAGCGGCAGCGCGTTCGGCGCGGTGTCCATCAGGCTGGCCCAGGCCGCCGCCTGCAGCCGGAACCCCGACAGCTCCGCATCCAGGATCTCCGGCCGGTCCTGCAGCGGCAGGCCGCGCGCGGTCATTTCCGTCCAGAGCCGGTAGGCAGTGCCTGGCGCCTCGCGTCCGGACCGGCCCGATCGCTGCGTCGCGGCGGCCCGGCTGACCCGCACGGTCTCCAGCCTGGTCAGCCCGCTACCCGCATCGAGCCGCGGCACCCGCCGCCAGCCGCCATCGACCACGATACGCACCCCCGGCACGGTCAGCGAGGTCTCGGCGATCGAGGTGGCAAGCACCACGTGCCGCCGGCGCTCGGACGGTGGCGCTGGACGCAGCACGCGATCCTGCTCGGCCGGCGGCAGCTCGCCATGCAGCGGCAGCAGCTCGGCATCGACGCGGAACTCCGTCAGCGCCTGTTGCGTGCGCCTGATTTCACCCACCCCCGGCAGGAACGCCAGTACGTCGCCCTCCGGCTGGTCGGCCAGGGCAGTGCGCACCGCCCGCGCTACCGCATCCGGCAGGTCGCGCAGGCTGGGCAGGTCGCGCGTCGCATGACGGATCTCGACCGGGAACATCCGGCCCTGGCTCTCGATCACCGGACCGCCCAGCCGCTGCGACAGCGCCGCCGCATCCGCCGTGGCGGACATCGCCAGCAGCCTCAGCTCCGGCCTCAGCTGGCGCTGCAGGTCGAGGCAAAAGGCCAGCACCGTGTCCGCGTCCAGGCTGCGCTCATGCACCTCGTCGACGATGACGCAGCCGATCCCGTCGAGCATCGGGTCGGACAGCAGCCGCCTGAGCAGGATGCCCTCGGTCACCACCTCGATCCGGGTACGGCCGGACATGGCGCTGTCGATGCGGGTCCGGAACCCGACCAGACCGCCGGCTTCCTCGCCGATCAGGCTGGCCATGCGTTGCGCCGCCGCGCGTGCGGCCAGCCGGCGTGGTTCCAGCATGACGATCCTGCCGGTGCCGAGCCAGGCGGCACTTGCCAGGGCAAGCGGCACCAGCGTGGTCTTGCCGGCGCCGGGAGGTGCCACGAGCACGGCGTTCGGCGTGGTGTCCAGGCTTGCCAGCAGGGCAGGGAGCGCCTCGACGATGGGAAGGTCCGGCAGCGGGTCAGGAAGCATCCGCCCTGTATGAGGGTGGAGCAACTCGTGTCAAAGACGGGCCTATGCCTGCACGCCCTTCCTGGCTGGAGACCGACTTGACTGCATCCTCCGCTCGTCTCCGGCTTCCGGCTATCCTGGCCACGGCCGCCATGCTGTGCCTGTCCGCCATCGCGGCGCCATCGGCGCGGGCGGCCGAGAGCGCCGCCGTCACCACCGACCACGATGCCGTCACGCTGGTCACCGATCAGCAGGGCTGGGCCCCGGGCCGCGCGCTCGGGGTCGGCCTTCGACTGAAGCTGGCTCCGGGCTGGCACACCTACTGGTCCAACCCGGGCGACGCCGGCGAGCCGGCGACGATCGCGGTGACCGCATCGGGTGGCGGTGCTGGCCAGACCGGCACGATCATCTGGCCAGTACCCCAGCGCCTGCCGGAAGGCCCGCTGATGAGCTACGCCTACACCGGCGATGTCCTGCTGCCGCTGAAGCTGGTGCCGACCGCCGCCTCGGCAAATGACGGCGCGCCGCTGGTGATCAAGGCGACCGCCGAATGGCTCGCCTGCGCCACGGTCTGCGTGCCGGAACAGGGCACCTTCTCCATCACCCTGCCCGCCGGTCCTGCCACCGCGTCGCCGCAAGCGTCGCCCGAGGCCGGCCTGTTCGAGGCCGCCCGCGAGGCAGCGCCGCGCCCGTCGCCGTTCGCCGCCCACATCGCCCGCGACGGAACCTTCACCCTGACCGGCGCCGGCCTGTCGCCGACCTCGGTCGCCACGGCCTGGCTGTTCCCGGCGAGCACCGGGCTGATCGACCAGACCGCCGTACAGACCCCGGTCATCCATGACGGTTCGATCACCATCCCGCTCAAGCCGGCTTCCGGCTTCAAGCCGGACCGTCCGTTCGAGGCGCTGGTGGTGCTGCGCGATCCCGCCGGCCAGCAGAGCGCGCTGACCGTATCGGCGACGCCCGGCATGCCCGTCCCGGGCGGCGCCGGTTCGACCGCCGGCATCCCGCGCATGTTGGGCCTGGCGCTGCTCGGTGGGCTGATCCTCAACCTGATGCCGTGCGTGTTTCCGGTGCTGGCGATGAAGGCGATGGCACTCAGCAAGCTCTCGGGCCTGGCTCGCCGCGAGCAGCGCCTGTCCGCATTGTTCTACACGGCCGGAATCCTGGTCGCGTTCGGGGCCCTGGGCGGCCTCACGCTCGGGCTTCGCGCGGCCGGCTCGTCGGTCGGCTGGGGCTTCCAGTTCCAGTCGCTGGCGTTCGTTGCCGCGACCTGCTGGCTGCTGTTCCTGGTCGGTCTGAACCTGGTCGGCGCCTTCGAGGTCGGCGGCAGCCTGACCGGCGCCGGACAGGGACTGGCCAGCCGTCGCGGCCATGTCGGCGACTTCGCAACCGGCCTGCTGGCGGTGCTGGTGGCCACGCCCTGCACCGCGCCGTTCATGGCCGGCGCACTGGCCGGCGCCCTGGGTGCCCCGGCCCTGGTCGGCATGTCGGTGTTCCTGACGATGGGTCTCGGGCTGGCGCTGCCCTACCTGCTGTTCGCCTGCATTCCCCGGCTGGCCTCCTCGCTGCCCCGGCCCGGTGTCTGGATGGACATCCTGAAGCAGGCGATGGCGTTTCCGATCTTCGCCGCCTGCGCCTGGCTTGCCTGGGTCGCCAGCACCGAGGGCGGGTCCGCCGGCGTGCTCACCGTCGCGGCCGGCCTGGTCCTGCTCGGGACCGCCGCCTGGCTGTTCGGCCTGTCGCAACGCCTGGCGATGTCGAGCGCCGGCACCGAGGGCGTGCGGGGCACGCGTTTCGCCGGCTTCCTGTCGCTGGCCTTTCTGCTGGCGGCGCTTGCCATGCTGCCCGGCCTCGGCAAGGCATCGTCCAATGGCGGACAGAACGCGCAAGCCAGCGACGGCTGGGAGGCGTTCTCGGAGCCGAAGCTGGCCTCGCTACGCCAGTCCGGTCGTCCGGTGCTGGTCGACATGAGTGCCGCCTGGTGCGTGAGCTGCCTGGTCAACGAGCGGATCGCGTTCCAGTCGGCGTCGGTCCGCGCTGCCTTCGCGGAGCATCACGTGGCTCTGCTGAAAGGCGACTGGACCCTGCGCGACGAGGCGATCACCCGGTTCCTGCAGGCACACGGACGCGATGGCGTGCCGTTCTACATCTATTATCCGGCCGGCGCGGACGGTCAGGTCTGGCCGCAGATCCTGACGCCGAACTTGGTGCTACACGCGATCGACGCGACGAGAGCTCAGTAGCCCGAGCCGGTCGGCGGCTGGTCCGCGGTGCTGCTGGTTGGGTGATAACCGGGCGGGGTCGGATAGGCAGGCGACGGCGCCGGAGCCAGCGAGGTCGGCCCGTCGGTGCCCTGGCTTCCCGGATGATAGCCCGGCGGCACCGGATAGCCGGCTGGCGCCAGGTTCGTGGGCGCAGGTGCGGCATTGGAAGACGGCGCGACAGGCGATGACGCACCGGGCGGCGCCTGCAGGAAGCTCGGCGGCGGCGATAGCTGGATCGGCCCCGGCGCTGCCGTGGGGTCGACCGCATCCGGACCGGTAGACGCCGGCGCACCCGGCACGGGGCCCTGCGGCAACGGCTGGCCAGCCGGGATCGCACCCGGCGGCGGCGCAAGTTGCATCGGTGCTCCCACGGATGCGGGCGGCATCATCGAGCTGGGCTGGTTCGCAGGTGCGGATGCCGGCGAGGCACCGGGCCCGGTCAGCGATTGCTGCTCGACAGAGGCGGCTACCGGTGCGCCGGAGGCATCGAGCATCCAGTCGCCGAGGGTCCGCCGCAGCTGGAACTCGAACTCGACGTTCATGTCCTGCATCATCTGCGTGGTCAGGTTGTAGAGTTCGGCCTTGACCCCATCATTGTCGGAGTTCGAGCCGGGCACGAACTGCCGGGACACGTGCGCCTCGGCATAGCCGGCATGGCCGCCGCCGTTGCTGACGATGTCCAGATGCACGGCCATCGCGCCATCCAGGGCTCCGCCCGGCTGCCCGGTGATGGAGGCCTGGTCGATCGTGAAGACCGCCGTGCCGGAACTGCCCGCGGCGACCAAGCGGTCCTGCGCCATCTGCTTGAGCGCCTGGTCCGGGGACACCGGCGAACTCGGACCGAGATCGTTCGGGCCGGTCGGCGGCGGGACATGATCCTCGACCTGGATCTGTCCGACATTGATCCGCAACGGGGTCAGGTAGGTGTAGCTCGGCTGCTTGAACACCGGCTCGGAGCGACTGTCGCCGCCGCATCCGGCCAGCAGCATGATCGCGGTCAGGCTGGTCAGGCCGAGGCACAGCCGCAGAGAGCTGTCGCGCGGCCGCCGCATTGCCAACAGGTCCATCAGTTGTTCCCCAACCCCAGCAGGCGCTGCCACCAGTTCTGCGATGACGCGGGCGGTGACAAGGAAGCTTCCGGGCTGGCCGTCCGTACCGGTGCGACCGGAGGCGGGGTCCGTGGCGATGCCGAGAGTGGTTCGGCGACCGCCGCCCGGGTCGCATAGGCAGTCTGGAGGACCCGCTCATCGTCGCGCGATGCGGCGGGGGCTGCGGCTCGTGCCGGTTCCGGTGTCCGGGCCGGTGGTTCGTCCAGGCCGGTCCGCGGCGGCGGCACGATATGCACCAGGCCGGGCTCGAGACCTTCGGCCTCCGGCAACATGACGGCGCGGTTCGTGTTGGTCGCGTAATAGACCAGCAGCAGCGTCAGCGGATCGTGCGCCGTCGTGGCCGGGCCGCTGGTCAACACGATGGATGCGGACGGCACGTACAGGTGCCGGTCGCCGGATCCCTCGCCGACCAGGAGATAGAACACAAGGCCGCTCTCGCGATCCAGGAAACGGAAGGCGGTATGGCCGGGCAGCTCCAGTCGTTCCTGCGAAGCCAGTGCGGTCCCGTCCAGCGGCGATGGCACCGAGATCTGTGGCGACGATGCAGGCGGGCTCTGCAGGATCTGCTCGACATGGGCAGCGGGGAAGGTGAACCCGGCATGGGTGTAGCCGGTGCCGACCTCGCCCAGCGATGCCACCGAAACGACGTCCGGCCGGCCGGGGGTGGTCGGGACCACTGCCGCGATCAGGTTGTGCACGTTCTCGGGGAGAAACCCTTCGAACGACTGCGACGCCGACGGGACCGCCGCATGCGGTGCCTTGACCGCCTCGTCGAACAGGTTCTGCACCAATGGCCCGACATGCTGCAGGAACAGGTCGCGCTGCGCCCCGGCCAAAAGGTTGGCGGCGTTGGAGCGGAAATCGAGCGCGGAGTCGAGCATCCAGTAGGTGCCCGGATGGTCCGCATGCACGAGTTCGAGGATGTGGAACGGCGGCAGGCCGGTCTGCAGGCCGCGTGCGCTCCAGCCCGCGTTGAAGTCCGGTACCGGCGCACCGCTCATCGTGATCGGATAGAACGCGCCATCGGCGTCGGCCACCTGAACGCTGCCGTCAACAAACGAGACCGGCCAAATAGGCACGTGGGGACCTCCAGCAGAAGACTGTCGTTTCGAAACTACAAAGCAACGGCTCTCGCGACAAGCGGAGAGACCCGCCGATCGCCTCAGCTGCCGTGCACCGTCTCCCGGGGAAAGCGGAAATCGATGTTGCAGAACTCGCAGGTCATGATGATGTCGCCCTCGAGCTGCATGTCGTCCAGGTCGGGCGCCGGGAAGGTTTCGAGGATGCCCGCGAGTTTCGCACGCGAGCACCGGCAGCCGTAGGCCAGCGCCCGGGGCCGGTCGATCGCCACCCCTTCGGTCAGGAAAAGCCGCTCGAGCAGTTGCTCCGAGCTCAGCGTCTCGTCGAGCAGTTCCTCCTCGCCGAGGGTCGATGCCAGGATGACCGCGGTGTTCCAGGCATCCGCATCGGTGCCGTCATGCGGGATACGCTCGGCGTCCAGCACCGCATTGTCGAGTTCGCGGTTCAGCTCGATGCCGCCGTCCGCCGCGATCCGTTCCAGAACCAGTGCCGCGGCGCGCCAGCCGTTCGACGTCCGGCGACAGGCCAGCCGCACCCAGCACTCGTGCTGTTCGCTGGTTTCGAAATAATGGCCGGCCATCGCGCCCAGCGTCTCGCCCTCGATCGACACGATGCCCTGGTGGCGTTCCATGTCCGGACCCTGGTCGACGCTGAAAGCCAGGTAGCCACTGCCAAGCAGCGCATAGGCGGTCGGTGCCGGATCGGCATCGAGCAGCGCCGACATGCGCTCCTGGTCGACGCGGGCATGGAAGCGCAGGGCGCCGGAATCGGTACAGTCGGCCAGCAGCATGGAAACCGGGCCGTCGCCCTTGGCCTGCAGGCTGAACGAGCCGCGGAACTTGAGGGCGGATGCGAGACCGGCCACCAGCGCCAGTGCCTCGCCGGCGAGCTTGCTGACCGGCGGCGGGTTGTCGTGCCGGCGGATCAGGGCGTCGGCGAGGATGCCGAGTTGCACCAGCCGGCCGCGAACCGGGCGGTTCGGCAGGAAGAACGGCGTCAGTCCGCGCGGCACCACGATATCGGGCACGTCCGGGCGGTTCGGATCAAGAAAAGCGGGGGTATCGACCATGAAGCCAAAATAGTGCGGCGCTCCCCGGTCCGCCAGCACTGGCAACCGATGCGGCGCCTCGCGAACTACACCCGCTCGGAAATCGCAGCTTCCAGCGCCTCGAGCTTCAGCTCCAGCGCCGCCAAAGCCTGCCCCCCGACTTTCTCCTGCTCGCGCAGGGCCTTGATCAGGCTCTGCCGGCAGCGATCGTGCGCCGCGTCTATATCCTCGGGGCTGCGGGTCGAGGCCAGGCAGTCGAGATACGCATTGCGCAGCTTGTTGGTGTTGGGCCCCTGTCGCAGCGTCGAGAATATCTCCTCGACGCTTTGTTCCACCCAGCCCGGCGCCGACGGTACGTCCTCGGTGCTGGACGGGCTCTGGGGATCGTCGCTCATGCCTGTCATCGGCTCTGCCTCACCACATCATGGTGGTCGCCGTCCTGTCCGATCGCAGCCCAGTCGGGACCGCCCAGGACCCACGCAAGCAGCGCCTTCTGCGCGTGCATCCGATTTTCGGCCTCGTCGAACACCACGGACCACCGTCCCTCGATCACCTCGTCGGTCACTTCCTCGCCGCGGTGCGCCGGCAGGCAATGCATGAACAATGCGTCCGGCTTTGCCTGCTCCATCAACGCGGCATCGACCCGATAGGCTTCGAGATGCATATGCCGATTCTCGGTCGGATCGTCGGACATGCTCGTCCACGTGTCCGTAACGACACAGTCCGCGCCCCTGACGGCAGACTGTACGTCGTGCACCAGCTCGATCCGGCCCGACCCCGGATTTCGCGCCGTCTCACGCTCCGCCCAGGCCAGCACCTCCGAATTCGGCGCCATTTCCGGTGGCGTCGCCAGCCGCAGGGTGAAGCCGAACCGGATCGCCGCCTCGATCCAGCTGGTGGCGACGTTGTTGCCGTCGCCACACCAGGCCACGACCCGGCCGGCGATCGGTCCGCGATGTTCCTCGAAGGTCAGGATGTCGGCTAGCAGCTGCGCTGGATGCGAGGTGCTGGTCAGTCCGTTGATCACCGGAATACTCGCATGAGCCACCAGCTCGCGCAGCGTGGCGGCACCGTCCGTACGCACGACCAGCACGTCGAGGAAGCGCGACAGCACGCGGGCCGTATCGGCGATGCTTTCCCCGCGCCCAAGCTGCATGTCGCGCGGGCTCAGCACCACCACGTCGCCGCCGAGCTGGCGCATGGCGACCTCGAACGACACGCGGGTGCGGGTCGACGGCTTTTCCAGCATCAGTCCGAGCGTCAGCCCGGCCAGCGGCCTGCGTGGATCCGCCAGGCGCTTGCCGCGCCTGGACAGCTTCATCGCCTTGGCGACGTCGATGATCTCGCGCAACACCTCGGCGGGAATGTCGCGCAGGTCGAGGAAGTGGCGAAGCGCCCCGGTATCCGGCGCACCCGCCGGCGCCGCGATCTCGTGCCTCGCCAGATCGTCCAGCACAGCACTCATTGCGCAGCGACCGCGTGCAGTAGCGGCGCCGCCAGGACGATGCGATCGGCTGCACGCGCCAGTCGCTCCACCGCTTCCAGGCACTCGGCGTCGTTGACGATCAGCGGCGGAATCACCCGCAGCACGTCATCCGCGGCGACCACCACCAGCAGTTCCTCCTGCAGCGCCGCCGCCTGCAGCTGCGACACCGGGAACCGGCATTTCAGGCCGAGCATCAGCCCGCCGGTGCTCTCGTGGCCGCGCACGCCCTCGAACAGGTCCGGCCGTGCCGTCACCAGACGCTCGAGCGCCGCATGCAGCGTGCGGCCGCGTGCCTCGACCTGGGCCAGGAATCCCGGTGCCAACATAACGTCCAGCACCGCGTTGCCGGCGGCGCAGGCGAGCGGGTTGCCGCCGAACGTGGTGCCATGCGAACCGGGCGTGAGGTGCTTGGCCACCGCCTCGGTCGCCAGGATCGCGCCGAGCGGAAAGCCGCCGCCGATACCCTTGGCGGTCGAGACCACATCCGGGCTGATCCCGGCCCATTCGTGCGCGAACAGCCGCCCGGTCCGGCCCATGCCGCACTGGACCTCGTCCAGCCCGAGCAGCAGGCCGAACTCGTCGCAGGCTGCGCGCAGGTCGCGCATGAAGCGGACGTCGGCGGAATTCACCCCGCTCTCGCCCTGGATCGGCTCGATCATGATGCCGGCGGTGGTCGGGCCGATCGCGTTGCGCAACGCGTTCATGTTGCCGAACGGCACGTGGTCGAAGCCGGGTGCCGGCTCGCCGAATCCGGACAGGTATTTGGCATTGCCGGTGGCGGACAGCATCGCCAGCGTGCGTCCGTGGAACGCGCCGTCGAAGCAGATGATGCCGGTGCGTTCCGGATGGCCGGTGGCGGCCTGCGCCCGGCGCATCATCTTCACCATGCCCTCGTTCGCCTCCGCGCCCGAGTTGCAGAAGAACACGCTGTCGGCGAACGACGCCGCGACCAGCCGCGCCGCCAGCCGCTCCGCCTGCGGCACGCGATACAGGTTCGAGACATGCATCACCTTGCCCGCCTGTTCCGCGATCGCGGCAACCAGGTGCGGATAGTTATGGCCGAGCGAGGAGGTGGCGATCCCGGCGCCGAAATCGAGGAATCGTCGTTGATCCGACGTGTACAGCCAGACGCCGTCGCCACGCTCGAAAGCGAGGTCGGCACGGTTGTAGGTGGGCATCAGCGAAGGGATCATCGTCAGGCTTTCTCGGCCTTTTGGGGCATTGCAGCGGGGGGTTGAGGAGGGTTGAACGCCGGAGAATGCGGCGCCGTTCAAAACCAAGTCAAACCGGCGCAACGCGACGTGCAAGCCACAGGCCAAGCTTTGCGCCGAGCATGGCCAGTGCCAGCAGCAGCGCACACCAGCCGACCGGTGCGTGCGGCGGCGCATAAGAGAACTCGATCCCGGAATGACCCGCCGGCAAAGCTGCCGACTGGAACAGCTCGCCGTCGCGGCGCACCGGCTGCCAGGCGCCCCCGGTCCGGAATTCCCAGCCCGGCAGGAACAGCTCGCGGCGGACCAGCATCGCCGGCGCCGTGCAATCGGCCACCATGCGGGTCCGGCTGTCGATCCGCAGCCGGCATGGTCCGCGAACCTCCGCATACGGCGCCGGATCGGGCAGGGCGTAGATGTCCGCGGCCTCGCCCTGGTGCACGAGCGTCAGCATCGGCAGGAACCCGTCCTGCAGCGTGAGGCGCGGGAGGGGCGGGGCGGCGTCTCCCCGCTGCCACAGCCAGATCGCGACGCGGGCGCCATCGGGATGGGTGAGGGTCAGGCGGAACGGCTGGTCCGGCCGGAGCGTCACCGTCCGGTCGAGCCGGACCAGCATCGCGCCATTATCGACGGCGGCCCCCAGGTCGGCCGAGCCATGCGCGCACTCGGTGCCGTTGCAAAGCGTCGCCAGCAGCAGGCCGCTCGACCGGCTCCGGAAGGTGCCGAGCATGACCGACACGCGCCCCACCTGCATCGCCGATCGCGGCCCGTGCGGATACATGGCGGTCAGCACGTCGCTGCCGGAGAGCCCGGTGAAGCCGGCATCGGTGCGACCGTCTTCCGGCACCGCCGGAACCGCCAGCCAGTCACGTCCGTGATCCTGCAGCAGGTAGCGCACGCCGAGGGCCGACAACGCGCCGATCCGCGGCGCGAGCGCCGCGGCCCGTCGCCGGATCCCGGCAGGGTTGCCGCCATCGGCGCCATAGAACTGCACCGGGTCGCTGTCCGGGTCGATCGCGCGATGCAGGTAGTCGGACCAGTGCCGCGGCACCGGGATCAGGTTATGGTTGATCGAGGCCAGGCCCCAGTAGGCGCCGTAGTTGGGAACCAGTGCGCTGCCGAGGGTCGTGAAGCGCTGCAGCCCGAGATTGGCGCGCAGGAAGGCGATGGTGCCGGTATCCAGGCGCCCGCCGGTCCGGCCCGAGGCCAGCGGCACGGCGAACAGGATCAGCGCCTCGATCACCCCGACCAGGACCACGCCGCCCAGCCGCTTGCGCGTCGCGGGTCGGGAAAGCAGCGCCGCGAGCACTCCGGCGACCAGGACCAGTAAGCCAACGGAGAGCAGCCAGGCGGGGCGCGGCAGGGTCCGGCTGACCGGCCATGCCAGGATCAGGCACAGCACCACGACGACGCAGAAGCCGGTGAGCCCGATGGCGATCCGCGTCCGGCTGGAGATGCGGCCTCGGCACCAGTCATCGAGCGTGAAGCAGCCCAGCAGGATGACCGCCAGTTCGACCGACGCGGTCGCGTACCGTGACACCACCGCATGCGCCATCATCGGGATCGCGTCGGCGAGGGCCGCGAACGGTTGCAACTCTGCGGTCTTGCCCACCACCAGCACGATCCAGCCGAACAGCATCCAGCGCAGGCCAGGCTCGCGACCGCCTCGCGCCGCCAGCCCGAGGCCTGCGAGAAGCACCGGCGCCGCTCCCAGGTAGCCGCCGAGCCCGAACCAGAGGTCGGCGATGCGATCCAGCTGGATCGTCCCATGCAGCCAGGGCATCAGCCACATCGCGAAGCCCGCCGAGGGCAGTGGCGACGCGATCGGCCCGGCATGCGACCCGACGAAGGCATCGGGCAGGAAGTCGATGAAGGCGACCAGTTGCGGTCCTGCCAGCAGCAGCCCGAACACGCTGCCGAGCGTCAGCCGTCCTGCCAGACCGGGCCAGTTCCCGCGCTCCCCGGCCAGTCGCACCAGGCTCCAGGCCAGCGCCAGCAGCCCGTCGAGGAACGCGGTTTCGGGAAATCCCGCCAGCAGCGACCAGCCCAGCCCGAAGCCGAGCGTCACCCATCCGCCCATCCGCCCGGCACGGTCGCGCGCCTGCTCGATGCCGAGCAGGATCAGCGGCAGGAAAGCCATCGGCTGAATCGGCGCGTCGGATGCCCACGCGAAGCTGCCGTTGAACGCGAACAGCAGGGCGCCCATCGCCGCGACCGGCCGGACGAAGCCGAGCCGGCGGCCAAGTCCCCAGCATCCGAGCCCGGCGACGATCTGCAGCGCCACCTTCAGCAGCAGCACGCCGTTGTGGAACCCCAACAGCAGCACCCAGGGCAGGAAGAAGGCAGCCGGCTGGTATTCCCCGGCCAGCGGCACGCCCACCCCGGAATACGGGTTCCACCAGGGCACGATGCCGTGCGCCCAGTCGCGTGCCACCAGCCGTCCGAGTGCCTGCACCGTCACGCCGGCATTGCCGTCGATCCAGCCCGGCTGCCCCGTCAGCAGCACCCCGCCGGGAACATCGACCCCGAGCCCGGAAACCAGCAGCAGCGGGTCCGACGAGATCAGTCCGGCCAGTTCGGCAAGATGCACCAGCACCGGCATCGCCAGCAGCAGCAGGAGCCACGGCAGATCGGGCAATCGGCCGCCGGCCGCTTGCATCAACCTGAAGCCGTTCCGTAAGGAGCGCATGGGAACGGTCATTTCAGGCGGTTTCTTCTCGGTCCCGGGCAGGCCATGATGGCGGCATGCAGGACGTGCCGCCAGACAACGAGGCAGCCGACACGGTGGCCCCCGACCCGAGCAAGCGCAAACGCAGGCGTGGCCAGCGTCTCACCCCGGCCGAGCTCGCCGAACTGCCGCCCGGGCCCGCCCCGGGAGCCGGCACGCTTCGAAACGCGGCCCTGGCCCACCTCGCACGCTATTCCACAACCGAGATAGGCCTGGTGCGCGTACTCGATCGCCGCATCCAGCGCTGGGCCAGCCGGGCCGTCACGTTTGGCGACGCACCGGACCGGGTGGCGGAGCTGGCCGCGGCGGCCCGGGCCGCCGCCCGCCTGGTCGCGACGTCGATGGTGGCGTCGGGGGTGGTGGACGACGCGGCATATGCGGCCGCGCGAGCCCGGTCGCTGACCCGCTCGGGCCGATCGCGCCGGGTTATCGGTGCCCATCTGGCGCAGCGTGGCATCGACCCCGATCTGGCGGCGGCCTCGCTGTCCGACGATGCCGACACCGAGCTCGCAGCTGCACTCACCCAGGCCCGCCGCCGCCGGATCGGGCCGTTCGGTGATCCCGACGTGCAATCGGCTGACGAGGCGGGCGACGATCCGCTCGCCGAGGCGCGCGTCCGGAACCGGGCCCTGGGCGCCCTGGCCCGCGCCGGCTTCAGTCGTGACGTCGCCGAGCGCGCGCTCTCGACGGACCGCGAGGAGGCGGACCGGTTGATCCTGCACCTCAAGCGCCTCTAGGTCGGGGCAGGGTCTCCCCATTCGCCGCTTGCATGCTTCGCCGGTCGGCGCCATGTCCTCCTATTGCAGGCAACCATCGCCCGCACGATCGTATGGCAGAGGGGTCATCCAGCTGCCTCCGTATCGCAATCAATCAGGCCGGCACGGTCCAGGCCTGGGTCCGACAGAGAGGTCGTCATGGGTAGCTTGAGCATCTGGCACTGGCTGATCGTGCTGGCGGTCGTCCTGCTGCTGTTCGGTGGCAGCAGCAAGATCAGCACGCTGATGGGTGATTTCGCAAAAGGCATCAAGTCGTTCAAGCGCAACATGGGCGAGGACGAATCGATGGAGCATGGCGGCCCGACCTCCGGCAGCATTGCCGCGCCGAACGCGACGGCACCGCACGTGGTGCAGAACCCGGCAGTCGCACCGGTCTACCAGCCCGCCGCCGGCACCGCGCCGGTCGAGCCAGTCCGTCACCAGAACTAGTCCTGGACCCGGTTGGCGCCTGTCGGCCGGATCGATGCGATGAACCAGAGCAAGCCTGCAGCCGGCCACGCGCCGGCTGCGTCAGATGATGCCTGGCTGACGGCAGCCGATGAGATCGTTGCTGCCGGTCGCCGGCTCGACAGGCATGGCTGGGTTCCCGCGACCGCCGGCAACATCAGCCGCCGCCTGCCGGATGGCCGGATCGCGATCACCCGAAGCGGTTGTCACAAGGGCTTCCTGACACCCCAGGATGTAATCGAGGTCGATCTGGACGGGCTCGCGACAATCCCGCGCATCCGCCCTAGTGCCGAGACACGACTGCACACCGATCTCTATCGCCGGATCCTGCCGGAGGGTGCCGTCATCCATGGGCATTCGGTCGCTGCGACCGTGCTGTCGATGCACGAGCCGGATCGGCGGTCCAGCGACGGATCGTGGGATGCGATCGAGTTCTCCGGCTACGAACTGCTCAAGGCATTCGAGGGGCAGGACACCCACCAGGCCTCCCTGCACCTGCCGATCTACGACAACGACCAGGATATCGCGCGGCTGGCGGAGCTGATTTCTCCGGACCTGGGCAAATGCCCGATGGGGTATCTGATCCGTGGCCACGGTGTTTATGTCTGGGGCCGTACCATGGATATGGCGCTGGCACGGCTGGAGGGGCTCGAATTCCTGCTGGCGTGCGTGCTGGAACGCCGGAAGCTGGAATCGAGACCATGAGCCGACTGACCATCTACACCGACGATGCCCCCGACCGTCCGGTCTTGCGTGCCGAGGATCTCGACACCATTGCCCGGGAGCTTGCCACCATCGGCGTGCGGTTCGAGCGCTGGGACAGTCCGGTCACCCTGTCCCCGGACGATGACGCCGACACCATTCTTGCGGCATACCGGCCCTACCTCGACCGGCTGATGGGCGAGAATGGCGCCGGCACCGCCGACGTCATCAAGCTGCGTCCCGAGACGCCGAACCGCGAGGCCCTGCGAACGAAGTTCCTGTCCGAGCACACGCACACCGAGGACGAGGTGCGTTTCTTCGTGCATGGCAAAGGCAACTTCGTGCTGCATGTCGGAAGCCGCATCTACGACGCGCAATGCACTGCCGGCGACCTGATCTCGGTCCCGAACGGAACCATGCACTGGTTCGACGCGGGTGATCCGCCGTTCGTGACGGCGTTGCGGGTCTTTACCGACACGACGGGCTGGGTCGCGCACTATACCGGCGATAGCGTGGCCGAGCGGTTTCCGGTCAGCTGATGCCGGTGCCGTCCGTCGTGCTGGTCGATATCGAAGGGACCACCACCCCGATCGCGTTCGTCCATCGCGTTCTGTTCCCGCATGCGAGGATGGAGCTGCCGGCGCTGGTGACACGTCGTTCCGAGGAACTGCAGGTCGCCCAGGCGCTGGCCGAGATCGACGTGCTGGCTCCCGGCCGCGATCCGCTGGCGCAGCTGTTCGCCTGGATGGACGAGGATGCCAAGATCACCCCGCTCAAGACGCTGCAGGGAATCACCTGGCGCGACGGCTACGAGGCCGGTGTCCTGACCGGCGAACTCTATCCGGACGTGGCGCCCGCGCTGCGCCGTTGGCGTGAGGCCGGGCTGTCCCTGGCGGTCTATTCATCGGGGTCGGAGGAAGCGCAGAAGCTGATCTTCGGCCATAGCCAGGACGGCAACCTGGCCGGGCTGTTCGGCCATTTCTTCGACACCAGGGTCGGCACCAAGCGCGAGGCCGGGAGCTATGCCGGCATCGTCGGGCGGCTTGGGGTTCCACCCGACTGCGTGCTGTTCCTGTCCGATATCGAGGCCGAACTCGATGCCGCCGCCGCCGCCGGCCTTGCTACATGCCAGCTGGTGCGGGCACAGGATGGCACGAAGGCGGGCACGGTTCATCCGGTCGCCATCGACTTCGATGCGGTGTCGCAGCGATTTGGATTGCCGCTGTCACCTTCTCCAGACATACGATCCGGTTCCGAACCGTGACGGCGCTCTACACCGATTGGCGGACGGTACCCGAGCAGGCACGCGGCGCGATCCTGGCGCTCGGCAATTTCGACGGCGTGCATCTCGGGCATGCCCATCTGCTGCGCACGCTGCATGCGGCGCGGCCGAATACGCCACTCGGGGTGCTGACCTTCGAGCCGCATCCGCGCGAGCTGTTCCGTCCGGAAGACCCGCCGTTCCGGCTCAGCCTGTCGGCCGAACGACGTGACGCGCTCGCCGCACTCGGCGTCGCCCGGATATTCGAGATCCCGTTCGACCGCGAGTTCTCGACCCTGACCGCCGAGCAGTTCGTCAACGACGTGCTGCATACGGCTCTCGGCGCCAGGCATCTCGCCTGCGGGGCCGACTTCGCCTACGGCCACCGGCGTGGCGGCGACGTCGCGACATTGGCGATCCATGCCGAGGCGCTCGGCATCGGCCTCACCATCGTTCCGGCACTGACCGACGCCGGTGGCCCGCTCTCGTCGAGCCGCATCCGCCGGGCGTTGCTGGATGGATACCCCGAGCGCGCCACCGAGGAACTGGGACGTCCTTGGGCGGTACGCGGCATCGTGGCGCACGGCGACAAGCGTGGCCGCACGATCGGTTTTCCGACCGCCAACATCAGCCTCGGGCGGCATCTCGAACCGGCACGTGGCGTGTATGCCGTCACCATCCGCCTGCCGGACGGCACGGTCTGTCCGGGCGTCGCCAATATCGGCCGCCGCCCGACCGTCAACAGCACCACCGAGAGCCGGATGGAGGCGCATTTGTTCGACTTCGACGCCGACCTCTATGGCCAGGAGCTGTCGGTCTCGCTGCACACGCTGCTGCGCGCCGAACGCAAGTTCGACGGCCTCGACGCCCTCAAAGCGCAGATCGGCCTGGATGCCACGTGGGCGCGGGACTATCTGCGGGCGCTGCCGGCCTCGTAAAGTCTGCGGCCTCGCGTTTCTATCGCAGCCGCATCATGTCGCCTTCAGGGTGCTCGCAGCTCCTGCTCTCAGCCAAGCAGCCAGCGCAGGGACCGGCGCAGCGCATTGGTCGCATCCCGCTCGAACCACAAGCCATGCGCGAAGATCACCCGCTCGGGCTTCAGCTCGAGCAGCCGCGATGCCGCCTTCGTGGCGGACGCCCTGTCCCGCTTGATCGCCGCGCGCAGGTAGGGCGGCGGCATGCCGTCGGGGGCGGTCACACCGAACAGCCGGGCCAGCGGACGGATCGGCGCAGGAAGCTTCGATGCCTCCAGGTTCAGCACCAGGTCGGTCAGCACCAGCGTACGCGATGCCTGGTGGAACAGGGCGATCTCGCTGAACCCCAAGCCGCCGACAACCTCCACTAGCGTGATGCCGATCCAGGCCGTCGGCGGGAAGCTGCTCAGGTCGTGATCGAGCCGGACGCCGCTCTTCTTCACCTGCGAGCGCTCGCGCAGGCCGGGCGCGGACCAAGTCGTCACGTCCGGACAGGCGCGCTGCCACGCCTCGAGAAACGTCCAGTGCGCAACGTTGGGCGCCATCAGGTGCCGGATACGACCGATCTTCTCGAGTTCGGTTTTGAGTGCGTCACTGAATTGCGTCGGCGAGTGCAGCAGCAGGTCGCCGTTGCCGAGGCGGATCACCGTCATGCGCACCGGAAGTGCCGTGCCCATCGGGCCCGGCAGCAGGCTGTCGACGATGAACACATCGTCGGCAACCGGTTTCGGGATGTCGATCGGCGGATAGCCGACCTTGCCGGCAGGCGGCACGGTCAGGCCCAGCACACGCGCGACCGGCCCGGAACCCTGTCCCGGACCACTGACCGGGGTGGCGCTGCTGGCTGCGACCACCGCCAGTTCCGACAGGCCGGCGGCGATCAGCAAGGCGCGGGCTTGCCAGGGCTGGCGGTGCATCAGCAACCCGGCGCCGGCCACCGCCGCTCCGCCGAGTGCGTCGAGCGCCAGATGCTGGCGCATGCTGAGGACCGGACGGAGCCCGGCCTCGTAATTGGTGAGGGTCGCATAGGTGGAGTGGAACGTGGCCGCCGTCGCCAGCACGCCCCGTATTGGCGCTGGCAGGGCGCGGGACGTCGCCAGCCCGCCCAGGAGGCAGGCCACGCCGTAGTCGATCGCTCCATGCATGCGGGTCGGGATCATTGTCTGGCGCCTCGACAGGGGTGGCACACGCAACGACCGCGGCATCCGATAGATGCGCGGGCCGAGCGCTTCGGGCCGGATCAATTGTCGATGACGGTTCTTCGAGATGCCGGGCGGCAAGGGCGCGACGCCTGGCGGCAGCGGTACAATGACTGGTCGCTGACTTCCTTGCGCCAACGAGCCGGGCTCCGGAGTCACGGACGTACTCTGCCGGCTGGCAGGCATTGCAGCGTGGTCCGTCTCGCAGGGCAACGACATCCTGCCCTTGAGTAACCGCGCCGCGGCTGGGGTGCGTGGTGAGTCCCTTCAGTTCCGGAACCATCTGATCTAGAGCGTTCCGCTGCTGGCCGACCAGGACGATCGGCATGTCCGCACTGTCGCAGTCGATGCGGGCGAAGGCTGTTCGCATGAAGTTCCAGTGCCGTCGCCTGCAAGGCTGCATCCCGGGCCCGACGCTTGGCCGGACCTTTGCACCGCTTGACCCGCCAAGGCCCGGCCCCGCAAAAGCGTGGCGAAGCCGGGAACGGCATGTAAAGAACGGCGGCATGACCGAGACCGACTATCGCGACACCGTATTCCTGCCCCGTACGGGCTTTCCCATGCGTGGCGACCTGCCGAAGCGCGAGCCGGCGACGCTGGCGCACTGGGAGGCGATCGGCCTGGACGACGCCCTGCGCGCCGCCGGGGAGGGCCGTCCGTACTTCACGCTGCATGATGGCCCGCCCTACGCGAACGGCCCGCTGCATATCGGTCACGCGCTCAACAAGATCTTGAAGGACGTCATCAACCGCGCCCACCGCATGAGCGGCTACGCGGTGCACTACGTCCCCGGCTGGGATTGCCACGGCCTGCCGATCGAGTGGCAGATCGAGGAGAAGTACCGCAAGGCCGGCAAGGACAAGGACCAGGTGCCGGTGCTGCAGTTTCGCGCGGAGTGCCGCGCGCATGCGCAGACCTGGCTGGATTTCCAGGCAACCGAGTTCCGCCGCCTCGGCGTGCAGGGCGACTGGGCCGGCCGCTACGCCACCATGGACTTCAAGTCCGAGGCGATCATCGCCGGCGAGATCGGCAAGTTCCTGGCCAACGGCTCGTTGTATCGCGGCCTGCGTCCGGTCATGTGGAGCCCGGTCGAGAAGACCGCCCTGGCCGAGGCAGAGATCGAATATCACGACCTGACCAGCACCACGATCTGGGTGGCGTTCCCGTTCGTCCGCGATCCGACGCCGGCCTGTGCGCTCGAAGGCGTGTCGGCGGTGATCTGGACCACGACCCCCTGGACCATCCCCGGCAACCGGGCGATCGCCTACGGGCCGGAGATCACCTACGTGGTGCTTTGCGTCGATGAGGTCGGCGCGTCCCCGTCCGAGACCGCCGAGGGCCTGCAGCCCGGCGCCCGCGTGCTGATCGCCGAGGCGCTGATCGAGCCGTTCGTGAAGGTCGCCGGCATCCTGCAGCACCACGTGCTCTACACACTCCCCGGAAGCGCCCTGGAGGGTGCGGTCTGCGCGCATCCGTGGCGCGGCGTGGCGGCCTATGACGGCGGCTACGACTACGACGTGCCGATGCTGCCCGGCGATTTCGTCACCACCGATGCCGGCACCGGCCTGGTGCACATGTCGCCGGCGCATGGCGAGGACGATTTCACGCTCTGCGTCGCCTACGGCATTGCGGTCCCCGAGACCGTCGAGGGCGATGGTCGGTATGCGCCCTGGGTGCAGGGCTTCGCCGGCGTGCACGTGTTCAAGGCGGCCGACCCTGTGTGTGCCGCCCTGACCGATGCGATGGCGGTGTCGCAGTCCGAGGACAGCGATCCCGACCGCGGCCCGGCAGGCCTCGTCGCGCGCGGCCAGATCGTCCATTCCTACCCGCATAGCTGGCGCTCGCGCGCGCCGGTGATTTTTCGCGCCACGCCGCAATGGTTCATCCGCATGGATGGCGGGCCCGGCGACGATGCCGACGAAGGCATCCGGGCGCAGGCGCTGGCGGCGCTGCAGGATGTCACCTTCGTGCCGGCGCAGGCCCGCAACCGGCTGACCGCTATGGTCGCGGGACGTCCGGACTGGTGCATCAGCCGGCAGCGCGCCTGGGGCGTGCCGATCGCGGTGTTCGTCGACCGGCGTACCGGCGAGGTGCTGCGCGACCCGGCGGTGATGCAGCGCGTGGTCGAGGCGTTCAGGCTGGAGGGCGCCGATGCCTGGTATGCCTCGCCGCCCGCGCGCTTCCTCGGCAACGACCGCGATCCGGCCGAGTACGATCAGGTGTTCGACATCGTCGATGTCTGGTTCGAGAGCGGCTCGACGCATGCGTTCGTGCTGGGGCAGGGCGACCTGCCGTTCCCGGCCGACCTCTATCTCGAAGGTTCCGACCAGCATCGCGGCTGGTTCCAGTCCAGCCTGCTTGAGAGCGTCGGCACACGTGGCATGGCGCCGTTCCGCGCCCTGGTGACCAACGGCTTCGTGCTCGACGAGCAGGGCCGCAAGATGAGCAAGTCGCTCGGCAACGTCACCGCGCCGCAGGATGTCAACAACACGCTCGGCGCCGACATCCTCCGGCTGTGGGTGATGAACTCCGACACCAACGAGGATCTCCGCATCGGCAAGGAGATCCTGAAGCAGCAGGGCGAGCTGTATCGCCGGCTGCGCAACACGCTGCGCTGGCTGCTCGGCGCGCTCGACGGCTTCGACGAGGCCGAACGGGTTCCGCATGACCAGATGCCCGAGCTCGAGCGCTGGGTGCTGCACCGCCTGGCCGAACTGGGCCGCATGATCGCCCGCGCGGTCGAGACGCACGAATGGGTGGGCGTGTATCCGGCGCTGCACACCTTCTGCGCCGCAGACCTGTCGGCCTTCTATTTCGACGTCCGCAAGGACGCGATCTATTGCGATGCGACCTCCAGCCTGGAGCGTCGGGCCGCCCGGACCGTGCTGGACCATCTGCACCGCAGCCTGACCATCTGGCTCGCGCCGGTGCTGGTGTTCACCGCCGAGGAAGCCTGGACCGAGCGCTTCGGTGCAGGCGACGAGGGTCGGGGCAGCGTGCACCTGCAGTCGTTCCCGACGCTGCCGGCGGACTGGCATGACCCGGAACTCGGCGAACGCTGGGTCCGGCTGCGCGCGGTCCGGCGGCTGATCACCACCGCGATCGAGACCGCACGCCGGGATGGCGTGGTCGGGTCGTCGCTGCAGGCCGCGCTGACCCTGCCGCTGTCCGAGACCGAGGCCGCGGAGTTCGCGGGGATCGACTGGGAAGAACTGGCGATCGTCTCGAAGGCCGGGATCGAGGTCGACCCGTCCGCGGTCTCGCTGTTCGCGAGCGAGCGTCAGGGCGAGCAGTCAGCCCACGGAACCGCCCATCGGGGTCCGCGGGTCCAGGCGGCGTCCGGCCAGAAATGCGCCCGCTGCTGGAAGGTGCTCGCCGAGGTCGGCCAGGTTGCCGCCCACCCGGCCCTCTGCCTGCGTTGCGCCGCGGTCGTCGCATGAGCGGCATCAAGGCATCGGCTCTCGCCGACCGCGCGCGCGCCGGGAACGGGCGCTACCTGCCGCTCGGGCTGATCCTCGGGCTGGTGGTATTGGTGGCGGACCAGGCCAGCAAATGGTGGATCCTGGACCGGCTCGACCTGCCCGTGCGCGGTCGCGTCACGGTGCTGCCGGTGCTCGACTTCGTCATGGTCTGGAACCACGCGGTGACCTTCGGCCTGTTCGGCGGAGTGGGTGCCGCCGGACGCTTTCTGTTCAGCGCCGTGGCGCTCGCCGTGGTGGTGATGCTGCTGTTCTGGATGCGACGCACCCCGAAACCGTGGGTCGCCGCGGCGCTCGGCGCCATCGCCGGCGGCGCCATCGGCAACGTAATCGACCGGCTGCGCTTCGGCGCGGTGGTCGATTTCATCCATGCCCATCTGGGCTCGCTGTCCTGGAACTACATCTTCAACCTGGCCGACGCGTCGATCGTCTGCGGCGTCGGTGTGCTGCTGATCGACAGCCTGTTCGATCGGCCTCCGAAACAGCAATGAACGCCGGGCCGCCTGCGCTGTTGTGACGACACCCGTCCAGACCAGCACGCCGGAGCACCAGTCCATGCCGCATGTCCCGACCATCAGCCTGAGCCAGGGCAACGCGATCCCGCAACTCGGGTACGGCGTGTTCAAGGTCGGCGCCGACGAGGCCGAGAAGGCCGTCGGGCTGGCACTTGATGCTGGCTACCGCTCCATCGACACCGCGATGATCTACCGGAACGAGCAGGGCGTCGGCCAGGCGATCGCCAAGTCCGGCATCGAGCGCGACGAGTTGTTCATCACCACCAAGCTGTGGAACGACGACCAGGGTTACGAGGCCACGCTGAAGGCGTTCGATGCCAGCCTGGCGCGGCTCGGCCTCGACTATGTCGACCTCTATCTGATCCATTGGCCCAAGCCGGCGCTGGACAAGTATCTCGATACCTGGCGCGCCTTCGAGAAGCTCAAGCAGGAGGGCCGGGCCCGGGCGATCGGCGTGTCCAATTTCCAGGTGCCTCACCTGGAGCGACTGCTGGCCGAAACCGCGATCGTACCCGCGGTCAACCAGATCGAGCTGCATCCGACCCTGCCGCAGAACGAGCTTCACGAATTTCATAAAGCGCACGGCATCGTCACCGAGGCCTGGAGCCCGCTGGCCCAGGGCGAGCTCGATGCACCGGTCATCATGGAACTGGCGGCGAAGCACGAACGCACCCCGGCGCAGATCGTGCTGCGCTGGCACATGCAGCGCGGCATCGTGGCGATCCCGAAATCGATCACGCCGTCGCGGATCGCCGAGAACATCGACATCTTCGACTTCGCGCTGTCGGATGACGACATGGAGCAGATGCGCAGCCTCGAGAGCGGCCGGCGGATCGGGCCGGACCCGAACACCTTCTAGCGCCTGTTGCAGGAGTTGCCGTTGATACGGCACGATGCTTGCCCGAGGGGTGTTTCCATCCTATGAGGCCAGCATGTCCGTGCTCCAGAACCGTGTCGTCCTGCTGGCTGCCCTCGTGGCAGCCGGCTCCATGCTCTCCGCTTGCACCGGGGAGCAGATCGAGCGCGATTTTGGCATGATCCGGACCGCCCCGGACGAATTCACCGTCACCACGCGGGCACCGCTGTCGATGCCGCCGACCGCCGCCCTGAACCAGCCGACGCCCGGTGCGGAACGGCCGCAGGAACAGAGCAGCCAGACCCAGGCGCTCGAGACGCTGGCCCCGAACGTGGCGCTGCAGGGTGCCAACGGCGCCACAAGCACCGGCCAGCAGGCACTCGTCGCCGGAGCCGACCAGGCCAGCAGCCAGCCTGCGACCGGTGGTCTCGACCATCCGAGCCAGGGCTTCGTCAACGAGCTGATGTTCTGGAAGGGCGGCCAGGCCGGCGAAGTGGTCGATGCGACCGCCGAGCGCCAGCGCCTGCAGGAGAACTCTGCCCTCGGTCGCAGCCCGACCGTCGGTGCCACGCCGACCGTCAAGGTGAGCAAGCCCGGCTTCTTCGATCGCCTCTTCTAGCGGATCGCCCGGTAATGGGCCGTGCCGGCGATCCGACGCAGCATTCTGCGCTTCCGGTGCTCACGGCCGATAAGGCCGCTCCGCTCCGGTTCTCGACTGCCACGACGGGCGCTCCCGAAGAGGGAGCTCTCGCTCGGCACAGCCCATTTCCGGGCGACCCTCGATCGATAAGCAGTGGCCACTGATCGCCAATCCAGCCAGCCAATGATGTCCCCGTCTCCGATCCGTCGTTTGTCGGAGCGGGTGGTCAACCGGATTGCGGCGGGCGAGGTGGTCGAGCGGCCGGCGGCGGCGGTCAAGGAACTGGTCGAGAATGCGATCGACGCGGGCGCGACGCGCATCGCGGTGTCGCTGGTCGGCGGCGGGATCGAGCGGATCGAGGTGGTCGATGACGGAAGCGGCATGTCCGCGACCGACCTCGCCCTGGCGGTCGAGCGCCACTGCACCTCCAAACTCACCGACGACACGCTGGTGTCGATCACCACGCTCGGTTTCCGCGGCGAGGCGCTGCCCAGCATCGGCGCGGCTGCACGCCTGTGCCTGACGTCGCGGCAGCGGCCGGTGGACGGGATCGCCAGCGAGGCGTGGCGGCTGAGGGTCGAGGGCGGAATACTGCATCCCGCCGAACCCAGTTCCGGCCCGCCCGGCACGCAGGTGCTGGTCGAGGACCTGTTCTTCGCCACCCCGGCGCGGCGGAAATTCCTGAAGAGTCCGCGGGTCGAGGCGGGTCACGCCGAAACCATCGTGCGCCGGCTCGCGCTTGCGGCGCCGTGGATCGCGTTCCGGCTGCAGATCGATGGCCGGGTGCTGCTCGACCTTCCCGGCCAGTCGCGGGAGGCCCGGGTCACCGCCCTGCTGGCGGACGAGGGTGGGCAGGCGGGTCCGCAGGGCCTGCTGCCGGTCGAAGGCGAACGCGACGGGATGACGCTGTCCGGGTTTGCCTGCGGTCCGGCGGTCCATCGTGCCACCGCCAACGGACAGTATCTCGTGGTCAATGGCCGCCCGGTCGCCGACCCGGTGCTCCGCACGGCCGTCCGCGTGGCCTATCGCCAGGTCATGGAACAAGGGCGCCATGCCGTGGTCGCCCTGTTCGTCGACATCCCGGCGGACCGGCTCGACGTCAACGTGCATCCGGCGAAAACCGAGCTGCGCTATGCCGATGCGGCCTCGGTGCGCTCCCTGGTGATCGGCAGCCTCGGGCGGGCGCTCGGGGGCGGTGCGGGAACCGGTGGCGTGCAGTCCGGCCTGCTGACCCCACGACGGCCCGGCCACGGGATTTGGTATCCGCCGGAACGCACGGCACCTGCCATGCCGACCGGTTTCGCCGAGCCGCATCTGGCGCTGGGGGCAGGGCCGTCCGCCCGCATGCTTCCAGCCCAGCCGTTCGCGGCGCCGTCACAGTCACCGGCCCAGGTCCGGTCGTCGCCGGTCGAGCCCGATCCGCATCCGCTCGGCGCCGCGGTTGCCCAGGTGCTCGATACCTATGTGATCGCGGTGGCCGGCGACGGTAGCCTGGTACTGGTCGACCAGCATGCGGCACATGAACGCCTGACGCATGAAAGCCTGCGCCAGCAATATCTGGATGGCGCAATCCAGGCGCAGCGCCTGCTGCTGCCGGAAGTGGTCGACCTGCCGGTCCGCGATGCCGAGCGGCTGCTGGAGTTCAGCGGCACGCTGTCGGCGTTCGGTATCGAGATCGAATCGTTCGGAGGCCGCTCGGTGCTGCTGCGGGCGGTGCCGGCGCTGCTCGGCAATCCCGATCCGACAGCTTTGTTGCGCGACTTGGCCGAGGAACTGGGCGCCGACGAACTGGCCACGCCCGACGAGTCTGGCGTGCTCACCGGTCGGCTCGATGCGGTGATCGCCCGCATGGCCTGCCACGGCAGCATTCGCGCCGGGCGCCGCCTGACCGCCGAGGAGATGGACCATCTGCTCCGGCAGATGGAAGCCACCCCGCGCGCCGCCACCTGCAGCCACGGCCGCCCTACCTACCTGAAGCTCAGCCGGCACGAGATCGAACGGATGTTCGGCCGGCGCTGATTTCAACTTGCCTCGTGCAGCCAGTCCTCGGATCGCAATCCGGCGACGCACTGGAATTCGACGAGGTTGCCGGTGACCACGACCAGCCCGCGGCTACGCGCGTGGCCTGCGATCATCAGGTCATAGGGGCCGATCACATGACTTTGCCGTTCCAGCTCGGCCCTTATGATCGCGCTGTGCGCGGCAGCCTCGTCATCGAACGGCAGCAGGGTTAGCCGCGATGCGAACCGTTCGACCTGCTGTCTCGTCTCCGCCGGCCGCGCGGATCGTTCCGCACCGTAGAGCAGTTCATACAAAACCACGCTCGACAGGCATAATCCTGCTGCCTCGGCGTTGAAGCGAGGTCGCAACCAGGCAGGACGGTCACGGATGACCCGGATGCACAGGTTGGTGTCGAGCATGTAGCGCAGCATGCCGATGGCTCAGAACGGCTCGCGTTGCTGATGCGCCGGTTGCGTGCGCGGGCCGAGATCGACACCTGCAGCTTCGAAGAAATCATCCCAGGTGGCATCGGCCGGCACGATGATCCGCCGGACCCCATCTCGAACGATCGCGACTTCCGTAACGGTGCCGGGGAAAGCAACGGCTTTCGGCAGGCGAACGGCCTGCGAGCGGTTCGACAGGAACAACTTCGTACGCATTCCAACAACGCCCTCTTGGGATATATAACTTGTATATCCTTTTAGCTCGACCGGAGCAAGCATCGGCATGCGGCACGGCCTCTGGTGCAGTGCAGCGACGCAGCCTAGGATGCATTGCCTGCCTCGCCGGTGCCACGGACGGCCGGCCTGACGTTCGGGACGACAAAATCCGTGCACCTGCCTTTGCTGACGATTCTCACCTTCCTCCCCCTCGTCGGGGCGCTCGCCATGCTGGCGATCCGCGGCGATGCCGCGTTCGTCGAGCGAACGAGTCGCTGGGTTGCACTCGGCACCTCGCTGCTGGTGCTGCTGCTCTCGGTCATCCTCTGGATACGCTTCGTCCCCAGGCAGCCTGGCTTCCAGTTCGAGGACCATGCCGACTGGGTGCCGGGCTTCGGCATTTCCTATCATCTGGGCCTGGACGGGATCAGCCTGCTGTTCGTGGTGCTGACCGCGGCGATCACCCCGGTCTCGATCCTGGCGAGCTGGCCTGCCGGCCTCAGCCGGATCCGCGACTACCTGATCGCGCTGCTGCTGCTGGAAACGACGCTGATCGGCCTGTTCTCGTCGCTCGATTTCGTCCTGTTCTACGTCTTCTACGAAGCCACGCTGATCCCAGGCTCGCTGCTGATCGGCATCTGGGGCGGACCGAAGCGCGTCTACGCGTCGATCAAGTTCTTCCTGTTCACCTTCGGCGGCTCGCTGTTCATGCTGCTGGCGCTGCTGGCGATGTGGCACATCACCGGCACCACCGACATTCCGGTGCTGCTGCACACCCATTTCGCACCCGCCGTGCAGGGCTGGATGTTCCTGGGCCTGGTGCTGGCGTTCGGCGTGAAGCTGCCGCTGTTCCCGCTGCATGGCTGGCTGCCCGACGCCTATACCGAGGCACCGTCCGCGGCGACCGCGATGCTGTCCGGCGTGCTGGCCAAGGCCGGCGCTTACGGGTTCCTGCGCTTCGTGATCTCGATGCTGCCCGATGCGTCGCATCGCTACGCGCCGCTGATGATCGCGCTCGGCATCGTGGCGGTGATCTATGCCGCGATGGTAGCGCTCGCCCAGACCGACATGAAGCGGATGATTGCCTACTCGTCGTTCTCGCACATGGGTCTGGTACTGGTCGGGCTGTTCACCCTGAACGCCACCGGCATCGACGGCGCGGTGTTCGTCATGCTGTCGCACGGCATTATCATCGCCGCCCTGTTCTTCATCGTGGCGATCCTGTCCAGCCGCACCGGCACCCATGCGGTGACCGGCTTCGGCGGCATCGCCGGCCGGATGCCGGTCCTGGCGGCGCTCGCGATGCTGTTCGCCATGGCCAATATCGGCCTGCCCGGCACCGGAAGCTTCGTCGGCGAATTGCTGGTTATGATCGGCGCGATCCATGTCGGCTTTTGGGTGGCGCTGCTGTCCGGATTGGCGATGATCCTGGGCGCCGTCTACATGCTGGTCCTGTATCGACGGGTGATGTTTGACGGTGCACGCGGCGCTGCCGGGGATTTTGCCGGCGTGCTCCGTGACCTGACCCCACGCGAGATCGCGATGCTGGTCCCGCTGGCCGCTATCACCTTGTGGATGGGTATCTATCCCTCGTCTTTCACCCGCGTGTTCGACCCGGCGGTGACAGCCATCGCCGCCTCGAGCGTCCAGGCGCCGGTGGCCCCGGGTGCAAGCGCCGATCACGGTTAGTCCGAAAGCCGGGCCGGCTCTTCCCGCGAGGTATCCTGGCCTCCATGTGTGAGGGATGCAGGACACACTTCTCGCTCCCACACGGCCCGCTCTCCCCAGAGCCGTCTTCCCTCGCACCGGTGCCCATCTGCCGAAACCGCCGCTGCCGACGCGGATTCGCAGCCAGCCGGAATCTTTCCTGGTGCTGCGCCGCAATCCGCTCGAGCTCTGGGGGGCGCCGGCCTATCGCGAGCTGATCCTGCCGGGGTCGTTCCTGGGCAGCAAGCAACTCCTGCTGAACGATCCCGCCGCGATCCGGCATGTCTTGCTGGGCAACCACGAGAACTACGTGCGCGGCGCGCCGACCCGCCGGGTGCTGCAGCCGGTGCTCGGCGAGGGCCTGTTCCTGGCCGAGGGCGAGGCCTGGCGGCATCAGCGCCGGGTGATCGCGCCGGCCCTGGCACCCCGCGTGCTGCCGATCCTGGTCCGCCACATCGTGTCGGTGACGCAGTCGGCCGAGCAGGAACTCGCCTCCCGCGGCGCGGGCTCGTTCGAGCTGATGCCGGTGCTGCAGCGGCTCACTCTCGATATCGCCGGACAGTCGATGTTCTCGCTGGAGATGGGCCGGTTCGGCGATGCGTTGCGCGGCCTGCTGGTCCGCTACGCCCGCGACTACGCCAAGGTCGGGCTGTTCGACATGCTGTTGCCGGACGGCTGGACGACGCCGCTCGATCGTGGCCGTGCCAGCTTCCGCGCCGACTGGCTGGCCCTGATGGACCGGATCATCGCCGCCCGCACGGAACAGGACGCCGCTGTTCCCGACGATGCGCCACGCGACCTGTTCGACCTGCTCAGGCAGGCGCGCGATCCCGAAACCGGCCAGGGCTTCAGCCATGAGCTGATGCGCGACGAGGTCTCGACGCTGATCCTGGCCGGGCACGAGACCACCGCCGTCAGCCTGTTCTGGGCCTGCTACGCGGCAGCCCGCCTGCCCGAATATCAGGACGCGATCGCCGCCGAAGCGAGCGCCCTCGACCTGTCACCGGATGGAGCCGCTTCGGCGCTTCCGAAACTCAAGCTGACCCGCGCCTTTCTCGACGAGGCGCTTCGCCTGTACCCACCGGCCTACCTGATCGTGCGACAGGCGAAGGAGGCCGATACCATCGCCGGTCATCAGGTCGATCCCGGCACCGTGGTCACTATTTCGCCCTGGATCCTGCACCGGCACGAGAGTCATTGGACCGACCCGGACCGCTTCGATTCGTCCCGGTTCCTGGCCGGTGCACCGGTGCCGGACCGGATGGTCTACATGCCGTTCGGTGCGGGACCGCGCATCTGTGTCGGCGCGCAGTTCGCGCTCGCCGAAGGAACCCTGGTGCTGGCGCGGCTGCTGGCACGGTTCCGGCTGAGCTTCGCCGGATCGTCTACCGTGGTGCCACGCGGCCTGGTCACGACGCAGCCCGATCGTGCCGTCCGGTTCCGGCTGACCGACCGGCGTAGCTAGCGCACAAAATGAAAAGGCTCCGGGGATTTCCCCCGGAGCCTTCGCATTGTCTGCGGCTTGTCACTGCAGAGGGTCGGTCAGACCGCCTTTTCGATGGAGAAGGGGGCCATCCGGGTCGCTCCGCGTGGAGCCTTTGTCAGGCAATGAGACACTGGATCACCTCCTCTCAGTTGAATTCGATAAGCCGAGCCTACAATCGTCCCGTCGCGATTCGCAAGTGATAGAAATAGGTTTGCCGGGCGAGCCCGGTTCACGAACCCGGCGGATCACACCGGCTGTCGGCAGCACCATCCTCCGGCAGGGCCAGCCGGTATGTCGCGGCCAGCGCGTCGGTGAAGCTGCAATAGCGACCACGCGTGGTCTCGGTGGCGATCGACTCGAAATGGGCCGAGGTCTCATCCGTCCGCAGCCGCATGGTCCTGATCAGCATCCGATGCGGGCTGCCCGGCGATGCCGTGTCGGCGGTATCGGCGGAGGTGACGAACAGGAGTGTGGCTGGGATGCCGGACACCTTGGCGCGGGCAAACACCACCGACCGGCCGCGATTATCGATGGTCGGCATGCGCGAGCCATCGGCCGCATCCATCGCGACCACGTCCCAGCCACGCATCCCCTCCGCACGCGGGAGCATGGTCATGATCAGGCGGGTATGGCCGATATCCGGCTCCCGCGCCTGGACCACCAGCCCCTGGCGTCCATCCGGGGCCAGGTGCGGCACCAGGTTGGCGCCCTCCTGCAGCGGCACCGGGATGACGTTGGTGATCCGGCTGTTGCCACGGGCAATGCAGCCGGTCAGCGGAACCGCGATGGACGCAGCAAGGACGGAGGCGAGGGTGCGACAGATCATCCGGCTCATCCTAGAGCATGCAAGCGCGATCGTGTTCACCCCGGCGACGCGATGTCGTGGCGGGCGGGTGTTTCCTGCGCGGCGTCAGGATGTCGGCAGTGGGTGATCCACGACGAGGCGACCGCTGCGAACCCGCGGCATGTCCGGGTTGGCCGGGCCGGTAACCCCCTCAAACCCGATCGCCACCCTGGCGATCAGATGTCGAGGAGCGCCTCGGACGTCGCGTTGGCGTTTTCCTGGATGAACTGGAACCGCAATTCCGGACGCCGACCCATCAGGCTCTCGACCCGCTCGTCGGTCGCCTCGCGATCCTCGTGGGCCGCGATCACCTTCAGCAGGGTGCGGTGCGCCGGGTCCATCGTGGTACGCTTGAGATCGGCCGGCGGCATCTCGCCCAGGCCCTTGAACCGGCTGACCTCGATCTTGGTACCGGCCTTGAAGCCGGTTTTGAGCTTCCGCTCGCGATCCCGGTCGTTCATCGCATAGACCGTCTTCGCCCCCTGGGTCAGCCGATACAGAGGCGGCTGTGCCAGATGCAGGTGACCGCCCTGGATCAGCTCGGGAAGCTCCCGATAGAAGAAGGTCATCAGCAGCGAGGCGATATGGGCGCCGTCCACGTCCGCGTCGGTCATGATGATGACGCGCCCGTAGCGCAGCTTGCTCTCCTCGTAGCGCGCGCCCTGGCCACAGCCGAGCGCTTCCATCAGGTCCTTCAGCTCCTGGTTGCCGCGCAGCTTTTCGGCCGAGGCGCTGGCGACGTTCAGGATCTTGCCGCGCAACGGCAGCACCGCCTGGGTTTCGCGGTTGCGCGCCTGCTTGGCCGAACCGCCGGCGCTGTCGCCTTCGACCAGGAAGATCTCGGTCTCCGCGGCATTCTCGCGGGTGCAGTCGGTCAGCTTGCCGGGCAGGCGCAGCCGGCGGGTCGCGGTCTTGCGCGGGGTGTCCTTGAGGTCGCGGCGCCGCAGCCGCTCCTCGGCGCGTTCGATGATCGCCGCCAGCAGCGCGTCGGCCTGCGCCGGATGGCCGGCCAGCCAATGGTCGAAACGATCGCGCAGCGCGGTCTCGACCAAACGGGTCGCCTCGACGTTGGTCAGCTTCTCCTTGGTCTGGCCCTGGAATTGCGGCTCGCGGATGAACGCCGACAGCTTGGCCGCGACGGCGCCGAGCAGATCCTCGGCGGTCACCTGCTGCGCCCGCTTGTTGCTCCGCTGTTCGCCCCAGTTGCGCAGGCCCTTGATCAGCGCGTTGCGGAACCCGGTCTCGTGGGTGCCGCCCAACGGGGTTGGGATGGTGTTGCAGAACGAAGCCAGCGCCGCCTCGCCTGACTCCAGCCAGGCCAGTGCCCACTCGACGCGCCCGGTCTGGGCACCGTCCGGGCTGGCCGGCAGATCGGCCTCGCCCGACCAGAGGTCGAACAGCAGCGTTGCCTTGTCGTCGAGTTCGTCGCGCAGGCTGTCGGCGAGGCCACCCGGAAAGTGCAGCACCGCCGCCTCGGGAATGTCGGCGCCCTTGAGCAGGCTCGGCTCGCACTCCCAGCGAATCGTGACGCCGCGGAACAGGAACGCCTTGGACCGGCAGAAGCGGTACAGACGCGCCGCCGAGAAGATGATCGGCCCGAAGATCTCGGTGTCCGGGATGAAGCTGATCTGGGTGCCGCGCCGGTTCTGGGTGGCGCCGACCTTTTCCAGCCTGCCCATCGGCTTGCCGCGTTCGTACGACTGCCGCCAGACCGCACGATCCCGCGCCACCTCCACCTCGAGCAGCGACGACAGCGCATTCACCACCGAGGAGCCGACCCCGTGCAGGCCGCCCGACGTCGCGTAGGCCTTGCCCGAGAACTTTCCGCCCGAGTGCAGGGTGGTGAAAATGACCTCGAGCGCCGACCGGTCGCGGAATTTAGGGTGCGCGTCGACCGGGATGCCGCGGCCGTTGTCGCGCACGGTCAGCCGGTTGCCGGCCTCGAGCGAGACCTCAATGGTTGTGGCATGGCCGGCGACGGCCTCGTCCATCGCGTTGTCGATGATCTCGGCCGCCAGGTGGTGCAGCGCATTCTCGTCGGTGCCGCCGATATACATGCCGGGGCGGCGCCGAACCGGCTCCAGCCCTTCGAGCACCTCGATATCGCGTGCCGAGTAGCTGGCGTCCGCTGCACCCGTGCCGGACGGCAGGGCGGCGGCCGGCTTCCGCGTCGCCGGCGTGGCAGCTGGCTGCGCGCCGCCGCGAGGCTTGCGTGGCACGGGTGAGAACAGGTCGTTCATGATTGGTTCTCACTCCCCTGCTGCATCCAAGTCAACCCTGCGAGACCGAAGGCCGATGGATATAGCTGTTACCTTTTGATGCGAATACGTTTGCCTGCTGGCTTGTTGTCACCGCGCCGTGTTGCAACATCCTGCTCCATCGTTGTGGCCGGACGGGAGCGCCGACTGTGGGTCTGGTCAAGTTTGCCCTGAAATACCGCATCACCTTCTATGTGATGGCGGTCCTGATCATGCTCGCCGGTGGCGGTGCAGCCATCGTCATGCCTAAGGACGTGCTGCCCGACGTCAACATCCCGGTTGTTACCATCATATGGACCTACACCGGCCTGGATACGCCGGACATGCAGAACCAGGTCACCTCGTACAACGAGCTGGCCCTGTCCAACAATGTCGTGGGCATACGCGACATGGAGAGCACGACCCTCCAGGGCATCACCATCACCAAGGTGTATTTCCAGCCCGGCATCGATATCAGCCTGGCGCTCAGCCAGGTGAGTTCGGCGACCAACGCCATTCGCGGCCTGCTTCCGCCCGGCATTCAGCCGCCGATCGTGATCCGGTTCTCGGCATCCTCGGTGCCGGTGATCCAGATCGCGGCGACCTCCGAGGTCGAAAGCCAGGCCGACGTGTATAATTACGTCCGCTTCCGGCTGCGCTCGACCCTGCAGACCACGCCCGGCTCCACCATGCCGCCGCCCTACGGCGGCGTGCCCGAGCAGGTGATGATCGACCTCGATCCGCATGCGATGCAGGCCTACGGGCTGACGCCCATGCAGGTGGTGACGGCGGTCAACGCGCAGAGCCTGACCGTGCCGTCCGGTCTCGCCAAGCTGGGCCAGACCCAGTTCATCATGCGGATGAACACCCTGCCCAAGGTGCTGGATGCGCTGAACACCATCCCGATCAAGCTGGTGAACGGCTCGCCGATCCTGTTGCGCGACATCGGCTGGGCCAGGGCGGGCGGGCCGCCGCAGCAGAACATGGTGCATGTGAACGGCCAGAACGGCCTGCTGCTGCCGGTGCTCAAGAACGGCTCGACCTCCACGATCGACATCGTCAACACGGTGAAGTCGATGCTGCCGGGCATCATCGCGGCGGCGCCCAAGGACATCCACATCGTCTCGCTGTTCGACCAGTCGGTGTTCGTCTCCGAGGCGATCAGGGACGTGGCCGAGGAAGGCCTGATCGCGGCGGCGCTGACCGGGCTGATGATCCTGCTGTTCCTGGGATCGTGGCGGGCGACCCTGGTGGTGCTGGTGTCGATCCCGCTGGCGGTGCTGAGCTCGCTCGCGGTGCTGGCGGCGATGGGCGAGACCATGAACGTCATGACCCTGGGCGGGCTGGCGCTGGCAGTCGGCATCCTGGTCGATGACGCGACGGTGGCGATCGAGAATACCTACCGGGTGATGGAAACCGGAAAGGGTTTCCGCGAGAGCGTGGTCGAGGGCGCTTCGGCCATCGCCAAGCCGACGCTCATCTCGACCCTGTCGATCTGCTCGGCGTTCGTGTCGGTGCTGTTCCTGGTCGGCGCGCCAAAATACATCTTCACCCCGCAGGCGTTGGCGGTGGTGTTCGCCATGCTCGCCTCCTACGTGCTCTCACGCACCCTGGTGCCGATCCTGATCGACGTGCTGGTGGCGCCCGAGCACAAGCGCCGGGAAGAGGAGAAGGAGAAGCCGGACCAGGACAGAAGCAAGCCCGGCCTGTTCAGCCGCATCCATGCCGGCTTCGAGCGCGGCTTCGGCCGGTTCCACAGCCGCTATCTTGGCCTGCTCCATGTCGTCCTGGAGCGCCGCGTGCTCACCGGCGCGGTGGTGGGCGTCGTGCTGGTGGTGTGCGGCTGCCTGTTCCCGTTTCTCGGCGAGGACTATTTCCCGGCGATCGAGAGCGGCCAGATTACCCTGCATGTTCGCGCCAGGTCCGGAACCCGGATCGAGGAGGCGGCGAAGCTGTTCAGCCGGGTCGAGGACACCATGCGCGAAGTCGCGGGCCAGGACTCCAAGGGGGCGTCGAACGTGGTGACCGTGCTCGACAATATCGGCCTGCCCTCGGTGAACTATAATCTTGCCTTCAACGACGGCACGTTCGTGTCCTATTCCGACGGCCAGATCCTGGCGACCCTCAAGCCCGGAATCAGCGGTAGCCAGGTCACCAAGCGGTTGCGGGTGCTGCTGCACCAGCGCTTCCCGGACACCATCTTCTACTTCCAGCCAGCCGACATCATCACCCAGATCCTCGATTTTGGGGTGCCATCGCAGATCGACGTGCAGGTGCATGGCCGGCATGGTCCGGTCGACCTGGCGATGGCGCGAACCCTGGAACGGCGGCTTAAAACGCTGCCGGGTCTGGTCGACGTGCATCTGCAGCAGGTCGTGGATGCGCCCGAGTTCCTGGCCGAGATCGACCGGCAGCGCGCGTCCGAACTTGGGCTGACCGAGCAGCAGATTGCCAACCAGCTCAACATCTCACTGTCGGGCAGCTTCCAGGTCGCCCCCAACTTCTGGACCGACCCCAAGACGGGAATTCCCTGGCAGCTCACCGTGCAGACGCCCGAATATCGGCTCGACAACCTGGCCCAGATCGCCAACACGCCCCTGGTCACCGGCGATGGCGGCGTCAACGGCCCGCAGCCGGTCAGCCTGCTGAGCAATGTCGCCACCTTCCACCGCGGGATCGAGCAGTCGGTGCTGAGCCACGTCAACACCGAGCCGACCTTCGACGTCTATGCCGCGGTCCAGGATACCGACCTCGGTTCGGCGGCACGCGCCATCAACCGCATCGTCAAGGAGGAGCAGAAGCACCTGCAGGCGCCCGACAAGATCATCGTGCGCGGGCAGATCGAGAGCATGAACAGCGCCTTCTCGCATATCGAGATCGGGCTGTTCGTGGCGGTGGTCGCCGTCTACCTGCTGATGGTGCTGAACTACCAGGACTGGGGCGACCCGTTCGTGGTGCTGTGCGCGCTGCCGCTGGTGTTCTGCGGCATCGTGCTCAGCCTGTTCATCACCCACACCACCTTCTCGATCGCATCGCTGATGGGGGCGATCATGAGCGTGGGGGTCGCGTCCGCGAACTCGATTCTGCTGGTGACGTTCGCACGGGAGCATCGCGAGGAAACCGGGTGCTCGGCAATCGAGGGTGCGATCGCGGCCGCCGACGCACGGCTCAGGCCGGTCCTGATGACGGCCGGTGCGATGGTGGTGGGACTGATCCCGATGGCACTCGATCTGGGGCAGGGCGGTGAACAGAACGCTGCCCTCGCACGTGCCGTCATCGGCGGCATCACCGTCGGCACCTGCTCGACGCTGCTGTTCGTGCCCTTCCTCTACAGCCTGTTTCGCACAGGGCCGGTTCGCGGCCCGGAGGACTACGTATGAGCCCGCGCGAATACGACGATGGCGGCCACCATACGTCCGTGAACAAGCCGGAAACCGATCGCAAGCAGGGCCAGGATCCGGACCGGAAGCCCGGTCCGAAGCAGGAGCAGGAGCCGCCTGCGCCGCCACCCAAGCCGCCGCGGCGTCGGCTTGCGCTGTATGTGGTGCTACCGCTGGCGCTGCTGGTCGGCTGGGGCGTGTATGTGCATTGGCGCCAGTCGAGCGACGCATCCGACACACTGAAGCATGCCCAGGCCTCGGTGCCGGATGTGCAGGTGGCCAGTGCGCATCGGACATCCAGCCTGACCGCGACATCGCTTCCCGGGCAGACCGCGGCGTTCGAGTCCGCCGACCTGTTCGCGCGTGCGACCGGTTACGTCACCCAGCGCATGGTCGATATCGGCAGCCACGTGAAGAAGGGCGACCTGCTGCTCGTGATCGCGTCGCCGGACCTGGACCAGCAGCTGGAACAGGCGCAGGCGCAACTCGGCCAGATGCAGGCCCAGTTGGAGCAGGCGAAGGCCAGCCTCGGCCAGGCCAATGCCAACACCAAGCTTGCCCTGGTCAATCGCAACCGGTCGCAGATCCTGGCGGGCGAGGGCTGGGATACCAAGCAGAACCGCGACACGCAGGTCACCAACTACAATGTCAGCAGCACCGGCGTGAAATCCGCCCAGGCGGGCATCGGCGTTGCGGTTGCCAACGTGCGGGCCCAGCAGGCCAGCGTGGACCGGCTGGTGGCACTGACCGGCTTCGAGAACGTCAAGGCGCCTTTCGACGGCGTGATCACCCAGCGGGATGTGGATATCGGCAACCTGGTGCAGAGCGACTCCAGCACCGGCACCGCGTTGCTGCACATCGACCAGCAGGACCTGCTGCGTTGCCAGGTCTATGTGCCGCAAAGCCAATTCACCGGCATCCATGCCGGATTGCCGGCGCACGTCACGATCCCGGAACTGCCAGGACAGGTATTCAAGGCGGTGGTGTCGCGGTCGTCCGTCTCGCTGGCGCAGAACTCCCGCTCGATGCTGGTCGAGGTCGATATCGACAATCGCGATGGCCATCTCACGCCCGGCCTGTTCGTGACGGTGGCGTTCGACGTGACGCGCCCGGCGCCGGTGGTTGTCGTTCCGGATGCCGCGCTGATTTTCGACGCCTCGGGCCTGCACGTCGCGGTGGTCGGCCAGGACAGCAAGGTGGCGATGCGCACGATCAGCATCGCCCGCGACACCGGCACCGAAGCCGAACTCCGCGAAGGCCTGGACGGCACGGAGAAGGTTATCGTCAATCCGCCGACCGACCTCTCCGAAGGCCAGAAGGTTCACGTGCTGCCGGAGAAGAAGGAAGGTAAACAGGCGTCCGGCTAGGGACGACCCGATTCATCATTCTGGCCGGTCCGGTGCCGGTGGCCGGAAAACAGAAAGGGGGACCACGCGTCACCGCATGGTCCCCCCACAAACCCCCACCCCTGGGAAGATCGATCAGCCCTTGTGGCTGCTTCTGACGGCGCGAATATGACGAACGCGGGCCGGATGGTTGAGCGAGCTCGGCGCGGCGCAGGTCTCGTAGCTGGCAGGCTGGACGATGTCCTTGGCCTCGGCATAGCCGCCGAGATCCGTCGCATTTTCGAGCACCGCGACCTCGTCGAACATGCTCACCCGCTGCTGGCAGAACGCCACGCCGGCCTTCAGGCCTCGCTCCGACTGCGCATTAGCGAGCTGGGTGATGTAGTCGTCATGCGCGGTCTGGGCGCCGCGACCATAGGTCGTGCGGAAATAGCTGTTCAGCGCCACTTCCTGTGCCGTCAGGTCCGGCCGGAATTTTTCGACGAACGCGTTGTAGCGATCCTGGACGTTGCAGGAGAGGGCGGTGACCATCAGCTCGCTCTTGAGGCCCTGCACATCGAATGCCTGCCTGGCGGACGACATGCCGCACTGGCCGGCTGCGAACGCCTGGCTACTTAGCAGGGTCGCCACCACCCCGGCCATGGTCGCGCGACCCAACTGCCGTATCCGCGAACATTTTGGCGTCATCGCGATACGCCCTACAGGGAAAGACATGGTGTTCTCCGGACCGGGCCATGCGGCAAGGAAGGTGCTGCGGGAAGCAACGGCCTCCCTCAACTATAAAGCGAGGATGACGCCGTAAACGACGGTTCTGCAAGCATTATCCCTGCCACAACGGCAAAGACCGGGACCAGTGTGGCGGAGTTGCACCGCAAGCGCTGATTCACTACGAGATACGTCCAGAAAACCATTTCGATCTTGCAGCGGAGGTGGTTTACCGCTCCGCCCCTCATCCGGCAAGCATCGCAAAAACGCCCCGAGTCGCAAATTTTCGATAACGTTTCCCGGTCTTCCGCCGCGTTCGGTTTTGGCTTATGGCACTGTCCCCCGCACGTGTCGCGGGCTGCCAGAATTCGGAGCTGACGAGTGCACGTGCGAGCTGCTGCATCCCTGTTGATGACTGGCATCCTGATCACCGGATGTGCACAGAAACCATTGCCGGCGCCGGCCGCGGCCATTGCGCCGAATCCGTTCGGCTACCTGAAGCAGTCCGCCGTCTGCACGGTGAGCCCCATCGTGAACGGGCCGACCGGGCGTAGCGCGAAGATGAGCGTGCGATCCGACGATGGCCTCTGCACCGTCGCGCTATCGCAGCCGGATGGCACCGCCTATGCCTCGTTCCTGCTGCAGACGCTGCCGGCGCACGGCAAGGCGTTCATCTATAATTACAACAACCAGACCCTGGTGAATTATACCGCGACCACTGCCTACGCAGGTCCGGACGGTTTCACCGTCAGTCTCATCCCGACCGCCGGCCATGCGCGCGTGGCGTTGCAGGTTGCTGCACTCGCGGACGCGACCGGCGTCGTGCTTCCGCCGCCGCCGCCGGCTCCCTATGTCGCCACGCCTTCGAAAAGCTCGCACAGAAGCAGCAAGTCGACCCACTCAACCCGGACGAAGCACAAGAAGGCCAGCTCGTCCTAGACCGGATCACGCCCCCGGCGGAACACGCCGGGGGCCTTTCGTGGACCGGATCAGGCGGCGCTTTGCTCCTGGTCACCGGTCAGCGCCAGCAGCGCGTCCCGGCCGAGCCTGGTGCAGAACTCGCCGAACCCCTCGTCCGGCTGACCCTGCAGCGCCCAGGCCTCGAACAACGGGCCGAACTTCTCGCCCAGCCTCGCTTCCGGCACCCGCTCCAGCAGCCGGAACGACAGCGTCTGACCGTCGAAATCACCGCCGACATAGATCGCGTAGTGACCGGGTATCCGCCCGACCAGCCCAATATCGCCGGAGTAGGACCGCGCACAGCCGTTCGGGCAGCCGGTGATGCGCAGGCTGATGCGGCGATCCTGCAGATCGTGCCTGCGTAGCAGCGTCTCCAGGCTCTCGACGATCGGCTCGCGCACCCGTTCCGCCTCGGTCAGGGCCAGTCCGCAGGTCGGCAGCGCCGGACAGGCCAGTGCGAACCGCGAGAAGGTCGACAGCGCAGTCGCCGGCACCACGCCATGCTCGGCCAGCAGCGCGTCGATCGCCGCGCGGTCGCCCGGCTGGATGTTGGACAGCAGGATATCCTGCTGCGCGGTCATGATCGGATCCACGCCGAACTGCTCGACCACGCGCCGCAATGCCGTCCGCAGCGTAACTGTCGGGGTATCCTGGATGCGGCCGGAGGATACCGGAACGCCGAGCCACCATCTCCCGTCGCCCTGGTCATGCCAGCCGAGCAGCTCGGGAATATGCAGCTTCGGCATCGGCCGCGGACCTTCGAGGTCGCCGCCGTAATAGCCGTCAAGGGTCTGTTTCACCCACACCAGCCCGTTATCCTCGACCACGTATTTCAGGCGGGCACGCCGGCGATCGGTGCGGTCGCCATGGTCGCGCTGCAGACGGATCACCGCCTCGACGATCGCCAGCAACCGGTCAGGACCCACGAAGCAGATCGGCGTCGCCAGCCGCGGGAAGGTGTTGGCACGGTTGTGGGTCATGCCGAGCCCGCCGCCGACCGCGATATTGTAGCCGAGGAGGACATCGTTGCCCTCGGCATCCGGCTCGAACAGCGCGATCACCGCGAGGTCGTTGGCGAGCACGTCGGCGCTGTTGTCGTCGGGAACCGCCAGTCCGATCTTGAACTTTCGCGGCAGGTAGGTCTCGCCGTACAGCGTTTCGGTCTCGTCGGTGCCGGCAACCGGCTGCTCGTCGAGAAAGATCTCGTAGTAGCTGCGGCTCTTGGGAAGCAGGGCAGTCGACAGCATGTGCGCGTCGTCGCGCAGCCGCCGATGGCGCGCATCGCTGTGCGGCGCCGAGGTCGTCATCAGGTTGCGCACCACGTCGCCGCACGCACACAGCGTGGTCAGCAAGGTGTGGTTGATCGCCGCGATCGAGGGCTTTAGCTCGCCCTTGACGATACCGTGGAACTGGATGCCCTGGCGGGTAGTGATGCGCAGCGTGCCGTTGGCGTGGTCGTCCGCCAGCCGGTCCAGCCCGAGATACTGAGCCGCGGTGAGCATGCCGCCGGGCATGCGCACGCGCACCATGAACTGGTATTCCTTCTCCAGCTTCTGCTGCTTGAGCGCGGTGGCCGTGTCGCGGTCGAACTGCTCGTAGCTGCCATGGAACTTCAGCAGGTTGTAGGCATCCTCGCTGACCTGGATGCCGCCTTCCGCAAGCTCCTCAGCCAGGCGACCGCGCAGGCCATGGCTGCTCTCCTTGAGCGTCTCGACGCCGGAGAGCTTCTTCGGTGCTGCGATGATCTGGTCGGGCAAAACGGTGATCCTGACTGGGCGGAGAGCCGGGAACGGGATCCCGGCGTCGGAGAATGTCGAGTGGCTATCGGTCGATTGGCTGCTTGACCATGCGTAGATAGGGTTTCAGCGTCTTCCATCCAGCGGGAAACATGCCCTTGGCGGTTTCGTCATCGACGCTCGGGGCAATGATCACGTCATCGCCAGACTGCCAGTTTGCCGGCGTGGTCACCTTGTGAGCGTCGGTGAGTTGCAGGCTGTCGATCACCCGCAGCACTTCATCGAAGTTGCGGCCGGCTGATGGCGGATAGGTGAGGCTGAGCCGGACCTTCTTGTTCGGGTCGATCACGAACACCGTGCGGACGGTCAGGCTCGCATCGGCCAGCGGATGCACCATCCCATAGAGCGTCGACACGATGCGGTCCGGATCGGCGATCATCGGGAAGTCGACCCCGTGGCCCTGGGTCTCCTCGATGTCCTTCTCCCAGGCGTGATGGCTCTCGAGCGGATCGACCGACAGGCCGATCACCTTGACGTTCCGCTTCACCCATTCCGGTCCCAACCGTGCGACCATGCCCAGCTCGGTGGTGCAAACCGGGGTGAAATCCTTCGGATGACTGAACAGCACGCCCCAGCTATCGCCAAGCCACTCGTGGAAACGTATCCGTCCCAGGGTGGTGTCCTGCTCGAAATCGGGGGCAATCTGGCCCAGTTGGATCGTCATGATGCTGTTCCTTGGGCGCCGTCGATCAATATATCCGCGGCCACGCAAGGGGCGGCGAGGTCTCGGGGCCTACATGCCGCTCGGCCATACGTGCGATTAAAACGACCACGCGGCGCAGGTCAAACGGACCACGCCGCAGGGCAGTGGTTCGCTTCTGATGCAGCCTTAAACCCTATATGGAGAAGCTGATCGGCTCTGCCAGGGGGCGTCTCAATCCGGCGCCCTCGGCGCGACGAACCAGATCATCAAGCGTGAGGTCATGCAGCTGCGTTCTGAGGCCGTCGTCGAGCTGCTTCCAGCTCGGCTCCACGACCCGGGCGAACAGCTCGCCGATTGGGCCATCCTCACTGCCGGCATCGTCGGACACCGCGGTCTCGATCACTTCCGACAGGCGGATATCGCGGCGCGGGCGGCCGAGCCGGTAGCCGCCGCGCGGCCCGCGGACGCTTTCCAGCAGCGATGAACGGGATAGCGTCTGCAGCAAGGGCTCGATGCCCCGGCGGGCGAGACCCGCACGTTCGGCGATATCTGCCGCACTGACCGTGCCGGCGCGGCCGGCGTGGAAAGCAACATCCAGCATGATCAACACTGCAATCATCGCCCTGTCGCGCCGTAGCAGCATCTCCGTCCCCGATCGTACGATGGCAGCAGGCAGTGCGACGTCGACGAAGACTCGCAACCGGCTGCGTGGCCTCTAGTATATCATGGGCTTCGTCGCTTATCCACGCCGCAGATCGGTGCTATAATCACCGTATGGCACGCACCGAACGGCTTTCGACCACTTCCAGCGCGAAACTCCGGGATCCCGGCCCTGTCGAGCAAGGCCCGGGCTTCTCCGGCTTTGCCGCACCACGTCGCCGGATCTACGACAGCATCGTCGAGACGATCGGCGGCACGCCTCTGGTCAGGCTGCCCCGCCTGACCAAGGAAGACGAACTGGTCGGCGACGTCATGCTGAAGCTGGAGTTCTTCAATCCGCTCGGCTCGGTCAAGGACCGGATCGGCGCCTCGATGCTGCTGGAAGCCGAATGGGCCGGCACCATCACCCCCGGCCGCACCGTCCTGGTCGAACCCACCTCCGGCAATACCGGCATCGCGCTGGCGTTCGTCGCGGCTTCGCGCGGCTACCGGCTGATCGTCACCATGCCGGAAGGTGCCTCGGTCGAGCGACGCAAGATGCTGCGGCTGATGGACGTGCAGCTGGAGCTTACCCCGTCGCGGCTCGGCATGGCCGGCGCGATCGCCCGCGCCAAGGAGATCCTGGCCAGTACGCCGGATGCCTGGATGCCGCGCCAGTTCGACAACCCGTCCAATCCCGACATCCACGCCCGCACTACGGCCGAGGAGATCTGGGCCGATACCGAAGGTGGCGTGGACATGGTCGTGGCCGGCATCGGCACCGGGGGCACCGTCACCGGCATTGCCCGCGCCCTCAAGCCGCGCAAGCCTGGCCTGAAGGTCTACGGCGTCGAGCCGTCGGAGAGTGCGGTGCTGAACGGCGACGAGCCGGGGCCGCACGGGATCCAGGGCATCGGGCCCGGCTTCTGCCCGGGCGTGCTCGAGTTGGACGTTCTGGATGGCGTGCTGACCGTGTCGGAGCGTGAGGCGATTGCCGCCGCGCGGCGCTGCGCCCGGATGGAGGGCTTGCCGATCGGTATTTCTTCCGGCGCGGCTCTGCACGCTGCACTCACCCTTGCCCACCGTCCCGAGCATGCCGGCAAGCAGATCGTGGTGATCATCCCCTCGTTTGCAGAGAGATATCTGTCGACCTCCCTCTTCGCCGGCCTCGGCTGAGAGACCGGCCGATAACGCACTGTGCCGGCGAGCCGACGCGGTTCCCGTGTGCTCCGGGAACCTCGAAGAGCGCTCCCGGAGAAGGGAGCTCTCACTCGGCACAGCGCGTTCTCGGCCGGTCTCTTCCGGCTGATCTGCAGGAGACCAGCCGGGAGGCTTGGTTCTAGCGGAGAATGATTTCAACGCGGCGGTTCTGGGGTTCGCGGGTGTTCGGGCCGGTGGCCACCAGGGGGCGGGTTTCGCCGTAGCCGTGCGTGTCGATGGCCGAGGCGGGGACGCCGTCGCGAACGAGTTCGGTCTGCACGCTCTTTGCACGACGGACGGACAGCGCTTGGTTGTAGCTGGCACCACGCACGCCGCCATGGATCGATGAGGTATCTGTATAGCCATCCACCTCGATCCGCGTCGTCTGGACGTGGGTCGAGGCCTGGGCCGCCTGGGCGACGATCTCGCGGGCGCGGCCGGTGAGGTCGGAGCGGTCCCAGTCGAAGAACACCAGGTAGGTGCGCGCCTCCGCGGGTGCCGGCGCTGCCGGTACCGCTGGCGCGACCGGCGGCGGCGGCGGCGGCGCGGGATTCAGCTCGTAGCGAACGCCGAGCAGGAAGGTGTGGTTGTAGTTGGTGGTGATGTCCTGGTTGCCACGGTCCCGACCGTAAGCCTTGGCACCGAACCCGCCCTGGTTGCCGATCTCGTCGCCGGTGAAGCGCTGCGGCCCGAGGATCGAATAGAAGCGGTATTCCAGCGTGGTCGACAGCCCGACGACCCATGGCACCGGCACCGACAGGCCGAAGATGCCCTGGTAGGCGAAGTTGCCGTCGCTGGTGCCGCCGATGCGCTCGGCGCTTTCCGCTCCGGCGTAGTGCATCTCGGAATGCGACCAGGCATAGCCGACACCGAGCCCGAAATACGGGTAGAGCCAGTTCTGGCCGATATCCATGTCGAACAGCACGTTGGCCATGCCGCCGTAGCTTTCCTGGTTTCCGCCGGCCAGCGTCGGAAAGCTGGTGCCGCGGAAGTGCTGCAGGGTGTCGCGGCGATAGTTGCCCTCGATCTCGGCCCGCAGCCCGTTGCCGAAGCCCCACCCGACACTGCCGAGGCCAGCCAGGCCGGGACCGTAGCGAAGCTGACCGCTGGGAGCCTGCGACGACAGGCGGACGGTCTGGTCCTGAGCCAGGTTGGCGCCGCCGGCGACGGCACCATACAGGCCGGTAACCGGCTGTGCCGCGGCGCGATCCGCAAAGCTTGCCATCGTCGTGACAGCGCCCACGCCTGCCAGCAACCAGATCCGTCTTGTCATCGTCACACGCCCTCCGTTCACGCGCCGCCGGTCAGGCGGTTGGCGCGCGACACCCAGGCGGCCGAGCTGCGGCCGCGTCATCCGCTTGGACGTAGCCGGTTTTCGCGTCCGGAAGAAGCACCGGCTGCCGATGACCGGTCGGTTGCTCGGCGTTGTGGCACGGGCGCGACGGCATGCACCCGTCTGCGGAACGACTGTGTGACCTTTCAGCAACGTGGCGTCATGGCATTGTAACAGGGTTCCATGCGGGCATTGCATGGGTGACGTGTCTGAACTTTAAGTATCGCCACATGCCGTAACCCGTCGCAACACGGTCTTTCGGCTCCACCCCTTTGCCTGAAAGGCTTGCTGCAACGATTTTCGTCGAAGGAGACTGGGCACTCTCGATTTCGTTATCGACGCCCTCTTCCAGACGACTGCCGCCGCCGCATCGTCCCACGGTCAATTTCTTGTCGTCTGTCCCGTCACTGAGGCGGGTTTTGGAGTGCCGAAGATGACACGACCCCGTTACTTCACCCTTCGAGCCGGTTTGACCGGGTCGATCGCGGCGCTTGCGCTGGCGCCGGTACTTGGCTCAGCCCCGGCATTCGCCCAGATCGCCGGCACGCCGTTCGCTGCCGGTGCGACACCGCAGACTGGCCCCACGCCGACCGAGAACGTCGAAGTCACCGGCTCGCGGCTGCGGACCAGCAACGTGACGAGCGAAGCGCCGATCACTGTCGTCACTGCCAAGCAGATCGAGCAGTCCAGCTCGCAGACCATCGAGGACGTGCTCAAAAAGCTCCCGTCGATCGGCACCGATGGCAACTTCGCCACCACCAACAACGGCGGCAACGGGTCGTCCTGCCTCGACCTGCTCAATCTCGGCATCAACCGCACCCTGGTGCTGGTGGACGGGCGCCGCTTTGTCCATTCCGCCTATGGCACCGGCAACGACTGCGTCGATCTCGACACCATCCCGATCCAGATGGTCGACCGCATCGAGGTCTTGAAGGACGGCGCCTCGACCATCTACGGCGCCGACGCGGTCGCCGGCGTCATCAACATCATTACGAAGAAGAATTTCGCCGGCACGCAAATCAACCTCGGCGGCAACATCACCGCGTCAGGTGACGACAAGCAGGGCGACATCTCCGGCCTCACCGGGTTCGACTTCGCGCAAGGCCGCGGCAACTTCGAGGTGAGCGGCCACTACCTGCAACGTCAGCCGGTGCTGCAGAAGGATCGCGACTGGTCCGATCCGGTCGTTTCCGCCGATAACGGTCCTGGCAACCCCTACACGATCGGTTCCGGTTTCCCGGTCAACGGGCGCTATTTCGGCTCGGCAACGGGCACTCCAGCGGAGAACGCCTTCGCATCCGGCGGCGGCGGCACCGTGGTCAACGGCCAGGTCGTTCCGTTCGTCAATAGCTATCTGGGCGCGAACGGCTCCACGCCGAACATCAACGGCCGCTATGATTACGGCCACGACACCTACCTCTCGAACTACGAGTCGCAGGCCAATCTCGCGGCGGAGACGCATTTCGACGTCAACGACCACTTCACCGCTTACGCGTCGGCGTTCTACACCCACAAGAATACCGAGACGCAGCTCTCGGGCCAGCCGGTCACCGGCAATCCGAACACCCCGACGTCGCTGATCATTCCGCAAGGCAACCCGTTTGCCGAGGCGTTGGGCGTCGACGAGGCGCTGAGCGGATATCGCCGCTCGACCGATCTCGGCGCGCGTCAGTACAACACCGGCACGGACACCTACCAGGCGACAGTCGGCGCCCGCGGCAACATTACCGGCAACTGGAACTACGACGGCTACTTCACCTACGGCTATTCCAACACGACCATTCACGAGACCAACCAGATCAACGCCACCAGGCTCGCGAATTCGCTCGGCTCCGACGGCAATCCGGCCGACCCGTTCAATGCCAGCCTCTGCAATGCCGCTGAAGGTTGCGCCTTGTTCAACCCGTTCGGCGCAAATGCAGCCAGCGCTGCGGCCGTCAACTACGTCAGGTACACGGCGAGCTCCAACGCGTACTATCAGTTCCGCGACTATGGGGGCACCATCACCAACAACAAGCTGCTGCAGCTGCCGTATGGTCCGCTCGGTCTGGCAGTCGGCTTCGAGTATCGCCAGGAGAACGGCGCCTATCATCCCGATCCGTTCGTCGAGGCCGGTCAGTCGACTGCGGCTCAGGAGTTTCCGACCGGCGGCGGCTTCGACGTCGGCGAAGTGTTCGGCGAGCTGAACATCCCGATCCTGAAGAACCTCGTGATGGCAAAGGATCTGTCCGCAGATGTGTCCGGTCGTTGGTCCGACTACAACACCTTCGGCGGCGTGCAGAACTTCAAGGCCGGCCTAAACTGGTCTCCGTCCCGGGATATCCGTTTCCGCGCCAACCTGGGCACCTCGGTCCGCCAGCCTGCAATCTCTGAGGCGTTCGGCGGCAGTACTCTCAGCTTCGAGCAGGGTAACGATCCGTGCGGGCAGATCTCCAGCTACGGGGCCCTTGCCGGCACCGTCGCCGCCAACTGCGCCCGGAAAGGTGTTCCCGTCGGCTTCCAGCAGGCCGGTTCCGGCCAGATCGCGACACTGGTTGGCGGCAATCCTCAGCTCACGCCGGAAAGCTCGCGCACCTACACTATCGGCACCGTGCTGACACCGCGCTTCCTTAAGAACTTCTCTGCCGAGATCGACTACTATCATACCTCGATCAACAACTCGATCGGCGAGGTGCCGGTGCAGTATGTCGAGGATCAGTGCTACACGAGCGTCAATCTGAGCAGCCCATTCTGCGCCAGCGCCGGGACGCGTAATGCCTCCAGCCAGATCTCCCTGGCCAGTGCTCCGGAGCAGAATTTAGGTGTGACGCGCACCAATGGCATCGATTTCGATATGAGCTATCTGATCAAGCTGCGCGGCCACAACACGCTGAGCTTCACCAACGAGCTGGTCGACACCATCGGCTACACCGAACAGCTCGTAAACGGCGGTCAGTTCTACAACCTGAAAGGTACGCTCAATACGGTTCTCGGTGGCGGCCTGTATCCGGTCGGCGTGCCGGTGATCCGCGACAACTTCACCGGCACCTACGCGCACGGCCCCTTCAGCTTCAGCTGGACGGTCCGCTACATCGACGGCATGACCTACAACGAAGGCGGGGCGAATTTCAGCCCCGACGCCGAGCGCTTCTATAAGACCAACGAGGTCTTCTACCACGACATCGTGGCCACCTATAACTTCAAGAAGATCGGACTGGTCGCCGGTATCGACAACCTGTTCGATCGCACGCCGCCCTTCGCGCTCGATGCGTCGACCAATACCGCGCCAACCGTCTATGACGTCCTCGGCCGGTTCTTCTATGCAAGGATGCAGGTCAAGTTCTGATCGTTCCTTCACAGGGTCATGAATGGAGGCTGTGCGACCTTGTGGCGCACAGCCTTTTTCATGTCAGACGCCTGGCGGCAGTTCGCGCAGCATAGGTGCCAATTGCTCGGCATAGTCGCGCCAGCGGCCGACGCCATCCGCATTGATCGGCCGCCGCACCTGCGCACGGCTGGCGGTTCCGACGCGGCGGTCATTTTCGAAAAACCTCTCGCAGGCCGGGTCGTAAGGCAGGTCGAGGAACGCCAGCACACGGCGCAGCGTGGCGTCGAAATCCGCGATCCAGTCCTGATGATCGAGCATCAGCATCGGCGATGGCAGGTTCGCCTGCCAGTACGCCAGCAACCTCCGATGTGCCGCCATGTACCAACCGAGGTCGGCGAGATCGTGCGCATAGGGATGATGGCCGATGAAGCGATGCTGGAAGATCGATGCGCCGACATCGCGCAGGTCGCGCGTGCAGCAGATGATCCGCGCCTGGGGTAGCAGCGTGGCGATGAAGCCGAGCTGAAAGACATTGTCCGGCATCTTGTCCAGCACGCGCGCCGCCGATGGAGCCAGCGCGTGCAGGCAGGCCAGATAATCGCTCGACGCCGTCGTCAGGATCGTCGCGTCGAGACCGGCTGCCCGCAGCATCGCCGTGGCGGCCGTATTTGTTCCGGTGAGCCCGGCCAATGTTTCGCGTACGGCCAGCCGCTCGCCTGCACCATGTACCATCGGGTGGGCGCTCAGAATCTGCTCAAGCAGACTGGTGCCGGTTCGCGGCAGGCCGACGATGAACACTGGGGCGGGATCGACCGTGCCGGCGCGCGGTCCGTCAGCCAGCCGGCGCGCGTCGAAGCTCTGCATGATCGCCGCCAGATACCGCTCGTGATCAGGGCGGGAGAATGGCTGCGCGGCGCCGAGAAGCGTATGGCCGCGCTTCCAGTTCCCGAATGCCGCCGGGCGATCCCCCTCCTTACGCCGCAGGTCCGCCAGATCGAAATGCACGTCGATCCTGTGCTCGAGAGTTCCGGCTTCGCGGATTGTCGCCAGGCGGGCGACCCGGTCCCCCAGCATAACCGCTTCTGGCCGCCGGTTGCGGCGCGCCAGCACGAAGCGCTGCCAATTCAGCAGGAGCTGGAGTTCCTCGACCGGATACCGTTCCGCCTGATCGAGTTCGCGAGCTGCCGCGTCATTGCGGCCGAGTGCCACCAGCGCCTGCGCCCGCTCCGCGTGCCACTTCGCCCGCAATGGACCGTGCGGTGGCGCGACAACGCTGTCCAGCAGACCGAGCGCTGTCGCTGCCTCGTCATCGAGCAGCAGGCGGCTGGCCAGCGCCAGACATGCAGCGTGACAGCCGGGATCGCGATCCAGCACCGCACGCAGACGCGCCGTCGCCAACAGCGGCTGACCGCACAGATGCTCCGCTAGCGCCAGGTCGCAACCGATGTCTGACGAAAGCGGTTGCAGGCCCAACGCCTCGATAAAGGCCGCGCGCGCGTCCATCACCTTGTCCATCCGCATGGAGATCCGGCCGAACGCCAGCCACGCACCGGCCATGTCGGCGTCTGATATGGCAGAGGAGGCCTGTGCCACTGCCAGGGCGGCTAGACGTGCGGCGTGCTCGGCATCGAGCAGGCGAGGAGCCAGCGAGCAGGCACGCTGCGCCGCGGCGAGCGCCTCCTGCGGCCGGTCGCACTTCAGAAGCGCCCGCGACAGATGGATCAGCGGCGCGGGATCAACGGGGGTTTGGCGCGTGGCCGCCTCAAGGGACATGGCGGCCTCCATGAACCTGCCAGCCGCGTGCAGCCCGATGCCGAGCCAGGTCGCAGCCACCGCGTCGCCCGGCGCCAGAGATACCGCCCGTGCCAGCGAAGGCAGGCCCTCGGGCGCCGCGCCGGTCCGCACCATCGCCATCCCGTACATGCGGGATAGTTCGCTGTCTTCGGGGCATTGTATCAGCAGCGGCATAAGCAGCCGCATCGCCGTCGCATAGTTGCCGGTCTGGAAGGCGTACACCGCCTCTTTGCGTGACTGCGTTCCAGCCGGCCCATTTGCCATTTCTATAAAGACATCGCTTGAGGTTACTCTTGGGCCGATTCGAATAAGGAACAACCATGATGAAGAGTATTATTGCCGGGACGATCGGTATTGTCTGCCTTCTCGGAATCACTGCCTGCGACAACACCTATACGCCGTCCATGCATCATCAGGACGCGGCATCGACCGGGAGCATGCTGTCGGGCACCGATACCGGCGTCAATGCCAACGGCAACACCAATGACCCGTCGATCACGTCTAATCTTGGCGGCCCGCACGGCACCCACTGACGCGTTAGGCCGGCGCGGCTCTACGCTCCGCGCCGGTGCCCGGTTTTCTTACGCCTTGATCAACATTGCCTGCGACGTCGGCAGCTCCACCACCCGTTCCGGCTTGTCCGCGAGGAAGTCGTCGAACGCCTCGTGCACGCCGGCGAGGTACGAATAGTCGTGGCTGACAATGACGCCGCCGGGCAGCATGCGCGGATAGAAGAACTCCAGGCAGGCCAGCGTGCCTTCCTTGAGGTCCACGTCGAGATGCACCAGCGAGAAACGCCTGTCCGCACACGACACGTCGTGCCCGGTGAACATGCCCTTGTGGAACACGAGGTTCGGCTGGTCCGACAGGTAGGCCTTCACCGCTTCCAGCGACGCCGCATAATGGCCTCGGCGCATCGACTTCTTTTCGGCGCCATCCGGCTCGGGCAGCCCGTCGAACGTGTCGAACAGATGCAGCTCATCGGGCTTTGCGCCCAGGCTGATGAGCTTGGCAGAGCAGCCCTGGAATACGCCCACTTCCGCCATCACCCCGCCGACCGCGCGCTGCGTGCGTGCCAGCGAGTGGATCATGAACGCCTCGTTGCCGCTGAGCAGGCTCTCCCGCTCCCCGCGCACCCGGCGGATGATGTCCATGGTGGTGCGTTGCTTATGACCGCCGAGGATCGCCAACTCGACACGTGCCAGCGTGCCGACCGTCAGCCGGCGGATCGCACGGCTGCGGGCGAACAGACGATGCAGCGTCGCCTGCGACCGTGCCGTACGGCTGCGGTTCGCGGTGCCCGAGCGGGCGACGGTCGGGATCGGTGCTAAAGGCGGAAGCGGAAGCACTGAGGTGGCAAGGTCTGAAATGGTCGTTACTCCGATCTGTCTCGATGCCGACGGCACGCTATCGAAAGGCTTCCGGCCGTCCCGGGTTTCTAGACGATGATCGCCTCGAACGGCGGGGTCAGATCGGGGCCGTCGATCTCCAGCACCCAAAGGTCGGGATCGCGTCCGACCTGGCGTTCGACATAGATATCCGCCGCCTGCTGATCGACCGGGGCAGGGCCGGTGCCGCGGTGCCACGCGGCGTCGCCATCAAGGGTGCGTGCCTGGCTCAGCACCACGATCCGCCCGTCGCGATCGCGCAACACCACCAGTATGCCGCCGGCGTCGGCGTCGCCCTTGCGCAGCACCATGCCGGAGCGGCCGAGCTGATGTGCCCGGCGCAGGGCCGCGCTGGCCCAGATCCCCGCCTTCAGCCTCGCTTCGCTCATCTGTCGATCCCGCCCGCGGATCCGCCCGCCTCGGCAACCGGGGCGTCGGGCATCGGTACCAGGGCCGCCCGATAAGCGCCGGGCGTCTCGAGCAGGGTCCGCGCCGCATCGAGGTCGGCATCGCTGCCGATCGCCGCAGGGCACGAAGCGCGTAGCTCCAGGATACGCGCGATCGGCAACGGCGAGCGGGCGGCACGGCTGGCGATCACCGCGTCGCGTTGGTCGAACGTGCCGTCGCCCAGGTCATGCAATTGCTGATCGAGCTTCGCCTGTCCCCGGCTGGTGCAGACCTGCGGGATCACGCCCAGCCCCTGCAACGGCCAGCCGAGCGGCGCCAACACCCGGCTCCAGGTCACGAACAGCTCGCCCCCGTCGGGCAGCTGCGCGATCGTCTGCACCAGCCCCTTGCCGAGCGTCGAGCTTCCGACCACCACCGCGCGCCGATGGTCGGAGAGGGCAGCCGCCATGATCTCCGCGGCACTGGCGGTGCGTCCGTCCACCAGCACCACGATCGGCACCCCGAATGTCAGGTCGCCACCCTGGACCGCCCAGACATGGTTCGATTGGGGATCGCGCCCGCGCGCGGTGACCGCGATGCCATGATCGAGCACCAGCGCCACCGACGTCACCGCCTGCTGCAGGAGGCCGCCGCGATTGCCGCGCAGGTCGAAAATCAGGCCGCGCAGCCGGTGCGGGTCCGGTTTGCGATCGGTGCTCTGGTCCTGTGTCGCCTGGTCGAGGAACTGGCTCATCTCCTGGGCGGTATCGGCGGAGAAGCCGGTGACCCGCATCACCACGATGTTGCCGTTGCTGAACGCGAACACGGTTTCCGGCGGTACTGCGGCCCGCGCAAGCGGATAGCTGGTCTGGCCACGGCCGGTCGGTGGTGCCAGCACCAGCGTGACCTGGCTCCCGGGATCACCCTGCAGCAGGGCCGCCACCGCATCCGGCTGCTGCCCACGCACGGACCTGCCATCGACCGACAGCAGCCGCATGCCGACCGCGATCCCGGCACTCCAGGCCGGCCCATTGGCATTCACCGATGCCACAACGATTGAGCGTCCCTGCCTGGCGAGGGTCAGCCCGGCACTGGCGGTCCCCCCGCTGCGGGCGGCCCGCTCGGTCGACGCCGGCGCCGGCGCGACATAGCGTGAGTAGGGATCGAGATGGTTGAACAGCTCGTCGAAGAAGCTCTGGATCACCGCCTGCTGTCCGACGTCACGGATCGCCGGCGAGTTGCTCCAGGCCGAGGCGGCCATGGCGACCGCAAGTCGCGCCCAGCCGGCACTGTCGTCGGCTGCCGGTGCTGCCTGCGAGAACAGCGTGCCTTGCGGCGTCTGCAGCCGGACCGTCCCGCCCGGCTGGGCCGACCCATCCTCGACGGTCAGGCCGGGATCGATCGCGGTCAGGCCGTTCAGGCCCCAGATGGTGAGCTGGTGCGCCGTGTGCGGCTCCAGCGTACGGGGCTGCAGCACCGTCAGCGCGGTCTGGATCACCCCGGTCGCCAGCGCCGTGTCGAGCTCCTGGCGAGGCGGCGGCGGAATGGTCTGCGCGCTTCCCGGCACCGACGCCGCCAGCACGCACGCCAACACCACGCACAACAGCAGCGTCGCGCGCCCACGTGGACCCGGCAGCCGGCTTTTAAGAAGTTTCAAGGCGTGTCCGCCGGACACGCGCCCGTCGGGTGCACTCACGGACGGAGCTTGCCGCGTCCCCGAGCCTGGCGACCCGGGAATCCGCTCCGAATTTCGGTATGTTGGCCGGGTGCCGGATCGCCTGCCTGGTCGCCGGAGACGGAGAACAGCAATCCACCGGTGAGTGGGGTGGCCTCGACCAGCCGCACCACCACCCTCTGGGTCAGTCGGTAGGACCGGCGGGAGCTCCTGCCGATGAGTGCCTGTTCGGCTTCGTCATGCATCCAGAAATCATCAGCCAGCGAGGATATCGGCACCAGTCCGCTGGCACCTGTCTCCATCAATGTGACGAAAAGCCCGAACCGGGTCACGCCCGAAATCCGCGCCTCGAAGCTCGCGCCGATTTTATCCGCCATGTGTGCAGCAATGTAACGGTCGATCGCGTCCCGCTCGGCCAGGGCCGCCCGCCGCTCGGTCCGGGTGATGTGCTCGCCCGCATCGGCAAAGCCGGCGCCGCCATCCTGCGACCGGAGCCCATCCGGGCCGAGCTTCAGGCCGGCGATCAGGGCGCGATGCACCAGCAGGTCGGCATAGCGGCGGATCGGGCTGGTGAAATGGGCGTATTCCGGCAGCGCCAGCCCGAAATGCCCCTGGTTCTCCGGGCTGTATTCCGCCTGGCTCTGGCTGCGCAGCACCATCTCGTTGACCTGTGGGCCCTGCTCGGTGCCGGCCACCTCCTTCAGCACACGGTCGAGATCGGTCGGCCTGATCTCGCCGGCAGGCTTCAGGCTGATGTCCAGCGTGCCGAGGAAGCTGCGGAGGTTCTCGATCTTTTCCGGCGAGGGCGGCGCGTGCACCCGGTACATGCAGGGCTGGTGCAGCCGCTCCAGCTCCTGGGCGGTGGCGACGTTGGCCAGCACCATGAACTCCTCGATCAGCCGGTGGCTGTCGAGGCGCGGCCGCGGCGTGATCGCCACCACCTTGCCCTCGTCCAGCACCACCTTGCGCTCGGGGAGGTCGAGATCCAGCGTGCCGCGACGCTCGCGCGCCCCGAGCAGCGACCGGTAGGCGCCATACAGGCTCGCCAGCAACCCGTCCGGCAGCGTCAGCGCGATCTCGCCATCGGCTGCCGACTGCACCTGCTCGTAGGTCAGCCGGGCCGCGCTGCGCATCAGCCCGCGGCCGAACCGGTGCGAGTGCTTGGCACCGTCGGCGCCGATCCGCATTTCGACGTACAGGCAGCCGCGCGGTTCCTCCGGACGCAGCGAGCACCATCCGTTCGACAGCGCCTCCGGCAGCATCGGCACCACGCGATCGGGGAAATACACCGAGTTGCCGCGCTTGCGCGCCTCGCGGTCGAGCGCCGAGCCGGCCTGGACGTAGTGCGCCACATCCGCGATCGCCACGATCAGGCGCCAGCCGCCCTCGGGGTCCGGCTCGGCAAACACGGCATCGTCGAAGTCGCGCGCATCCTCGCCGTCGATCGTCACCAAGGGCACGTCGCGCAGGTCGGTGCGACCATCCAGCCCGACCTCGATGGCGGCCTCGGCTTCCTCGATCGCCTCGTCCGGAAACACCTGCGGAATGTCGTGCGTGTAGAGGCAGATCAGGCTGACCGAGCGCGCATCCCCTAGGCGCCCGAGACGTTCGACCACGCGGACCGGCTTCAACCCGTAGCCGTTATGGGGCAGGGGCTCCGCCAGCACGATCTCGTCCGGCTCGGCCTCGCCGGTCTCGCCGATCGGCACGCTCCACTCCGCCTTCACCCGGCGATCGGTCGGCATGATCCGGCCGGCTTCCTTCACCTGGCCGCGACGATACGGCTCGTCCGACGGCTCGGCCGGGCGATATACGCCGAGCACGCGGCCGGGCTGCGCCTCGATGCGCTTGAGCGTGCGGCCCTCGTATTTGCCGTGGCCGATCGAGCGCAGCCTGGCCAGCACGCGCTGGCCGGGCGCCAAAGCGGGCCGACCCTTCGGCTCGGGATGCATGTAGATGGCGGGCGGCGGGCCGGGCCCGTCCCAGTTCACCGGACGGGCCAGCGCGTCGCCGCTGGAATCCGTCCCGGTCACCTGGACGATCATCGATTCAGGCAGGCGTCCCGGCGTGGTGAACCGCCTGGCGCCGGCATTGGCCAACTCGCCGTCGCGCTCCAGCTCGTTCAGCAGGCTGCGCAACGCCACCCGATGTTCCGGGCCGAGCCCGAACGCGCGCGCGATCTCGCGCTTGCCGACCCGGCCGGCTGTCTCCGAGACGAACCGGCGCAGTTCCTCGCGAGACGGCACCGATCCGGTCGCCCGTTTCTCCTGGTCGGCCCTGGACGCGGCCGGCGCGCCCGGTGGCCGCTTCGGCATCAGGCCCGCTTCTTGGCGACCGGGGCGGTCGCGCTGGCTGCGATCTTCGCGGATGGCTTCTTCTTCGCCGCCGGCTTGGCGCTCGCCTTGGTCTTGGCCTCGGCCTTGGCGGCTGGCTTTGCAGCTGCCGCGCGCTTGGCCGCCGGTTTCTCGGCCGCCTCGACCGTGTCCGGCTTTGCCGTCACCTTGGCCGCGGCCTTGCGCACCGGCTTGGCCTTCGCGCCCTTCTTGCCCTTGGGCTTTAGCATCTTGCCCTTCTCGGCAAGCAGCGGCAGCGCATCCTCGAGGGTGAAATCCTCCATGGTGCGTTCGCGCGGCAGGTTGGCGACCATCTGCCCATGCTGGACGTACGGACCGAACCGACCCTTGCGGACCAGCACCGCCTCCTTGTCCTTCGGATGCTCGCCGAGTGCGCGCACCGAGGCCAGCTTCTTGCCCAGCACGTCCATCGCCCGGTTCATGCCGACCAGCAGGATGTCGTCATCCTTGTCGAGCGAGGCAAAGATCGCGCCCATCTTCACATACGGCCCGAACCGGCCGATGCCCGCCTCGATCGGCTCACCCATTTCGGGATGCATGCCCACCAGCCTCGGCAGCGACAGCAGTCCGACCGCCTGCTCCAGGGTGACGGTGTCGCCCTCGAACCCCTTCGGCAGGGTGGTGCGCTTGGGCTTGGCCTTCTTATCGTTCGGGTCGGGCTCGCCCTGCTGCACGTAGAGGCCCCATGGCCCGCGCTTGACGGTGACGTCCTCGCCGGTGGCGGGATGGGTGCCGAGCGCCCGCATGCCATCCTTGAGGGTCTCGCCGCCCTCGCCGTCCTTGGAGTCGATCACCAGCCTGCGGGTGAACTGGCAGTTCGGATAGTTCGAGCAGCCGATGAAGCTGCCGTAGCGGCCGAGCTTCAGCCCGAGCCGGCCGGTGCCGCAGGCCTTGCACAGGCGCGGATCGCTGCCATCGGCGTTCACCGGGAAGAAATGCGGGCTCAGATCGGCATCGAGCGCGTCGATGACGTCCGAGATCTTGAGGTCCTTGGTCTGGGCGACGGCGTGCGAGAACGCGCCCCAGAACTTGGCCATCACATCGCGCCAGTCGGCCCGGCCGTCGGAGATGTCGTCGAGCTGTTCCTCGAGGCCCGCGGTGAAATGCGGGTCGACATAACGCTCGAAGAAGCTGGTCAGGAACGCGGTGACGAGACGGCCGCGATCCTCCGGCACGAAGCGCTTGTTCTCCATCCGCACATAGTCGCGATCGCGCAGCACGGACAGGATCGACGCGTAGGTCGATGGCCGGCCGATGCCGATCTCTTCCATCTTCTTGACCAGACTGGCCTCGGAGAAGCGCGGCGGCGGCTGGGTGAAGTGCTGGTCGGCGCTTACGGTGCCGCGCTTCAGCGTGTCCTGCTCGCGCATCGGCGGCAGCATCCGGCTGTCCTCTTCTTCCGAGCCAGGCTTCGCGTCGTCGTCGCGGCCCTCGGTGTAGAGCTTGAGGAAACCGTCGAAGGCGATGATCGAGCCGGTGGCACGCAGCTTGGCTTTCGCGGTCGGTTCGGCGATCTCGACGATCACCTGGTCGAGCTCGGCCGACTGCATCTGGCTGGCGACGGCGCGCTTCCAGATCAGCTCGTACAGCCGGCGCTGCTCGTCGGACAGATAGCGGCCGATCTCCTCGGGCGCACGGTTGACGTCGGTCGGCCGCACCGCCTCATGCGCTTCCTGGGCGTTCTTGGCCTTGGTCGAATATTCCCGTGCCAGGCCGGGCAGGTAGTCGCGGCCGAACTGCTCGCCGATATGCTCGCGGATGGCGTCGATCGCTTCCCGCGCCATCTGCACGCCGTCGGTCCGCATGTAGGTGATCAGGCCGGTGGTCTCGCCGCCGAGCTCGATGCCCTCGTACAGCTGCTGCGCCGCCCGCATCGTCGCCTGGGCGCCCATGCCGAGCTTGCGGCTGGCTTCCTGCTGCAGGGTCGAGGTGGTGAACGGGGCAGGCGGGTTGCGCTTGACCTTGCGCCGCTCGACCGATGTTACCGAGAACTGCCCGGCCTCGACCGCCGTCCTGGCGGCGAATGCCTTGTCCTGGTTGTTCAGGTCGAACTGGTCGAGTTTTTTGCCGTCCAGGTGGGTGAGGCGGGCATTGAACGGCGCGCCGGCCGGCGTGGTCATCTGCGCCAGGATCGACCAGTACTCGCGCGGCTTGAAGATCTCGATCTCGGCTTCGCGCTCGCAGATCAGCCTGAGCGCCACCGACTGCACGCGGCCCGCGCTGCGGCTGCCCGGCAGCTTGCGCCACAGCACCGGCGACAGGGTGAAGCCGACCAGGTAGTCGAGCGCCCGCCGGGCCAGGTAGGCCTCGATCAGCGGCATATCGAGCTCGCGCGGACGGCCCATCGCGGTCTTGATGGCGCCCTTGGTGATCTCGTTGAACGTCACCCGCTGCACGTCGACGCCGCGGAGCAGGTTGCGCTCCTCCAGCATCGCGCGGACATGCCAGCTGATCGCCTCGCCCTCGCGATCCGGATCGGTGGCGAGATAGAGGCGCTTGGCGCCCTTCAGCGCCTTGGCGATGGCCGCGATCTGGCGGTTGCCGCGCTCATCGGCTTCCCAGTCCATCGCGAAGTTCTCGTCCGGCCGGACGCTGCCATCCTTGGGCGGCAGGTCACGGACGTGACCGAACGAGGCGAGCACGGTGAAGCCGTCGCCCAGATACTTGTTGATCGTTTTCGCCTTGGCAGGCGACTCGACCACGACGACGTCGGTCATGCATTCTCCGGGGTGCGGTGCTCGGACCTGAGCCGCCGCCTGGGCCGTCAGTCCGACCGAAACGGGTGATCCAGAAGGCCGACGCGGTTCCCGGGATGGGACTCGACGCGGCCTGCAAGCTCCAGTTCGGTCAGTACCGCCAGCACGGCGGACACCGAGAACTGGCAGCGGCGCACAAGATCGTCAACTGGGGTCGGTGCGTGGCTCAGGAGTTGCAACACTGCAACGCGCACACTCTCGAGTTGTTTCCAGTCTTCCGGACCCTCGGCGCCCCATCCCGGCAGTGGTTCGCCGAACCCGTCCGGTCCCAGGTAGGTCGGCATCTCCGGGAGCTCGCGCAGCACGTCCTCGGCGGTCTCGGTCAGATGCGCGCGGCCGCGCAGCAGGTCGTTGGAGCCACGCGAGCGCGGGTCCAGCGGCGAGCCCGGCACCGCGAACAGCTCGCGGCCGTAATCCAGGGTGAGGTTGGCGGTGATCAGGCTGCCGGAGCGCGGCGCCGCCTCGACCACGATGCAGCCAAGCGACAGGCCGGCGATGATCCGGTTGCGGCGCGGAAAGTGACGGCTCTGCGGCGCGGTGCCGAGCGGCGCCTCTGCGACCACGCAGCCGGTCAGCGCGATCCGTGCCTGCAGGTCGGTATGTTCCGGCGGATACGGCTGGTCGAGCCCGCCGGCGATCGCCGCCACGGTCGGACCGACATGCATCGCGCCCCGATGCGCGGCGCCGTCGATCCCGCGCGCCAGGCCGGACACCACGATCAGCCCGGCGCCCCCGAGCTCGGCGGCGAGCGCCTCGGCGATGCGAAGCCCGGCCGACGAGGCATTGCGCGATCCGACCATGGCCACCGAGCGTCGGTGCAGGATCGCGGGATCGCCCAGCACCGCCAGCACCGGCGGCGCGTCGGCAAGCTGGGCCAGCAGGGGTGGATAGTCGGGCGTGCCCAGGACCAGGAAGCGGCCGCCGAGCTTCGCCAGCCCGTCGATCTCGTCCTCCGCCATGCCGAGCGACGGGATCGGCGCCCTGATCTGGCGTCCGGCATTGCGGGCGAGGGCGGGCAACGCATCGAGTGCCGCCTCGGGGGTGCTGAAGCGCTGCATCAGTCGCCGGTAGGTGGCCGGACCGACGCCGTCGGTGCGGACCAGCCGCAGGGTCGCGGCGAGCGAAGCCGGCAGAGATCTCATGCGGTCTTGCGGCCGATCCTCGGTTCGGTGCCGGCGAGCAGGCGGCCGATATTGTCCTTGTGGCGCAGGAACACGCCGAGCCCGACCGCCAGCCCCGCCCAGGGGACCGGGTTCACCAGGTGCCCGCCATCGAAGGCGAGCAGCAGCGGCCCGAGCACGAACATCGCGGCCAGCGCCCCCGCCGACGAGATCCGGGTCAGCCGTGCCACCAGCAGCCAGAGCACGCAGCAGATCAGCCCGACCCGCCAGTCCAGCCCCAGGGCGACGCCGAGCCCGGTCGCCACGCCCTTGCCGCCGCGAAATTTCAGCCACACCGGGAGGCAGTGGCCGGCGACCACGCAGACCGCGGCCAGCGCCGCTACATCGGGCAGCAGCAGCGGCAGCAATGCCCCGCAGAGCACCACCGCGAAGAAGCCCTTGAACCCGTCGAGCAGCAGCGTCGCCGCCGCCAGGCCGCGCCGTCCGGTGCGCAGCACGTTGGTCGCGCCGATATTGCCGGAGCCGATCTGGCGGATGTCGCCGGCACCGCCGAGATCGGTGATGATCAGCCCGAACGGGATGCTGCCGATCACGTAGGACAGGAGCCCGGCCGCCGCGAACAGGACGATCCCGTCGACGGCGGGTGCGGCGCTCATCCGAACACCCGGCGCCCGGCTTTCCAGGTGCCGATCACCCGGCCCTCGAGAGCGCGTCCGTCGAATGGGGTGTTCTGCGCGTGTCCGGGCAATTGGCCGGCGACCACCTGCCAGGCCCGCTCCAGGTCGAACAGGCACAGGTCGGCGGGTGCCCCGACCGCCAGCCGCCCGGCGTGGCTGCCGACGATCCGGGCCGGGCCGGCCGTCAGCAGTTCCAGCGCGCGCATCAGCCCGATGGTACCGTCATGCACGCGCGCCAGCGTTACCCCGAGCAGGGTTGCCAGCCCGACCCCGCCGGCCATCGCCTGCGCGAACGGCAGCCGCTTGTCGTCCGGGTCGCACGGCATGTGGTCGGAGCCGATCGCGTCGATGGTCCCGTCGGCGAGTCCTTCGCAGATCGCCAGCCGGTCGGCCTCGGGGCGCAGCGGCGGCGACAGCTTGGCGTAGGTGCGGAAATCGCCGATCGCCGTCTCGTTCAGGTCGAAATAGGGTGGTGCCGTGTCGCAGGTGACGCGGACGCCGTCAGCCTTGGCCTGTCGTATCAGCGCGACCGTCTCGGCGGTCGAGATGTGGCACAGATGCAGTGCGCCGCCGCTGAGCTGGGCGAGGCGCAGGTCGCGCGCCACCAGGATCGCCTCGGCGGCGGCGGGTATGCCCGGCAGCCCGAGCCGCGTGGCCAGTTCACCCTCGGTGGCGACGCCGCCGCGCGCGAGCGACGGATCCTCGGGATGCTGCATCACCATCGCGCCGAACCCGCCGGCGTAGGAGAGCGCCTGCCGCATCAGCCTGGCGTCGGCGATCGCGCGGGTGCCGTCGGTGAACGCGACCGCACCGGCCTCGCGCAGCAAACCGAGCTCGGCCATGTCCTCGCCGGCGCAGCCGCGGGTGACGGCGCCGTACGGCAGGATAGTCAGCCGCCCGGTCTCGTCGCCGAGGGCGCGCAGCAGCCGCACCAGCGCCGGATCGTCGATCGCCGGCCGGGTGTTGGGCAGCACGCAGATGGTGGTGATGCCGCCGGCGGACGCGGCCTCGGCGGCCTGGGCGATGGTCTCGCGATATTCGTAGCCGGGCTCGCCCAGCGTCACCCGCATGTCGACCAGGCCGGGACACAGCACGGCCCCATGCCCGTCGATCACGGTGGCACCCTCGGGCACGCTGTCGCCGGCCGCCATGTCGAGCCCGGCGATGATCCCGTTCTCGACCAGCAGCCGGCCCGGACGGTCCAGCCCGGTCGCCGGGTCGATCAGCCGCACGGCGTCGAACAGCACGGCACTCATCGGTCGGTCCGATCCTGGCCGCGCGAGAGCCGGTCCAGCACCGCCATCCGGACGGCAACGCCCATCTCCACCTGTTCCTGGATCACGCTCTGCTCCGGATGGTCGGCAACCTGGCTGTCGATCTCGACGCCGCGATTCATCGGGCCGGGATGCATCACCAGCGCGCCCGGCTTCGCGCGTGCCAGCCGGGCGGCGTCGAGGCCGAAGAACCTGAAATACTCGCGAGCACTCGGCACCAGCCCGCCGGTCATGCGCTCGCGCTGCAGCCGCAGCATCATGATCACGTCCACGCCGTCGAGCCCCTGGTCCATGTCGTGGAACACCTCGACGCCGAGCCGCTCGATCTCGGCGGGGATCAGGGTCGGCGGCCCGATCACCCTGACCCGGCTGCCCATCGCGGTCAGCAGGTGGATGTTGGACCGCGCCACGCGGGAATGCGCCACGTCGCCGCAGATCGCCACCACCAGCCCGGCCAGCGAGCCGCACCGGCGCCGGATGGTGAGCGCGTCCAGCAGCGCCTGGGTCGGATGCTCGTGGGTGCCGTCGCCGGCATTGATCACGCTGGCCTCGACCTTCTGCGCCAGCAGCGCCGGGGCGCCGGACTGCGCGTGGCGCACTACCAGCAGGTCGGTCCGCATGGCGTTCAGCGTCGCCGCGGTGTCCAGCAGGGTCTCGCCCTTGTTCACCGACGAGGTCGAGACGGTCATGTTGATCACGTCGGCGCCGAGTCGCTTGCCGGCCAGCTCGAAGCTGGTCCGGGTGCGGGTGCTGTCCTCGAAGAACAGGTTGATCAGCGTGCGCCCGCGCAGCAGGTCGCGCTGCGTCTTGCGCTGCCGGTTCAGCAGCACGTAGCTCTCGGCCAGGTCCAGGAACGGCTCGATCCTGGTCGGATGCATGCCCTGCAGCCCGAGCAGATGCCGGCTGCCGTCTGCATTGGCGAACATGCGCTGGCTGTCAGGCATCGAGTGGTTCCCCGCCGATCGCCTCGCCGATCCGGGCCAGCGTCTCGTCGCGCCCCAATGCGGCAAGCGTGATGTCGATCCCCGGGCTCATGCTGCTGCCGGTGACGGCGGCGCGGAGCGGCTGCGCCACCTGGCCCAGCTTGCGGCCCTCCTGCTCGGCGAACCGGCGCAGGGCGGCATCGATCTCGATCGCGGTGAACGGCTCCAGCAGCGAGATCTCGCCGGCGAAGCCGCGCAGCAGCGCGCGGGCATCCGGCGTCATCAGCGAACTCGCCTTGGCATCGAACGGCAGCGGCACCAAACGCGCCAGGAACGCCGAGCCGTCGGCGAGGTCGACCAGCGTCTTGGCGCGCTCCTTCAGCCCCGGCATCAGCATGCGGATACGTCGGGCGGCGACGTCGTCCAGCACCAGCCCGTCGCGCCCGGCGAGGCGCGCCAGCACGTCGGCGGTGAGCCGGTCGTCGTCGGCCTGCCGCAGCCAGATGCCGTTCAGGTGGGTCAGCTTGACGTAGTCCATGCGGCTGGCGGACCGGCCGACGCCGTCCAGGTCGAACAGCCGGATCTGCTCGTCGCGCGCCAGCACTTCGGCGTCGCCGTGGCCCCAGCCGAGCCGCAACAGGTAGTTGTTCAGCGCCTCGGGCAGGAACCCCTGCTCGCGGAACTCGACCACGCTCTGGGCGCCGTGCCGCTTGCTCAGCTTGGCGCCGTCCGGTCCATGGATCAGCGGCAGATGGGCGAATGCCGGCCGGTCCCAGTCCATCGCCGCATAGATCTGCGACTGCCGGAAGGTGTTGGTCATGTGGTCGTCGCCCCGGATCACGTGGGTGATCGCCATGTCGTGGTCGTCGCACACCACCGCATGCAGGTAGGTCGGCGATCCGTCGCCGCGCAGGATGATCATGTCGTCCATCTCGGCGTTGGCGACGCGGATCTCCCCCTGCACGAGGTCGTTCACCACGGTCTCGCCATCCTGCGGCGCACGCAGGCGGATGGTGTAGGCCGCGCCCTCGGGCGCCTCGGACGGATCGCGGTCGCGCCACATGCCATTGTAGCGCGGCGGCCGGCCTTCGGCGGTGGCCTGCTCGCGCATCTGCCTGAGCTCGTCGGCGGTGCAGTAGCAGCGATAGGCGTGGCCGGCCTCGAGCAGCGCCAGGGCCACCTCGGTGTGCCGCGCCTGCCGGGTCGACTGGTAGACCGGCGGCTCGTCCGGGTTCAGGCCCATCCAGTCGAGCCCGTCCAGGATCACGTCCACCGCATGCTGGGTGGAGCGCTCCCGGTCGGTATCCTCGATCCGGAGCAGGAACTGGCCGCCATGGTGGCGGGCAAAAAGGAAGTTGAAGAGGGCGGCGCGGGCGTTGCCGATATGCAGCAACCCGGTGGGGCTCGGCGCGAAGCGCGTACGGACGGTCATGAGGCGGTCCTGTAACACGCGTTCGCCGGCTTCTGTAGAGCCGGCTGTCGATGGTCAGGTCGATGGTCAGGTGGGCAGGGTGCCGCTAAGCTTACGATCGTGCAACGATTTGCCGATCCACCCAGCGTTCGGCCCTCGTTCGTCCCCGTCACGCGGGGCGCGTTGCGGCGTTCCCACTGGCGCCGCCGGGCCCGTCGGACCTGGTCGGACCTCCAGGCAAGCCTGGAAGCCGATCGCGACAGGCTGGTGCTGTGGCTGCCGATGTGCGTGTCGATCGGCATCCTCGCCTATTTCGGGCTGACCCGGGAACCGGGACTCGCGGTCGGGCTGTCGATGACCGGCGTGTCGCTCCTGCTGTTTGCGGGCGCCCGGACCCGTGTGTCCACGCGCGCCGTCGCGGCCGCGCTGCTGGCCATGTCGGTCGGGTTCCTGGTGTCGCAGGCGACCACCCGGCGCATGCCGCCGCCGGCCGACCTGCCGCGCAAGGCGTCGCTGACGATTGGCCGGATCGACGAGATCGACCTGCTGGCCGACGGACGGCGCCGGGTGACGCTCGGCGCGGTGACGCTGGCGACGCCGGCCGCCGGCGGGGAAGATCCCGAACCGCTCGCCGGCCGGCGCCTGCGGATCAGGCTGCGCGACACCGACCGGACCATGCTGGCGACCGGGGACCTGGTGCGGATCCGCACGCTGCTGCACGCACCGTCACCGCCCGATTACCCGGGCGGCCGGGACCCGCAGCGCGACGCGTTCTTTTCCGGTCTCGCCGGCTCCGGCTCTGCGCTGTCTCCGGTCGTGTTGCTGTCGCACCGGTCCGACGGCGGCGTGTGGGGTTCGGTGCGCCGGCTACGCGAGACGATCGCCGCCCGGATCATGGTCGTGCTGCCCGGCCCGCGGGGAGCGGTGGCGGCCACACTCCTCACCGGACTCAGCAGCGCCATCCCGCAGACCGACCGCGACGCCTTCGCCGCCTCCGGGCTGGCCCACCTGCTGGCGGTGGCGGGGCTGCATCTCGGCATCGTCATGGGGCTGACGCTCCTCATCCTGCGTATCGTCCTGGCTGCGTGGGAGTGGGGCAGCCTGCGCCTGCCGATGCGCCAGATCGCCGCCCTCGGCGCGCTGGCGGCCGGTTGCGGCTACATGGTGCTGACCGGCCTGCACCTGCCGGGCCTGCGCAGCCTGGCGATGGCCGGGATCGCCGTGCTCGGGCTGCTGGTCGGCCGCCGGGCGGTCAGCATGCGCACCCTGGCCATCGCCGCGATCCTGCTGCTGCTGGCGTCGCCGGCAACGCTGCTCGATGTCGGCTACCAGATGAGTTTCGCCGCCGTGATGGCGCTGCTGGCCGGCTACGAGGCGTTGCGGCCGATGATGGTGCGGTTGCACGCGCAGGGCCTGCTCGGCTGGCGCAGGCGCGTTGGCCTGCACGTGTTCCAGCTGTTCTTCACCAGCCTGGTCGCCGGCGCCGCGTCGCTGCCCTATGCCGCATTCCATTTCGGTCGGGTGCAGTTCTATTTCGTGCTGGCCAACCTGGTGGCGGTGCCGCTGACCGCCTTCTGGGTGCTGCCGCAGGGCCTGCTGTCGCTGCTGCTGATGCCGTTCGGCCTCGAATGGGTGACGCTGCGGCAGATGGGCGCCGGCATCGACCTGATCCTGTGGCTGGCGCGCGAGGTCGCCGCGTTCCCGGCGGCGAGCCTGGCGGTACCGGCCTCGCCGGTCTGGGGCCTGCTGACGGTGACCTTCGGCCTGCTCTGGCTGTGTCTCTGGCGGCAGCGCTGGCGCCTGCTGGCGGCGGTGCCGCTGGCGATCGGGCTTGCCTCGCCGTGGCTGGTGCATGCGCCTGACCTGCTTGTCTCCGGCGACGGCAGGCTGATCGCCCTGCATCGCGGCCGCACCATGCTGGTCGAGCAGGCCTCCTGGGCCGATCCGATCACACTGTCGGACTGGCGTCGTGCGTGGGCCATCACCGCCGCGCCGGTTCCGTTCGCCGATGCCGGGGCGAACCCGGCCGGCGATGTCGTCTGCAACCCGGCCGCCTGCATCATCACGATCCGCCGCCAGTCGGTATTGCTGTTGCGCGACGCAGGCGAGACCGGCGATGACGCCAAGCCCGCCACCGAACCGGACGACTGCGACGGCATCGCCCTTGTCGTCTCGTCGAGGCCCGCGCATGGTACCTGCCACGGCATCCCCCGGATCGACCGCTTCAGCGTCTGGCGCGACGGACCGGAAGCGGTCTGGCTGCGTGCCGTAGGCATTCGTGTCGAGAGCGCCCGCACGTATCGGGGCCACCGCCCCTGGGTGCCCGCCGCACCGGTTCCCGGCGGCGGCCGACGCCCGACACTCCCGATGGCGCGGTTGGAATAGCGTCGCACTGCGGAGACCGGCCGGGACGTGTCGCGCCGGCGGGAGAACCCAGTCTCAGACGGGCTCCAGGCGCTTGTCGGGGTAGTGGCAGTAGGGCCGGCCGACACAGTGCCAGCATTCGGGCGCACGGGCCTTGCACACGTAGCGACCGTGCAGGATCAGCCAGTGATGCGATGGGCGCAGCATGTCGCGCGGGATGCGCTTGACCAGCTGGTCCTCGACCGCGCGTGGCGTCGCACCCGGCGCCAGTCCGGTGCGGTTGCCCAGTCGCAGGATATGGGTGTCGACCGCCATCGTGCTTTCGCCGAAAACGACGTTCAGCACGACGTTGGCGGTCTTTCGCCCGACCCCGGGCAGCGCCTCAAGCGAGAGCCGGTCGGATGGCACCTCGCCGCCATGCCGGTCGATCAGCACCTGCGACAAGGCGACCACGTTCTTCGCCTTCGCCCGCCACAGGCCGATCGTGCGGATATGGCGGGCCACGCCGTCCTCGCCAAGCCGGACCATGGTGGCCGGATCCGGTGCATCGGCGAACAGCCCGACCGTCGCCTTGTTCACCGATACGTCGGTCGCCTGCGCAGACAGGACGACCGAAACCAGCAACGTGTACGCGTTGGTGAACACCAGTTCGCTGCTGGCATTCGGGTTGGCGAGTGCCAGCGCCTCGATGAAAGATACAACCTCCCGTTGCGTCATTTTCTTGACCTTAAGGAGGAGCGCGCTCCGTGCCGGAAGCGTACCGTCAGCGGCGGACTTGCTGCTCACGGCTGAAACTCCAAGATACATTCCGATTGCATAACGACCCTAACAAGCGTGCCGCGTGTGGCCGAACGTATCATCTAGGCAAAGCCCCAGGTTGTATTTACGATGAAATAACGCGAAGGCGCGACTGGCTGTAAACACGAGTGTAGAAGGACACCCGACTTGTTTTTGACGGCTCGTTCTCCCGGCTCTCATTTTCTGGCCTCCGTGCTACCGCTCGCACTCTTGTCTACCGGGCTTCTGCTGGCGGTCTGGTGGCTGCTGCGAGTCTGGCTGCTGGTTCGGCACCAACGGATTCGGCGCAGGCTGGTTCTCACCATATTTCACGCCGCGCCCGACACAATGCTGGCGAAGCTGGCACGTCTGTCCGCCAGCCCGTCGCAGGTCCGGGTCGGGGCGATGGTACGCAGGCTGGCGACACTCGCCGGGCTTGAGCCAGCCGAGACCGAAGGGCTGATCGCAGCGATCCCGCTGTACGACATCGGCATGATCTCGGTTCCCGAGGCGATTCTGTGCAAATCCGGACTGCTGGACGAGCGTGAGCTCGGCATCCTGCAACGCCATACCGAGGTCGGGGCACGCCTGCTGGTCGGCACCCCGTCGCCGGCGTTCGAGTTCGCAGCCGAGCTGGCTCTGTGTCACCACGAGTTTTGGAACGGCGAAGGCTACCCGCGAAGACTCGCCGCCGACGATATCCCGATCGGCGCGCGGATCGTCGCACTCGCCGATGCATTCGATGCCTTGGCGTCGGAGCGACTTAACGGGACCGCATGGTCGATCGAGAATGCAGCGCGACACATCGCCGTCGAGGCTGGCCGTCGCTATGATCCGACCCTGGTAAAAGTGTTTCTCGATGACCTTCCCATGATGCTTGCTCTCCGCAGCCCGGGCGGCAATCCGGATCCGCACGATCGCGGTAGCGGCCAGCCGAAGCATTGGGCCATGTCCATGCGTGGCCCACTGGTCTGGCCGGCCGCACTCGCCGGAGGCTTGCTGGACCGCTCCGTAAGCGTGTCGCACGCACGTCTTCCGGTTCCACCGACGGCGGATCTGGCCTAGATCCTCTTCCCCTGACGACCCAGGGCAACAGGTGCACCGGCGTCGGACGCACAGGAACCGCCGTGACCGCCGAGCCCGAACTGCCTTCCCCGGACCTTGGCGTTGCGATACAGGCAGCCACCGTGGGCGTGCCGACCAGGCGTAGCGGGCGCGGCGTGTTCGTCGATGTACTGAAGTTCCTGTTCCGGCGATGGGCATCGTCGCCGTTGCTGGTGTCCATGGTCGCCGGCGGCATGATCCTGGCGACGCTGACCGACGTGGTGACGCCGATCCTGGCCGGGCGTCTGGTCGACGACGTCACCAGGTTGCCGCCGCATCTGCTCGGTGCCGGCGCCACCCGCTCCCCCGAGGCGTTCGCCACCCGGCACGACACGCTGCTGATGCTGGGCGGCCTGACGCTGCTCGGCATCGTCAGCCTGCTCGGACGCCGGCTCGCCTTCATCTCGATCACCCACCTGACGCTGCGCATCATGAGCGGCATCGCGCGCACCGCGTTCGCGCGGGTGCAGCGCTTCTCGACCGACTGGCACGCCAACCATTTCGCCGGCTCCACGGTGCGCCGGCTGACCCGCGGCATGTGGGCGGTCGACATGCTGGACGACACGCTGCTGCTGATGCTGCTGCCCGAGATGTGCGTGCTGGCCGGCACGACCGTGGTGCTGGCGTTGCGCTGGCCGCTGATGGGGCTGCTGCTCGGGTTGGGCTCGGTCGGGTTCGCGGTGCTGTCGGCACTGCTCACCCTCAACTATGTCGCGCCGTCCGCACGCCTCGCCAATGTCTGGGACACCCGCATGGGTGCTGCCCTGGCCGATGCGATCACCTGCAACGCGGTGGTCAAGGCGTTCGGGGCCGAGGGCCGCGAGGATGCGCGGCTGTCGCGGGTGCTGCAGCGCTGGTCCGGACGCACCACGCGGATGTGGCTGCGCGGCACCGACAGCGGCAACCTGCAGAATTTGTGCCTGGTCGGGCTGCGTATCCTGATGGTCGGCTCGGTGCTCTGGCTCTGGTGGCATGGCCGGGCCGGCGCCGGCGACATCGCATATGTGCTGACCATGGTGTTCCTGGTGCAGGGCTACCTGCGCGACATCGGCCAGCAGATCAGCGTCGTCCAGCGCTCGGTGAACGAGATGGAGGAACTGGTCGCGCTTTATGACGAGCCGGCCGGCGTGCAGGACCGCCCGGACGCCCGCCCGATCCGCATCACCGCCGGCGAGATCCGGTTCGAGCAGGTCGGCTTCCATTACACCGGGCAGACCCTGCCGCTGTTCCGCGACCTCTCGATCGATATCCCCGCCGGCAGCCGGGTGGCACTGGTCGGCCCGTCCGGCTCCGGCAAGACCACGGCCACCAAGCTGGTGCAGCGGCTGTACGACGTCACCTCGGGACGCATCCTGATCGACGGGCAGGATATTGCCGGCATCACCCAGGAAAGCCTGCGCGCGCAGATCGCGATCGTGCCGCAGGAGCCGCTGCTGTTCCATCGGTCGCTTGCGGAGAACATCGCCTATGCGCGACCGGACGCGACCCTGGCCGAAATCGAGGCGGCGGCGGCGCTGGCCAATGCATCGGAGTTCATTTCCCGGCTGCCCAAGGGGTATGCGACACTGGTCGGCGAGCGCGGCGTCAAGCTGTCCGGCGGCGAGCGCCAGCGCATCGCCATCGCGCGCGCCTTCCTGGCAGGCTCGCGGATACTGATCCTGGACGAGGCGACGTCGAGCCTGGATTCGGAAAGCGAGGCGCTGGTTCAGGAGGCGATGCAACGGCTGATGGTCGGGCGCACGGTCATCGTCATCGCCCACCGGCTCTCGACGGTGGTGGCGCTCGACCGCATCCTGGTATTCTCGCGCGGCGAACTGGTCGAGGACGGCCCACATCACCGGCTGCTGACCAACGAGGGCGGTCTTTATCGCCGGCTGTTCGACCGCCAGGCGCTCGGGTTGGCGGCGGAGTAGTCCGTCCGCGGCGCGGCGATCCGGCTCATGAATTTCCGGAGCGCCATCTCCATTCTGCTCCGGTCTTCGCGTAGACGAGGATGATCAAAGCGCCAGTCAGCACAACAGCGGAAAGCAATGTCAGCAGGCCATGGAAGATCGACCTATCGAGACTCACGAGGACGATGAAGCTCGCCGTTGCAGGCCAGCCTTGCCATGAAGCCGGCGAGGCTCCGCATCCGACGATACTTCCGATCGCTCATGTTCGCGTCTCACCGGCCTCGGGGCTCGACGCCCGCCGCAACTGGAGCATCACGCGAGGTTATGCTCCGGCATTGTCCAATCTTTGGTGTCACCGTACAGGCGAATCCGAGATACCGTCGGTACGTCTGTTCCAGTTGTAAACAACGCGCATCGTCGCCCGAGGGTGAATTTCTCGAATTTTTCAATCAGACCATTTTCGGCGGTTATCTTACCCGTTATGTGGAAACAGGCCTGGATTACCCTTGCCATGATTGCGTTATCGATGGCGTGAAATGTTGTGCGGACGAAGCTCGCTTCGGCGGCATCGTCATCCAGCCCTGCTGATCTCGGCTTCCCATCACGTTCAGTGGTAAGCAAGGCCACGCCACCGAATGCAGATGGGAACGACTTGATATGAATGCATGGCCTTCCCGTCGCGGCTTCGTTGCCGCCGGATTCGGCGCGATCGTTGCCGGAAGGGCTGGTCCTGCCCGCGCCGAGGGCGGCGACGCGATCGCCGCGCTCGAGCGGCAACACGGAGGGCGCCTCGGCGTCTTCGTGCAGGATACCGGAACCGGACGCACCCTTGCCCACCGTGCCGACGAGCGCTTCCTGCTTGCAAGCACGTTCAAGGGGCCGCTCGCCGCGATGGTGTTCGCCCGCGTGGATGCGGGGCACGACGACCTCGCCCACCTGGTCCCCTATGGCCAGCACGACCTGCTGCCGGCCTCGCCGATAACGACCGCGCATGTCGCGGCCGGCGTGCTCGCCGTCGGAACGCTCGTCGAGGCGATCCTGGAGCGGAGCGACAACACCGCGGCCAACCTGCTCCTCCGCCGCATCGGCGGGCCACCGGCGCTTACCGGCTGGCTGCGCTCGCTTGGCGACACGGTCACGCGCGTGGATCGCTACGAACTCGTCGGGGGCTGGTCCGGCATGAAGGACACCACCACCCCGCGCGCGATTGCGGCGGTGGCCGCCCGCATCAGTCTCGGCGACGTGCTTCGTCCACCCACGCGTGCATTGAACAACCGCTGGATGGCGGCCAACGTCGTCGGCGGGCGGCGGGTCCGCGCCGGCTTCCCGGAGGGCTGGACCACGGGCGACCGGACCGGGACAACCAATTCGGTGTGCAACGACTACGCGATCGCCTATCCGCCAGGCCGTTCGCCGCTGTTGATTGCGGTGTATTACGAGAAATCGGATCTCGATATGGATGACGGCGAAGCCTTGCTCCGCGCGATCGGCGCACTGGTTGCGCGCTGGGCTGCATGAGGCCTCTGGCTGTAGATCGGCACGATCCAGACCGGGGCAGGCTTCGATCGTTGTGAAAAGCGCCTACATGATCTCGATCGTTGGCAGTTGACCAAGCCCCGGATGTGATCATTTCCTGGCGAGCCGCCGTGGGTTCTCAGCATGACAGTCGGGCTATCCAGATCCCACGATGTCGGGTTCAGCCTATGCAGGTTTCTCGAAAGGCTCGACCTGGCGCTTCATAACCACCTTCAGGACATCAGACGACGAGCCAGTCAGCGGCCTTTCCCAGATCGTTCACCGGCAAGGCCGGACCGAAACTATAGGCGCCTGGCCGATCCTGCGGAGGCAACGCCGCGGTGGCGAAGCGGCGCAGATCGGCTCTCAGGCGCGTCCGGTCGCAATCTTCGATTCGAGGAACGACGAACGCCTTGAGTCGCTGGCCCTCGTCGGCACGCATCATCCGGACCGCGACACAGGCGACTTCGGGATGTGCCGACAATGTATCGCGCACCTGTTTGGGATCGACATTCAGCCCGCCGATCTGGATCGACTGGTCGTGACGGCCGAGCACGTGGAAGCGGTCGTTCCCGTCCCAGTCCAGTCGATCCGGCGGCTCGACCGGCTGTCCGTCACGCTTCAACCCATGCCCGTCGCGTTGCCAGGCCGGAAGCAGGGTGTATCGCGCGAGCGGATCGTCCCGCCATCCGATCCCGGCGGTCTCGGAAGTGCCATAGACCTGCACCAGCCGCACAAGCCCGGCACGCTCCAGATCAAGAGCCGTGGCCGGCGGGCATGGCGCTGAAGATGTCACGGCGACGACGTCCGCCGGGAACGGTTTGAGCATACCCCGCACTGCCGCGTGCCAGAAAGCCGGATGACCGAGCACCAGATCCCCAGGCCGCAGCTGCACGGTCAGTTCGGATGGATTATGATGTCGAAGATCTTCCAGCGGCAGACCGCCGAGATGTCGCGGCAGCAACACCGAATGGATGAAGCCGTAGGCATGATGGGCCGGGACGGCCGACATCACCCGGCGGCGGCCGGTTCCCAACAGTATGGCGAGCGACGCGGCTTCCTCTTCGAGTTGGGCGAGCGGGTGGGTCGTGGACCTGGAGATTCCAGTACTTCCGGACGACCGGAACGTTACGGTGGTCGGTTGGTCCCGCACGCTGTCCGCAGCGGCGGCGCACCATGCTCCGAATGCCGCCGTCCGAATGAGTCCCGGCTCGACGCTGTAACCAGGAAGCAGTTCCGCGACGGCGGCCGACAGCGACATGAGGTCGAGCGAGTCCACATCCTCGCCGAGCATCTCCGAGAGGACCGTTTCATCGTTCCACAGCCAGGGCGGGACGGCGCTGGTACTGCCAAGCCGGAGCCGAGCAAACTCCGCATGAAGCTGGTGTGCCAGCACCCTCGACAAGGTCGCGCGATCGCTTCCCCACCATGCCCTCGGTCGTCTCATCACGGCGGGCTTGCTCTTTCTCATTAAGTTGTCGACGGCGAACATCCCGCTTTCGACTTCCATTATTTTAAACAGTGTCAGCTTAACGTGTCATGAACCAAATCAGTCCATACTTGTAGAGGCAAGCCCGCGTCGGTATAGATGATTCATGGTCAAAAATCTTGAATATTGAAACGAGTTTAGCGTTCGAGGCGGAACACATGCTCGAAGCCCTCTCGAACATGACCGTGCAGGCGATGGATGGCCTGTCATTCGGAGTTCTCGGCCTGGATGCCGGGTCCATGGTCGAAAAATACAATCAGTACGAGGAGCGTTGTTCAGGACTGAGCCGCGACCGGGTGGTCGGACGGCATTGTTTCTTCGACGTCGCGCCCTGCATGAACAACTACCTGGTTGCAGAGCGTCTCAATAACGAGACCGAACTCGATGAGATCATCCCGTATGTGCTGACGTTCCGGATGCGGCCGACCCGGGTGCGGCTTCGCATGTTGACCGGGCTTACATCCTCACCGCGCTGGATACTGATCTCGCGTGTCTGAGCGAGCGCAGGAGCCGCTCGAGGATGATTTTCACGAACCTGATCAGGAATCGCTGCTCGAGTTCATGTATCTATGCCCGCATGGCATGGCGCAGTTCGACCGCGACGGTACGATCAGCATGGTCAATCCGGCCTTCTCCTGCCTGACGATGCCGCTGGCGACGCCGGAATGTCCGCTCGATAACCTGGTCCAGCTGCTCGAGCCATTCCTGCCCGACCTGAGGACCCTGCTCGCGAAACCGATCGTCCGCGGCACTGTCTGCGACGGGGTGCGGGTTCATCTTGGCGCGGTGGCACTGGGGCAGGATCCGGCGGTGCTGGCGCTGACCGTCGTGCGCATGGATGCCAACCGGCACCTGGCCGTGCTGTCCGATATCAGCACCCAGGTGGCACAGGAGCGTCGGGTCAAGGAAAACGAGGCCTGGTTCACCGCCCTGCTGCAGGGTGCCGATGATTACGCGATACTCGGGCTCACCCTGTCCGGACAGATCTGCGACTGGAACCTGTCGGGAACGCGGTTGTTCGGGATCGACACGGCCGAAGCGCTCACAAGACACTCGAGCAGCATTGTCGCGTCGGCCGGGTCCAGTGAAGCCGAGTTCAACCAGCGTCTGGTCATCGCCGACCGGGACGGTTGGCATCTCGACGAGGGATGGCGGGTTCGGGCGGATGGAAGTCGCTTCTGGGCGACGTGCATGGTGTCGCCGCTGGACGTGGACAACATCGATCCGCCGCTGATGCGCTACTTGATGGTGGTGCGCGACATCACGCAGCGGCGTCACTCGGCTGAAGAGCTGCGGCGCGCACTGACCACCGACTTTCTGACCGGCGTTCTCAACCGGCGCTCGTTCTTCGATCTTGCCGAGCAGGAGTTGCTCCGCCATGCAAGAGCCGGCACGGAATGCTGTATCGCGATGGTGGACGTCGATCATTTCAAGATGGTCAACGATACCCATGGTCACGTCATCGGAGACGGCGCGCTTCGGGCGGTTGCCCAGGTGCTGCAGATGGAAGCCCGGGACACCGATCTCGTCGGCCGCCTGGGCGGTGAAGAGTTCGCCGTGTTGATGGCTGGCGTTACGTTCGATCAGGCAGAGCATATCATCGAGCGATCACGTGTGGGCGTGGCAAGCCTGCAGATGATGCATGAGGGCACGCCGGTTGGATTGACGATCAGCGCCGGCGTGTCCGACGGAGGCAACGCCGACCTGAAACAGATGCTGGGCAATGCGGATACTGCGCTGTATGACGCGAAGCGAGCCGGTCGAAACAAGGTCTTCAGTCTGGCCGGTCGTTCAGGTCTCCTGGCACGGAGAACGCTGTCCCAGCTTTCAACCGCGGGCAACGATCCACGCATCGAGGTTGTGGACGCCATCGTCCCACTGCCGCCCTTCAGGCCGACGTCATTGCCATACCTGTCGGCACCGTTGACCAATATCGCTGCGCTGAAACCTGATGTCGACCTGTTCCAGTTCAGCATGGCGTTCCAGCCGATCGTCGATCTGGCCGACAATCACATCTATGCCTACGAGGCCCTCGTTCGCGGACCGGAAGGTGAACGCGCGTCTCACGTCCTCTCCCAGGTCACGCACGATAATCTCTATGTCTTCGACCAGGCATGCAGGACCAAGGCCATAGAGATGGCGGCTCGCCTCAAGCTGGATCGAAGACTCAACATCAACCTGCTGCCGAACGCGATCTATGACCCCATCTCGTGCATGCGCGAGACACTGAACGTCGCCGCCCGGACCGGCTTCCAATGCAGCCAGCTGACCTTCGAACTGATAGAGACGGAAACGGTCATAGACACGGCGCATCTCCTCAACGTCATGGGCGAGTACCGCCGGTTGGGCTTCAAAATGGCCTTGGATGATTTCGGAACCGGTTATTCCGGCCTCTCCCGGCTTGCGGATCTGAGGCCCGATATCATCAAGCTCGATCAGGCTGTCGTAAAGGATTGCGACCATAACCAGGCGCGCCTCGCGATCATTGCAGGTCTGATCGCGATGTGCGCCAAAATTGGAACCGAGGTCATACTCGAGGGCGTCGAACGGATCGGTGAAGTCGAGGCCTTGCGATCGGTCGGAGGCAGGTTCATGCAAGGCTTCTACTTCGCGCGCCCGATGTTCGAAGGTCTTTGTGGCGACAGTGCGATCTTCCCGCCGAGGCCCTAGCGCCACTCTCCTTCGCCGGGTTCGCCTCCTGAGCTTCTGGGGGAGGCATGCTTGACGTCTCGGGCGACAGATAGATATCTCGATCGTTCGAGATGGGCATCGTGACTGCTTGTGCGCCACCGGACAGGAGAGATCGCATGAGCCGGTTGTTCGACACGTGGCGCCTGGGTTCGCTCGCGCTTGCCAATCGCATCGTCATCGCGCCGATGTGCCAGTATTCTGCCGAGGATGGGTCCGCCGGCGAATGGCACATGATCCATCTCGGCCACATGGCCCTGTCCGGCGCCGGCCTGCTAACTCTCGAGGCGACGGCGATTTCGCCGGAAGCCCGCATTTCCCCCGCCGATCTCGGCCTCTATTCCGACGCCAACGAGGCGGCCCTCTTGCGTGTATTGACCGCGATCCGGGCGAACTCGAACATGCCCGTCGCGGTCCAGCTCAGCCATGCCGGTCGCAAGGGGTCCAGCCGTGCGCCATGGGACGGTGGCACCCAGATCGCGCCGGACCAGAAGCAGGGCTGGCAGACCGAGGCGCCCTCCGCAGTGCCGCATGCGGATGGCGACGTGCCGCCCACGGCACTCGACCGTGCTGGGCTCGAGCGCATCCGCAACGATTTCGTCTCGGCCGCGCACCGCGCCGCGCGGATCGGCCTGGACGGGATCGAGATCCACGCGGCGCATGGCTACCTGCTGCACCAGTTCCTGTCGCCGCTCGCCAACCATCGTGACGACGAATACGGCGGCAGCCTGGAGAACCGGATGCGGTTCCCGATCGAGATCTTCGAGGCGGTGCGTGCTGCGTTCCCGGCCGGGCGTCCGGTCTGGGTCCGTATCTCGGCTACCGACTGGGTGCCGGGCGGCTGGGATGTCGACGGCACCATCGCGTTGTCGAAGGTGCTGGGCGCGATCGGCTGTGCCGCGATCCACGTCAGCAGCGGCGGTGTCTCGCCGTCGCAGGCAATCCCGCTCGCGCCGAACTACCAGGTGCCGTTTGCCGCCAGGGTGAAGGCGGAAACCGGGCTGCCGACGATCGCGGTCGGGTTGATCACCGAGCCGGAACAGGCAGAGGCGATCATCGCCGGCGACGAAGCCGATGCGGTCTCGCTGGCCCGCGCCATGCTCTACGATCCGCGTTGGCCCTGGCATGCCGCCGCCAAGCTCGGCGCGCATGTCAGTGCGCCGAAACAATATTGGCGGTCGCAGCCGCATGGCTTGTCAGACCTGTTTGAAACAACATCGTTCGGCCAGCGATAAGCCGAACCGACCGGGCCGGGGTTACGCCTCTACGGTCATCCGGTGGATGGCGGCGTGGCTTTCGCCCGGTGGGAGCAGCATCAACCAGGGTTTGCGGATGAACTCGCCGACGAAGTCGGCCGGGCTTGCCATGCCGCACCAGGGTTCGATGCACACGAAGTCCGCGCCGGGTTTCGACCAGATCCCGAGCTGGTCGAAACCCTCCCAGGAGACGGTCAGGGCGGGCCCGTCGGCCGCGGCCAGCCGCACCGATCGGCTGTCGGGGTTCGGCAGGATCAGCGCGTCGGCGGTGAACAACCCGTCGTTCAGCGCGAGACGTCGTCCGGCTATCGGTGAGGCGCGGTCGGTGACGGTCAGCAGGCCGCTCTCGACTCCGTAGAGCGGCGCGGTTTCGTCATGGTCGAAGGTAAGCGCGTAGTCTTCCTTGGCCCGGGTCGGATCGAGCGGCCAGCGGAACGCCGGATGGGCGCCGATCGACGCGGGAAGCACCGCGCTGCCGGTGTTGATGACGGTGTAGGTGATCTCGAGCGTCGCATCCGTCACTGCGTAACGGACCTCGAAACGGAACCGGAACGGATACATTGCCTGGGTTTCGGCATCGTCCTCTAGCCGCAACAGGCATCCGGTTGCGGACCGTTCGATCCAGGTGAACCGCCGGTCGCGTGCGAAGCCGTGCTGAGTCAGCCGGTAGCTCTTGCCGTCATGAACCAGCGTGTCGTCGGCGAGGCGGCCAACGATCGGGAACAGTACCGGCGCGTGCCGTGGCCACGCCGGGGCCGCCGGCCACAGATAATCCAGCCCAGCTCCGTTCTGCAGCCTGCAGAGCTCGGCACCATGCGCCATGACGCTGGCGGCAAGATGCGGCGTCGCGAAATCATGCCGGTCGGGATCGTCCTGGCTCATGATCGGGGCTCCAATGCTTGCGGTCACGCCGGCTGTGCGATCCTGTGGTCGAGCATCGGCCCGAGGCCGGCGCCGCCGAACAGATGGACATGGAAGTGCGGCACTTCCTGTCCGCCATGCACGCCGGTATTCGCCAGCAGCCGATAGCCCGGCTGCTCCAGCCCGAGTTCGCGGGCGACCCTGCCGACTGCCCGGAAGAACCCGGCGATCTCGGCCTCAGACGCCGTCGCCGAGAAGTCGGCGAACGACACGTAGGCGCCCTTCGGGATCACCAGCACATGCGCAGGCGCCTGCGGGGCGATGTCGTGGAAGGCGAGCGCATGCTCGTCCTCGTAGGCGCGCCGGCACGGGATCTCGCCGCGCAGGATGCGGGCGAAGATGTTCTGGTCGTCGTATGGTCCGAGGCCGCTGACCGGCATGATCTCAGCCTCCGCTTCGGTTCGCGATAGGCCCCGGGCGCGCGGCCTTCTCGGCGATGCCGCTGGTGCCTTCTCGGCGCTGCAGTTCGGACCAGACCTCGCCGGGGTTCACCCCCGCATCCACCCACAGCACGATCAGATGATAGAGTACGTCGGCACTCTCGCCGATCAGCTTCGAGCTGTTGCCCATCACCGCCTCGATCAGGCACTCGACCGCTTCCTCGCCGAATTTCTGCGCCACCTTCGCGGTGCCGCGCGACAGCAGCCGGGCGGAATGGCTGATGTTCGGATCGGCATTGCGACGCGACGTCACCACTTCGAACAGCCGGTCCAGCACGTCGGCGGTCGCTCCGGACATGTCGAACGCGGCGGTCTTCGCCAGCTTCTTGCTGACCACACGCCGGCCTTCGACCCTCGGTATCGCACTTTTCTCGACCGCGAGCGCCTTGCCACCGATGGCGGTTTTCTTCCCCGGAACGGTGTTCTTCGGAGCCTTGGCGTCGCGTTTCGGCGGCTTGGTCATCGGTCGAAATCCTGACTGGATACGGGTGGCCGGACCGGCAGGCCGGCATCGCGCAGCGCCTGCTTGACCTGGGCAATGGTGAGCTGCCCGAAATGGAACACGCTGGCGGCCAGCAGACCGGATGCACCGGCCTCGGCGCCTTCGACAAAATGGGTCGGCGTGCCGACGCCGCCCGACGCCACCACCGGCACGGTCACCGCGCCGCACACCGCCCGCAGCAGGTCGAGGTCGAACCCCTGTCCGGTGCCGTCACGGTCCATGCTGGTCAGCAGGATCTCGCCGGCGCCGCGCGCGGCCACCTGGCGGCACCACGCCACCGCATCCAGCCCGGTGCCGGTACGGCCGCCATGGGTGAACACCTCCCAGCCGCCATGTCCGTCCGAGCGTGCATCGACGCCCACCACCACGCACTGGCTGCCGAACTTGAGTGCTGCCTCGGAAACCAGTTCCGGCCTCGAGACCGCGGCCGAGTTCATCGCGCATTTGTCGGCACCGGCCAGCAGAAGCCGGCGCATGTCGCCGGTGGTGCGAATTCCACCTCCGACGGTGAGCGGCAGGAAAATGCGTGCGGCGGTCCGGCTGACCACATCGAGGATGGTGTCGCGCTGCTCGTGGCTGGCGGTGATATCGAGGAAGGTCAGCTCGTCCGCGCCGGCCGCGTCGTAGACAGCGGCCTGTTCGACCGGGTCGCCGGCGTCGCGCAGGGAGACGAAGTTCACCCCCTTCACTACCCGCCCGTCCTTGACGTCCAGGCAGGGGATTACTCGCAGCTTGAGCATCAGGTCAGCGCCGCGAGCGCATCGCGCGGCTCGATCCGGCCGTCATAGAGCGCACGTCCGACGATCACGCCCTCGATCCCGGTGAAATGGGCAGACGCCGCCCGCAGCGCATGCAGATGCTCGATCCGCCCGACCCCGCCGCTCGCCACCACCGGCGTCGAGAGCCGCGCCGAGAGCGCGCAGGTCTGGTCGATATCGAGCCCGGTCAGCATGCCGTCGCGGGCGATCTCGGTGAACACGATCGCCGTGACCCCGGCATCCTGCATGCGGAGCGCCAGTTCGGTCGCCGACAGGTCCGATACTTCCGCCCAGCCCTCGGTCGCCACCCGCCCGTCGCGCGCATCGATGCCGCAGACGATCCGGCCCGGAAATGCGCGGCAGGCCTCGCGAACGAGATCGGGATTTTTCACCGACGCGCTGCCGAGAATGACGCGGGCAATTCCGGCGGACAGCCAGCGCTCGATCGCCGCCATGTCGCGTATGCCGCCGCCGAGCTGCACGGGCACCTCGGCATTGTCGATGATCGCCTCGATCGCCTCCTCGTTGACCGACCGTCCCGCGAACGCGCCGTTCAGGTCGACCACGTGCAGCCAGCGGCAGCCGGCAGCGACCCAGGCCCGCGCCTGCGCGCCCGGATCGTCGGAATAGACGGTGGCGTCGTCCATCTCGCCGCGCCGGAGCCGGACGCAGACCCCGTCCTTGAGGTCGATCGCGGGATAGAGGGTGAGGGATCTCGGGCTGGGCACGGGCTTGTCGGTCTTGTGCGAGGGACGGGGCATGGCGGCCGCGTGCTCCGTCCTGGGCGCAGGCGGGCGGGCACCGTCCTGCAGCCGCTTGGTGAAAAAGAAGCCGCCGACCACCTCGCCGGCGACACGGGCATAATGCGGATGTGTGCCCCAATGCTCGTAGCCGAGGCTCTTGTAGAGCGAGATGGCGGCCTTCTGGCTCTCGCGCACATCGAGGTTCAGCACCTGGTAGCCGAGGCCCCGCGCACAATCTTCGACCGCCTCGGTCATCAGCCGGGCCAGGCCGTGGCCGCGTGCATAGGGGGCGATGTAGCTGTGCATGAGCGTGGCGTTCATCGCCTGCGCCTCGTTATTGCGCGGCGGCCGCAGCAACTGGGTGGCGCCGACGATGGTGCCGTCGAGCCGGCCCACGAACAGCACCCGCTCAGGCACCAGCAGGATGCCTCGGAAATATTGTTCCAGCGTGCGTCGCCCGGGCGACGAGACCCAGCCGAAACCGCCGCCATCCAGGATCGCCGCGTTGGTGGCCTCGCAGAGCGACTGCATGTCGTCGTCGCTGAGGACGCTGACCCGTTCGGCCACCAGATCGGGTCGGGTATCGTGCCCTGTCGTCGTCATGTCAGGGAGCCCAGCGCAGGAAGTTGGCCAGGATGCGCAGCCCGACGCGCTGGCTTTTCTCGACATGGAACTGGGTACCGGCGCGGTTGCCGCGCGCGACCAGGGCCGGAACGTCGCCACCGTACTCGGTGGAGGCGACCAGGTCGGCGGGATCATAGTCGGTCAGGGCATAGGAATGGACGAAATAGCCGTGGTCACCGGGCTCGAGCCCTTCGGTGAGCGGATGGGCGCCCGGTGTGAACACCAGCTCGTTCCAGCCCATTTGCGGCAGGCGCAGGCCCGGTGCATGCATCGGTGCGATCTCTCCCCGGATCCAGCCGAGGCCAGGTGTTTCGCCATGCTCGAGGCCGCGCTCGGCCATCAGCTGCATGCCGACGCAGATGCCGAGGAACGGCGTGCCGGCCCCGGTCGCATCCTCGATCGCCGCGCGCAGACCGTGCACCGCGGACAGGCCGCGCGCGCAGTCGGCGAATGCGCCCTGTCCCGGCAGCACGATCCGGTCGGCGGTGCGGATCCAGTCCGGGTCGGAGGTCACGCTGACCTCGACATCGATGCCGGCACGAGATGCCGCTTCCTCCAGCGCCCGTGAGGCGGAGGCGAGGTTGCCGCTCTGGTAATCGACGACGGCGATGCGGCCGCCGGCCGCCCGTTCGCGGCTGGCCCGGCCGCTCACGAGAGAGCGGCCGGGGCCCGGCCGAGAAGATCGGGCCGCAGGTCGAGGAGGCGGAGCAGGGCGGTATCGCGGTCGGATGCGGCCACGATCGGCCCGGGCGTCATGCCGGCCAGGCCGAATTCCCAGCGGCGCCAGTCGTTGGCGAACAGTGCCACCGCCAGATGCAATCCGGGCAGCAGCACCCAGGCCGCCTCGAGCCGCTGCGACAGCATGCCGATCAGCAGCGTGGCGATACCGGCCAGCATCGCCACCAGCCAGCTTCCCGGCCGCAGCAGCACGAGCCATCCGATCAGCAGGCCCCACCACGAGAACCCCTCGGGCACCAGCATCGGCGGCTGCTCCGGACGGGACGCGTCGGCCGGTCCGAAATGCGTGCTGTAGAGCCTCACAGAACCCCCTTGGTCGAGGGCACCACGCCGGCGGTGCGCGGATCGGCTTCGACCGCCGCCCGCAGCGCACGCGCCACCGCCTTGAAGCAGCCCTCGGCGATATGGTGGTTGTTGGTCCCGGCCTTCTGGGTCACGTGCAGGGCGAGCTGCGCGTTGCCGGCGAACCCGCGGAAGAACTCCTCGAACAGCTCGGTGTCCATCTCGCCGATCTTGTCGCGCGGAAACGTCACGTTCCAGACCAGGAACGACCGGCCGGACATGTCGATCGCCGCCTCGACCAGCGCCTCGTCCATCGGCACCACCGCATGGCCGTAGCGACGGATGCCTGCCTTGTTGCCGATCGCCTGCACCAGTGCCTGGCCCAGCACGATGCCGATATCCTCGGTGGTGTGGTGGAAGTCGGTATGAAGGTCGCCGATCGCCTTGATCTCGAGGTCGAACAGCGCGTGCCCGGCGAGGGCGGTCAACATGTGGTCGAGGAAGCCGATCCCGGTCTCGATCCGCGACCGGCCGGTCCCGTCGAGGGTCAGCGACAGGGTGATGTCGGTCTCGCCGGTGACGCGCTGGATCGTCGCGTGTCGAGCCGTCGCCGGGTGGAGGTCGGGGGCGCGGGGCAGGGAGTTTTCACTGGCATCCATGGACGCTTTCCCTACAGGATCGATTATCGCGAGGCCACTCCCGCATGCCCTTGACGGATGTGGGAACGGCCTGCGTCTCCCGGCGTCATCATGGGCATACCGTGTTCCCGATGTCGCCAATGCATGAAGGCGTTGTGATGATCCAGTCCAGTATCCGAACGCCGATCCGTACGCCCGCCTGCGCGGCCGCACTCCTGCTGCCGCTCCTGCTCGGGGCGTGTGCCACCGAACAGGACCGCGTCGTCGCCAAGACCGACATGCTGGTGGCGGCCGGCTTCATCGCGCGTCCGGCCGATACGCCGGCACGCCAGGCGATGCTGCAGAAGCTGCCGCCGCATCACTTCGTCATGCGCGCCGTGAACGGCAACTACGTGTATCTCTATTCGGACCCGCTGGTCTGCGGCTGCCTCTATGTCGGTTCGGCGCAGGCCTATTCGACGTACAAGCAGCAAAAGTTTCAGCAGAACCTGGCCGATCAGCAGCAGATGACCGCGCAGATGTACAGTGACCCGGGCTGGAATTTCGGTCCCTGGGGCGGCGCCTGGGGGCCAGGTTTCGGTGGTGGGTTCGGTCCCGGCTTCTACTGACGCACCATCACCATCCGGGAGGCGAGAGCACCTCGCTTGCCTCGCGACCGTACACGCGCCAACCTCAGTCGCCGGTGCGGCCGGATCCTCCGATCCGCCGCCCGTCGCAGGAGTTACGTTCATGCCCGACCTCAAGGACATCGCCTTGCGCCGGATCGACGGCAGCAGCGGATCGCTGGCGGATTATGCGGGCCAGGTCGTGCTGGTCGTGAACGTGGCCTCCAAGTGCGGCCTGACGCCGCAATACGAGTCGCTGGAACGGGCGTATACCGCACACAAGGCGGACGGGCTGGTCGTGCTGGGCTTCCCATGCAACCAGTTCCGCGACCAGGAGCCCGGCACCGAGGCCGACATCCAGGAATTCTGCACCACCACCTACGGCGTGGATTTCCCGCTATTCTCCAAGGTCGAGGTCAATGGCCCCGAGCGCCATCCGCTCTACGAGGCGCTGGTCACGGCCGCTCCGACCGCACTCGAGAAGCCGGATGGACAGATGCGCGAGCGCCTCGCCAAGCATGGCGTCGTATCCGAGAACGGCGACATTCTCTGGAACTTCGAAAAATTCCTGATCGGCCGGAACGGCAGTGTTGCCGGCCGCTTCGCTCCCGATGTCAGCGTGGACGAGAAGCCGTTGAGCGAGGCCATCGCGCACGAACTCGGCCGTCCAGGCTAGACGGCGCGCGATCTGCCGGGCGCCGGCCGGTGGATCTTTCTGCTTGCCGGCGTGTTGCGAACGGTTCTCATTGCTAGCGTCTGGTCGAGGTTTAATCGCATGAGCACAAACCGCCCTGTGGGTGACGGCATCGCCAAGCCGTCGCTGCAGGTTGCGTCCATGGCGGACGAGGAGCGGGTCGCGATCCGGCTGCTCCGAAGGATACTGTCTCCGCGTTCCGGATCGTCGACCGACAGCCTCGAGAGCCCGGATCTCGAACAGGCTGCATCACTGATCCGCACCATGATCGGCCATGGAACCAGTGCCACCGACGGCGATGCGGGGCCGGTCAGGCTCGATGTCGCGATGCCGGAGGAACCTGAGCTGACACCCGATGAAGTCGGCCTGCTGCGAGCCCTGGCAGCCGCCCAGCATGCGGAGGAACCGGCGCTCGATCGCCTACTCGCGCGGCTTGTACCGGCCCGCGAGCCGAGGACATCGCTGACCGAGGCGGTCCGGGCGTTGGCCCGTGCACTTGCCGCATCCGGCCGGTTGCTGGCGACCCCGCGCTCGCTGGCCTGGTCGGTGCCCGCCGCGGCCCTGACCGTTGCCCGCCTGCATGGCTACGATCTGGGCCATGTGCCGATCGCTTGGCCATCGAGGGACTGAGACACATGCTCGCTATCGACACGATGTTGAGCCGCGTTTCCCTCTCGGCCCTGCAGGATCCGGCGCCGGACGGTCAGGTGCTCGAGCGCATCCTGGAAACCGGATTGCGTGCGCCCGACCATGGCAGGCTGGCGCCGTGGCGCTACGTGCTGATTCGCGGCGAGGCCCGGACTGCCCTGGCCGATATCGTCGGCCGGGCGCTGCTGGCTCGCGAGCCGGACGCCACACCGCCAATGGTCGAGAAGCAGCGCGGGAAGTTCCTGCGTGCGCCTCTGATCGTGGCGCTTGGCGCGCACCTGCGGCCGGATCACAAGATACCGCAGGCCGAGCAACTCATGACCGTGGCAGCCGGTGCGATGAACCTGCTGAACGCAATCCATGCCGAGGGTTTCGGTGCAATCTGGGTGACCGGCGCCAACGCCTACGATCCCGGCGTCCAGGCGGCACTCGGCTTCGTGCCGCCGGATACGCTCGCCGGGTTCCTGTTCGTCGGAACCCCGCGCGATGTGCCCGCCCTGGTCAGGCGGCCGGCCCTGTCGGATCACGTTACCGAATGGACCGGCCGACTTGTGTCTCAGGGCTGAACCAGGGTCCAGGCGCCGTTGACCTTCTTGAACTGCAGCTGGGCCGTATTGGTGCCCTTCTTGGTCACCGCGGTCACTGCGCAGCCATAGACGCCGTTATCCTTGGCGGTGCAGTCGGCTGCGGTCACGCTGAAGTCGTTGACGTCATACGGACCGCTGAACAGGCCCAGCGTGTTGTTCGACGTCTGCTGGTTGGCAGCCTGCATGCGGGTCTGGATCACCTGCTGGATGTCGGCCTTGGTCGGCGCACCGACCTCGCCGCAGGCCGCAACCAGTAACGGCACGGCCAGCAGAAAACGACCGGATCGCGAGGTGGCGAAAGCTGACGTCATGATGCGCAAATGAAACCCTCCGGATGGGATCGGCAACGGGCCGGTGGCCCGTAACCTTGTTGTACGATTCAGGCGAAGTGCGAGGCCAGATCGTGGTCCGGCGTATTCGTAAGGTCCTTGCTCAGCGACTTGGTGAGCTTCGCCGTCGCTGCCTTGTCGAGTTCCTCGCGAATGTCGTGCAGCACATGCGCGGACGCCGCCAGCACGATCTCGTCGACCTTGCCGGTCCGGACCGCTTCGTTGAGCCGGGCGGCCACCAGCTTGGCGAAGTGCGACTTGGCTTGCGCATGCGGATCGGATTTGGGTGCCTTGAGTTGGCTGGTGCCGCCGCTTGGATCCTCGTCGGTGTCGCCATGCCCGCTATTGTCGAACTGCTGCAGGGTGTGCATGCCGTTGTCGCCGAGCGTCAGGATGCGGGCCTTGCCGCCGTCCGCGACCACGTACCAGGTCGTTCCATTCTTGCTCATCTGTCCCAGTCTCCTCGTTTGAGCGAGCCCAACGTTCGGCGGGTCCAGTCGTTCGCCCGCACCTGCACATGGCCAAACAGACGCCTCTATCCGTGGGTCGCCTGCTCCCGGTTGCCGGCGGCATCCGGATTGAGCACGCGGATCGGCGAGCCGGCGATGAAGGCGAGAGCATTCTCGGCGCTCTGCGGATAGAAGGAGGCCCAGGTCTCGGCGACGCCATAGCCGAGATGCGGCGTCAGCACCGTGTTGGGGGCCGAGCGAAGCGGATGGTCCGCAGGCAGCGGCTCGTGGTCGAACACGTCCAGGGCGGCAGTGATATGGCCGGCCTGCACCGCCTCGATCAGCGCGGCCTCATCCACCAGTGGTCCGCGCGAGGTATTCACCAATATCGCCCCCGGCTTCATGCGGGCGATGTCTTCGGCCCCGATGATGCCGCGGCTGCGCGGCGACAGCACGACATGCAGGCTGATCGCATCCGAGCGCTCGAACAGCTCCTGCTTGGAGACGAGTTCGGCACCTTCCCCGGCAGCCTTCTCGCGCGTGAGGTTGTCGCTCCAGGCCAGCACGTTCATGTCGAGGGCTTCGGCATAGCGGGCCATCCTGGAGCCCTGGCGGCCGAGCCCGACGATCCCGAGCGTCTTGCCGGCCAGGCCGATGCCGGTCGGTATGCCATGCTGGAAGCGCCCCGCCCGGATGTTGGAATCGCCGGTCGGGATGCCCCGGGCCGCTGAGATGAGCAGGCCCAGCGCCAGCTCCGCGGTTGCGTGATCCGCACCGCCATAGCCATCGGTATGGCAGACCAGGACGCCCCGCTCGGTGCAGGCGGCGACATCGAGTGCCGCGTTCACCTTGAGGGTGATCCCGACCATGGCGAGCTTCGGCAACCGGACGATCAGGCTGCGCGGCATCGGCATGCGTTCGCGCATCGACAGCAGGATGTCGAAGTCGGCAAGTGCCGCGACCGCCGCGTCCTCGTCCGCGAAGGCCTCCTGGAAGAAGACGATGTCCGCCTGCGCGGCAACCTCGGACCAGTCGGCGCTCTGCCGCGCGACACCCTGCCAATCGTCCAGAACTGCAACTCGTGTCACGTGCGTCTCCCGCCCATCGTTGTGCCCGCCTTGCGGCAATCATTCGTCATCACGACCAGCGATGCGAACGCGGGATAGTTTCGCCGCACGGCTCGTCGCCTCATCGAGCACCCGCGTCCGTTCGAGCCGGCCGAACACCAGCACCATGCGTTTGGGTGCCGGCAATCCGGCACTGCGCGTACCGGTCCCCCTACCGGTTGGAGCGGGCCTGTGCCGCCTTGATGTGAAGATCCTTCGCTGCGATCGACAACAGATGCCGCATCGCCCGGTCCGCACGCGACGCGTTGCGCAGCCGGATCGACTCCATCACGTCGCGATGCGCGGTGAAGGCGTCGCTCTCGGACGTGGTCATTTCAGCAGAGATGCGGAAGGTGGCCAACAGGATCGAGGAGACCGTACCGGCCCATTGCGCCAGGAACAGGTTGCCGCTCGCCTTCAACACCGCGACATGGAATTCGAGATCCGCCTCGATGCGCGCGTTCAGGTCGGCAGCCTTGTTCATGCGGTCGAACGCGGCCTCGATCCCCGCAAGCTGAGCCGCGTTCGCCCTGGCGGCTGCAAGGGCGGCGGCGCCCGGCTCGATCAGCAGGCGGCACTCGAGCAGGCTGCGCAGCAGCTCGGGGTCCAGCTCCGGCCGGCACCAGGACAGAAGCTCGGGGTCCATCAGGTTCCAGCTGTCGCGCGGCCGTACCCGCGTGCCGGTGCGGGGACGCACCTCCAGCATGCCCTTGGCCGAAAGAACCTTGAGCGCCTCCCGCAACGCCGACCGGCTGACGCCGAGATCGACGCTCAGCTGGATGGTGTTCGGAAACCCGTCGCCCGGCGCGATCTCACCGGAAACAATGCGTCTCGCGAGTTCGGCCACCACCTCCCGATGCACCCGAGGGCGGCTGGCTGATCCGACTTGCATCGATGAATGATCCGACTATTGTGGCGCTACCACATCATAATACCCGCACCGGACGATCGGGAAGCAGGGATGTCGCAGAGGGAGGGTCGAAATGAGATCGTTCAGGTCGTTCATGATCATGGCGAGCGCGGTGGCGCTTGTCGGATCCGCACAGGTTGCCCATTCCGCCGATCCGGTCGGAATCGGTGCGATCTACCTCGATTCGCAAGGATACTACGCCGGTGTCCGCAAGGGCGTGCAGGATGGCGCCGCCGCCCTGAAGCGTCCGATCCGCCTGGTGGAAACCACCGCGCAGGACGATCCGTCCAAGGAAAGCGGGTTCATCGACACGCTCGTCTCCGCCAACGTCAAGGCCATCCTGCTGTCGGCCGTATCGGCCGATGGTTCGGTGCACGCGATCAAGCGGGCGCATCAGGCCGGTATCCCCATCGTCTGCTACAATACCTGCGTCAACGACACCGCGATGAAGAAATACGTCTATGCGTATGTCGTCGGCGACCCTGTCGCATTCGGCTCGAAACTCGGCGGCGCTGCGGCGGATTATTTCGTCAAGGCCGGTCTCACCGCGCCGAAGCTCGCCGTGGTGAATTGCGAGTTCGTCGAAGTCTGCATCAACCGCCGCAAGGGTTTCGAAACGGCGCTGCTGGCTCGCGTGCCCGGCGCGACGTTCGTCGACAACCAGCAAGGCACGACCGTCGACACCTCCGTGGCAGTCGCCGAGAAAATAATGACCGCGCATCCCGATCTCGATGCATTCTTCGGTGAGTCCGGCGGTGCCACGCTCGGTGCGACCAAGGCCGTGCAGCATGCCGGGAACAGCAAGGTCGTGGTCTTCGGCAGCGACATGACCAGCGATATCGGTCACGCGCTGGCGGCCCACACCATTCTCAAGGCGGTCGTGGATATCTCAGGCAAGTCGGTGGGACGCCTTGCGATCCAGCAGGCGATGGACGCCGTCGATGGCAAGAGCAAGGGCAGCCGGATCGTGCCGGCGGATATCGGCCTCTACACCACGACGGACGAGGCGAACGCTTGGCTCGGTGCACACAGCGACGGAATTCCATGATGCCGGAACGGTCGGTGCGATGACGGCCACCGGCGCATGAGCGGGCACCAGGGCCCGGTCGCGGAGCTTCGTGCCGCGACCAGGACCTATCCCGGCGTCGTGGCGCTGGACCGGGTCGATTTCAGCGTGATGCCCGGCGAGGTCCGCGCGATCCTCGGCAAGAACGGCGCCGGGAAGTCGACCCTCATTCGCCTGCTGACCGGTGCTGAAACACCCGATAGCGGGGACGTTCTTCTCGATGGCCGGCCGTTCGTCGAGTCCGGCCTGCGCCGGACCCGCGAAGCCGCCCGACGCGGGCTCCGTGCCGTCTACCAGGAATTGAGCCTGGTTCCCGACATGAGCATCGCCGAGAACATGTTCCTCGGTGACTGGCCGAGACGGTCCGGGATGCTCGATCATCACGGGATGGCCGAGCAGTCGGCGGCGGCGATGCGTCGCCTGGGGCTGACGCTCGATCCGCGACAACTCGCAAGCACCCTCAGTCCCGCATCCCGCCAGATGGTCGAGATCGCCCGCGCCTTCCTGGGCTCGCCGCGCCTGGTCATTCTCGACGAGCCGACCAGTTCCCTTGCAGCGGCGGAAGTCGATCAGGTCTGCGAGGCGGTACGCAACGCCGCGGCCGATCGGGTCGCCATTCTATACGTCAGCCATCGCATGAACGAGATCCGTCGCCTGGCCGACAGTGCCACGGTGATGCGCGACGGCCGCGTCGCCTCCACGCTTCCGGTGGCCGGCGCGAAGACCGAGGACATCGTGCAGATGATGCTCGGCGGTGCGGAACAGACGCGCGCTCCCCACAGGAGCAGGATCGGCAAGACCGTCCTGTCGGTGCGGGGGATCGCGTCGCCGCCGAAGCTCGCCGGCATCGACCTCGATCTGCATGAGGGGGAGGTGCTCGGTATCGCCGGTTTGCTCGGCTCGGGCCGTACGGAGCTCCTGGAGATCATCATGGGCCTGCGTGCACCAACGGCTGGCGAAATCCATGTTGGAACCGAGAAGATCCAGAAGCCGGGCTACAAGGCGATGATGCGTCGCGGTTTCGGCTACACGCCCGAGAGCCGCAAGGAGAACGGCATCGTGCCGTTGCTGGGTGTCGACGAGAATACGGTCCTGACCGATTTCGGCCGCGTCCAGCGTCGAGGCATCCTGTCGGCGCCGGCCATCGAGCTCGCGACCCGCGCCGTGGTCGAGCGGCTGCATGTGAAGACCGCCCGGATGCAGACGCCGATCGCGACGCTGTCGGGCGGCAACCAGCAGAAGGTGGTGATCGGCCGCTGGATCCATGCGCAGTCGCGTATCCTGCTGATGGACGAGCCGACACGCGGCGTCGATGTCGAGGCGAAGATCCAGATCTACGACATCATCCGTGCCCTTGCTGCCGAAGGACGGGCGATCCTGTTCGTGTCGAGCGAGATCGAGGAACTGGACCAGGTCTGCGATCGGGTCCTGGTCCTGCGCGACGGCATCATGGCCGAAGAACATGTCGCTCCGGCGATCGATGCCGAGCAGCTTCTCGCTGCCTGCATCGGATGAAAGGGAGCCTCCCATGAGTGCATCGACAGCGTCGTCCATCCCGGCCCGCAGGCTTCTGCCGTCCCTTTTGGGACACATGAACGAGATCGGCCTCATCGCGATCGTGGCGATACTCTATGTCGTCTTCGGCGCGATATCGCCCGGGTTCCTCAGCGTCAACAACCAGGTCAATATCCTGCGCGACGGCGCCACGATCGGCATCGCGGCCTGGGCGCAGACCCTGGTGATCGTTGCTGGCGAGATCGATATCAGCGTCGGGCCGATGGTGGCCTTCATCTCGGTCATCATGGCGTTTCTCCTGAAGTGGCACCTGCCGCTTCCTGTCGCACTGGCTGGCGGCCTGGTGCTCGGCAGCGCCCTCGGCGCGTCTGCAGGTGTGTTGCGCGCCGTGTTCACCGTGCCGTCCTTCGTGGCGACCCTCGGTCTCTGGAGTGCGCTGCGCGGGCTTGCCCTGTTCATGACCAATGCGCTGCCGATCTCGTTCGACGACAACGATACGCTGGACTGGATCGGCGGCAACCTGCTCGGCCTGCCGGTTTCGGCGATCGTGATGTTCGTGCTGTTCGGAGCCTTCGTGTTCGCGTCCCGCAAGACGGCGTTCGGACGTTCGGTCTACGCGGTCGGCGGCAATGCCAATGCAGCACATCTGTGCGGCATCAACGTGACGCGCATCCGGATCGTGGTGTTCGCGATCTCCGGCCTGATGGCGGCCATCACCGCGATCATGCTGCTGGGACGCCTGGGTACCGGGAATGCGGGCGCCGCATCGGGCCTGGAGTTCGATGTGATCGCCGCGGTCGTGGTGGGCGGCACGTCGTTGTCGGGCGGGCGCGGTTCGATGCTGGGCACGCTGCTCGGGGTACTGACCATTACCGTCATCTCGGACGGGCTGGTGCTGTACGGCATCAACTCGTTCGTGCAGGACGTGGTGCGCGGCGTGATCATCGTGGCGGCGGTGCTGCTGAACGTCGCGGCCGCGCGTCGCTCGGGCCGGCACGGCTGACACCGAATTACAGTTGAGGGTCGTTGAAGATGTCCATGATGCTTGCGGCCTACCTCCCGGGGAACGATCAGGTCGATCTGCGCGAAGTTGCTGTTCCGGTGCCGGGGATCGGCCAGGTTCGGCTGCGCATGAAGGCATCCGGCCTGTGCGGCAGCGATATCCATTATATCTATCACAAGCATGTCGGCGAGAAGGGTGCGCGCTACATGGGGGTCGTTGCCGGCCACGAGCCGAGCGGCCAGATCGAGAGCCTCGGTGCGGGCTGCCGGCACTTCAAGGAAGGCGATCGCGTCGCCGTATATCACATCTCGGGATGCGGTTTCTGCCGGAGCTGCCGAAAGGGTTACCAGATTAGCTGCACGGATCCGATGCGCGCCGCCTATGGCTGGCAGCGGGACGGTGGCCACGCCCAGTATCTGGTCGCCGACGAGAAGGATCTCGTCAAGCTACCGGACACGCTCACCTACGAGGATGGCTGCTTCATCTCGTGCGGCGTCGGCACGGCCTATGAGGGGATCCTGCGCGGGGAGGTCTCGGGAAGCGATACCGTGATGGTGGTGGGGCTGGGCCCGGTCGGGCTCGCGGCGCTGATGCTGGCCAAAGGCCGTGGTGCGAAAATGACCATCGGCGTCGACACCCAGCAGGATCGGGTGGACACCGCGACGCGGCTCGGCCTGGTGACGCACGGGTTCGTCGCCGGCCCGGACACGCTCGAGGCGGTCCGGACCGTCACGCGTGGCGGCGCAACGGTGACGCTCGACTGCTCGGGCAATGCGCGCGGACGGCTGCTGGCGCTCCAGGCGACCCATAGCTGGGGCCGCTGCGTCTATATCGGCGAAACCGGCGAGGTCACCTTCAAGGTCAGCGACGACCTCATGCACCAGCAGCGACGCATCATCGGCTCGTGGGTGACCAGCCTGCACAACATGGACCAGTGCGCCGAGGATCTTGCCGACTGGAAGCTGTATCCGCGCGATCTCATTACCGACCGCTTCGCCCTGACCGAGGCGCCGGCCGCCTATGCGCTGGCGGCAACCGGCCGGTCGGGCAAGATCATCATCCGGGTCGAGGATTGATGCCGGACGTGGATGCGGTGCGCCTGACGGCCGGTCGGTTGAGTGTCGATCTCGATCGCCGGGGCGCGGTCATTGCCGGTTTTGTCTGGCGGGATACCAACGGCATCGAGATCCCGTTGATGCGGGACGGCAGGGCGCATGGCGGCGATCCGTTGAAGGCAGCCTGCTTCCCGCTGCTGCCGTTCTGCAACCGGGTGCTGGATAACCGGTTCTCCTTTGCGGGTAGCGAGTACGAGTTCCAGCCGAACCAGCCCTGGGACCGGCATTATCTGCATGGCGATGGCTGGCTGTCCCATTGGTCGGTTTCCGCACGCACCGATACGTCCGTCGCCTTCGCCATGACCCGCGACGCTGATCGCCTCAGCCCGTACGCCTATGCGGCGACCATCAATTATACGGTGACCGACCAAAAACTCGTCGTCGCGCTGGGGGTCACCAACCAGGGCGGTAGCGCGTTGCCGTTCGGCCTCGGCCTGCACCCCTATTATCCGCTGACGCCGGGCACCACGCTCCAGGCTTCTGCCAGGGGCTTCTATCCGGAAGAAGCCGAGTTCATGCCCGGCGTACGCGAGGCGGTTCCGCCGGACCTCGATTTCCGGCAGCCGACGATGCCGCCGCGGCGCTGGATCAATAACGGGTTTGCAGGCTGGAACGGCACCGCCGAGATCGCCTGGCCCGAGCGGCAGCTGGCGTTGGCGATCGACGCGGACCTGGCCTTCGAGGATTATTACGTCTTCATGTCGGACCGTCGCTTCGAACCGGACTTTACCGGGGACTATTTCTGCTTCGAGCCGATGACCCATGCGGCAAACGCCCATCGCTCGGCCGATCTTGCCGGACTGGTTGTGCTGGCACCCGGCGAAACACTTAGCCGGTCGGTATCGTTCCGTCCGCGTGAAGCGACCGGGCTCGTCAGGAAAGCCGCATGAAAATCACCGGTATTCGTACCGTCGTCGTCAATGCCGAGATGCGCAACTGGATCTTCGTGCGTGTCGATACCGACCAGCCCGGCCTGTATGGCTGGGGCGAGGCGACGCTGGAGTGGAAGACCCGCGCGGTCGCGGGTGCGGTCGAGGATCTGGCGCCGCTCATCATCGGTCGCGATCCGCGCGATATCGAGCAGTTGCTGCGCATCATGCAAAAGCATGGTTTCTGGCGCATCGGCGTGATCGGCACCAGCGCCGTCGCCGGCATCGAGGTGGCGCTGTGGGACATACTGGGCAAGAGTCTCGGCGTGCCCGTATGGCGGCTTCTCGGCGGCAAGATGCGCGACAAGGTCAAAGTCTACACGCATCTGGGCCTCGGCCAGATCGATGCAGTGTACAATAGCATGTCGGTCGGACCGCTGGTGGAGCGCGCGCACGAGGTCCTGGCGCGTGGCTACACGGCCATGAAGGTCGTGTTCATCCCGTACACCCACTATACGGCTCCGCCACGCGAGATCGACAACGTGGCCCGGATGATGGCCGAACTGCGCAAGGCCGTCGGGGACGACGTGGAGCTGATGGTCGATTTCCACGGTCGCTGCGCCTCCGTCGGCGCGGCCCTCCACTACATCGACGCGATTGCCGAGGGACGGCCGCTGTTCGTCGAGGAGCCGCTGCCGCCACAGGACACCGATGGCATGCGCATGCTCGCGGCACGCACCCATGTGCCGCTTGCGGCCGGCGAGCGGCTGGTCGATCGCTGGGAATTCGCGCCGCTGTTCCGCGACCGTTCGATCGATATCGCGCAGCCCGATCTCTGCCATGTCGGCGGCTTTACCGAAGCGCGCAAGATCGCGGCGGCGGCGGAAGTGGCGGGTGTCGGGATCGCGCCGCATAATCCGCTTGGGCCTCTCGCCGGCGTGGCAGCACTGCATTTCGACATCGCGACCCCGAACTTCGTGATCCAGGAAGAGATGGCCGGTGCCGTGCCGTGGTACGGCGAGGTGCTGCAGGGCCCGATCCGCATGGTCGACGGATACTGGCAGCTTCCCGAAGCGCCGGGCCTCGGCATCGAGATCGACGAAACGGTCGCGGCCAGGCACCCGTTCAAGCAGGAGATCCTTGCGGCGACCGAGGCAGTGCTTCCCGATGGCACCGTGGTGGATTGGTGATGGCCGGCCGCCTCGCCGATAAGGTCGCGATCGTCACCGGCGCCGGCCGCGGCATCGGTGCTGCCATCGCCCGGCGTTTTGCGCTCGAGGGCGCTGCGGTGGTGATTGCGGAAAAGGATCCGGTGACCGGCGCCGCCATTGCGGCCGAGTTGAGCGGGCAGGGGGCTCGCGCCCTGTTCGTCGAGACCGATGTCTCGCTGCCGGCTTCGGCGGAAGCGGTCGTGGCACGGACGCTGGCCGCGTTCGGACGGCTCGACATCCTCGTCAACAATGCCGGCATCAACGTGTTCCATGAGCCGCTGCAGACATCGGCGGAGGAGTGGCGGCGCTGCTTCGCGGTCGATCTCGACGGGGTCTGGCATATGTGCCGCGCCGCCCTGCCCTCCATGCTGGAGCAGGGGCAGGGAGCGATCGTGAATATCGCATCGAGCCATTCGAGCACGATCATTCCAGGAACATTTCCCTATCCGGTCGCCAAGCACGGCCTGCTCGGTCTCACGCGAGCGCTCGGGATCGAATATGCGGCTCGGGGCGTGCGGGTGAACGCCATCGCGCCCGGCTACATCGATACCGAGATCGCCCGCGACTACTGGGCCACGTTCGCCGATCCGGCCGCAGAACGCAGCCGCGCGGAGTCGCTGCATCCGCCGAAGCGCATCGGGCGCCCAGAGGAAGTCGCGATGACCGCGGTGTTTCTCGCGTCCGACGAGGCGCCTTTCATCAATGCCGCGAGCATTGCGATCGATGGCGGGCGCTCGGTTCTCTACCACGACTGACGGTTTCAGTTCGGCGAGCGAAACTCGGCCAAGGATCGGCTGCAGTCGCTGCGTTCGTTCCATTCGCGTGACAGCATCGCGCATTCGATCTCGTCATGCCATTCGTCGCCAAGCTTGCGGCTCTCCTGCATCCGGCTTTCGATGCGCATTCCCAGCCGTTGCATGATGCGTAACGATCCCGCGTTGTCCGCCAGGCATGCCGAGGTCACCCGGTGCAGCCTGCGCGCGTCGAAGCACCACCCGAGCAGCGCGAACGCCGCCTCGGTCGCGAGGCCACGTCCGCGTGCCTCGGAATGTAGCCACCATCCCACATTTCCTTCGTCCGGCTTGTTTGCCTCCACGAACACGCCGACCTCGCCGACGATCCTGCCCTTGGCGTCCGACCGATGCTTTTGCTCGATCCCCAGCATCCGCCAGCCTGCCGCGTCCTCGGAAAGCTCTTGCTGGGCGAGCAGGAACGCCCGCGCCTCCTGCCGATCTGCGGGCTCTAGGTGCTGCGCCAGCAGCGCGGCCGGCTCGTTGCGATAGGCCAGGTAGGCATCGAGATCCGCCTCCGTCGGCGTTCGCAGTATCAGCCGCTCGGTCTCGATCCGGATCACTTCGCCCCGCCTTTCTCGCCCATGCAAGCCGCACCATCGTGACGTTACGCCACCGCTTCAAGGCGCCATCCGGTCTGTAGCAAGCCGCCGGTGGCCGCGGCGGGCAGACAGGAGCGATCGATCGTGCTACGCTCGACAAGTCATTGACCGATCGAGGAGCTTTCTGCTGTCAGCCCGGGACGCGCTGAAAATCGTTTCGGCCGAGATCATCGCATATCGGTTGTTCGACTTTTCCTACTCCGCCGATCTGGTCCAGGCAGCGGAGCTCTGGCACCGCCACACCGGCACCAGCAGCGCACGCAAACGCCTCAACACGACCTTGCCCAAGGCAATGTCCTACGACGTGCCGCCGATCGTGCTGCCGCTCGAGCCGGTGCTGCTTACGCTGCCGGACAGCCAGGTCACCGCGGTCGTTACGGCGCGGCTCTATGATTTCGGCGTGCTCACCCTCTCGCTTGCGGTGCCGGTCAAGGATCTTGGCTGGCCTGAGTTCTCCGATCTGCTGAATGCGATCGATGTGGCGGTCGGTCCGGGCTCCGACCATCCGGTCTGGATGCGCCTCGCCGGCGAGATGCATGCAGTGCTGGATACCGCGATGACGCGTCCGCAACGATCGGATCTCCAGGAAGACTACCTGGTCGGCGTGGTGCACGCCTTCGACCGGCCGATGACGGCGGCCTCGTTGCTGGACGGATACGACCTGACGCCGCTGCTCTCCGGCGAGGTTCTGCCCCTGTCCGAAGGCGCGCGCGCCGACCTGATGCGCAAGCGCTTCTCCTACTACACCGACGACCTAGTGGTGCTGACCTGGGACCGTGGCTTCCTGTACGAGCCACGGGGCGACTCCGATGTGCTGGACGTGATCGAGGTGGCGAACGCCCAGCTGCTCGAGATGCGCTACTACGACGAGCTGCTCGATGACGAACTGCCGCGCATGTACGACCTCGTCGAGAGGACCCATCGGATCGGCGGCTTCCTGAGCTCGCGCCGCTTCGCCAGCCTGGCCCGCCGCTTCTATGCGCTGGTCGCCGAAGTGACCGAGCTGACCGAGAAGGTGGACAACGCGCTGCAGGTCACCGAGGACGTCTATCTCGCCCGGATCTACACCGCGGCGCTGGATCTGTTCCGGGTCAGCGTGGTGAGCGCCGCCGTCGATCGCAAGCTGTCGATCATCCGCGATACCTACACCGCCCTTTACGAGGAAGCCTCGGGCGGTCGCGCGGCGGCCATGGAGTTCGTGATCGTCGTGCTCATTCTCGCCGAGGTGCTGCTCGCCCTGCTACGGCACTGACCGGCGAACCACCGACGCCGCCGCGACCGCGGCGACCAGGGACTTCCTGTCATAGGGCTTGCGAAGCAGCACCGCGTCCGCCAGCGGGCCCGATGCCAGGATGTCTGGACTATCGGTGCCGGTGGAGAACACCAGGCCGAGCAGCGGCCGTTGCCGCCGGGCGATGCGCGCCAGTTCCAGCCCGTCGATCCCGGGCAGGCCGAGATCGGTGATCAGCACGTCGATCTGCCCCTGCTCCAGGACCTCGATCGCCCTTTCCGCACTGGCTGCCCGGGTCACCACATGACCGTCCTCGGTAAGCAGCTCGGCGCTGTTGTCTCGGATCAGCTTGTCGTCCTCGACCAGAAGCAGCCGCAGGACCGTCCTTGACCCGGCCATGTCGCGAGCCGGCCCGCCATCGTGGTCCGGTCCCGACATCGGCAGTACCTGCCGCAGCTTCTGCGCCAGTGCCTCGCGCGTGTACGGCTTGGCCAGCAGGCCCACACCGGCATCGAGCGGGCCGCCCTGCAGGATCGCGTCGTCGGCATAGCCGGAGGTGAACAGCACAGGCAGGCCGGGGATGCGTTCGCGCGCTTTGCGGGCGAGTTCCGGACCGCGCAACCAGCCCGGCATGATCACGTCGGTGAACAGCAGATCCACGTCGGCGCCGCTCCCGATCACATCGAGCGCGCCGGCTGCATCCTTGGCGCTCAGCACTCTGTAGCCGAGCTCGCCGACCATGGCGGCGGCGATATCGCGCACGCCGTCATCATCCTCCACCAGCAGGATCGTTTCGGTGCCACCCTGCACCGGGCTGGCCGATATCGCGGGGTCGGTATCCTCGGCCCGGGTCGTTCGCGGCAAATAGAGCCGGATGGTGGTGCCGTGTCCGGGCTCGCTCTCGATCCTGATGTGGCCGCCGGACTGGCTGACGAAACCCTGCACCATCGATAGCCCAAGGCCGGTTCCACGACCCTCCTGCTTGGTCGAGAAAAACGGCTCGAACACCTGTTCGATGATATCGGGGGTCATGCCGCTGCCGGTATCGGTGACCGCGACCATGACGTAGTGGCCGGCGGATACGTCGGGCTGCAACGGCGCATCGCCTTCGGCAAGCCGGACGTTGTCCACCTCGATGGCGAGCTGGCGGCGGCCATCCCCCTGCTCCTCCATCGCGTCGCGGGCGTTGATCGCCAGGTTGAGCAGGGCGTTCTCCATCTGCGCCGGATCGATCAGCACGTTCCAGATCCGGTCGCGGATCGTGGTGCGGATCTCGATCGCCTCGCCCAGCGATCGCCTGAGCATGTCGTCCAGTCCGGCCACCAGCCGCTCGACGCAAACCACCCTGGGCACCAGCGTCTGCTTGCGGCTGAAGGCGAGAAGCTGGCCGGACAGCCTGGCGCCCCGGGCCACGCCGGCCAGCGCGTTGCCGATCCGGCGCTCCGCACGCTCGTTGCCGGCGACGTCGCGGCTCAGCAGCTCCAGGTTGCCGCTGACCACCTGGAGCAGGTTATTGAAATCATGCGCGACGCCGCCGGTCAGCTTGCCGATCGCCTCCATCTTCTGCGACTGCCGCAGCTGCGCCTCCGTGGTCGCGCGCTCGGCCAAGGCGGCCGCAACCTGCTGTTCCAGGGCGGCGGTGCGATGACGCTCCTCCGCGAGCACGCGGGCCGCCGATAGCAACGCAGAAAGCTGGGCTGCCAGCAGCTCGAAGAAGCGGCTGTAATCCGCTCCCGGCTGGACGTGCCTGTTCTCGGTCGCCACCAGCACGCCGGTGATTTCACGTCCCGCATGCAGCGGCAGAAGAACCAGCCGGTTCGCGGCCTCCACCGGCGAGCGGGCCAGCAGATGGCAATCGATCGTCTCGACCAGGCCGGTCCGGGCGACCCGCTCCAGTGCCGCCAGCCTCGGGTCGACGGCCAGGTCGCCCAGCGGCCGGACCTGATGCAGGTCGGGTTCCGGTTCGCCGCCATGGCCGGCCGTAAACCGGAGCGTGCCGTCCGGCTGGCGCAAATACACCATCGAACAGGGTGTATCGGCCAGGCCGATATCGGCCAGCACGTCCACGAAGCTGCGTGCCGCCTCGTCGGCGTGGCCGATGCCCTGGCGCAGTGAAAGTATCCGCAGCGTGTTCAACCGGCGCTCATCGACGATGCGCCTGGTCTGTTCGCTGACGATGCAGAACACGCCCTCGACCCGGCCTTCGGCACCGCGCACCGGGTTGTACGAGATGTCGAAGTAGGTGTGCTCGATGAAGCCGTGCCGCTTCTGTGCAAACAGGTGGCCGCCATCCTCGAATCCCTGTCCGGTGCGAATCACGCCCTGCAGCAGTGGTTCCAGCACGTCCCACAGCGCGGACCATCCCTCCCGCGCCGGCTTTCCAAGTGCGGAGGGATGATTGTCGCCGATCGCGACGCTGTAGCCGTCATTGTAGAACGCGATCAGCTCCGGGCCCCAGAACAGGCAGATCTGCGCACGCGAGGGAAGCAGCAGGCCGATCGCCGCCTTGAGGCCTTGCGGCCATCCGGACGGCTCGCCCAGCGACGAGGCGGACCAGTCGGTTGCGCGGAGCCGCAGCCCGGCATCGCCGCCGTCCTGCAGAAATGCGGTTGCGGCCAATAGCGCGTTGACGTCGTCTGATGCGTACACGTCGGATCCGCAGTAGCTGTCCGGGCCTGATCGGCACCGACGCATCATTTGGTCAGCGCGTGCCATCGATCAACCAGGCCGATCACGATTTCGGCACATCGGCGGCATTCGCGTCGATACGCCGAGATTGCCGCCGTATCGCCGCCGTTTGGCGTCTCGCCGTCGCCCCGGCTCGCGTCAGGATGGACATCAAGCAAACGGAGAGCCTGCCCATGCAGAAAATCGCCATCATCGGGGCAGGCAAGATCGGGACGATGATCGCCGAACTGCTGGCATCGTGCGGCAGCTACGCGGTTACCGTGCTCGATCGCGATGCCGACCAGCTGGCACGCCTGCAGACCAGCCAGCCGGTCGAGCGCCAGGTCATCGACATCGCCGACGAGGCGGCGCTGACCAACGCCCTGGGTGGCATGTTCGCGGTCCTGAATGCCGGTCCGTTCCAGCTCACCACCCGGATCGCCACCGCTGCCAAGGCCGCCCGGGCGCACTACCTCGATCTCACCGAGGATGTCGCCAGCACCCGCATCGTGCGTGGCCTGGCGGAGGGCGCCGATACCGCGTTCATCCCGCAATGCGGCCTGGCGCCCGGCTTCATCACCATCGTGGCGCACGACCTGGTGCAGCATTTCGACAGCCTGCAGGACGTGCGCATGCGGGTCGGTGCGCTGCCGCAGTTTCCGTCCAACGCGCTCGGCTACAACCTGACCTGGAGCACTGACGGCGTCATCAACGAATACTGCGAGCCGTGCGAGGCGATCGTCGACGGCATGCTGCGCCAGACCCTGCCGCTGGAGGAGCTGGAGAGTTTCGCGCTCGACGGTGTCGCCTACGAGGCGTTCAACACCTCTGGTGGCCTTGGGTCGCTGTGCGAGACGCTGGCCGGCCGGGTGCGCAACTTGAATTACCGCACCATCCGATATCCGGGCCATGCGGCGATCATGCGGATGCTGCTGCACGATCTCGGCCTGCGCGACCGCCGCCCACTGCTCAAGGACATCCTGGAGACCGCGATCCCGATCACCATGCAGGACGTGGTGATCGTGTTCGTGACCGTCACCGGGATGCGCGGGGGGCAGCTGATGCAGGAAAACTACGCCAACCATATCCGCTCGGCATCGATCGGCGGCGTCACCCGCAGCGCCATCCAGATCACCACCGCATCCGGCATCTGCGCCGTGCTCGACATGCTGGCGGCACACAAGGTGCGCGGCCACGGTTTCGTCCGGCAGGAAGAGATCGCGCTTGCCGACTTCCTCGCCAACCGGTTCGGCCGGCATTACGAGACCATCGGGCAATCCTCGCGGGCAGCCTGACGGGTGCCCCACACCATACAGAGTTCACTGCCCGGGAGCCGGAACCGATGACAATCCTCGACCAGTCCACCACGACCAGTCCCGCCTCCGTCGCCGCCGAGGCGGTCGCGCTGCTGACCGGGTTCGGCGTTGATCCGGCCTTGCTCCGACGCGGTGACCTGGTCGCCCGGTCGCCGCTGACCGGCGAGGAGACCGCCCGCCTGGCCGTGGTCGACCCTGCTTCCGCCGCACCGGTGATCGAGCGCGCGCACGAGGCCCACCTGGCCTGGCGCACCGTGCCGGCCCCGCGCCGTGGCGAGCTGGTGCGGCTGCTCGGCGAGGAGCTTCGCGCCGCCAAGGACGATCTGGGGCGGCTGGTCACGCTCGAGGCCGGCAAGGTGACGTCGGAGGGTCTGGGCGAGGTCCAGGAGATGATCGACATCTGCGACTTCGCGGTCGGGCTGTCGCGCCAGCTGTATGGCCTGACCATCGCCACCGAACGCCCGCAGCACCGGATGATGGAGAGCTGGCATCCGCTCGGCGTGGTCGGCATCATCTCCGCGTTCAACTTCCCGGTCGCCGTCTGGGCCTGGAACGCGGCGCTTGCGCTGGTGTGCGGCAACAGCGTGGTGTGGAAACCGTCGGAGAAAACCCCGCTGACCGCACTCGGCGTGCAGGCGCTGTTCGAGCGCGCCCGGCAGCGGTTCGGGGCGGACGCGCCGGAGGCGCTGTCCTCGGTGCTGATCGGCGATGCCGCCGTCGGCGCGGCGCTGGTCGAGCACCGGCTGGTGGCGCTGGTGTCGGCGACCGGATCGACCGCGATGGGACGTGCGGTGGCGCCGAAGCTGGCGGCACGGTTCGCCCGCCAGATACTCGAGCTCGGCGGCAACAACGCGGCGATCGTGTCCGACACCGCCGACCTCGACCTGGCGTTGCGCGGCGTCGCGTTCGCGGCGATGGGCACGGCCGGACAGCGCTGCACCACGCTGCGCCGGTTGTTCGTGCAGGAGGAAGTGTACGATGTGTTCGTCGACCGGCTGAAATCCGCCTACGGCTCGGTGCGCGTGGGCGATCCCCGCGTGCCCGGCGTGCTGGTCGGCCCGCTGATCGACCATGCCGCCCATGACGGCATGGTTGCGGCCCTGGCCGAGGCGAAGCAGGCCGGCGGCACGATCCATGGCGGCGACCGTGTCGATGTCGCGGGCGAGGACGCGTTCTATATGCGCCCGGCGCTGGTCGAATTCCCGCCGGGTGCGGGTGGTCAGCCGGCGATCATGCAGCGGGAGACCTTCGCGCCGATCCTGTATGTCATGCGCTACCGCAGCCTCGAGCAGGCGATCGCCCTGCAGAACGATGTCGCGGCCGGACTGTCCTCGTCGATCTTTACCCGCGACCTGCACGAGGCCGAGCGGTTCGTGTCGGTCGAGGGCTCCGACTGCGGCATCGCAAACGTCAATATCGGCCCGTCCGGTGCGGAGATCGGCGGCGCTTTCGGCGGCGAGAAGGATACCGGCGGTGGCCGCGAGTCCGGTTCGGACAGCTGGCGCGCGTACATGCGAAGGGCGACCAACACCATCAACTACGGCAAGACCCTGCCACTGGCGCAAGGCGTGGTGTTCGACGTGTGATCGGGTGTTTGTGATCAATTGATGACGACCGCCCGGCAAGGTTACGCTCGGCGGTTGCATGGGCAATGCTGGCGGCCCGTCGCAGGAGTGTCCTGCGACGATCCGCCGAAAGAAACCCTGCCAGATGGTCAAGATCCTGCCTGCCTTGCCGCAGATGGCGAACAAGGCCCACTTCACCGGTGCTGCCTGGGTTCCGGACAAGCAGGCACAGGAGCAGGCCCTCAAGGCGTCCGGCCAGACCAAGGCCGATACCTATGACATCGTCATCCAGGCCGCCACCCTGCTGAACTCGACGATCGAGGGCGCCTATTACGACCACCCGATCAAGACCACCTCCTATGGGGCACAGGCCGGCGTCGACGGCGCGAAGCTTCTGGAAGGCAAGGGCGAGGAGGCGCTGAAGAAGCTGTCCGGCAAGCGCAACCCGCTCTTCGACGAATACGCGATCGAGACCGGTGGACAAAGCCCGGTCACCCAGAACTACCTGACCAGCCGTCGCTGGAAGAAGCTCGGTGGCAGTGCCTTCCAGACGCTGGGCAACCTGCTGAGCCTGGCGCCGCCCACCGCGGGCGTGAACATTGCCGGGACGATCTATCACGGCCAGGCGACCGGCCTGACCGCGATGCACATGGCGCGGATCGGCTACATCGCCAACACCTACAGCAAGGCGCAGCAGGTCCAGGACTGGTGCAAGCTCGTCGAGGCGATGAAGGCGATCAAGCTCGGTGTCCGCGGCAGCCAGCTGGTGGGTTCCGTCGTGCCGCTCGCGTCGATGCCGACCGCGATCGCCGCGGCCGTCATCAAGACCGGCGTGAAGCTGACCACCACCGGCGCCTGTTTCGCTGCGGCGGCGCAACTGCACTGGATCGCCTATAACGAACAGATTGCCGCCAATTCGATCGAGATGCTGCCGATGGGCGCGCAACCCGCTTCGACCAGCGGATCATCATCCGGCGCCTCGACGCGTTCCGGCGCGACGGCCTTCTACTCGGCGGCAACGCACCAGACGACATCGTCCAGCCGCCCGTCATCGCCGCCACCGGCCCTGCAGCGGGCCGCTCCTCTCACTCCGAAACTGCAGCCGAAGAAAATCGGCCGTGAGGCCGGACCAGCCTCGGCGATCGTCTGGGAGATTTTCACCAAGCGTGGTGCGACGCGGGTGTTCGGCGCCTACGACGTCGCCGCCCTGGTCAGGGAACCTGCCGGCTGGATGGCGCTTGGCGACAAGCTTATGCTGATCTAGCTGGCGCGAGGTCGAACATGCACCCCATTCTCCAGGATATCCCGATCGGTCTCGACGCCACGGGGGTGCGTGTCGAGACAGACTCGATGGGCGAGATCGAGGTTCAGGCAGATCGCTACTGGGGTGCGCAGGCGCAGCGATCGCTCAAACATTTCTCGATCGGGGAGGAGCGCATGCCGGTCGCGGTGTCGCGTGCCTACGGCCTCGTCAAGAAGGCTGCGGCGCTGGTCAACGCGGCCGAAGGCAGGCTTCCGCAATGGAAGGCGGATGCGATGATCCGGGCGGCGGACGAGGTGATCTCCGGTGCCCTCGATGCGCACTTCCCGCTGTTCGTCTACCAGACCGGGTCCGGCACCCAGTCGAACATGAACGTCAACGAGGTGATCTCGAACCGCGCGATCCAGCTGCTCGGCGGCGAGCCCGGCTCGAAGAGCCCGGTGCATCCGAACGACGACGTGAACATGGGCCAGTCGAGCAACGACACCTTCCCGACCGCCATGCACGTGGCGACGCTGGAAGCGCTGGACGACCGGCTGCTGCCCGAGCTCGACGCGCTGGCGGCGTGTCTCGAAGCCAAGGCGGCGGAATGGCACGACGTGGTCAAGATCGGCCGGACCCATCTCGAGGATGCGGTGCCGCTTACCGTCGGCCAGGAATGGTCGGGCTATGCCTATCAGCTCCGCGACGCGATGGCGGCCTTGAGCGCCACCAGGCCAGGCCTGCTGGAACTGGCCGCCGGCGGTACCGCGGTGGGAACCGGCCTGACCGCACCGGCCGGCTTCGGTGTCAATATCGCCGCCCGCATCGCCGAGCTGACCGGACGGAAATTCATCACCGCGCCCAACAAGTTTGCAGCCCAGGCCTCGCTCGATGCGATGGTGCGTACCTCGGGCGCACTGCGCGGGGTTGCGGTGGCGCTCATCAAGATTGCCAACGACATGCGCTGGCTCGGCTCCGGCCCGCGCTGCGGCCTGGGCGAACTGTTCCTCCCGGAGAACGAGCCGGGTTCTTCGATCATGCCCGGCAAGGTCAATCCGACCCAATGCGAGGCGGTGGTGATGATCGGCATCCAGGTGATCGGCGACGATACCGCGGTGGCGTTCGCCGGCAGCCAGGGCAATTTCGAGCTCAACGCGATGCGGCCGATCATCATCAACAACGTGCTGCGCAGCATCCGCAACCTGACAGACGGTGCCTGCAATTTCCGCAGGTTCTCGGTCGAGGGCACGACGCTCAACACCAAGCGGATCGCCCAGCATGTCGCGAACTCGGTGATGCTGGTGACGGCGCTGTCGCCGGTGATCGGCTACGATGCGGCATCGAAAATCGCACATCATGCGACCGAGCACGATTTGACGCTGCGCGAGGCGGCACTCGCATCCGGCACCATCTCCGAGCAGGCATTCGACGATGCCGTCGATCCGGCGAAGATGGTCGGTAGCGGCCTCGCCGGAGCCTGATATCCGGCCGGTGCTTTTGGTTTCGATAGGCGGATGGACGTGGGGGGCAGAAGCGGGTTCGCGCTGCGTGACTCGATTATCGAGGCGCCACGGTTTCTCCGGTAGCCGGTTGTGATCTGTATCGGGATTGCCGAAAGACCGAGCGAGCTTCGGCCTGGATCGAGTTCAGGTCGGACCGGACCGCGTTATGCATGGTCTGCACAGACGGGTGAACCGCATAGAACGACAGCCAGTCGGAACGACGCTGCGAGACAGCCACGCCGACGAATATGTTCTCGACGACGACGATCGTTGACTTCAACACGGTGGGAGGCCTCGGGTTACCCTGGGATCGGCGCTGTTCGCAAGCGCCGGGCGTGTCTTAGATCAAATGCAGATCGTTATGGTGTGACTGTTCCATGACCCACACGCGGCGATCCCCTACAAAATTCGCGCCCGCTTCATCAGCAGCCAGGTGAAGGCCATGAACAGGAAGCAGACGAAGCCGGCTTCGATGGTACCGGCGTGGCTTCCCGAGAGAAACATGCCACCGGTGTTCATTCCGAAAAATCCGGTCACGAATGTCGCCGGCAGCATGAGGGTCGTCATGACGGAGACGACGTAGAGGCGACGGTTGGTCTCTTCCGCCTGGCGGGCGGCAAGCTCGTCCTGCAGCGAACGTGCCCGATCCTGCAGCGCCAGCAGGTCGTCGAGCGCCGCATGAAGCTGCCTGCGCGACCGGTCGAGCAGATCTTCCTCCGCCCATTCGGGCAGTGCCAGGTCCTCGCTCCGCATGATCCGGTCCATCGGCGCGATCACCCGCCTGAGCATGGTCGAGCGCCGGCGGGTCTTGCCGACGATGCCACCGACATGATGCAGATTGCTGTCCCGGTCGTCGGACAGCAGCACGTCCTCGGCCTGGTCGAGATAATCGTCCAGCTCGCCGATATTGTGCCGGAGGCCACCGCCGAATTCGAGCAGCGCAAGGTCGATCAACGCGGCCGCCGAGGCGACTTCGGTTCCTGCCACCAGCGAGCGGTAGATGCGATAGAGCGCCGGCACACGGCGGCGACGCGTGGTGATGAGCAGGTCCGGCAGCAGGGCGAACCGGAACGCGCAGAGCTCCTTGTCGAAATCGGTCAGGGTGTCGTCGAAGGCCGGAAGGGCACCGAACACCGCACCGTCCTCGGCTTCCAGCCGCAGGCCGCCATCCGCGCCGATCAGGGCATCGCGAGCGATCTCGGGCAGCCAGCCGAGCCGGCCGAGACGCTGCGTCGCCAATGCCGGGACCGCATCGAAATGCAGCCATAGCCAGGATTTGTCGGGTAAAGCCCTTCCGGCAAGACGCTGCGAGACGACAGCCTGGCTCGCGCCGACCGGTTGCTCACCCGGCTGGAAGTAGAGGCTCCAGACCATCCCATCGGGTCCGATCCGGTCGATTTCATTAACGTCCAGTGACATCGCCTTCACTTCCGTTCACGGGCACTACCCGTTTGCCAGCTCGCTTTCGGTTCGACCGCATGGTTGCAGGTCAGCCAAGCGCTCAATTTTCTTGCGTATACCATAGCAAACTTCTAGATCCGCTCCCCTGGCCGAAGGGGGCGAACCCGCCCAACAGGCTGTCTACTGGTTCGAGGGTACGTGATGAACGCACTAGCTCAACTGGGGATGGTCTCGGATCTTCCGAGCAATATCCAGATGTCACCCGTTTCCGCCATCGCCGCGATGGACGAAGCTAAGGATTACTTCGTCGAGAAAGACGGAATGAAGTTTGCAGGTGTGCATCTTCTGGTCGATCTATGGGACGCGACCAACCTTGCCGATCCGGATCTGATCGATCGCACGTTGCGCGAGGCGGCCCTGGCAGCCGGCGCAACCATCCTGCACAGCCACTTCCATCATTTCACGCCGAATGGTGGCGTGTCCGGTGTGGTCGTGCTCGCGGAGAGCCACATCTCGATCCACACATGGCCCGAGCGCGACTTCGCTGCGGTCGACATCTTCATGTGCGGCGCCTGCGATCCGCACCTGGCGATCCCGGTCATGCAGCGCACGTTCCAGGCGCTTCGCGTCGACCTGGACGAGCAGCGTCGCGGTCGCATCGGCTGACCAGCCGGTGCCGGAGCGGATCTTCGGATCCCTCCGGCACCACCAGTCGGCTTAGCGGGTTTCCCGTACGACGTACGTGTAGAACCGCATGATCCCATCCTTAACCTCTCGAAACAGTCCCTGAACTTCCGTATCGAAGCCGGGAAAGAGGTTCGACGCGCGTTCGAACGCCTGGAGATACGAGATCATCGGCTGCGCCCGGTCGTCCAGTCGCTCGCCCGGGACGATGGTGGCGATCCCCGGCGGATAGACCAGCCACAGGGTAGCGGCAATCCGGCCGGACGTTTCGTCAAGGGGCACGTAATCAACCCGGTTGCGCACCAGTTCGCGCGCTGCCTCGTGCGGAAGCATGGCAAGCTCGGGCAGATGCCGCGCCTGGAATTGCGCCGCCTGTAGTTCGCTGAGCCGTGCACCCCGGTAGAACCGGTGCATCTCCCTGCACAGGTCGCGAAGCCTGACGCCCTTGTAGCGCTGCGGGCGGCGGGCGACGAAGTCCGGCATGACGAAGTCGAGCAGCGCATTCTCGTCATGCAGCTTCTTGAACGTTACCAGATGCGACAGAAGCGTTCCCGCCTTGCTGCTTTCGACGCCCGGCGTCAGCAGGAACAGCAGCGAGTTGAGGTCGTTCTTTTCCGCGACGATCCGGTTCTGGCGCAGATATTCCGACACTACCGGGGCCGGTATCCCGTGCTCGGCGTAGCCGTCCGGGCTATCGGCGTCGAAGCCGGGCGTCAGCAGGGTGAGCTTGTTGGGATCGGTCATGGCCCACCCCGGATGGACGCCGGGGAAGCCATGCCAGGCTGCATCCGGGCGGAGTTCCCACTGGGCGGGATCGCTTGCCAGCAGGTCGGTCGGGGCGTCCTCCCACGGCATGCCTTCGTAGGAGCCCGATCGCGCCGATGCCTGGACGGTCTTGGGAACGAACGGTTCGAAGAACCAGCGCCGGGCAGGATCCTGCTGGCTCTCTTGGTACTCACGGCTGCTGAGCCGGATCTTCTTCCTGAGCTCGATGCCCAGCCGCACCGTGTCGTCCCACAACACTTCGCCCGAGCGCCCCTTCATCATCTGCGCACCGACGTCGAGCGAGGCGAACAGCGGGTAGAACGGGCTGGTCGAGGCATGCAGCAGGAACGTCTCGTTGAAGCGCCGGTGCCCGACCTGGCGATCCTGGCCGGCGAGATGACTATCCTTGATGTGGATCTGGGAGGCCTGTGAGAAGCTCGCGAGCTGCTTGTGCGTGCTCTGGGTCACGATGATGCCCGGATCGTCGGGCCCCAGGTCGCGCAGGCCCATGCCGAACCGGCCGCGAAACAGCGGATGGAACTTCATGAAGCCCGCCCAGGCTTCGTCGAACAGGATGTAGTCGCAGAGATGCCCGATCCGGGCCAGGACCTCCTCGGCGGAGCAGATGGTTCCGTCGTAGGTGCATTGCTCGATCACCGCGGCACGGAACGGCCGCTTCTGGCGCCAGGCCTCCTTGTCCTTGACGAGGGGATGAACGCGCACCGCCTCGCGCAGGGCTGCTTCCTCCAGCGCCTCCAGGCGCATCGGGCCGATCAGACCGTGGGGATTGCGCAGGGTCTCGATGAAGATCGGCGTGGCACCGCTGAGCAAAAGCGCGCCATGATGGGCGGCCTTGTGGTTGTTGCGGTCGAACAGGACCACGTCGCCCTCGGCGAGCAGCGCGCTCAAGGCGATCTTGTTGGAGGTCGATGTCCCGTTGAGCACGAAGTAGGTGCGTTCGGCGCCGAAGATGACGGCAGCTTCCTGCTGGGCGCGCAGGGCCGGGCCTTCGTGCGTCAGCAGGTCGCCGAGCTGCAGCACCGAATTGTCGAGGTCGTCGCGAAACACCGCTTCGCCGAGATGCTCCACGAAGATACGGCCGATCGGGGACCGACGGTAGAAGGCACCGCCATTGTGCCCAGGACACGTCCAAAGCATGTTGCCCTGCTCGGCATAATCCACCAGCGCGCCGAAAAACGGCGTCTTGAGGGTATCGGCATATTGCCGCAGCCGGGCGACGAGGTTCTTGGCGATGAAGTCGGGGGTTTCCTCGGCAAGAAAGATGAAGCCGTCGACATGGTCTAGAACGTCCACCGAGATGTCCTCGAGCCGGTGGCGGCGAACCAGGATGATGATCGGAACGTCGAGGCCGCGTTTGCGAACCAGGTCGATCAGTCCGGCGGATTTGCCGGATGCGCCCTTCTTGCCCCAGTCCACCACCACGCAACCGATCGCGGCATCGGTGCGGATGACCAGTTCGGCATCATCCTCCTGCCGGGCACGAAGCACGGTGTAGCCGTCCTCCTCGATCTCGGTGAGGATCTGGTGGAGCCGTGCGCCTTCGAGATCCAGCGGATTAAAAGCCGGCGCGCAGATCAGAAACTTGAATCGGCGTCCATATTCCATGCGCACTATCCCCAGGCCGGTTGCTCGGTACACCGGCTGAGGAGGATCGGCCAGGGTGTTTAATAATAGTCATGTGATCGACACAGTATTCGTCGAGAGGCTTCAAATATGTCGGTGCCTCGTTGGTCGTGCCAGGAACAATAGCCGTTGCACTATAATATATCGTGGTTCTTGACGTTCTTAAAGTTGCAGTTTGATGACAACCTCTGCTAGAGATGTGCATGATCGACCGCGTGCCGTCACAGCCAGCCTTTGGTAGATATGCGTAGCCTTGACACCGTATCGGTCGTCGACCTCCCGGCTCGGGACGTCCGGCGCCCTGTCAAACAGCATGTCGGCCCTCCGGATGTGGCGTTGATGCCGGACGAACTTCCGGCTTTGGTCCAGGGCAGCCAGACGCTCCGGCTACAGACATCACCAGACTTCCTGACGTCGCTGCAGCAGGCACCGATCATCCTCAACCACACGCGCAACGCAGGTGTCGTCCGCCGCATCGACTCCACGTATTATGACACGTCCGAAAATATGCTGTTCGAGAACGGCATCTCTCTCAGCGTGCAGAAACGCGGCAAGAATTTCGTGCAGCGGCTGCTGAAACAAGAACCTCGACAGAGCCTGGCCCGTCCGGCGACGCTTGAAGTTTCCATCGATACGGGAACTCCCGATATTGTTCGTTTTGCAAACGACAAGATCACGTGGCTATCGCCGACCCTTGCCGACAGCCTGCCGGACCTGACGCTGCTCCCGAGGTTTGCAACCCGGATCAGGCGTCGGATCAGGCGCCTGGAGTTTTCGGGCGCGGTGGTCGATCTTTTGCTCGATGACGGGATCATCATCGCCGGCGATCGTCGTGAACCTCTGACCGAACTCCAGCTTGTGCTCCAGTCAGGCGACGAGGGCGTTCTCTACGAGATCGGCATGCGCCTTCTCGAGACGGTACCGTTACGGATCGCCACGACGGAAATCGTGACCCGTGGCTACTTCCTTGCCTCCGATACCGTTCCTGCGGCGGAGAAGGCAGCCGCATCCGCAGTGACGCCCGGGTCGACGGTCGATGAGCTGATCGCCTGCGTGTTCGGGGCAGCCCAGGCGCATCTGCATGCCAACCAGATGGTGGCCTTCGACGGACGCAGCGTGGATGGCGTGCACCAGATGCGGGTGGCCCTGCGACGCATACGGTCTGTCCTCTCGATGTTGAAACAGGTGCTGCCGTCGGCGACGATGATCAACCTCGCCCGCGAGGCGAAATGGGCGGCCGACGAACTGGGACAGGCGCGGGCATGGGACGTCTTCCTGACGACCACGCTCGATGGGCCGCTCCGGTTGACCGGAGGCCATGCCGACTTCGACGGGTTGCGCCGGGTTGCCGAAGCGCCGCGGCTCGAGGCTTATGCGGCGGCTCGCGCGATGATCTCGTCGGACCGGTATGGTCGGTTCCAGATGTCGCTATGCCAGTGGGTTGCGCGGCGTGGGTGGCGAAACGATGCGGACAGCGACGGCCTCGGGACGCTCGCCCAGCCGGCGCCGATCCTTGCGGCACGGATCCTGACGCGCCTGCACGGCAAGGCGTTGAAGCAGGGGCGGCGGTTCAGGGCCCTGTCCAGTGACGAGCGACACGATCTCAGGATCACTCTGAAAAAGCTGCGCTACGCGTCGGAGTTTTTTCATCCGCTGTTCGATACCGCAATGCAGTCGCGACGACATGCACAATGCCTGTCCAGGCTGCAGGATAGGCTTGGTCTCGACCAGGATGCTGCGACGACGCAGCCATTGCTCGACGATCTGGCGGCTCGAACCCGGTCTCCGGATGTGCACCGGGCTCTCGGCGCGGTCGCGGGCTGGCTGGCGTTCCAGTCGACCGCAAATGGCGGCAGGTTGGCAAAACAGTGGCGCCACTATCGCACGATGCAGCGCTACTGGAGCTAGTAGACGCCGGGTCCGTGGGAGAACCGGCGTGTTGACGAGACGCCGACCCGTATTTTCGCCGCGACTGACGTCCCTGGCCGGCTAGAGGCGACCGCGTTCGTCGCGTTCGGGCGCACGCTCGGCATGCTCGCCGTGCTGGTTGGTAAGATCCGGTGCCGCATCCGGAAGCTCGGCTTTCTCGGCCTCGCTCCGGTGCCGATCGGCCGGTTCGACGTTTTCGGCGCCGGCACGGGTCCCGCCGAACTTGTCGGCGCCCTTGGCGTCGGGCGCATCCGGCTTCTTGTGGTTGCCGGTATCCTGCTGGCCATCGGTATGGATGATGGTCTGTTCCATGTGCTCTTCGGTCATGACGCGCTCCCTTGGTAATGTCGTAACGCCCGCTATCCTCGGAGTTTCAGCCATCACCCCGGCGCGAAGCTCTGCACCAGGCTGCCGGCGACCATGTGCCAGCCATCGATCAGCACGAAGAATATGAGCTTGAACGGCAGCGAGATCGAACTCGGCGGCAGCATCATCATGCCGAGGCTCATCAGCACGCTCGACACCACGATGTCGATGATCAGGAACGGCAGATAGAGCAGGAACCCCATCTCGAACCCTCGTCGCAGCTCGCCGATCATGAAGGCGGGCACCAGCGTGCGCCACGGCGTATCTGCGGCGGTGGCGGGCGGGGGCAACTTGGCGATATCCATGAACAGGCGCAGGTCCGGCGGCCTGGCATTGGCCAGCATGAAATGGCGGAACGGCTCCGCTGCCGCCTTCAGCCCATCGAGCTCGGCCATGCGCCCGTCCATCAACGGCACGATACCGTTGGTCCAGGATTGCAGCAGCACCGGCTGCATCACGAAGAAGGTCAGGAACAGTGCGAGCCCCACCAGCACCGTGTTCGGCGGCGTTCCCTGCGCGCCGAGCGCACTGCGCAACAGCGACAGCACGATCACGATCCGGGTGAAGGCCGTCACCATCACCATCAGGCTCGGTGCCAGCGACAGCAGCGTGATCAGCGCGGTGATCTGCACCAGCCGGCCGGTGGCGCCCGCCTCGCCGGCGTGACCCAGGTCGATGCTCACCGCCTGGGCGTGGGCGAGCTCCGGCGCCACGCAGAGTGCCAGCGCCAGCAGGATCGCCTGCACGATGCGACGGTGCGTCATGCCGACGGTCCCGCCGCGTGCGGCCAGGGCAGCATGATGTCGGTGACGCCTCCGGTCAGCAGCAGCACCTCCCCGGACCCGCACTGGACCAGTTGCAGCCGCCGGCGGCCATCGAGGGCAAGCTGCCCGGTGAGCCGGAGCTGGATCGACGCGTCGTGCGGACGCCGCGACTGCACGAACCGGCTGCCGAACCGCAGCAGCACGATCAGCCCGATCACCAGGGCGAGCGCACCGGTGGCGCTCAACAGGTCGTTCATGGGCATGCGACGGCCTTTTGCCGGGGGGGGGGGGGCAGCGAAACCCAGCATGCAAGGCAATTCCCTAATGCAACGTTAGGAGCCGTCCGGCGGGATTAACTGTTCGGCAAGGATATCGCGTCATCCTGCATCAAGGAGCGGTGGTCGCTTCTGCTGCAGGAGCGTTTTACCATGGGCGCGGGTCAGACTGATCTCTTGGGTTTGGCGGCCAACCGGCTCGACTGGCTGGATGATCGGCAACGCGTGCTTGCCCGCAACATCGCAAACTCAGACACGCCGGGTTTTGTCCCGAGGGACGAGACCTCGTTCAGCAAGAGCCTCGCCAATATCCAGGTGGCGCCGGTACAAACCAATCCGATGCACTTGGCCGGAACGGTCGACACCGCCAGCAGCGTCGAGACGCGTCCGCACCAGCGCTCGATCGACGGCAACGCGGTTGCGCTGGACGAGCAGATGACCAAGGTCGCCGACACCGAAACGCAGCAGCGCCTGGTGACCAACCTGTATGGCAAATACATGAGCATGTATGCCACGGCGCTCGGAAAAGGCTGATGGACCTCTCGAACGCGATGGATATCTCTGCGTCCGGGATGGATGCACAGAGCCTGCGCCTGCGGGTGATCGCCGAAAACCTGGCCAACGTCGACACCACCGGATCGACCCCCGGCGCGGACCCGTATCGTCGCAAGACCGTCACCTTCGGCGAGACGATGGATCGCCAATCCGGCCAGTCCGAAGTCAGCGTCAAGGAGATCGGCCACGACATGGCCGCGTTCACCACGCGCTACGATCCGTCGCACCCGGCCGCGGACGCCAGCGGCTACGTCAAGACACCGAACGTCAGCAGTTTCGTCGAGCTCATGGACATGCGCGAGGCCGAGCGTTCCTACAGTGCCAATCTCAATGTCATGCAGGCGACGCGCTCGATGATGACCCGCGCGATCGATCTGCTCAAATGAGCGATGGCCGGCTTCTGGTGGCACCGTCGACGGCGGCAAATGCCTATGCGCGGATGCAGTCGCAGTCCGGCACCGATAGTGTCGCCGATGCAGCCGACGGCAGCGGCTTCGGCGATACGCTGGCGAAGGCGCTGCAGGGCGTGGTGCAGACCGGCCACGCAGCGGATGCCGCGGCGGCCAAGGGTATTTCCGGTGAGGGCAACCTGACCGACGTGGTGATGGCCGTGTCCCGCGCCCAGATGGCGCTGCAATCCACCACCGCGATCCGCGATCGTGTGGTGCAGGCGTACCAGGACATCATGAAGATGTCGATCTGAACGACGTGTTCGGAGACTTTGGCCAGGAGGGTCGAGATGCAGGAAGGTGACGTCGGGTTGATCCTGCGTGACATGTTCATGGTGGTGCTCAAGCTGTCCGCGCCGGCGCTCGTCGCGGCGCTGGTGGTCGGGCTGGTCATTTCGCTGATCCAGGCTGTCACCCAGCTCAATGAATCGACGCTGGCGTTCGTGCCCAAGCTGCTGGCGCTCGGGGTCGCGCTGACCATCGCCGGTCCGTTCATGTTCGTGACGCTGACCGACTACACGCATTTGCTGTTCGACCGGCTGATCGCGTCCGGTGGCCAATAACCGTGCCGGCGGCGGGCCCGGTCGCGGATGACCGATGACCTGCTGCTCGCCTCCCTGCCGGACTGGGCGTTCGGCTTCGCGATCGTGCTATCGCGGGTCAGTGCGGCGATCATGGTCCTGCCGGGTTTCGGTGAGAGCGACGCGCCGATGATGGTGCGCGCCGGGCTCGCCTTGGCGATCACCGGGCTGATCCTGCCCGGTGTCGAAACGCTGATCCCGCATGTCGGCGAACAGCCGTTGCGGATATTGGCATTGGTCGGCGGCGAGTTGCTGGTCGGCCTGCTGATCGGCTGGCTGGCGAGGTTGATGGCGCTGGCCCTGCCGATCGCCGGCCAGATCGCGGCGGTGCAGATCGGCCTGTCCAGCGTGTTGCAGCCGGATCCCGAGCTCGGGTCGCAGACCAGCGGCACCAGCCGGCTGCTGGCACTGGCCGGTCCCGTGCTGATCCTGTCCTCGGGTCTGTATGCCTTGCCGCTCGGCGCCCTGGCCGGCAGCTACCGGCTGTTTCCGCCCGGCACCCTGCTGCCAGTGGGCGATGCGGCGCAGAGCGTGGCCCGGGCGACGGAAGCCTGCTTCGCAATGTCGTTGCAGCTGGCAGCACCTTTGGTGATTGCCGGGCTGGTCTGGCAGGTGATGCTCGGCCTGCTGGCACGGCTGGTTCCGTCGCTGCAGGTCTATTCGCTGGCACTGCCAGGACAGGTGCTCGGCGGGCTGCTGGTATTCGGGCTGGTGCTGCAGCGGATGCTGGAAGGATGGCTTTCCAGCGTCTCGACCAGCTTCGCCTCGCTTCCCGGGCTCTGACGCCGGGTGGCCGCTTCGGAAAAGGACGACCGGACCGAGGGCCCGTCGGCGCGGCGCCTCGAGACTGCGCGCGGGGAGGGGCAGGTCGCCCTGTCCCGCGAGTTGCAGTCGGTGACGGTGATCGGTTGCGCGCTGCTGGCGATGTCGATGACCGGTCCGGCGCGGACCACGCATTTCATCCTGGGGATGCAGCGCCTGATGAGCAGCGTCGGGCAGGTCGACATGAGCGCCGGCGGCACGGCGGTCATCCGCGAGATGCTGTTGCTCGGTGTCGGCCTCGCGGCGCCGGTCGTTCTTGCGGCGGTCGGCGGCGTGGTGGGGATCACGCTGCTGCAGACCGGGTTCCTGCTCCGTCCGGCCGGGCTGATGCCGCAACTCGGCCGGTTGAGCCCGGCCAAAGGGCTGATGCGGATCGTCGGCGGCGACAATCTGATGGAGACGCTGAAGGCGCTGGTCAAGCTGATCGCGTTCGCGCTCGTGCTGCGTCACGTCCTCGAAGGATTATGGCCCGTGCTCCTGGGCTCGACCGCCTGGGACGCCGGAACGCTGGCGAACCGTGCCGCCGGGGTGGTGATGCATGCGCTGCTAATGTTGCTGGGGGTGCAGGCGGTCATCGCCGGGCTGGACGTGGGCTGGGTGCGCTACCGGCACATGTCGAAGCTGCGCATGAGCAAGCAGGAACTGCGCGACGAGCAGCGCGAAAGCGACGGCGACCCGCACGTGAAGGCCCGCCAGCGCCAGATACGCCGGCAGCGTTCGAAGCGGCGCATGATGGATGCGGTGTCCCGGGCAACGGTGGTGATCGTCAACCCGACCCATTTCGCGGTGGCGCTCGCCTACGACCAGGGTGGCAAGGGTGCTCCGAGGATCATCGCCAAGGGCGTGGACCAGATCGCGGCCCGGATTCGCGCCATCGCCGAGGACAACAAGGTGCCGCTGGTCGCGAATCCGCCGCTGGCCCGGGCGCTCTACACCGTGCCGCTCGACCAGGAGATCCCGCAGGAACATTTCCAGGTGGTCGCCGGGATCATCGCCTATGTCTGGCGGCTGCAGCGTCCGCCGCCCGGCTCGCGGCCGATCCGGTGACGCCAGGCCCGGTCCCGCGTCGCCGACACAAAGAAAATCGGCCAAGACAGTGGCAATTCGTGCGTCTGTGCCCTATTTGTTCTCAGGCAAAAGAGTTCTGGGCTGGTAGCCTGCTGGGCACGACACGGAAACGATTCGGTAAGGCATGGAGCTTATTGTGAAGCCAGCCGGTGCGCTGCTTCGTTAAGCTGCGTGCGGTAAGGTTCGGCCAACGACACGCGTGCGCAGGATGCGCTCCAAGGAGCAGACATGGACAAGAGCAAGGCGCTCGAAGGCGCTCTCACCCAGATCGAGAGGGCGTTCGGCAAAGGCTCCATCATGCGCATGGGCCAGCGCACCAACGACAACGTAGATGTGGTTTCGTCCGGATCGCTCGGGCTCGACATAGCGCTCGGCATCGGCGGCCTGCCGCGCGGCCGCGTGGTCGAGATCTACGGCCCGGAAAGCTCCGGCAAGACCACCATGGCGCTGCACGCGATCGCCGAGGCCCAGAAGAAGGGCGGCACCTGCGCCTTCATCGATGCCGAGCATGCGCTCGACCCCGGCTACGCCCGCAAGCTCGGCGTGGACATCGACAGCCTGCTGATCAGCCAGCCCGATGCCGGCGAGCAGGCACTGGAGATCGCCGACACGCTGGTGCGTTCCGGCGCGATCGACGTGCTGGTCATCGACAGCGTGGCGGCCCTGGTGCCGCGCGCCGAGCTCGATGGCGACATGGGCGACAATCACATGGGCCTGCATGCGCGGCTGATGAGCCAGGCGCTGCGCAAGCTGACCGGCACGGTCTCGCGGTCCAACACCATGATCATCTTCCTGAACCAGATCAGGATGAAGATCGGCGTGATGTTCGGCAGCCCGGAGACCACCACGGGCGGCAACGCGCTGAAGTTCTATGCGTCGGTGCGCCTCGACATCCGCCGCATCGGCCAGATCAAGGAACGCGACGAGATCGTCGGCAACCAGACTCGCGTGAAGGTGGTCAAGAACAAGATGGCGCCGCCGTTCAGGCAGGTCGAGTTCGACATCATGTATGGCGAGGGCGTCAGCAAGATGGGCGAGCTGATCGATCTCGGCGTCAAGGCGAACATCGTCGAGAAGGCCGGCGCCTGGTTCAGCTACGACAGCACCCGGATCGGCCAGGGCCGCGAGAACTCCAAGCAGTATCTCCGCGACCATCCGGCGATGGCCGAGGAAATCGAGAGGCGCATCCGCGAGCAGTCCGGCGTCGTCGCCAATGCGCTGATCGTGGCTCCCGAGGAGCACGAGGCAGCCGACGCCTGAGGTCGGCCTTATCGGACGGCGCGGCTAGAAAGCCGCGCTGCTCCGGTTCCGACTTTCCGAACGATCTGCTTCAGGACGGCGCTGCGTAGGTGGAGCCGTCCTTTTGCTGTGTTCGCCCATCAATGCCAGCAATTGCCTGACATCCGGCACGCCAGCCGATCGGGGCCCGTGATCCTGGGCTCTGTGGGCTGACATCAGGGCGCTCAGGACCATCGTGCCTGCGGAGAGATGACGTTGCATGACCGGGAACTCCAACCTGGTCCGTCGAGCCTAATCCAGACTGATAATCATTCGCAAGTGGCTGCCGCTGCTTGCCGGTGTCCGTCGCAAGTGCGATTTTGCCGCCGCACGGAAACCATAGCAGCGCGTATCTCGAGCGTTCTGCGCCAAATCGGGATGGAAACATGGCCAAGATCAAGGTGAAGGAACCCGTCGTAGAACTCGACGGCGACGAGATGACGCGCATCATCTGGAGCTTTATCAAGGAGAAGCTGATCCTCCCGTACCTCGATATCGACCTGAAATACTACGATCTGGGCATCGAATACCGTGACCAGACCAACGACCAGGTCACCATCGATTCGGCGAACGCGATCAAGACCTATGGCGTCGGCGTGAAGTGCGCGACCATTACCCCGGACGAAGCGCGGGTCACCGAATTCGGCCTGAAAAAGATGTGGCGCAGCCCGAACGGCACCATCCGCAACATCCTCGACGGGACAATCTTTCGCGAGCCGATCATCTGCTCGAACGTGCCGCGCCTGGTGCCGCACTGGACCCAGCCTATCGTCATCGGCCGTCACGCATACGGCGACATCTACCGCGCCGTCGAGACGAAGATTCCTGGTCCGGGCAAGGTGACGCTCACCTACCAGCCCGCCGACGGCGGCGCACCGCTCGAGATGGAAGTCCACGACTTCAAGGGACCGGGTGTCGCGCTCGGCATCCACAATACCAGGCACTCGATCGAGGGGTTCGCCCGCGCCAGCTTCAACTACGGTCTGTCGCGCAAGCTGCCGGTCTATCTCTCGACCAAGAACACGATCCTCAAGGCCTATGACGGGATGTTCAAGGACGTGTTCCAGGAGGTGTTCGACGCCGAGTTCAAGACGCAGTTCGACGCGCTCGGCCTGACCTACGAGCACCGGCTGATCGACGACATGGTCGCCTGCGCGATCAAGTGGTCGGGCGGCTACGTGTGGGCATGCAAGAACTACGACGGCGACGTGCAGAGCGACATCGTGGCGCAGGGCTTCGGCTCGCTCGGCCTGATGACCTCGGTGCTGCTCGCGCCGGACGGCAACACGGTCGAGTCCGAGGCCGCACATGGCACGGTGACCCGACATTTCCGCGAGCACCAGAAGGGCCGTGCGACCAGCACCAACCCGATCGCCTCGGTGTTCGCCTGGACCCGCGGCCTGGTCTATCGCGGCCGCTTCGACAACACCCCCGACGTCACCAACTTCGCGGAGACGCTGGAGAAGGTGTGCATCGACACGGTCGAGGCCGGCTTCATGACCAAGGACCTGTCGATCCTGATCGGCCCGGACCAGAAATGGCTCACCACCCAGGACTTCCTGGCCAAGATCGACGACAATCTGAAGAAAGCCTCGATCTGATCGGGATGTAACCAGGGGCGCGTTCTTCGGAGCGCGCCCTTCCCGGGATCAGCCGTCGCCGTCTCCGCGGCGATATGGCGACAATGTCGCCAGTTCTTCCATCTCCTCGAGCCGTGACGCCCGTTCCTGCACCAGGTAGTCGGCCACCGCGTCGCGCAACCCGGGATGGGCGATCCAGTGCGCCGAATAGGTCGGCTTCGGCAGGTAGCCGCGCTGGATCTTGTGTTCGCCCTGCGCGCCCGCCTCGACCCGCTTCAGCCCGTGCTCGATCGCGAAATCGATGGCGCGGTAATAGCAGAGTTCGAAATGCAGGAACGGCCAGTCGCCCTCGCAACCCCAGTTGCGCCCATACAGCGCGTCCCGCCCCATCAGGTTGAGCGCCCCGGCCACCGGCTTGCCGTCATGCTCGGCGAGCATCAGCACCACCCGGTCGCCGAGCCGTTCCGACAGCAGGGAAAAGAACCGTTCGGTCAGGTAGGCGCTGCCCCATTTGCGGTCGACCGTTGACTGGTAGAACCGGTAGAACGCCGCCCAGTGCTTCGGCGTGATCTCCGCGCCCCGCAGCGTCCGGAATTCCAGCCCGGCTGCGTTGGCATCGCGTCGCTCGCGTCGCAGCACCTTGCGCTTGCGTGAACTGAGGGCGCCGAGGAAATCATCGAAACTGGTGAACCCGTTATTCTCCCAGTGGAACTGCGTGCCCAGCCGCTGCAGCCAGCCCTGTTCGCCGAGCGCCTCGTATTCGTCTTCCTGGCAGAAGGTCACGTGCACGGACGATAGCGACAGCTCCTCGCAGGCCTGTGCGAGCGCCTGCCCGAGTGCCACCGTCATCGCAGCCGCCGGGTAGCCGCTATCAGGCCGTACCAGCAGGCGCGGACCAGGCACTGGGCTGAAGGGCGAGGCGACCTGGAGCTTGGGATAGTAGTTGCCGCCGGCGCGCTCGAATGCCTGCGCCCAGCCATGGTCGAACACGTATTCGCCGTACGAATGCGACTTCGCATACATCGGCGCCACCGCCAGCAACCGCCCGCCCTGGTCGCGCAGGGCGGCATGCTGCGGCAGCCAGCCGGTACGACGCCCGGTCGAACCGCTTTCCTCGACGGCGGACAGGAAGGCGTGGCTGACGAACGGATTATCGTCGCCGGCGCAGGCATCCCAGCCGGCTGCGTCGATCGAGGCGATCGTCGGATGAAGCGAAAGGGAGAGGGAGGGCGCCGCGTCGGTCATCAGGCCGATATGGAACGCGGACGGCTCTCTAACAGTCTTCCACCTCGAACAAGCCTTCCACCTCGACCGGTGCATCGAGCGGCAGCGAGGGCACGCCGATGGTCGATCGCGCATGCCGGCCGGCATCGCCGAACACCGCGACGGCCAGGTCCGATGCGCCGTTCATCACCGTGGCGTGCTGGATGAAGTCCGGCGTGCACGCGATGAACCCGCCAAGCCGCACCACCCGCCTGACCTTGCCGAGATCGCCGAGTGCTGCCTGCAACTGGGCGATCACGTTGATCATGCACTGGCGGGCGGCCTGTGCGCCGACCTCGACGGTGATGCCGCCGCCGAGCTTGCCGTTGGCGCTCAGCCTGCCTTCGACCAGGGGCAGCTGTCCCGACACCACCAGCAGCGACCCGGTGCGCACGACAGCGACATAATTCGCGACCGGCGATGCGGCGACCGGAAGAACGATCCCGAGCGCTGCGAGCCGCTCGACGTAGCTCTCGCTCATGACCCGCCTCCAACGACGCGAAGAACCGTTCGCCCGGTCCGCGGGGAGGTTGCCTGCCGGGGCCGGAACCCGGTCTCCGGCAGGTCCAGCGGCAGCAGCGGGCGATCATCCGCATGCGGGTCGGCATCGGCATGCGGGGCGTCCGGCAGGGTGCGGCCGAGATAGGCTTCGGACAGCATGCGGAAGGCGTAATCGAGCAGCGACGTGGCGTGGGCTATGCCGCCGTCGCCGTCGACCGGCCCGGCCGGACCGAACCGCGTATAGGCGAACGCCTCGACATAGGCCTCGAGCGGCACCCCATGCTGCAGCCCCAGGCTGACCGAGCGGGTGAACGCGTCCATCAGCCCGCGCATCGCCGGCGTCTCGCGCGGCGGCGTGATCGCCAGCTCGCCGAGGCTGCCATCCTCGAACTCGCCGGTCTGCAGGAACAGCCGGTGACCACCGACCGCCGCCTTCTGGGTGAAGCCGCGCCGGCGTGCCGGCAGCTCGCGCCGCAACGGGCCGGCCAGCAAGGTGGTCGGCTGCCGCTCGGGCAGCGCCGGCATGCGGTCCACCAGCCCGCCCAGGGCGCGGTGCATCGCCAGCCACGCGTCGCGACCGGGACGGGGCAGCACGCCGTCGCCGGACAGGCTCAATGCCAGTGCTGCCTCGGGGGTAAGGCCGCGTCCCGAGAGCCGGGCCAGGGTGCTTTCGGACAGGCGGCCGTCGGGGCGCAGCGGCGAGAAGATCGGCGCGAACCCGCATCCCTCGACACCGAGCAGTGCATCGACCGGTCCGGGTGCAGAAAATCCGGTCTCGATCCGCTGTCCCGGCGGTGCCGCTTCACGCACCACCGCAGCCAGTGCCGCCAATCCGGGCACGACGCAGGAGCCCGGGGGCCGCACCAGGGGCAACTGCCCGCCATCCTCGTCGCCGCGCATCACGCCGGCGGCGGCGGTGGCCAGGCATCGCGCGACGTCGCGGCCCGGTTCGCCGTCGTAGTCGAGGCCGAGCCCGGCGAGGCAGGCATCGAGATTGGTCAGCAGCAGGCGCGGCCGCCCGGGTGCTGGCTGGGTGCCCGGCTCGACCAGGCGCAACGCGGTGGAGAGGGTGTGCAGCGCCTCGGTATAGCTCTCGGTCTCGAACCCGCTGCCGGGCTTCACGAACCCGGCCAGGTTCAGCACGAACACCGGCGGTTCGTTCGCGCCAGTCGAGCCGATGCCGGTCCAGATGAGGGGACCAGGCGCTGCCTGACGCAGCAGCAGCAATCGTGCCAGCCGCCGGCCGAGCCCATCGTCCGCACCCGGCAGGCCGGCCAGCCGGTCGATCCAGCGATCGGCCATCTCGGCGAGCGAAGCCGCGCCGTCGCCCGGTGCCATGGCCGCCAGCGCCTGCGCCGCCTCGTCGTCCCAGTCGGTGGGCAGGGTGATGCGCCGGGGTGCAGCGTCGGGATCGGCAGCCGCATGGGCGATCCGCATCCTGACCCCGTTCCAGCGCCCCCGGCTTGCCCGGCTGGCACCCTGGCCCGGAGGTGTTACGGTAGTTTCGGGTCCGGTCGGATCGGGGATCTGTGCCATGACCCGGATGCTAGACCGTGGCGATTGCGCGCGGAAGCCGGATCGTGGTGCCGCATCCGGACGGATGGACCCGTAGCCGTCTCGTGCGTATAGGTGGCCACCATGACCAGCATCGGCACCCGTCTTTTCACCCTCCTCAGGGGGCGCCTGATCGGCCGCGACGCCGATGGACGCGCCTATTATGAATCGCGCAAGCCGGGTGGCTACACCATGCGGTTTCGCCGCTGGGTGATTTACAACGGCGACGAGGATGCCTCCTCGGTGCCGGCGGAATGGTGGAACTGGCTGCACCATGCGGACGACGCGCCGCTGGCAGCCGCCGCGCGCCAGCCATGGCAGATTCCGTTCCAGGCGAACCGCACCGGCGATCCCGCCGGTTATCGTCCTCCGGGCAGCGACTATCGTGGCGGACTGCGACCGCATGCGACCGGCGACTACGAATCCTGGACCCCGGACGCCTGATACATGGCAATGCTAGATCAGCCGATCGCCGGCACCAGTTCCGCACCAGCCCTTGCCGGCCTGCCGCGTCGTGATGGCCGCGCCATCGAATTCCTGACCGGCCTCGTCGTGCTCGCGGCCCTGTTCGGCATGCTGGTGTTCGCGATCATCGGCAGCGGACGGCGTTCCGAGGATGGCTACCGCCTGACCGCCAGGTTCAGCCACATCGACGGTCTCAGCGTCGGCTCCGACGTCCGGCTGGCCGGCGTGGCGATCGGGCAGGTGGTCGCCGAGCAGGTCGATGCGAAAACCTACCAGGCGAGCGTCACCTTCACCGTGCGCGACGGCATCGAGCTTCCCACCGATAGCTCCGCCGTGGTCACCAGCGACAGCCTGCTCGGCGGCAAGTATCTGGCGCTCGATCCCGGCGGCGCCGAGGCGATCCTGAAGCCCGGTAGCCGGATCGACCTCACCCAGGGCTCGATCAGCCTGGAGCAGTTGCTGAGCAAGTTCATCTTCAGCGTGACCGACGCGATGACCGCGCAGAAGCCCAAGCCGGCGGGCCTGAACGCTCCGGCCCCCACGCCCGTAACGGCCCCCGCTCCCGTAACGACCCCCGCTCCCGTAACGACCCCGTCGCTACCGCCCGCCAGCCCGCAGCCGTGACCACCACCTGGCCGCAGGCGGACGGTTCACTGATCAGCTGCCGTGAAAAACTGCGTGTGCTCGCCGACAACCAGGCCGAACTGCACACCATGCTGCGCGACGTGTTCGACGATGCGGTGCTGATGGGCGTGGACGAGGGCGAGATGCGGCGGATCCTGATCGAGACGATCCAGGCCCTCCCGAGCCCGAACCGTGGGAAAGCCGCGGGATGAGGGTGCCGTTCGCTCCCGCAACCCTCGCCGTGCTCGTGGTGGCGAGCGGGCCGGCGGTTGCCGCCTCGTATATCGCGGCCCCGGTAATGCCGATCGCCACCGCGTGGCAGGGCCGGGGTCAGGCGGTGGTGCGCGTGCTCGACAAGCTCGACGCGCATATCGAGACCATGACACTGAAAGCCGGCGAGACGGGGACCTACAAGACCCTGACCGTCACCGTCCGCAGCTGCATGGACCGTCCGGACGGGCTCCCCCGTGATTCCGGTGCATTCCTGGACATCCAGGACAAGCGTGGCGATGTGCAGCCGTTCAGCGGCTGGACCTTCGCAGGCGAGCCGTCGGTCGGCGTGTTCGAGAGCCCGATCTATGGCGTGCAGCTGGTGACATGCCAGGGCGACCTGGTCGCACCGATGGCACCGCCTCTGCCCACGCCGGCACCGCCGCCGCCGGACATGGTGTCGAGCCAGTCGCCTGGCGACCCGTCGGCGGGTGCCAACGATGGCGGTCTGACCGATGCCGACACCGGCGCCGAAACCGATCCGGACAGCGCTGCCGGTGCAGCCGCCGCCCGGCATCCCCCTGCCAACGACCAGACACCGGGCGACGATACCCAGCCCGACCCGGTCTATCCGTCCGGCGCCCCACCCGCGGGTGCCTCCCAGACGCCGCCGGCAGACCCGCCGGCCGGACCACGGAATTGACGGGCGGCCTGAAGGGCCGCGCCGTGAAGCCGGTCCGTTTGACACTGGTTCCGTCAGCATGAGCTCAAGCACCCCCCGTCATCCGACCCTTGCCCGGCTGCCGCCACCATCACGCGCCGCGTTCCTGCTCGATTTCGACGGCACCCTGGTGGATATCGCGCCAACCCCGGAATCGGTGTCTGTCGTGCCGGGCCTGCCCGAGATCCTCGTCGCCTTGCGCGAGCGCTGCGGCGGCGCCCTTGCGGTCGTCAGTGGCCGGCCGATCGCGCAGATCGACCATTTCATCCCGGGCATTCCGTACGCCGTTGCCGGCGAGCACGGGGTCGCCGTGCGCCATGCGCCGGACCAGCCGGTCGTCCGCGCCGTTCTGCCCGCGCTGCCCTCGCACTGGCTGGCAGAAGCCGAACGGATCGTGGCCGGTCATCCGGGTGCCAGCGTCGAGCGCAAGCAGACCGGACTCGTGCTGCATTTCCGCGGCGCACCGGATGCCGGCGCAGCCCTCAAGGCCGAGGCGGAGGCGCTGCTGGCGCAGGACCCGCAGCGCCGGTTCCATCTGCAGACGGCGAAGATGGCCTGGGAGCTCAAGCCCGGCGGCATCGACAAGGGCACAGCGGTCGCCCAATTGATGCAGCAAGCGCCTTTTGCCGGCCGGGTCCCGATCTTCATCGGCGACGACGTGACCGACGAGGACGGCATCCGCGGCGCCCAAGCGCTGGGCGGGCTCGGCTTCCGCATCCCGGACGACTTCCCCGATCCCGACGCCTTCCGGGCGTGGCTCGGCGAGCTGGCTCGCAGCTCCGGCGCGGCAGACTCATGGGAAGGCTAGTCATTGTCTCGAACCGGGTTCCGTCGCCTCGCGAGCGGACCCAGCCGGCCGGTGGACTGACGGTCGGTCTCGCCGACGCGATCAAGGGCCAGCCCAGCCTCTGGTTCGGCTGGTCGGGCAGCTCGCAAGGCAAGGAGTCGCCGGCGCCCACGCCGGAGCTGGCCGAGCAGGGCGGCGTCACCTACGCCACCATCGACCTGACCGCAAAGCAGCATGAAGGCTTCTACCAGGGGTTCTCGAACGGCATCCTCTGGCCGGTCTGCCACTACCGCCTCGGCCTGATGCAGTACAGCCGCGAGGAGCTCGAGACGTATCTCGAGGTCAACGCGATCTTCGCGCGCAGCCTGAAGACGCTGCTCAAGCCGGACGACGTGATCTGGGTGCAGGATTATCATCTGTTCCCGCTCGGCGAGGCCCTCCGGCGCGAGGGCGTCACGTCCAAGATCGGCTTCTTCCTGCACATCCCGTTTCCGCCGGAAGCGCTGTTCCGTGCACTGCCCGGCGCCGACCTGCTGCTGGCCGATCTCGGCGCCTACGATGTTGTCGGCGTGCAGACGCAGCAGGACGCCGACAACATGAACCAGTCGCTGTCGGCTCTCGGCGTCGAGGTGCAGGCACAGTCGTTTCCGATCGGTATCGATCCGGTGGCGTTCGCCAAGCAGGCGCTGCGCGGCGAGACCAGCAAGGAGATGGCGCGCCTGACCCAGGCGCTGAATGGCCGCGCCCTGATCCTCGGCGTCGACCGGCTGGATTATTCCAAGGGCATCCCCGAGCGGTTCCGCGGCTTCGAGCGACTGCTGCAGCGCTTCCCGGCGCACCGGGGCAAGGTGTCGTTCCTGCAGATCGCCCCGGTCTCGCGGGGCGAGGTCGCGGAATACAAGGCGCTGCGCCGCGAGCTGGACGAGCTGTCCGGACGCATCAACGGCAACTGGGCCGAGATCGACTGGATCCCGCTGCGCTACATCACCCGCGCCCTGCCGCGGAAGGTGCTGGCCGGCGTGCATCGTCGCGCCGCCGTCGGGCTGGTAACGCCGTTGCGGGATGGGATGAACCTGGTCGCCAAGGAGTATGTCGCGGCCCAGGACGCGGCCGATCCGGGCGTGCTGGTGCTGTCCCGCTTTGCCGGCGCGGCGCCGGAACTCAGCGATGCGGTGATGGTCAATCCGTATGACCCGGACGAGATCGCCGAAGCGCTGGACCAGGCATTGACCATGGGACTGAAGGAGCGGTCCCGGCGCTGGGAGGCGATGAACGAAGCGGTGCATCGCGTCACTGCCGCGACCTGGGCCCGCGACTTCCTGGCCGTGCTGAACGCGACCCCGGAGCGGAAGCCGCATGCCAGTCATCGATAGGCGCGAGGCCGGCCTGCTCCAGGGCGGCTTCTGGGCCCTGGCCGGGTTCTGGGCGATCGCCTGGGTGTGGTGGGCGCAGCATCTGGAAGGCATGGCGCCATGCGCGCTTTGCCTCTGGGAGCGCTGGCCGTATCGCGTCCTGATCGCGCTGGGATTCGTCTGGAGCGCGCTGGCGGCGCTTGAGCTGCGTCCGGCCAGGCCGATCGGCATCCTGATCACCCTCACGCTGATTGCGGCGATCGTCATCGCCGGCATCCATGTCGGCGTCGAACAGGGCTGGTGGCCGAGCCCGCTGCCGGAATGCATGGCTCCGCATTTCAGCGGCGGCAGCTTCGCCGAGCGGCTGGCATCGATGCCGGCCCGGCCTGCCAAGCCATGCGACTCGCCGAACCGGCTGTTCCAGTGGCTGCCGGTTTCGATGGCGATGATCGATCTGCTCTACGCGGCGTTCCTGCTGGTCGTGGGGCAGGTCGTCCTGCGGCGCCTGCTGGGATCGTCACGGAGAGCCTGAATGAGCGAGACGCGCCGTTCGTCCCTTTCGCCACCCCAGCCCGGCGACGCCATGGGCCCCGTCCGGCTTGCCCGGATGATCCGTGTCGATCACGCCGGCGAATACGGCGCGGAGCGCATCTATGAAGGCCAGCTCGCCGTGCTCGGCCATACCGAGACCGGCGACATCCTCCGCCACATGAAGGCGCAGGAGACCGTCCACAGGGACACCTTCTCGGCGATGATCGTCAGCCGCCGGGTACGTCCGACCGTGCTGCTGCCGGTCTGGCATGTGGCAGGGTTCGCGCTCGGCGTACTGACCGCGGCGATGGGCAGGCGTGCCGCGATGGCCTGCACCGTCGCGGTGGAGGAGGCGATCGACGAGCATTACGCTGAACAGGCAGCATCCTTCGCCGACGGCGACGAGCCCGGGCTGCGTGCGACGATCGAGAAATTCCGCATCGAGGAACTGGAGCACCGTGATATCGGCCTGGCCAACGAGGCCGAGCTGACCCCCGGCTACCGCGTGCTCGCCCGGTTGATCAAGACCGGCTGCAAGGTGGCCATTGCCGCCAGCGAGATCGTCTAGAGGTTTTCCGTTAACCGGATCTCAGTCCTTGCCATGGCATCACCCTGGCCTGGCTCCATGCACGTGCATACCGGGAGCCGTTGGAGGGCTGCCTGTGACCGGTATTTCGAAGCGGATCACGATCCGCGCGAAAATCATTTTCGCTTTCGCTCTCGTGCTGGCTTGTGCGGTCGCGATGGGATTGTTCGCGCTGGACCGTCTTGGGGAGGTCAACCGGGCCGCGGCAGGTCTGCGCGACATCAATCTCCCGGCGACCAGGGCGCTTGGCCAGATGAGCCAGACGTCGGAACGCTTCCGGCTTAACCAGTATCAGGCGGTGACCGCGCTGACGGACGATAGTCGCAAGGCCAAGATCCAGCTTGCCGACCAGCAATCCAGTCTGTTCGACGCAGCCTATGCCGACTACCAGCCGCTGGCCGGCGCCGGCGAGGAAGCCGCGCTTGCGGCGTTGATTGCCGATACCTGGGCCCGCTACCAGACGGTCTCCGCACAACTGGTCGCAGTGCTGGCCACCCACGACATCGCCAAGGCCGGGTCGTTGCTCGACCAGATGAACCCGGCAATGAACGATTTCCGCCAGGCGATACAGGATGCGTCGGATTTCAACGTCCGTGACGGCACGCATAGGGCGGACCGTGGAGCCAGTCTGGGACGGTCCGCGCATGCGTGGATCATCGTCGTGCTGTGCGCGATGGCGCTGTTCTGCATCCTGACCGGCTGGTCGATGATCCGGAGCATTTCGAGGCCGCTGGCTGCGATGACGGCGTCCATGCATCGGCTGGCGAGCCGGGATCTGGCGACGACCATCCCGGGTGTCGGCCGTGCCGACGAGATCGGACGAATGGCAACCGCGGTTCAGGTGTTCAAGGACGGCATGATCGAGGCTGACCGTCTTGCCGCCGAACAGGACGCGGCGCGTGCACTCAAGGAGCGCCAGTCGATCCGGATGAGCGAACTGGTTCGCGATTTCGAGGCCAGGGTCGGAAGCATGGTCGGTCTCCTGGCTTCGGCATCCACCGAACTAGAGGCAACCGCGCATTCGATGACCGGTTCCGCCGACCAGGCCAACCGCCAGGCGACCACGGTTGCCGCGGCCGCCGCGGAGGCGGGGATCGGCGTCCGGACCGTGGCAGCCGCTGCCGAGGAACTGTCGGTGTCGATCAGCGAGATCGGCAGGCAGGTGGCCCAGTCGGCACGGATCACCGGCCGCGCGGTGGATGATGCCAGGCGAACGGACACCATCGTCCGCACCCTCGCTGACGAGGCTCAGAAAATCGGCGGCGTGGTCGGGCTTATCCAGAACGTCGCCAGCCAGACCAATCTTCTGGCCCTGAACGCGACCATCGAGGCGGCCAGGGCCGGGGATGCCGGCAAGGGCTTCGCGGTGGTTGCATCGGAGGTCAAGAACCTTGCGAGCCAGACGGCGCAGGCAACGGCCGAGATCGCCGGTCGGGTCACGCGGATCCAGGATGCGACCCGCGAGGCGGTCGAGGCGATCCGGGCGATCACCAGCACGATCGAGGAGGTAAGCATGATCGCGACCACGATCGCCGCCGCCGTCGAGCAGCAGGGCGCCGCAACGTCCGAGATCGCCCGCAATGTCCAGCAGACCGCAACGGCTGCGAACGACGTGACGATCAACGTCGCCGGGGTCAGCCAGGCCGCCAACGATACCGGCACCGCCGCCGGAGAGGTACTCAGCGCAGCCGCCGGCTTGTCGAAGCAGGCCGAGCAGCTCTCCAGCGAGGTCGGCGTGTTCGTTCAGGGAGTCCGCGCGGCCTAAGGCCGCACGGAGCCTGGATCAGAGCCTGTTGCGGCGGCCGCCCCGGCCGAAGAACAGGCTGATCACGAACAGCACGATGAAGACGAAGAACAGGATCTTGCCGATCGAGGCAAAGCTCGCGGCCACGCCGCCGAAACCGAACACGGCCGCGACAAGGGCGATCACCAGGAAGATCAGGGTCCAGCGAAGAAGGTCCATGGACGTACGTCCTTCTGGTCAGGCTCGGGACCACCGGCGCGCCGAACGCGCCGATGACTGCCCGAACGGGTCAGTAGTAGTAGCGACGATGGTTGCGCATGCGCCAGTGACGGTGACGCGGCGGCCTGTGGTGGTAGCCGGGCGGCGGTCCGTGCGGACCGGCCATCGGAGGACCATCGCGTCCGGGGCCTGGCTGGGCCATGGCCATCGGTGCCGAGAGCGTCAGCCCGATGCCAAGCACCGAGCAGAGCAGGATGAGCTTGCGCATCGTGTCTCCTGTTGTGGGATGAAGGACCACTGGCTAACGCCGCGCCGACCGTTTCGGCTGCATCAGGAAAATCGTTTCCAGCTGCACGGCACGGTGAGCACTGGTGTGGGCAGCCAGGATGCGGGTTTTTGCCGCCACCGCCACTGTCTCGCGACGTTCGGCCGGCCAGTCGAGCAGTGTCACGAGGGCGTCGGTATCATCGGCCAGGACGATCTCCAGGCCCGGCGTCAGTACGTCCTCGATCCCGTCCCAGCGGTCCGAAACGATCGGGCATCCGCACGCCCCGGCTTCGAACAGCCGCACGCTCGGGCTCCAGCCGGCGCGGATCATGTCGGCGCGGGTCACGTTCAGGGTCCAGCCGCAGGCTGAGTAGAAATCCGGGTGGTCCTGCGGCGCCAGGTGCTCGATCCGCTCGACGTTGCCGGGCCAGTCGATCGATGCGGGATATTGCGGTCCCGCAACCACGAAGCGGCGCTCGGGTGCGCGACGGGCGACCTCGATCAGCAGGCGGTCGAGGGTCGGCTGGCGGTCATCGCTGTAGGTCCCGAGGTAACCGAGATCCCAACGCCGTAGAGCAGCTGTCGGGCGGTAGCGCGCCGGATCGACCGAACAGTAGAAGCCCCTTGCATCGCGGGCGCCGAACTCCTGCTCCAAGCGGGTCAGCGTGGGCCCGGCGGTGAAGGACAACAGGAGGTCGAAGCCCGGGATCACGGCGCGCGACAGATAGGCGCAGTCGCCGCGCTCGAGTGCCGCCAGCGTCACCGGGGTATCGATGTCGTAGAACGCCGTCACGCCCCGGGCCGTATCCTGCACGAACCGCGCGACCTCGATCCCGTCCGGCACGTAAGATCCGACGATCACCGCATCCGCGCCGGCGATTGCCGGGCCGTGCTCGCGCAGCCCGTCCAGCCCGTCATACAGCGCTAGCCGACAGAACGACGGATCGGCCAAGTCGCGATTCTGCGCGTACCAGGGCATGTCGCGTTCGAGGAACATGATGTCGTGGCCGCGTGCGGCGAAGGCGGCGAGCAAAGCGCGGTAGGTGGTGGCATGGCCGTTGCCCCAGCTCGAGCTCAGGCTGAGACCGACGACGACGAGGCGCATCGCTCAGGTCCGGCCCGGCTGGTCGCGGCGCACGGCGATCGCGCCGGCCAGCACCGTCTCCAGCAGCACGGCGCGCTGGTCGTAGGTGTGACCCGCCAGGATGCGCGCCCGTGCAGCCTCGCCGATGCTTCGCGCGCGCTCCGCCGTCAGCGTGCGCAGGTGCTCCACCACGTCCTGTCCATCCCGCGCCACCAGGATTTCGCTGCCCGCCTCGAGAAACAGCTCGATCCCGTTCCAGAAGTCGGTGATCAGGCAGGCACCGGCGCCGGCCGCCTCGAAGACCCGGGTCGCCGGGGAGAACCCGACTTCCGCCATGCTGTCGCGGGCGACATTCAGCACCGCCCGCGCCGACACGTTCAGCACGTTGTGCGCTGCCGTGGGGACATGGCCGATGGCGCGCACGTTCGCCGGCATCGGCTTGTCGTGCCAGCCCGAGCCGCCCAGCAGGAACGATTGCCCCGGCAGCGATGCGGCGGGGCGCAGGAAAAACTCCTCGATCCGAGCCTCGCGATCGGGCAACCGGTTGGCCAGCAGCGATAGCGTGGCCTCGTAAGCGGGATCGCGCATGACCGGATGATGCGTGGCCGGATCGAGCGCGTTGTAGATCGGAACGCAGGCGCGCGCGCCGAATCCGGCATAGGCACGCATGACCGGATCGCCGCCGCCATAGGTCAGCACCAGGTCAAGCGCCGGCAGTGCTGCATGCAGCGCGTGCGCCTCGTTCTGCCGCAGCTCGGCAAGCGTCGCCGGCGCATCGACGTCGAGAAACACCCGGACCGCGCCGGCACGGCCATTGACGAGAATGCCGTCCAGCAACTCGTCGTCGAACACGCCGACGCCGCTGCACTTGACGATGATGTCTGCGTCACCGGCCTGGCCGAGCACGTCGCGCACGCCCTCCGGTGTCGCTTCATACACCACGATTTTCGCCCAGTCGGGCGGCGCTATGTCGCGGTTCTGCTGCCGTCCGAACGCGTCCGGCTCGAAGAAGACGATGCCGTGGCCGCGACGCGCCATAGCGCCAAGCAGGCCTCGATAATAGGTGGCGGCGCCGTTCCAGTACGACGACAGCAGGCTCGATCCATAGACGGCGATCTGCATCAGGCTGGTGTCCCAAGGTGTGCGGCGATCGCCAGAAGCTCGACGGCGCGGTGTGCGCACGAATGCCTGGCGCGGATCGTGGCGAGCCCATGTGCCGCAAGAGCCGAGCGCAGGTCGGGATCGTTGGCGACATCGCGCAGCAGCCGGGTCATCTCGGCGCCGTCGCGGGCAACCAGGAAATCCTCGCCCGGCGTGAACAAGCCTTCCGCGTCGTCCCAGGGTGCCGACAGCAGCGGGATGCCGCACGCCAGCGCCTCGAACACGCGGATGGTCGGGATGCCGGGCAGCAGCGTGACGTAGAACCGGCGCGGCACATGCACCGTTGCCAGATGACGCGCGAATACGTCAGGCGCTTTCGGGTTCGGCAGCCAGCCGCGCAGTTGCGCGTGGTGCCGCAGCAGCGTCTGTTTCGCTTCGTCCGGATAGCGCACGCCGTAGATGTCGAGCGGCAGCTCGGCCTCGTGCATCGGCCGCAGCAGGAACTCCTCGAGTTCGGCGCTCCGCTCGCCGTCGCCCCAGTTGCCGATCCAGACACCGCCCTGGCGGTCGACCGGTTCCGCAGGCGGTTGGAAACGCCTCAGGTCGGCCGCCTCGTGCCAGACGAACACGCGTCCGCCCCAGCCCCAGTGTTCGTAGATCCGGGCCAGGGTCGCCCCGAATGCCAGCACGCCATCATAGCCGGACAGGTCGAAATGCCGGATCGCCTCGGGATCGCTGACCGCGCGGTGGTGGGTATCGTGGAACAGCGCCAGGAACTGCCCGCCGGCCGAGCGCCGCGCGCCGATCGCCGCGACCAGTTCGGGCGGGTTCCATTCATGCACCAGCACCAGGTCGGCCCCGTCGAGCATGGCGTCGAAATCGGGTGCGTCCGGCGGATAGAGCCTGGCGGTAAGTTCCGGATAATGGTCGGTGAACGCGGCAAGACCCTCATCGCCGCCATCCTGGATCAGGTTCTCCCGGCTCCAACTTCCTTCCGGCTCGTAGGCGCGGACCGCATGACCCAGCGCCTGCAGCTCGCGCAACACGCCGCGCAGGAAATGCGCGTTGCCGTGGTTCCAGCATGAAGTGAGGGAGTGGGTGAACACGACGACCTGCACGGCTCAGGCGATCCTTTCGGTTTAGGTCATGCGCGATGATGCAATGCCAGGGTGGCGCCGGCCATGCCGGCAGCGGAATATTGGCTGGCGCGAGCATGCGCGTTCGCCGCAAGCAGGTCGGGGTTGTCCAGTGCCTGCATCGTTGCGGATGCGAAATCGGCCGCATCGCCCGGTCGCACGAACAGGGCGGCGCCGTCCCAGAGTTCGCGAAAGCTCGTGATGTCGGAGAGCACCAATGCCAGACCACATTGGGCCGCTTCCAGCACGGCGAGGCCGAACGGCTCGTAGCGGGCGGTGGAAACGAACACGCGCGTATCGGCAAATGCCAGAGCCAGGGCAGGTTCGCCGAGGCTGCCCAGCCTGACCAGCGAAGACGATGCCGCCTCCTGCCCATTCGGCCCGCGAAAGCTCCCCGCTGCCTGTACCGGAGCATCGACCAGTGCCGCCGCGCGATCGAGCGTCGCCACGTCCTTGCCCTCATCCCAGAACCGTCCGGCGGACAATACCTGCCGCGTTCGCGCCGATGCAGGCCCGAAAAGACCGGCAGGCGGATCGCGCCCGTTCAGGACGACGGTGATCGGCCTGCAATTGTCATAGGCTTCGACTGCCATGTTTCGGAATGCCCGACTCGGCGCTACGATGTGCTCGGCACGCCGCAGTCCGTCGGCGGTCACTTCGATGCGCCACCGGAAATCCTTCGGCGGCGGACCGTCACGCATCGCGCGCCACCATGTGGCGAGACAGGAATGCAGCACTGCGATAACCGGACCGGGCCATTCGACCATGCCCACCAGCGCCGGTGCATGCAGATGCACCGAGGTCACGCCACATTGCCGCGCCAGATCGGCCAGCGCGACGGCGACGCGTTCCAGCGACGCACGATCCGGCGCGGTCCAGTCCAGCTCTAGGAGGGTCACGTGGATGGCGAGACCGTCGATCGCCCCCGCCTCCGCACGCTGTGCCGGGTCGGGAGCAGGGCCCAGCACGGCGAGCTCGACCCGCACGCCGGCCTTGGCCCATTCCCGCGCCAGCGTCAGGCTGTAGCGCCAGACGCCGCCGACCGCATCGGTGGTGACCAGGATATGCCGCGACATCAGCGGCGGCAGACGGATTCCAGCTCGGCGAGCGGTAGCGGGGTGTCATCCTGGATGTCGGACATCCGGTCGAACAGCCCGAGATAATGCGCGTGCGCCCGTTCCCAGGCCTGCGCGTCGGGGAGGCCGAACAGCTTCCGGTAATCGGGTGAACTCGGATACGGATAGAGCGGCACCGGATCGTTGGCCCATACCCCGGCGGCGAGAAGGCGCTCGCGCCAGGCCGTCACCATCGCCGGATCGTCGCCGCTCACCTGGATCAGGTTGGCCTGCACGAAGGCGACATGCTGCTTTGCCATGATGAGCCGGTCGGCGAGTTCGTCGGTCGAGAGCTTGCAGTTCTTGTCCAGTTCCGCACGCCCCGCTTCGGTCAGGCTCTCGACCCCGGCCTCGATCGAGACGCAGCCGGCCTGTCCCAGCAGTTCCAGCATCTCCGGCTTCCACAGGTCGATCCGTGTCTGCACGCCGAACTTCAGCCCGCGTCCGACCAGTGCCTCCAGAAGCAACCGGTTCGGCAGGAAGATCTCGTCGATGAAATACAGGTAGCCGACGCCCTGCGCCCGAAGCGCATCGATTTCTTCCAGCAATGGCACCAGGTCGCGACGACGATAGGAGTCCCGGAAATCGATCTTGGCGCAGAACGAGCACGAGTATGGGCAGCCGCGCGAGGCTTCCACTTCGGCACCGGGCAGATCGTGGCCCGACCCCTGGTGCGGCTGCTCGAACCGATGATGATGATGATGGTGACGGGCGACCCAGTGGTCCGGCCAGCGCACTGCCGGCAGGTCGGTGAAGCGTGTCGCCTGTGGCCCGCCATTGGCGCGGATGCTGCCGTCCGGCTGCAGGGCGGCGGTTCCTGGAACCTCGCCGGGTACGCCACCGTTCGCCAGCGCCAGCACCACCTCCTCGCATTCGCCGCGCACGACGATATCGGCGCCGAGCTTGCGCAGTGCCGCGTCCGGTGTGGCCGATCCGTGCGGTCCGACCGCCACCAGCGTCGCGTGCGGGCATGCCACACGCAGCGCATCGAGCAGCATCCGCGGCAGCCGCAACTCGGGCTGGGCGCAGCGCCAGAACAGGTAGGTGGGCGCGGTGGTGACGACGATCATGTCCGGCGCGAACCCGGCGCAGGCCTCGGCCATGCCGCCGATATCGAGCTCGTCGAGCAGGCCGTCGCGCATCAGTGTCGCGTGACCGGCCCGTTCCAGCAGGGTTTTCGACGCGCCGAGTTCGATCGGCAAGTGCGGGGCGCGACAGCCGAAATAGATGCTGTGTTCGAACGTCCAGGGCGGGTTCAGCAACGCGACCTTCATGCGGCACCCTCGATCATCTGTCCGGTCGCCATCGAACGCCCGACCAGATGCGGCCGTTCCGTCTCGATCCAGCGCAGCAGCCTCGCCACGCCGTCCCGCCATCCCAGGGGCTGTGACAATCCCAGAACCTGCCTGGCGCGCCTGGTGTCCGCCACGAAATAGCGCTGGTCGCCGGTGCGCCAGGGATGGAAATCGCGCCGTACCCGCTGCCCGGTGAGCCGCTCGATCTCCTCGATCAGCATCAGCAGTGTGATCGCATTGTCGGCGCCGCCGCCGAGGTTGAACGCCTCGCCCGCCACCAGCGGCGCATGGTCCCGCGCCGCCAGGTAGGCCGAGACCGCATCCTCGACTTCCAGCACGTCGCGGACCTGGCGCCCGTCGCCGTATAGGCTCAGTGGGCGATCCTGCAGCGCCGACAACAGGAAATGCGCGAGCCAGCCCTGGTCCTCGGTGCCGAGCTGGCGTGGCCCATAGATGCAGCTCATCCGCAGCACCACCATCGGCAGGCCGAACGAGCGGGCATAGTCCAGTACATACTGGTCGGCAGCACCCTTGGAGCAACCGTATGGGGTGTGGAACGACAGCGGCCGGGCTTCGCCGATGCCGTGCGCACGAAGCAACGGGTCGATCGGCAGGTAGGCGTCGTCGTTGTGCGACAGCCTTATGTCGGCGAGGTCGCCATAGACCTTGTTGGTGCTGGCGAACACCAGCGGCACCGGTTCGGACCCGGCGCCTTCACTCCGGCGGCGAAGCGCCTCGAGCAGGTTGATGGTGCCGCGCAGGTTGATGTCGAAGTCGGCCAGCGGGTCGACCAGGCTGGTGGTGACCGCCACCTGGCCGGCCAGATGGAACACGCTGGAGGCGTCGCGTGCGGCATCCGCCACCGCCTTCGTATCGCGCAGATCGGCGATCGCCACCGACAGCCGGCCGCGGTGGCGCCGCCTGAGCCAGTCCAGGTTCTCCTCGACCCCGGGCCGCGCCAGGCTGTCCAGGATCAGCACATCCTCGCCGTCGCGTGCCAGCCGGTCGGCGAGATTGGTGCCGATGAAGCCGGCGCCTCCGGTCACCAGCGCGGGCTTGGTGCCGATCAGGCCGGGCTTGCCGAGGGCCGGTTTCGGCGCGCCGGCATCGGCGATGTCGCGTGCCAGCGCCAGGCCGCCGCTGGCAAGCAGTCTGCCGAGCAGCTTCGGGCTGCCTGCCTCGGTGTACAGCCCGAAATGATAGTGCCGTTCGTCGAAATGCAGGCCTTCCTGTACCGCCACGTCCGCGGCGATATCCTGCAACCCGTACCAGTAGATCCGCTCGACCGGCAGCTCGGCGATCTCGACGAACCGGGTCACCTGCGCGAACGGATCGTTACGCCATGTGGAATAGCCGGTCTCGGTGATCCACAGCTCAAGCTTCGGGTTGAATCCATCAACGGTCTCGCGGACCGAGGCGATCAGCGCCGGCCAGCCGCGCCAGGACCGTGCCTCCGCATCCCATGTGCCGGGAAACCCGTGCAGCCCGACCGCATCGAGCACGTTCAGCAGCCCGCGCTCGCCCATCAGCCGGAGCCAGTTCAGGTCCGCGGGGCAGGGGCCGCCGAGCACCGCCTTGAGCCCGCGCGCCTGGATCCAGTGCGCGGCGGCGCCCGCCATCTCACAGAACAGCAGCCAGTCATGGTCCTGCTGCCAGTCCCAGTCGAGCAGGTTGTTCGGCTCGTTCCAGATCTCGACGGCAGGGAACATGCCGTCGAACCGGGTGATCAGATGGTCGATGAAATCGGCGTAGGCCCTGAGATCGTGCGGCGGGCCACTGGTGCGGCCGGTGCGGGACAGGCTCGGCGGGGTGAAATGCACGCACGGCAGCAGTTCGATTTCGCCTGCCAGGCGCGGCACCAGCCAGCCATACCAGTCTGCGCCACCGTCATTGACGTATTCGGCCCAGGAGATGTGCGTGCGCAAGCGGGTAATGCCGAGAACACGCAACCGGCCCAGGCTTTCCTCGACGCGTGCATGCTCGCCCGGATGGAACCACTCGACCAGCCCGAGCGCGCCGCCTCCGCCCCGAAGAACTTTCTCCACGCGACCAGTCCGGCGGACTTCCTTGACGCGAGCGGTCGGAGGAATTTCCTTCGCGCGACCGGCCCGCAGGAGATCGCTCATGCCATCGGTCCGGAGGAGATCCGTCATGCGACCAGTCCGCGTGCTTCCAGTTCGCTGCGGGCTTCCTGCACGCGATCGGTGGCCTGCTGGCGACGCACCCATTCCATCTGTTCGGGCAGTGCATTGTCGAACGTCCGCGTAGGCGCAAAACCCAGCACGTCGCGGGCCAGGGTGATGTCGGAGAAGCAGTGCCTGATATCGCCGGTGCGGGCCTTGCCGACGAACTCCGGTTCGATTTGAGCCAGATCCATCGCTGAAGCGGCTGCCCGGGCCACATCGGAAATCGAGACGTTGCGGCCGCTGCCGATGTTGAACACCCGGTTGGCCGCGGCCGGGTGGTCGAGCGCCAGCAGGAACGCCTGCACCACGTCGTCCACATGCACGAAGTCGCGGCGCTGACCGCCATCCTCGAACACCAGCGGCCGCTCGCGGTTGAGCAGCCGCGACGCGAAGATCGCCAGCACGCCGGTATACGGATTGGAAAGCGCCTGGCCCGGTCCATAGACGTTGAACAGCCGTAACGCGACGCCCTCGATGCCATAAGCCGGAGGCGCGCACAGGATCAACTGCTCCTGCATGTACTTGGTGATCGCATACACCGATGCGAGCCGCGCCTGTTTCCACTCCGGCGTCGCGGCGGGAGTGAGCGGGGACCCGTCCGGCCCGAGCGGGTCCCAGCCCGCGCCGACCTGACGCACCGGGCGCACGACCTCCTGCATCATCGTGCCGTCGGTCGCGGTGTAGAGGCCCTCGCCGTAGATCGACATCGAGGATGCCACCACGACCCGCTTCACAGGCTTGTCGATCAGCGCCTGGCAGAGGCAGGCCGTCCCGAGATCGTTGACCGCCACGTAGCGTTCGATCAGGTACATGCTCTGGCCGACACCGACGTCTGCCGCCAGGTGCACGACCTTGTCGATGCCATCCAGCGCATGACCGAGCGCTTCGCTATCGCGGATATCGGCCTGGACCAGTTCGACGTCGTCGGGCACGGATTCCGAAGTTGCACCATGCGGGTGCACCTGCTCGATCAGGCTGTCATAGACACGGACGCTATCGCCGCGCGCCAGGAGGGCCCGCACCACATGCCGACCGATGAAGCCCGCTCCGCCCGTGACCAGGACCCGATCCGCCATAAGCCGCCCGCTCCGTGCATCTATTCGATGCAGGTATCTTCAAGAAGAAGAAGCCGGTTCGCAACAGCCTAGTGGGTACGCACCGTGACGGTGATCGCGGCATCCTGGGCGCCGATCCGGAACGCGCAGGCGTCGAACGAAGGTGGCCCATAGCCGATCTTCGGATCGCGCGAGAAGCCCGACGGGTTCAGCGGAATTCCAAACAGGTTGCGGCGCATGCGCCCGAGGTCGGTTTCATCCTGGTACGCCGCAACCGCGTAGGTGCCGGGAGCCACATCCTGGATCGTTGTCGTAATCGTGCCGGCTTTTGCCGACACTATCGCGTGATAGCTGCACCGCTCGCTCAGGAACTGCGAACGTGTGCAGACGCCTATCCGTACGTGACCTTTCTCGCTTGGCAGGTTGGCGACAGTGATGGTCAGTGCGGCTGACCAGGCGGATGTCCCGCATGACAGGAACACGCCGAGGACCATGAGGCGGAGACAGCCGGGAACAAGACGAGGGGCCAACCGTCTCCCGGCGGGGGGTGCACGGCGCATTGTCTCTCTGCCCGCCTCGTGCGTGATGTCGGGAGCCGGCGTCACGACTGCGCTGCCGGATATACGCGCCCGCGCCAGGTGGATGGCCGCCCCGACCGCGCACGAACCAGCGCCGACCATTGCAGCGCAAGCAACGCCAGCACGCCCAACGGATGCAGGACCACGCTGCGCATGCTCTGGTCGAACCGCCGTGCCAGCAACAGCCGGAGCGTCGTCCCGCAGGCGACCGCCGCTGCCGCCGGCAGGCTCGGCGCGAACAGCATGAGCGGCAGTGGCAGCACGTGGCCACCGCCGAGGATGATCGTCCAGATCGGCAGGCCGCGCGGCGTGGCCAGGCCTTCGGTGGCGTTCTTGGTCAGGCCCTCCCACAGGTCGGCGGCAGTGGTATACATCCGGCAGGAGGCAAGCGCGGTTGCGTCGAAGAGGCCGGTCGGCATCCCGTGGCGCCTGAAGGCCCGGGGCAGGGTAAGCCCGTCATGCAGCGATGCACGGATCGCATCGTGGCCCCCCATGGCGCGATAGGCCCCTGAGCGCGCGATGAACAACTGGCCGCAACCGGCTGCGAAGCGGGGATCGACACGGCCATGATCGAGCGCATCCGGCCGGTAGCCCAGCAGCAACAGGTGGATCAGCGGTAACAACAGCCATTCGGACCAGGTCCCGGTGATCTGGCGCGGGATGCCGCTGGCCAGCCCGATATCCGGGTTCGCCTGCATGTAGCCCGCCATGCGCGACAACGCGTCCGGGGCTAGCCGGACATCCGCATCCACGAACACCAGCAACTCGAGGCTGGCCTCGCGACCCAGGCGTGCACACGCATATTGCTTGCCGGACCAGCCGGACGGCAGGACGCCGCCCCCGGATATCACCCGCAGCCGCGGATCGGCGATTGTCGCCAGAATGGCGGGCGTCGCATCGGTCGAGCCGTCGTCGAGCACCAGCACTTCGAGTTCGACGTCGCGACTGGCGAGCACGCAGGCCACCGCATCGCCGATGTTGGCGGCCTCGTTCCGGGCCGGGATCAGCACCGACATGCGCGGCCGGATCGCCGCCGGCTTGGGGGCCTGCAGGCGCTTCAGGTTGCCGATTGCCAGCGCCAGCGGAAGCGCGGCGAGACCAAGCGCCATCCATCCGGCGACCGCTGCCGCCCGACCGTGGTTCATGCCTCCTCGCCATGCGCGGTCGTGATCCGCTGGCCGGACAGCCGGGCACGCAGGCGTCGCCACGCATCGTAAGGGCCGCCGACGCCGGCGCCGCCGAACAGCAGCCGGGTGAACCGGGCCGGGTTGCGTGCCTGGCTGTCGAGGGCGAGCTGGTCCATCGTTTCGGTCAATCCACGTTCCAGCCGGCTGGTCCACTCGGCGGTGCGCACGCTCCGGTCTGCCGCGAGTGGCGTGCCGAGGCGGAGCAGAAGTTCGGGCCGGCTCTCATTCCAGAACACGTATTCGACGGCAAGCGGCACCAGCAGCGCGTCGGGCTGCAGCGCCGCAAGATGGGCGATGCCGGGGCGCAGCCGGACCGGGCGTACTCGTGGATCGGTGAAATCGCCCTCGGCCGTCACCCAGAGCATCATTCGCCCGCCCGGGCCACCGGTATTGCCCAGCACCTGCTTTGCCACGGACAGGAAGCGACGCGCGCCGGCCGCACTGTGCTTGTCGATGCCGAAGATGCCGAGCTTCCGGAAGAACCCGTAGCGTTCGAGCGCATCCTCCTCCATCGGACCGAAACCCGGGCGTCCGCGGAACTGCAGATCGGCGAGCAGAAGATACAGCGCCGGGTCCCACCAGGATGGATGGTTGCCATAGATGATCAGCGGTCGGTCGCGTGGAAGAGTTTCGGCATCGAAGCCGGAGATCCGGATTGCCCGGAAGCGCCGGCGGATCGAAAGCCTCAGATAGAAAGCGAACAGGCGGAACAGGAACTCCGACCGCGCTGCGACCGGATCCTGGTTGGTCAGGCGCTGAGCCTCGTCTCGCTCGCACCGGGATGATTGGACCGCACGTCCTGATCCAGACTGTCCGCCGCGATCCAGCCGGACATCATCACCATCGGCATGCCCGGTCCCGGATGCGCCGCGCCGCCGGCCAGATAGAGCCCATCGAGGTCGCGCGACCTATTACCTGGCTTGAACGCGCCGATGAACCGGCCATGGCTGGCCAACCCATAGATCGCCCCGTCGAGCACCCGGTATCGCTCGTGGATGTCGGCGGGCGTCAGGATGCGCTCGACCTTGATCCGGCTTTCCAGGTCCTTCATGCCGGCCGTGCGTGCCAGCTTGTCCAGGATCACCTTACGGTAGCCAGGCAGCATCGCATTCCAGTCGTGATGCGGCCGCAGATACGGCGTGTGCACCAGCACATACAACGCCTCGCCGCCCGGTGGAGCCACACCCGGCTCGGTGCGGGAGGGAGCCGCGACGTAGCAGGTCGGGTCCGGCGCAGGCTCGCCTTTCTTGTAGATGTAGTCGAACTCCTCTTCCGGATCGCGCGAGAAGACGAAGTCGTGGTGCAGCAGATGATCGTACGCATGGTCGAGACCGAGATACAGCACCACGCCCGAACACGCCGGCTCGCGCTTGCGCCGCTTGGCGAAGCTCTTCTGCGCAGCCCCCCCGACCAGCTCGCGATACGTCCGCACGCTGTCCATGTTGGACACCACGGCCGACAGCTTCACCGTCTCGCCCGCCTCCGTCACCACGCCATCGGCCCGACCGTTGCTCTGGGTGATGCGGGCGATCCCGGTGCTGGTGCGGAACTCGACACCGAGCCGTCCTGCCAGTTCGGCCAGAGCTTCCGGCACGGCGCGGGTGCCGCCCATCGGATACCAGATGCCTTCCTGCGTCTGCATGTGCGCGATGCTGCAGAGTACTGCCGGCGCAAGATACGGCGACGATCCGACATACTGGGTGAAATGATCGAGCATCTGGCTGACCCGCTCGTCGCCGATGCGCTTGCGGATCTGTCGTGCGACGGTGGAGCCCATGCGCAGGCTCAGCACGTCGCGGAGCGTGCCCAGATCCATGTTCTTCTTGAGATCCATAGTGTCGGAGATGTCTTCGACCGACCGCCAGAAAAAGAACTTCCGGCTGACGTCGTGCAGCTTCTCGCTCAGCGCCAGGAAATCGATGTAGCCCTGTTCGGTATTGTTCTCGCCGGCGCCGGAAAAGCCGCGCAGGCGCAATGCCATCGTGGCAACGTCCTCGTCGAGATCGAGCACCGCACCGTCGTCGAAGAAGCAGCGCCATTGCGGATCGAGCCGCCTAAGATCGAGGCTGTTCTCCAGGCGGTCGTTCGCTTCGCCGAAAATCCGCGCCAGTACCGACGGCACCGTGAGGATAGTCGGACCCATGTCGAACCGGTAGCCGGCTTCCTCGTAGAGTGCCGCCTTGCCGCCGAGCCAGTCGTTTTTCTCGAACAGCACGACTTTGTGCCCACGCGCCGCCAGCGTGCACGCCGCGGCAAGACCGCCCAACCCGGAACCGATGACGCCGACAGGATCGATCACGACACTTCCCCTTCGAGCACCGGCTCCATCGGAGCCCCCGGTGTTCCGGTCCAATGCATTGCCGTATCGATCGGGGTCAGGCCCAGATCGTCTGCCAGCAGTTTCGCGGTGATGCGCGCACCTTCGAAAATCACCGGCAGTCCGCTTCCGGGATGGGTACCGCCGCCGACCAGATACACGCCATCCAGATCCTCGTAGCGGTTATGCGGCCGAAACTGCAGCATCTGGGTCAGGGAATGGGCGAGATTGAAGACCGCGCCACGATGTACGGCGAGATCATCGCGCCAGTCGTCCGGTGTCATCATCTTCTCGAACACGATCCGCTTCTCGATATCAGGCACACCGGCCCGGCATAGCCGATCCAGGATTAGTCGTCGGAACTTCGGCGCCTCGACCTTCCAGTCGATGCCTCCGGTCCGCTCGTGCCCGACCGGTACCAGCACATACAAGGTCGAGTGGTTGGGTGGCGCCAGCGCCGGATCGGTTACGCATGCATTCTGGATATAGAAGCAGGGTTCGCCGGGCGGCACGCGCCCTTCCTCGACATCCTGCAAGGTGCGCCGGTAATCGTCCGACAGATAGATCGTATGGTGCGCGAGATTCTCGAGTCTGCCTTCTATGCCGAGATAAAGCATGAAGGTGGAACAGGAGAGTTTTGCCCGTGCGATTCGCTTGTCGTTCCACCGCTTGCGGAGTCCGTTCGGGACCAGGTTGGTCATCGCATCCAGGAAGTCGGCATTGACCACGACGGCATCCGCCTTGGTGATGCCGGCGTCGGTTCGCACACCGACCGCGCGCCTGCCCTCGAACAGGATCTCGCGCACCGGTTCGCCCAGCTTGATCTTGGCACCCATCTGCCTGGCCGCATCGGCCATCGCCCGCATGATCGCGCCATGACCGCCACGTGGGTGGAAAATTCCGAACTCGTATTCCATAAATGCCAGGATCGTGAACAGGCTCGGGCACCGGTAGGGCGACATGCCAAGATATTTGCTCTGGAACGAGAAGCCGAGCCTGACCCGCGGATCCTTGAACCAGCGCTTCAGATCCTGGTCGACCGAGGTGAACGGCCGCAATAGCCGCAACGATTTCAGCACCTCCGGCTTCAGCAGGTCGGCCGCGCTGTTGAACGGGCTTTCCAGCACCGGCCTGAAGGCTGCCAACTTGGCGCGGTTGTCGGCCATGAAGGCCGGGATCGCGGCGGCATCCTCAGGGCTGATCTGTGCGATCGAGCGCTGCAGCCGGGGAATGTCGCTGCTCGCGCTGATACGCGCACCGCTTTCGAAGATCACGTCATAATGGGTATCGAGCCTGATGAGCTCGACGACATCCTCGAGCCGGCGCCCGCACGTAGCGAAGATGTCGGCCAGTACGCGGGGATACAGGAAGAAGGTCGGCCCCATGTCGAAATGGAAACGCCCATGCGAGGTGGGCGCCTCTATCGTGCCGGATCGCCCGCCAACCCGGGCGTGACGTTCGAACAAGGTAACATCCGCCCCGGCCTGAGACAGCAGCATCGCTGCCGCAAGACCGCCGGGACCGGCACCGATGATTGAGACAGGACGCATCATTCGACAAGAAGCTTACATGCTTTGTTCACCCTTACCAGTCGTCTGCGAGGCCGAATTTCAACCCTGGGACGCGTGCTGCTTGCACTCTACGGCACTTCATCCCATCACAAGCTTATCAGCCCGGCCGGTTGCCGGCGGGCCATGACTGGCTCCGGATGTTGTCCGGGCCTCGAAAAACCCTGGAGCGGCCTGATGGCGGACTTCCGCTCGATCTACCGGCACGGCTTCGCGCGTGTCGCTGCCTGCACCCTCCCGGTGGCCCTGGGCGACCCAGTGCACAATGCCGAGACCACGGCGGCACTTGCCTCCGTGGTGGGAGAACAGGGCGCGATCCTGGCGGTTTTCCCCGAGCTCGGCATCTCGGGCTACGCGATCGACGATCTCAGGCTGCAGGACGCCCTGCTCGATTCGGTCGAACGTGGCCTGGCGCTGCTGGCCGAACGAAGCATGACGCTGCTGCCGATCCTGCTGGTCGGCGCGCCACTTCGTCATGACGGCGCACTGTTCAACTGCGCCGTGGCGATCCATCGCGGTCGCATTCTCGGCGTGATACCGAAATCCTACCTGCCGAACTACCGCGAGTTCTACGAGGCCAGGCAGTTCGCACCGGGGGTCGGGCGGGTCGGCGAAATTATCCGCATCGCCGGCGACCCGGTTCCGTTCGGTACCGACCTGCTGTTCGAGGCCGAGGATGTGCCCGGCTTCGTGCTGGCGGCCGAGATCTGCGAGGATCTCTGGGTGCCGTTGCCGCCCAGCACCCACGCCACCCTGGCCGGCGCCACGGTCGTCGCCAACCTGTCGGCGAGCAACATCACCATCGGCAAGGCCGAGACGCGCCGCCTGCTGTGCCAGGGACAATCGGCGCGCTCGCTGTGCGCTTATCTCTATGCCGCCGCCGGCGAGGGGGAATCGACCAACGACGTCGCCTGGGACGGGCAGGTGTCGATCTTCGAGGCGGGCGCGCTGATGGCCGAGTCCGAGCGCTTCCCGTCGGGAGCCCAGTCCGCGGTCGCCGACATCGACGTGGACCTGCTTCGGCAGGAGCGGGCGCGGATGAACACCTTCGATGCGAACCGGTCCGCCAGCCGGTCCGGCCAGCCGGCCTACCGGCGTATCGGCTTCCGTCTCGATCCGCCCGCCGGCGATCTGGGCCTGCACCGCCCGCTGGAGCGGTTCCCGTTCGTGCCGTCCGACCCGGCGCGGCTCGAGCAGGATTGCTTCGAGGCCTACAACATCCAGGTGTCGGCGCTGATGCAGCGGATGCGGGCGATCGGGGTGAAGCGGCTGGTGATCGGGGTGTCCGGCGGGCTGGACTCGACGCAGGCGCTGATCGTTGCCGCACGCGCGGTCGACCGGCTCGGCCTCGAGCGCAGCGCCATCCTTGCCTACACGATGCCAGGCTTCGGCACCGGCGACGACACCAAGCGCAACGCCATAGCGCTGATGACCGCCCTCGGCGTGACCCAGGCCGAGCTCGACATCCGCCCGTCCGCGACGCTGATGCTGCAGCAGATGGAGCATCCGTTCGGCCGCGGCGAGCCGGTCTATGACGTCACCTTCGAGAACGTGCAGGCGGGGCTGCGCACCGACTACCTGTTCCGGTTGGCCAACCAGCATGACGGCATCGTGGTCGGCACCGGCGACCTGTCCGAGCTTGGGCTCGGCTGGTGCACCTACGGCGTCGGCGACCAGATGTCGCACTACAACGTCAATGCCGGGGTGCCGAAGACGCTGATACAGCATCTGATCCGCTGGATCATTTCCTCGGCGCGGTTCGAGCCGCCGGTGCTGGAAATTCTCGGCGCGATCCTGGACACCGAGATCTCGCCGGAGTTGGTTCCGGCCGGCGAGGACCGCGTGCTGCAGAGCACCGAGGCGAAGATCGGCCCGTATGCGCTGCAGGATTTTACCCTGTTCTACCTGCTGCGCTACGGCTTCCGCCCGTCCAAGGTGGCTTTCCTGGCGCTGATGGCCTGGGAAAGTGCCGGGCGGCATGCCTGGCCGTCCGGCTTCCCGGACGCCAAGCGGGTCGAATACCGCCTGCCCGAGATCCGCCATTGGATGGAGGTATTTCTGCAGCGCTTCTTCGGGTTCAGCCAGTTCAAGCGCTCGGCCGCACCGAACGGCCCTAAAGTATCGAGCGGCGGTTCCCTCTCGCCTCGCGGCGACTGGCGCGCGCCCTCCGACGGCAACGCCCGCGCCTGGCTGGACGAGTTGCGCACGAACGTGCCGACGGAGGAGTAGTCGTTTCCTACCGGGTCCTAAGAGACCGGTTGGGAATGCGCTGTGGCGAGTGAGAGCTCCCCCTTCGAGAGCGCCCGAAAGCCGCGCCGGATCGCCGCCACAGCGCATTGTCGGACGGTCTCTAGGCTGCCGACACGAACAACCGCATGTCCCACCAGATCTTCCGGTGCCGTGACGGGGTGACCCGGCGGAAATCGGCGTGATCCGGGTTGATCAGGATGTTCATCTCCATGCGTGCCACCACGCTCGGCACGAACAGGAGCAGCGAGCGTTCCTTGTGCTGCCACCGCTCCCCGAAAGCACGGGAGGCGGCACAACTCGGATCGTCCCAGCCGGGCAGATGCGCGGGTGTGAGGTCTTCGAAACTGACCCCGTCCGCAATGGTGATTTCGATGGAATGCTGGTTGGGCGGCATGAAGCCGCTGCCGTGCACTAGTTTCTCGAGCATCCCGGTCGAGTAATGCTCGACTGCATAGATCATCGGGCTGCGCGTGGTGTTCCAACGGCCCGGGCTGATCGTGCACCCTCGTGCGTCATGGATCGGGTAGCCGCCATCCGGGTCTCCGATACGATAGGCGCGCGTCACCCGGTCGAGCGTCTGAGTCGTCACACGGCGGTCCCGTGCTTGAGGCTGCCCAGAATATCCAGGACGACGGGACGGCCATATTCGCTTGCCAGGACGACATCCATCGGACGCTGCCCCTCAAGCAGCGGATGCGGACGGAACAGGAAGGCACGCGCAGCCTCCTCGCCGCCCCAGACGTCGATCGCCGATACTTAAACCTCGGCGACCCGGGCCACGCGTCCCCCTTCCTCCGGCGCCAGCACCGCCGTGTCGCCGTCAGCCATCGCGAATGCCTTGCGACGCCGGGACAGGGTGGCCTTGGGGATGATCCGGGATGCAAAGGCGCCGTCGCCTGGCGCGACCGCCCGCGCGCCTCATCCAGCACGGTGACCGCAAGGCCCTTCTCGACCTCGCGCATCAGGCTCATCACCGGCATCGGACCACGCGGCCGCCCGCTGCCACCGATGCGCAGGATGCTGGTCGACGCTCTCTTGGCTACCGGCACTGGCTTCGACTCTGAGATCATCTGAAACCTAGAATCTTATCAGATGAAAACAGATAGCCAGCATCCCCTTGCGCCGTGGCTCGCGGCTTGGCCGACCTACCAGCGGTAGGTCAGCTTGCCGATCACGTTGCGGCTGGCGCCGAAGAAGCAGCCGAACGATGCAGAATAGCAGCTCGACACGTAGCGCGTATCGAGCAGGTTCTGCGCGGTGACCTGCAGCAGCGCGCCCTTCAGTGACGGTAACGCGTTGCCGAGCGCATACTGGATCTGTGCGTCGACCAGCGTGTAGTTCGGCGTCACGCTTTCGATCGTCTGGTCGGCCAGCGTATTGCCGTTGTAGCGAACGCCCGCACCGAAGCCGAGGCCGGCGAGCCTGCCGTCACCGATGTCGTAATGGCCCCACAACGACGCGTACTGCGCCGGGATCTGCGTCGGACGCTTGCCGACCAGTGCGCCGCTGCCGCTTTCGTACGACACGTCCTGATAGGTGTACGCGGCGATGATGTTGAGCCGGCGGGTGATGTTGGCGTGCGCCTCCAGCTCGATCCCCTGCGAACGGATGCCGCCGGTCTGGACGCTTGCGAACAGGTGCGCCGGATCCGGATCGGCGACCAGGACATGGCTTTCGGTCAGGTGGAACAAGGCGGCGGTGACGAAGGCGTCGATGTCGCGCGGCTGGAACTTCAGCCCGACCTCGTACTGCTCGCCCTTGGTCGGCACGAACGGATGGCCGGAGAAATCCACCGAGTTGGCGGGCTGGAACGAGCGCGCATAGTTGAAATATGGCGAGAGCCCGACCGGGAACGCATACAGGATGCCGGCGCGCCAGGTGAAGGCACGGTCGAACTGATTGAAGCTGCTGGCTTGGTAAAGCTGGTTGCGCGTGTCGATCGCTGACCAGTCCTCGCGACCGCCGATCTGCAGATGCAGCCGGCCCAAGGCGATCTGGTCCTCGGCGAAGATCGCCTCCTGGTTGGTGGTGACGCCTTCCACGGTGGTTAGCGACGGCGACGGGATCGCCTGGTTGGAATTCGGCGCGAAGATGTCGATGGAAGGGGCCGACCCGAAATAGAAATTATAGCCGTCGCGCAGGTTCTGCCAGTTCACCCCGGCGAGCATGCTGTGATGCAACGGACCGGTATCGAAATGTCCGAGGATCTGCTCCTCGAGCGTGATGGTATCGTAATGCTCCTTGGAGCCGGCCGTGGACCGGTCGAGGGTGCGATCGTCGGCTTCCAGCGCGCCGCTGCCATAGACCTGCCGGTAGTCGGTGCCGACCTGGGCGTAGCGGGCGACCGAGCGTACCGTCCAGTCGTCGTTGAAATGATGTTCGAGCTGGTATCCGATCGACGCCTGCGACCGGTCGAACTTCTCGAAGCCGTTGTCACCGGTGTAGACGTTCTCGGAAATCTCGCCGTTGCGATTGGGCAGGATGGAGCCGTCGAGCGGCACCGTGCCGTAACCGCCGCCGCGCGGATCATGCTGGTAGAAGCCGTTGATGGTGAGCGTAGTCTGGTCGTCCGCCAGCCATGACACCGAGGGAGCGACGGCGTAGCGTTCCGAGCGTGTGTGTTCGTCCTGCGCGCCGGAGGTGGTGCCGGTGGCGGCGAGCCGGTACAGGAAGTGTCCAGACTTATCCAGGGCTCCTCCGAAATCGGCGGTGCCGCGCACATAGCCGAAGGTGCCGCCCTCGATCGACAGCATGTGGATCGGATCGAGCACAGGGAGCTTCGAGGTGAGCACCACCACGCCGCCCGGGCTCGCCTGGCCATACAGCACCGAGGGCGGGCCTTTCAGCACGTCCACCCGCTCGAGCAGGAACGGGTCGATCTGCTGCGTCGCATAGAACGCGCCGTTGAACAGCTTGAGCCCGTCGAGGAACTCGTCGATCCCGTCGACCGCGTTGAAGCCGCGTATGCTGATCTGGTCGTAGCGTGTCGAGAAGCCGCGATTCTCGCTGGCGATGCCGGAGGTGTAGCGCAGCGCCTCGCCCAGGGTGCGCGCGTTCTGCTGGTCCATCTGCGCGCGCGTCACCACCGAGACTGCCTGCGGCGTGTCGATCAGCGGCGTATCGGTTTTGGTGGCGGCGTTCGAACCCTTCGGCACGAAGCCGTTGCGCCTCGAACCATGGCCGATCACCGATACGATCTCCGGAGCGGCACCGCTGGTGCCGGATGCCGCGGCCTGGGGGGCGTCCTGTGCGGCGACAGGATATGCAACCAGCGGCAGCGCGGCAGTCGACAACATCAGCGAACGCAACAATGTCCGGCGGCCGGGCTGGCGTCCTGGGCGGTCCTGCATCGGGAAGTCCTCTATGGGTTGGAACGGATCAGATATGTTCGGGGGTGCGTGCATGGGCCTGCCGCCTACGCATGTGCCGGCGTCGCCACCATGGCAGGAAGCCGGTAACGGCCAGGCCTGCGGTAACCACCCCGAGCAGCAGGACCAGCAGGCGCGTCGGCAGGCCGAACACCTGCCCGCTATGCAGAGGATACAGCGCACGCAGCACCAGCCGGCCGGTGCCGTCGAGACGTGGCCGATCGATCCATGCGAGTTGCCCGGTGTGCCGGTCGATCGAGTAGGTCACCCGTCCGAAATCCTCATACAGCGAGGTTCCACCCGGCGCGAAGCCTATATCGTAGAAGTCGTGCACCGGATCGTCGGTCATCGCCACCGGCGCCAGGGAGGGTGTCTGCGTCGACGCGGCTGCGATGGCGATCCGCTCGGCGGCGGCGAACCCGATCGTCGGGCCGGACGACGCCGGCGTGGCCGGCGGCCGGTCGAACGGGGAAACCCGTGGCGGCGACACCATCTCGACCAACGGCCTGAACAGCTCGTCGTAGAAGTTCATCGCCACCGACGTGATGGCCAGGACCGTCAGCGGAACCAGCAGCCACACGCCGCCGACACGATGCAGTTCCGGCATCGGCCGCCGGTGGAGCCGGGCCCGTGTGGTCACCCACGCCGGACGCCAGCCTGCCAGCCACGGCCGCCGGCGCGGCCAGGTGATCCAGACCCCGAGGCCGTTCGACACCAGCCAGGCAAGTGCGACGATGCCCATGAGCCAGCGCCCGGCGGTGCCGGCGAGCAGTGTGTAATGCAGCAGGTAGATCGCCTGGAACAGATGCGGGCGATCGATCCCGGCACCGCTGCTGCGCATGCCGACCACGCGCGCGTCGGCCGGATCGACGAACACCTGGTCCGCCCCCTCGATGATCGCGTCGTGTCCGTCCGAGTGTAGTGCGCCTACACCGACATGCAGCACCTGGCCGGGCTGCGTCTGCAGATCGAAGCTCTGGACCCGCCAGCCGGGATGCGCCTGCTGCAGCCGCTGCACCAGTTCGGTCGCCGGCAGCGCGGGTCGCACGGGAATGGCAAAAAACGACGGATTGAGTGCCGCATCCAGGGTGGCACGAAACACCAGCAGGCATCCCGTCACCGCGGCGATCAGCAGGAACAGCGCCATGACCAGCCCGACATAGCGATGCGTGACGAAAACCAGCCGGCGCAGCTCAAGCCCAGGCATTCGACACCGCGCGGATCGCGAACGCGTAGAACAACGCGTGCTGTGCCAGCACGGCATCCTCGCCGGCATCTCCCTGGTGCCCGGCATGCATGTTGGTCAGCAGCATGACCGGCCGACCGCTGGTGGAACGGTCGCGCAGCCGGGCCACCCATTTGGCGGCCTCCCAATACCCGAGCCGATCATCCAGCAGCCCGGCGGTCGCCAGCACCGCCGGATAGTCCTGTGTTCGGATTGTCTCGTATGGTGCCCAGCCGGCGATCGAGCGGAACATCGCAGGATCGGACGGGTCTCCCCAGAGCGACAGGGCCGACGCCACCAGCGGGTTGCTGTCGTCCTGCATGGTGTTCAGCACGTCGACGAACGGCACCTGCCCGATTGCGCCGGCGAACAGGTCCGGCCTCCGATTGATCGCGCCGCCGATCAGGATGCCGCCCGCCGAGAAACTGTGGCCGACGATGCGTCCGGTGCCCGTGTGCCCCGTCGTGACGAGATGCGCGGCGCAATCGATGAAGTCGGTGATCGTGCGCGGCTTTCCCGTCGTCAGGGTCTGGGTGTACCAGCCCATCCCGCGCTCAGAGCCGCCGCGCACATGCGCGATCGCCACCATCCAGCCGCGATCGGCCAGGGACAGGTCGGGTGCGGAGAATTCCGGCGGCAGCGAAAACCCGTAGGCGCCATAGCCATACAGCATCAACGGCGCCTGGCCGTTCATCGGCGTCGTGCGGCGGCGGAGCAGCGAGATCGGCACCAGGACACCGTCCGCGGTCGGCGCCAGCAGTCGTTCCACCACGTAGTCGTCGCGACGCACCCCCGCCACCGTCTGTCGCCAGATGACCGAGCGCTGGCCCGACGCCATGTCGACGGTTTCCCACTGGACCGGCAGGCGCGGCGACTGGCAGGAGAAGCGGACCAGCGTGCTGTCGTAGGCGGCATCGGTATCGAGCGTCAGCACATAGGCCGCATCCTCGCAGCCGACGCGTCGCTCCTGCCGACCATCGCGGGCGATCGTCACAAGCAGCGGGCTGGCATCGACCCATTCCACGCGGGCGAAATGGTCGCGGAACGCGCGCATCTCGGCAATGTAGGTGCCGGGGCGATACGCGATCCAGTCCTGCCAGCGCGTCCGGTCCGGCGTGTGCACCGGCGCCAGCATCAGCTTGTTGTCGATGGCGCCATCGGCGTTGGTGCGCACCACGAACCGGTCGCCCCAATGCTCGATCGCATAGCGCAGCCCGGCTGTGCGCGGCTGCATGATCGTGGGCATCGCGGTCGGGTCGGTGGCCGGGATCAGCCGTATTTCCGACGTCGATCCATTCTCGATGGTGATCAGCACGTAGCCGTTCGAGGCGGTACGCGACAGGGCGATGAAGAAGGCCGGGTCGTGCTCTTCATGGACCAGCACGTCGGTGCGCCCGGACAGGGCGCGCCGGAACACCTTGGTCGGACGGCTATGCTCGTCACGCAGCAGCCAGAAGATCGAAGCGCTGTCGGGCGAGAACACAAACTCGCCGTAGCAGTTCTCGATCGGCGGAAACATCGGCTGCTTCGTGTCGAGGTCGATCACGTGCAGGCTGAAATGCTCGTCGCCACGCTCGTCCACGGTCCAGGCAAAATAGTGTCCGTCCGGGCTGTGTGCCGGACCCTTGAGCGAGGAGAGCCGAAAATAGCGCTTGCCACGTGCCGCCGCGTCGAAGTCGAACAGCAGCTCGTCGGCGCCACCGGCGCGGGGCCGGCGCAGATACACGGGTTGCTGCGCGCCGGGCCGCATGTCGGACCAGTATAGCCATGCGCCATCCGGCTCCGGCGGGCCGGCCCCGCTGCCGCCGCTGCGGGCTCGCATCTCATGCAGCAGTTCCGCCTGCAGCGCGTCGGTCGGACGCATCACCTCCGCGCAATAGGCATTCTCCGCGTCCAGATGCGTGCGGATCGCCGGCTCCAGGCTTTCCGGATGCAACAGCCTGTTGAACCAGTCCGGATTGCGCAGCCACTGGTATTCGTCGGTCCGCACCATCCCCCAGCGTTCGAGCCGCACCGGATGTTTTGCCGTCAGCGGCGCCGGCGGCAAGGCGAGGCCCCGAACCGCGTCCGCCATCGCAATATCTTCTGAACGGGCAAGTTCCGAACGAAGCGCCAGTAAGGCGACGGAGCCTGCCAGCAGCGTGCGTCGGCCAACGCGGGTCGTGCTGGTGGTGGTCGCCGGTTCTGCGTCGAAGGAACTGTTCCGCATGATCGATTATGTTTCGCTTCGCGCTTCATCGTCTCGCTCCGGCGGGCCGAACATCGCAGTGGATGGGCCAATCGACATCGGCGCGTGGAACCGGCTCAGACCGCCGCGCGCGGTGGTTCAGCCCGGCCGAGCTGCGAATGCCGGTAGCCGTAGCCGACATAGGCGGCCGCTCCCAGCAGCAGATATCCGACCAGCAGCGACAGCGGCAGCATGTTGCCGTGCAGCGCGCTGCCGACCAGGTCGATCAGCAACGGCAACGCCATCAGTAGGCAGAACATCACGCCGAGCGTCGGCACCGTGCCGATCCAGATGCCCTTCACCTTGATCCCGCCCAGCGGTACCCGGAACGGTCGCGGCGCGTCGGGAAAGCGGTTGCGGTGCCACATCACGGTGACGCACACGATGCCGAACGAGGCCGTCGTGCCGAGGCTGACCAGGTCGCCGATGATGGCGATCGGCAGGGTCGCGGCGGCGGCGGCCATGCACACGCCGAGCACGATCGTGCCGAGCCACGGGGTGCGGCGCTTCGGATGCAGCCGGCCGAACAGCGCCGGCAGCAGCCCGTCGCGCGCCATGGTGTAGAAGATGCGGGACTGGCCATAGGTCAGTGCCAGCAGCACCGACGACAGGCCGGCAACCGCGCCGAACTTCACCACCAGCCCTAGGGCCGGGTAATGCATCGCGTCGACAGCGATCGCCAGCGGGTCCGGCACGCCGAGGCGCTGGTACGGCACCACACCGGTCAGCACGGCGGCCACGCAAAGGTAGGCGACCGTGCTCAGCAGCAGCGCCGAGAGAATGCCGCGTGGCATGTCGCGCTGCGGATTGCGTGCCTCGGCAGCGGCGGTCGAAACCGTTTCGAAGCCCATGTAGGCAAAGAAGATGACCGAGGCGGCGCGGAAGATTCCGGGCACGCCGAACCGGAAACCGCCCTGGTTCGGCGGGATGAACGGCACCCAGTTGGCGCGATGGATCGCACCGACGCCGAACAGCACGAACAGCAGCAGCACCCCCAGCTTGATCACCACGATGACGCTGTTTACAGCGGCCGACTCCGCGACGCCGCGCACCAGCAGAACAACCACCGCGGCGATCGCCAGCATCGCCAGCAGGTTGAACCCGCCGCTCCAGACCAGATGCTGACCGCCTTGTGTCGTCACGGTCGAGATCATCGACACGTGCAGCCAGCCTGGAATGCCCATGCCGAGATCGGCGAGCAGCGACGCGAGGTAGCCCGACAATCCGGACGACACCGCCGCGCCGGCGATGCCGTATTCGAGCAGCATCAGCCAGCCGATCACCCAGGCGCTGAGCTCGCCGGTGGTGGCATAGGCGTAGGTGTAGGCCGAGCCGGCGACCGGCATCGCCGAGGCCAGCTCCGCGTAGCAGAGCGCTGCGAACACGCAGGCCATCCCGGCGAGAACGAACGACAGCAGGATCGCCGGACCGGCATAGTTGGCTGCGGCGTTGCCAGTCATCACGTAGATGCCGGCGCCGATGATCGAGCCGACACCGAGCAGGGTGAGCTGCAGCGGTCCCAGCGTCCGCAGCATGCCGGTCTCGCCTGCCTCGCGGGTGATCGCCTCGGGCGTCTTGCGCTGAAGCAGTCTGCTGGAGACTGTCTGCATGGAGAACCCCGACGCGAATGATGCTGGTCGCCGAGCATAGCTCGCGGTTTCCCCGCAAGCATACCCGGTCGGGGCGGATCTTCGCCACGCCATGGCTTAATGGCCCGGCCACGACGATGATCGGCCCGCACGGGCATGGCGCGCATACGAGGGGGCCGCTACCACGGGTGCCGTCCTCAGACAGAAGGAAACCCATGTCCGACCCGTCGCCGCGGATGCAGCCGCCTGCTCCCGACATGATCCGGTTCCGCGATCTGCTGGCGGCCTCCTATGCCCAGCATCCGCCGCTGCACACGCTCTCGATCCAGGCAGCCCGTGCAGTGGCCGAGATCGTTCGTGCGCCCTGGGCCAGCGGCGGCCCGGCGATGCACGACACGCGGAATCACGTTGTCGAGTTTGGCGGCCTGTCGCTCCGGCTGCGTGTGCATCGGCCCAAGGAAACACCGGACGGCGTGCTGGTCTATGTCCACGGCGGCGGCTGGACGCTGTTCTCGATGGACACGCATGACCGGGTGATGCGCGAGTATGCGGGCCGCGCCGGCATCGCCGTGGTCGGCATCGACTATACGCTGGTTCCGGAGGCGGTGTTTCCACGGCAGGTGAACGAGGTGACGGCCCTGGTCCGGCTGCTGCGAGAGCCCGATGCGCCGGCCTGGCTGGGCTTCGATCCCACCGGCCTGCCGACCGCGATCGGCGGAGATTCGGCTGGCGGCAACCTGGCGATGGCCACCGCCCTGACGCTGCGCGACGCCGGCGAGATCGACCGGCTGCAGGCGATCATTCTCAACTATGCAGTCACCGACAGCGACGAAACCCGGCCATCGTACAGAATCTACGGCGGCCCCGACTACAATCTGACCGAGGAGGAAATGCGCGGTTTCTGGGACGGCTACGCGCTCGATCCGGCGGTTCGCCAGGACCCGCGTGCCGCCCTGCTACGCGGGACGCTGAACGCCCTGCCGCCGACCTATCTCGCGATTGCCGAATGCGATGTGCTGCGCGACGAAAACCTGGCCCTCGCGGCGGCCCTGCAGAAGGCCGGCGTCTCCGTCCGGTCGCAGACCTATCCCGGGATGCTGCACAGCTTCCTGGAAGCGGTCTCGATCTCGCCCACCAGCGCACGTGCGTTCCAGGAAACCGCCGCCTGGCTGCGCACGACCTTCGGGCTGGACCGGGCAGGGTAGGGCAGCTCCCGATGTTCATCCCCGAAGCCTATCGTCTCGATGACGCCGCCACCGCCTTCGACCTGATCGAGGAGATCCGCACCGGTACCCTCATGACCGCGAGCCCGGATGGCACCGGCGCACCCGATGCCAGCCACCTGCCCTTCATGGTCGACCGCGACGGTGCCGATCCGGGGACCGGTCGTTGTGGCCGGCTGATCGGCCATGTCGACCGGCGCAATCCGCAATGGCAGGCGCTGGCGGCCCGGCCGGAATGCCGCGTCGCGTTCCTCGGGCCCCAGGCGCACGTGTCGCCGTCCTGGTACGGCACACGCCCGAGGGCGCCGACCTGGTTATATGTCGCGGTGCATGTGCGGGGCAGGGCGGTCCTGGTCACCGATCCCGCGGCGCTGCGGGCGATGGTGGAGCGGCTGTCGGCCGAGCTCGAACCGGCCGGCAGCGATTGGGATACCGGCCAGATCGTCGGCTACACCGAGCGGCTGATGCCGCACATCGTCGGCTTCAGCATCGAGATCGAGCAGGTCGAGACACAGCTGCGGCTGGGCCAGACTAACGACCCGGACGATCGCCGCCGGGTCCTGGCGGCATTGTCGGAAGGCGGCGCCGGCGCGCAGGCGATTGCCGGCCTGATCAGGCGGCTGGTGCCGTTGCCGCCGGACTGAATGTCCGGCGCATATGGACGCTGGGCGTCATGCCGAACACCCGCTGGAACAGCGCCGTGAATGCGCTCGGACTGTCGTAGCCGACCTCGCAGGCCGCCTGCGCGACCGATGCCCCCTCCGACAGCCGGGCGCAGGCGGTCACCAGGCGCGCCTGCTGCCGCCAGGTGCCGAGGCTGACCCCGGTCTCGTCGCGAAACATCCGGGTCATCGTGCGCCGGCTCATCCCGGCGATACTGGCCCATGCATCGAGATCACCGTCCGTCAGGTCCGCGAGCACGAACCGGCATACGCGCAGCAGCCGTTCGCTGGACGGCATCGGCAGGAACAGGCGTATTTCCGGTTCCTCGCTGATCTCGTCGAGGATGAGCCGCATGATCCGTCCATCGCGTCCGTCGACCGCATAGTTGGCGTCCATCCTCATCGCCTCGAGAATGAGCGCCCGCAGCAGGCCGGAAACCTCGATCACCCGCGGTTGATGCGGGAGGCCCGCGATGGCCGCGTCGTCGACATACAGCGTGCGTAGCGACACCGCCGACCGGCATGCCACCTCGTGCTGGACGCCGGACGGCAGCCAGAGTGCCCGCTGCGGCGGTACGACGAAGGTGCCCGCATCGGTGGTGATCATCATGACCCCGCTCGCCGCGAACAGCAGTTGCGCCCGTGCATGCCGGTGGCGCGTATCGACGAATCCTTGCGGGTATTCGTCCGAAAGGGCGGCGACGGGGCGAGGGATCGCCTGGCAGGGGAGGCTGCAACGCATGGTGGCACTCGATGAGCAAGGCCGGGGAACTTCCGGTCAAGCACGTTGCATGCCACTGCATCCAGGCCGGTCCGGCTAGTCCCCGTCCGCGCCGACGATCGGGGCCAGCGTGTCGGCGACCGCCTCCTTCTTATGCTGCGGCAACAATTTCATCGTCAGGATGAAGGTCGACAGGCCGAGGCAGATCAGGTTCTGGACGATGATCGGCCATTGCCCCTGCAGGAAGCCGTAGATCAGCCAGGTGGTGAAACCCAACACCGTGATCAGATACATTTTCAGGGAGATACCGTCGGTATCGCGGGTGCGGATGATGCTCCAGGCCTGCGGCACGTAGCTGACCATCGACAGCGTGGCCGCGAACAGGCTGACGATCGTGACAGTGTTGAGATGCATCGGATGTGTCCAGGCGGGAGACGTATCGCGCGCATAACGCGCTCCACCGGTCCGGGATGCCGCGACTGCGCCGGCCCCGATGCGGAGAGAGGACACCCCGATCGTTACGGTGCATAAGCGTGTGTGCCCGCGACCGTCGCGTCCTGGGCCCGTCGTCCCGCATCGCACGCCCCGAGGTCGCCGTGGACGCTCATAGCCTTCTTCTGTCGGCCACGTTGATCGTAGCCGGTGCGCTGATCCTGCCCCTGCTGTTCCGGGGCTGGCCGCTCTGGGGCCGCGCGGCGTGGAACATCGTGGCCCTGGTGGTGCTGACCATCCTGCTGCCGCGGATCTTCGGATCGCCGGTCTTGCCGCACTTTCATGTCGGCCCGGCGAACGTGCGGTTCTGGGAGCAGTTGGTCGATGCCGGCTGGTGGACGATCGCGGCTCGCAGTGCCGTCGGCGTCGCGCGCCTCGTGGTGATGCTGGAAACACGATCCCGCGAGACCCGGTTCATGTCCGACCTCATTGCCGGTGCGGTCTACATCTCCACCGCGCTGGTGGTGGTCAACTTTGTGTTCGGCGTACCGATCGGCGGGCTGCTGGCAACCTCCGGCGTGCTCGCGATCATCCTCGGCCTGGCGCTGCAGAGCACGCTGTCGGACGTGTTCTCCGGGATCGCGGTCGGCATCGAGAAACCGTATCGGACCGGCGACCTGCTGTGGGTCGAAGGCGGTGTCGAAGGCCATGTCGTCCAGGTGAACTGGCGGTCGACGCATATCGCCACCGGCCAGAACAACATCGCGATCGTGCCCAACAGCGTCATGGCGAAGGCGCGCCTGGTGAACTACACGCTGCGCACCACGGCCCGCCGCGAGACGATCACGGTGCGGCTGGACCCCGGTGCGAGCCCGGAGGATTGCATGGCGGCGCTCGTCGCCGCGGTCGCCGCGAGCCGGATGCCGCTCGACACGCCGGCCGCAGGCGTGTCTGCGGTCGGGCTGCAGGGCGATGGGGCCACCTATGAGATCAGCTTCTCGGTGGCTTCCAGCGACAAGCTCGGCGCTGCCCGGACCGAACTGTTCGCACTGGTGCAGCGTCACTTGCGTCATGCCGGCATCGGGCTCGCGGTTGCGGGCCAGGCGACGGTGCCGCGGCTGCCGGTGCCGACACCGGCTGAACTGCTGCAGCAATCCAACCTGTTCGGGATGATCCCCGACAGCCAGCGCAACCTGCTTGCGGAAAAGCTGGTCGAGATCCGGCTCGGTATCGGCAACACGCTCATCCGCCAGCACGACAAGCCGGAGGCCTTGTTCCTGGTGGCGTCAGGCACCGTGGAAATCACCAGCGACACCCCGGGCCTTTCGCATGTGCTGCACCGGATGAGCCCCGGCGGCAGCCTCGGTGCGATCGGGCTCATCACCGGCGCGCCCTACGTCGCCACGGCGACGGCGTTGACACCGGTCCGAGCCTATCGCCTGGACGGGCCGGCGATCGCCGAGGCGATCAGGACCAGCCCCGGGCTTGCCACGGCACTCGAGGAACTGGCGCTCCGCAGCCAGGCCGCGATCGCCGAGGATTTGGCGTCGCACCAGGATGGAGAACTCGCCCGGCCCGAACTGTTCCTCACCCGGATGCGAAGCTTCCTGCACAGGCTGTCGAGCGATACGCCCAGACGATCCGCGTAACGTGTCGCTCGGACGTACCGGTCGGGAAACTACTTCCGCGTATAGGCCTGGCATGAGGCTTCGACGGCAGCGCCCTTGGCCAGGCCGTTGGCGCCGGACGCCATCCTGACCGGGAAATGACCGGCCTTGAAGTATTTCACATAGACCGAGTTGAACGCCGCGTAATTCTTCATGTCCGCCAAGGCGACGTCGCACTTGAACACGTCGTCCATGGATGCATCCGCGAGTTTCAGTTCATTGGAGATGCCCTCCATGACGTTCGTCGCCTGGACCGTGAAGTCGGCAGGCAACGTACCGTCCGGGCCGACGCCGATCACGCCGGATACGAAGACCATGTTTCCGATCCGGACAGCGGCGGAAAATGGCTTGGGCGTGTCCCCGGTGGTGAAAAATCGCGTGGCCGGTGCCGCCGCTCGTGCCGGCATGACCGCTGCGCAGGAGAGAATGGCCAGGCCGACGGGCATGTATTTGAACATCGAAACATCCAGCTGTGCAGCCAACCTTAGCTCACAAATTCAGCCGTTACCAATGCAGGCGGCCGCGGAGCGTAGTCCGCATCGGCTCGCTCACGATGCCGGCTTCTCGACCCAACGGAGAAACCCCTCGAGCGAACGGAACTCGGATAGGCTGTGTGCATCGATACCCGGGGCTGCGTCCTGCATCATGCGCGCAAGGCCATTGCCGGGCCCGAGTTCCACGACCTTGGACACGCTCGACGCAGTGCAGGTTTCCATGCAGGCGCTCCAGTCGACCGTCTGACAGATCTGCCGGGCAAGCTTGTCTGCACCGTCCTCGACATCGAAGAGTGCGGCTCCGTCGATGCCGCTCAGCAGGCGCATGTCGGGCGGGATGCGGCCGGCCAGGCGGGCGCTTGCAAGATCGTTCCGGAACTGCGCGCTCGCCTCGGCGAGAAGAGGCGTGTGCGATGCCACCTCGACCGCAAGCGGGGTGATCCGCGTCGCCCCTGCCGCACCGGCATCGGCGACGAAGCCGACCAGCGCTGTCCTGGTTCCGCCAACCACCATCTGGTCGCTTCCGTTGACGATGGCGACGAAAGTGCCATGCGCGACGCAGATCGGCTCCAGTTTCCCCCGGTCGAGGCCTCGTATGGCAACCAGGCTGGATGGCTCCGTCGTCGCGGCGTCCATCGCCGCGGCGCGTTGCGCGGCGAGCCGCAGGATCTCGCCGGGGTCGGCCAGTCCGGCAACGCCCCAGGCGCCCAACTCGCCCACGCTGTAACCGGCGACGACCAGCGTGCCGGACAGCCTGTCGCGGATGACCGCCCATGCCGCCAGCGTCTGGGTGCAGCACAGTATCTGCCCCAGCCGGTTCGCGTGCAGCTCCTCGTCGCTTGCCGCATGAACGAGTTCCCTCGGGTCGGCCCCATCCAGGAGCGCCTTCGCAGCCTCGAACACGGAGGCGGCTTCCGGCGCGTCGGCCAGCAGGGCGAACATGCCGGCACCCTGCGCGCCCTGGCCCGAACACAGGATGGCAGTGCCGGTCATGGATGCTCCTCCAGCCCATCGAGAAACAGCGTGATGGCGAGCAGGTCGGCACAGCCGCCGGGGCTCAGGCGACGATCGATGAAGGCGCGGTGGATCCGCTCCGCTTCATCCTGCCAGTCCGGCTGCGCGATCCCGCCCGATGCGAGGAAGTCGGCCGCCGCTGCCTGCGCATATGCAAGGCCGGCGGTGCCGCCACGATGCAGCAGGTTCGTATCCTCCGTAGCCGCCAGCAGCGCGAAGAAGGCCTGGACGCGGGCGGCCTCCTCGTTCCCGGGCGCCAGCACGCGGCCAAAATGCAGGGCCGGCAGCCCGACCTCCCGGGCGTGCGGAAAGCCGGCGGCAGCCTGGGCTCTCGCGCCACCGGCGCCATGCCGACGCAGCGCGTTTGCGCCATGGCTGTGCAGCGGGATCGGCCCGCCCAGGATCGACTGGCCCCAATGTACGCGCACGAGTTCGCAGAGCAGCCCGGGCGGCCGGCGACGCGCCAGGCCGGAAGCGTCGGTCCACGCTGTACCGGCTGCGGCGCAGAGGAGCCCAAGACCGAAGATGGCGCCGCGATGCGTGTTGACGCCGCGAGTGGCCGACAGCATCGCGTGTTCCGCCGCGATGCCGATCGTGCGGAGCCGGCCCATGGGTGCCCCGGCGGCACCGGCCTCTGCAAGCTCGGCCAGGAACGGCTCGATCGCCGCGGCACTGTCCCGGAAGGTGGAGGCCGTCATGTCGGTATGGCTGCCGCTATCCACGTGGCTGACGAGGCCGGGCTTGGGCCATGTCTCAAGCTCTGCGATCAGGGCGGCGACGGCGACACCGGAGATATGGGCCGCGCTCTGCGACGTGAACCGATCGGCACCCGAGCCGGTTACGCGATGCAGGGCGACTGACGTCACGCGACCGGGCCGCGGATCAGGTCGTCGATCGCCCGCAACTCCACGCCGGCCATCGTCTTCAGCAGCACCGTGTCGCCGCCCCGGCGCAACGCAAGCTCGCGCCAGTTGAACGCCGCTCCGTCCGGCATCTCTATCTCGCCGTCGATCCGGACCGCACCGTGTTCGTCGAGACGCTGAAGTTCACCGGCGAGGGTTCTCATGGAAGCGTGGTTCGCGCCCGACCAGAGCAGGTCGAGATCCGATCCTGCCGCAATATAGGAAAGCCCGGTCGCGTGCTGCCAGAGCAGCGACCCGAACACGCGAGGCACGACCCCCACGGCCTCGCCAAGCTGGATGATCTCGGCGATCACCGGTTGCCATTCCGGTGGCGCCGCGTGGGCGGCATCGCGCAGGGAGACCGGCGGGAGCGCATGCAGGTCGGCATCGCCCGGAAAAGCGAAGGCGATACGGCGCTTGCCGTATGCCGGGGGCAGGGGCAGTGCGGCGGGTATGTCGCCGGAGGCATCGGCCGCCAGGCGTCGCCGGACAATGACCGGCCAGCCCTGCAGCGCCCAGCCGGTCACCAGCGGCAGTTCGCCAAGGTCGGGATGGCGCGCAAGCATCGCGTCCCATGTTGCGGGCGGCACCCGCAGCAGATCATGCCGTCGCACGACCGCCGCTCTGGACCAGCGCGTCCGCGATCACACGCCTGGCGACCGACGCCGCCATGGGCCGGCCCTTGCGTCGTTCGCCGGTCTCATCGCGCACGTCGCCGGACGGGCCGGTTGCCAGGGTCGCCTCCAGCTGTGCATCGAGTGGTTGCGCCGGATCCCAGACCGCCGCGAAGGCACCCATCTGGACCATATGCTCGAGCCCGGGTGCGAACACCGGCGTGGTTTTCGAAAGCTCCTCCAGCTGCTCCACCGGCAGCTTGGTCACCCGCGAGACCGAGGGCAGGTCCATGACCGTCGGCGTCGCGCCGGGGAGGCCGATGAGCGTGTCGGTGGCGAGTGCGGTGGCCAGGAAGGCACCCGCGGCGGCCTTGCCGTATTCCAGGCCGATGGTCCGATGGCCCTGCTGGCTGGCGAGCAGCAGGCACTTGGCGAGATGCGCCAGGTATTCGTTCAGGCCGCGCATCTCGTCGCGCCGTGTCATGAGCTGGCCTTGGGTATCGACAAGCACCAGGATCGGGGTGTCGCCGCCGGCGGCGATCACCTGCAGCACCTGTTCCGCCAGCGGCAAGACCCCGGCCGTTCCCAGCGCCACGCCGTTCGCGACGCCGATGACCGAGACCGGCTCGCCGCCCGGACGCCTGGCCGAGCCGGTGATGATGCCTTCGTTGCCGACGCTCACGGCGTGGCCGGACGGGAACAGGCTGTTCAGCACCTCATCGAGCGTCATGGCTGGCTCCCTCGATGGCGTTTGCGAGCGTCACGAACAGGTCGGTATCCATCGCGCTGATATCATGGGGATCATCGATCCCGAGGATCTTCCACATCGAGGCGGCATCGTCGCAGCCGGCGAACAGGATCTCCCGCTTCGACAGGCGGTCCTGTTCCGCGCGCATGGAGCGGAGGTCGAAGCCCGGCGCATGGCCGAGGATCGCCTTCGCGGCCGCGCGAAACCCCTCCATCGTGTCCGCGGCAAACGCATCCGCGCCGCCGATCAGCCGGCGGTTCTTGCCGCCGGTGACGCTCCACACGAGCGCTTTGTCCTTGGAATCGAACTCCTCGACACCCTTGTTGGTCTCGATGACTTCGGGTCCGGAAACGCCGATGCGGCCCTGCTCCGACACGATGATCCGCGAGCAGGTGGCCGCGGTCAGGCCGGCGCCGCCGAAGGCGCCCGCCCGGCCCCCGACCAGCGCGATCACCGCGACGCCGGCGACGCGTGCCTCGACCACGGCGCGCATGATCTCGGCGACCGCGAGCTCGCCGGCGTTGGCTTCCTGCAGCCGCACGCCGCCGCTATCGAGCAGCAGCAACACGGTGCGCGGCAGCTCGGGGTGGTCGCGGGCGGCGCGCAGCAGGCCGACGATCTTGGCGCCGCTGACCTCGCCGAAGGTGCCGCCCATGAACTGGCCTTCCTGTGCCGCAAGCAGCACCGGCGCGCCGTCCAGGTTGCCTCGCCCGATGACGACGCCATCGTCGAAGGCCGCCGGAAGGTCGAACAGGTGCAGATGCGGGCTCTGGATGCGCTCGGACGGACGCAGGAACTCGGTGAAGCTGTCCGGGTCCAGCAGGCCGGCGATGCGCTGGCGCGCCGTCGCCTGCAGCCAGCTGCTGTGACCATAGGTCTCGGGCGTTGCCATCATTCGGAACCCATCAGAGCGCTGCCCTGGAGCAGGCGCAGGAAAACCGTGTCGGGGCGCGCACCCCCGTCATTGATCGAGATCCGCAGGCCGCCGGGGGAGGACCGTTCGACGAACTCGTCGACCACCGCTTTCCACGTGTCGTCATAGCCCTTCACGGGCGTGGCGATGATCACTTCGCACTCGGCCCCGGGAAGCAGGCGCTCCAGCAGGATCTCGAGGTTTCCGGAGGCCACGACGCCGACGATCGCCTGGTCCTTGTTGCCGGGCAGTCGCTGGTGGGCGGTGTGGGCGAATTTGAGGGGTCAGCATGGTCCGCGTCTCCTACCAGTTCCGGAACTTGCTTGGTGGCGCGTAGAGGTTCCCAGACCAGTGCATCAGCTCCTTGATCGACTGGGCGGCCAGCAGCCCGCGTTGGGCGTCCAGCGGATTGATGCCGAGATCCTCGGGACGCTGGATGATCTTTCGCGCGCGCAGCCTCTCGACCATGGCACGGTCGCGCTTGCGGCCGACCTCGGTGAAGCCGGCGATGCCGCGGATCGCCTGCTCGCGTTCCTCCGGCGTGCGGCACAGCAGCAGGTTGGCAATGCCTTCCTCGCTGACGATGTGGGTCACGTCGTCACCATAGATCATCACCGGTGCCAGCTCGAGCTTCAGCTTTTTCGCCAGTTCGAGGCTGTCGAGCTTTTCGACGAACACCGGCACCATCTTCTCGCTGAAGCTCTCCACCAGCTGTACGACCAGCTTGCGGCCTCGCATCAGTTGCGGGTTGCCGTCGTTCGCCTCCCGTCCGGCTTTCAGCCATGCGTCGCTGGGATGGCGTCGTCCATGAGGGTCCGAGCCCATGTTCGGGGCGCCGCCGAAGCCGGCGATCCGGTCCGTGGTCACCGTCGAGCTGTTGCCCTGCAGGTCGATCTGCAGCGTCGAGCCGATGAACAGGTCGGTCGCATACAGGCCGGCGACCTGGCAGTACATGCGGTTCGAGCTCATCGAGCCGTCGCGCCCGGTGAAATAGATGTCCGGACGTGCCCGCATGTATTCGTCCATGCCGACCTCGGAGCCGAAGCTGTGGATCTGCTTGACCCAGCCGGACTCGATCGCCGGGATGAGCGTCGGGTGCGGGTTGAGCGCCCAGTGCGTGGCGATCTTTCCCTTGAGCCCGAGCTTTTCCGCGAAAGTCGGCAACAGCAGCTCGATCGCGGCAGTGTTGTAGCCGATACCGTGGTTCAGCCGCTTGATGCCGTATTCGGCGTAGATCCCCTTGATCGCCATCATGCCAGCAAGGATATGCATCTCGGTGATGCTGGCCGGATCGCGGGTGAAGAGCGGCTCCACGTAGAACGGCTTCGGCGTCACGATCACGTAGTCGACCCGGTCGCCGGGAATATCGACCCGTGGCAGCGTGTCCATGAGCTCGTTCACCTGGGCGATGACGATGCCCTGCTTGAACGAAGTCGCCTCGATCACCGCCGGCGAGTCTTCGGTGTTGGGGCCCATGTAGAGATTGCCGTGACGGTCGGCCGCACGGGCGACGGTCAGCGCCACATGCGGCGTCAGGTCGACGAAATACCGCGCGAACAACTCGATGTAGGTATGGATCGCGCCGAGCTCGATCTTGCCTGCGTTCAGGACGCGCGCGATGGCGCCGCCCTGCGGGCCGGAATAGGAAAAATCGAGCTTTTTCGCGATGCCCTTCTCGAACAGGTCGATATGCTCCGGCAACACGATCCCGGACTGCACGATGTGCAGGTCGTGCAGCCGGCCCGGATCGGCCCTGGACAGGCAGGCGGCCAGGAAATCGGCCTGCTTCTGGTTGTCTCCCTCGAGGCAGACGCGATCACCCGGCCGTATCACCGCTTCGAGCAGCGCCGTCGTATCCCCGGGCGAGACGAGCTTTCCCTTGGCGAACGCACCGCCCGCCGCGAGCCGGTCGTCGCGGGATTTACGCTGGGCTTGCCATTCGGCCATGTGGTTGAGGTCCCATGATGGTGTCGACGATAAGGCCTGGATCGCGAGGCGGCTTCTACCCCAGGCCGGCAGTCAGATAGATCGCCGCGGCCAGTGTCGCGGCACTGAGGATCGTGCTCGCAATCAACGTCGAGCCGACTACCTCCGATGCAATGCCGAAGCGTAAGCCGAACAGGATGCCGAAGAACCCTGCTGGAAGCGCCGAAAGCACGATGGATTCGCGCATGATCAGGGGAGAGACGGCCAAAATCCAGGCCAGTCCAGCCGCGAGCAGCGGATGAGCGATGTTGGCGACCAGCGCCTGGATGTTGACGCTCATGCCGAGCCGCACCTTCTGCGCCGACAGGATCAAACCGGTCAGGAACAGGGCCGACCCGCCGCCGGCCTGCCCGATCAGCGACACCGAGCGTGCCAGGGGATCCGGCAGTCCCAGCCCGGTGGCGACGAACGCGACCGCCAGCAGCGGTGCCAGCACGATCGGCTTCTTGAACGTGCTCAGGAATGCGCGCCCGATGCCGCCCTGGCCCGGCTTCTGCGAGGTCCTGGCCAGGATGATGAGGGTGATCGGCGAGACGACGATCGATCCGCAGGCGATCGCCACCGCGACCGAGACCAGGTGAGACCTCCCGAGGAGGGCGGCGATCAATGGGAATCCTGCCGACGCGTAGTTCGGCAGCGACGCGGTCAGGGCCTGGACCGAGGCCTCGCCGGACGGCACGCCGAAGACACGCCGGACCATGGCATAGGTCACGGCGTACATGATCAGCATGGACAGCGACAGGATCGCGGCGAGCGGAAGCTGCTGATACAGTGTCGTGCGGGATGCCTGGACGACGGTTGAAAATATTGCCGCCGGCACCGCGAAGTCCATGACGAGGGCGTTCAGCCCGCTGACATGCGTGTTGTCGAGTTTGCGGGTCCAGCCGCCCAGGTAGCCGAGCGCGATCCCGAAAAATACCGGAACCAGCGCGTTCAGGATGATCTCTAGCAAGTCTGCCCCATGGAAAACCGATCCAGCATTCCTTGCTGCCGAACGCTCGTGCGGTAGCAGCCTCGATCACGGTCATTTGCTTCGAAACCCGGCCTAACAGATCGCCTGGAGGATGTCGAAGCCGGCACCGTCGCGAAGCCGACCTGAGGCGGGATCTGCAAAGGCCGGCGGCCTGATCCCTGGTTGTTTGCCTGATCGGTTATCGCAACCGTATTTCACCCGGGCCTGGAACCGTGCGGACGATGTTCTGATGGCGCCATTGTCCGGTGCGCCGCGTTAGACCGAACCAACCACCCCTTCGCCGAACTGGAATTCAACATGTGGGCCAGCGAGACCGGTGTCTACGAACTGGGCGATCTGCCGCTGCAGTCGGGTGCGACGCTTCGAAATGCGCGCCTTGCCTGGAAAAGCTACGGCACGCTCTCGCCGGCGCGCGATAATGTCGTCGTCTATCCGACCAGCTACAGCGCCACCCACACCGACCAGGAATGGCTGGTCCGGCCGGACGGTATTCTCGATCCGACCCGATGGTTCATCGTGACGCCGGACCTGTTCGGCAACGGCCTGTCGTCGAGCCCGTCCAACAGCGACGATTATCCCGCGCTGGTGACCACCACCGACAGCGTGCGGGCGCAGCGGCGCCTGCTGCACGAACTGTTCGCGATCGACCGGATCGCCGCCGTGTATGGCTTCTCGATGGGCGCGCAACAGGCCTACCACTGGGCGGCGCTGTATCCAGGCTTGGTCGAGCGCGCGATCGTCGTCTGCGGCAGTGCCCGGACCGCCGTGCACAACCAGGTGTTCCTGAAGGCATTGCTGGCGATCCTCGAAGCCGCCCCGGAGCATCTGGGAGGCGGCCGGTTCAGCGCCGAACCGAAGGCTGCGTTGCGTGCCTTCGCACGGACCTATGCCGGCTGGGCCAAGAGCCAGGACTGGTATCGCGCCGGCCTGCACCTGGCGACCGCATCGAGCCTCGACGATTACCTCGACCGCGAATGGGCGCCGGGCTTTACCAGATGCCATGCGGCGGACCTCTATGCTCAGGCCTGCAGCTGGGCTGCATCCGACATCAGCGCCAACGAGTTGTATGCGCATGATCTCGACCAGGCGCTGGCTGCCATCGAGGCGAAAGTACTTTTGCTGCCGGGGACTACAGATCTGTATTTCCGCGTGGCCGACAACGAGGCGGAGCTGCTCGGCCTGCGTCACGCCGAACTTCGTCCGATCCCGTCGATCTGGGGTCACGGTGCAGGCAGTCCCGGTTCAAACCCGGAAGACGAACAGTTCCTGCGCAGTGCGGTCCATACATGGCTGGACACGTGAACGCCGGAGGCCTGCAGGACCCGGCGGATTGAATGAGCTTTCTTGGAAGATGGGGTATTGCCTGAATTCTCATAACGAACATCGGGCACTGGTCTGCAAGTTACCAGACCCCGATTATCTTATCACCGCGTGCAGCTATTGTCTAAGGCGGTGAAACGCTGTCGAAACGCCATCTGCAATCACCCAAGACCATTGCCGTATGTTCTCCAACCCATCGGCTCAGGCAGGAACGGATGAAAACCGTCACGCGAAACAGCCCGTCTGATACAGGATAATCCTTAACCATACCTTGCAGTCGAACTCGGTGCGTTAGCAGCCTGCATCGGCGCATCAGGGTGGGTCGAACGCCGGCATTCTTCAGTTCGCCAAGTCTGAACATGCAATCTGAGGCCGTCATCTTCCTTGAAACGATGCTGGCATGGAAACGGCGGTCCCTATGCGTCGCTAGGTGCCTGGCATCCTGTCCCGGCCAAGCAGCCACGCCGCCGTCCGGGCGAGCCCGTCCTCCCAGGCGACCACCGGTGTCCACCCGGTCTCGCGTCGCAATAATCCACTATCGAGGATATTCACGGCGACGTCCGCACTCCGGGCGGCGGTGATCGCGAGCTTCGGTTGCAGGCCGGTGACCCGTGCGGCGTCGTCGATCACCGCGCGCACGCTGCGGCCGATGCCGCTGCCGACATTGTAGAGCCGCGCGCCGTCGGCGTCCGAGAACGCCGCCGCCAGGATCGCCGCAACCACATCGTCGATATGCAGGTAGTCCCGCACCGTCGCGCCGTCGCCCCAGACCGGGATCGGCATGCCGGTCAGCAGCCGGTCCAGCACGGCGGCGACCAGGCCCTGGCCACGTTCCGGGCGCTGGTGCTCGCCATACGCATTGGCGATCCGCAATACCCGGTAATCGAGCCCGTGCAGATGCCGGTACAGCGCCAGGTATTTCTCGACGGTCAGCTTGCCTATCCCGTATGCGCAGATCGGGTTGGTGGGCGCGGTCTCGAGAATGGGCACATTGCCGGCCGGTCCGTAGACCGTACCGCCCGACGAGGTGAACACGGTGCGCTGCACCCCCTCGCGGCGGCAGGCTTCAAGCAGCCGGACCTTAAGCGGCAGCCCGTCCGCGACGGCCTGGGCGGGATTGTCGTTCGAGCTGTTCGGCAGGCCGGCCCCGATCAGGTCGAACAGGTGGGTGTGGCCCGCGACCAACCGCTCAGGATCGGACAGCATTTCGATCGTGCCATGGCGCCAGTCCAGGCGATCGAGCTCGGCCAGTCCCTGGGGAACCCGCGCGGCCCGACCGAAGCCGGTGGTCGGTATTCGGGCGTGATCCAGCGCCAGGCACAGGTTGGTTCCGATGAAACCACCTGCGCCGAGCACCAGGCACCGCGCACCCGGCGGGGGCGGCGACAGGCCGTGCGGTGCCTGGCTCAGCGCCGCTTCCTGGTCGCGCGCATGCGGAGCCGAAGCCACGGATGTCGGTCCTCGACGAAGTCCACCATCAGCCGCTTGTTGTCGTCCTGCTCGGTGATCGCATTCACCATCGACCCTGCATGCACCCGATAGTCGGCGAGCTCGTCCGGCACCGCGACCCCGAACTGCCCGAGCTCGACGAGCCGGCACCAGAGCGAGAAATCCTCCCAGCCCATGGCGTCGCGACGCACGTAGTAGCCGCCGGCCGCCGCCCAGGCCCATTTCGCGACCATCGCCATCGCGTCGATATAGTTGCCGGATGCGAGGTGGGACGGGTCGAACTCGGCGTCGCCCATCAGCGTCTCGCTCGTGCCGAACTGCCGGATGCGTGGATACGCGAATGCCGCCGCCGGCTCGGCATCGAGCGCCTGCAACAGCCGGGCACAGGCTTCGGGCGCCAGCCGGTTGTCGGAGTCCAGCACCATGATCCACGGCGTCTCGGCCTGGTCGAACACCACGTTGCGGGCACCGCCGAGGCCGGCATTGACGCGCGTCCTCAGGATGAGCAGTCGGTTGAAGCGCATCCGGTGCCGCTCCGCCCAGTCGAGCAGCAGCGCGACCGAACCGTCGCTGGAGCCGTCATCGACCACCACCATGTCGATCGCGTCGATCGTCTGCGCCAGCACCGAATCCAGGGCCTCGCCGATATGCGCCTCGTAGTTGTACGAGGTCAGGCCGACGGTGACCCGCGCCTCGCCGAGTGCATCATAAGAGTACAAGGTGTCGCTGTCCGGAACCTCGGGCAGCGCACGGGCCCGATACTCGCCACGATACAGTGCCAGCTCGGATGCGCGGGCGCCGGCGACCCCGCCATTCAGCCCGTCCAGCAGCTGCGACCAGAGCTCCATCTGCCGGCGGGGCCCGAACTGCCACAGCACATGATGGTAGGCAGCGCGAGCCGTGCGAGCCCGCCGTTCCGGGTCATCGATCAGCCGGAGCAGGACCTGTTCCCACTCGTCCGGTGTCGCGGCGAGGAAGCCGGTGATCCCGTCCTGCACCGCGCGTTGGAACGGTCCGGTCGGCGAGGCGACCAGGCACACGCCGGCCAGTGCAGACTCGAAATACTTGAGCTCGCTCTTGGCCTCGCAGAACGGGTTTCCGAGCTCGAGCGGACAAAGCGAGATGTCGAACCGGGCCAGCTCGGCCGGCAGGTCGGCGAGCGGCACCATGTCGCGCCACTCGACGCGGTCCGCGAACGGCATGAGGTCGGGAAACTCCTCGATCAGCACCAGGCCTTCGCCGCTGCTGCCGTCACGGAACAGCACCAGCAGGGTGTCCGGCCGCTGCTGCAGCACGCGCGCCAGGGCGCCGGCGATTGCGGCCATGTCCTTCTGGTGGGTGCGGGTGCCGCCGGCGTAGCCCAGCCTGACCCGGCCATCGCCGGCTTGTTCCGCGCGCAACCTGACCGCATAGCGCGAGGCAAGGGCGGTCGTATCGTCGAAAATGTTCGGCAGCACATGGACGATCGGGTGCAACTCGCCGATCGGCAACGCCAGTTCCTCGGTCGTGGTGAGACAGACGTCGCAGGAGGTCAGCGTTCGCTGCATTCCCTGGAAGTACGACCGGCCTTCCGCCTCGGTGACGAAGGTGGTGCGGATGCCGTCGATGATCTCGATCACCGCGAGCGACGGTTTCACGATCAGGTCGTCGACGTCGAACGCGATCCGGGTGCCGGCATCGTGCGCCAGCTGGATCATCGACTGCACGTGGCCGCTGTAGACGGAGCGCCACAACACGACCAGGTCGGCAGCCGCTAGGTTGTCCGGGTTGACGTCGAAGATATCGACGGTTTCGGTCTCGTAGCCTGCGGCAGCGCAGGCAGCGGCGTTGCGCCGTGTCCGGTATACGCTGCCCGGCGTGCCTGGCTCGCCTGCGACGAACAGGACGCGCCGGATCGGCCGCCATGGGCGATGCCAGGTGTCGGCTGCATCTTCCGCAGGCACCGGGGGCGAGACATCCGCGCCGGTGGAATGCGCTTCTGTCGAAACCGGTAGGATGGGCTCCGGCTGTGCCGTGGTTCCGATATCCGGCTGGTCCGGCGCGTCGGCGACAGCGTCCGGCTTCAGGTCCGTCGCGGCATCGTGGCGGGTGATGATCGGATAGCCGTCGGGCGCCGACGCCTGGATGCTGCGGGCATCCGCCGCCCCGCGCAGCAGGGCCACCACGATCCGGCCCGGCCTGGTCAGACGCCAGGACGACGATGCCTGCATCACGGCGAGATCCGCACGCAAGGCCGCGACCTCCAGCTCGCGCGCGTCGAGCTCGCGTTGCAGCCGGGCCCGCTCCTGCCCCCAGGTGTCGGAGCGCGCAGCGCTCTCGGCTTCAGCCAAGCGTTCGAACGCGTCTTGCCGAACCAGGCCTGCATCCCGTTCCGCCTGTTGCGCGGCAGCGGCATCCCTCAGGGCCGTCTCGAGCATCTCGGCGTTCCAGATGCGCTCGCGGTCTGCAGCTAGGGCCGTCTGCTCCAGCTTGGCGGCCTGTAACGCCAGTTGATGGCGATCCGCCTTGCTGCGTGCGAGGTCGTCGCGCAGCCGGTCGTGCTGGGCCTGCAAGGTATGGAGCGACCAGCGGCCCTCGTCGGCGTCGGACGCCTGTTTCGCCATGTCGGCTCGCAGACGTCCCAGTTCCGAGTCGAGCGCTGCAGCCACCTCGGCACGTGCCACGAGTGCCTGGCGGTCGCGAGTTTCGGCCGTACGCTGGAACTCGACCTCCCACCGCTCGCCGAGCAGCGCGAACCGGTCCCGCAGGCGTGCCGTGGCGGCCGGATTGGCGTCGAGCCCGAACAGTGCGTCGAACGCAGCAGGCGGCGCGGAGCCGGGTGCCAGCACGCCCAGCCCGTGGCCATGCAGGAATTCGAAGCTCGGGCTGGACGTCGATACCTCCGCCCAGAACCGCCAGACCCCGAAATCCCGCTCGCGCACATTGGTATCGTGGAACAGCACGATCGCCCGGGGGGACAGCTTCGGCAGCCAGCTCCGGTAGTCGTGCGCGACGTCCTCGAAATGGTGCCGTCCATCGATATGCAGGAGGTCGATGCTGCCGTCGGCGAAGAGCGACAGTGCCTCGTCGAAGCGCATCTGCAGCAGCCGGGAGAACGTGCCGTAGCGGGTATCGTGGAAGGCCCGCAGGTCCGTCAGCACGCTGTCGTCATAGAAGCCGGCATGCTCGTCGCCGGTCCAGCCATCGACCGCAAAGCAGCGCGTCGGCAGGCCCGAGGCGATCACCGCCTCGCAGAAACCGCTGTATGACACCCCGGCATGGGTTCCGAGCTCGACCAGCAGGGCCGGTCGCAGGGCGCTGACCGTCCAGGCCGCGAAGGGCAGGTGGCCATACCAGGCGCTGTCGACACCGAGCCTGGTCGGGCGCGAGAATACCGAATCGAGCGCCGGGTCGAGCAGCCGCAGGATCGCATTCGGGCCCGGCCCGTAGCTGGCCGCCGCCTTGTGTTCCGGAATGCCGGACGCGGCGCGGTCAGGTGAAGCGATCTGGTTCTGCATTGCCATCCCGGACTTAACTGATGCCTGAATGCCGTCAATGCTCGAAAAAGACCACGGAAGGCTGCCTTCGAATACCCATAATCGCACTTTTTAAGCATTGGTTAAGAATTGAGGTGTCTAAAGAAGCGGACGCCGGTCCGGAATCGGGTGTGTTAACTATACCGCCTCCGGATCGGTCTCATTATCTCGAAAGAATTCTCGGTTCATAATCAAGTCATCTTTCAAGATGGGTTTTTGGTTGCACTGCGGCATAATACTGTTAGGTTGCGGCTGCACGCGTCGGACAGTCGTAATGACCGATCGGTCATTGGGACGATAAACAGGGGATGAGTATGGCTAGTGGTGGCGTAGTTACGGTTGTCGGCGCGTCGGGGAATGTGATTGCGGTCACGGTCAACGGTGCCCATGCCTATTCCTTGTCGCAGGCGTATCATGACGCTGTGAACGGGGCGGCCTCCAATGGCACTCTCTTCTCGGTCGAGGGCGACGGAACCGCCGTTCCGACCCCCACGGGCAAGATCAACGAATATGTGGCGACCGAGGGCGGTTTCTATACCTTCCCGGCAGGCTACAACTACATCACGACCGAAACGACCAAGCAGGTCTTCCTCGATGCCTCGGCAGCCCAGACCGGCACCGTTTTGAACACGCTGGTCGGCATCGGCGGCGCGACATTCATCTCGGGTAACGAGTCGGGCTCGTTCATCGCCGGCGGCGGGAACAACCTGTTCCTTGGATCCGGTGCAGGCACCTACAGCATCGCGACCAGCGACGGCAACGACAGCATCTTCGCCGGAACGGGTGCGACCCAGATCTATGGCGGCACCGGCAACAATCTGATCAATCTCGGTTCCGGCGCCGATACCGTTGTCTCGGAAGGCACCGATCGCATCCTGGCCAGTTCGGGCAGCGCCACCATCAGCCTGACCGGCACGAACAGCACCATCTATGGCGGCTCCGGCAACCTTGTCGTCGACGACAAGGCAGGCACCAGCACCAGCCTCTCCGGCGGCACCGGCAGTGCGTTGATCGTCGGCGGCACGAACAGCTTCTACACCCTGAACGGCGCCTCGACCGTGTTCGCAGGAACGTCCGACACCATCAACGCAGCCGGCGACACAACCGTCTATGGCGCGGGCGGCACGTCCCTGACGCAGACCGGCAGCGCTTCGCTGACGTTCGTCGGCGGCTTGGGCAACGCGACGGTGAACTCCGGCAACGGTACCGCCACCGTATTCGGTGCGGACGGCTCGAACATCACCTACACCGGCCACGGGATGGTCATTGCAGGCTCCGGCAACGAGACACTCAACGGATCGGGGAGCAGCCAGGGCTTCATCGGCTTCGTTACGAACGCATCCACGGCAACTGGCGTCAGTGTCAGCGGTGGTAGCGGCGACGATACGCTGGTTGCCGGCATCGGTAACCAGACCCTCTCCGGCGGCACCGGTGTGAACCAGTTCATCATCGCCGCGAACGGCACCGCAGGTAACGCCTCGATCACGATCAGCGATTTCGGCAGCTCCGCCGGGAACATGGTCCAGCTTTATGGCTACGGCGCCAACGAAGTTGCAAAGACGCTCAGCACCGCGGTGGTTTCCGGTTCCAACACCACGGTCACCCTGGCCGACAAGTCGACCATCACCTTCAACAACGTCACCAACCTGAAGTCCGGCAGCTTCATCGGCGACGCATAACCCGACCGCTTCCGCCAGGGCCCTTGGGTCCTGGCAGTAAACGTGCAAGAAACCGGGCCCTCGTGGCCCGGTTTTTTTTCGTAGAGCGTCTTGGATGGCAGGATTTTAAATGGACGGTGATCCGGTGTCTCCGACCAGCCTTCATGCATCCAGCCGACCGGACCAGGCGCCGGCTGACGAACTGATCCGGCTTCGACGCGAGATCATCGACAACCAGGCTATGCTCGAGAGTGCGAACGCCAGCCTCAGATTGCAGGGGCTTCGAAGCGACGGGCTCCAGGCCAGTCTGGACCAGGTCCGGCATCGTATCTGGCTCCTTGAGCGCTCGGTCTCCTGGAGGCTGACTGTTCCTGTCCGCAATGTCCGTGCCCTCGCCGCCGGCCGGCTCCCGAGTGGCCGTACCATCGCACAGGTCGCGAATCATGTTGCGGGCATCTTCCAGGCCGAAGGTGCCGCAGGGCTCGGTCGCCGGCTGGCGCGGCGTGTACCCCTGGCGGACCATAGATGGCGCCGGGCCAAGCCGATCCCTGGCGTGACCGAGCCGCCCGTCCCGGACGCTGTGGCCGCGACCGTTCAGGAAGCGCCGGTCAATCCCTACGAAGCGCCATCCCTGGTCGAGCGGGGCTTCCTGTCTCCGTCGATCCTTATCGTTGCCGAGCTCAGCATCCCGCAATGCGCGAAATATCGCGTCTGGCAAAAACAGGAACTGCTGGAGCGCCTTGGTTGGTCCTGCCAGGTCATCGGCTGGCGCGAGATCGACCATGTGATGACCGGACTGCAGTTCTGCACCGAGGTCATTTTCTACCGGGTGCCCGGTGAGCCGATCGTGCTCTCGATGATCGAGGAAGCCAGGCGCCTGGGGCTCGACCCCTGGTGGGAAGTCGACGACCTCATTTTCGACGAGGCTCTCTATCGCGAAAACAGCAATCTCAAGACGCTAGAACCCGCCCTGCGTCGCGAGGTCCTGGCTGGTATCCGGCTCTACCGCGAGGCGATGCTGAGCTGCAGACGCACGATCGCGTCTACCTCACGCCTGGCCCAGAGCATGCGGGAGGCCGGCATTCCGACGACCTGCGTCGTGGAGAATGCGCTCGACGCGGAAACGCTCGAGGTCGCCGCCACCCTGCGGCAGGTCCGGTCGGCAATTCTGAGCAGCGAAGCGGACGTGCGACCGGTGACGATCGTCTACGGGTCCGGCACCAAGACTCACGATGCCGACTTCGTGGTCGCGGCGCCGGCGATCCTGTTGCTGCTGCAGCGGCACCCGCATCTGCGCCTGCGTATCGTCGGGGATCTCACCATCCCCGAAGGGTTCGCCGCCGTCGCCGGCCGCATAGAGGAAATCGCCGGCACCAACTACCGCGCCTATCTCGGCCTGCTCGCGGAAGCGGATATCGCGATCGCGCCGCTCGAGCCGACGGTCTTCAACGACGCCAAAAGCAATATCAAGTTTCAGGAAGCTGCCATCCTCGGAATGCCGTCCGTGGTCTCGCCGCGGCAGTCATTCCGCGATGTCGTCGTGCAGGACAGCAACGGGCTCCTCGCCGATACGGTCCAGGAATGGGAGGCGGCGCTCGAACGCCTGATCCTCGACCCGGATCTGCGGCAACGCCTGGGCGCGCAGGCTCTGCAGGACGTCATGGACCGCTATGCACCGGAGCGGATCGCACGCGAGCAGGTCGCGCAGCTAGCTGGTCCATTGCCGGAACCGGTACGCAAGGCGCTGCGCGTGGTATCCGCGAACATCTTCTTTACGCCACAAAGCTTCGGCGGCGCGACCATCGTGGCACAGGAACTTGCCGCACGGCTGAACCGGGCGGACGGGGTCGAGCTGTGTGTCTTTGCCTCCCGGCCAGCCCTGCCCGGGCGCCCGAACTCGATCCTCCGCTACACGACGGACGGCATCACGGTGTTTGCCACGAACCTGTCGTCATCGAGCGACCAGGTCGCCCAGCTGGACAACCCGTCGATGGTCGCGGTCTTCGGCCAGATGCTGGACGCGGTGCGGCCGGACGTGGTGCATGCGCATTCCATCCAGGGATTCGGCGCTTCGATCCTGCGCCTGTGCCATGAGCGCGGCATTCCCTACGTGGTCACGCTGCACGATGCGTGGTGGCTCTGCGATCGCCAGTTCATGGTCCGTGGCGACAACCGCTACTGTTTCCAGACCCGGATCGACCTGCGTGTGTGCCAGAATTGCCTGCCTGCCGCCCGTCACCTGAACGAGCGGATGCGGATCATGACCAGTATCCTGCATCGGGCCAGCCTGCTGCTCTCGCCCAGCGAATCGCATCGCCAGCTCTACCTGGCGAACGGGCTGGACCCGTCGACGGTGCGGGTTCATCGCAATGGCATCCGCATGCCGTCGAAGGCGCGAACGCCGAGGCAGCCGGGCAGTCCGCTACGGTTCGGGTTCGTCGGTGGCAACGAGCCGATCAAAGGCTTCCACCTGGTCCGCGCGACATTCGAGGCACTGACACAGTCCAACTGGGAACTCGTGCTGGTCGACAACACGCTCAATCTCGGCTTCCGGTCGATCGACGTATCCGCCTGGACGGTGCAGGGAAAGATCACCGTCGTGCCGGCCTACAAGCAGTCGGAGCTCGATGATTTCTTTGACCGCATCGATGTCCTGCTGTTCCCGTCGCAATGGAAGGAGAGCTTCGGGCTCAGCGTCCGCGAGGCCCTGGCCCGCGATGTCTGGGTGATCGCCACGGCCGGCGGCGGTCAGGCGGAGGATATCGACGATGGCGTCAACGGGCGTTTGATCCCGCTCGACGGCCGCGAACACGGCCTGCTTGAAGCAGTCAGCGAACTCCTTCTCGTGCCGGAACGTCTTGACCGATATAACAATCCGCACACGTCGGCGCTCGCCACCTATCATCGTCAAGCCGATGAACTACTCGGCGTATTGCGCAGCGTGACCGATCGGCTGGCTCAGCCGAGTCCTTGAGGACGCTGGCCGGCCGACTTACAGGCCGACCAGCGAGCGCAGTGCCTCCGGCTGATCGCGACTGATCGCTGCGTAGAGCAGCCGGGTCCTGATGCTTCGTGGCTGCCGCGGCGCCGTATGACGGCCCCCGTCGGCGAGGTGCAGATCGATCCAGTCTGCCGAAAAAATCGCCCGTTCCCCCACGTGGTTCCGCCACTGTTCGACCCAGCGCACCGCGGTTGGATTATCGCGCAGCAGCTCGACCTTGATGAACGGTACTTGTCCCGATCGCATCACGGACAGGAAGTCGAGATGCATTGGGTTTCCCGGCACCAGTCGTCGTAGCCGGCGTCTGGATGGAGACCAGGATGCATCCCAGTTGAGCCCTGCAGCCGTGATCGCCACGCCGAGTCCGAGTTCGCCGTGCAGGACGATCTCGGTTTTACTCATTTCATGGAACGGAAGTCGCATGACCCGTTCGACCGCCGGCGCTTCAAAAGCCGCCGCCGTGAAGCACAGGAACCAGGATTGAAGATGCCAGGCACCCTCGCGTGATTCGACCATCCCCCAGACGTCAGTGTCACGGGCCTGCATCCTGGTAAAAATCGGCTCCAGCGGCTGCATTGGTCCAAAGACACTGTCATTGGCCAAAAGAATAGTGGTTGCGCCGGCCGTGCATCCGGTTGCGACAAGATCCTGCCACGCACCGAAATCAAGACCTCGGTTCGGTCGCAGATGGGCGACCGCACCGATGCAATCGAGCGCTGTTCTGTCCGTGTCGGACAGGCCCGTCATCCCGGACAGGGCGATATGGACCGTGAAACCGCATGTGCCGATTTGTTTCAAGTAATGGATGACATGTGGGGCAATCACGCCACGCGCATCGTAATGTGAAAAAAGGCAGATCTTGGTGGCCATATACGCGATGTCTTCTTTTTGTTTCCGGAGTTCGCAGATCGGATACGACGTCTAGCGACAACCTCGTCCCTTTGCAGTCCTGGCAACAGGATATTGCCAGTTCTTCACGCTTTAGCTGTTTGCGCATGGCGTGAACCGGGAGTAAGAGCCAGAGATGACGACAGGCCAATGATGAGCAGTTGACTTATCAATGGTGTTTTTTGGTTTCAACAAGGAGCAACCCGTTTCTATGAGCAAGGCTTTCATTGCCGGTGTCATCCAGGACTCCATCGACTGCACCGGTGTCGCTGCCAATCTGGCTGCTGCCGATCTGATCCTGGCGATCGTGCGTGAACTGAAGAAGGAAGGTGGTTTCACGCTTCCCTCGTTCGGCACTTTCACCGTGCGCAAGACCAAGGCCCGCAAGGCGCTGAACCCCCGCACCGGCGAGCCGGTCAAGGTCAAGGCTGGCAAGACCGTCCGGTTCAAGGCCAGCCCGAACCTGAAGAAGGCGGTCTGAGCCACAGGCTCTTTCCTCCGGGAATTGCGTCGACTGCGCTGGCACGGTGTTTTTACTCCAGGCCAGCGCACTTCCGGACTGTCATGACATGGACAGGGGATCAGCCGGCCACTGCTTTTGCAATCGCCGTAACTTTCCATAATCATTTCGTAACAGTTTGCCACAATTCGATGTTGGCTCGACCGTCGTTCGATCTCCTGTCGGAGGACTAACGGCCTGTTCTGGTTGGGGCGGGAGGATTCGAACCTCCGCATGGCGGAATCAAAATCCGCTGCCTTGCCGCTTGGCTACGCCCCATCGCCATCCCGTCCATCCGGACGGCGGCCCTAGATAGGATCAGGCTGCGGCGCCGTAAAGGGCCACCGTTGCAGCCGACCGGTCAGGGTATCGTCAGGCCAGCGGGCCGACCGGTCCGGTATCGAGCAACTCGTCATCGTCCAGGCCACCGTTCGCCTGCCGGCCGACCTGTCCTCCGGCCAGCATGACGCTCTGGTCCAGAGGCGTTGGATCCACCTCCGCGCCGCCCTGGCCGAACAGCGGCCGGTCCAGCATGCGTCCGAGCCACTCGGCCCGGTCGAGCGCCTTGTCCAGCGCCACCATCGTGCCGGACAGGTCGGCGCTATCGTCCTTGTCCCAGGCCCGGACGGTCTGTAGCCACACGCCGATCAGGCCCCGGTTGCGAAGGCCGCCGCTAAGCCGGCTGATGTCCAGCCCGGCTGCCTGTGCCATCCAGCTCATGCTGTCCGCCGTCGCCGCCCCGAGCAGCAGGGCCAGCGCGGGATCGAACGGGATTGCCCGCAACACCGACTGCACGCCGCCGCGATACTGCTGGAGCACGTCGATCCGGCGCATCAGCAGGTCGAACAGCCGCTCCCTGACGGTGCCGGTCGAACCATCGTCGATCAGCGCTGCGCGATCCGCCAGCAGACAGAGCCGGAGCAGGATCGTGGACCGGAACGGGAACCGGACCCGCGCCTCGTCCAGCGGCAGGTTGGCGTCGCGAGCCGCCTCCGCGACGTTGACGCGGCGCCAGCCCACCAGCTCGGCGCGGGCCATGGCAGCCTGGATCAGGGCAGAGTCGAATTGTTCGTCCATGAAGAGGTGTCTCGCCCAAATAGCTTCACATGCCAACGCGGCAATCCATGACGCATTCGTGTGACCGGATCAGGGCAGTTGCAAGCGGCGATATCGTGGGGACGTGACCTGGCGCCCAGGTCGCGGGCTCAGCTTGCCAGCGTACGCGACCGGGTAGTCGCCTCGCGGATCGCCTGATGCACTGCCCGTGGCCAGGCGTCCTCTGCCATCAGCACCGACAAGGCGGCCTGGGTCGTGCCCCCGGGGCTGGTGACCGCACGCCTGAGGTCCGCGGCATCCTCGTCGGCGGCGGCGAGCAGGGCGCCGGCGCCAGTGATGGTCTCTCGCGCCAGCCGCCGGGCAAGCGAGGCGGGAAGCCCCTGCTCGCGACCGGCGGCTTCGAGCAGTTCGGCCAGCAGGAACACGTAGGCCGGCCCGCTGCCGGATACTGCGGTCACGGGGTCGAGCAGCGCCTCGTCCTCGATCCATGCGACCGAGCCGGCGGCTCGCAGCAGCCGGTCGCACAGATCGCGCTGCAGCGTCCCGACACCGGGCTCGGCGACCGCCACCGAGATGCCCTTGCCGATCGCGGCCGGAGTGTTCGGCATCGCCCGGACCAGGCCGGCGGCAGCGGGAAGCGCCGTGCGCAGGCCGGCGAGCGTGCGTCCGGCCATGATCGACAGCACCACGGCGTCGCCGATCAGCGGCGCGACCGCCGCCATTGCCTGGTCGGCGAGCTGCGGCTTGATTGCCAGGATCACTGCCGCGAATCGGGCTCCGGCCTGGATAGATGCCGCCGTGGTCACTCGGACATGACTATCCGGCGCTGACCTATCGGCAGCCGGATCGATGATCACCGACGGCGACAGGCCTTCCGCGTTCCAGCCGGACAGCAGCGCGCTGCCCATCCGGCCGCAGCCTACCAGCAGCAGCGGTGGAATCAGGGCATCCTGGTCGGCCAATCTAGGCTTCGCCGGCACATTCCAGCATCGCACATTCGAGCGCGTCGGCCGGCGACTTGCCGCCCCACAGCACGAACTGGAATGCCGGATAGAACCGCTCGCACTCGGTCAGCGCGATATCCACCATGTCCTCGAGGCTCTCGACCGAGGCGCTCGCGGTGCCGCGCAGCAGCACCGAATGACGGAACAGCGGCATGCCGTCATCCGGGTCCATGCCGAAATGGCCGATCCAGAGCCGTTCGTTGGCAAGCGCCAGCAGCTCGAACAGGTTCCGGCGCTGCTGGGCGGGCACCTTGAGGTCGAATGCGCAGGTGAAGTGCATCGCGCTGATCTCGCGCGACCAAGAGAAATAGAGGCCGTAGTCGCACCATTTGCCTGGCGCCTCGGCGGCCATCTCGTTGTCGGTGCGTCGGTCGAACGCCCATTCGTAGCCGCCGACGATCTGTTCCATCAGGTCGAGCGGGTTGGAAGCGGGCTTGTTGGAGACGGTATTGAGAGCAGGCATGCGGGGCTCCCCAAATCTGTGGAGGGCGGCTCGGGCATTGGCCCGAGTGCCTACGTCTGCGAACGGGTATTGCACCAATGCGTCGGCGACTGTCGTTCGGACAGCATGCCGGACGTTGTGGGGCTAGCCCGAAGCGAAGCCTATGGATGTGGCGGCGACGCCGCAAGCACCCCTGCCAATTCACACGCGAGTGTGGCGTGCTTGCCTCAGGTCGTTCAGAAGCCGGCGGACGGCACGTCCGAGGACCCATCGTCGATACCGGATCGCGGCGGCGGTCCGCCCGGCGCACCCTGCGCGGCATGCGGGTCATGTTCGCCCGAACCGCCCGGCGTCCCGGTGGCCAGGCCGGCATGTCCCTCCAGCACGGCAAGCCGCGCCTCGAGGGTTGCCAGCCGCGCAGTCGCCGCTTCCTGGCCGTCCCGGGCCGCGGCGGCCAGTTCGCTCACCGCCTCGAATTCCTCGCGCCGGACCAGTTGCAGCGCCGAAAGCGCCTCGTCGACACGCGAACGCACCAGGGCGCCGAGTTCCTCGCCTATGCCTGCGATGGCGGAAAACGCCCCACCGGCAACACCGGCGAAGTCGTCGAAGATCCGGGATCTCTCGGCCATTGTCCTGTCCTCTTCGATACGGCGCACCAGCGGCGCCTGGTTGGTCCCCGTACTCTACGGGACCGCTCCACTTACGGATATGGGCGCCGACCTGCCCGGTTTCATCGCCCGCCCGTTCCCGGCCTGCCGGTCCGGGCCCTGGCTGTTCCAAGTCCGGCCCAGCCTCGTATAAGCGAGGCATGATCCTCGTTACCGGCGGCGCCGGCTTCATCGGCTCGTGCCTGAACGCCACCCTGCAGCAGCGTGGGCTGGACACGGCCCTCGTGGACCGGCTCGGCAGCGACCTGAAATGGCGCAACATCGCCCGGCACCCGCCGCAGCGCCTGCTGCTGCCCGAGCAGCTGGATGAGTTCCTGGGCACGACCACGCAGGGCGGGCCCGGGCTCGACGCCGTGGTGCATTTGGGCGCCATCAGCGAGACCACGGCGCGTGACGGCGACCTTGTCTGGCAGACCAACGTTGCGCTGTCGCAACGCCTCTGGTCCTGGTGCGCGCGGCAACGGGTTCCGTTCCTGTATGCGTCCTCCGCCGCAACCTACGGCGCCGCGGAAGGGGAGGGCGCGTTCTCCGACGATCCGGGGCGCCTGGACGATCTGCGGCCGCTCAACCTGTATGGCTGGTCCAAGCACGCCTTCGACCTTTGGGTCCGGCGCCAGCTGGAAAGCGGCGCCGAGGCGCCGCCGCAATGGGCCGGCCTCAAGTTCTTCAACGTGTATGGCCCGAACGAGTATCATAAGGCCGGCATGATCTCGGTGGTGAAGGTCAAGCACCGGGAGGTCGTGGCCGGGCTGCCGGCGCGGCTGTTCCGCTCGGACCGGCCCGGCCTCGCGGACGGCGCGCAGGCACGCGATTTCATCTGGGTCGGCGACGTGGTGGACGTGCTGCTATGGCTGCTCGATACGCCATCGGTCAGCGGCCTGTTCAACCTCGGTACCGGGATCGCCCGGACCTACCTCGACCTGGCGCATGCGGTGTCCGATGCCGCCGGCGTCGGCCGTCAGGTGGCGTTCGTCGACATGCCCGAAGCGTTGCGCGGCCAGTACCAGTCCTATACCTGCGCCGACATGACCCGGCTGCGCACTGCCGGCTACCCGGGCCAGTTCACCTCGCTCGAGGACGGCGTGCGCCGCTACGTGCAGCGCCTGGCGTCCAACGACCCGTATCTCTGATCCAGGACCCGCCTGCCCATGTTTCCCGTTCTGGTGTTCCCCGAATTCGATCCCGTACTGGTGCAGTTCGGTCCGCTGGCGATCCGCTGGTATGCCCTGGCCTACATCACCGCCCTGGTGATCGGCTGGCGGCTGATGCGCCGGCTCGCGGTGCGGGCACCGGCCGTGGCGACCCCGCTGCAGGTCGATGACTTCCTGACCTGGGCCACGCTCGGCGTCGTGCTCGGCGGCCGCTTCGGCTACATCCTGTTCTATCAGCCCGGCCTGTATTTCTCGCACCCGCTGGCGATGCTGGAGCTCTGGCACGGTGGCATGAGCTTCCATGGCGGCATGCTCGGCGTGGTCGTCGCGCTGATCGTGTTCACCCGCAGGCGCGGCATCAACCTGCTCGGCTTTGCGGACCGGCTCGCCGTGGTGGTGCCGGTCGGGCTCGGACTCGGCCGGCTCGCCAACTTCATCAACGGCGAGCTGTGGGGCCGGCCCGCCGATCCGTCCTTGCCCTGGGCGATGATCTTTCCGCGCGTCGATGCCATCCCGCGTCATCCGAGCGAGATCTACGAGGCGCTGATGGAGGGCGTGCTGCTGCTGTGCGTCATGCTGCTGCTGGCCCGCAGGATCACCATCCGCGAGCGAGCCGGGCTGCTGACCGGCATCTTCCTGCTGGGATATGCGATCCTGCGCGCCATCGGCGAGCATTTCCGGCAGCCGGACTCGTTCCTGAACTACCTGGCCTTCGGCACCACCATGGGGCAGTTGCTCTGCATCCCGATGGCGGTCGCCGGGATCGCCCTCATCGTCTATTCCAGGCGCCAGCCGAAGCTGACGCCGATCCTGCTGCAGGACGCGGCTTGAGCGAAGGCATTCCCCTGGACCCGGCCGGGCCGGCCCTTCCGGAGGAGCGGCTCGACCGCTTCATGGAGCGGGCCAACGCCGCCTACTACGCGACCCGCGATCCGTTCGCCGACTTCATCACCGCGCCGGAAATCAGCCAGGCGTTCGGTGAAATCCTCGGTGCATGGGCGGTCGTGACGTGGCAGTCGATGGGCTCGCCCGACCCGGTGCTGCTGATCGAGGCCGGCCCGGGCCGGGGCACGCTGATGGCGGATGCGCTCCGGCTGGTCGGGCGCCTGGCGCCGGATTTCGCCCAGGCGCTGCGCCTGCAGCTGGTGGAGACGTCGCCGAGGCTACGGGCGATCCAGCACGACGCGCTGGCGCCGGCCACCGCCGCGCCGATCGCCTGGCACGACCGGCTCGAGGATGTGCCGGACGGGCCGTTCATCCTGCTGGCCAACGAGTTTCTCGATGCCCTGCCGATCCGCCAGCTGGTCCGGACGCAGGACGGCTGGATGGAGCGCCATGTCCGGGATGGCAATTTCGTCCTGCACGATTCGGACCCGCCCCCGCCGCCGCTCGACCGGCGCACGGTGGAACCCGGCGGGGTGATCGAGATCTGCGAGCCCGCCCTGGCGATCGCCGGCCTCCTGGCACGGCGCCTGGCCGGTACCGTCGGCGTCGCCCTGTTCCTTGATTACGGCCTGGACCGGCCGGTGGCCGGCGAAACCCTGCAGGCGCTGCGGCAGGGCCAGCCGGCCGATCCACTGCTCGATCCCGGCGAAGCCGACCTGACCGCGCATGTCGATTTTCCGGCCCTGCGCGACGTGGCGCTCGGCATCGGTGCCACCGTGCATGGCCCAGTCGGCCAGGGCGCCTTCCTGACGGCGCTCGGCCTGTTCGCACGCACCGAGCGGCTTGCGCGCGGGCGTCCACCCGGTGAGGCTCGGGCGCTGATCGATGGTGCGCACCGGCTGGCGGCGCCCGAGCGGATGGGGCGCCTGTTCAAGGCGATGGCGGTCTGCCACCCGTCGATCGGCATGCTGCCGGGTTTCGAACCAGTGGAGAGGACAGGATGAACGCAGGCATGACGGTCCAATCCCCGGTGTTCCTGGAAAGCAAGCTGCTGTCGCCATGCCGGCACGGCTTCTTTACCCGGATCGGCGGCGTGTCGGAGGGGCCGTATGCGAGCCTCAATGCGAGCGTCAACAGCGGCGACACCCCGGACGCATTGCGCGAGAACCGTCGCCTGATCGCGTCGGCAATGGGTGTGGCCCCGGAGTTCCTGATGGGGGTGACCCAGACCCACGGGACCGACGTCGCGAGCGTATCGGTGCCCTGGCGCACCGGCGAAGGTCCGCGCGCCGACGCCATGGTCACAGATCGGCCCGGCATCGCGCTCGGCATCATCACCGCCGATTGCGGACCGGTGCTGTTGGCCGACCCGGCCCGCGGCGTGGTCGGTGCGGCGCATGCCGGCTGGCGCGGCGCAGCGGCCGGAATACTCGAAAGCGCCGTGGTCGCCATGCAAGCGCTCGGCGCCCGGCGCGGCGACATCGTGGCGGCGGTCGGACCCTGCATCGGCCAGGCGAGCTACGAGGTCGGCCCGGACGTGCGCGACCAGATCGTCGATGCCGGCACCATCGAGGCGCCGGACCGGTTCTTCCACGCAGGTGCCGGCGACCGGCTACATTTCGATCTTGCAGGCTATTGTGCAGCCCGGCTGCTGGCCTGCGGTGTCGGCACGATCGACGTACTCGGCTGCGATACAAAATCGGACGACACGAGATTCTTCAGCCACCGGCGGCGCACGCTCGGCGGCGGCGGGCCGATCGGCCACCAGATGTCGGTGATCGCATGCGGCTGATCAACCGCCCTCGGCTCGCGGCAATTGCCAGTGTCTGCCTGCTGGCAATGCTGTCGGCTTGCGGCGATCTGCCGCAGCCCTTTGCCGGCAATCCCGGCGCCACCGCCTTGCGGCTGGCCGTGCCACCGCCGGCAAGGCTCGACATCCCGACACCGACGGGCGCGCTGCTGGCTGACCCGCAGGCGCATGTCTGGACCAACGCGCTGGTCACAGCGCTGCTGCAGAAGGAAGTGCCTGCGGTCGCACAGCCAGCTCGCAGGGGTGACTGGCACCTGGCGGTCAAGGCCAGGCTGCATGGCGACCAGGTGATCCCGACCTACCAGATCGTGAGCCCCGGCGGCCACGTGCGCGCCAGCCAGGATGGCACTCCGGTCCCGGCCGGCGCCTGGGTCAGCGCCGATCCCGCATTGCTCGCCGGCAACGCGCAGCTTGCCGCCGTCCAGGTGAACACCATGCTGACCGGCATCCAGGCCGAGCAGGCGCAGACCGACCCGAACAGCCTGCTCAACCGCCCGACCCGCGTCTATTTCACGGGCGTCACCGGGGCCCCCGGCAACGGCGATATCGAGCTCGCGCGCCAGCTGGCGATGCAGTTGCCGGATGGCCGCAACCTGCTGCAGACCACCCCGAAGGACGCCGACTACACGGTCGGCGGGCATGTCTCGATCTCCAAGCCGGACCGGCCCAAGGACGGCGTCCAGCACATCGAGATCGTCTGGACGGTGCAGAACGCCAAGGGCCACGAGGCTGGCAAGGCGACCCAGCTGCACGACGTGCCGGCGCATTCGCTCGACGGGTTCTGGGGCAATGTCGCCACCGATGCGGCCCAGGAGGCGGCGGGCGGCATACGCGAGGTGATCGCCAACAACGAAGGCCGGCCCCATCCGCCGCTGCCCGGTTCCTGAGGGTCTTCCCGAAAGCCACGCTGCGCGGGCAATCACGCGGTGACCGTCCGCCATCGCGTGACAGCGCCGGGTGCCGTTGATAGAACGCGGCGGCGCTGGTCCCGGCTTTGCCGTGACCATGGCCGGACTGGCCGCTTCCGGAGCCTCACGCCATGAAGATCGTCGCCTGCAACAGCAACCGGCCCCTGGCCGAAGCAGTTGCTTCCGCGCTGAACCTGCCGCTCTGCAAGGCGGTGGTGCGACGCTTTGCCGACATGGAAATCTTCGTCGAGATCCAGGAGAACGTCCGCGGCGAGGACGTGTTCGTGGTGCAGAGCACCTGCTACCCGACCAACGACAACCTGATGGAACTGCTCATCATGATCGACACGCTGCGCCGGGGTTCGGCACGGCGCATCACCGCTGTCATGCCGTATTTCGGCTATGCGCGGCAGGACCGGAAATCGGGCCCGCGCACCCCGATCAGCGCCAAGCTGGTCGCCAACCTGATCGTCGAGGCCGGCGCCAACCGGGTGCTGACGATGGATCTGCATGCCGGCCAGATCCAGGGCTTCTTCGATATCCCGGTCGATAACCTGTTCGCCGCACCCCTGTTCACGCGCGACATCAAGGAGCGCTATGGCAATCGCGACCTGATGATTGTCTCGCCCGACGTTGGCGGCGTGGTGCGGGCCCGTCAGCTGGCCAAGCGGCTGAACGTCGATCTCGCGATCATCGACAAGCGACGCGAGCGTGCCGGCATGTCCGAGGTGATGAACGTGATCGGCGACGTGTCCGGCCGGCACTGCCTGCTGGTCGACGACATCATCGATAGCGGCGGCACCTTCTGCAACGCGGCCGATGCGCTGATCGGTCGCGGCGCCAGTTCGGTTGGCGCCTATGTCACGCACGGCGTGCTGACCGGCGGCGCGGTCTCGCGCGTCGCCGCATCGCCGATCGAGATGATGACGATCACCGACAGCATCCTGGCCACCGACGCGGTGCGCTCGGCCGCCAACATGCGCCAGATCACCATTGCCCAGCTGCTTGCCAACGCCATGCGGGCAGTGTCGGATGAAAGCTCCGTCAGCTCGCTGTTCGATTGAGAGCCTCATGACTGCACGATTATCCACACGACCGTTCTGGTATCTGCGCCATGGCGAAACGGACTGGAATGCCCGTGGCCTGAGCCAGGGCCGTTCCGACATCGAGCTGAACCAGAACGGGATCGAACAGGCCGAGCGCGCCGCCCAGGTGATGGCCAAGCACTGGGACGATTTCGCGCCGATCACCCGCATCGTATCCTCGCCTCTTAAGCGTGCCTTTCGCACCGCCGAGATCGTGGCGCAGGCGCTGGCCACTCAGGATCGGGTGCTGCTGCCGATCACCACGGAGACCGACCTCCAGGAGGTTTGTTTCGGCGAGCAGGAAGGCCAGCCGATGGGGAGCTGGTACGATTCCTGGATTGCGGGCGATTACACGCCGAAGGGTGCCGAGGTTTTCCAGGACCTGGTGTCGCGTGCCGTCGGAGCCGTCGATCGGGCGACCTCCGGCGAGGGTGCGGCGCTGATCGTCTGCCACGGCGCGATGTTCCGGGCGCTGCGCATGGCGATGGGGCTGCCGGCCAACGTCCGGCTGCAGAACGCAGTGCCGTTGTGGCTGACGCCAGGCTCGCCAGAGCCGCTGCCGTGGGTGCTGACGGACGTTACCCAGCACGGGTAGACCACGGTTGCGGTGAATAATCGCTTATTCGCCGCACACTATGCGGCGAATAGCTGCTATATTTACCGCATGATGTGCGGCGAATAGTCATGGCGGGACCAACTTACATCTGGCAGTTGCCGGACTGGCCGGCGTTTCGCTGGGACGGCGTGGTTCTGCTGCCGCGCCTTGCCGAGGTCCGGCACCGGCAGGGCTTGTTCCTGGGCCTGATGCGCAGCGTCGGGCTGCATGCGCGCCTCGAGACCGAACTCGAGACGCTGTCGCAGGACGCGCTCAAGACTTCCGCCATCGAAGGCGAGACCCTGGACACCGACAGCGTTCGCTCCTCGATCGCGCGCAGACTTGGGGTGGATCTCGGCCTGGACGATACCGGGCCTCGCGACCGGCGGGCCGAAGGGCTGGCCGACATCCTGTTCGACGCCACCAGGCACTACGACGCCCCGTTGACCGACGGGCGGCTGTTCGGATGGCACGCCGACCTGTTCCCGGTGGTGCAAACCAGAAAACACCCGATCGATGTCGGGTGCTGGCGGAGCGACTGGCTCGGCGCCATGCAGATCGTGTCCGGCCTGTATGGCGCCAAACCCAGGCTCCATTACGAAGCGCCGCCCGCATCGCGTGTCCCGGTGGAGATGCAGCGATACCTGCACTGGTTCAACCACACGAGCGTGAGCCTCGACCCGCTGCTGCGCGCCGCACTGGCGCATCTGTGGTTCCTGACCATCCATCCGCTGGACGATGGCAACGGCCGCATCGGCCGGGCCGTGGTGGACCTGGCGATCGCGCAGATGGAGCGCACCGGCAGCCGCTTCTATGCCTTGTCGGCGCAGATCGAGCGCGAGCGGAAGGGCTATTACGACACGCTGGAAGCCGCCCAGGGCGGCTCCCTCGACATCACCGCCTGGCTGGTCTGGTTCATCGACTGCTACGCCGGTGCGATCGAGGCCGCCGAAGGCTCGACCGCCAGGGTGCTGGCACGTGCGGCCTTCTGGCAGGCCCAGGCCGGGACAGCGCCTTTCAACGAGCGCCAGCAGGCCATGCTCGGGCGTCTGCTCGACGGGTTCGAGGGGCATGTCACCGCCCGCAAATGGGCCTCGCTGGGCCATTGCTCGGCCGATACGGCCCAGCGTGATATCGCCGGGCTGGTCGCGCGCGGCCTGCTGATCCGCAACGAGGGCGGCAGCCGCTCGACCAGCTACCGTTTCGTGGTGAGCTGAGACAGGCCAAAAGCTTGCCTCGCAAACGGTTTTTCGCTAGATGCGCGCCTTCGCGCTTGGCGTTTCGCCTGGAAGCGTGCGTCCACGCGCTGGCACCCCTGGAGGCCGGCGCGTTTCCATTCAGGAGCAGACAGTGACCAATTTTACGACGATCGAGGCTTCGACGCGTGAGGAGGCTGGTAAGGGGGCGGCGCGCGCAACGAGGCGTGAAGGGCTGGTCCCGGCCGTGATCTACGGCGCGAGACAGCCGGCAACGCTGATTTCGCTCGACCCGCGCGTGGTGATGCGCGAGCTGACCAAGTCCGGCTGGCGCTCGCGCCTGTACGAGGTCAATGCCGGCGGCGGCGCTTCCGTGCGTGCGCTGATGCGCGAAGTGCAGCTGCATCCGGTGACCGACCGTCCCATCCATGTCGATTTCCAGCGACTGGCACCGGGCGAGCAGATCAAGGTCGCCGTCCAGGTGGTGTTCATCAACGAAGAGACCTCGGTCGGCATCAAGCGCGGCGGTGTGTTGAACGTCGTTCGCCACACGATCGAAGTGTCGGTCGACCCGGACCATATCCCGGCGAACTTCACCGTCGACCTCGCTGGCCTGGACATCAACGACAACGTGCGCTGGTCGGACGTCAAGGATGTCGAGAACGTGCATCCGGTGATCGCGGACCGCGACTTCGTCATCGCGACTGTCGCGGCGCCGACCGTGGTTGCCGAGCTCGAGCCGGTTGCCGCAGCAGCGGCTGCACCGGCCGCTCCGGCAAAGGGTGGCAGCAAGGCGCCGTCCAAGCCCGCAGCGGGCAAGCCGGCCGCAGCAAAGCCGGCCGCCAAGCCCGCCGGCAAGAAGTAGGCCGCACGGACCCTGACGCCGATGCTGCTCTGGACCGGACTCGGCAATCCCGAGCCCGGGATGGCGCGGCAGCGGCACAATATAGGGTTCATGGCGATCGATGCGATCGCACGCCGCCACGGCTTCTCGCCGTGGCGGAAGCGATTCAAGGGCGAGTTCTGCGAAGGCCAGGTCAGCGGCATCAAGGTGCTGGCGCTGAAGCCGCTCACCTACATGAATGCGTCCGGCGAGAGCGTCCAGGCGGCGGCCGCGTTCTACAAGATGCTGCCCGATTCCATCACCGCCTTTCACGACGAGCTCGACCTGGCGCCCGGCCGGATCAGGGTGAAGCGGGGCGGCGGTGCTGCCGGGCATAACGGGTTGCGGAGCATGGATCGCATGCTGGGTATGCCCGACTATTGGCGGGTGCGCCTCGGTATCGGCCATCCGGGCTCCAAGGAGCGGGTCACCGGCCACGTGCTCGGAGACTTCGCCAAGGTGGACCTGCCCTGGCTGAGAACCATGCTCGACGCAGTCGCGGATGCGGCGCCGTTGCTGGCGGCGGGATTGCCGGACGGAAAACCTGAATTGTTCATGACGCGCGTCGCCCTTCTCGTTGGCGATCAGGGCTCGAAGGATCAAAACTGATGGGCTTCAATTGCGGCATTGTCGGACTGCCGAACGTCGGCAAATCCACCCTGTTCAACGCGCTCACCGCAACGGCGGCGGCACAGGCGGCGAACTATCCGTTCTGCACAATCGAGCCTAATGTCGGCCGCGTCGCGGTGCCCGATCCGCGGCTGCAGGCGCTGGCCACCATCGGCAAGTCGCAGAAGATCGTGCCGACCAGCCTCGAGTTCGTGGACATTGCCGGCCTGGTGCGCGGCGCCTCGCGCGGCGAGGGTCTCGGCAACCAGTTCCTCGCCAACATCCGCGAGGTGGATGCCATCATCCACGTGCTGCGCTGCTTCGAGGACGATGACGTTACCCATGTCGAGGGCTCGGTCGATCCGATCCGCGATGCCGACACGGTCGAGACCGAGCTGATGCTGGCCGACATGGACAGCCTGGAAAAGCGTCTGCTGCCGCTGCAGAAGAAAGCCAAGAACAACGACCGCGACGCCCAGGCGCAGGTCGCGATCATGGAGCCGCTGCTGGAGGTCCTGCGCGCCGGCCAGCCGGCCCGCACCGCGATCCCCAAGGGCGAGGAGGAGGCGGTGCGCCGGCTCCAGCTGATGACCAGCAAGCCGGTGCTGTATGTGTGCAACGTCGAGGAAGCTGCGGCCGCCACCGGCAACGCGCAGTCCGAGCGTGTCGCCGCGAAGGCCCGTGCCGAGGGTGCCGCAATGGTGGTGGTGTCCGCCGCGATCGAGGCGGAAGTGAGCCAGTTGCCGGAAGCCGACCGGACCGAGTTCCTGGAAGGGCTCGGCCTGTCCGACAGCGGCCTGGACCGGGTCATCGCCGCCGGCTACCGCCTGCTAGGCCTGACCACCTATTTTACCGTCGGCCCGAAGGAGACCCGTGCCTGGACCATTACGGTCGGTACGAAGGCTCCCCAGGCTGCCGCGGTGATCCATAACGATTTCGAGCGTGGGTTCATCGCCTGCGAAACGATTGCGTTCGACGACTACATCGCCTTCAAGGGCGAAGTCGGCGCCAAGGAAGTCGGCAAGATGCGTATCGAGGGCCGCGAATACCTGGTGAAGGACGGCGACGTCCTGCTGTTCCGCTTCAACGTCTAGGCGGCGGGCCGCCGAGGCATGTCAAGGATCGGCGCCCTGCGTCGGCTTCGGCAAGCGCCCCCGCCTCCCGTATAGACGACATTCGAGTGGGAGACCGACGAGATCAGTCGCCGGCTGCCCCTAAAGGCAGCGCCAGCCGCTTTCGGTCGCCTCGGCGTTCGATCGTCACCCGGTAACCGGCAGTGACTTTCCGTCCCAGCCGCTGCGACGGCTGCTCGACCAGCCGATAGCAGACGATACCGGCCACGAGGCACATCAACACCACGCCGCAGAGCCCGGCGATACGAACGCTCAGCGACTGCATTGCCAGCCATTCGCCGGCGGACCAGCTCACGAGCTTGATGATCATGAAATGCACCAGGTAGAAGGAGAACGAGATGCGCCCGAGGGATATCGCCAGCTTCGACGATAGCATCGCATCGATCGGGCCGCGCTGGTAGGCGAGCCCGAGTATGAGAGCGGCAAACCCGAATACATCGAGCACCGGCAGGACCGGCACGAACCAGGTCATCAAGAGAAACAGGCACGCGGCGACGGTCATCGGCACGGCAGCCGGCACCCAGCGATCCCCGGCAATCTGGTAGGCGCGATTCAACGCGATCCCGGCCAGGAAGCAGAAGATCATTCGTATCGAGCCGAAAGTACCCGTGGGGTTATTGTTTGCATGGTGAGCCACGAACAGGATTGCCGTCAGCACGACGAGACTGAGCACTGCGTACAACACGCAACGAGATGCCGACCGCTCACGCATCAGCCCCCAAGCCATGGCTGGGAACAGTAGGTAGCCGAGCACCTCGGCGCTCAATGTCCAGGAGACGATATTCCATTCCCCAAGCTTGAGCACTGTCCAGCTCTGCACGAGCAGTAGCGTCTGCACGAAGCCGGGAAACGAAAGGTTCTGCGCCCGGTAGGCAGCGTGCGGATCGGTCCAGCTGCGCTCGGTCGCGACATAGCCGGGTAACAGAACGACCACGACCAGCATTGCCAGAAGCATTGCGGTGTTGAGCGGATAGACGCGAAAAAAACGAGCCAGGAAGAACTGGCGCAGATCATCACGCCGAATGCTGCTGAACTGGTCGGCATGCACGTGCATCAGGATGAAGCCGGACAATACGAAGAACAGGTCGACGCCACGGAAGCCGTTGAACAGGAACACCGAGTGGAGAAGTGAAGGGGCAGCCAAGACCCAAGCGGCGAGGCCATAGAAGTGGCTGAGAAATACCCAGACCGCGGCAATACCCCGGACCCCGGTCAAACTCGGAATGCCCCTCCCCGCCCCTGCCACATCGTATCCTTTTTGGGAATAGCGGCTAAAACGTAACGTAGAACGCGAAACGAATCCAAGTCTCTTTTTAGCGCACCGCACCGGGCTCGGCCTGTGTTCACCATTTTTGATGGATCATGACGTGCCGGGACCAGGTGCCGTAGCCGCGTTGGTTCGCGGCCCATGGGCATTCCGGCCGGAGCTCACCGTCTGATCGGCCCGCCGCGGCCAGTTCGCACTGGCGCGCGAAACCCGTCCAGTGCCACCGCCCGGCCGGTGCGGGCGACCAGGGTGAGGCCGGAACCCTTGCCGACCCGCATGTTCGGCTCGGCGCGTTTCGGCTCCTCGTTCTGGCCGGCCTGAACCGACAGGATCAGGAAACCGTTCTCGGCACGCCGCTCGATCTCGGCGATCCGGCGGCCGTCGAACGGGCTGCCTTCCTCGACCGCGACCACATGCAGCTCGAGCCCGAGCCGGCGCAGGCCGGTCGCGGCATCCTGGTTCTCCGATGGCCGGCGGAGCGCCTCGGAGAGTTCCGGGTAGAGAATGATCTCGGCAATGCGTTCCGCGCCGATATGGGTCGGCAGCACCACCCTGTCGGCACCGGCCTGCAGCAGCTTGCGTTCGGTGGACGGTGCCTCGCCGCGGGCGATGATGGTGAGCTTCGCGTTCAGGCTGCGGGCGCTCAGCGTGATGAACACGTTGGCGGCATCGTCGGGCAGCACCGTGGCCAGGGCGCGCGCCGTCAGGATGCCGGCGCGCTGCAACGTTTCCTCGTCGGTCGCGTCCGCGTTGAGGCAAAGGAACCCCTGTGCCTGCGCGCCCGCCATCCGCTCGGGGTTGCGTTCCAGGATGAGGAACGGCACCTGGCCGGCAACCAGTTCGTGCGCCAGCATCTGGCCGATGCGGCCATAGCCGCAGATGATGATGTGGCCTGACAGGTTCTCGATCTGGCTCTTCATGCGTCGGGTTCCCAGGATCTCGTTGAGCTGGCTGAAGGTGATGAACTGGACCAGCGCGCCGGTCAGGAAGATCGTGCCGGAACAGCCGAGCACGATCAGGCCGATGGTGATCGCCCGGAGCTCCGGCCCCTGGACGGCGTGCACCTCCTCGTAGCCGACGGTGAACACGGTGAGCACCGTCATGTAGAGCGCGTCGCCGAAGCTCCAGCCGACCGAAACATAACCGGTGATCGCCAGCGCCATGACCGCCAGCACGAACACGACGCCGCCGATCAGATTCCGCACCGGCTTGCCGAGCGCCGAGTTCATGCGCCGCCCACGCCAGGTCCGGCGAATTGACACCCGGCCACGTGGCAGGAACGATGCGGGCCAGCCCGTTCGAGGTCTCGATGCCCAAGCCTAGCCTCGCCTGGTTGCCGGAACCCACCGATTTCGTGCCCCGGATCAAGGCGCTCGAGGCCGCCGGAGCGGTGGCCTGGGCGGATCTGGTGGCACTCGCCAACCACCGCCTCGACTTCCTGAAAACCGAACGCCTGGACCGGCTGCTGCAACGTCATTTCGCCGACGCGCCGCCGCCCGGGCTGGCGACCAGGCCGGTCAGGCTGGCGGTCCTCGGCTCCTCCACCACGGTGCATCTGCTGGCTCCGATCCGGGTCGCGGCACTCAGGCGCAACATCTGGCTGACCCTGCACGAGGGCGAGTATGGCCAGTATCAACAGGAACTCGCCGACGTCGATGCGGAACTGCACCGTTTCCGGCCGGATATCGTGCTGCTGTCGTTCGATAGCCGTCATGTGACCGCCGGCCTCGATGTCGCCGCCGATCAGGCCGGCGCCGACGCGGCACTCGAAGACGAATTGTCGCGCATGCGTCGATGCTGGTCGCTGGCCAGGTCGATAGGCGCGGCGGTCATCCAGCAGACGGTGATGCCGACCCTGCCGACGCTGATGGGCAACAACGAACAGCGTCTGTCCGGCTCGCCGCTTCGACTGATCGCCCGGCTGAACGCGGCGCTGCGCCCGGCGGCGGACGAGGCGGGCGTGCATCTGCTGGCGCTGGACGATGCGTCGGCGCGGGACGGTATCGCCGACTGGCACGACCCCGTGCTGTGGCACCGCGCCAAGCAGGACATCACCCCGGTCGCGGCGCCGGTCTATGGCGACATGGTCGGGCGGCTGGTGGCAGCACTCCAGGGTCGCTCGTCCAAGTGCCTCGTGCTCGATCTCGACAACACGCTGTGGGGCGGGGTGATCGGCGATGACGGGCTGGAGGGGATCGCGATCGGCCAGGGCTCGGCGCTCGGCGAGGCGTTCCTGTCGGTGCAGGCCTATGCGAAGTCGCTCGCCAAGCGCGGCGTGATCCTCGCGGTGTGCTCCAAGAACGACGAGGCCAATGCGCTGTCGGCGTTCGAGAGGCATCCGGAGATGCTGCTGAAGCGCTCGGACATATCGGCGTTCGTCGCCAACTGGGACGACAAGGCGACCAACCTCCGCCGCATCGCCGCGGACCTGAGTATCGGCCTCGACAGCCTGGTGTTCCTCGATGACAACCCGTTCGAGCGCAACCTGGTGCGCGCCGAACTGCCTGAAGTCGGCGTGCCGGAAATACCCGGCGACGACCCCGCCCTGATGGCGCAGGTGCTGGCCGATGCCGGCTATTTCGAGGGCCTGTCGATCACCGGCGAGGATCGCGCCCGCACCGTGCAGTACCAGGCGAACCGCGAGCGGGCGGCGCTGGAAAGCTCGGCGACCGACATGCCGGCCTACCTGCGCAGCCTCGACATGCAGCTGGTGTGGCGCCGCTTCGACCGGATCGGGCTCGGCCGGATCGTCCAGCTCATCAACAAGACCAACCAGTTCAACCTGACCACGCGACGCCGGACCGAGCAGCAGGTGGCGACGCTGATGGAGGATCCGAACGCGTTCGGTCTGCAGCTCCGGCTGCTCGACCGCTTCGGCGATAACGGCATCATCGCCATCGTGATCGGCCAGGTCGACGCGGCCAGGGTGTGCCACATCGATACCTGGCTGATGTCGTGCCGGGTGCTCGGCCGCGGCGTGGAGGACGCCACCCTGGCGCTGATCGCCCGGACCGCCGCGGCGACCGGGGCGGAGACGCTGGTGGGCGAATACATCCCGACTGCGAAGAACGGCATGGTGGCGGGCCATTACGCCAGGCTGGGCTTCTCGGACCATGCGGCCCAGGCGCATGGCGGACACCTGGCCCGCCTGCGGCTGCATGACTTCGTGCCGGCAGACAGCTACATGGCAGTGACCGAGGGCGCCTGACCGCGTCGCCTACCACCATCCAGGAGAGTTTCAGACGTGGCGACGGAAGCAGAAGTTTATGCAGGCCTGACCGAAGTGTTCCACGAGGTGTTCGGCGACGACACCATCAGGCTGACCCCGACCACGTCGGCCGAGCAGGTGGCCGGCTGGGATTCGATCAAGATGGTGACCATCATCATCAGCGTCGAGCAGCAGTTCGGCATCAAGCTCCGCTCGCGCGAGGTCGACCAGCTCAAGAATGTCGGCGACCTGGCCACGCTGGTCCAAGCCAAGGCCGCCTGAAGCCGGACCGGGTGCCGAGGACAGGGGCGTGATGCATTTGGACGAGAGCTGGATCGCCGGAGCAGCCGCCAGGGCGCGTGCCGCGAGCCGCGTGCTGGCGCAATCGAGCGGCGAGACCCGCAACCATGCGCTGACCGCGGCGGCGGCGGCGATCCGTGCCCGTAGCGCCTCCATCCTGGCCGCCAATGCGCTGGACGTCGCGGCCTCGACCGCCTCCGACGCCTTCCGCGACCGGCTGACCCTTAACCCGGCACGGATCGAGGCGATGGCGCGGGGCCTCGACGAGATCGCGGCACTGCCCGATCCGCTTGGCCGCGTGCTGGCGGAATGGACCCGGCCGAACGGCTTGCGGTTCCGCCGGGTGGCGACGCCGGTCGGCATCATCGGCATGATCTACGAGAGCCGTCCCAATGTCGGCGCCGACGCCGGCGGGCTGTGCCTGAAATCCGGCAACGCGGTGATCCTGCGCGGCGGCTCCGAGAGCCTGCGCAGCGCGCGCGAGATCCACGCCGCCATCGTCGAGGGCCTGGTGCAGGCCGGGTTGCCCGAGGCGTGCGTGCAGATCCCGCCCGACGCCGACCGTGCCCATGTCGCCGCCATGCTCGGCGCCGCCGGGCTGATCGACCTGATCATCCCGCGTGGCGGCCGATCGCTGGTCGAGCGGGTGCAGCGGGAGGCCAGGGTGCCGGTGCTCGCCCATGCCGAGGGGCTCTGCCACACCTACATCCATCGCGCGGCCGACCCCGAGATGGCGCGCGCGCTGATCGCCAATGCCAAGATGCGCCGCACCGGCGTGTGCGGCGCGACCGAGACGCTGCTGATCGACGAGGCGATCGCCGGTTCGCTGCTGCCGATGATCGTCGACGATTTGGCCGCACTCGGCTGCGATTTCCGCGCCGACCCGGCCGCCTGCGCCATCGTCCCCGGGCTCGTCGCTGCCTCCCCGGCCGATTTCGATACCGAGTGGCTGGGCCCGGTGCTGTCGATCGCGGTAGTGCAGGATGTCGATGCGGCATTGGCGCACATCGCGCGGCACAGCAGCGCGCATACCGAGGCGATCGTGACCGCGGACGAGGCGGTGGCGTGCCGGTTCCTGGCCGGCACCGACAGCGCGGTGGTGTTGTGGAACGCCTCGACGCAGTTCTGCGACGGCGGCGAGTTCGGCTTCGGCGCCGAGATCGGCATCGCCACGGGGCGTGTGCATGCGCGCGGACCGGTCGGCCTCGAGCAACTGACGATCTTCCGCTACGAGGTGATCGGGTCCGGCCAGATCCGACCGTGAGCCGCATCCCCCCCGCCGGAGACACCCGCCGCCTCCGGGTCGGCCTGCTGGGCGGGTCGTTCAATCCCGCGCATCACGGCCATCTGCTGGTCGCCCGGCAGGCGCTGGCGCATCTGCAGCTCGACCAGGTGTGGCTGCTGGTCTCGCCGGGCAATCCGCTGAAGCCGCGCCACGGCATGGCGCCGCTGGCCACCCGCCTGGCCGGCGCCAAGGCGCTGGTGGACGGGCGGCGCATCATCGCCACCGACATCGAGCGCATCATGCGCACCCGCTACACGGTCGACACCATACGCGGCCTGAAGCGGCGCTTCCCGCGGATCCAGTTCGTCTGGCTGATGGGCGCCGACGGGTTGGCCGAGCTGCCGCGTTGGCGGCGCTGGCGGGAAGTGGTGCGCGCGGTGCCGATCGCCGTGCTGCCGCGCCCGTCCTACAACCACCGCGCACTGGCCGGTCGGGCGGCGCTGATGCTACGGCATGACCGGCGGCCGGCCCGCGAGGCGCCGGTCCTAGCCGACCGTCCCGCACCCGCCTGGGTGTTCCTGACCGCTCCCCAGACCGACATTTCCGCGACCAAGCTGCGCCTGGCGAACGGCTCTTCCGGGACTGCCTAGGGGGTCTGTGCAACGCAATGCTTGGCCCTGGCGCCGGAGAAGCCGATAAGGCGCACCAGACCACCATCGCCCAGACCTTTCATGATGCAGGCCGTGATCGAGAATCATGTCCGGCAGGAGACTTATCATCGCCAGGAAGCCCATTGCCGAAACCGGCAAGCCCACCCGTGCAGCCGGCGCGTCCATGCCGTCCGCATCCCTCGCCGAAGTCGCCAAGGCTCCTGGCACCGCCCGCAAGAAGGCCGTCGTTGCCGGACCGCAGGGCGCGCGGGGCCGCAAAATCGTGCGCGAGCCGCTCGATGTCGCGGCACTGGACAAGTATCTCGGCGTCATCACCGAGAGCCTGGCCGACGACAAGGGCGAGGACATCGTCACGCTCGACCTGACCGGCCGCGCCTCGTTCGCCGACCGGATGGTGATCGCGACCGGCATCGCCGACCGCCAGATCAGCGCGATGGCGACGCATCTGGAGACCAAGCTCAAGGAAGTCGGCCTCAAGCAGCGCGTGCTGATCGAGGGCGCCGGCAGCTCGGACTGGGTGCTGCTCGATGCCGGCGACATCGTCGTGCATCTGTTCAAGCCGGAAGCGCGGGCCTTGTACGGGCTGGAGCGCATGTGGGGCGCCGACCTCGACGAGCCGGCCGAGGCCGAAGCTGAAGCCGAACAGCCCGTCAATTCGTAGGAACGGCCTCCGACCGCCATGCGCCTGATCGCGGTCGGACGGCTGAAGGACGGCCCGGAGCGGGCGTTGCTGGAACGCTACCAGCAGCGCCTGAACCCGAAGCTGGAGATGATCGAGGTCGCCGAAGGCCGTGGGGCTCCGGTCGAGATCAAGCGTCGCGAGGCGCAGGCGCTGCTGGCCTGCCTGCCGACAAACGCGCTGGTGGTGGCACTCGACGAAGGCGGCGAACGTCCGGACAGCGTGATGTTCTCGCAGCGGCTGGAAACTTGGCTCGGCAGTGCCCGTCCGCTGTGTTTCCTGATCGGCGGCGCCGAAGGCCTGGACGCGACGGTTATGGCCCGCTCGGACACCAGCCTGTCGCTAGGCCCGATGACCTGGCCGCACATGCTGGTGCGGGGGTTGCTGGCGGAACAGCTTTACCGGGCGAGGGCGATCAGCACCGGCCACCCGTATCATCGGGCCGGCCGACCATGAGACCGACCGTCGTCCGTATTCGAGCGCGAGCCCTGCTGTTGATGGAGTTGGATGACTCGAAGATGAAGACTGCGTGCTCGCCGTCTCAAGTGACGACTGCTTGTTGCGCCCACAGAGTAGAGATCCCATCCTTGACCTTTGAGCGTGTCCGCCATTCTTGTTCAAGAAAAGCCGTAGGCGATGCCCAGAGTCAATCGTGATCCTGAGTGAGTAGCGGAGATGGAGGATGAGCAACCTGAATGACCGGTTTGCGCTCATGTCGGCCGTTGAGGCGGCCTTCGCCACTTTCTGAGCGCGGCCATTGCGAAGTGCAGTCCGATACGTCGGGGTGGCGCCAGAAGCAGAAGTCCATTTCTCGCTGGAAACTAGGCCCTGATAGCGGCATCGTTCTCACATTCCGAAGCCGTACCTAAGGACCAAGTTCTATGCGACGGTTAAGCCTAACTCAAAACTGCACGAAAGGCGCTCCAGAGTTCGCGGTTGAGCCATAAGCAACTCCAATCGCGGAATCGCAAGCAGATGTTAAACTATGCTATTGGAACTGCGGGTGGAGGGATTGCATGCCGGCGAAGATCCGAGTGTTCGTGAGCAGCACCATGGACGACCTCGCTAACGAGCGTGAGGCAGTCGTCGAGGTTATCAAGAGCCTTAATTTCGAGCCGGTGAACACCGAAGGCATCCTCCCGAACGGCGGCACAAGCTGGGACGTCCTGGAGCCAGAAATTCGAACTTCCCTAATTTGCATTCTGATCCAAGGTGAACGGTATGGCTGGATACCGATGGGCGGTTATGGCGCCGACAAAGGCAAGTCCGTTACCCATCTCGAGATCGACGTCGCCCAAGATCAGGGGATACCGATCCTGCCTTTCTTCAAGAAGCTAAAGTACGGGGCAGATTCGACCAGCGACGATGCGATTCTGAGGGACAAGTTCCGTAAGGAAATCGCCGACTGGAAGAGCGGTTTATTTCGCACCGAGTTCAATCTTGCATCTGACCTGAGAGGAAAAGTATTCCAGGCGTTGCTTGACGTGTTCACCAGCTCATACCTGCGCACCGCGGTAGAAACTCAAGTCTCGAAGATAGCAGCGCAATCGCCAGTCGAGCTTACCTCCGCGAGCCGAGCACCGCCGACGCCTCCGAGAGACGCTGCCGCGCCGCCCGAGGTTCTGTTCGCTGGCGCAGGATTGTCGCTCAGTGCCGGCTATCCGAGCGCAAACGCCTTGGCGGGAGTTGTCGGCCAGGCTCTCGGCCTTGATTCAGACCAGACGTCACGCCACAGCCTAGCTCAGTTATTCGAGGTGGCCGAAACGACGCTCGGACGCGCCCGAAGCCTCAGTATCGTCGGCGAACTCCTCAATCCGCCTCTGCCCGTCGAGCCTACGCTGGCTCACGTGGCGGCGGTGCAGCGGTTTCCCATCATCCTGACCACCAACTACGACCGGCTGTTCGAGCACGCTTGCGAAATGCTCGCGATCCCATATGCCGTGCGAACGCCAGGTGATTATGTGAAAGGCGATGCAAAGCCGGCGGTCACGATCTTTAAGATCGATGGGTCGATGGACCGCCCGACGACGCTCGTTCTAAGCACCGCCGATGCGGATCGTGCGCGGATGGACAGGCTTTTTTGGGTTGCGGTTGAGGACGTGCTGAAGACGTCCCGGCCAATAGTCATCGGTCACTCGATGCGCGACGCGAACAGTCTGAGCCTCATGAACGGGCGAAACCGGAAAATTAAAGGAATCTATGTTGCGCCCACGATCGATCCCATCGACGGGCGCTTGCTGCTTGAGCGGCTCAACCTTGAGGGCGTCGAATGCTCGGCTAGCGACTACCTTTGGAAAACACCGCCGTAATAGCGATAGGATGCGACTCTATGCGCCAGGAGCGAACTCTTGCCCTACACCGTGATCAGATACTCGGACGGATTAGTGCTTCAGGTCAGTCCTCTTAGGGTTCACGCCGCCAGCGCTTCACTACCGTTTCGATCGCTTCACGACTGATGGGAGGCTTCGCCCAGCCGTCCGCGAACTTGATGTCGTTTGAGTCTGGAAGTTGATCTTCGGCCAGTTCGCGAATTTTGATTCTTGCAGGAATGGCCGCAGCTTCACCGACAAAAATTGCTTCGCGCCTTACCAATGATGGTAACAGCTTTGTTAGTCCTGCAAGGCTGTCGGGCAGAAACCGTCCGACGTGCTCTTGGTCAACCGAGTTTGTGAGGCGCAGGATAATCCAACTGTTGCACTGAGAGAGTACGGTACTCTCGACATCCGCAGGGCGCTGCGAGACCAGCATTAAGCCGAGGCCGTACTTCCTGCCTTCCCGGGCTAGGCGTCGCACCGCAGTCTGTGCCGTCTCGTACTCAGCCTGACCATGGTTGGGGACGTACCGATGAGCTTCTTCGCAAACGAGTAACACAGGATCGCGTTCGCGCTCTTCGCGCGTCTGCCAGACCTTGTATTGAAACAGCAGCCTAGCGATGACTGCCGTCAGGGGACCGGCAACTTCGTTCGGGAGGCCAGAAATATCGATGATCCGAATATCTTTGCGCTCCTCCGCAGCTCCTCCGCCGACAAACTGCTCAATGATCGCGGCGAGGTCCGGATCGTCCACAGCAAAGTTCTTGAGTAGGAAAGACAAGCGCGGGTCGGCGCGTAAGACATTGAGTTTGTCAAGTATCGAGCGGTGGGACTTCGAGTCCGTGGCAGACTTTCGTTTGGCCGCGCCCTTGGCATCAACAGTTACGCCTTGCTCTTCAAAAATGTGAGCGACGAACTCATCGAGCGAGAATGGGAACGGCAAATCTCTATCAAACCCCGTGACCTTGTCGGAGTATTCCGGCTTTAGCGGCCGAGGATCGTCCGGGGAAATGACGGTCTGCTTGTCGACCCAATTCCTAGACGGCTCAATCAGACTCAGTTGGACCATGCGGGCGTGAGCCAGCGCCTTATAGACAATGTTGTTTTGTGTAGTGGCTTCTTCCTCGGTCTTGCCGATGACCAGCGAGCGAAACTCGTCGCCCGTCATGAGCCAGTAGGGAAGCCGAAGGATGGGTCTCGCGGCCTCTTCCCCGCCAGCGCTCGAATCATAGGCCCTATAGACGATGGCGCGGTCTCCGAACGCTTTAGCGTACTCGCCGTGCGGGTCGATGACGACGACACGCGGACGCCAAGTCGCACCTCCGACGGGCTGACGCAGCAAGCCATGAAGGAGAGCCGCTACGGTCGCCGACTTGCCGGAACCCGTCGATCCCAGAATGGCGCAGTGCTGGCCGAACATCTTGTTAATGTTGGCGCGGGCGACCGCCGCCTCTGCGCCTACGTAGCGGCCAATTTCCACCATCGGATCTTCACCGTCGCCGCGCTGTTGTTCAGCGGCGGTGAAAAGAGCCTGTACCTCCTGATGGGACATGAGGTAGACGCCCTGAAGCGGAAGTGGGTAAGTCGTCACGCCGCGACCGAACGCCAAACTGCTCTTGTTGGCGTGCCAAATGCCTTCTCCAAATAAATCGATTTCCATGACCCGTTGATCGCGCTCGGGCGGCAGCGGCGGGCCACCAATCGCTAGCTGCATCTCGGATCGCATGCGCAGAAGGCGAACGTAAGCGAAGAGGACGCGCCGACCAAAGTGGATCTTTACGACGCTCGCGATTTGGCCGACCGCGTAAACGCGCCCTTCGTAGGTTCGACTGAGTTCCGTAATGTCACCGTCGAGTTCGACCCGGGCTGTAGTTCCTGAAACCTCGACAATCGAGCCAATCCTGAGGTCCGGCACGACGTCGAAAGTTCTCATTTGGCAGCTCCCGGAGCATGGGCTTCTTCACTATTAAGAGCGGTGGCTACGATGGGCACAATCGACTCGACGCCTTGCTGTGGACCATCGCCCAGGAAGCGCGTGACCCCTTCAAACGTCCACCACTCGTGATCCTCGGCCTTCTGGCTAAGGTTGACAGTGCTGCCGTGGTAGAGGCCCCGGTTTGTGAGGACAAAGATACGGTTAGCCCAGGTCTTCGTCCTGAGCCACTCATCTAGACGTTTCGGCAAAGTGTGATTGCCGTCTGCGTTGACCTCTTGGACGAAGGCGATCAGCACCGTCTTGCAATCGGATCTGACCATGGCTTCTTCGATTTGGAGGTCGACATGCTCGTCCCCAAAACTGTAACCGCAAATCGCGAACACCATTGGACCGGACGACCGCAACACACTGCGGAGCCGCTCGAATAGGGATGCGAACGGGTCTCGCTGGGTCGCAACGTATTTTGTAGCCTGCGGATAGATTAGGACATTGCCGGCACGATCGGGATAACCGCACCCCTCGCGACAGCGGATCACCGAGCCGTTCGGTTCAGCGTGCCAATCGATCGAGCCATGTAGCTTGACGAGGTGAGCAGTTACCCGACCGCCGGCGCTCGTTTCAGCATAGGCCGTTTCAGGAGACCAATAAGCCATCGCGCCGCCACTAAATCCATCAGCAAAGCTGATCCGCTCAAGCGCGAGAGCGTCTTCGATGAGAGTGTCATAGTTCAGGGTAAAAAAGTGCAATGGCCGCATTGGCCGCCCGGCTTTGTCCCGAGCGGCGAAGAGAGTGCGCATAAATGACCGGTGATGATCAACTGTTACCACGTGCTCGCCGTCAGCGGCGACCTTGGGCGCGTCTTCACCCGCCGCAGGATGATAGCCATGACGAATGACGTCACGAATCGCGTCACGGATATTGCCGTGGAGCGCTCGAAGGGTTCTTAAGTCCTGGTCTACTCCGGCGATGGCTGCGGTCTGATTCTTTGACCGCTCCGCCAGAGTAATAAAGTCGCCGAGCTGGCTCAAGACGTGTTCGATATGGGCGTTGGCAGGGAGGCTCGACCTAAGCGCAATAAACAATGCATGGTGGCTTGTGGCTGCATCCGCATAGTTGGCGGCGACAAGCTCCGTGAGCGGATACATCAGTGGAAGGCCGGAGCGGCAGCTGATGCCTGCTCCAAACAGCCATGCTTGCCGTTCAGAAGTAAGATGAGCCGTCACATCCTCAACCGCAGCATCGAAGTCCATCGTCATTCCGACTGCGCCCCTTCTAATAAGCAGAATGACGCTGGTGACGCGCTCCAGCGTGTTTAACAAGCATTACTATAAACCTTGTCGTTTCACTTTTACAGCTCTTGCCCGCACTCGCTGTAGCGAGCTGGGGCACTGCCATGCGGCGGTGGCGCTCGGCCGGAAAAACGGGCTGCTTGCCGGATCCGGCGGCAAGCGCGCTGCCACGATTACTCAGGTGGTCTCCGCATTTCGGACAGGTGGTTGAGCTTGGTTCACTCTGATGAGAGGACGGACCCGATGAAGGCAAACGCGCGCGGTAATTAGTGGGTTCGGTAGTAGCGGAACCGAAACTGCATTTCGGCTGGCGGGTTCTGACCCTAAAGAGCCGTTTATGACTTACCTCGAACTGGTTGCCCGCGAGGCAGCATGTGTCTCTTCCTGACCGTGGCTGAGGTAGAGTTCTTTAAATCTAGCTAATAGCAGCGGAGCATGTGACTTAAAGATTCGTCTAATGGATTTCGGTTGCTTATCCGGCTTCGTCACCATCACGGGCATCAGGTGGCTTCATGCTTGCCTCTCCGAGAAGTAGAGGATGAACGGACGGCTGCACGGGGGAAAGTTTTAATCAGCGCTCAACGTTCATCTTGATGGTCGAAAACCGCCGAAGAAGTGTGTCCGTATAGCGTCTGCTTTTGCACACTGGGCACAGCAGACAGGGAGCTTTTGGCTAGAAACGGCTGTCTCAACTGATTCTACAACAATCTGCTATCGGATTGTATATCGCTATTTCGCTAACGGGCCGATTGAGCCACCCAGCTTTAAATAGGGGTGGAGGGGACGACCGTCCCCTCCCGGGTCCAGGGCAGAGCCCTGACTTGCTTTAACCCTTCAGCGCCTTGATCATCGTCTCGCCCAGCAACGACGGGCTGGACGCGACGTGGATACCCGCGGACAGCATCGCCTCGATCTTTGCGGCAGCGGTGTCGTTGCCGCCGGTGATGACGGCGCCCGCATGGCCCATGCGACGGCCCGGAGGGGCGGTCACGCCGGCGATGAAGCCGACGGTCGGCTTCTTAACCTTGTGGCTCTTCAGGAAATGCGCGGCGTTGATTTCGGACGCGCCACCGATTTCGCCGATCATGACGATCGAGGTGGTTTCATCGTCGGCCAGGAACATCTCCAGCACCTCGATGAAGTCCATGCCCTTGACCGGGTCGCCGCCGATGCCGACGCAGGTGCTCTGGCCGAGGCCGACCGCCGTGGTCTGCGCGACCGCCTCGTAGGTCAGCGTGCCCGAGCGGGACACGATGCCGACCTTGCCGGGCCGGTGGATGTGGCCGGGCATGATGCCGATCTTGCACTGGTCGGGGGTGATGATGCCCGGGCAGTTCGGGCCGATCAGCAGGCTCTTGCTGTGCTGAAGCGCGCTCTTCACCCGCACCATGTCGAGCACCGGGATGCCCTCGGTGATGCAGATGATCAGCGGCACTTCGGCGGCGATCGCCTCGAGGATCGAGTCCGCGGCGAACGGCGGCGGCACGTAGATCACCGAGGCGTCGGCGCCAGTGCGCTCGCGCGCCTCGGCGACGGTGTCGAACACCGGCAGGTTCAGGTGGGTGGTGCCGCCCTTACCGGGGGTGACGCCGCCGACCATCTTCGTGCCGTAGGCGATCGCCTGCTCGGCGTGGAAGGTCCCCTGCGAGCCGGTGAAGCCCTGGGTGATGACCTTGGTCTGGCTGTTGACGAGGATCGACATCAGGCTTTCGCCCCCTTGACGGCCGCGACGATCTTGCGGGCGGCGTCCGACAGATCGCTGGCATTGATGATCGGCAGGCCGCTATCGTTGATCAGCTGCTGGCCGAGCTCGACGTTGGTGCCTTCGAGGCGAACCACCAGCGGCACGGTGAGCTTCACCTCGCGCGAGGCTTCGATCACCGCGGTGGCGATGATGTCGCAGCGCATGATGCCGCCGAAGATGTTGACCAGCAGGCCTTCGACGTTCGGATCCGACAGCAGGATCTTGAAGGCCGCGACCACGCGCTCCTTGGTGGCGCCGCCGCCGACATCGAGGAAGTTGGCAGGCTCGGCGCCTTCCAGCTTGATGATGTCCATGGTCGCCATCGCCAGGCCGGCACCGTTGACCATGCAGCCGATATTGCCGTCGAGGGCGATGTAGGAGAGGCCGTGGCGGGCTGCTTCCAGCTCCTTCGGGTCCTCTTCGCTCTCGTCGCGGAGGTCTTCGAGCTCGGGATGACGGAACAGCGCGTTGTCGTCGAAGGTCATTTTCGCATCGAGCGCCACCAGGCTGCCGTCGCCGGTCACCACGAGCGGGTTGATCTCGATCGAGGCGGCGTCGAGCGCCACGAAGGCGGTGTAGATGGCGCGCACCACCTTGGCGAAGTGGCCGATCGACTTGCCGGTCAGCTGGAGGCCGGCGGCGAGGTCGCGGGCGATGTAGTCCGAGTAGCCCAGCGCCGGGTCGATGGTGGCGTTGAGGATCTTCTCCGGGCTGTTATGGGCGATCTCCTCGATCTCCATGCCGCCCTCGCGCGAGGCGATCATGGCGATCCGGCCGCTCTCGCGATCGGTCAGCATCGAGAAATACAGCTCGTGCTTGATGTCGCAGCCGGCCTCGATATAGAGGCGGTTGACCTGCTTGCCGGCCGGGCCGGTCTGCTTGGTGACCAGGATATGGCCCAGCATCGCGGTCGCGGCTTCCTCGGCCTCGGCCGGGGTCTTGACCAGGCGGACACCGCCCTTGCCGTTCGGGTCGTTGGCGAAGCGGCCGGCACCGCGGCCGCCGGCATGGATCTGCGACTTCACGACATAGACCGGGCCGGGCAATGTGCGGGCCGCGGTCAGCGCCTCTTCCGGGGAGCGTGCGACACGCCCCGCGAGCACGGGCAGGCCATATCCCTTGAGCAGGGTCTTGGCCTGGTATTCGTGGATGTTCATGGCCGCGAGGGCTCCTTCCGGTGTGGTCCGGCCCTCCGATCCGGTCGATGCCTGGCCCGGCCCGGCCGGGGGTGGCAGTGCGAACGGTTGGCTGGCGTCTTGTCGATGGCCCTGGACGACGAGGCCCCCGAACTGCGGGGATGTTTGCATCGGCCCGGGCATAAAGTCACGCCACGGCGTGCGACGATCGCCGTGGTCACGGCTGTGGCAGAACGGCCACGGAGTGGGGGACTGTTGCTCCGGGTTCGCCGAACCGATGGCATTGTGACAGACTTGAGGCTGTCACGGGCGGGCCGGTCCCGGCCACAAGGGGCCGGCGGCATGGCGCGCCGACGGAAGCAGGAGCAGGACGGAATGAAGCACTGGCGGATCGAGGATGTGTCCTGGGACCGGTTCGACCCGGCCCTCGTGGATCTCGATGTGCTTCGGATGGTCAAGGCGGCCTCTGTGGTCGAGCGCAACGGGCTCGACTATGCGGTCTATCTGAACAACGTCTTCACCGACGATCCGGACTTCAAGGGCGCGGTCGATAACTGGGCGATCGAGGAAGTGCAGCACGGCGACGCGCTCGGCCATTGGGCGATGCTGGCCGATCCGGGCTGGGACTACCCGTCCAGTTTCGAGCGCTACCGCTCGTCGTACCATATCCCGCTGGAGGTCGACGCCTCGGTGCGCGGCAGCCGTACCGGCGAATTGATCGCCCGCTGCATGGTCGAGACCGGCACGTCGAGCTTCTACACCGCCATGGCCGAGGCGACCGAGGAGCCGGTGCTCAAGCTGATCTGCAAGCAGATCGCGGCGGACGAGTATCGTCACTTCAAGTTGTTCTACGATCACATGCATCGCTACCTGAAGCGCGAGAAGCTGGGCGTGATGAGCCGCACCCGCATCGCGCTGGGTCGCATCACCGAGAGCGAGGATGACGAGCTCGCCTACGCCTATCACTGCACCAACGAGGGCGACGGGGTGGCGTACGACCACAAGCGCTGTATCGCCGCCTACATGTCGCGGGCGATGGGCTTCTATCGCCGCAGCCATATCGAGCGGGCGATGGGCATGATGTTCAAGACGATCGGCTTCACGCCGCACGGGCGCGTCTCCAAGTTCGCCGCGCGCATGGCGTTCGCCGCGATGCAGGCACGCCGCCGGAAATTCGCCCGCATCATGGCCAGGCGCCCGGCAACCGTGCGGCGGCCGCAAACCGAGGCGCTCGCCACCGGCTGATCGACCGTCATCCGGCGGCTTGACAGGCTGGGCCCGATCCTTGCTCTGCTCGCCGTTACAACATGAGCAGGGGCACTTCGACGTGGGATTTGGCGAACGACATGACGGCAGCGGTCCGCGCACCAACCGGACGCTCCGGCTGGCCCTGCTGACGGCAACGAGCCTCTGCCTTCTGGCCGGTGTTGCCGGTGCGCAGACGGCGTCCCCGACTGCCGCCGTCACGACGGCGCCGGCTGCCGCAACGCCCGCTCCGGCGCCTGCCGCGGTCGATCCGAGCGACACCTTCACGCCCTGGGGCTTCAACCTGGCTGGGCGCGACACCTCGGCCAAGCCGGGCGACAGCTTCTTCGACTACGCCAACGGCACGGCCATCAAGGAGATGGTGATCCCGAGCGACCACACCTCCTGGGGCGCGTTCAACAAGCTGGCCGAACTGTCCCGCACCCGCGTGCAGGACATCCTGAAGCAGGTATCGGCCAATCCGGTGCAGAACCCGGTCACGATCGAGCAGAAGCTCGGTGCCTATTATGCGTCGTTCATGGACGAGAAGACGATCGAAGCGCGCGGCATGCAGCCGCTCGCCCCCGATCTCGACGCGGTCAAGGCGGTCACCGACCGGACCGCGTTCGCCGCCCTGCTCGGCGACGCGCAGCACAACTACCAGACCTCGCTGTTCGGCCTGTCGATCCAGCCGGATGCCAAGGACCCGACCAGATATTCGGTCGGTCTGGCCCAGGGTGGCACCGGCCTGCCGGATCGCGACTACTACTCGAAGCCGGAATTCGCCGCCAAGAAAACCGCCTACCAGGCCTATGTGGCGCAGATGCTCAAGCTGGTGAACTGGCCGGACGCGGACCAGGCGGCGCCGGCGGTGGTCGCGTTCGAGACGAAGCTCGCACAGGCGCACTGGGCGCGTGCCGACGAGCGCGATCCGGACAAGACCTACAACCCGACCAAACTGGCGGACCTCGTGAAGCAGGCGCCCGGCTTCGACTGGCGGACCTATTTCGCGAAGGCCGACCTGCCGCACGCCGACACGATCGTGCTGGCCGAGAAATCCGCGATCGCCGCCGAGGCGAAGATCGCCGGTGCGACCGACCTCGTCACGCTGCGGGCCTGGCTGGCGTTCCATCTGGTCGACGATGCCGCCGACAATCTGAGTTCGCCGTTCGTGAACGCATCGTTCGAGTTCCACGGCAAGATGCTGTCCGGCCAGCCGGAGATCGAGGTGCGCTGGAAGCGTGCGGTTGCGGCGACCAGCGGCGCCATGGGCATGGCGATCGGCAAGGTCTACGCGGCACGGTATTTCCCGCCCGAGGAAAAGGCGGCGATGGAGACGCTGACCGGCGAGTTGAAGGCGGCATTCCGGATCCGGCTGCAGCACAATGCCTGGATGAGCGACGCGACCAAGAAGGCCGCGATCCGGAAGCTCGACAACCACCTGATCCAGATCGGCTACCCGAACAAGTGGCGCGACTATTCCGGCCTCGAGGTGCATGCCGACGATCTGTACGGCAATGCGAAACGATCGGTCGCCTTCGAGTGGGCCTACTGGGTCGGCCACCAGGGTCACGTCGTCGATCGCGACGAGTGGGACATGACGCCGCAGACGGTGAATGCCTACAACAACCCGCCCTTCGACGAGGTGGTGTTCCCGGCTGCCATCCTGCAGCCGCCGTTCTTCAACAAGGATGCAGACCCGGCCATCAACTATGGTGCGATCGGCGGCGTCATCGGCCACGAGATGACGCACAGCTTCGACGACGAGGGCCGCAAGTTCGACGAGAAGGGCCGCCTGCACGACTGGTGGACCAAGGAGGATGCCAAGCGCTTCCAGGTGCGTGCCGACCGGCTCGGCGCGCAATACAGCGCGCTCGAGCCGTTCCCCGGCGCGCATGTGAACGGCAAGCTGACGATGGGCGAGAACATCGCCGACCTGGGCGGGCTGACGCTGGGGCTGGATGCGTATCACGCCTTCCTGAACGGCAAGCCGGCACCTGTGATCGACGGGCTGACCGGCGACCAGCGCGTGTTCCTGGGCTGGGCGCAGGTCTGGCGCCAGAAGGTGCGCCCTGATCGGGCGCGGATGCTGCTGGTGACCGATCCGCATTCGCCGCCATCGGCACGGGTGAACATGCCGATGCACAACATCGATGGCTGGTACAAGGCCTGGAACGTGAAGCCCGGTGACAAGCTCTATCTGGCCCCGAAGGATCGCGCCCAGATCTGGTAAGCCGGCTCGCGTGAGGACGGCCTTATTCAAGGCTGTCTAACTATCGCGGCCATCGCGTATGATCGGTCATCGCCTGCCTGAGATCCCGGGCGCAGGCGGCTGAGAGCCGTGCAGTGCTCCCGCCTTGGCGCGAGGAGCACTGTCGATGGAGATCCTGTTCACACCGACCGAAGGCTCCTCCTGCGACCGGGAGCCCATTCGTACGCCGGGGTCGATCCAGCCGCACGGCATCATGCTGGTGGCGTCGATCGACAGCCTGCTCGTCACGCATGTCGCGGGCGACGTCGAGCGCGTGCTCGGCATCGAGGACTGGCACGGCCAGGGTCTTGACATCATGCTGGGCGAGACGCTCGCGGCGAACATCGCGTCCCTCCGCGGTCCGGATGCCGTGGATGGTTTCATGGGCCAGCTCCGGACGACCGCCGGCGCCCTGCTGGATGTGAATGTCCATCGCAGCGTCCCGCACCTCATCATCGAGCTGGAGCCGGCCAACGACGTCGGCGTGCGGGCCGGGCAGGCGATGGAGCGGGTGGCGATCATCGCGGCGGGGTTTGAGCAGTCGGCGTCGCCGATCGATGTTTGCAGGCGGGCGGCGGCGGAGGTCCGCATCCTTACCGGTTTCGACCGCGTAATGGTTTACCAGTTTCTCGACGATGGCGCCGGAACCGTGCTGGCCGAGGACCGGCATGACGACGTGCACGGGTTTCTCAACCATCATTTCCCGGGTTCGGACATTCCGCAACAGGCGCGCGAGCTCTATGTGCGCAACCTGTTCCGGGTGATCCCGGACTCGTTCTACCAGCCGGCCGAGCTGAGACCGGCCTGGACCGATCCGCAGCCGCTCGACATGAGCGATGCCAGCCTGCGCAGCGTCTCGCTGATCCATGTGCGCTACCTGCAGAACATGGGGGTGCGGGCGTCCGCATCGTTCTCGATCGTGATCGGCGGCATTCTGTGGGGACTGGTCGCGTGTCACAACATGATCCCGCGCAGGATCCCGCACGATGTCCGCATCACCTGCCGGGCGCTGGTCGGCAATCTCGCCCTGCAGATCAAGGCGAAGGAGGAGGCGGAAGGCTATCTCCAGCGGATCCGGCTGCGCGCCTGCGAGGACGAGATCGTCGCGGTGCTGTCCGAGGAGGGCCCGCTCGAGACCGTGCTCTCGAGCCATCTCGACGAGGTCGGCCGCATGATGAACGGCGATGGCGTCGCCGTGCTGCGCGGGCACGAGCTGGTCAGCACCGGCCATTGCCCCGCCGAGCACGAGCTGCGCGAGCTGGCGGTCTGGCTGATCGCGCGCAGCCTGGTGCCAGTTTTCGCCAGTGCCAGTCTTGCAAAAACCTATCCTGAGGCGGAACGGTTCCAGAAATTCGGCAGTGGCCTGCTGGCGATCACCTTGTCCGCCGACGAGCCCTGGCTGCTGTGCTGGTTCAGGGCCGAGCGGCTAGAAACGGTCAACTGGGCCGGCAATCCACACAAGCCAGCCGAAACCGATCATGCCGCGCCGTTGACGCCCCGGGCGTCGTTCGCCGACTGGTCGGAAACCGTCAGCGGCCGTGCACGGCCCTGGTCGGTCGCGGAGGTCGAGGCCGCCACCAGGCTGCGGGCGGTGCTGCTGGAGGTGCAGCACAACCGCCGGACCCGGGAGCTCAACCAGCGGCTGACCCGAATCCTGCTGGAAAAGGACCTGCTGCTGCTGCAGAAGGAGCTGGCGATCGGCGAGGTGAATCATCGCGTCCAGAACAGCCTCGGCCTGGTCTCGAGTTTTCTTGCCATGCAGTCGCGCGCATCGACCGATCCCGGCCTGCACGCCGCGCTGGAAGAGGCGCGGCGGCGCTTGACCGCGGTGGCACTGGTACATCGGCGCCTGTATCGCGGCGACACGATCGACCGGATCGATGCCGGCCATTATGTCCGGGAGCTCTGCGCGGACACCTTCGCGTTCATGGGCCAGGACTGGATGGGACACTTCACCCTGGACGTCGATGCGGTCATGATCCCCGCCGACTGGGCGGTCACGCTCGGACTGGTCCTCACCGAGTTGCTGATCAACGCCAACAAATATGCCTATGCGGGTGCGTCGGGCCCGATCCGGGTCGGGCTGGATCGGACGCCGACGCATGTCAGCATGGTCGTAGCGGACCGGGGCATCGGCCGAAGCTCGCACCAGATGGGTTTCGGCTCCCGGATCATGGATGGGCTGGTCAAGCAGCTTGGCGGAACGTTGACCGAAACCGACAACCAGCCGGGTCTGCGGGTCGAGATCAGCATCCCGATCCAGCCGGTGGCGGCGATCCCGATGTGATCGTATGAAGTCTGCCACCCGATTCGAGCCGCATCGGGCATGGAGCACGAAACAATGTCCGAGCACCTGACCGTTTCGTCCCTGGTCGAGCGGGTCCTGGCCGAACAGTCGGCGTCGCGCCGGATCATCGCGATCGCCGGTGCTCCCGGTTCCGGCAAGTCGACGACCGCCGAGACGCTCAAGGAGCGGATCAATGCCGTGCGCCCCGGTCATGCCGATATCCTGCCGATGGATGGCTATCATTTCGACGACATGGTGCTGAACGCACGTGGCGACCGCGCCCGCAAGGGATCGCCGCACACATTCGATCTGGATGGGTTCCGCGCCATGCTGCAACGTCTGCGCGCCGATGACGGACGTGATATCGCGGTGCCGGTGTTCGACCGGTCGATCGAGATCGCGCGTGCCGGCGGCCGTATCGTCCCGGCATCGGCCCGCATCATCCTGGCGGAAGGAAACTACCTGCTCCTGGACCAGCCGGGCTGGCGGGATCTCGGCCCGCTGTTCGATCTGACCGTCATGCTCGATGTCACCGAGGACATACTGGTAGAACGACTGCTCGAGCGCTGGGCAGGGTTCGATTATGACGAGGCGGCGATCGTCACCAAGATGGAAGGGAACGACCTCCCGAACGTGCGGCTGGTGCTTGCCAACAGCCGCCCGGCCGACATCATGATCAGCAGCCCCGAGACGCCTGCCTGAACAGGCCGGCCGATCTACCTGGCGAGCGGATCCATCCCGCTGGTCGATGCCCCGGCGGTCGCGGCCCGCAGCGCGTCGGCCAGTTGCTGCTCGCGGAACGGCTTGGTCACGACCAGCACGTTGCGAAGGTTTTCCGGCAGCCCGGCCCTTCCGTATCCGGTGGCGAAGATGAACGGGATATGTCGGTCCACCAGCATCTCCGCGATCGGATAGCTGAGCTTTCCATGCAGATTCACGTCGAGCACCGCGACGTCGATGTCCAGCGTGCGTGCCTTTTCCAGCCCGTCATCGAGATGCGATGCGACCGCGACGACATCGTAGCCGAGATGATCCAGGCAATCCTCGATCATCATCGAGATCATCGCCTCGTCCTCGACGATCAGCACACGGTTCAGGAACAAGGTGCCTGTCCCGAAATATGGTCAGATTGTCGGCGTAAAGAACAGTGCGCTACCACGATCAGGCTGAGTGAAGATCCGGTCTTCATGCGGGCGCGTTGAAACGGTTCACATCGAACCACGCTGCGTGCGTGCGCCACTCACTATAATTTCAACCATCACGGTTATCTCGTGATGTATTAACTGCGATGCTCGCTCAATCGGGATCAATTGCGCGTGTGCAAGGCTTTTGCGACGCCGTCAGGAAGCGTTCGAACGCTTCGAGCGTCGCGTTCGAGACATGGTGTTCGATCCCCTCGGCATCGGCCTCTGCCTCGGCTTCCGGCACCCCGACCGCACGCAGCAACGCCACGACGACCCGATGCCGACGCCGGACACGGGCCGCCATGGCCTGGCCGGTCTCGGTGAGGGATACGCCGCGATAGGGCAGGGTAGTTGCCAACCCTTCGCGTCCAAGCCGGCCGATGCTCTTGATGACGCTGGCGTGGCTGACCCCGAGATGGCGCGCCAGCGAGCTGGGGCCGACCGCCTGGCCTTCGCCGGCGAGATCGGAAATCAGTTCGACATAGTCCTCCAGCAGCACGCGCGTCTGTGCAGTCCGCGCGCGGTCATGATGTTCCGCCAGCACGGGCCGCTCGCCGTCCTTGTCGTGCTGCAGTGCCGGGTGTCGCGGGCTTGTCATGTCGGCGGCACGATAACGCCATTCGGGGCGGTTGACCGAATTGTAGCCGAGGCTACACTTGGTGTACACGATCTCATCGCGGCTGGTTCCCTTTTCCGGAAAGTCTCTCCTCATCGCCACCTCTCCGACCCTGACCGACCGGACCCAGCATGCCCTCGGCGAAACCCTCAGCGGTCGGCGCCATGGCATCCGTAGCCTGCTGCCGCTGATGGGGCCGGCTGTCGTGGCGTCGGTCGCCTATGTCGATCCGGGCAACTATGTCGCCAACATCCAGGCCGGTGCCCGCTACGGCTACGCGCTGCTCTGGGTCGTGGTGGTGGCCAACCTGATCGCGATGTTCTTCCAGGCACAGGCGGCCCGGCTCGGCATCGTCACCGGCCGCAACCTGGCCGAACTGTCGCGCGACCGCTTCTCGACCCCGGTGACGATGGCGATGTGGCTGCTCACCGAGGCGGCAGCGATGGCAACCGACCTCGCCGAATTCATCGGCGGTGCGGTCGGGTTGTCGCTGCTGCTGCATGTGGGCCTGCTGGTCGGCATGTCGACCATGGGCGTGCTGACACTGCTGCTGCTCAACATGCAGAAGCGCGGCTTCCGACCGCTGGAGATCGTGATCGCCGGCCTGGTCGCGGCGATCAGCATCAGCTACCTCGGCGAGCTGCTGATCGCGCCGGCCGACTGGGGAGCGGTGCTGTATCACAGCGTTGTGCCGAGCATTCCCGATCCGGCCGCGATCACCCTGTGCATCGGCCTGGTCGGCGCCACGGTCATGCCGCACGCGATCTACCTGCATTCGAGCCTGACCCAGAACCGGGTCGTCCTGCACAACGACACCGAGCGGGCCCGCATGGTCCGGTTCTCGAACCGCGAGGTGGTGTTCGCGCTGACCATCGCCGGGCTGGTGAACATGGCAATGGTGGTCATGGCCGCCTGCTTCCATGGCAACCACGCCGAGATCGACAGCCTGGAAGGCGCTTACCACACGCTGACGCCGTTGCTCGGCCGCGCGGCCGCGCTGATCTTCCTGATCTCGCTTTTGGCGTCGGGCCTGTCGAGTTCGCTGGTGGCCACGATGGCCGGTCAGGTGGTGATGCAGGGGTTCGTCGGCTTCCGAATCCCGATCTGGATCCGCCGGCTGGTGACGATGCTGCCGTCGTTCATCGTGATCGCGCTCGGCGCCAACGTGACCAGCGCCTTGCTGTGGAGTCAGGTGGTGCTGAGCTTCGTGCTGCCGCTGCCGATGATCACCCTGTTGATGATCAGCCGAGACAGGCGGGTGATGGGCCGGTTCCGCATGAACGGCCGGACCCTGGTCATGGCCTCGATCATGGTGGCCTTCGTGTCGATCCTGAACGTGACGCTTCTGCTTCAGACTGCCGGACTGCTGCCTGCGTGACCCCGCAGCCGGTGTGTCAGTCCTTCGACAGTCCTGCGAGAACGCCTTCCAGCTGGCTCCGGTCGGCCAGATCTCCCATCAGCACGATCCGTTTGTCGCCGCAAAGCCCGATGAGCGTCGGAGTGACGATGACACCCTCGGTAACGGCGCGCCTGGGCTGCAGGAACACATCGATCACTTCCAGGAAACGGAGCACGCGCTCGTGCTTCAGGGACGCGAGCACGGTAGTCAGATTGCGTTCCGCGCGCACCGAGTTGGGCGTGGACCGGGCCACATAAAGTCGCAGGTAGACGGCCGGCTCTTCACCGGCGCCCTCGCCGGAGGCGTCGATGCCGTCCGGGGGCGGGTCAACCGGATGCATTGTTTTGATCCTGTAGGATATCCTGGGTTGTCGAAATTTCTGCCGGAGGGAGATCGTCGGTAGCACGTCTCAGCCCCAGCCGCTCGATGGCGGCTTCGCGGTAGACTTCCTGACGATTCTTTTCGGCCAGGGTGAGCAGGTCGGCCTCCCGCTGCTTCCATCCAAGTTCCAGTGCAGCCGCCTGGACCTGTGCACGCGCTTCCGCCAGTTGACGGTCAAGATTGAGGCGTTGTCGTTCCGCGACGATCTGCTCGAGGACATGGAGCCGCTCGGTCTCGGCTTCCTTCTGCGCCCGCCCACTCCCCATCAGTACTTCACCCTCGGCAACATAGACGTCGACGAGATCGATCCCGGACGCCTCGAGCACCAGCTGACGCACCTGGTTCGAATGTCCGGTGCCCCTCGATTTGATGATGGTCAGCGCGCGATTACGTTCTCCGTCGCGAGCGACATACGAAACATGCAGCCATGTATCGGCGATCGTTGACACCTGGCTTGCCGACAACTCGGTGCTGTGGCTCGCCTGGTCCAGCAATGAGGTGCACACCACGGTGGCTCCCCTCGACTTCGCCATGTCCAGGAGGTTCTCGCAGATCATCGCCGAGAATGGATAATCCGTTTTCAACAACGCGGAAATCGGGTCGATGACCAGGCAATCGGTCCGGTCAGCCTCGAACTGGTTCCGGATTTCAACAAAGAATTGTTCCGGGCTTCGCCCTCCCGAGAGGAACGAGCAGATGGAGAGCAGGCCGCTCTCGATATGAGGAGCAAGGTCGATCCCGATCGAGCTCATGTTCGCAACGATCTGGGCGCCGCTCTCATCGAAGCTGACCAGCAAAGCACGATCACCGCGAGCACAGGCCGCGGCAATGAAACTGACGGCCAGGCTGGTCTTGGATGTACCGGGTGAACCCGAGATCAAGGTGCTGCTGCCGCGGAGATACCCCCCATTGAGCAGCGCATCGAGCCTTGGCACGCCCGAGGATAGCCGGTCCAGGAAGGTGGGATAATCAACCCGTTGTCCCTTGAAAGCGACAACATCGATGCCGGATGATCCAATGACGACGGGCACCGGGTTGCCTGCAAATCCGGATCCTCGATACTTGGCGATGCGGATGGTCCGTGACGATCCGGTCGCCGTGACGGTTTCTGTCAGGACGATGAGGCAGTCGGTCATATAGAGGAGGAAATCGGCCCGGATCTGGTCCCGGTCTCCGGCTACGAATGTCTTGACCGTCACGATAGCCGATATATCCGAATTGCTTATCCAATGACCGAGGCGCAGCAACTCCTGCCGCTCGAGCCGTTCGTCCTGAAGACTGCTGAGCAACATGTCGATCCCGTCGAACACGATGTTGCGTGCACCGATCTCCTCGACCAGTGCGGTCAGTCCGGCAAGCAAGCCATCGATGTCGAACGCGCCGGTCATCACGGCTTGTTCCGGTAGCCGTGCATCGACAAACCGGAACATCGGGTTTTCGAGAATGTCGGCCTTCCAGTCGAAGGAGGCGATGTTGCTCCGGATCCGGGACAGCGGTTCCTCGAACGTGACAAAGATGCAAGCCTCGTCGAGCGTAATCAGGCGATTGATAATGGTCTGAAGCGCGAATACCGTCTTGCCCGCGCCGGGGGAACCGACGACAGCCGTCAGCCGACCTCGCGGCAGTCCACCGAAGCTGATCTCGTCGAATCCCGGTATGCCGGTGATGACCTTCTCGATTGTCCGGCCATGCGGTACGCTCGGTGCCTTGGCAGCTGGTTCCTTTGCATTCATTGCGGGCTTGTCTCCATCTTCTGTTCCCGATACCCGGACCATGTCAGGAGTCCTCGGTGGGTGCGGACAGCGGCAGCCGACAATCGTTTGCCAGCAACCAGGCAAAATCCTCGGCGACCAGCGGCACGCTGAAGAGGTAGCCCTGGCCGATCCTGCATCCCTCGCGCTGCAGAAACTCCCGCTGCATTTCGGTCTCGATCCCTTCGGCGACGAACTCTATTTCCATGCCGCGGGCCAGCGAGATGATCGCGCGAATAATCAACGCATCGCTCGAGCCGACCACGAGCTTGCGCACGAACATCTGGTCGATCTTTACCTTGTCCACCGGAAAGTCGCGCAGATAACGAAACGTTGCATGACCACTGCCGAAATCGTCGATGGCGATGGTGAAACCCATGGTCCGCAGTGCGTGCAGCGAACTCATGATCTGCGGCGATGCCTCGATCAACTGACCTTCCGTCAGCTCGATCTCGAAGTCCCTCGCATCCGCGTTCTGGGTAGCCAGCGCTTGCTTGGCGAACTCGACGAAGGCTGTATCGAGCAACTGATTCCCCGATACATTGATTGCGATCGGCGGTGGCATCAGACCGGCATTCAGCCACGCCGTCCGCTGGCGCATTGCCTGGTTGAGCACCCAGCGGCCAAGCTGGACGATCAGGCCGGATTTTTCGGCTATGGGAACGAAGAGATCGGGTCTTTGCAGTCCGAGCGTCGGGTGGTTCCATCGAACCAACGCCTCGGCGGACACGATCCGGCCGGATGCGAGATCGACGACCGGCTGATAATGAAGTTCCAGTTCGTCGTCATCGATGGCGCGCTCCAGCGACCTGGCAAGAATGGCCTGATTATGGAAGCGATCATCCTGCGACCGCGAATAGAGAACATAGCCGCTGCAGCCCGGCTGCTTGGCCCAGCGGAGTGCCAGTTCCGCCTGGATCATCAACTCGATCGCAAAGTCCTTATCGGCCGCACCCGTACTGTTCCGGCTCTCGTAGAGGGTCGCGCCAATACAGGTCCTGATCGCCAGCGAACGCTTGCCGATCTGCATCGGCAGTGCAAGAGCGGCGATCAGCGCGTCGGCGAGCAGGGGAAGGGCGTCGTCGTGGGCGGAGACCGGAACAAGCACTGCAAACTCGTCGCCGCCGAGCCGGCCCGCTATCCCTTCGCCTGAAAGCGCATGCGCCGCGAGCCTCTGTGCAATCTCGCGCAGGATGTCATCGCACCGGCGCTGGCCGAGCGTATCATTGAGATCGCGGAACGCCTGGATATCGATGTAGAAGAGTGCGAAGCGGTTCGCATCGTCGCTTGCTGTGTTCATCCGCATGGTCATGGCCTGCCACCATGCTTCGCGCGTGAGAAGACCGGTCAGCGGATCGCTCAGGGCCAGCTGCGCGATCTCGGTTTTCCAGCGTTTCTCTGCGCTGATCTCGATCGCGATACCATCCCATACGATCTCGCCATCGTCCGTCCGTCGGGGCGGAGCCTCGCTGCGCAGCCAGTGTACGGTGCCGGTCTTGGAAACGAGCCTGAACTCCTCCCGGAAAACCGACATGTCGGCGGCCGAGGAGCGGATCGCCGTGTTCAGCGCGCCATGATCGTCCGGATGGACGTAGTCATAGAAGGATTTCGTGGCGTCCGCCTGCGTGATCCCGAGCATCCTGCTCAGGGACGGGCTGCAATAGACCATCTCGATCGTGGCATCCGTTCGCATCACGCGCCTGAAGATATAGCCCGGTATGTCGCTTGCGATGCCCCGGAGCTCGGACTCCGCTACCGTCCTTGCCTCGTCCGCCGGATGGATGGCATCCGAGTTCATCTGCAGCCCGATGAAACCCGTTACCTGCCCGGCCGCATCGTGGATCGGGTCGATCGTGAGGTCGTTCCAGAAAGACGTGCCGTCCTTGTGGTAGTTCAATATCCTGCGGTTCAGCGACTGGCCCGACGCAACTGCCAGGCGTATTTCGGCGACCGCGAGCGGGTCGGTGTCGACGCCTTGCAGGAACCGACAGTTGCGCCCGAGGATTTCAGCCTGCGAATACCCAGTCAGGAGCCTGAAGGCGTCGTTCGCGAATACGATAGGCCCGTCGGGCCGGGTCGCATCGGTGACGATAACGGCATGCGATGTCGCGGCCAGCGCCGCATAGCCGTCGAGGCCGGGATCGGCAGGCTCCTGGCCCGTGTTCCGTCTTGGCAACGATAAGGTCGAAACCAGCCAGGGCGAACTGCGCAAGAAGGATCGCGTTCGAAACAGGCCGTGGAGCACGTTGATGGCTGTAATCTCCGGTCAGTCATGCCCGCCGATGCTGAATCACTGATCCGTCTCGACTGTCAGAAGTCCTGTAGTCTGTTAACGATTGGAAGCTTAGACGCATTATCTAAAAGCTTCCAGTATTAAAGTCTATTGATTAGACCGATATTGTTGCAACATTGCTCTCGTCATTCGTTTCAGTTGCATTTCAGGCCGATTATTACTCCTTGCGTCTCGTTTCGCGCGACTAGTCGAGAGAATGACACGGTCGACGACACCTGGGTCGATCCCTTGGCCCCACACCGGACTTGGCCTATCCGCGACCAGGCGCCAGTCGAGGCATCCCCATCGGGCCAGCGTCCACGGCGGCGTCCGCCCGGCTCCGCACTTGCAGAACCGGCCCGCACCTGCTGCAACCGCTGGCCGTCCTCAGGAACTGCGCGCCATGAGCTTCATCTCCAGCCTGACTTTGGGCCATCTCGACAACCGGCAGCACGAGGCCGCTGCCGCTGCGGTGCTGCGGGTGCTCGAGGCGCACGACATCGAGGTCGAGATGGTGGCCGGCGATCGCGATACGCTGTTCAGCTCCCTGCGCGATGGCAACATCGACCTGCTGGCGACCGCCTGGCTCCCCGACATCGACCCGATGCTGGCCGATCCCGCGACCGCGGAGATCCTCGGCAGCGTCCTTTATCGGCCCTATCTGCTGTGGGCGGTGCCCGCGTCGCTCGACATCGCCGGCCTGCGCTCGATCGCCGACCTGTCGAAGCCGGATATCGCTTCGGTGATCGACCACGCGATCGTCCTGCCACGCCGGCTCGAAACGTATGCCATCCGCGTCCTGGCCGCCTACGACCTGGAGCAGGCCGGCTACCGGCTCGATGTGCTGGATGACGAGGCGGCCTATGCCCATGCATCCACGGCACTCGACGCGACGGCCGCCAGGGTGCTGCCGCTGTGGCAACCGCATGCACTGGCGCATGGCGGCCGGCTGCGCCCGCTGGATGACCCCAGGGCGGCGCTCCCGGCCCGGCAGGAGGCCAAGCTGCTGCTCCGGACGGGGCTGCGCGCCTCGCTCGATCCGCATCTGCTGGACGAATTGGGGGAACTCACCCTCGGCAACCCGGTGGTCAGCGCGCTCGAATATGCCATGCGCACCGACGGCATGACGGCGGACGAGGCGGCGGAGGCCTGGCAGCGCGGACGGTTGACCCCCCGTGCGTGAGGCGCCGGCCGGCCCGGTATCGGCGACCGGGGACCGCGAGGATCTGAACCTCGCCGCCCAGTACGAGGCCTACCCCTATCCCGAGCGCGACCCGCGCGACGAGGCGAAGCGGCTGTTCATCGGCAGCCCGAGCCACCTGCGCGAGATCGACCACTGGGTGTTCGGCGCCGCCCGGCCGGCCAGCCGGCCGCTGGACGTACTGGTTGCCGGCTGCGGCACCGGTGACGGTGCCATCATGATCGCGGCCCAGCTGCAGCAGGCCGGGCGCCCCGGGCGCGTCACCTGTATCGACCGTTCGGAGCGGGCGCTCGGCGTCGCCCGCGAGCGGGCCACGGTCAGGGGGCTCACCAATATCGCGTTCCTGCGACGGTCGCTGCTCGACCTGCCGGCGGCGGACCTCGGGCAGTTCGACTACATCGATTGCTGCGGCGTGCTGCATCACCTGCCGGACCCGGCCGGTGCGCTGATCGGGTTGGAGCGCTCGCTGGCCCCGGGCGGCGGCATCGGCCTGATGGTGTATGCGCCGCATGGCCGGACCGGCGTTTACATGCTGCAGGACGCGCTGGCGCTGCTGGCACCGATCGATGAGGCGCCGCACACCAGGCTCGAGACCGCGAAGCGGGTGATGCGGCACCTGCCGGCGACCGCCTGGCTGCGCGCCAACATGAACTTCGGCGATCATCTCGAGGGCGGCGACGCGGGCCTGTATGACCTGCTGCTCAATCCGCGCGACGTGGCCTACGACGTTCGCGGCTTCATGGGCCTGCTCGATCGGGCCGGGCTGGAGGCGGCCTGCCTGATGGAGCCGGCGCGCTACGATCCCGACCTGCTGCTGCCCGATCCTCGCCTGCGCGCCCGCACGGCTTCGATGTCGCCGATCGAACGGGCGTCGCTGGCGGAATCGCTCGCCGGCAACATGAATACCCATGTCGCCTATGCCGTGCGGCGCGGTGAGGTCCCGGCGGCGCCCGATCCGATGGCGCCGGATGCGGTGCCGGTGGTGCGCGAGATGCCGGCGGCCGAGATCATCCGCCAGATCGGCCCGGACGGCAGCCTGCCGATGGCGTTCGGGCGGCTCATGGTGCCGGTGCCGCTGCCGCCGCTGGCGAAAGCCATCCTCGGACTGGTGGACGGCGAGCGCTCGATCGCCGCGATCGCCGCGGCGCTGGCCGACCGTGGCATCGCGCAGGCGAAGTTCGAGGTCGCCTGGGCGGACACCTATCGCGCCCTGTCGCGGGTCAACCGGATCCTGCTGCGTCCACCGGCCTGATTTCGATGCCGAGCCCGGAGCAGGCGGCCATCATCATCTTCGGGGCGGCACTACGTCCCGATGGCACACCCACCCCGACGCTCAGCCGCCGGACCGAGGCGGCCTGGCGGTTCGGCGAGCGGCTGGACATGCCGCCGCTCTATGTACCGACCGGCGGGATCGGCCGCTATGGACCATCCGAGGCCTCCGCCATGGCAGCGCTCCTGCGGGCGCAGGGCATCCCCCTATCGCGTATCCTGACGGAGGAAACCGCCACCGACACGCTGGACTCGGTGGATGCCTGCGCGGCGCTGCTGCGGGCGAGGCCCCATGCCGGCCCGGTGTTCGCCGCCACCAGCGCCTATCACCTGCCGCGGTGCCTGGTGCTGCTGCGGCTGGCCGGCGTGCCTGCCCGCGCCGTGCCGCCACCCCGTCCGCCGGCCTCGCAGCAGTTCATGCGTCGCTGGCGCTGGCGGCTGCGCGAGGTGCCGGCGCTGCCCTGGGACGTGCTGCTGCTGCTCCGCCGGCGGACGATCGACAGGCTGCTGACAAAACGTTAGCATTGCGTGATCGAACCGATCGGCGAGTGCGCATGTATCATCCAGCCGGCGCCGAAGCCCTGTTCAGGACGTTCCGTAACCGTAGCGACGAGGCCTGGCTCGACATCCTGCTGAGTTCGTTGCGTGTTCCAGGCATCGATGGCGTGCCGATGCCCGGCTTCCCGTCCGACGACCTGCAGCGCGAGATCCACGGCCACGCCGGCGAGGTCTCGCTGCACGAGGCGCACGTGTTCTTTCGCGAGGTGAAGTCGTATTGCGCCTATGCCGGGCGGCCGATCGCGCCGCACCGGACCCTGCTGGATTTCGGCTGCGGCTGGGGGCGGATGCTCCGGCTGTTCATGAAGGATATCGAGCCCGAAAACCTGTTCGGCGCGGACAGCACCTCTCGTTTCCTGATGGAGGCCAGGCGCTGCAACCCGAGCGTCAATTTCCTGTCGTGCCAGCTTGCGCCGCCGTCGATCCTGGCGTCCGAGAGCCTGGATTACGTGATTTCCTGGTCGGTGTTCAGCCATCTCGACGAGTTCCTGTCGCTGCGCTGGATCGAGGAGTTCGCGCGTATCCTGAAGCCGGGGGGACTGTTGCTGATCACCACGCAGAGCCGGCGCTTCATCGCGTTCTGCGCCGAGATGCGGCTGCGTCGCGCGTCCGGCATCAGCCTCGAGCATCCCTGGTACGAGGCCTGCGCCAACAGCTTCGTCGACGAGGAGTTGGAGACAGCGCGCTACGAGGCCGGCCAGTTCCTGCATGCCGCATCCGCGTTGCCGCCGCATCCGCAGTCGCATTACGGCGAGGCGGTGATCCCGCGCGGCTACGTGGTGAAAAAGTGGGGCCACCTGTTCCGGATGATCGACTTCCTCGACAATCCGGTGCGCCTGCCGCAAGTCCTGCTGGTGCTGCAGAAACCCTAGGGGGCCGGCTCCCCGGTGCTGCGACCGGTCGACGGAGTGGACGACATCATGGATGACGTGGCCAGGCTCAACCGGCTCGGATGGGATCGTCTGGTCGAGGAGCGGAATGTCTGGACCCGGCCGGTCCCGTCGGTCAGCGTCGATCGCGCCAGGCACGGCGACTGGGCAATCTTCCTCACGCCCGACCGGCCGGTACCGCGGGACTGGTTCGGGGACGTGGCGGGGCGGGACATCCTGTGCCTCGCCTCCGGTGGGGGCCAGCAGGGGCCGATCCTGGCAGCCGCCGGCGCCAGGGTCACGGTGTTCGATGCGTCGCCCCGGCAGCTCGCGCAGGACGAGATGGTCGCCGCGCGCGATGGCCTCGTCCTGGCGACCCGGCTTGGCTTGATGCACGACCTGTCCGATATCCCCGATGCCAGCTTCGACCTGATCTTCCATCCGGCCTCGAACTGCTTCGCACCGGATATCGAGCCGGTCTGGCGGGAATGCTTCAGGGTGCTCCGGCCGGGCGGCGCGCTGCTCGCCGGCTTCATGAACCCGGACGTCTATATCTTCGACCTCGATGCCCAGGAACGGGACGAGCTTGTCGTGCGGTTTCCATTGCCATACGCCGACATCACCAGCCTGCCTGCGGATGAGCTCCAGCGCCTGGTCGAGCAGGATCACGTGGTCGAGTTCAGCCACTCGCTTGAAACCCAGATCGGCGGCCAGCTCAAGGCAGGTTTCGTGCTGACCGGCCTGTTCGAGGACAAGGATTTCGGCATGCCCGATACGGGACGATCGCGCTTCATGCCGGTCCTGTTCGCGACACGGGCCATGAAGCCATGAGCGCGTCGATATGCGGCCTGTGAACATCATTCCCAAATAAATAACGATATTTGACATTCAAAACGATCCCATTACGGTTCTGTTACGGTTGCCTCCAGGGCACGATGTTTCAGGAGCTAGAATGGCTTTCCAATCATCAACCAGCTTAACCCGGGCGCTCCTGTTCGTGTCCGTGGCCGTCGTGTCCACCACCACAATCATTCCAATCGCCAGCGCCGCCGCCTCGGCGGATGCCGTGCAGGATCTGGGAGAGGTTGCAGCCGCCAGTCAGGTCAGCGCGACCATCTGGCTCAAGCCGCACAGCGAGCAGGCGCTCGAGACCGCCATCGCCAGGCGGATGGAGCCCGGCTCGCCGGATTACCACCACTGGATGACGCAGGCTGAAGTTGCGGCCTATGGCGTGACCGCGGACGAGGCCTCCGCCTTGGTGACATCGTTGAAAGCGTCGGGCCTGCAGGTCTCGATGCGAGGCGACGGCACAGGCGCATTACGGGTTACCGGGACGGCGAGCGCCTTGTCGCATGTTTTCAATACCACGCTGCATCAGTTCAAGGTCGGCAACACGCAGTACCGTGCGCCTGTCGCCGAACCGCGATTGTCGGGCAGCATGAACACGCTGGTGGCGGGAATTACCGGGCTCGCGACGGCGCGGATGACGCCTTATGCAATCCGGCAGGTCAATTTCGCCACCGGCAAGCCGGTGCAGTTCTCGCTTGCGGACGCTGCCGATCCAAGCACCGTCTTTACCGATGACTGTTTCGTCGCCAAGCGGACGCTGGCCCTGGCGCACTTCATCCCGAATGGCGGCACCGAGCATTTCAGCGTCACCGGTCCGGGGTATCTCGCCACCGGCGTCAATCCGGCCACCGCAACGTGCGGCTACACCGCGAAGCAGGCCAGCGCGCATTACGGCCTGGATGCCGTCTACAGACAAGGATACCAGGGCGAAGGCCAGACCATCGTTCTGGTGGATGCCTACGGTTCGCCGACGATCCAGGCGGACGCCAATACCTTCTCGAAAATGATGGGCCTGCCGGCGCTCACCGCCGCCAACTTCAAGGTGGTTTATCCGGACGGTCCGCCGATCGCCAATCCCTACCCGACCGGCTGGCCGGTCGAGGTTTCGCTGGATGTCGAGTGGGCGCATGCGATCGCGCCGAAGGCGAAGCTGGTGCTGGTCGTGGCGCCCAGCGACGATGCGGACGAACTGACCTACGCAATGCAGTACGCGGTGTCGCACAAGCTGGGGGAGGTCATCTCCAACAGTTACGGATATGCCGAAGCCGCCTATGGCCCTGCCACGGCTCGTGCATTCAATTCGGTGATCCGGCAGGCGGCGGCACAGGGCATCGCGGTCAACGTATCCACCGGCGACAGCGGCGATTTCGGTCTGGGCAGGCCGTACGGTGCCGCGTCCATCCCCGCGGACTCGCCATACGCCACCGGCGTCGGCGGAACCAGCCTCGGGATCCCGAGCGACGACGGTCCGGTCGAGACATCGTGGGGCAGCGTCTTCACCGACCTCGGCGACATCAACGGCATCGATGTCCCGCCGGGCTTCGAGGGCTTCAGGCAGGGCGGTGGCGGCGGGCAGAGCGCCTATCTCGAGAAGCCCAAGTGGCAGAAGAACTTGGTCGGCACCGGCCGGATGCTGCCGGACGTCTCCGCGTTCGCCGATCCGTTCACGGGCGCGATCATCGTGACGCCGAGCGATGACGGCACGCAGACGGTGGTGGAGGTGATCGGCGGCACGAGCCTGTCGAGCCCGGTGTTTTCCGCCATCTGGGCGCTGGCCGATCAGGCCGCGGGCACGAAGCTGGGCCAGGCGGCGCCGATCATTTCCCGAATGGCACCGGCGGCGCTCACCGACATCGTTCCCGTGCAGGCAAGCCTGTCCAACCTGTCCGGCTCGATCGGCACGGTGTCCGACACCAAGTTCTATTTGCCGGCCGCCTTGCTCGACATCGCGGCGATCCAGCCGAACGGCTTCGTCGGCGTCGGTGCGCAGGTCACCTCGCCGACCGCCGGCATCGGTGCTACGTTCGATTTCAGCTTCGGCGCCGACAGCTCGCTCATCGCACAGCCGGGCTGGGACGACGCCACCGGCTACGGCGTGCCCAACGGCCTTGCCTTCATCCGCGCAGCAGCGAAAGCCGCGCGGTAGCGGGCAGGAAGCGCGCAACATCAGGTGCGGGTCGCCGGTCATCGGATAGCGACCTGTCCGCCCGCCAAACACCCGGTGTTCGCCCGGTGTTCGCCGGCGGTCGATCTTTTCGGTCTCCGACGCGGATTGTCGCGTATAGACCCACCTGACCAACCGCGAGCGGAACCATCCGACAATGACCAACATGCCTGTCGGACCGGCGCCGGGCGATGACCTCGTGAAGCAGCCGGAGCGGCCCAGGCTGCTGCAGGTCATGGGACCCGGCCTCATCACCGGCGCGTCGGACGACGACCCGAGCGGTATCGCCACCTATTCCCAGGCCGGTGCGCAGTTCGGCTACAATCTCGGCTGGACCCTGCTATTCACCTGGCCGCTGATGTGCGCGATCCAGGAGGTCAGCGCCCGCATCGGCCGGGTGACCGGCCGCGGGATTGCCGGCAACCTGCTGCACCATTATCCGGCCTGGCTGGTGACGCTGGTGCTCGCAGCACTGGTGGTCGCCAACGTCATCAATCTCGGCGCGGATCTCGGCGCCATGGGGGCGGCGCTGAACCTGGTGATCGGCGGTCCGCTGTTCCTGTACGTGCTGGGCTTCGGCCTTCTGTCGATCGTGCTCGAGGTGTTCGTCCGCTATTCGCGTTACGTTTCGATCCTAAAATGGCTTGCATTGTCGCTGTTCAGCTACGTGGCGGTGGCGCTTGTGGTGCATGTGCCTTGGGGCACGGTGCTCTACCGCATGGTCGCGCCGCATATCGTGCTGAACGCCGGCTACCTGACCGTCGTCGTGGCACTTCTCGGCACCACCATCAGCCCATACCTGTTTTTCTGGCAGGCCGAGGAGGAAGTCGAGGAGATCGGCGAGCATCCCGGCACGCTTCCTCTGCGCACCGATCCCACAAGTGCCGACCGGGAGTTCCAGCGCATCCGCATCGATACCTGGATCGGCATGGGTCTGTCGAACCTCGTGGCCCTGTTCATCATGACCACTGCCGCCGCGGTCCTGAACGCACACGGTATCACCGACATCCAGACCTCGTCGCAGGCAGCCCTTGCGCTGAAGCCGATCGCCGGCCGGTTCGCGTTCGAGCTGTTCGCGATCGGCATCATCGGCACCGGCCTGCTGGCGATCCCGGTGCTGGCCGGATCGACTGCATACGCGGTCGGCGAGACGCTCGGCTGGACCGTCGGGCTCGCGCATCCGGTCGGTCGCGCCAGGTCGTTCTACGCCGTGTTGTGCGTTTCGATCCTGCTCGGCTGCGTGATGAACGTTATCCATATCGACCCGGTCAAGGCGCTGTTCTGGAGCGCCGTCATCAACGGCGTGGCGGCCGTGCCGATCATGGTGCTGATGATGCATCTGTCGTCGCGCCACGACATCATGGGACGTTTCGTTCTGCCGCCGGTATTGCGCACCATCGGCTGGATCGCCACCGCCACCATGGCCGCGGCGGCGATCGGAATGTTCGCCACCATGGGCATGTGAAGCGCGTGTGGCGGCTGGTGTTCCGGGCCGGGAGCGTCGGGCGTCGCAGGCCGTGAGATTGACATCCGGTAACCTCGTCCCTCATCTCACGCCCAATACCCCGAGCGCCTGTCGCGTCGGGGGCCGGTGTCGGAGCGGTTCGCCGCGACGGGGCCCGTCAACAGCCGGAACACGCATCGATGCCCGTGCACGCCTTCATCTTCCCCGGCCAGGGAAGCCAGTTCGCCGGCATGGGTCGGGATCTGGCCGCCGCCTTTGCGCCGGCTCGCGAGGTGTTCCAGGAAGTGGACGAGGCGCTCGGCGAGAAGCTGTCCAAGCTGATGTTCAGCGGCCCGATCGAGGAACTGACCCTGACCCAGAACACCCAGCCGGCCCTGATGGCCGTGTCGCTGGCGGTGCTGCGCGTGCTGGAAAGCGAGGGCGGCCTCAGGCTGGCCGACCGTGCGACGCTGGTCGCCGGCCACTCGCTCGGTGAATATTCCGCTCTGGCGGCAGCGGCGAGCCTCGGCATCGCCGACACCGCCCGGCTGCTGCGGGTGCGTGGCAACGCCATGCAGAAGGCCGTGCCGGCGGGCGAGGGCGGCATGGCGGCGCTGCTCGGTGTCGAACTGGACCAGGCTCGTGAAATTTGTGAGGCGGCTGCGGTGGTGCCGGTCGAGGCGGGCGAGAAGCCGCGTCGCGAGGTGATCGAGATCGCCAATGATAATGGTGGCGGCCAGGTGGTGATTTCCGGTGCTGCCGGAGCGGTGGCCCGCGCGATCGACATCGCCAAGGCGCGCGGCGTGAAGCGCGCCATGCCGCTGCCGGTCTCGGCGCCGTTCCACTGCTCGCTGATGGCGCCGGCCGCCGAGACGATGCGCGAGGCGCTGGCCGAGGCGGCGGTGCGGCCTCCGTCGGTGCCGATCATCGCCAATGTCACCGCTGCCAAGGTGACCGCGCCGGATCGAATTCGCGAGTTGCTGGTGGCGCAGGTGACCGGCACCGTGCGCTGGCGCGAGAGCGTGCTCGCCATGACCGCGATCGGCATCGACAGCTTCGTCGAGTTGGGTGCCGGCAAGGTCTTGTCCGGACTGATCAAGAGGATCGCGCCGGATGCCGCGACACGATCGGCCGGCACGCCGGAAGATATCGAAGCCTTGCTGAAGACGTTCTGACTTGTTCACAATCGCTGCAGGATAAATTTCCCATGTTCAGGCTCGACGGTCAGACCGCTCTGGTCACCGGCGCCTCCGGCGGCATCGGTGCCGCCATTGCCCGCTCGCTGCATGCCCAGGGTGCCAGGGTGGTACTGTCCGGCACCCGGCGCAAGGCGTTGGACGCGCTGGCCGCCGAACTGGATGCGATCACCCCGGGGCACGCGTTCGCCAGCCCGGCCGACCTGTCCGATCCGGCGGCGCCCGACGCGCTGGTCGCCAGCGTCGAGGCCCTTGCGGGGGCCCCGCTGACCATCCTGGTGAACAACGCAGGGCTCACCCGGGACATGCTGGCGCTGCGCATGAAGGACGCGGACTGGAACACCGTGCTCGAGGTCGACCTCGCGGCCCCGTTCCGGCTGGCCAGGGCGGCGCTGAAGGGCATGGTCCGCCGTCGCGCGGGCCGTATCGTGTCGATCGCCAGCATCGTCGGCGTGACCGGCAACGGCGGCCAGGCCAACTACGCCGCTGCCAAGGCCGGGCTGATCGGCATGAGCAAGTCCCTGGCGCAGGAGGTCGGTTCGCGTGGCATCACGGTGAACGTGGTGGCACCCGGGTTCGTCGCCACCGCCATGACCGACGGCCTGCCCGACGAGCAGAAGGCGATGCTCAATGCGGCCATTCCGCTGGGTCGGATGGGTACGCCCGAGGACATCGCGGCCGCAGTGGTTTATCTTGCTTCGGCGGAGGCCGCGTGGGTCACCGGAGCCACCATCCATGTCAACGGTGGCATGGCAATGATTTGAGGTCATGGCGTGGTATCGCGGGCCGTCTTGGCGGCTATGAGGTAACCATGCTAATCGCCCGCTGCTTCGTCCGGAGCGGGTAGTCGCATCTGCCACTGTGGCCCTATATGGCTACGGGACCGGAATGCAGGACAGGACGAACGAGTTTCGAACCGCCCGTTCACCAAGGGCAGACAGGAAGCAGAAGCAGATGAGCGAAATCGCCGACAAGGTTAAGAAGATCGTGGTCGAGCACCTCGGAGTCGAGGAGAGCAAGGTAACCCCCGAGGCTTCGTTCATCGACGATCTGGGCGCGGACAGCCTTGATACGGTCGAACTGGTCATGGCCTTCGAGGAGGCTTTCGGCGTCGAGATCCCCGAGGATGCCGCCGAGAAGATCAGCACCGTCAAGGACGCGATCGACTACATCGAGAAGCAGAAGGCCGCCTGAACTCTTCAGGTCTGGACTTCGGCGTGACTGGGAACTGGATGCATGGCGACTGATAGCCACGATACGGTCGGCACAGCCGGTCCCGCTCTTTCTTCGTCCCATTCCGGCCGGCGACGCGTCGTCGTCACCGGGATGGGCATCGCCAGCCCGCTCGGCGTCGGCATCGAGACAGTCTGGAAACGGCTGCTCGAGGCCGAGTCCGGGATCATCCGGATCGATGCGTTCGATCCGTCGGATCTGCCTGCCCAGGTCGGCGGTCAGGTTCCCGCGGGCACCAGGGAGACCGGTGGACTCACTCTCGACGAGTGGATTCCCCACAAGGACCAGAAAAAGATGGACCGGTTCATCCATCTCGGAATGGTCGCGGCGGCCGAAGCGGTCGCCGATAGCGGCTGGGTGCCGCAGACCGAGGCCGATCAGGAAGCCACCGGCGTCATGATCGGGTCCGGTATCGGCGGCCTGCAGACCATCTACGAGGCATCGATCCAGGTGCATGAAGGCAAGGCGCGGCGGATTTCGCCGTTCTTCATCCCGTCGGCGCTGATCAATCTGATTTCCGGCCACGTCTCGATCCGCTACGGCTTCAAGGGGCCGAACCATTCGGCGGTCACCGCCTGCGCCACCGGCGTGCATGCGATCGGCGATGCGGCCCGCCTCATCATGCTCGAGGACGCCGACGTGATGATCGCCGGCGGCGCCGAGGCGGCCGTCTGCGCGCTCGGCATCGCCGGGTTCTGTGCATCGCGCGCCCTGTCGACCGGCTTCAACGAGACGCCCGCCCGTGCCTCGCGTCCCTGGGATCGAGATCGCGACGGCTTCGTCATGGGCGAGGGTGCCGGCATCGTCGTGCTCGAGGAGTACGAGCATGCCAAGGCGCGTGGCGCCAAGATCTATGGCGAGATCATCGGCTACGGCCTGTCCGGCGATGCGCATCACATCACCGCTCCGGCGGATGGCCATGCGGGCGCCTATCGCGCCATGGTCAAGACATTGAAAAGCGCCGGCGTCACCACGGCCGACATCCAGTACGTCAACGCGCATGGCACCTCGACCATGGCCGATGACCTCGAACTTGATGCGGTCGAGCGGCTGTTCGGCGATCACGCACGCGGGCTGGCGATGTCGTCCACCAAGTCGGCGACCGGCCATCTGCTCGGCGCGGCTGGCGCGATCGAGGCGATCTTCTCGCTGCTGGCGATCCGCGACAACGTGGCGCCGCCGACACTCAACCTCGACAATCCGACGCGGGACAGCGTGATCGACCGTGTTGCGCACCAGGCGCAGCCGCGCCCGATCAAGGTCGCGCTGTCGAACAGCTTCGGCTTCGGCGGTACCAACGCGAGCCTGCTGGTGCGCGGCGTCTGACCGTTCGCCGTCCCTACCTTCGCCCGTGACCGAGTGATGCGCCGCGTCGTGACTCTACTGATCGTGCTGCTGATCCTCGCCGGGGTTGGCGCAGTCGGTCTGCGCGTGCTGTGGCAGCGACCCGGACCATTGCCGCAGGCGACCGACCTGCTCATCCCGCACGGTCATCTGCGCACCGTGGCCACGGCGCTGCAGGCGGACCGGGTCCTGCCCGCCGGGGATGCCGGGCGCCTGCTGTTCATGGGCCTGGCCAGGCTCACCGACCGTAATGGTCCATTGCATGCCGGCGAATTCCGCATCCCGGCGCACGCGTCGATCGCCGATGTGCTGCAGGTGCTGCGTCACGCCCGGCCGGTGCAGCACGAACTCACCATTCCCGAGGGCCTGACCTCGGCACAGATCGCCGGCCTGATCGATCGCGCGCCGGCGCTCATCGGCTCGCTCGATGTGCCGGCCGAGGGCTCGGTCCTGCCGGAGACCTATGCCTACGAACTGGACACGTCGCGTCCGGTGCTGCTGGAGCGGATGCAGGCGGCAATGCAGAAGGCGCTGGCCGCCACCTGGGCATCCCGCGACCGGTCCTTGCCGTTGACCGACCCGGCGCAGCTGCTCACGCTTGCCAGCATCGTCGAGCGCGAGACCGGGCTGGGCACCGAGCGACCCCAGGTGGCCGAGGTGTTCGTCAACCGCATCCGCCAGGGCATGAAACTGCAGTCCGACCCGACCGTGGCCTACGGCGCCGGCGGTGGCCTGGGCAGCCTGCCTCGCCCGTTGACCCGATCCGACCTGATGCAGCCGAGCCCATACAACACCTACGTCATCCCGGGACTGCCGCCCGGCCCGATCAGTTCGCCGGGGCTCGCCTCGCTGCAGGCGGTGGCGCACCCGGCACAGGGCGACCTGCTGTATTTCGTGGCGACAGGGACCGGCGGGCATGCCTTCGCGGCGACGCTGCCGGAGCATCTGCGCAACGTCGCCCAGTTCCGCGCCGTCGAAGCCGCCCGCACCGGCCAGATGCCGACGCTCGATCCGCTCAGGGCACCCCCGCAGGTGCCGCTCGAGGCGATGCGGAAGCGCTATCACTAGCGGATGCCGAATTAGGCATTGCAATCGGATCGGTCATTGTGCGTGCTCCGATGCTGCTCCGGCAGCGGTCTTTTCCCGATGCACCCAGGTCCTGAATTCAAGCAGCATCCTGGATGTCGAAGCGGGCTACCTTGCCCGCTCGAAAACGAAAAGAATGTTGAACCGTCTTGTCCTTCAACCCGTGTGCCTGCTCCTGGAGCGGATTGCCTGAAAGATCGCGGACGGATTGCCGGACTTCCGCGACGATCGCCCCATCCGCGGTCCGGTGAAACGCTAAGGGCTCGACGTGCGGACTGACCGTGGTCCACTGGCGCGTCCAGTAGTCGTGTAGAGCCACGTGTCCATGGACGTGGCTACCATCCATTCCATTGGCCCAGGTGACGTCGTCGGTGAGAACCGCCAGCACGCCGCCTATATTCCGTGCATTGAAGCAATCGTAGATGCGCACCAAAATCGCGACGTCTTCGTCCATCGGGTCGCTCCTTGCAAACGTGACGACTTGCATCAAAGGCCGGCGTCGTTACATATGCACGTATGCATTCGCTTGGTGGTGGATGCAAGAGGTGAGGCGAGATGAAACTGGATGTGCTTTCGACGCCTGGGCATCTGGTCGGCCTTGCGGCGCGCGGGTTCGCCCGCCTCAGCGAAGCGCGGCTCAAGCCGCTCGGCTTCGGCCTTGGACACCTGCCGGTGCTGGTTGCACTCCGGGATGGCCAGGCGAGCACACAACGTGACCTCGCCCGCTTTGCAAGGATCGAGCAGCCGCCGATGGCACAGATGCTCGACCGCATGGAACGGGATGGGCTGATAAGTCGTGCGCCCGATCCGGCTGACGGGCGCAGCCGTCGCATCACCCTGACGGCGGTCGCCGAAGCTCGCCTGCCGGATGCGATTGCCGCTTTGCTCCTGGGTAATCGTGACGTGCTGCACGACTTCACGGAAGAGGAGGCCGGACTGCTTCGCGTCCTGCTCACGCGCCTGGTTACGAACCTCGATCGGATCGCAGGCGTCGAACCTTTGCCCGCGACGCTGATCATCGGAACGCGGGACTGACCCGGCCCTCCGCCCGAAGCCTGCGCATCCTCATCCTCTGGTCAGACAAACATTGTAGGCGGCGGCTCTAGGAAGAGTGATTCGTGTAGAGCTCGCTGGCGATCTTCCAGCTCTTGCCGACCTTGATCAGTTGCAGGGTCTTCCAGCCCCAGCTCGATGTTTCTCGGCTGGTATTGACGAATACGAGCGACACGTCGGCAAGTGCTCCATCCTGCCGGATCTGCACGTCCTCGAAGCGTTGCGTGAAGGGTGGTCCCAGGAACACTCCTTTCCGGAACGAGTCGTAGTTCTGTGTTCCGCCTTCGGCTCCCGCCGATCTGACTGCCGACGCGACCGACGAGAACGGTATCGTCTTGTTGAGGAGCAGCGTCTCGAAGAGCACCTGATCCTTGGCGGATACCGCGATCGTATAATTGTGGAGGAGGGTCATGATCGCTTTTCGGTCTGCACCGTCGCTTTCAAAACGAGACGGGTTCGGCGCCGCATAGCTTGCCGGCGACGCCAGAACGGCAACGAGGGCGATCGATCCGATCAGTGACTGCTTCATCTTCGTTGCCTTTTCGGCTGGCTGATTCGCAATAGCTGACGGAGCGATCGGGCAGCCGTCAGGTTGGTCCTCGGCAATCCTGTGCACCGTCGGGATTGGCCTCAGCCCACCGGCCACTCTGTGTCCGTCCCCCATAGCCGTAGCTGTCGCCGTCGGCTGCATGCACACGAACGTAGCTATGCTCGGCCAGTGGCCCAAGCAGGTCGTTCATCCCGCTGAAGGCTTCCTTTACGAACGACGTCGTTTCGGCCTTGGTGTTGGTGCCTGCCGTGACGGTGATCTCCAGCCAGAAAGCTGACAGTCCGGCCTCGACCAGGGGTGTCCCGCCTGTGAACCAGGCCGAGGATTCGGCCGGCTCTGCCAGGACGGTGGTCAAGGCGTAGTCCTTCCCAAGCTGCTCGAATGCGAGCCGGGCTGCGAGGGCGGAGACGGGCGGGCGGAGGTCGGCTCCGGGGTGCGGCACGGTGTAACGCACGGTAATCATCGGCATGATCGACATCCCATCTTGTCCATCGATCTTGTGCACTCGCACCAGCCATCGGTGAACACTATCATAGGCAATTTCTATGATAGGAAAACGCGATCATGCTCGATCTCCAGTCCGTCCGGATTTTCGTGCTGGTCGCCGAGCACGGCAACATGACACGGGCCGCGGAAGCCGCGGGCACGGTGCAGCCGGTCGTCAGCCAGCGGATCAGGACGCTCGAGACCGTGCTGGGGAGAAAGCTTCTAAATCGGACGCCCCGCTATGTGCGGCTCACCGAGGCGGGCACCATCTTTCTCGAGCGTGCACGCCATCTGCTTGCAGCCCATGACGCTGCGATAGCCCCTGAGGATGGCGGACCACTTCACATCGCCCTGGCGGTGAGCGATCACACGCTTGGTACGTCGTTCGATACCATTCTGCGCAGACTTCGGAGTGCGGTTCCGCAGCGCGTCACCTTCGCTCTTCGGTTGGGGCAGTCGCTGGAGGTGAAGGACCTGTTCGACCGGGGCGAGGTCGATCTTGCCATCATCCGGCGGGAGGGTCGCGGAGCCGAAGGTGAGGTGCTGGGCGAGGATCCGATCGCATGGTGCGCCCCTTCCGGATGGAGGCGACCGGAGGGGCCATTGCCGCTGGTGTCGCTGCCTCCCCCCTGCGGCGTGCGTGGGGCCGCCCTGAAGGTGCTCGACCAGGCATCCATTCCCTGGCGCGAGGCCTTCGTCGGTGGAAGCTGCCTCGCCCTGGCTGCAGCCGTTCGGGCGGGTCTCGGCGTGGCGCCCCTGGGAAGGCTCGTTGCGGGCGGGCTTGGCAAATACGAGATGCTGTCGGATCTACCGGCGCTCCCCGCGTCGCAGGTCGTCATGCTTGTCCGCGCGCACTCCCCGCTCGTGTTGGCTGCCGCCCGTTCGCTTTCGGCAAGTGTCAGGGACACGCTCCGGAGCACATGACAATCGTTCAGCCGCCAAGGTTCTCCCGGCCGATTCCAGGCGTCTGAGAGGGGGACGCAACCCGGCGATCGAGCGCGACACCCTCTCTTGTTGCTCCAACCAACCAGTCGGCAATCTCGTTAGCCAGCGCTTGCGATTCGTGAAAATCGTCCGGGTCTGCCGTGGCGCGCCGTCACGGAACCAGGCTGGTCCAGTCGGGTTCACACGGCGCGTCGATGCCGGAGCGTTGCAATGACCGATCTTACCCGCCGTACCTTGTTTGGAAGCGCTGCCGGGATCGCCGCCGGCATCGGGCTGGTCGGCCCGGCATTGGGCGCTTCGCTGCCGGCTGCCGGCGCACCCGAACAGGAGCCGCAATCGCTGCGCGGCACCGTGACGGACGGCAAGGTGAGCTTGCCACCCCTGCACCAGTCGAGCGAACAGAACGCCGATGCACCCAATCCGATGCCGCCGGGCAAACGCCTCGGCATCGCCGTGGTCGGACTTGGCGCTCTGGCACTCGAGAATATCATCCCGGGCTTCGGCGAGACCAAGCATGTTCGCCTGACCGGCCTGGTCAGTGGCGACCCGGCCAAGGCGCGCGCGATCGCCGCGCAGTACGGCGTGCCGGAAAAGAACCTCTACAGCTACGATACCTTCGACCAGATCAGCAACAATCCCGATATCGACATCGTCTATATCGTGCTGCCCAACGCACTGCATGCCGAGTTTACCATTCGCGCCGCCAAGGCAGGCAAGCATGTCCTGTGCGAGAAGCCGATGGCGGCGACCGTTGCCGAGGCGCAGTCGATGGTCGATGCCTGTGCCCAGGCCAATCGCAAGCTGATGATCGCCTACCGCCTGCAATACACGCCGGAGCACCGCACCGTCATCGATCTCGCCCGGTCGAAAACCTTTGGCGCGATCCGCATGATCGAGGCGGTGAACGGGCAGAACGACGCGCCCAATGGCCAGTGGCGCCAGATCAAGGCGCTTGCCGGTGGCGGCTCGCTGCCCGATGTCGGACTCTATTGCCTGAACGCGTTCCGCTACATCACCGGCGAGGAGCCGATCGAGGTGACCGGCCAGCTGACCCGACCCGCCAACGATCCGCGCTTCCGCGAGATCGAGGACATCTCCATGTTCACCCTGCGGTTTCCGAGCGGCGTCGTCGCCAACGGCACCGCCGGCTACAGCTTCCACGAAAGCCGGTTCCTGCGGGTGCACGCCGAGACCGGATGGTTCGGGCTCGACCCGGCGTTCGGCTACGACAACCTGACGCTGGGCATCAATCGCAAGGCGGGAATGGCGAGCTCGACCGACTCAAGACGCTTCTCGCCGAAAAGCCAGTTCGCCCACGAAATGGATGCGTTCGCCGCGTCCCTGCACGCGAACCAGGAACCACGCACGCCGGGTGCCGAAGGCTTGCAGGACATGAAGATCATGGCAGCGATCTATCAGGCCGCGGCTGGTGGCGGCGTGGTGAAGCTGCCTCCGGTCGACGGGCTGGACACCACCCGCGGTCCATGGCCGAAGGAACTCGGCGCGTTCGTTCCGACCGTCGGATAGCGCCTCGGCCTCGTGTGATTCCGGCCGCGCGCGACGTTAGCGGCTGCCGAGCCGCTCGAGCAGGCCGGAGACGCCCGAGGCCGGCACCGGTTCGCTGAACAGGAAGCCCTGCGCCTGCGTGCAGCCATAGGCACGGACCAGGGCGAACTGCTCGTCGGTCTCGATACCTTCGGCGGTGGTCGCGATCGCCAGGTTCCGGCCAAGGCCGACAATGGCGTTCATCACGGCATCGCTGTCCGGCGGCTCGGTCAGGGTGGTGATCAGCGACCGGTCGATCTTGATCTTGTCGAAACGGAAGCTGCGGAGGTAGCTGAGCGACGAATACCCGGTACCGAAATCATCGAGCGCGATCCGCACGCCGAGTTCGCTCAGGCTCTCCAGGATCGAGGTGTTGGTGTCGTTGTCCTGGATCAGCAGGGTCTCGGTGACTTCCAGTTCCAGCCGGTTCGGGGGTAGCCCCGATTGTTCCAGGGCGCCGATGACATCGGCGGTCAGGGTCGCGAACCGGAACTGGATCGCGGACAGGTTGACGGCGACGCCGATCGTACTCGGCCACTTCATGGCCTCGCGGCACGCCTCCTGGAGCGCCCATCGTCCGATTGCGACGATCCAGCCGGTTTCCTCGGCCGCGGGGATGAACTCGCTCGGTGCCAGCAGGCCGCGTTCCGGATGCTGCCATCGCAGCAGCGCCTCGAAGCTGTCGACGCGTCCGGTCGCGACGTCGACCAGCGGCTGGTAGAACAGCCTGAACTGGTTCTTGGTCAGGGCATCGCGCAGCCGGAGCTTGAGGGCTTGGCGCGCCTGCATCACCGTGTCCATTCCGGCTTCGAATACACGCGAGCTGCCTCGTCCCGATAATTTCGCGCGGTAGAGGGCAGCGTCGGCATTGCGCAGCAGCTGCTCCGCATCGCCTGCGTGGTCCGGCGAGAATGCGATGCCGATGCTGCCGGTCAGCAGGACCGTGTGCTGCTCGACCTCGAACGGCTTCGCCAGCGCCTGCTGGATGCGAATCACCAGCCGGTCCATGTCGGCGTCGTTGCGCGCATCCGTGACCAGGAAGGCAAATTCGTCGCCGCCATAGCGGGCGACGATGTCTTTCGGTCCGGCACAGGCGCGCAGCCGGTCGGCGGCATGCAGCAGCAGGCGGTCGCCGGCGTCGTGCCCCAGCGTGTCGTTGATCGCCCTGAACTGATCGATGTCGATGCACAGCAGCGCCAGCCGGGACTGTTCGTGAGCGTCGGATACGCTTTCGTTCAGGCGATCGTGCAGAAGCCGGCGATTGGCGAGGCCGGTCAGCGGATCATGGTAGGCGAGATACCGGATCCGTGCCTCCGCGAGGGCACGGTCTTCCTCGTCCCGCCGCTGATCGGTGATGTCCAGCGCCAGGCCGGTCATCCGCGTCGGCTTGCCGGCCCGGTCGTAGATGCCGTGGCCGGTGATCCTGACCCAGTGCGTGCTGCCGTCGGCCCAGATGATACGATACTCGACATAGAGATCCTCGTGCCGCGCCAGTGCGCCTTCGATCGCGTCGCGCCGGACGGCCCCGTCCGACGGATGCAGCATCGACAGAAGCTGCTGATGGCCGGTCTCCTCGTCCACCCGTTCGAAGCCGAAGCACGCGGCGAAGAGCGGAGAGGATTTCAGATGTCCGCTGGCGAGATCGAGATCCCAGGTTCCGAGTTTCGCATTCTCGAGTGCGAAGCGCAGCCGCTGCTCGCTTTCGGCCAAGGCCAGGTCGGTGGTTTTCTGGTCGTGAATATCCTCGGTGGTTCCGTACCAGCGCACGATGTGGCCGTCGTCATCGCGTCTCGCAGCGGCACGGATGCGAAACCACCGATAGATCGCACCGCCGGTACGGAGGCGGCACTGGATGTCGTACGGCGTGCCATCCTTCACCGACTTCCACCATGCGGCCATGACGTCGATGGTCTCGTTAGGATGAAACCCCGATGCCCAGCGTCCGAGTGGCGTCGCCTTGTCTGCCGGCTCGCCCATCACGGCTCGCCAGCGCGGGCTCGCTTCATCGACGATCCCGTCCGCGGATGCGGTCCACGGCATCTGCGGATTGAGCTCCAGTGCGTGACGGTAATGCAGTTCGCTCTCCTCGAACGCCGCCTTCACCTGATGGAAATCGAGCCTGGCTGCGACGGTGGCCGCCAGGTCGAGCAGGATGCCGATGGCATGCTCGTCCAGGTGACGTGGGCGAGTATCGAACACGCACAGGGTGCCGAGGGTCTGCCCGGTTGCATCGGTAATGGCCGTGCCCGCCTGGAAGCGCACCCCGAGACAGCCTGCCGCCAGCGCACTGGTGGCGTAGTGCGGATCCGCCCATGCATCGGAAACGATCAGCGGCTTCTGGTCGCTCCGCATGACGTGCCGGCAGAAGGGTGGATCCTGCAGGTCGGTCTCGCGGGCCCCGAGTCCGAACGCCGAGCCGACGGCCAGCCGGTCGCCGTCGAACAGGTTCACCATCGCCATCGGCATGAGTAAGGCTTCGCAGGCAACGCGCGTGAGCATGTCCAGATGGCTGTCGGCACACGGGTCCGGAGCCGTCCAGCCATGCTGCGATCGTGTCCTGAGGTCGCTACCGGTCGATATCGACATATTCCGTCCTGGCCGGTGAGGATGCGGTGCGTCCGGTCAGAAGATCCGCATGCCCCGGGCTTACGATCAACTGTTTACACACAAAATCGTGAAGAGGCGCGGAGGAATGTCTCATGAGACGAAACTGTGATCGCATGGAGAGATTAGGTCCCGGAAGATGATGGATTAAATCTATGCAGGACGCCGTTTTCCAGCCGGGACGACGCGATATTCTTACGGGGATCGTGGCGGTCTCCGCCCTCTCGACGGTCGCGCCGGTGTCGCGGGCACGCGCCGCTACCGGCCCGGCTTCTCTCGAACTCGTGGCACGCTTCACCAGTCCGAGGCAGGTCACCGGTGTGGCGGTCTCTCCGACCGGCCGGATTTTCGTTAATTTCCCGCGTTGGGAGGAGGACGTATCGATCTCGGTGGCCGAGGTCGGCGCCGGTGGCAGTCTGAAGCCGTTCCCCGATGCCGCCTGGAACGGGTTCCGTAACGGCGATCCCGGCAGTGCCGGCAAGGCGGGATCCAGCTTCGTGTGCGTCCAGAGCGTGACGGTCGATGCCCAGGGCCACCTCTGGGTGCTCGACCCGGCGGCACCCGGCCTCACCTTCATCGTGCCGGGCGGACCCAAGCTCGTCTGCATCGACCTCGCCACCAACACGGTGAAGCGGGTCTACCGTTTTGATACCAGGGTGGCGCCGCAGGGCAGCTACCTGAACGACATCCGCTTCACCTCGGACGGCAGGCGGGCGGTTATCACCAACTCCGGCAATCCCGGCTCGCTGATCGTGCTCGACGTGCAGAGCGGGGTCGCGCGCCAGGCTCTGGTCAACCATCCATCGACCCAGTTCGACCCGGCCGTCACCATCACCGTGAATGGCAAGCCGTTGCGGATGCTCGACGGGCAGCCGGCCCATTTCGCCGCCGACGGGCTGCTGATCGATGGGCAGGATCGCTACCTTTATTGGCAGGCGACCACCGGCCGCACGATGTATCGCGTGCCGCTCGCCGCGCTGTTCGACGCCTCGCTCTTGCCTGCTCACCTAGGTGCGCAGGTGCAGGTCGTGGCCCGGACCTTCGTCACCGACGGCTATTGGTTCAGCCGCAAACACGGAATGCTGCTGACCAGTGCCGAGGAATTCTCGGTCAAGCGGATGGAGAGCAACGGCAGCTTTACCGTTCTGGTGCAGGACCCGCGACTGTTCTGGCCGGACAGCATGGCGGAAGGGCCAGACGGCGCAATCTATGTCACCGCCTCGCATATTCCGGAGATGAAGGCGTGGCAGGGGCCGGGCATCACCGAGACCCAGCTGTTCCGTTTCCGTCCCGCATAATCCACTCCCGCAAGCGATCGTCGAGGCAATCACATGACCAAGGCAATTGGTTACGCCGCCCAGCATTCATACAGCCGCCTGAAGCCGATCGTGTTCGAGCGCGACGACCCGACGGACTCCGAGGTCGAAATCGAGGTGATGTTCTGCGGCGTCTGTCACTCGGACATCCACCAGGTCAAGAACGAGTGGTCGAACACCGTCTATCCCTGCATGCCCGGCCATGAAGTGGTCGGTCGGGTCGCACGCGTCGGCGGGTCGGTGAGCAAGCATGCGGTCGGCGACCTCGTCGGCGTGGGCTGCATGATTGATAGCTGCCGCGTCTGCGAGCCTTGCCATGCGCACGAGGAGAATTACTGCGAAGGCCCGAACAGCTGGCTCGCCACCTATAACGGTCCGATGATCCCGGCAAAGATGGCGCCGGGCGGTATCAACATGTACGGCCGCGACAACAGCTATGGCGGCTATTCGAGCTCGATCGTCGTGTCCGAGGATTTCGTCCTGAAGATACCGGCATCTCTGAAGCCGGAAGTTGCGGCGCCGATCCTGTGCGCCGGGGTCACCACTTATTCGCCAATGATGCACTGGGGCGTCAAGGCGGGCGACAAGGTCGGTATCGTCGGCTTCGGCGGGCTCGGTGACATGGCGGCCAAGATCGCCAAGGCGATGGGTGCCGAGGTCACGCTGTTCACCCGGACCGCCGAGAAGCTCGAGGAAGCAAAGAAGCTCGGTGTGACGGCGGTGCTGGAGAGCGACAAGAAAACCATGACGTCGCTGGCGAACAGTTTCGATTTCATGCTGAGCACGGTGCCCGAGAAGCACGACGTCAACCCGTTCGTGAAGATGCTCAAGCGCGATAGCACCCTGGCCATCGTCGGTGCGATCGAGCCCCTGCCGTCGGAGAACAACCAGGAGCGGGTGATGCATCGCAAGAGCGTCGCCGGTTCGCTGATCGGCAGCATCGCCGAGACCCAGGCCGTGCTCGATTTCTGTGCCGAGCACGGGATCGGCCCGGATATCCAGGTGATTCCGATCCAGGAAATCAACCAGGCCTATGCCAGGGTGATCAAGGGCGACGCCCGTTTCCGCTACGTGATCGACATGGCGACGCTGAAGCTCGACGAGGAGGCCGCCTGATCCAGCCGCCGTCGCCTCAGCGCGGCGGCGGCAACGATTGCTGCTGGACCGGGCCGGTCGGGGCCAGCTGCATCGGGCCGTTCTCGTTCGACGGCTGCGCGTAGCCGCCGCCGGGACCGCCCTGTCCATAGGCCGGCGCCGGCCCGGGTGCACCCGGCCGGGTGCTGAAATGCATCAGCGCGGCACGGAGCGGGTCGGCACCGGGATTGTTGACCCGCATCGCCACCACGATGTCCTCCGGGCCGACCGGCTGGTTGTAGTAGGCGCGATTGCCGACGCTGTCCGAGCTCATGATGCTCCCCTGCAGCGAGATGCCGGCGAACAGGCCCTTGGCCTTCTCGACCGCGACGATATCCGCCCGGAATGCTGCCGTGGTGGCGCCTTCCATGCCGGCACCCAGCGTTGCGAAGGCGACCGAGGCGTCGGCGCCGAACTTGAACTGGCTGTCCATGATCGCCGTCAGGCCGCGATGGGTCATGATGAACATAACCAGCTCGGCATCCTGGATGCCGGCCTGTAGGCCGAAACTGCCCGAGCCCATCGAGTAGAAGGCCGGGGCCGAGAACGATCCTGCGGCATCGCGCGACAGCAGCACGCAGCCGCCGCCCGAACCGCCGAACAGGAAGCTCATGCGGAAGATGCTCGGGCAGATCATCACGCCCTTGGCCTTCCGGAGCAGGTTCTGCGCGGTGCCCCCATTCTGCTTCCAGGCCAGCACGTCCTGCACCGCCAGGGTCGAGCGATCGACCAGCTGCTGCTGCTGCTGGGCCCGTTCGCTCTGTGCGTTCGCGCCCGGAACCGCGCCCGCCATCACCATCAGGCCGGCGGCCACGCCGCTGGTGATCAGGTTCGTCGACAGGACACGAGCCAGCCCGCGGCGGATGCTGGATGTTGCACGGCTCATGGGCATTCTGGTGGTTCCTGAAATCTCGGTTCGACTGACGCCGAAATTGTGCCGAAACAATGGCCTGCGCTGCCAGCTTCGCACAATAGTTGATCTTGGTAGAACAGCTAGTCCAGCGGGATGCGGGCGGCTTCGGCAAGCGCCGCCGCAATGCCCGGTGCCACCGCCAGGATCGGGATGCCCCGCTCCAGCCCGCCGTCGCGCAGAAACGGAGACACCATCGCCGTAGTCTCGGCCAGGATCGCCAGCGCCGCCGCCACGTCCCATAGGTGGATGGAGAGCTCGATATACCCGTCGAGCCGGCCGCAGGCGACGTCGGCCAGGGCCAGCGCACCCGATCCGCTCGAGCGCGGCATCGCACCCAGCGTCATCACCCGGTCGATCGTGGCGATGAACTCGGGCACCGGCACGCGCGGCCCCCAGCCCACCTCGATCATCGCGCGGCCTGGATCGACGACCGGGGATGCCTGGATCGGCAGGTCGTTGAGGGTGGCGCCCATGCCGCGCACCGCCGCGTAGGTCTCGCCCAGGGCCGGCGCCGCCAGGATGCCGGCGACCGGCTGGTCATGCTCGAGCAGGCCGAGCGAGACGCACCAGCGGTTGCGGCCGCGTGCATAGTTCGAGGTGCCGTCGATCGGATCCACCACCCAGTGAAATGCGCCGTCGCGGGTGCGACCGGTCTCCTCGCCCTGGAAGCCGTCATCCGGGAACAGCGCGCCGATGCGAGCGGCGATCATCGCCTCGACCGCGCCGTCGGCCTCGGTCAGCCAGTCCTGCGCGCCCTTCTGGGTGGCGACAGGCCCGCCCGAGGGCGGCCGCATGCGCATCGCCATCTCGGCCGCCTCGGCGACCACGATGCGGGCGGACTCGAAGCGGCGTCGGAGTTCGAGGGGAGGCTGCGAGGACACGGATGTCATGCGACGCAATCTCGCATGTGTTGGCACGGTCGGACCAGGGGAGGCGTGCCTACTCGACGCGCAGGGCCGCGCGGAGTGACGCGGTGATCGCCGGGTCTTCCAGGGCCGCGAGCCGGCTGGCGGCGATGGTGGCGAACCGCTGCATCAGGGCGCGTCGGGTCGCGGGTGCCAGGCGATGCGCCGGGGCCTCGCGCAGCAGGTCGGCATCCGCCGTCACCCCCTTCGGCAGGCAGTGCGGCCCGATGCAGGCGACCATCACGCCGACATCGTCCGGCAACAGCTCCTGCGGGAAGCCGTCATCCACCGCGAAATACAGCGCGTCGCAATAGGGCCGGTATTCGGGCCATTTGCCGTCGGCCAGGAAGTCGCGCGGCCCGGACTTCACTTCGATGCAGACGAAGCCACCGTCCGGCCTGAGCGCCAGGATGTCGGCGCGCCGTCCGTTCGGCAGCGGCACCTCGTGCAGCACCACCCAGGCCAGCCGGCCGCACAGCATCGTCGTTGCCCGCCGGATCGCAAGCTGGTTCTCGGGCAGCCCGATCAGTTCGGGCGCTGCCGAGAGCAGCGGATCGGATGCCGGCGTGTCGACGACGGCCGGATCGGAGGAAGGCATGTCCATGCCGGATCTTCATGCCGCCCGGGCAGGCCTTGCTGCAAGTCGCGAATATCTTCGATGAACCAAGGAAGCGAATGCGGCTTACAGCACCATCATGATTGCAACACGGTTTTCGGTCGCCACCCACATCATGCTGCTGATGGCGACCGAGCCCGTCGGCCGGCTGACCAGCCCGCGCATCGCCGTCAGCGTGAACACCAACCCCGTGGTCGTCCGCCGCATCATGCGCCTGCTGGCCCGTGCCGGCTTGGTCCACGTCCGTCGCGGCCAGGGCGGCGCCTCGCTCGGACGCGAGGCGGCCGGGATCAGCCTGGACGATGTCTGGTGCGCGGTGCATCCGGCACCGGCGCCGCCCTTGTTGCCGCTCCATGCAAGTCCCGACCCGGGCTGTCCGGTCGGCAGCCAGGTTCCCTGGCTGTTCGGCGACGTGTTCTTGGGCGCCGAGACCGCAATGCGCGTCGCTCTCGCCGCAACGTCGCTCGCCGACATGAAGGCCCGGCTGGGAACGCCGACCGAGCGGCCGGACGGGGTATCGAGCTGACCCCGCAAGGTGGGATGTCGGCGATGCGTGCCTATTGCGGGCCTTCACCCTGCAGTTCGATGGCGCGATCCTGGGTCATCCTCTGCATGCAGTCCGACACCTCGACCGAGCGGATCGTGCCCTCCTGGGCGTTGTAGTACGCACAGTTCGCGTCGCGATATTTGAGCCATGCCCTCTGCGCCGTCTGCAGCGGCGCCAGCCGACTCTTGGTCGATGGCTCCCCGGCCAGCATCACGGTCAGCGCCTTGTAGGCCTGGTTCAGTCTCTGGTCCCAGATTGCGGTTCGCGCATTGATGCAGGACGTTATGTCGATCGTGTTGGTTTGGTTGTTGCACTGATTATGATCCGCAGTCCATTTCTCGGCTGCAGAAGCCGGATACAGCGGTGCGCTGGTTGCCAGGCCGATCGCCAGGATTCCGTAGAGACGGTTTTTTTGCATGTGATTTCCTTCATGACGGCTCGAAGCCGTGGATCGAGGATAGTTTTGCAGCCGCAGCGGAAGACGCTCAATTCGCAATGCGATCAACGGTGCGACGGTGGCAGTCCCGACGTCAACTGAGGGTCATCGAGAAGGCCGAACCGGGTCTGGAAGAACGGGATCAGGTCGTTGGCGATGATCTGCTTTACGACAGGAAGCTGTGCGTGGGCCGCATCGACATCGACATGGTAGTAGCGTGCATACATCGTGTTGCCGTTGACGATGTTCTTCTCGACGTCATGGATGATAGCTAGGTTCTTGTCGCTGTCCTTGTTGGCGCCGTAGCCGAGTGCTGCCACGTGGGCCCGGTTTTGGAATACGCCTGCCACCGCCTCGTTCACTATGCCGTCCATGCCGCGGGTGATGCGCTGCGCCGCCAGATCCGCGTTCAGCTTCTTCTGCTGACCGGACAGGCCGGATATCGCATGGCCACTTTCATGTGCGAAGATCCCGATATGCCTGGCGAGCGCCTGGTCGTTGACCATTCCGCTACCGCCACTGATCATCTTCTCGCTGATCTGCACGGTGTGATTGTTCCAGTAGGAAGCCGAATGGTCCTTGTCTCCGCGAAGCATCGTGTAGGGAACCTTGTATTCAACGATTGCCTCCGCCTCTGCCCCCCCTAGCCAACTCAGCCGCGCGAGGTAGAGAAAGGCTGTCGTTACGTCGCGCTTGTCCTGCTCGTTTCCCATCACGATCGGACGTCCGATTGCCTGGAGAAGCCGTTCGTCCCCAAGTCGCATGATGATTCGAGCACGAACGGCGTTCGGAATGCCGGGATCACGAAGCAGCAGGGATTGGAAACGCGCCGGATCCTGCTTTTCATGGTCGTTCAATGATATAAGCCGCTCATCGAGCCGTGGGTCCGTCGTCAGTTGCGCAGCCGACGCCAGACCCGCGCGGGTAAGCCCACCGGTTTTCGTTTCGCCGGCCAGTATCCTCGCGATCGGACTCGCGATGAAGAACCGAGCAGCATCCTGTGCCTTGTGCTGGCCATCGGTCGCGTGCGCCGAAACTTCCCGGCGAAGGTCTTCCAATGATAGCCGATCTCCTCGTCTCGATATTTGGCCGAACCGCGTGAGCAATGTCTTCGAGGCCAGCTCAAGATTGGTCGATGTTCCGACCGAGTCTGCCTCAGGAGTCTGCATCGCCAGTGAACCCGGTTCCTTGGCGGAGCCTTGTATTGGGGCAAGATAGATGGAGACGAGGCCGATCGTGGCGAACCAACGCAACGCTTCGATAGATATGGGGCGGAGACGAAGTTGGTCATGATGGAGAGGCTGGTTACACCGATCGAAATCAGCTTGTCTCGTGGGCGCCTGCTGGGTCTTCTTGAAGAAGATCAAATGTATGTCTTTCGCAATATGTTTTGAACTACCGCAATATATTCTGGTCCGTGAATCATAAAATGCTGGATCAGCATTCTGAAGCTTACCTCGCGAGTTGGCGGCGCCGTGTTCCGTCGTAACGTTTGTAAGACGCTCATTCTTGCCCAGGATTGAAACCGCAAGCATCGTGATCCGGAATAAGATTGCTACGACATAAAGAGGGAGATCAGGAGCCAACTCATAAACATACAGGTATTCTAGTGAGCCTGAATCGATAGCACCAGACTGCACCGGCTCGACCGAAGCCGACCTGCGCGTGTTCGTCAACTGTGGTAGATCCGAAGGCGCGAACTGAACGAACCGCCGCAGCCGGCATGACCGAGAAACAGGCGCTGACGACGCCCTTGCATACCAGGGATCTACGTGTCGACTTGCTTGTTCCGGACGGCCCGATGAAGAACGTGGCCGATCATCGAACCGGCAGATACCGGACGTCCCGGCTCCACCGAGATTGGTCCTCCAGAAGCTCCGGCGACGACCAAGGTGGTGCGCATGCGGAACGTTCAGCAACGCGGCAGCTGCCGGCTACGTTGGCTGGCTCTGGATCGCGTTGAACGGAGCAGCATCATGACCACCCTCAACCAGTACGACATGCAGGACCCGACCAAGCAGTATTTCCAGCCGAAGTTCGAGGAGCAGCCTCAGTCGGCGCCCGGCCTTGCCAAGGACATGGACCCCAAGCCCGATCACGGCGAAGAGAGCTACAAGGGGTTCGGCCGTCTCGCAGGCCGCAAGGCGCTGATTACCGGTGCCGATAGCGGCATCGGCCGTGCCGTGGCGATCGCGTTCGCCCGCGAGGGTGCCGACATCGTCATGAGCTACCTCCCCGACGAGGAGCCGGACGCACAGGAGGTCGTGGCGCTGATCAAGCAGGCCGGCCGCAAGGTCGTTACCGCGCCCGGCGACATTTCCGACGAGGTGTTCTGCAAGAGCCTCGTCGAGACGGCGAACACCGGGCTCGGCGGGCTCGACATCCTGGTAAACGTCGCCGGCAAGCAGACGGCCCAGAAGAGCATCGCCGACCTCACCACCGAGCAGCTCGACGAGACCTTCCGCACCAACGTCTATGCGATGTTCTGGCTGTGCAAGGCCGCCCTGCCGCTGATGCCGGCCGGTGCCACCATTATCAACACCACGTCGATCCAGGCCTACCAGCCGTCGGAAACCTTGCTGGATTACGCCAGCACCAAGGCTGCGATCGTCGCCTTCACGCATGCATTCGCAAAGCAGGTCGCCGAGAAGGGCATCCGCGTGAACGCGGTCGCTCCCGGCCCGGTCTGGACGCCGCTGCAGCCGTCCGGCGGCCAGCCGCAGGAGAAGATCCCGACCTTCGGGTCGAAAACCCCGATCGGCCGCCCCGGCCAGCCGGCAGAACTCGCCTCGGTCTATGTGCTGCTCGCCTCGCAGGAAAGCTCCTACGTCACCGGCGAAATCTACGGGGTCACCGGCGGCAACCACCTCCCCTAAGCCGGCCGTTCGATGATGCTAACTACGGCGGTCATCCGACGCGGTTGGCCTGTGCTCCGGTGCTCACGGCCTGATGGCCGCTCCGCTCCGGTGCTCGGACAACCACGACGGGCGGCGCGTAGAGCGCGCCTCTGACTCGCCGTAGCGCATTCTCGAACGGCCTTCCGCGGATGGGGGGCGTCGTTGGTGGGCTTAGACTGGGCGCAGGAGCAGGTGCTGTTTGCGTCCGGCTGAGAGTTTGATGGCGCCGTCGATGAGGTCGGCGTCGGAGATGATGCGGGCTTCGTCGCTGACGGCGACGTCGTTGATGCGGGCACCGCCGCCGCGGATCAGGCGGCGGGCTTCACCGTTGCTGGTGGCCAGCCCGGCTTCGGCGAACAACCGGAAGATCGGGATGCCGGCCGACAACTCGGCGGCTTGTATCTCGCGGGACGGCAGCGATGCTTGCACAAGCTCACCCTGCTCGAAGCTCAGTCTCGCGGTTTCGGCTACCGCGAGCGCGGTGTCGCGTCCGTGGCACAGCGCGGTCGCCTCGGTGGCCAGGATCTTCTTCGCCTCGTTGATCGCGGCACCTTCGAACGCCGCCAGCCGCTCGCATTCCGCCAGAGGCAGGTCGGTGAACATGCGCAGGAAGCGGCCGACATCGGCATCCTCGGTGTTGCGCCAGAACTGCCAGTAGTCGAACGGCGACACCCGGTCCGCCGACAGCCAAACGGCACCGGCCGCGGTCTTGCCCATTTTCGCGCCGGAGGCCGTGGCGATCAGCGGCGTGGTCAGCCCGAATACCTGCCTGGCATCGGTGCGGCGCACCAGGTCCACGCCCGACACGATGTTGCCCCACTGGTCGGAGCCACCCATCTGCAGGCTCACGCCATGCCGCCGCCCGAGCTCGCGGAAATCGTAGCTCTGCAGGATCGAATAGTTGAACTCGAGGAATGTCAGTCCCTGCTCGCGTTCGAGCCGCAGCTTGACGCTGTCGAACGACAGCATCCGGCTGATCGAGAAATGCTGCCCGACTTCGCGCAGCAGCTCGATATAGCCGAGCCGGTCGAGCCATTCGGCATTGTCTGCAATCAGCGCGTCGGTCGGCCCGGCGCCGATCTGCACGAACCGCTTCAGGATCGCGAGAATGCCGTGGCCGTTGGCGGCGATGCGCTCCGGCGTCAGCAGCTGCCGCGCCTCCTCCTTGCCGGACGGATCGCCGATCTTGGTGGTGCCGCCCCCCAGCAGCAGCACCGGACGATGCCCATGACGCTGCAGCAGCCGCAGCAGCATGATCTGCACCATCGAGCCGACATGCAGGCTGTCCGCGGTCAGGTCGAAGCCTACGTATCCCGACACGATCCCGGCGTTCAGTGCGGCATCGAGCGCCTCGCTGTCGGTGCACTGGAACACGAAGCCGCGCGCTTCGGCCTCTGCCAGGAAATCGCTCTTGGACATGTCTGGAACCACCATCGCTGAGTGCCGGATCTCCTGGTCCACCGGCGGCGGTGCTGTAGCATGCGGGCAGGGGTTCCCGAAGCGGGCGGCCTGCCAGACGGGGGAGCGACCATGCGCCGGGTGATCGGACTGATGAGCGGCACCTCGCTCGACGGGGTGGATGCGGCGCTGATCGAGACCGACGGCGAGCGTATCGCCTCGTTCGGCACCGCCCTCACCATCCCCTACGATCCCGCATTGCGCACCGCCCTACGCGGCCTGCTCGATCGTGCAGCACACATCGATGCGACCGATCCGGAGCTGCTGCAGCTCGAGCGCCGCCTGACCGACGTACATGTGGCGGCGGTGGCGGCCCTCGGCGAACCGGCGGCGCTGATCGGCTTCCATGGCCAGACCATCCTGCATCGCCCCGGCGAAGGCCGGACATGGCAGATCGGCGACGCCGCCTATCTGGCGCACCGGACCGGGCTGCCGGTGGCGTACGATTTTCGGAGCGCGGATGTCGCAGCAGGCGGCGAGGGCGCCCCCCTGGTCCCGGCCTATCATGCGGCGCTGGCGGCGCGGCTGGAGCGACCGGTGGCGTTCCTCAATCTCGGCGGTGTCGCAAACCTTACCTGGATCGGCCCGGACGATGCCCTCATCGCCTGCGACACCGGCCCGGGCAACGCGCTGCTCGACGACTGGGCAATGCGGCACACCGGCACCCCCTGTGACACCGACGGACGGCTGGCCGCATCGGGCCGGGTGGACGAGGCGGTGTTGACCGGGTTGCTGGCGCATCCGTTCTTCAGCCGGCCCGCACCGAAATCGCTCGACCGCCTTCAATTCCATGCCGCACTCGATGCTGTATCTGGCCTGTCGGCGGCGGATGGCGCCGCGACCCTGACCGCCTTCACCGCCGCATCGATCGCCATGACGATCCTTGCCGAGCGTCCGAAACATTGGCTCGTGTGCGGGGGTGGCCGGCGCAATCCGGTGCTGATGCAGGCGCTTCGGGATCGCCTGCACGCGCCGGTCGAAGCGGTCGAGAGCCTCGGCTGGGACGGCGACGCCCTGGAAGCGCAGTGTTTCGCGTTTCTCGCCGTCCGGGTCGAAGCTGGACTTCCGCTCTCCTGGCCCGGCACCACGGGTGCGCCTGAGCCTACTCCCGGAGGACGCCTGGTCAGGCCATCATAGGGAGCCTGCAGGACGAATCGGTTGGACGGAGGAGATCAATCCCGCTTGGATAAAGCCCCACCGCCCCTGCCGGTTCTGGCCTAATCGGCAGCCAGCGCCATCGCCTTGCGTGCCACGATCTTGCCGACGTAATCCTCGACCGCCTCGGAGACGTGCTCAGCGTGGGTCGCGAACACATGGTCGGCGCCGGCATACACCCGGTAGTCGACGGTGACGTTCTTCTGCGTGTTGAGCTTGTCCACCAGCTTCCGCACCGCGGGCTCGGGCACCATCTCGTCGGAATCGCCATGCAGCAGCAGGCCGCCACACGGACATGGCGCCAGGAAGCCGAAATCGTAGTGGTTGGCCGGGGGCGCGACACTGACCCAGCCGGAGATTTCCGGACGGCGCATCAGCAACTGCATGCCGACGAACGCACCGAACGAATAGCCGGCAATCCAGAGCCCACCCGAGTTCGGATTGACCATCTGCATCCAGTCGAGCGCTGCCGCCGCATCGGAGATCTCGCCGAAGCCGCCATCGTAGCGGCCCTGGCTGCGGCCGACGCCACGGAAGTTAAAGCGCATTACCGAGAAGCCGAGCTTTTCGAACGTCCGGTACATATTATAGGTAATGCGGTTGTTCATGGTCCCGCCGTGCATCGGATGCGGGTGGAGAACGAGGGCGAGCGGCGCGTTGCTCTCGCTGGAATGGTGGTAGCGTCCCTCGAGTCGGCCGTCAGGGCCGGCGAACATCACCTCAGGCATTATTTCCCGCGATTCTTATTGCTCCGTTCGATGGCATGAACGGCAGCTTGTTAACGTAATCTCGACACCCGACGATGCCCCGCCGGACGTGGTTCGATGATTTCGGATAGTCGACGATCAGAAAGTGCCGTTTGGCTGCTCAGGCCGGGCTGTCCAGGTCGATAGATGCTTTGATTGCACGCATATGGCGCAGAACGCCGCATGATTCAAAGGGCGTGCAGGTCACGCTTGCGCCAAGCGCGGGGCTGGCTTTGCTGTAAAATCAGGTTTCGATCAGGCTCTGGGATGGAAACGCGATTGATTTCCCGAACATCGGACACGAGGTCTCTCCCTGCTCCGGCACACTGTGATCCGGCATCGCCTGTCGGACGGCATCCCGGCCGTCCCACAGTGGTGCGTGCATCGTCAGCGCCTGTTCATGAACTCTATAACGAGACGGTTCGAGCAATTACAACGGAATACCGCACCCTGAACCCGCACGAACGCCTTTGCGGCGACACGGAGCCGTGAGGACAACTCCATGACCGATCTGCACCATGAGACCGGACATGCTCGCGGTTTCGCGAACGATCCAGTTTATTTCGACGCCAACGCCAGCGAACCCCTGCGGCCGGAGGCACGTGGCGCGCTGATCCGGGCGCTCGACCTCGTCGGCAATCCGAGTTCGGTCCACATGGCCGGGCGGCGGGCGCGTTCTGTGCTCGAGGAGACGAGGGAACGGATCGCCGCATGCTTCGGCGCCGACCCGGCCGGCCTGGTGTTCACCTCGGGCGGCACCGAGAGCGATGGGCTGGCACTGCATGCGCTCGGCGCCGGCCGCCGGCTCCTGATTGGTGCTACCGAGCACGACGCGATCCGTCGGGCCGCCGGCCCCGGAGCAGCCGTGCTGCCGGTCGCCCGGGACGGCACGCTCGACATTGCCGGCCTGGAAGCCGCGCTGGCCGGCCCGGGCGGCCCGGCGCTGGTTTGTATGATGGCCGCGAACAACGAGACCGGCGTGCTGCACCCGCTGGCCGAGGTGTCCGACCTCTGCCGCCGGTATGGTGCGCGCCTACATGTCGACGCCGTCCAGGCGGCGGGGCGGATGCCGTTGTCGCTGGCGGTGATCGGCGCCGACAGCATGGCGATCTCGGCCCACAAGATGGGCGGCCCCAAGGGTGCCGGCGCATTGCTGCTCTCCTCCTTGGTCGACAGGTTCATCCTGGCGCCGCTGATCGAGGGCGGCGGCCAGGAGCGTGGCCGGCGTGGCGGCACGCCCGCAGTGCCGGCGATCGCCGGGTTCGCGGCCGCGTGCGAGGCGGCGTGCACGACCCTCTCGTCGCAATCCCGCCTCGCCGGACTGCGGGACCGGATCGAGCAGGCGGCCCGAACGGCCGGAGCCGTCTGCATCGGCGCCGATGCGCCCAGGCTGGCTAACACCACCTGCCTCGGCCTGGCCGGGCGGCGCGCGGACGTGCAGCTCATCGCGCTGGACCTGGCCGGGTTCGCGGTCTCGTCGGGGGCCGCCTGCTCCTCCGGCAAGGTCGCGCAGTCGCATGTGCTGGCGGCGATGGGCCTGCCCGATCTGGCCGGCTCGGCGATCCGCGTCTCGCTGCCCTGGAACGTGCAGGAGCCGGACGTGGACCGCTTCATCGAGGCCTACATGTCTCTGGCCCGATCCGGGCGCCCGGGGCTGGCGGCATGAGCTATGCTCGCCGGATGATCTATCTCGACAACCAGGCCACCACGGCCTGCGATCCCCGCGTGCTGGACGTCATGCTGCCCTGGTTCACGACCAGTTTCGGCAACCCGCACAGTGCCGAGCATGCCATGGGCCAGCAGGCGGCCGATGCGGTCGAACAGGCACGCCGGCACCTGGCCGACCTGCTTCGTGCCGATCCGCGCGAGCTCGTCTTCACTTCCGGCGCTACGGAATCCAACAACCTGGCGATCAAGGGCGCAGCCCGCCAGGCAATGCGTTCCGGCGACCCGCGGCGCCGGGTCGTCACTCTGGCGACCGAGCATCCCTGCGTGCTGGAAACCGTGCGCGACCTTGCCGGAGAAGGGTTCGAGCCGGTCGTGCTGCCGGTCGAGCCGGACGGGCGGGTCGATCCGGACCGGCTGCGCGAGGCCCTTCGCGTGCCGACGCTGCTGGTCAGCATCATGGCGGTGAACAACGAGACCGGGGTGATCCAGGACCTTTCCTTGTTGGCGCCGATCGTGCACGCGGCCGGGGCGCTGCTGCACAGCGACCTGGCCCAGGCGGTGGGCAAGCTGCCGGTCGACGTGCGGGCGCTCGACCTCGATCTCGCCTCGATCAGCGGCCACAAATTCTATGGGCCCAAGGGTGTCGGCGCCCTGTTCGTGCGCCGCCGGCCCCGCGTACGGCTGGTGCCGCTGATGTCCGGTGGCGGGCAGGAGCGGGGGCTCCGGTCCGGAACGCTCCCCGCGCCGCTCGTGGTCGGCCTGGGCGAGGCGGCGCGTGTGGCAGGCGTGGACCTCGATAGCGAGACGGCCCGGATCGCCGCCCTTCGCGACCAGCTGCTTATCCGGCTGCAGGCGGTGATTCCCGGCATCCTGGTCAACGGCAGCCGCGAGCACCGCATCGCCGGCAATCTCAACCTCCGCTTCCCCGGAGGCGATGCGCTGGCGATCATGGCAGCGATGCCGAACCTTTGCGTCTCGACCGGATCGGCCTGTTCCGCGGCGGATATCGAGTCGTCGCACGTGCTCGCCGCGATGGGACTGAGCCGGGACCAGGCTGCACGAAGCTTGCGTCTGGGGATCGGACGTTTTACGTCCGCCGACGAGCTGGGCCAGGCCGCCGACATGCTGGCCGATGCCCATGCTCTGGTTCATTCCGGCATCCCCGTGCCGGCGTGACGCACCATCCCCTTTCACACAATCCGCTTCCCGGCCGAGGTCGACGATGCCCAGCATGACTTTCATCGAGCGCAATGGCGCCCCCCGCCAGGTCGAGGCGCCGCTCGGCCTTTCCGTGCTCGAGATCGCGCATCGTCACGGCATCGACCTCGAAGGTGCGTGCGAAGGCTCGCTGGCCTGCGCCACCTGCCATGTGGTGGTGGACCCGGCCTGGGCAGGCAAACTGGCCAAGCCGACAGAGGACGAGGAGGACATGCTCGACCTCGCCTTCGGCCTGGAGAAGACTTCGCGGCTCGGCTGCCAGCTCGTCATCACCGACGCCCTGGATGGCCTAGTCGTGCGCCTCCCCAAGACCGGCTAACCCGTGCGAGACCGCTCGATAATGCACTGTGCCGGCGATCCGACGCGACTTCCGTGCGATCCGATGCTCACGGCCGGGAGGCCGCTCCGCTTCGGTGCTCCGGTAGCCACGACGGGCGCTCCCGAAGGGGGAGCTCTCACTCGGCACAGCACATTCTCGAACGGTCTCGTTCTTTCGAGCAGGTGCTGCTGATGCGCATCTTGGCCGCCATGTCGGGTGGCGTGGATAGCAGTGTCGTTGCGGCGATGCTGGCGGAGCAAGGACATGATGTCGTTGGTGCAACGCTGCAGCTCTATGACCATGGTGCCAGCGCCAAGCGGAAGGGCGCCTGCTGCGCCGGCGACGATATCCATGATGCCAGGCGGGTCGCGGACCGGTTCGGCTTCCCGCATTATGTCATCGATGCGGAAGCGCGATTCCGCGAGAGCGTGATCGATCGGTTCGCCGACGCCTATGCTGCCGGCGAGACACCGGTGCCGTGCATCGCCTGCAACCAGGGCGTCAAGTTCACCGACCTGCTCGGCCTCGCCCGCGAGCTTGGCTGCGACGCGATGGCGACGGGCCATTACGTGCGCCGCGTCGACGGCAAGTCCGGCGCAGAGATGCATCGCCCGGTCGATGCCGGCCGCGACCAGAGCTGGTTCCTGTTCGGCACCACCCGCGAACAGCTCGCCTATCTGCGGTTTCCGCTCGGCGACCTGGCCAGCAAGGACGTCGTGCGTGCCCAGGCGCTGCGTCTGGGTCTGTCGGTTGCGGATAAGCCGGACAGCCAGGATCTGTGCTTCGTGCCGACCGGATCGTATGCCGACCTGGTGACCCGGCTGCGCCCGGAAACCGCCGAGGCCGGCGAGATCGTCGATGCCGCTGGAACCGTGCTCGGGCAGCATTCGGGTCTGGCCGGCTATACGGTCGGCCAGTCCAAGCGCCTCGGCAACGCGGCGATGCGGGATGGCGAACGGCAGCAGGTAGTTTCGCTCGACCCGGCTGCCCGGCGCGTGGTGATCGGCCCGCGCGGCCGCAGCAGCACCCGCGACCTCGCGTTGCGCGACATCAACTGGCTGATCGACGCACCGACGGCGCCCCTCCGCTGCCAGGTTCAGCTGCGTGCCCGCGAGGCAGTTCGTGCCGCCACCATCCATGGCAACGCGGTGGTGCTGGACGAGCCCGCCCTGCCGGCCCCGGGCCAGGCCTGCGTGTTCTATGATGGGTCTCGCATCCTGGGCGGCGGCTACATCCAGCGGACCGGCTGAGAACGCGTTGTGATGGCGATCCGACGTCCCTCCGCTCTTACCCGACACAATGCATTCTCAACCGGTCCGCGCCCCGTTAGATAGGCAGGTCTTTGGCGGAGCATGCAGATGAGCGACGGTACGCTGGTTCTCGGGACCAGGCGGTATTCCTCCTGGTCGCTGCGTGGATGGCTGATAGTGCGGCTGGCCGAGCTCGACGTTACCGAAGAGGTGATCCGGCTGGCGGGTGGGATCACCCCGGAAATCGCTGCCGCGACGCCCAACGGCTTGGTGCCGTATCTCGAGCATGACGGCAACCGGGTGTGGGAAAGCCTGGCGATCGGCGAATATTGCGCCGAGCTGGCGCCCGCGCTCTGGCCTGCCGATCTGCGCGCCCGCACCCATGCCCGCGTGCTATCCGCCGAAATGCATGCGGGCTTCCGGCCATTGCGGCTCGCCATGCCGATGAACCTGGGGCGCAACCATCCATTGGCCGGCGGGATCGCGCCCGATGTCCAGGCGGATATCGATCGGCTCGATCAACTCTGGAGCACGACCCGCGCGAAATACGGCGCCGGCGGCCCCTTTCTGTTCGGACCCGCGTTCACCGTGGCCGACGCGATGTTCGCTCCGGTGGTGGCCCGCTTCATCTCGTATGGCGTGCGGCTTGGTGCAGCCTCCTCCGCGTATCGCGATGCGGTGCTGGCCCATCCGCTGATGGTGGAATGGTACGAGGCCGCCACCCTGGAACCGGCCGACTGGCAGCTCGATCGCTATGAGAGCGTCGCCTGATCATAGCTGTCGATGATCCGCGCGTGGCGATCGTGCTGCCGCCGCGCGAGGGTTTCTCGCCGGATGCGGTCGGCGCCATCGGGCTGCTGGTGCACCGGCTGTCGGACCCGCAGGACCTGATCCTCGGACGGAAGCTGTCGCAGGCACCATTCGCCGACCGGCACTTCTGGCCGGTGCAGGCGCCGGATTGGCCACGTGACCCGTTCGTCCGAGGTGGGGGTGCCCGTTATGCCGCTGCCGCCGCACGGATGCTGGCGCCGACACCTCCGGATTTGATCGAGGTTCAAAACCGGCCGGAGGTCGCGTCGATGCTGGCCCGACGCTTGCCGCGCATTCCCGTCTGCCTGTTCCTCCATAACGACCCGCAGGACATGCGGGGCGCCCGGTCGCCGCGGGCCCGGCGGGCGCTGGCCGGGCGGATGCGGATCGTCGCGGTCTCGGACTATCTGCGCAGCCGCTTCCTCGAGGGCGTGGGGCCGGGCGTCACGATCGGGCTCCTGCCCAACTGCCTGGATCTGGCAGCGCTGCCACCGCCCCGTCCCGCCGAGGCACGCGAGCGGTTGATCCTGTTCGCCGGCCGGCTGGTCGCGGATAAGGGCGCCGACAGCTTCGTCGCCGCGTGCGCGCAGGTGCTGCCGTCGCTGCCCGGCTGGCGTGCGGAGATGATCGGCGCCGACCGTTTTCATCACGGCGCGGCCGATACACCGTTCCTGGCCACGTTGCGTCCGGCGGCCGGACGGGCCGGCGTGACGCTCGCGGGCTACCAGCCGCATGCCGCTGTGCTGGAGGCGATGGCGCGGGCGGCGATCGTCGTCGTGCCGAGCCGGTGGATGGAGCCGTTCGGAATGACCGCGCTGGAGGCGATGGCCTGCGGCGCGGCCCTGGTCTGCTCCGGGCGTGGCGGCCTTGCCAAACTGGTGGCCGATGCGGCCCTGGTGATCGATCCCGATCGGCCCGAAACGCTGGCAGCCGCATTGCTGCGGCTCGGTCATGGCCAGACCGAACGTGCACGGCTATCCGGGGCGGGGCTTGCCCGTGCCCGCGGATTCGACCTACCGGAAGCCCGCGCCCGGCTGCGGACCCTTCGCCATGACGCACTGGCGTCATTTCCTTGGATACCGCGTTCGCGCTAACCCCTGTGCCGATGTCTTCACCCTCTCTGTCCCGTCCCACGGCGATCCGCCTGCTCGACCGCCTGTGTCTCGTCGCGGCACTGCTGTGTCCGGTCTTCCTGGTGCATGGCCGTGGGATTGCCGAGGCGATGATCGACATCACCGCCACTGCCTTCCTGCTGCGATCCGCCATCAGCCATGACTGGCTCTGGTTGCGAACGCGCTGGGTGCCCGTATCGCTGTTCTGGTGGCTTTGGCTCGTCATGTGCTCGCTGCCCGTCGGGCCATTCGGCATCGGCGGCTGGCCCGATTTCGGCCAGGCACTTGCGACCCTGCGGTTCCTGGTGTTCGTGGCGGCGCTCCAGCATGGGGTGCTGTCGGACCCGCGGTCCCGCCGGCTCATGCGCGGGTTGCTCGTGGCTGCCTGCCTGTACATCGCGGCGCAACTGCTGCTGCAGGCGGTGACCGGCTACAATCTGTTCGGCGATCCCCGCTTCCACGACGGTACCCTGACCGGCCCATACGACAAGCCGCGTGCCTCGGCGCCGCTGTCCCGCCTGCTGCTGCCGGTGATGCTGGTCGCGAGCACCTGGATTGCCGACCGCGCCGGGTCCACGAATCGCCATTCTCGCTGGTGGCTGCTTGCGGCCTCGGTGCTGCCGTTGCTGGCGGGGCTCGCCGTGATGGTGCTGGCGGGCCAGCGGATGCCGATGCTGCTGGTGCTGCTCGGCCTGGTCGTGTCGGGGCTGGTGCTGCGACGGCTGCGGCTGCCGCTGCTGGCGGCTCTTGCCGCGGCGCCGGTGCTGATCGCGATCAGCGCGTTCGTCTCGCCGCACAGCTTCAAGCACCTGGTAGTGCTCTTCGGCACGCAGATGCATGACTTCCCGAACAGCCCGTACGGGTTGATCTATAATAGAGCGCTGGCCATCGCGATCGCCAACCCGTTGACTGGGCTCGGTTTCGACGGCTTCCGCAACGGATGCCCGCTACCCGCCTACTTCCAGGACTGGCCCCCCTGGAGCCTGAACAACGGCAGTGGCGGTGGTGCCGCGATCTGCGTCCAGCACGCCCATAACCACGTTCTGCAGGCACTGACCGACTCCGGCCTGATCGGGCTGGCGATGTTCTGCGCCATGGTGGTTGCCTGGCTCGTCGCCCTCGGGCGGGGCCTGGCCCAGGGCGCGGGCGGAACGCGGCAGGCCTGGCGGGTCGGCCTGTTCGCCGCGGTGTTCATCCATGAATGGCCGATCGCATCGGCCAGCGCATTCACCAACATGCCGCTCGGCGGATGGTTCTTCCTGCTCCTGGGAACAGGGCTGGCAGAAGCGTCCGGGATAGCCCGATCCCCTGTGCAGACTGCAGGCGCCGCCTATATCCAGGCCAACACGGACAGTGAGAAACAACATGGCTGACGCGATGACCGATCCCAGAGAACAGGCAGTGGCCGAGCCGGGCCTGGTCCCGGTCACCGTGCTGACCGGCTATCTCGGCGCCGGCAAGACCACGCTGCTGAACCACATCCTGACCGGGCAGCACGGCCGTAAATATGCGGTGGTGATCAACGAGTTCGGGGAGCTCGGGGTGGATAACGACCTCGTCGTCGAGAGCGACGAGGAAGTGTTCGAGATGAACAACGGCTGCATCTGCTGCACCGTGCGCGGCGACCTGATCCGCATCCTGGGCGCGCTGATGAAGCGCCGGACCAGGTTCGACGGCATCATCGTCGAGACCACCGGCCTCGCCGACCCGGCGCCGGTCGCCCAGACCTTCTTCGTCGACGACGATATCCGCGCCCGCACCCGCCTCGATGCGGTGGTGACCGTGGTCGATGCGCTGAACCTGCCCGCAAGGCTCGAGGACAGTCCCGAGGCGCGGACGCAGATCGCGTTCGCCGACGTCATCGTACTGAACAAGACCGACCTGGTGGACGAGGCCACGCTGGTGGCGCTCGAGGAGCGGATCCGTGGCATCAACCGGTTCGTCAGGCTGCATCGCGCGGTGCGCGGCAACGTGCCGATCACAGACGTGCTGGACCAGGGCGGCTTCGACCTCGGCCGGGCACTCGAGGTCGCGCCGGACTTCCTGGAGAACGACAGCCACAGTCATAACGAGGACATCACCAGCCTGTCGTTCGAGGTCGACGAGCCGCTCGACCAGGGCAAGTTCCAGGCCTGGATCGGGGCACTCCTGCAGGAACAGGGCGGCGACATCCTGCGCTCCAAGGGCATCCTGAGCTTTACCGGCGAGAACCGCCGGTTCGCGTTCCAGGCCGTCCACATGATGGCCGATGGCGATTTCATCGGCGCCTGGAAGCCAGACGATGCGCGGACGTCGCGGCTGGTGTTCATCGGTCGCAACCTGAACCGACCCCGTCTTCGCCGGGGCTTCGAGAGCTGCCGCGCCCGATGAGCACTTCCACAGGAGACGCGGCCATGGAGGCAGCTTTGTCCGATCCCGACCATCTGCTCCGGACGCGTGGCATCACCCATACGGTCGATGCGTTCGTGCTCGGATGCGCATTCTCGCGCGATGGTAGCCTGGCCGCCTTCGCAACCGGCGAGGGCGAACTGCATCTCGCATCGTCTCCTGCCAGCGGCGGCAACTGGCGCGTGGCGGCAGCGCATGACGGTGCAATTCTCGGCCTGGCGCCAGACATCGCCGGCCGTGGCTTCCTGACCGGCGGCGACGACAACCGCCTGTGCCGTGTCGACGGCGACACCCTGGAGGCGAGCGTGCTCGCCAGCGGCCGTCGCTGGGTCGAACATGTGGCAAGTTTCTCGGAGGACAAGCCGGGTTCGGCGAAACGCCCGGGCAGCGATGGCGGCAAGGGCCTGATCGCCTCCGCGGTCGGCAAGCAGGTCGAACTCCGCGACGCCGAGGGCAAGCTGCTCAGGACGCTCGACCACGACAGCACGGTCTCAGGCATTGCCTTCGACGCCAAAGGCAAGCGGATCGCCGCCTCGCACTATAACGGCGCCTCGATCTGGTTCGCCAACTCGAGATCCGACACGCCGCGCCTGCTGACCTGGAAGGGCAGCCATATCGGCATCGCCATCCACCCCGACGGCGAGGCGGTGGTCACTGCGATGCAGGAGAACGAGCTGCATGGCTGGCGGCTGTCCGACAGTCACAACATGCGCATGAGCGGTTATCCGCAGAAGACCCAGTCGTTCAGCTTCTCCCGCAACGGGCGCTGGCTCGCCACCAGTGGCGCCGAGGTGGTGGTGCTGTGGCCGTTCTTCGGCGGCGGGCCGATGGGCAAGCCGCCGGTCGAACTGGCCGGTGCGCCGAATTCGATGTGCACCCGCGTCGCGTTCCATCCGCAGCATGAACTGGTCGCGGCCGGCTTCGCCGATGGCACTGTCCTGATGTCCGATGTCGCGACGAAAAGGGTTTTGCCGGTATGCGGTCCGGGCGACGGCGGAGGCAGCAGTTCGGTCAGTGCACTGGCGTTCAATCCCGCCGGAACGTTGCTGGCCTTTGGTTGCGAAAACGGAAGGATGGCGGTCGTCGATCTAGCTGCCCGCTGATGATGACCGCCCTAATACAGGGATCGTCTCACATTCCATTTCATGTGACGTCCGTATCTAAAAATAGAGATAAGTCTGCGTGACAGTAACGTTAACTGAATAAGGATGTAGCGGGGGGATACCAAGACGGCACACACTGTTGGGGTTGCATGGACGAACCGCGCCTGGGTTCGTCTGTATTCGCAACGCTCAGCATCTACAAAAGGATTGTGCCGTGACCTTTATCAATAAGCAGGCCCAGCATTTCAGCGCGCTCGATACGACCGAACAGCCCGGAGCATCTTATGCCTCTCCGATCTTCGGCGGGAGCGACGATCATCATGCGGTCGTGGATTTCGATCATCTGGCAAACCGCTATGATCCCGATGCTCGGACGTTCTGGAGCATGATGCAATTGCGTCATGGAACCGTCCGGGTCACTCCGCCATTGTTGCGCGACGTTCTGTCGACCCATGGCGTTGTCAGGACCCTGCGGGAGCGCCAGATCGCCCGGAACCAGGATCCGGTCCAGTATTTCGTGTTCGGCTCGGATATTCCCGGCATCTATAATCTTGGTGGCGACCTGGCCCTGTTCGCCGATCGTATCCGCGAGCGCGACGAGACCGTGCTGCGCGACTACGCGCACCTCTGCATCGACGTGATTTTCAACAATCACGTCGCCTTCCACCAGCCGATCATCACCATCGGGCTCGTGCAGGGCGACGCACTCGGTGGCGGTTTCGAAAGCGCTCTGTCCTACGACGTGCTGGTTGCCGAGCGCAGCGCGAAGCTCGGTCTCCCCGAGGTGCTGTTCAACCTGTTTCCGGGCATGGGCGCCTATAGCTTCCTGCGACGCAGGCTCGATGCCGCACGTGCAGAAGCGATGATCATGTCCGGCCGCCTCTACACCGGCGAGGAACTGCATGCGATGGGTGTCGTCGACGTGCTTGCCGAAGATGGCGAGGGCGTCCTGACGGTCCGGAACTACATCGCCCGCAACAGTCGCAAGTTCAACGCACATCATGCGCTTCTGCGCGCGCGCCGCCGTGTCAACGCGATCACCGAGCAGGAACTGCGCGACGTGGTCGAAATCTGGGTCGATGCCGCGCTGCAGCTCGGCGAGCCCGACCTGCGCAAGATGGAGCGCCTGGTCGCGGCACAGCGGCGCCGGCTGATGGCGATGGAGCCGGCCCATGCCGTAGCGGCCGAATAAGGCGCGGGAACGCGGTGATCAAGCGTCCGTCTCCCGACAGCCAGCGGCTTCATGTCGGAAGCTCGCTCGCTGCGGATGGCGTGCGCAGGTACCGATTTGGGGACTGCGCCACCGCCCCTTCCAATCGAACGACCTCGTCGCTTACGCGTCGTGCCAACTCGACGCCGCGGGTCTGCAGTTCCGCAGGCCCGACGTCGCGGCACGACTTGCAGGCTTCCTGGATCGCCAGCGCGCCGACGTTCGCGGCGCAGCTGCGCAGCGCGTGGATCTCGCTGCGAAACATCAGCAGGTCGCCATCCTGCGCCGCACCGGCGATATTGCCTGCCAGCAGGACCGCATCGCCGGCGAAGCTTGCGACCATTTCGTCAAGGAACTCCTCGCCGCCGAGTGTGCGAAGGTTATCCAGCATCTCGTCATCGAAAATCGGGTGCTGCGGCACCTGCCTGATCGGCAGCATCGCCGCGGATGATGACCGATGCGATTGCGAAGACGCCGGGGGGGCGGCCGGATGCGCGATGCGCTCCAGTGCGGCGGCGAGCCGAAACACCTCGATCGGCTTGGTCAGGCAGGCATCCATTCCTGCTTCAAGACAGTCGCGCTCTGTCTCCTGCGTCGCATCTGCCGTCAGCGCCACGATCGGTACGCGTGGCTCGCCGAGCGACGCGAAGCGATAGAGTTTCGTGGCCTCGATCCCGTTCATGACCGGCATGTTGACGTCCATCAGGACAATGTCGAACCGTTCCTGCTCCAGTGCGTCGAGCGCTTCGACGCCGTTCCTGACCAGCCGCATCGAATGACCCGCGCGTTCCAGCACTTTCGCGACGACACGGAGATTGATGTCGTTGTCGTCTGCTACCAGCACATGCAGGCTTCGTTTCGGAACCGCATTCGATCCAGCTACGCTGTCCGGTTCCGCGTGCTGTTCCGGCCTGGCGGCCACCTTGCGGAGGGCGGCGCGAAGTTCGGCCGGATCGGGACGCTGCGAGATCCAGGTTCCGACATAGCGCCGGATCGCGATGTCGGCCGGCGGGCCGGTCTCCGCGAGTGTCGCCACGCCGATGATCGGCACGTCCGCGGAACCGAGGAAACGGCCGGTCTCCTCGTCGAGCGTAGCCGCCGGATGCAGACTGTCACGCTGCAGCAGAAGCAGGGTTCGGAGACGGACGCCCGCGTTCGGCTTCCGTGCCAGCCGTGCCAGCGCGTCCGGCTCATCCGACGCGCGCTCGGCCTCCAGTCCGAGTGCTTCCAGTTGCCGCTTGATGCGTCCGCCCATGAGCGCATCGTCGCAGAGCAGCACCACCCGGATGTTTGGAATCGCCATCTGATCGGTCGGTGTGGTTGCGGCAACGACCTCGTCGCACTCGATGGTGAACCAGAACGTGCTGCTTTCGCCGAAAACGCTCTCGACGCCGATCGTGCCGCCCATCAGCGTCACCAGCTGCCGCGCGATGGTGAGGCCGAGGCCGGTGCCGCCGAAGCGGTCGATGATGGTCGGCTCGGCCTGGGTGAAGCTTTCGAAAATGCGTTCGCGCGCTTCCTGCCTGATGCCGATGCCGGTGTCCGATACCTCGAAGCGGAAGCGTAGACGCTCCGGACCGCACGGCCTGGCATCGACCGAGATCATGACCTCGCCGGCCGAGGTGAACTTGATGGCATTGCTTGCCAGGTTCAGCAGCACTTCGTGGAGATGGCGGCGGTCGGTCCGGATGATTTCCGGCACGCGCTGCGTGACATGGAAGCGCAGCCGGAGGTTCTTGAGGCGTGTCTGCGGGCCGAGCAGTTCGCGGATGTCCGCCAGCAGGTCCGGCAGGTCGAACGGCTCCAGCCGCAGCGGCATCCGGTTCGCCTCGATCCGGGAGAAGTCGAGGATGCCGCCGATCAGCGACAGCAGCGCCCGGGTCCCGACATCGAGGGCATCGGTCAGTTCGCGCTGCTCCGCCTCGAGCGGCGTACCCCGGAGCAACGAGGTCGAGCCCAGGATGGCGTTCAGCGGCGTGCGGAGTTCGTGGCTGACATTGGCGAGGAACCGGCTCTTTGCGCGATTGGCTTCCTCGGCGATACGCTTGGCCTCCGAAAGCTTGCGGATCAGGCCGCTCGCGTAAGCGGGCAGGACCAGCAGGGCCAGCAACAGGCTGCCGGACAGCATCGGCTTGCCGGACCAATAGGGCGTCGTCGCGACCACGACACCGAAGCTCGCCAGCGCCACGCCCAGCGTCAGGAACAGGTAGCCCAGCCCGAACCGGAAGCCGTTGCCGAAGATGATCCAGAGATACAGCGGATAGAAGCCGGCATTGGCGCTGCCGCTGATATGCATTTCCGTGCCGAGCGCGGTCAGGTCACCGATCATCGCGACGATGCGACGCGGGTGCGAGATGCGCGGCTGCAGCACCATGGCGGTGATCAGCACCAGCGCGAACGCGAAGTAGACGGCGCAGGCCTGTAGGCCCGTAAACATGTCGGGGGACGGAACGAGCCAGAGGTAGGTCGCGATCAGCGCGCAGAAGATAAGCCGGTTGAAGCCCATCTCGTGTTCCAGGTCCGGCCGCTCCCGGAGCCTTGCCTGCAGACCTTGAGCAATCGCGCGAAGCCCGGCCACCCGGCCGGCAGTCCAGCCCTGAGCCTGTCCGGCCTCAGCCAAGACGGCCGGCCTCAGCCAAGATGGGTAGACGCGAGCTCGCGCCGGAGCATGGCTTGCAGCGCGTCGGTCGGCAGTGGCCGGCTGAAATAGAAACCCTGGATCTCGTCGCAGCCTTCGCCGGCCAAGTGGGTGAGCTGTTCGACGGTCTCGACGCCCTCGGCCACCACGGTGATGTTCAGGTCGTGCGCCAGGCTGATGATGTTCCGGACGATCGCCGCGTCGTTGACGTCGGTGCGCAGGTTCCTGATGAAGGACTGGTCTATCTTCAGGCGGTTCACCGGAAAGCTCCTCACATAGTTCAGCGACGAGTAGCCGGTTCCGAAATCGTCGATCGCGAGGCGGACGCCGAGCAGGCGCATCTGGTTCAGGACCCGGGCCGCCGCGTCGAGATCGTCCACCAACTCGTGTTCGGTCAGCTCCAGCTCTAGCAACGACGGGTCCAGGCCCGTCTCGTGCAGGACGGTGGTGATCAACTCCTGCGTCCGCAGGGTGCCAATCCGGACGGGTGACAGGTTCACCCCGACCGCGATCGGCTGCAGGCCGTTCTTCTGCCAGATCATCGCATCGAGGCAGGCGCGCCGCAGCACCCAGTCGTCGATCTCTCCACCGAGGCCACCCTGTTCGGCGATGACCAGGAAATCGCCGGGCGCCAGCAGCCCGTCGACCGGATGGTTCCAGCGCAACAGCGCCTCGACCCCGGCGATGCGCCCGGTCAGCAGGTTCATCTGCGGCTGGTAGTGCAGCACGAACTCGTTCGAGCGCAACGCCTGGCGCAGTTCCCGGCGTATCCGCTGGATCCGGCTGATGCGCTCGTTCATGTCGGTGACGAAGAAGCGGTAGCTGTTCCGCCCCTCGGCCTTGGCCTGGTACATCGCCAGATCGGCGTTGCGAATCAGTTCCTCGGTGTCGGTGCCGTCGGTCGGGAAGATGGTGATGCCGATGCTGCCGCTGATCGTGATCTCCTGGCCGTTCTGCATCGAGGGCTGGCTGATCCGCGCGATGATCCGCGCCGCCAGTTCGGCCGCCTGGTCCGGGTGGTCGATCTGGGTCTGCAGGATCGCGAACTCGTCGCCGCCGATGCGCGCCACGGTGTCCTGCTTGCCGGCGCAGGCAATCAGGTGGGCCGAGACGGTCTTCAGCAGGATGTCGCCGAGATGATGGCCCATCTGGTCGTTGACCTCCTTGAACCGGTCGAGGTCCAGGTAGTGCAGCGCGATCAGTCGTTCGGCCCGTCCGCCGCGCGACAGCCTGTGCTGCAGGCGTTCGCGCAGCAGCGCCCGATTGGGCAGGTCGGTCAGCGGGTCGTGGCTGGCCACATGCTGCAGGTGCTGCTCGGCGCGCTTGCGTTCGGTGATATCGAGCGAGGTGGTCAGCACGCTGCCGATGTCGCCGGAACCGTCCCGCAGCGGCGATTTCGTGGTGAGCAGGATCCGGCGCCGACCCTGCTGGTCGGTGACTTCCTGTTCGAAGGCCTGCAACGGCTTGCCACTCTTGAACACAAGCAGATCCAGCGACCGGCTGCGTTGCTGGTAGTCATTGCCGAACGACACGGCTCCGGACCCGAGCCTTTCAGGCTGGTCCGCGTACTGGTCAGGCACGCGCCGATCGGGTGCACCGTGGTCGGTCAGTTCCGACTGCGACGCGTTGATGAACACGATATGGCCGTCCCGATCGGCCGCGCTGATGAAGGCCGGCACCGTATCGATGACCTGGGCAAGGGCTTCCCTGCTGTCACGCATCAGTTTCTGGTGCGAGAGCTCGCTGTTCTTCAGTTCCAGCTCTAGATCGCGTGCACGGGTCTCGATGATGCGGTGCTGCCGATGCATGCGGAGCAGGTTGCGGCCGCGCGTAATGAACTCGGCATGGTCCACCGGGCTCTGCAGAAAGTCGGTGGCACCCGCTTCGAGCGCCTGCAGGCGAAACGACCGGTCATCGTAGGCGGTGATGACGACCACCGGGATGTCGGCGCAACCGGGGCAGGAACGGAACCGCCTGGTGAACTCCGCGCCGTCCAGATGCGGCATCTTGAAATCGGTCACGACAAGGTCGGGCTGCACCGTTTGCAGATGATCAAGCGCTACCAGAGGGTCATCGAAGGTAACCACCTCGATATTGGTCTCCAGAGCAGCAGCAAGGCGCGCGTAGATGTTCCTATTCGTGAGACGATCGTCGAGTATTGCGATCAATGACATGGTGTCGCGCGCATCTCAGGGATTTCCGTCTTCATCATGCGCCGTTCTGGCCCAGGTCGTCCTTGTTTCTATTGTGTCTTTCGCCCGAATTATAGCTGTTCCGACCGGGAGCGCCGTCCGTAACCGGTCTTTGTGCCGGCATTGCACGCCCATGCGACCGCCAGGCTTGACCCATGCGGCTTTGTTCCCATTTTGTTCTTGTGTCCGGAGGCGAACGGCAGGACACTCCGGTGTCATGGGCGTCCCGTCGAGGAGAGCGCAATATGTTGCAACAACTGAGCGATACGGCCGGATCGGCGCCTGCGATACGCAAGGGTCGCGGCGTGTCGGGCAATGTGGGGAACCGGTTCGACCGGCTCGGGTCCGAACCGTTCGACGATGGCTGGTCCACCATTATCGAGGAACAGCAGGCTCCGCCGCCGGTCTCCACCACTCTCACGCCGGATCGAAGCCGGTCCGCCTTGTCCTGGAACGACAGCCCCGACCTCGGTTTCGACCGGTCGATCAATCCCTATCGCGGCTGCGAGCATGGCTGCGTCTATTGCTACGCCCGGCCCAGCCACGCGTATCTCGGCTATTCGCCCGGGCTCGATTTCGAGACCAGGCTGACTTTCAAACCCGAGATCGCCCGGCTGCTGGAACGCGAGCTGAGCAAGCCCGGCTACGTCCCCCGGACCGTGGCGCTGGGTTCGAATACCGACCCCTACCAGCCGGTCGATCGCACCCTGAGCCTGACCCGCCAGGTGCTCGAAGTCCTGGAACGGTTCGGCCATCCGGTCAGCATCGTCACCAAGTCGGCCGGGGTGGTACGCGATCTCGATATTCTCGAACGGATGGCCGCGCGCGGGCTGGTGCGGGTCTGGCTGTCTGTCACCACGCTCGACCCGGCGCTGGCACGCCGGATGGAACCCCGCGCCGCCACGCCCGAGCGCCGGCTGGCGACCATCTCGCGGCTTGCCGAAGCCGGTGTGCCCGCCGGCGTGCTGGCTGCGCCGATGATCCCCGGGCTGAACGATGCCGAACTCGAGCGCATTCTGGCCGCGTCCGCCGCCGCCGGCGCGTGTGACGCCAACTACACGCTGCTGCGGCTTCCGCTCGAGCTCCGACAGATGTTCGAGACCTGGCTGCAGCAGCATTATCCGCAGCGCGCGAAACACGTGCTCAACCTGATCCGGGAGACACGCGAGGGAAAGCTGAACGATATCCGCTTCGGCCAGCGCTTCTCGGGGCAGGGGCCCTACGCGGACCTTCTGGCTCAGCGGTTCAGGCGGGCGGCCAGGCTGCACGGGCTAACCACCGGCGCCGCCCTCAGCACCGATCATTTCACACCTCCCGCCCAGGTTCCTGCGGCAGGCCTGCGACAGAAGGAGAGTGCACAGCTCGTCCTGTTCTGAGACAGCCGGTTTCGGTATGAGCAATCTGCTCCGGTCGCGGGGCGGAGGTGCGGATGCCACGAGCCCAGCCGACGGCCGACCTCAGGGGCAGGTCCGTGCTCGGGTCGTTCTTTCACGCGCCCGATCCGGATGCCGCGCCGCTGCTGGCTTCGGCGCTGATCGAGATCGACCTGGATGGCCGCATTGTGTCGGTCACCGGGACGGCCGATCCGGGCTATGCCGCACGCGTCGAGTCTGCATCGCGGTCCGGATCGCTGACCCGCGTGGATGGCTTCGTGCTGCCGGGGTTCGTCGACCTGCACGTCCATGCGCCGCAATATCCACAGCTCGGGCAGGCGCTGGACATCCCGCTGCAAGACTGGCTGCAGCGCTACACCTTCCCGCTGGAAGCGCGTTACGCCGATCTCGCCTTCGCCCGGCATGCGTACGGTGCGCTGGTCGACGACCTGCTCGCCGGCGGGACCACCACTGCGGTCTATTTCGGCACCATCCACGGTCCGGCCACGAGGCTGCTTGCCGAGCTCTGCGTTGCGAGGCGCCAGCGGGCACTGGTCGGCAAGGTCGCCATGGACCATCCCGATCTCTGCCCGATCTCCTATCGCGACAGCGATGCCGATGCCGGTCTGCATGGAACCCGGTCCCTGATCGAGGAGATCCGCACGCTGCCCGGCAATGACGGCCTGGTGCAGCCGGTGGTGACGCCACGCTTCGTGCCGGCCTGCACCGACCGTCTGCTGCAGGGGCTCGGCGACATCGCCCGCGCCGGGCATTGCCATGTGCAGACGCATTGTTCCGAAAGCGACTGGGCGCACCGCCATGTGCTCGACCGGTTCGGCCGCAGCGATGCCGAGGTGCTGGACGGCTTCGGCCTGCTGACCCGACGCACGGTGCTCGCACATGCCAATTTCCTGTCGGAAGCCGACATGGACCGCGTGGCCCTCCGGGGCTCGGGTGTCGCGCACTGCCCGCTCTCCAACGCCTATTTCGCCGGCGCGGTGTTTCCGTTGCGCGCGGCGATGCAGCGCGGCGTGCGGGCCGGGCTGGGCACCGACATATCGGGTGGTCCGAGCGCCTCGATGTTCGACACGGTCCGTATGGCAGTGGCCGCGTCGCGCATGCTGGAGACCGGGGTCGACCCCAAGGTGTCGCCGGAGATGCGCGGCCGGCCCGGCTCACGCATCGACATACGCGCCGCGTTCCACTTGGCGACCGCCGGCGGGGCTGATGTGCTGGCCTTGCCCGTCGGCCGGTTCGAGCCGGGCTGCCTGTTCGATGCCATGTTGATCGATCCGGCCGCACCCGGCGGCACCATCAGGCTATGGGGCGGCGAGAGCGAGGACGACCTGCTGGCGACGCTGCTCTACACCGCGTCCCGGCCCAACATTTCTTCGGTCTGGACCGCTGGTGGAGCGGCCCGGTAAGGTTTCGCGCCGGGCAGGATCAGGTTGAGCAGGATTGCCGATCCCGCCCCGACCGCGGTCGCCGAGCCGAACAGCTCGCGGGCCAGCGGCGGCCAGGAGGCGAGCAGCGCCGGCGGCAGCAGCGTCGCGGACAGGCCGAGCAGCACCGGCAGGCCGGCCACCATGGTGGCGCGCTCGTCGAACCCGGCTTGCGCCAGGATGCGCAGCCCGCTCATCAGGATCACTACGCACAGCACGCCGAACATGCCGCCGATCACCGGCGCCGGCACGCAGGCGATCAGCACTGCCAGCTTGCCGCACAGCCCGAACGCCATCAGGAACACGGCCGCCGCCAGGAATACGCTCCGGCTGGCGATCCCGGTCAATGCGATCACGCCGCCATTGGCCGAATAGCCGGTCACCGGCACGCTTCCGAGCAGCGCCGAGACCAGGCAGCCGAGCCCTTCGCCGAATGCGCCGCGATCGGCATGGCGCCGCTCGAACCGGGTCGATGTCACCGCCGACACCACCAGCCAGGTGCCGGTGGTTTCCGCCAGCACCACGGCATAGACCAGCAGCATCGCCACGACGGCACTGCCCGAAAACCGCAGCGGGAAATCCAGCATCGCCAGATGCGGGCGCTGCAGCCACGGTGCCGCCGCGACCGGAGACAGGTCGAGCCGGCCCATCCACCAGGCCACCAGGCTGCCGCCCAGCAATGCCAGCAACACCGAGCCAGTGCGCAACGCCATGCCGCGCGGTCCCAGCGCGGTTCCGATCAAGCTCGTGGCGACCAGCAGCCCGGCCGAGACCGTGGCCAGCAGGATGTTGCCCTGCACGGTTGCCAGATCGCCGGACAGCACGTCGGCCCGGATGCCGATCGGCATCAGCGTGATCCCGACCACCACGATGATCGCCCCGCCGACCAGCGGCGGCACCAGGCGCCGGATCACGTGGTGGAACAGCCGCAGCGGCCAGCCCAGCAGCGCCACCAGGATCGCGCCCGGGATGAGTGCCGCGAACGCCGTGCCAAGGCCGGTCATGCCGCCGCCCGATGCCGATGCGATCGCGATCACCGCGCCGATCGGCACATACGACGGACCCTGCATCACCGGCATGCGCAGGCACAGCTGCGACTGGATCAGGCTGGCCAGCCCGGCCGCCAGGAACCCGGCGGCGATCAGCGTCGCCAGTTGCGCGGCCGTCAGCCCGAGTGCGGTCCCGATCAGGAACGGCACCACGTACACATCCATCGACAACGCATGCTGCAGGCCGAGGATCGCGGCCTGCCAGGCCGGCACCGCATCGTCCGGACGCTTCACCAGCCGCACGGCATGGTTCCCGGCCGACCCGTCCGTGACCAGCTCCTCCGCGATCGGCGCCTGCAAGGCTAGACCACGCTTGCGGGTGCCAGGGCGCAGCCATGTCCGTCCTCGCCGCTCTCCACCTGGAAGGTCGCGTGGCCGATCCCGTACTTGCGGGCCAGCATCGCGGCGGCATCGTGCAGCAGGGCGTCGTCGGGCGGCAGGCCGGGGCGTACCAGATGCGCCGTGAGCGCGGTCTCGGTGGTGCTCATGCCCCAGATATGCAGGTCATGGACCTCGGATACGCCGGGGAGCGCCCGCAGGTACCGCATCACCTCCGCCGGATCGATGCCGGGCGGCACCGCGTCCAGCGCCAGGTCCAGCGACTGCCGCAGCAGCGACCAGGTGCCTATGACGATCACCAGCCCCACCAGCAGGCTGACCACCGGATCGATCCGCAGCCAGCCGGTCATCATGATCAGCAGGCCGGCGACCACGACCGCCGCCGCGGTGGCGGCGTCCGAGGCCATGTGCAGGAACGCCGCCCGGAGGTTGAGGTCGCTCTTGGCGCCGGACATGAACAGCAGCGCGGTGCTGCCGTTCACCAGGATGCCGACCCCGGCGACAATCATTACGATGGTACCGGCGACCGGTTCTGGATGCAGCAGCCGGCGGATGGCCTCCCAGGCCACGCCGCCGGTGACCACCAGCAACACGACTGCGTTGAACAGCGCCGAAAGAATCGAGGAACGCCGCAGCCCGTAGGTGAAGCGCGAGCTGGGCAGCCTCCGCCCCAGCCCGGCCGCCAGCCAGGCAGCGGCCAGTCCCAGAACGTCGCCCAGATTGTGGCCGGCATCCGCCAGCAGGGCGAGCGAACCGGCCAGCACGCCATAGATTGCCTCGCCGGCGACATAGGCGAGGTTCAGCGTGATCCCGATCGCGAACGCGGCTCCGAAGCTCGCCGGGGCATGGACGTGCCCGCCATGACCCCCGTGCCCGGCGTGGTTATGGCCGGCATGGCCATGATCGTGCGGATGGTCATGGTCGTGCGCGTGATCATCCATTCGAGGCGTCCATTCCGATTATCCTGTCCCAAGCTTGCGTATGCACGATGCTGGGGCGATATCGAGCACCAATCATCTGCGACCCGTCCGGGAGCCATGAACCCAGGTTTACCATGCTTCGACTGACCGACTTCAAGCTGCCGCTCGATCATGGTCCCGAGGCGGTGGCACCCGCGATCGCCACGCGCCTCGGCGTGCCGGTTACTGACGTGCTCGCGCATACGGTGTTCCGGCGCGGCTACGACGCCCGCAAGCGGATGGCGGTCAGCCTCGTCTACACGCTCGATGTCAGCCTGCGCGACGAGCCGGCGGTACTGGCGCGCCACCTCGCCGACAGCCATGTGCAGCCAACGCCCGACATGTCCTATCGCTTCGTGACCGACGACGGACCTGCCATGGCGTCGCGGCCGGACTATGCCCGCCCGCTGGTGATCGGTGCGGGACCGTGCGGCCTGCTCGCCGGGCTGATCCTGGCGCAGATGGGCCTGCGCCCGATCATTCTCGAGCGCGGCCGCGTGGTGCGCGAGCGCACCGTCGATACCTTCGCGCTGTGGCGCCGGTCCGAACTCACTCCCGAGAGCAACGTGCAGTTCGGCGAGGGCGGCGCCGGCACCTTCTCCGACGGCAAGCTCTACAGCCAGGTCGCCGACCGCCAGCATTACGGCCGCAAGGTGCTGCACGAGTTCGTCCGCGCCGGTGCGCCGGAGGAGATCCTTACTGTCTCCAAGCCGCATGTCGGAACGTTCCGGCTGGTCACCATGGTCGAGAGCATCCGGGCTCAGATCGAACGGCTGGGAGGCGAATACCGGTTCCAGAGCCGCGTGACGTCGTTCGAAGTCGGGTTCGGCACCAACGGCCGGCGTCGAATCGAGGGCGTCACCCTTGCCGACGGCAGCAGCATCGCCGCGACCCATGTCGTGCTGGCGGTCGGTCATAGCGCCCGCGACAGTTTCGCCGCCCTGTACCAGGCAGGCGTATCGATGCTGGCCAAGCCGATCTCGATCGGCGTCCGGATCGAGCATCCGCAATCGCTGATCGACCGGGCCCGCTTCGGCGAGAATGCCGGCCACCCGCTACTCGGCGCCGCCGACTACAAGCTCGTGCACCACGCCGCCAACGGCCGCGGCGTCTACAGCTTCTGCATGTGTCCCGGTGGCACCGTGGTTGCCGCCACGTCGGAGCCGGGCCGTGTCGTCACCAACGGCATGAGCCAGTATTCCCGCGCCGAACGGAACGCCAATGCCGGCATCGTCGTCGGCCTCACCCCGGCCGACTACACGCCCTACGGCGACGATGTGCTCGCAGGCATGGAGTTCCAGCGCCACTGGGAGAGCATGGCCTACCAGGCCGGCGGCGGCGACTATCGGGCACCCGTCCAGCGGGTCGGCGATTTGCTTGCCGGCCGCGCCTCCACCGAACTCGGCAGCGTGGTGCCGTCCTACACGCCGGGTGTTACCCCGACCGACATGGCGGCGTGCCTGCCCGACTACGCGATCGTTGCCATTCGCGAGGCGCTGCCGCAGTTCGGCCGCCAGATCCGTGGCTTCGACATGGAGGACGCCGTCATGACCGGTGTGGAAACCCGCACCTCGTCGCCGCTGCGCATTTCCCGAGGCGCCGACATGCAGAGCCTGAACACGGGCGGCCTCTATCCAGCCGGCGAGGGCGCCGGTTACGCCGGTGGCATCATGACGGCGGGCATGGACGGGATCAGGGCTGCCGAGGCACTCGCGCTGGACATGACCGGTGGCCGCAACCTGCGGGATGCGGCCTGAGAGCATAGGCGGCGCTGCCTCCATGTTGACGACCGACCGGTCATAGTTCGCAGTTGACCGCCAGAGGTCCGGTTGCTGGGATCATGACCGGGGCCGGCAGCGACGACCGTGGACGATGCACGCCGCGTCTGCGCCGAACCTGGATTACGCCGATGGAGCCTGCATGCCGCTTTCCTCGTCCAAGACGCCGATCATTACGGTCACGATGAACCCGACTGTGGATACCGCGGCGCAGGCCCAAAGCGTCCAGCCGACCCACAAGCTCCGCACCTTCGGCGAACGCGAGGATCCCGGTGGCGGCGGTGTGAACGTGGCGAGCGTGGTCAATGCGCTTGGCGGCAACGCCCTGGCACTGCTCCTGTGCGGCGGTCCGACCGGGCGCCTGTTCGAGGCGCTGCTCCAGGGTCGCAGGATCGAGCACCGCAGCGTGCCGATCGCCGGGCGCACCCGAACCAGCCATACAGTCACGGACGCCTCGAACGGCAACGAGTATCGGTTCATCGCCCAGGGTCCGACGGTGAGCCGCGCGGAATGGACCGCCATGCTCGACACGGTCGCGACCCTGGACGCCGCCTGGCTGGTCGCCAGCGGCAGCCTGCCTCCGGGCGTGCCCGAGGATTTTTATGCGCGCCTGACGAGCGTCGCGCGGGGGCGGGGGATGCGCGTGGCACTCGATAGTTCCGGCTCGGCGCTGCGTGGCGGCCTCGGCGGCGGTGGCATCGAGTTGCTGAAGTCGAGCCTTTCGGAACTGGAGACGGTCATCGGGCGCCGGCTGCCCGATCCGAAGGACCAGGAGCACGCCGCCGCCTCGATCATCAGTGCCGGCAAGGCTCGCCTGGTGGCGGTCACATTCGGAGAGAACGGCGCGCTGCTGGTCAGCGAGCGGGGCGCGGTTCGCCTGTCGGCACTCGACGTGGTGGTGAACGGCACGGTCGGGGCCGGTGATAGTTTCCTGGCCGGGATGGTGATGGCGCTGGCGGACGGACGAAGCCCCGAGGATGCCTTTGCCTGGGGCGTCGCCACCGGCGCCGCTGCCGTCACAATGCCCGGTACGGCATCTCCCGAGCGGAGCACGGTCGAGCGCCTGCGCGGCCTGATGCTGGCCGCCCCGGCGCCCGCCCCGGTGGTCCAGTCCCCGTAGAGACTACGCCTCCCTGATGCTGATCACGCAGAGCCCGGTGATCCTGGCCGAATGCGCCGGCCGATGGTCCGACTGCCTGCTCGCGAGGAACGGAGCATCTTGAAAACCGGCCGGATCGGTATCTCGTGCGGCAAGGGGCAGTCCGTCACCAGCTTACAGCCAAGCACGCCGTGATGACGCCGATGAGCAAGGAGGCTCCGGTCATCATGATGGCTGGTCCTGCCCGGTGGCTTCAGCCCAACCTTCATCCTGAGGGACCTGGTCTCGATACCGGACCACGCGACGCCATGCTTCGACGCCGCCGCGTAGTCCGCGATGGGGTAGACTTTATTCGGTTTCTTCGAACGTAAGCGCCACGTCCGAATTGGCCGACAACCGGACCGTGCCGTCCTCTACTTCGGCCACGAGCGACGTCGCGATGTAGTGATGCTTCTCGTCGGACGAGTCCTTCTTGGTCAGCTTGATCCGGTCACCCTGAAGGTGATCGACGGTGCCGACATGCACGCCGTCGGCGCCGATCACTTCGGCGTGTTCCTTGATCTGGCTCAGATCGATCATTGGTGGCTCCTTGGTGTGGTTGGGCATATCGACGCGAGACAGTCGCGTCTGGCCACGCCTCCGACGCTAACGCCGATCAACGTCCCGTGTCGCATCTGATTCTCCCCCGCCCCGCTCACGTCGCGAGAGCGATGCGGACGGACGATAGACGCAGGCACTGAACAAGCGACGCGATGAGGTTGCCACCGCTCTCCATCCGATACGGTAGCGATATGGTGGCCTGGATGGCGGTACCCGCGTATCGGAAATGCCTGAAATAACGTTGCCACGCTGCAACGGATGATCGTTGCCGTCTCCGGTTCGAGGCAGGCTTCTCCTCGGCATGCTTGCCAGCGGGCGATTGGTGCCATGCTGCCGTCATCCCGCATCGGCGGGTATTCGGAGAGTGCGGAATGAACGTCGCTGCTCGCAGGCCGGTCATCGCTCCATGGGGCATCGATGCGCCCGGAATGATCCGGGTGAACCTCGCCATCGCCGCGCTGATGCTCATCGTGCAGCTTGTCGAAGGGGCGCTGGTGATCGGGCCCTTACGCATCGTCCTCTGGCTCCCGATCCTGTTCTGTGCAGCCCCGGGCTTTGCCATGCTGGGGTATTCAATCTGGGGCAAGCCACGGCACTGCAACCGGCTGCTCGCCCTGCATGACTGGCGTGGCGACGAGATGGTGCTCGATGTCGGGACCGGGCGCGGCGTGCTTCTTGCCGGCGCGGCCCGTCGGGCGTTGCGAGGGCACGCGATCGGCATCGATCTCTGGCAGGCCAAGGATCTGAGCGGTAACGGCGCGGACCAGACGAGAGCGGCCATGGACCGTGAGGGGGTGGCCGACCGGACCGGTATCTGTTCAGGGGACGCCCGAGCCTTGCCGCTGCCGGACGAGTCCATCGACGTCGTCGTATCGAACTTGTGCCTGCACAATATCCCGCAAAAAGATGGGCGCGCCCTGGCATGCCGCGAGATCGCCCGCGTCCTGCGCCCCGGAGGCGTCGCGTTGCTCTCCGACATGATGCATCTCGGTGACTACGCTGCGACGCTCCGCAACGAAGGTCTCTCCGTGCAGCGCCGTGGACCCTGGCCGCTGACCACGTTCCCACCGCTCGGGATCGTCATGGCCCGCAAGTCCGATGCGGGTGCATCTGCAGCCCGATCGTAACCGCGCAAACGATCCCCCGGGGCCGGTATGGGCCCGGAACGATCGAGGTCGCTTCCGGTCGATGGCGCGAAGAACCGAACTCCGGTCACGCCGGCTTTATGGACGCGACGTTCGGTCGTATACGGCCGGTTGGCAACGGAGCAGCAGCCTTGGCATTCACGATCTATGACGCCTCCATCCCGATGATGGTTCGCATGTTGCAAAATCTCTCCAGCATCCTGGACAAGGCAGCCGCCCATGCCGCGGCCAAGGGCATCCAGCCCGCCACCATGATCGAATCCAGTCTGGCACCGGACATGTTCAACCTGGCGCGCCAGGTGCAGAGCGCGGCGGATGCCGCCAAGGCCGGTGCTGCCCGGCTCAGCGGCGAAGTGCCCCCGAGCCACGCCGATACCGAGACCACGTTCGACGAGCTGAAAGGCCGCATCGCGAAGGTCATCGCTTATGTCGAGAGCTTCACCCCGGAGCAGATCAATGCGGGCGGGGAGCGGAGCATCACCATTCCGGCGCGCGGCGAACCGCACGTGTTCAAGAATGGCGGGGACTACCTGACGCAGTTCCTCATCCCGAACTTCTTCTTCCACGTCACGACAGCCTACGGCCTGGTACGGCAGCAGGGCGTGGAAATCGGCAAGATGACCTACCTCACCGGCGTGTAGCAGCCTTCTCTACACACCACCGGCCGGCCCGGTCGTTTCGACGGGGCCGGCCGGGCACGTGAGAGCGGGCGTGGACCGAAAGCTATATCCGGAAGTTATCCGCCTTCGGAGAAGCCTTGGTCAGCTTGCCTCCGACACCAGCACCGGCGCACGGGCGCGGCTGTTCTCGTCGATATCGGCCAGGCTGATCGGGTAGTCGCCTGTAAAGCACGCGTCGCAGTAATGCGGCGTCTCCGGATCGCGGCCCTCGGGCCGACCGAGTGCACGATACAAGCCGTCGATCGAGATGAAGGCGAGGCTGTCGGCGCCGATCAGCCGGGCCATTTCCTCGACCGAGTGGTTGGCGGCCAGCAGCTTGCCGCGCTCCGGCGTATCGATGCCGTAGAAGCAGCTATGCGTGGTCGGCGGCGACGAGATCCGCATGTGCACCTCGGTGGCACCCGCGGCCCGCACCATCTCGACGATCTTGCGGCTGGTCGTACCGCGTACGATCGAGTCGTCGACCAGCACCACCCGCTTGCCCTCGATCATCGCCTTGTTGGCCGAATGCTTCAGCTTCACTCCGAGATTGCGGATCTGGTCGGTCGGCTCGATGAAGGTGCGGCCGACGTAGTGGTTGCGGATGATGCCGAGCTCGAATGGGATGCCACTTGCCACCGCGAAGCCGATCGCGGACGGCACGCCTGAGTCCGGCACCGGCACGATCACGTCCGCCTCGATGGCGCTCTCGCGGGCCAGCTCGACGCCGATCCGCTTTCGCGCCTCATACACCCCGTGCCCGTCGAGCACCGAGTCCGGGCGGGCGAAGTAGATGTATTCGAACACGCAGAACCGGCCGGCCTGGTTGCCGAACGGCCTGATGCTGCGCACGCCGTCATCGTTGATGATGACGATTTCGCCCGGCTCGATATCGCGCTCGAATTCGGCGCCGACGATATCGAGTGCACAGCTCTCGCTGGCCAGTACCCAGGACGGCTTGGTCTCCAGGCCGTTCTCGGACGGCTGGTCGATGCGCCCCAGGATCAGCGGCCGTACCCCGAGCGGGTCGCGAACCCCGATGAGCCCCTCCTGGGTCAGCACCACGAGCGAATAGGCGCCGATCACCTGCTTGAGCGCATCGGTGAGCCGGTCGGTCACGCTGGAATAGAGGCTGATGGCGATGAGGTGGATGAACACCTCGCTGTCCGTTGTCGACTGGAAGATGCAGCCGCGCCGGACCAGTGCCCGCCTGAGGTTGGCGGCGTTGGTCAGGTTGCCGTTATGCCCGACCGCCAGGCCGCCGAACTCGAACTCGGCGTAGAGCGGCTGAACGTTGCGGATCACCGTGGCGCCGGTGGTGGCGTAGCGGTTATGGCCGACCGCGGCATGGCCGGGCAGGGCGCCGATTATGCGGGCATCGCCGAACACGTCGCCGACCAGGCCGAGACCCTTGTGGGTATGGAAGCCGCTGCCTTGTTTGTCGAACGAGACGATACCGGTCGCCTCCTGGCCGCGATGCTGCAGCGCGTGCAGGCCGAGTGCCGTCATGGCGCCGGCATCATGCGCGTTCCAGATCCCGAACACGCCGCATTCCTCGTGCGGCTTGTCGTCGTCGTGCGGCCCGCTCGGCTCGCCGAGCATCTCCGAACGGGTCGGGCCGTCCGGCCCGCCGGCCTCATGGGACGAAGTCGGGCCATAAGGATGGCCGCCGAACTGATCGGTCATGGCGAATGTCTCCTGCCGGCGATCGATGCGCGGCGATCAGGTGGCATGGTCTTCCCCGGACGCCCCGGCTGGGCCGTCGGTGGGGTTCGAACCGAGATTGGGGCGAAACCGGTCCGGCAATCGGGCCGCCACGAAGAAGGCGCCCTGGCGAACATAGAACAGGCTGCGGCTGTCGCGCACGGATTGTGGCCACTCATCGGTCGGGAGCAGCGGCACCACTACCAGATAGGCGACCACCAGCACGGCAAACCCCCGAACCAGCCCGAAGAAGCCCCCCGCCAGGCGATCGAGGCTGCCCAGCAGGGATCCGCGTACCAGGCTGCCCAGGGCTGCCGCCACCAGCAGGAACGCGATCAGCAGCACGACGAACACCACCATGAAGGCGACCGGGTCCGCCACCGCGTCATCGCCGATCAGGCGGCGCGACAGGGGCAGACCTTGTGGATAGATCCGCGTCGCCAGCACGGCCGCGCCGATCCAGGCGCACAGTCCGAGAATTTCGCGGGCACCGCCCCGCATCAGCCCGATCAGCCCAGACAACACGAGGATCGCGAGCACGGCGAGGTCGACCCAGCTCATCGCGCCGGACACTCCGGGACTCGGAAGCGCTCGGCCTGGCCTGGGAGAAGAGGATACGGGGTCAAGATGCCGGGTATATCGCCCCGCCGACGCCGCAACGCCAGCCCTGTCATATCAGCCCTGCCATTCCCTCGGCCGACCGCCGCGCGGCATCCGGTTCACGGCAGTTTGGTGCTGTCCACGCGCCATGGCTTGAGCAGCCGCCGCGGGGCCTGGCTCTGCGCCTGGTTGAGTTGCATCAGCAGGCTGCCGAGCTGCTCGCGCTTATGTAGCTCGATCCAGATCTCGTCGGGGGCCAGGCCTGAGGCGGCCCATAGCTGGACCAGCGTCCGGAGCATGGAGGCACTCGACTGCACGAGGGCATCGTGGCGCCTTTCGAGCGTATGGGCGACGCAATGCACTGCCTGCTCCCCGAACTCCTGTGCCAGGCTCTTGACCGACGCGGGCTCGTTACGGTCCTCGTCCAGCCGGCTGAACAAGGCGGCCAGGACGGTATCGGCTCTGGCGGTGTGTTCCATCGGTTGGACAGCGTCCCGTTGCGAATGATCCGCCCGCGCCGGAGGCCGCGCTGCGAGAACCATCATGCAGGACAGCCAGCCCAGCGGGCAATGGGCCGGTCATGGATCAGCCGGCCATGCACGCCTCGTCGCGGTAGAACATCGTCGCAGCGACATGCACGTCCAGGAAGGTATCCGAACCGGCCTTGGGCAGGTCGAGCCCGGCATTCCCGTCGGTCCAGCGTCCGCTTGCCTCATGCGGATGCCAGCCTCCGAGGTTCATGTCAGCGGCGGCCAGCACCGTCCCATCCAGCCCGGCCCAGAGCACCAGCCGATCGACGGCAACACCCAGCGTGCGACGATCGTCGACGAACGGTCCGATCGTCTCGGCCGGAATTGCAGAGCGCGACAGGAGCCGCAGCGGGCGGGTGCCTTGCGGGATATGGAACATGTGGCGGTGCTCGTGATGCAGGCAGGCGCCGAGTTCACGCCCGTCATCGAGCAGCAGGCGCAGGTCCGGCTGACTGGTCACGGCGAAGCTGGCCTGCGTGGGCGCGAAGCCGAGAAGCCCGGCGCGGGCGAAGAGCCGGTTCCAGAGCGGTTCCACCAGGGCACGGCTGACCGCCAGCGGTGCCGCTATCACCATAGGCCGGTCGGTCGCCCCGACGCTCGCGAACACGCCGCGATTGCCGGTGTCGAGATAGCTCTCCGTGGCCAGGCCCTCGGACAGCAGGATGCCGTGCCGCTCCAGCTCGAGATGGAAGAACGCGTAGTCCGGGATGCTCCGGTCGATCAGGATCGAACTGCCGTTCACCAGCATCCGCGCCGGGACGAGACCGGCCTCGGTCAGGATGCAATGCTCGGGCGTGACCAGCAGGTCGCGATGGGGGATGGCGTCCGCAAATGCTCCGCTGCGGATCCGGATCGGGCACATCGCTCCCGGATCCGCGAACTCGCCGGTCCGCATGGTCTGGCCGCCGGTCCAGATGAGCGGCCTGGCGACCCGGGCCCCACCCTCGAGGACGCTGACGAGATCGCCGGCGCGGAAACTCTCGACCGGCCTCTCGCCATCCGGCGTGGCGATCATCGTGCCTCGCAGGAAGCAGGGGACGTAGCTGATCACCAGGTTGTTGGCGAAGGTCGAGGCATTGCCGCCTTCGATGGCCGCCACCGATCCGATCGCGAAGTTCGACGTGCCGACGCTGGCCGCCATGCCGCCGAAGATGATCTGGTAGCTGACGCCGTTGTTCACGTAGGTCAGCGTGCCGTTGCTGTAGCTGGTGATTGAGGCGGTCGCGGCGGCGACGCCGTTGAGCACGATCTGATCGCCGGCGGCCTGGAAGTTGTTCAGCGTGCCGAGCGACGCGATATTCGGCGTGCTCGTATCGAAGACCAGGGTGTTGTTGATGCCGGAGAAGGTAATGCCTTTGCTGAAGGTGGTGCCGATCCCGATCGGAGAGATCTACAGCGTGCCGTAGCCGGTGTTCGCATCACTTGGTCCCCCGTTGGATGCAGCGGGCGTGACCTTGTTGGGGGCGGTCGAATAGTAGGACGAATTGGCGGCCTTCGACGTCTCGCCGATGGTCATGGACGTCGTCGACGGCGATGCACCAACCGGGGCATTGTACTCGATGTGCGAATACCAGCCGGCATTGATGGTGCCGCCGGCCGTCTGCCCATACATCCCGAACAGCACGCTGACGATCGTGCTGGACGTGCCGGTTTTGCTGAACGCGCTGAATACGGAGTTCGCCGCTTCGTAGAAGCCGCCCGAGGCTGTGGTGTAGCTCGCCGTGAACTCGACGTCGCTGGTCATGTCGTAGGTGGTCGCCATGGTCGTGCCTTCCTCGATGGGAACGCGCCATCAAGGAAACCATAGCGTCTGTCATAACCGATACGCAACGAAATTCTAACAAAACGTTAGTGGCCGAACTCGCGATCCGGTCAGATGGAAAAGTACTTTGCCTCCCGGTTGAAGATCACCAGAGCGCTGGTCGATTGCTCCGGATGCAGCTGCCATTCGTCCGACAGCGACACCCCGACCCGGCTCGCGTCGAGCAGCCGCAGCAGCGGCTCCTGGTCCTCGAGTTTCGGGCAGGCCGGATAGCCGTAGGAGTAGCGCGAGCCGCGATATCCCTGGGACAGCAGCTTGTCCATGTCACGGTCGTCCTCGGCGGCAAAGCCGAGTTCGGCGCGCATCCGCTTGTGTGTGTATTCCGCCATCGCCTCGGCCATTTCGACCGATAATCCGTGCAGATAGAGGTAGTCCTGGTAACGATTATCCTCGAACCAGACCCGCGCCACGTCGGACGCCTTCTGGCCTACCGTCACCACCTGCAACCCGATGACGTCGCGCCCGTCGGCGCCGCCATCGCCGATGTCGCGCACGAAATCCGCGATGCATGCGCCGTCCTCGCGCGGCTGCCGGGGCAGGGAGAAGCGCGCCGCCTCGGTGGTGCCGTCCGGCTCGAACAGGATCAGGTCGTTGCCGTCGCCGGCCGCTTTCCAATACCCGTAGATCGCCTGCGGCTTCAGGATGTCCTGCTCGGCGCACAGGGCCAGCATGCGCTTCATCACCGGACGCAGTTCCTGCTTGGCCCAGCCCAGGAAGTCGTCCAGCGAGCGTCCCTGTTTCCGGAAGCCCCACTGGAATTGATAGAGGCTGCGCTCGTTAAGGAAGGGGATCACCGCATTCGGCGTCGCCTGCACCACGCGCGGCCCCCAGAACGGCGGCGCCGGCACCTCGACCCCGTCGTTCAGCCGCCGCCGTCGCAACGTCGCAGCTGCGGCATCTACCGGCTGGAACCCACGCGACTCCGCCTGTTCCGGAGCCCGCTTGTTCACCCGGGCTTTGCCCTTGCGGCGTGACTGGATGGCGCTGAGATAATCCTCGAACTGGCCGGTCGCCACCTTGTCCATCAGCGTCAGCCCGTCAAACGCATCGCGTGCATAGGCGACCCGGCCGACCCCGCCGTCGGTGCCGGTGTAGGCGGCGACGCATTCTTCCTCGACATAATTGCGGGTCAGCGCCGCACCACCGAGCAGCACCGGGACATCGAGCCCCTGGCGCGCCATTTCCATGAGGTTCTCGCGCATCACCACGGTCGACTTCACCAGTAGCCCGGACATGCCGATCGCGTCCGCCTTATGCTCGCGGGCGGCGGCGATCATGTCGGCCAGCGGCACCTTGATGCCGAGGTTCCAGACCCTGTAGCCGTTGTTGGTCAGGATGATGTCGACCAGGTTCTTGCCGATGTCGTGAACGTCGCCCTTGACCGTTGCCAGCACGATGGTTCCGCGCTGCTGGCCTTCCTTTCGCTCCATGTGCGGTTCGAGATGCGCCACCGACGCCTTCATGGTTTCGGCAGACTGCAGCACGAACGGGAGCTGCATCTTGCCCGAGCCGAACAGCTCGCCGACGATCTTCATACCGTCGAGCAGGATCGTGTTGATGATCTCCAACGGCGGCATCTTCGCCATCGCCTCGTCGAGCTCGGCTTCCAGCCCCTTGCGGTCACCGTCGACGATCCGGTCGCGCAGCCGCCCCTCGACCGTCTCGGCCCGTACCTTCTTGGTGGCCTCGGAAGCCTTGCGGTCGGCGAACAGCTCCAGCAGCCGCTTCAGCGGATCGTAATCCTCGCGTCGGCGATCGAAGATCAGGTCGTTGGCGACCTGCACCTCCTCCGGCGCGATCAGGTGCAGTGGCCGGATCTTGCTGACATGCACGATCGCCCCGGACATGCCGGCCTTGACGGCAAGATCGAGGAACACCGAGTTCAGCACCGCGCGTGCCGCCGGATTGAGTCCGAACGAGATGTTTGACAGGCCGAGAATGATCTGGATGTCGGGGAAGCGGTCGCGGATCAACCGGATCCCCTCCAGCGTCCAGGCGCCGAGCTTGCGGTCATCCTCGTTGCCGGTGGCCACGGTGAAGGTCAGCGGATCGATCATCAGGTCGGATTGCGGCAACCCGTGCTTGTCGCAGGCGAACGCGACCAGGCGCTCGGCAATGCGAAGCTTCTCCTCGGGGGTTTTCGCCATCCCGACCTCGTCGATGGTGAGCGCGATAACGGCCGCGCCGAACTTGCGGGCCAGCACCAGCCGGTCGGTCGCCGGCGCTTCGCCATCCTCGAAATTGATCGAGTTGATGATCGCCTTGCCGCCATGCAGCTTGAGTGCGCTCTCGAGCACCGGCGTCTCGGTGCTGTCGATCACCAGCGGCGCGTTCACCGAGCTGGTGAAGCGGCGGATCACCTCGTCCATCTCCATGATCTCGTCGCGCCCGACGAAGGCGGTGCACACGTCGAGCGCATTCGAGCCTTCCTCGGCCTGCTCGCGCCCGACCGCGACGCAGCCGTCCCAGTCGGCATTCTCCTGCAGCTCGCGCCACTTGCGGGAGCCGTTCGCGTTGCAGCGCTCGCCGATCGAGAAGTAGCTGTTCTCCTGGCGCAACGGGGTCTGGCTGTACAGGCTGGCGACCGACGGGATCCAGACCGGGCGGCGCAGGGTCGGCGCGGGCCGGCGGCTCGACCCGGCGCGACGGCGGAGCATCGAGTCCAGTGCCTGGATATGGTCGGTGCCGGTGCCGCAGCAGCCGCCGATCAGGTTGAGCCCGTCCTCGTTGATGAAGCGCTCGACCCAGCTCGCCATCTCGGCCGGCGACAGCGGATAGTAGGTGGCACCATCGACCAGCTCGGGCAGGCCGGCATTGGGCTGTACCGACAGCAGGCCGGGCCAGTTGGCGGCGAGCCACCGAACATGCTCCGACATCTCCTGCGGCCCGGTGGCGCAGTTCAGCCCGATCAACGGCACGTCGAGCGCGTGGATGGTGGTGGCCGCCGCCGCGATGTCCGGACCGACCAGCAGCGTGCCGGTGGTCTCGACCGTCACCTGCACGAAAATCGGCGTGTCGGTACCGGCTTCGAGGCGGGCGAGCTTGGCGCCGTTCACCGCCGCCTTGATCTGCAGCGTGTCCTGGCAGGTTTCGATCAGCAGCGCGTCGACGCCGCCGGCGATCAGCCCGCGGCACTGCTCCGCCAGCGCCGCTTCCAGCGGGTCATAGGCGATGTTGCCGAGCGACGGCAGCTTGGTGCCGGGCCCGATCGAGCCGACCACATAGCGGTGGCGGCCGTCGGAGAAGCTGTCGGCGGCCTCGCGGGCCAGCTCGCCGGCGATCCGGTTGATCTCGTGAGTGCGATCGCCGAGGTCGAATTCGGCCAGGGTGATCGGCGAGCCGCCGAAGCTGTTGGTCTCGACCATGTCGGCGCCGGCCTCGAAGTAGCCGCGATGGATGTCGCGGACCAGTTCGGGGCGGGACAGGTTGAGCACCTCGGTGCAGTTCTCGCGGTCCCAGTAGTCGCGCTCGACATCGAGATCGAGCATCTGCACGCGCGAGCCCATGCCGCCATCGCAGAGCAGCACCTGGTCCCGGAGGGCGTCGAGGAGATGGGGTCGAGCCATGGTATCCTGTCGGGCTGAAGCGGTCGCTACGATGGTGCGGCACGTCGCGGTCGACAGGCCATCACTGATAGATAGGGCGGCCTTGGTTCTCACAAGGCTGTTGCCCCGTGTCCAGTCGCCCCGGCTGCACATATGACCAGCGTGATGGGCGCCAAACGATGCCCGAACCGACAGGGAGGCGGCCGATGCTGCCCGATGCGCGCATTTCTCTGAGGATCGTGACGGTTCCCGGAGCGGGCTGGCGCGGTTCGATCGGGCGACCCCCGGCCCTCGCGGCCGAGGCCGACGGGTCGACCGTGCTGGTGGCGAGCGTGGCGGACCGGGCAGCGTTGTCGCTGCCGGCCGAGGGCTGGGCGGCTGTCAGGGTTCCGCCATCGAACCGGGTGGCTAGCTCGGCCAGCGGCCCGATAGCCGGACATGCTAGCGGTTGTGCCTGCTGCGTCGCCCGGCCAGCGCTCGCGGTGTTGCTGTCGGAGCTGTTCCAGCAGCGCGCACGCGGAACACTGCCATTGTTTCGCCGGGTTCTGCTGGTGATGTCGGTGTCGGCCGAGAGCGGTTTCAGGCGGTTGGCGACGGACGACAGGTTGGTTTCGGCACTGTTCCGACTGGAGCAGCCGTAGGGAACAAATTCATCCGTTTTCAGGCTATTGCATGCTATGGTTGTTGCTCTTGGCCACACACGTGGCAGCTGCGCCTACCGCTCGGGGAGGGTCCTGAACCCGGCGGCGACCTGACGAAGGAGATCCTGTGGATCAACGCGACGAAAATGCTGGTGACCTCGGCATTCCGCCGGATGCGCCTGCTGCGGGGCACACTGCCAAGATGCCCGAGCCCCTGCTGGTCCGGCTTCGCGCGGTCATGGCGGCGTCGAAATATCACGGTGTAGAGCTCGACCCGAAGACGTTCCGGGCCGAGCCGAACGAGCCGTCGCCGTCGCCCGCCACGCTTGTGCGCTGGCTGGACGACCAGGGCATGGTCGCCAAGGGGATGCACCTGAAGTGGCGCTACCTGCTCCGCATGTTCAACACCCCGCCGGTCGTCCTCATGTTCAAGGACGGCTCCGCAGGCCTTTTCATCTCCGCCGATTATTCGCGCGGCGTGGTCTGGCTGCGCGACCCGATGGGCGACGAGGGCGATCCGTTGGTCGCCGTGGACGAGCTGCGGCTGTCGCAGGTCTGGACCGGCGACGTCCTGCTGATCCGCCGTTCCCGCACCCAGGCGGAGTCCGAGTCGCCGGTCGACATCCGCTGGCTGACCCGGGTCGTGATGCGCGAGAAGAAGTCGCTCCGCGACATCGCGCTGGCCTCGATGGTGCTGTCGGTGCTGACCATCCTGCCCGCCCTGATCATCATGCAGGTCATCAACAAGGTCATCGGCCAGCATTCAATGGCGACCTTATTCTCGATCGTGATGATCATGATCACCATCACCTTCTACGAGACCCTGCTGAGCTATGCCCGGCGCGAGCTGGTGCTGGTCATGACGGCCCGCATCGACAGCCGGATCAGCATCCACATCTTCAACCGGCTGCTGTCCCTGCCGCTGGAATATTTCGAGCGGCAGCAGGCCGGTAACGTGATCGGCCGGGTCATGGCGATCTACAAGGTCCGCGACTTCATGACCGGGTCGCTGCTGCGCACCTTCCTGGACATGTTCACGCTGGTGCTGATCCTGCCGTTCCTGTTCTTCCTGAACGCGACCCTGGCCTGGATGGTGCTCGCCGCCGCCGGAGCGATCGGACTGATCGTGGTCATTTTCATGGGCCCGGTCGCCTACTATGTCGGGCGCGTAACCGGTGCCGAGATGGCGCGCGGCGCGGTGCTCTACGAATCCATCGCCGGTATCCGCACGCTCAAGACGCTGGCGCTCGAGCCGGCCCGTCGCCAGGAGTGGGACGAGAAGACCGCCGAGGTCACCCGCTGGAAGCTCGCAGCCGGCCGCATGAGCAACTGGCCGCAGACCATCATCATGCCGATCGAGATGTTCATCAGCCGCGGCGTGCTGCTGGTCGGTGCCTATCTGGCGCTGAGCGACACCACCGGCGGTGCCGTCGGCGCCGGTGGCCTGGTCGCGTTCATGATGCTCGGTGGGCGCGTGGCCTCGCCGCTGGTCGGCTTCGCCCGCCTGCTCGAGGATTTCACCGAGGTCCGGTCGTCGCTCGAGCAGGCCGGCTCGGTGCTGAACAACCCGACCGAGACCAAGGCGCTGACCACCGGCATGCGGCCCAAGATCCAGGGCGCGCTGTCGTTCATCGACGTGAACTTCGCCTATCCGGGTTCGCCGACCAAGGCGCTGGACGGCGTCGACTTCGAGATCCCGGCCGGTACCATGCTGGGCGTGGTCGGCCGAAGCGGCTCGGGCAAGTCGACCCTCACCCGCCTGCTGCAGGGCGTAAGCCGGAACTATACCGGCTACCTGAAGCTCGACGGCATCGACATGCGCGAGATCAACCTGAACCATCTGCGCCGCTCGTTCGGCGTGGTGCTGCAGGACAACTTCCTGTTCCGCGGCACCATCCGCGACAACATCACCGCCGGCCGTCCCGGACTGACCCTGGACGACGTGGTTCAGGCGGCAAGACTTGCGGGCGCCGAGGAGTTCATCGAGCGCATGCCGGCCGGCTACGAGACCTTCATCGAGGAAGGCTCGACCAACATCTCCGGTGGCCAGAAGCAGCGCCTGGCGATCGCCCGCGCACTGATCTCCGATCCGCGGCTGCTGATCCTGGACGAGGCCACCTCGGCGCTCGATCCGGAGAGCGAGGCGCTGGTCAACGCGAACCTGCAGCGTATCGGCAAGGGTCGGACGATGGTCATCGTGTCCCACCGTCTCTCGTCGTTGGTAGATTGCGACCAGATCCTGGTCATGGAAATGGGCAAGGTGGACGACATCGCCCCGCATAACGTGCTGGTCGAGCGTTGCGCCATCTATCGCCAGCTCTGGCTGCAGCAGAATCGCCACATGAACCCGGACCGCAATGCCGGCCCGGCTCCCATGCTCGCCGAGGGAGATTGACCATGAGCGGCTCTACCGATCTCGTCACCCAGGGCCCGGGCGAAACTCCCGGCCGCAAGCTCGCCGTTCGCAAGCGTCGCAACGACGACGACATGCCTCCCGCACTGCTGGAATTCCATTCCCCCAGTGCCGCTATCGCATCGATGCCTCCGACGCCGTCTGCCCGCTACATCACCTGGATCATTTCCTCGATGTCGCTGGCCGGCATGCTGGTGCTCGCGCTGTTCCCGATCGATCGGGTCGCGACAGCCCCCGGCGCACTCGTGCCCACGGTTCCGACCATGGTCGTACAGCCGCTCGTGACCTCGATCATCCGTTCGATCGATGTTCGCGAAGGCGACGTCGTTCACAAGGGTCAGGCTCTTGCCCACCTGGATCCGACCGTCTCGAATGCCGATGTCACCAACCTGCTGGGCCAGACCCAGAGCTTCCAGGCCGAGGTCGATCGTCTGACTGCCGAGGTGTCGGGAAAGGATTACGTGGTCGATCCGAAGAACCCCGCCTCGACCCAGCAGGAAGCCATCTTCCTGCGCCGCAAATCCCAGAACATTGCCAAGCTGACCGACTACGACCAGCAGATCGCCGGACTGCAGAGCGACCTGGTCGGCTACCAGGCGAGTGCTGCGATGTATGCGGGACGCGTCAAGGTGGCGTCCGACGTGCACAACATGCGGGTCCAGCTCCAGAGGGACCAGGTCGGCAGCCGTCTGAACTCACTGGCGTCGCAGGACGATCTGATGGAAGTCGAGCGCTCGCAGCTGACCTCGCAGCAGAGCGCCACCTCGGCCCGCAACAAGCTGAACGCGATGGTCGCCGAGCGTGACGAGTATGTGCAGAGCAGCAAGGCACAGACGTATCAGGACCTGACCGACGCGCAGCGCAAGCTGTTCGATGCGAGCGGCTCCTACACGAAAGCCAATATGGCCAGCGCCCTGAACGTCATGACCGCGGATCGGGATGCCGTGGTGCTGAACATCGCAAGGGTTTCCACCGGATCGGTCATCAGTGCCGCCCAGCAGTTCATAACGCTGATCCCACTCGATGCGCCGCTTCAGATCGAAGCGAGGCTCAGTGCCGACGACGCCGGTTACGTAAGGGTCGGCGACACCGCCAACATCAAGTTCCAGACGTTCTCCTACACGCAGTATGGCGGTGCCGTCGGCACGGTCACCAACATCAGCGCCAATACGTTCTCGCAGGATCAGACGGAGGCGTCCTCCGCCAGTGCGCCGGCGAACGGGCTGACGACGCCGGGCGGCAGTGCCACGTCGTTCTATCGGGTCCGGATACGCATCGATAAATACACGCTGCATAACGTGCCGAAGTTCTTCAAGCCGACGCCCGGCATGCTCGTTGCGGCGGACATCAATGTCGGCAAGCGGACCATCCTGCAGTTCCTGTTGAGCACGGTCATCCCGACCGCGACCGAAGGAATGCGTGACCCAGGCTGATCGGTTCGCCCGGATGCCGTCCATGTCCGGGCTGCCGCCGCACTGCCCGAAGCATGATTGCCCGATCAGGCTTCGTGGCATGCGGGACCGTCACAGACCTCTTGTTCACGAAGGCTGATGCGAGGTCCGATGGCTAACTTTCTGACCCAGCGCGTCGCTTCGATCTTTTCACCTCGCGCCAAGCTGCGTTACGCGGTGAGCCTGATCGAGGCCGGCGAGGCCGGACGCGCCTTCGCCCCGCTCAGCGCGGCCGCCGGTGCGGGTATTCCCGAGGCGCAGTTCCGTGTCGGCCGTGCCTATCTCGACGGTGCCGGGGTCCCGGTCAGCCGCGAGGAAGGCGCTCGCTGGATGGAGCGCGCCGCCGGGGCCGGCTGGGTCGAGGCACAGGTGGTGCTGGCCACGCTGCATCTGTTCGGACTGGTGGTCGGCGCCAGCGTCGGCGGCATGGTGTTCGCGCCTAGCCCCAACCAGCACGAAGCCAAGCCCGATTTCGAGCGTGCGGCGCTCTGGGCGCGGCGCGCGGCGGATGCCGGATCTCCGGACGGCCAGGCACTGCTCGGCTACATCCTCACCTCCGGACCGCCCGAGATGCGGGACCTCGCCGAAGCCGACGTCTGGTACGGAAAGTCAGCCGATGCCGGCTGTCCGCAGGGGCATCTCGGCGTGGCGCTCGCGAAGCTTCGCAACGCTCTCGACGCCGAAGGGCAGCAGCAGGCCGCATCGAGCCTGGCCAAGGCGGCCAAGGGCGGGCTCGGGACGGCGTTGTATCTGCTCGGCGTGATGACCGAGCGCGGGGCTGGCGTGAAACAGGACATCGCTGCGGCGGTCGACCTCTATCGCCAGGCGGCCGAACGACATGTCCGGTCGGGCGAGGCAAGATATGGCCTGGCGCTGATGGAAGGCCGCGGCGTCGAACGCAGCATCACCAAGGGCGAGTCCTGGCTGCGCCGGGCGGCGCTCGGCGGCGACGCGGAAGCCGCCGCCCTGGTCGGCGACATCTATTCACGCGGCGGTGATCTGCCGCCGAACTACGCCGAGGCTGCAAGCTGGTATGGCCGGGCGGCTGCGGCCGGTCATGCCGCATCGGCGCGTGCGCTCGGGTTGCTCTATCTGACCGGTGCGGGCGTGCAGCGGGATGCCGGGGAAGCGGCGCGGTGGTTCCGGCATTCGGCGGAGCGCGGCGACCAGCTGGCCCATGTCGATCTCGGTAACCTGGTCCTGAGCGGGTCCGGCACCGAGCAGGACCGCGTCGATGCACGGGAGCGGTTCGAGAAGGCAGCCGAAACCGGTGACCTGGTCGCGGCCTTCAATTTCGGCGTGTGCCTGGCGGAGGGTGTCGGCGTCGAGCGCAACGACCGGCAGGCAGCGCTGTGGCTACGCCGCGCCGCGGATGGCGTGGTGAATGCCCAATACTGGTACGGGCGGATGTTGGCCGAGGGTCGTGGTGTCGAGGTCGACCTCAAGGAGGGGCGGGTATGGATCGCCAAGGCAGCCGATGCCGGCCTGCCCGATGCCGAGATGGCTTATGCGGAGATGCTGCTGAGCGGTCGTGGCGGCCCGCGCGATCACCCCGCGGCGCTCGAGATGTTCGTCCGTGCGGCGAAGCAGGGGCACATCGGCGCGACGTTCTCGGCTGCCGCGATGCATGGCGGCGGTCATGACGTTCCGGAAAACCGCATGCTGGCGCAGTCGTATTTCCGCCAGGCCGGCGAGCGCGGGCATGCGATGGCGCAACTCATGCTCGGCCGCTACCTGGCGCGAGGTCTCGCCGGCGAAACCGATGTCGCGGAGGCCAGGCTGTGGCTGCAGCGCGCGAGTGGTCAGGGCATCACCCAGGCGGACACCGAGCTCAGCCGTCTCGGCGCCAAGCCGCAGCCCGTGCAGGCGCCGCTCACCCGCGCCGCGCGCCAGCGCTAGCCAGCTCCCTGTTCCTTTCCCGAACGGACTGCAAAGGCTTCGTCTTCATCGGGGTCCAGGGGTGGAGCCCCTGACCTGCCCCTGCATGCGAACCTGACCCGCGTGCCGAACCCCATCCGCGTTACCGAGGCCGACCGTGCCGTCTGGCGGGAATGGGCGCAGGAGCGCGCGCAGGAAGCATTCCGTCACGGACGCATCGCCACCGATAGCGGCCGGCCGGAGGAGGCGTTGCGCTGGCTCGAGCGCGCGCGCCGTCTCGCGCCCCAGGCCGGCCACGTGGTGTTTCCGCTTGCCGTCGCGCGCCTCAATTGCGGTGACCTGCACGGCGCGATCCGGCTGCTGCAGCCCCTGGTGCAGCAGTTCGATTTCCGCGAGGGGTGGATGATGCTGGCTGCCGTGCGTCGTGCCGCCGGCCTGCCGACCGAGGCGGCGGCCGCGATCGCGGAGGCGCTGTCCCGCAACGCGCCGGACCAGGCGATGCTCGGCCTGCTGTCGGACATCGCGCAGGCGGGCGGGTGGTCCGGCTGGTGCGGGCTCTCGGGCGATGGACGGCTGCATCTGGACCGGGCGCCGGCGACGGTGCGGACCGGTCCGGGGCGCGCCGACCCCGCGGAGCTGCTGTCGTTGCAACTGGATGGCGCACCGGTCCGGGCGCAGACCCGCAAGGGGGTCACCGTGCTGACCGGCGACTGGCGAGGCGGGCACCGGCTTGAGGTGTCGCGTGGCGGCCGGCCGTTGCTGGGCAGTCCGTTGGACATCCAGGCGATCCTGCGGGTCGAGGGGTTCGTGGAGGTCAGGGACGGGCGGCTGACCGGGTGGGTCTGGCATCCCGGAGAGCCGGAACGGATCCCTTTCGTCACGGTCACGCCGGAACGGATCCCTTTCGTCACAGTCACGCCGGAACGGATCCCTTTCGTCACGGTCACGCCGGAACGGATCCGTCTCGGCAGCGTCACGCCGGGCAAGACCCCTGTTGCTGCCGTGGTGCCCGGCGAACGCGCCGGGATGACGGTGGCGATGCCCCGCTTTGCCGACAGCATCGCCAGCGACCGGCCCCTGGCGCGGCCCAGGGAACTGGTGTTTCCGGCGGGCATCTCGGTGTTCGAGACGAACGGGCCGTTGCGGCTGCGCGGTAGCGACGGGCGCGAGTTGCTCGGGAGCCCGCTGGACCCGGGGCTGGAACTTCGGGCGGCGGCGGCCGCCGCACTGCTGCAGGCACGGCACAGCACCGACAGCCGGCGCAGGGATGGACGCCTCCCGCCGATCGACGAAGGCGCGCCGCGCGACCCGATGCCGCCGTTCCTGCCGATCTCGGCCTGGCTGATCGGTCGCTGGCCGGCGATCCGGCCACCCGCGCCGGTCGCCGTGGTGGTGCCGGTCTATCGGCATTTGCGCCGCACGCTCGATTGCCTGCACAGCGTGCTGGCGACCGTGCCCGCGAATACGCGGCTGGTGGTGGTCGAGGATGCCTCTCCGGATGCGCCGCTGATCGAGGCTCTCGTCGAGATGGCGGAGGCCGGCCGGATCCAGTTGATCCGCCATGCCGAGAACCAGGGCTTCCCGGCGAGCGTCAACGACGGCATCGCCGCCTGCGACGGCGAGGATGTGGTGCTGCTCAACAGCGATACGCTGGTGGCGCCCGGATGGCTGGAAGGCCTGCGCCGGGCGGCCTACCACGCGCCGGACATCGGCACGGTGACGCCGTTCTCGAACGACGCCAGCATTCTCAGCTACCCTGACAGCGGCAAGCGCAACAAGGCGCCCGACCGCGCCGGCACGGATGGCCTGATGGCGCTGGCGGCGTCTGCCAATCCGGACCGGGTGCAGGATATCCCGACCGGCAACGGTTTCTGCCTGTATGTCCGGCGGGATTGCGTGGACCAGGTCGGGCTGCTGCGTGAGGATCTGTTCGCGCAGGGCTACGGCGAGGAGAACGATTTCTGCCTCCGCGCCCGCCATCTGGGCTGGCGTCATGTCGCGGCTCTCGGTGTGTATGTCGCGCATTACGGGAACGTCTCGTTCGGTGCCGCCCGGACCGAACTGATGCGGCGCAACCTCGATGTGCTGAACCGGCTGCATCCCGGCTACAACGACATGATCCTCGCCCATATCGCGGCCGACCCGCTGGCGCCGGCCCGGCGCCGGTTCGACCTGGCGCGCTGGGTCCAGGCAAGACGCGCCCGCATTGCGCGCGACGCCGCACCGCGCTCGGTGCTGCTGATCACCCACGACCAGGGCGGCGGCGTGGAGCGCGTGGTGCGGGAGCGCGCACGCCAGCTTCGGACCCAGGGCATCCGGTCGATCATCGTGCGGCCGGAACCGGCCGGCATGGGGCCGGACGGCGAGACCCGGGACGGCGTGATCGTGTCGGACGCGGTCGACGAAACGCCGTATCCGAACCTGCGCTATGCACTGCCCAGCGAACTCGACGCGCTGGTGGCGCTGCTGGGCGCCGAGGGCGTGTTGCACGCCGAGTGGCACAGTCTGCTCGGCCACCACGCATCGCTGCGCACGGTGTGCGACCGGCTCGGCGTGCCCTATGACGCCTATGTCCACGACTATGCCTGGTTCTGCCAGCGGATCGCGTTGGTCGGGCCGAAGGGGCGCTATTGCGGCGAGCCGGACATCGCCGGTTGCGAGGCCTGCGTGGCCATCCAGGGCAGCAACCTGCGCGAGGCGATCTCGATGCCGGACCTGCTGTCGCGGTCGGCAGCCGAACTGAAGGCGGCGCGCCGGGTGATCGCGCCCTCCAGGGATGCGGCCAGCCGGATGACGCGGCACTTCCCGAAGCTCCGTCCGGACATCGTGGCCTGGGAGGATGATCGTCCGGACCTGTCGCTGGAGCGGCTGGCGGCGGTTTCGTCGCTGGCGCCGAGGCCGGGCACGGACCGGCTGCCGCGGCAGGGCATGACGGGGCCGCGCGACATGCGTCCGGGACGGGTGGTGGTGATCGGCGCGATCGGGCGCGAGAAGGGCTACGACGTGCTGCTGGCCTGTCTCGCCGACGCGCGGGCGCGGGCGCTGCCGCTGGAGTTCGTCGTGGTCGGACACACCCCGGACGATACGGCGCTGATGGATGCGGGATGCCTGTTCGTCACCGGCGAATACGGCGAGGACGAGGCGGTCGGGCTGATCCGGTCGCAGGACGCCGACCTGGCGCTGCTGCCGTCGATCTGGCCGGAAACCTGGTGCTTCACGTTGAGTCTCGCCTGGCGGGCGGGGCTGCCCACGGCCTCGTTCGATATCGGTGCACCGGCGGAACGGATCGGGCTCACCCGCCGCGGCGTCGTCCTGCCGCTCGGTTTACCAATTGCAGAGATGAACACGGTATTGCTCAGGCTGTGCAGGCTCGGCACAACCGCGATTCCGCCATCGTCCGCGGCGATGCAACCCATTGCGGAGGTGCGGCCATCGTCGCACGATCGCAGCCCGTATCGATAACCCTCGCCCTCCGGGGCCGCAGAAACGGATATCACCGATGTCGCAGACCAATCCGACACCGAACCAGAAAGTGGTGACGGAGCTCAAGGTTTCAGCACACCTGATGCTGCTCGACCCCGGCCTGTTCTGCGTGTTCCACGCGCCCGGCGGCCCGCTTCCCGACTCCGTATCCGGGCTCCCCGGCGTACGAATTACCCGGCCGCCCGGATCGTCGCCGGACGCCGTCTCGATCAGCACGTTCAACCCGGACGGGTGGCTCGGCGCCGAAACCGGTGCGGCCCTGGTCCGGGTGACGCAGGCACCCTCGCAGGTGCTGGTCACGATCTACCAGACCAGCGACAGCAGCCAGGAAGCGCCCAAGCTCCAGGTGCTGCGCCTGAGCGACGCGGCACCGGCCCGCCCGGGGCAGGCGCCGATCCAGAACGCGGGCCAGGCCGCTCACCCGCAGGCATCACCAGCCGTGCCCGCACTTCCCGGCACGCCGACCACCGCACCTGCCGCACCTCCGGCCAAGCTCGAGGTCGCGGCGCATGTGCAGCGACGCGGCGACCTGCTGACCCTGCTCGGTGAGTGGATGGGCGAGCGCGGCAGCCAGAACTGGATCGAGGGTTTCGCGATCTCGCCGAACCGCTTCGTCGAGCCGGCCGACATCGAGTATCAGGCGGTGCTGGGCAAGGGCTGGCTTTCGCCCTGGTCCGAGGGCGGCCAGTATTGCGGCAGCCGCGGCATGGCGCTGCCGATCCTGGGGCTGCGGGTACGCCTGAAGGGGGACGCCGCCGAGCACTACGATGTCCGTGTCAGTGCAAGCTTTACCGACGGCACCAGCGTCGGACCGGTCGATGCCACCGGAACCGCCGAAGCCCCGAGCCTGGCCCCGCTCGAGGCCTTCATGGTCGAGATCGTGCCGGTGGCCGTAGCCGGCGAACCGGCCCGGGCGACCCAGCCGAATGTCGGCGCCGTTCCGAAAGCCATCAGCGAGCCGGTCGGGGCTCGCGATGCGGTCAGGGCGGCAGCGGCGGTGCTGCGCCGTCCGGGAGCCGCGAAGCCGGAACCGGTGCGAGCCGAGCCACCCCGGCTCAACGCTCCGAAGCCCATCGTGTCGCGGCCGGTCATCAAGGCGCCGCCGCCACTGCCGCCTGGCCGGTCGAGTGGCAAGCCGGGAACCAAGGTGCGTCGCTGACCAAGCCAGCTTCCCGGTTTGTTCATCTCGCCTTCACAACGAAACGTGATTAACCGTCCGGTCACACGTTTCGTTGTACATGATTGGGTCGTTACGGTGTGACGACGGTCGAACGAATGGTGGAACGGTCTTGAGATACTTGTTCGTTCACCAGAACTTTCCAGGCCAGTTCCTGCACCTGGTGCGCCACCTCACGCAGCAGGGCAATCATGAGGTGGTGTTCATCAGCGAGCCGAACACCAACGTGATGCCCGGCGTCCGTCGCATCTTCTATAAGATGCCACGGGGTGCCTTTACCGAAACCCATCCGGCGGCGCAGGAATTCGAGCTCGCCATGCTGCGCGCCGAAATGGTTGCGTTGACCGCACAGACCTTGAAGAAGCTCGGCTTCGAGCCCGACATCATCATCGGTCATCATGGCTGGGGCGAGTTGCTGAACATGCCGGACGTGTATCCGGACACGCCGATGCTCGGGTATCTGGAATTCTATTATCATATCGACAGGTTCGACGTCGGGTTCGATCCGGAATTCCCGGATAATCCCGCCATGTATCCGCGTGTGCGGGCGAAGAACGCGGTCAATCTGCTCGCGTTGAACAATACCGGACGCGGCCAAACCCCGACCTTGTTCCAGAAATCGACCTATCCGGACTGGTCGCATGACAAGATCGACGTTCTGCATGAAGGCGTCGATCTGCAGGCTTGCGCACCGGACGCGTCAGTGGCGAAAAAGGACTTCATGTTGCGCAACGTGGTCGTCTCGCCGGACGAGAAACTGGTGACCTACGTTGCGCGCGACCTGGAGCCGTATCGCGGTTTCCATATCTTCATGCGTGCGCTGCCACGCATCCTGGATGCGCGCCCGGACGCCCGGGTGATCGTGGTCGGCGGCGACGGGGTCAGCTATGGCGCCCGCCTGTCCGAAGGATGCTGGCGCGAGATCCTGACTGCGGAACTCGGTGCCCGGCTGGACCTTTCACGCGTGCATTTCGTCGGCAAGCTCGACTACCAGAGCTACGCCGACCTGCTCAAAAGGTCCGACACGCATGTCTACCTGACCTACCCGTTCGTGGCGTCGTGGTCGTTGCGGGAGGCGCTGGCCTCGGGGTGCGCGGTGGTCGGCAGCGATACCGGGCCGGTGCAGGAGTTCATCCGGCACCGCAAGAACGGATTGCTGACGCCGTTCCACGATCCGGTCGGCGTCGCGGACAGCGTGCTGGAGCTGCTGGAGAACAAGGCGTTGTCCCAGCGGCTGCGTCGGGCCGCGCGCAAGGAGGCGGAGCGTACCCTGTCGATGACCGACTATATCAGCCGGTACGAGGCCCTGATCGAGCGCACTATCGCCGCTGCCTGAAGCGGCGATAGTGCCGGAGCCAGTCAGGCCTTCTGGGCGGCGGCCAGTGACTCGCGGATGATCTGCCCGGCTTCTTCCTTGCCGGCCCAGCCGGTGACCTTTACCCACTTGCCCTTCTCGAGGTCCTTGTAGCGGGTGAAGAAGTGCTCGATTGCCAGCCGGGTGATCTCGGGCAGGTCGCCGATCTCGTGCACGTCGGTGAACTGGGTGTGCATCTTGTCGTGCGGGACACAGATGATCTTCTCGTCCATCCCGCTCTCGTCCTCCATCTTCAGCATGCCGATCGGACGGGCACGGATCACCGCACCCGGAACCATCGGCGCCGGCGCCAGGACCAGCGCATCGGCAGGGTCGCCGTCGGCCGCGAGCGTGCCGGGGATGAAACCGTAGGCTGCGGGATAGGCCATCGGCGTGAACAGGAAGCGGTCCACGAAGATCGCGCCGCTTTCCTTGTCGATCTCGTACTTGACCTGCGAGCCCTGCGGGATTTCGATCACGACGTTGATGTCCCACGGGACGTCCTTGCCGGGGCTGATCTTCGAGACGTCCATCGCGTGCTTCTCTTTGTGTCGAGGGGTTCGGCCGTGTTCGGGCGCGCGACCGTATCGGGGGGACGGCAATTTGCCAAGCAGAAGCCGGATTGTCGCGTCGGCAGCTTGCAAAAACTCGGACGATGCGCGATTCCATGCCCGGCCTGTGCGCCTGTAGCTCAATGGTTAGAGCGGGCCGCTCATAACGGCTTGGTTGCGGGTTCGAGTCCTGCCGGGCGCAGGTCCCTTATTCCTGGTGCCGTCCCGCATTCGACGCGCCATAACTACCCTGTCGCATACCCCTCGTTCCGGGAGCCTCACCATGGCCGCCTACCAATATGTCTATGTGATGAAGGACCTGACCAAGGCCTATCCGGGCGGACGCGAGGTGTTCAAGGGCATCACGCTTTCCTTCCTGCCCGGCGTGAAGATCGGCGTGCTCGGCGTGAACGGTGCCGGCAAGTCGACCCTGCTCAAGATCATCGCCGGGATCGAGAAGGAATATGGCGGCGAGGCCTGGGCGGCCGAGGGCATCAGCATCGGCTACCTGGAGCAGGAGCCGAAGCTCGAGGAGGAACTCACCGTCGGCGAGAACGTGGCGCTGGGCTTCGGCGCGCTGAAGGTGGCGCTCGATCGCTTCAACGAGATCTCGAACAGGTTCGCCGAGCCGATGGAGGAGGACGAGATGAACGACCTCCTCGCCGAGCAATCCACCCTGCAGGAAGTGATCGAGGCCGGCGACGGCTGGGAGCTCGACCGCAAGATCGAGATTGCCTTGGACGCGCTGGCCTGCCCGCCCGCCGAGAGCCCGGTCTCCAAGCTGTCCGGCGGCGAGCGCCGCCGCGTGGCGCTATGCCGGCTGCTGCTCGAGAAGCCGGATATCCTGCTGCTCGACGAGCCGACCAACCATCTCGACGCCGAGAGCGTCGCCTGGCTCGAGCGCACCCTGCGCGACTACGAGGGCACCGTCATGGTCATCACCCATGACCGCTACTTCCTCGACAACGTGACCAACTGGATCCTGGAGATCGAGCGTGGCCGCGGCTATCCGTTCGAGGGCAACTATTCGTCCTGGCTGACCCAGAAGCGCAAGCGGCTGCAGCAGGAGGAAAAGGAGGAGAGTGCGCGCAGCCGTGCGCTCGCCGCCGAGCAGGAATGGATCGGCGCCAGCCCGAAGGCGCGCCAGGCCAAGAACAAGGCTCGCATCGCCAAGTACGAGGAGATGCAGGCGCAGAGCCAGGAGCGTGGCGGCGGCACCGCCGACATCGTCATCCCGCCGGGTCCGCGCCTTGGTGGCACGGTCATCCAGGCGGAGGAGCTCCGCAAGGGCTTCGGCAACCGCATGCTGATCGACGGGCTCGACTTCGCGCTGCCGCCTGGCGGCATAGTCGGCGTGATCGGCCCGAACGGCGCCGGCAAATCCACCCTGTTCAAGATGATCACCGGCGACGACCAGCCCGATAGCGGCTCGCTCCGGGTCGGCGAGACGGTGAAGCTCGGCTATGTCGACCAGTCCCGCAACTCGCTCGACGACAACAAGAATGTCTGGGAAGAGATCACCGGCGGCACCGACATCATCTATCTCGGCAAGCGGGCGGTACCGTCGCGCGCCTATGTCGGAGCCTTCAACTTCAAGGGCGCCGACCAGCAGAAGAAGGTCGGCATTCTGTCCGGCGGCGAGCGAAACCGGGTGCATCTGGCCAAGATGCTGCGGCTGGAGAGCAACGTCATCCTGCTCGACGAGCCGACCAACGACCTCGATGTCGATACGCTGCGGGCCCTGGAAGACGCGCTCGGCGAGTTTGCCGGCTGTGCGGTGATCATCAGCCATGATCGCTGGTTCCTGGACCGGCTGGCGACCCACATCCTCGCCTTCGAGGGCGATAGCCACGTCGAGTGGTTCGAGGGCAATTTCCAGGCCTACGAAGAGGACAAGCGACGCCGACTTGGCGCCGATTCCACCGAGCCGCATCGGATCAAGTACCGGCCGCTGGCGCGTTAAGCGCACGGGGCCGGCGCACGGTCCGCATTCCATGCCGATGGGGCGTTCCGTGCGGACCGGCCGGCTGGTGCTCGCCCCGGTCACCTGGTCCGACATGGACGACATGGCGCGCCTCAAGGGCGATGCCGGCGCGTTCGGCCTGATGCTCGGTGGTGTCCGCCGCCGGGCGGAGGTCGAGGCCGAAATGATCGAGGACCTCGCCTTCTGGGCGCGGCGCGGCGTCGGCATCTTTACCGTGCGGGAAAATGATCAGTTCGTCGGCATGACCGGGCTGCATGAGCGTCCGGACGCGCGCGGACTGGGTCTGAGGTTCGCGTTGTTTCCGGCGGCACGCGGGCGGGGGATTGCTCGCGAGGCGGCGGCGGCGGCGCTGCGGTTCGCCCATGACGCAGGCGAGGAACGGATCATCGCGGTAGCACGCGAGACCAACTTCGCATCCCGCACCACGCTGGGCGGGATTGGCATGACGGTGTTCGACCGCTTCGAGCGCGATGGCTACCGGATGCTGGTCTATGAGAGCGTGCGTGCACCGGGAAGCGGCCTGCATGCGTCACCGTGACGCCTGCAGGCCGCGATCGTCAGGTCAGGACGAGGTGCGTGACACCTGCCTGGAGAGCGCGTTCAGCAGTGCATCGACGTTGTTGCCGTTATGGGCGAGGTAGCTGGCATAGTCGCTGCGCTGGGTCAGGCTCAGGCTCACGCCCTCGGCCACGATGTCCACCACCTTGGGTGATCCGCTCTCGCTGCTGACCATCCACTGGACGTTTGCGGTCGGTTGGCCGGGCCGGGTGATGACGGTCGGTACGGTGCTTTTGCCATCCTGCACCGTGGCCGATCCGGTGGTGATGCTGACCCCCTTGTAGTCGCCGAGCTTGCCCGTGATGCTGTTCACCAGGACCTGATGAAACAGCGTCAGGTAGCGCTGCTGCTGGGACGGCGTGGCGGTGCGCCAGAAGCGGCCCAGGCAGAACCGGCCGATCGCGTCGACATCCACATCCTGGCTGAGCATAGGCAGGATCGCCGCCTTCTTGTCGGCGGTGCTTCCCGAACCGTTGACGACGGCGGTCAGCCTGCTGGTGAGGCCCTGCACGAAGGCGGCGGCTGGGGCCTGCGCCTGCGCGCCGGATGTGAGGGCTACCAGTCCGACCGGCGCCAGTACGAGGGCGCCGACCGATGCGGTTGCAGGCACAAGGGCAGCGAGCATGGCGGCTGTCGCCCGGAAGCGGATATTGGTCTTCAGCATGGCGATCTGCCCCGATTCAATGGGAATACCAGTCCGGAACCGTCGTCCGGTGGTCGTCACGCATCGCCTGGATTTCGGCGCTGCGGTGCTGGCGGTAGAGACTGCGTATCGTTGCATAAGGGTCTAGCGCATTCCGCTTCAGCTGGTCGAGGTCGTCGAGCACCTGCGACCGGGCATCGATGACGCCGACCCCATAGCGCGCCCAGTTGAAGGTGAGCAGACCATAGCCGCGTGGAACGTACGTGAACGGGGACAAGGCGATATCGATCCCGAAGCCGGTGAGGGCGCGCGGGCTGGACGGTCCGAGCAGCGGCAGGAACAGATATGGCCCCTGCGGCAGGCCCCAGTTGGCCAGGGTCATGCCGCCGTCGGCCGTGTGGGCCGGATAACCCCAGCCCTTGGCCACGTCCAGCACGCCGCCGATCCCGATGGTCGAGTTGACCACGAACCGTACGAAGGTGTCGCCGGCGCGGCGTGGCTTGGTCTCGAACACGTCGTTGAAGAAGACGACCGGGCTGTTGAGGTTGCGCAACACGTTGTGGATGCCGGTGCGGACCGGCAGCGGGACCGCCCAGACATATCCTTGCGCCACCGGCCGGAGCGTATAGGCGTCGAGCGTGTCGCCGACCCGATAGAAGAACCGGTTGGTCGGCTCGAGCGGATCGTTGGACTGGTTGTATTCGCCGAGGAGCGCCGGATTGGCGGGCTTGGTCGCGCAGGCTCCGAGCGCCAGCAACGAAAGCGATGCAGCGATCGCAGCCTGCACTTTCCGCGACCGTCTGGCCCGAGTCTCTGGCTGCATTCTTGACCTCGGCTACCCTGATGGCGGGCCTGGAAAAACCCGGACGCGGTTCAGCATGGACAGCATTGCCGCCCCTCCGAACCAACTGAGCGACCTGTCTAACATGGGTTCGGCCCGGCGCAATCCTCGCGGTCGGGAACGAAGTTGCGGTCCTTGTCGTCTGGTCGTGGTTGACTACGATCGAAACCGGAGAGGCGGTCGCGGGCTTGCAGCCTGGCCGCTCGCCCCAACATCCTATCCAGCACCTTCGCTGCGGCCTATCTCGAACCGGATCACCATGATCGACCTTGATGACGGCACCATGGCACGAACCGACACTCCGACCGGACGCGACGGCATGATGCCGGCGTGTTCAGAGGCGAAGTCGATGCCGCCGCTCGAACGCTGGCTGACCGGGCCGAGGGTTGCCGGGCTCCCCGCACCAAATGCCGACCGCACGCCGCCGGTGCTGTCCTTCGAGTTCTTCCCGCCACGCACCGACGTGCTGGAGCAGCAGCTCTGGGCGTGCATCCGGCGGCTCGAGACGCTGCGGCCGAGCTTCGTGTCGGTGACCTACGGGGCCGGCGGCTCGACCCAGGCCCGTACGCACGACACGGTCGCGCGGCTGGTCAAGGAAACCGACCTGACCCCGGCGGCCCACTTGACCTGCGTCGATGCCAGCCGCGGCGAGGTGGACGATGTCGCACGGCGCTACTGGGATTGCGGCGTAAAACACATCGTCGCGCTGCGAGGCGATCCGACGGTCAAGGGCGGCCGCTTCGAGTCGCACCCCGACGGCTATGCGAGCGCTGCCGAGCTGGTGGCCGGACTGAAGCGGGTGGCCGACTTCGAGATCACGGTCGCGGCCTATCCCGAGATGCATCCGGAAGCGACGAGCCCCCAGGCGGATCTGGATAACCTCAAGCGCAAGCTCGATGCCGGCGCCAATCGTGCAATCACCCAGCTCTTTTTCGACGTCGAGACATACCTGCGCTTTCTCGACCAGTGCCTCGCCGTCGGCATCACCGCGCCGGTCGTGCCCGGCATCATGCCGGTCTCGAACTTCGGGCCGGCCAAGCGCTTCGCCGAAAGCTGCGGTGCCCGGGTACCGGACTGGCTGGAGTCGATGTTCGCCGGCACCGAAGGCGATCTGGAAACCAGGCGCATGATCGGCGTCGCCATCGCCGCCGAGCAGGTGCGTCTCCTGCAGGCCAACGGCGTCGACGAGTTCCATTTCTACACGCTCAACCGACCCGACCTGACCTATGCGATCGCCCATATTCTGGGCGTGCGTCCGGTTCAGGCCGAGCCACCATTGGTCATGCCTGCAGGCTGAGCTGGCTCCCGGGCGCTGCGGACGACGAGGCTCCGCCGCTCGAAGCCACCGTGGTGCTCGACACGACATTGCCCTTGGTGCCGGTAACGGTGGTGGTGATCGATCCGTCGGCATTGGTGGTGACGCTGGTGGTGTTGCCGGAGGTCGATTGGCTGCTACCGGACGCGGAGCCGCTGCCTGACGGCTTTGCGACGGCGGATGCCGGTGCCGGGGGCGCCGGGGCGGTGGCAAACGAGGCCTGACTGACGCTGCCACTCATGGCGTGAGGTTCCGATCCCGATGTGAAAGCCATCGGGATCATCCGCCCGCGAAGTTAACGAGGCGTTATGAAGCGTCCGTCGTGTTCGCCTCGGTGGCGACGGCTTGCGGCCAGTGCCAGGCAAGGTTGTGGATCAGCAAGGCCACTAGCCCCGACCAACCGGTCTGGTGCGATGCCCCGACGCCACGTCCGGTATCGCCGTCATAGTACTCGTAGAACAATAGCAGGTCGCGAAATGCCGGATCCTCCTGCAGCGTGGCCACGTCGCCATGCACCGGCCGCCGGCCATCCTTGCCGCGAGCGAACAGTCCGATCAGCCTGTGCGACAGATCGGTCGCCACCGCGCCCAGGTTCATCCGCTTCTCCGAGCCGGTCGGGCAGGCGATCTCGTAGCTGTCGCCGTAATACCGGTCGAACCGGAACAGGCTCTCGATCAGCAGGTAGTTGACCGGCATCCAGACCGGACCGCGCCAGTTCGAGTTGCCGCCGAACAGCCTCGACCGGCTCTCGCCCGGCCAGTAACCGAGTTCGAAGCGCTTGCCGTCAAGTTCCAACTGGTAGGGCGCCGTCTCGTGCGCCTTGGACACCGCGCGTATTCCGTTCGGCGACAGGAACTCGTCGCTGTCCAGCATCCGTCCGAGCGTGCGCGACATGCGGTGCGTCCGCAGCAGCGACACCAGCACGGTGCCTTCCTTGCCGACCCGGTCCCAGTTCGACACCTGGGCGGCGAGGTCCGGACGGTGTTCGAGAAACCAGCGCATGCGTGACGCGAATGCCGGCAGGCGCTCTATTTCATCGGCCTGCAGCACGGTGACCGCATAGAGCGGGATCAGCCCGACCATCGACTTTGCCCGCAACGGAATACGTTCGCCGTCCGGCATCGACAGCGTGTCGTAGAAGAAGCCGTCCTCTTCGTCCCAAAGGGCGTTACCGTCGGCGGCGGCGATCAGCAGGAAATGCTCGAAGAACTTGGTGGCGATGTCCTCGTAGGCACTGTCCTGCAAGGCCAGCTCGATCGAGATGTGCAGCATCGACAACGCATACATCGCCATCCAGGCGGTCCCGTCCGACTGCGACAGGGTGCCGCCGCCCGGCAACGGCGACGACCGGTCGAAGATCGCGATATTGTCGAGGCCCAGGAAGCCGCCCTGGAAGATGTTGCGGCCTTTCTCGTCCTTGCGGTTCACCCACCAGGTGAAGTTCATCGACAGCTTGATGAACACGCGCTTCAGGAAGTCGTGGTCCGGACGCCCGTTCAGCGCGCGATCGATTTCGAACACCCGCACCGCCGCCCACGAATGCAGCGGCGGGTTTGCATCACCGAACGACCACTCGTAGGCCGGCATTGCCGCGTTCGGGTTCATGTAACCCTCCCGCGTCAGCAGCAGCACTTGTTCCTTGGCGAAATCCGGGTCCACCAGCGCCAGAACCACCGACTGCAACGCGAGATCCCACGACGCGAACCAGGGATATTCCCACTTGTCCGGCATCGAGATGATGTCGGCGGCATTCAGGTTGTCCCAGTCGCCGTTGCGCACCGCGCCGCGATCGGGGGGAGGCGTCGGGCCTTTCTCGTCGCCGATCAGCCAGCGATGCACGTCGTAGCGATAGAACTGCTTGGACCAGAGCATGCCGGCCAGTGCCTGTCGCTGCACCAGACGGGCATCGGCATCCTCGACCTTCTCCTGCAGGGCTGCATAGAACGCGTCGGCCTCGGCCAGTCGCGCTGCGAACACGCTGTCGAAATCGGCGAAGGCATCGCTGTCGTCGCGATGCGTGCGCAGCCGCAGCCGTATCACGCGGCTTTCGCCAACCGCGAGGGTCATCCGGTGCAGGGCCGCGCATTTGGTGCCGGTCCGGCCATGGTTGATGGCGGCCTCGCGACCATCGACGATGAAGTCGTTGATCCCGTCCTTGAAGAATCCGACGTCGCTCGCGCCGTACAGCCGGTTGACGTTGGTGTTGTTGTCGCAGAACAGCAGGTCGGCACCAGCCTCGACCGACAGGCGCATCTCCGGCAGCGACGACCGCGTGGCGGCGATCTCGGTATCCGAGATCGCACGCAGCAGCGGCTTTTCGATACGGTCGGACCAGGACCAGACGTTGCGCGCCCAGAGTTGCGGCAACAGCCAGAGCGGCGCCGGGTCCGGTCCGCGGTTGATCACCGTCACGCGCATCAGGATGTCGTCGGGGGCCGCCTTCGCATACTCCACGAACACGTCGAAATAGCGTTCGCCGGCCAGGATGCCGGTATCGATCAGTTCGTATTCCGGCGCATCCTGCCCGCGCGCGCCGTTGACCTTTACGAGTTCATCGTACGGGTAGGGCCCGTGCGGATACTTGTAGAGCATCCGCGAGTAGGAATGGGTCGGCGTGTTGTCGAGGTGGTAATAGAGTTCCTTGACGTCCTCCCCATGATTGCCTTCCTGGTTGGTCAGCCCGAACAGCCGCTCCTTCAGGATCGGATCGTGGCCGTTCCACAGCGCCACCCCCAGGCACCAGCGCAGCCGCTCGTCGCCGAAGCCGGCGATCGCGTCCTCGCCCCAGCGATAGGCGCGGCTCCTTGCATGGTCGTGCGGCAGGTAGTCCCAGGCCTGGCCGTCCGGACTGTAATCCTCGCGGACGGTTCCCCACTGGCGGTCGCTGAGATAGGGGCCCCAGGCCTTCCACGGCACGCGCCCGGCCTTGTCGGGCCGCGCTGCGATCAGCCGCTGGCCCTCGACGGTCTCCATGATTTTCGGGCAGGCGGGCGGCGTCGTGCCGGTCATGAGGATAATCCCGCGACGGCTGCGATCCGGGCACGTGTGCCGGCGTCGGCTTGCCCGTTGATGGTTTCCTGTCGCCAGTGCCGCTGGAACGCAGCCAGCGTCAGGCCAAGCGGTTCGTCCAGGCTGCCGTTCCCGGCGATGTCGTAGCCGATCCGTCGAAGGTCTTGCCGCACGGCTTCCAGGCTCAACGCGTCGGCCACCACGTCATCCGTCCCGGCATCCGCCACGCCTTCGGGGAACACGCCGATGCCTGCGTCCGCCAGCCCGGGCCAGGGGAACAACTCGCCCGGATCCTGCTTGCGGTCGGGAGCGATGTCACTGTGCGCCACGACCCGGATCGGCGGGATCGCGTGGCGCGACAGGATGCCGAGGCAGAGCCGGCGCAGCGCGTCGATCTGCACCGCCGGAAACGGCCTGTAGCCCCATTCGTGGCCGGGATTGACGATCTCGATGCCGATCGACGTGTCGTTCAGCATCGATCGTCCGCGCCAGACGCTGATGCCGGCATGGGACGCGCGCAGCGCCTCGGGCACCAGCCGGAAGACGCGCCCGTCCTCCTCGACGAGATAATGCGACGAGACCGCGGCGTCCGGATCGCGCAGCCGGTCGAGTGCTGCCTGGCCGGTCTGCATGCCGGTGTAGTGCAGCACCAGCGTGTCGATGACCGAGCCGGGGTCCCGCTCGCGGCAGTTCGGGCTCGGGCTGTCGATGATCGCGTCGTGCATGGAGGCTCCTGCCAGTCGCCGGGTCCGTCGGAGCAGTATTGCCCGCGGTGGACCGACCGGCCAGAGCGGGGCCTAGATGCCGCGGTCGCGCTTGATGCGGTCCCAGGCGGCATTGACCCGCGCCACCCGATCGGAGGCGGCGGCAATATCCGTCGCCGGCGTGCCGCGCGCAGCCAGCGAGTCGGGGTGGATCTCGCGCATCAGCTTGCGCCAGGTGGCCCGCACCTCGTTGTCGCTGGCATTGCGGCGCAGTCCAAGCACGGCATAGGCGTCAGGCTCGCCGACGGAGGCGCGCGCGCCGCCATTCTCGGCGCGGTCCCAGGCTGTAGGGCCGAGGCCGAATGCGTGATGCACCGTGCCCAGGAAGTCGAGCTCCTGCCGGTTGAGCGGCCCGTCCGACTTGCCGATCAGGAACAGCGCGGCGAGCACTTCTTCCAGCACATGCGGCTGGTCGGCATAGGCGCGCCCGAGTTCCTCCGCGAACGGGATGTAGTCGTCCGTCCGGGTGCGGGCCTGGTCGAACAGCCGGCCGATCTCCCGGGTCGATTCGGACGGGATACGAAAGCTGCGCTTGAAGCTGTCGATCTCCGGCCGGTTCACCGGCCCGTCGCACTTGGCAAGCTTGGCGGACAGGATCACCACCACGATCGCGAACAGCTGGTCTCGCTTGCCGGCCACCGCTGCCATCTTCACCGCGAATCGCAGCGCCGCGCCGTTCGGGTCGGGTGCCGCCCGGTTGCCGGTCTCGCTGCCAAGGAACCCGGTACCGCCCCAGCTCCCCCAACCACCCTGCGGCGGGTCGAGCAGGGCGCCACGATCGGCCGCGTGGCCCAGGGCCGTGCCCACCATGGCTCCGATCGGCCCGCCCATCGCGAAGCCCGTCATCCCGCCGAAAAGTTTGCCCCAGATCGCCATAACCTGCCTGTATCACAAGCCCGCATTGGATGGGCTCCTGCTCTAACGGGCAAGTGCTGACGGGTTTGCGTCCGGTCGCGCCATCCGGGCCTCAGAGAGGCCGGGGACGGTCGGAACAGACGGAATGCGCCAGCCTGAGCAGCCGGGTGGCGCTGTGTGGCATGCCGGCGCGGTGCGCCTCCTCTGCCAGCGCGAGCAGCTGGTGCGACAGCAGGAGCGGGCTGACAGTCTCGTTCCGGTCATTGTTGCCACCGGTGTGAAATGAGGAGCGCATCGGACTTTTTCCTTCGGGCGGATCCGGCCCCCTGTTGGTGCCGTGACCGACCTTGGACGCCGATCGGTTAATAAAGTGTTGCCCGGTCGGCCGGTGCGGACGCCTGTTCCACAAGTCCGACGGAGCTGGCCGCGATGTCCGGGCGGCTCCAGCCGGGACCGACCGCCTGCTCGAGAGGCTCCGGACGGTGGATCCCGTAGCCCTGGCCGAAATCGATGCCCAGGCTCGTCAAAGCGTGCTTCTGGTCGTGGCTCTCGACATATTGCGCGATCGTCATGACGCCTAGGGTTGAAGCCACGTCGCGGAAGCAGCGGACGGCGGCGATATCGAGCGGGTCCGCCAGGATATTCTCGCTGAACTGGCCATCGATCTTGATGAAATCGACCGGCAGCGCCTTCAGATAGCCGAACGAGGATGCGCCGGCTCCGAAATCGTCGAGGGCGATCTTCACCCCCATGCCGCGAAGTTCGCTGATGAAAACCCGCGCATCCGCAAGGCGTGTCACCGCCGACGTCTCGGTGATCTCGATACACAGCTTGCTCATGTCGAAACTCGCCCGCTGCAGCATGGCGCAGATATCGGCATGGAACGCCCGGTCGCCGATCGACTGGCCCGACACATTCACCGACAGCATCCCGATCGTGTCGAACAGCCAGGGGCTGGTTTCGAGGAGATGGATGACCCGGTGAAGCACCCATCGATCGACGCGGGCGACCATGTGGAACCGCTCGGCTGCCGGCACGAAGATCCTCGGCAGAACCAGGCTGCCATCCATGTCGCGGAGACGCAGGAGGACTTCGCAGCGCACGTCGGACCGGCCGTCGGTCAGTGCCTCGATCCGTTGTCCGAAGAGCTCGAACTGATCGTTCTCGATCGCCTGCTCGAGACGAGCCGCCCACTGCACGTCACCCAGCCGATAGATCACCGACTGGTCGCTCTCGGACCAGGTCTTGACCTGGTTGCGTCCGGCTTCCTTGGCGGCGTAGCAGGTCATGTCCGCTGCCTGCACCAATTTCTCCCGGGCGGACCAGCGTTTATCGAAAGGCACCAGCCCGATGCTGCTTCCGACGCGAAAGCGGCGCTGGTCGTGGAAGAAGCGGTGTTCGAAAACCTCGATGCGGATTCGTTCCGCGATCCGCTTTCCATGCTCGACCGGACAGTCCTCGAGGATCACCGCGAACTCGTCGCCACCGAGGCGGGCGACCATGTCGCGATCCCGGACGCATGCGGTCAATACCTGGCTGATCTCGCGCAGCAGCACGTCGCCGATCAGGTGCCCGCACGTATCGTTGACGATCTTGAACTGGTCCAGGTCGATGAACAGCAGAACATGCGAGAAGTCCGGATGGGTCCGTGCCCGGGCCAGCAGCGCATCGATCCTCGTCTCGAACGCAACCCGGTTGGCCAGATTGGTCAGGGCGTCGTGGGTTGCGCGATGTTCCATCTGCAGATCCTGGCGACGCTGCTCGGTCACGTCCTGGAATACCAGTACCGCCCCCAGGATCTGTCCGTTCGCATCCTGGATCGGGGCGGCCGACGCGGCGATCGCATATTCGCTGGCGTCGCGGGAAACCAGGACCGTGCCCACTGCGAGCTTGATGGTACTATTGAGCCTGATGCATTCCTCGACCGGATGGAACGTCACCTGACGCTCGACCTCGTTCAGGAGCCTGAACACGGTCGCGATCGGCTTGCCCAGCACCTCGTCGCTCGACCATCCGGTCAGCCGCTCGGCCACCGGGTTCATCCATCGCACCAGGCGTTCGGTATCCGTCGTGATGACGGCATCGCCGATCGAGTTCAACGTCACCTGAAGCAGTTCGCGATTCACCGCCAGTTCGCGTTCGAGCCGCTTGCGGCCGGTGATATCCTGGAATGCCCCGGTCAGTCGCGTCGGCGCACCCTCCGTCGGCTCGGCCTGTCCGACGACCCGTGCCCAGAACGGACGTCCGCGCGCCGACACGAGCTCGAGTTCCAGGTCCCACGGCACCCGATGCATGATCGCCTGGGTGATTGCAGCGTCGATGATCGGTCTGGAATGGCTGGTGTAATACAAGAGCCATTCCTCCAATGTCGGTTGAAAGCCGGGTTCCCGGTCGTGCAGTCTGCAGGTCTGATCCGACCAGCTGACCCGGCGCGTCGACAAGTCGAGTTCCCAGCTGCCCATGCCGACGGCCGAGACGACATCGTCCAGCGTGTCCGGACCGGCCAACAAGGCCGCTTCGGTCGAACGCTGAAGGGTGGTTTCTTCCACCACCGTCGTCATGCGCGAGAACGTCTCGTCCGGCGCACGATCGATGCTGGAAGCCAGTCCGACATCGATGACCGTGCCGTCCTTGCAGACCATCCGGCACTCGACCGTCTGGATGTCGCCCTCCTCCATCGTGGACGCGCGCGCCATGTCGACGGGATCGGGTTGCAGAGGGCTGGCGAGAAAGCTGCCGAATGGGCGACCCAGGACTTCCTGCCTCGTGTAGCCGAGCCTGGACAACCATCGATCGCTCACGGCGATCAATTGTCCTTCGGCGTTGGTCGATTGCAGCATCGCCGGAGTGGTTCTGTATAGGCGTTGCGTATTGCGTCGCGACCGGGCCTGATTGTCGAAGGTCACCAGGAACTTTTGCCTGGTGTCCAGTGCATTGATGACCGCCATCGACAGCGTCGACAGGGTCCGGATCTGATGATCAGTCAGCTTCCCGGGCTTCTCGTCCATGACGCAGAGCGTGCCGACACAGAAACCATCGATCAGCAACGGCATCGATGCGTAGAATCGAAATCCCCGGTCTCCCTGAACCAGCGGACTATGCAGGAATCTCGTGTCGAGCCTGACATCCGGTATTTCCATGACCTGCGACATGGGGATAGCCAGGAAGCAGATCGCCACATCGCGCGGGATCTGCGGGTAATCCTTGACCCCGAAGATCGACTTCGCCCAGAGCCTTTCCTGATCAAGAAAGTTCAGGCGGGCAGAACTCGTACCACAGACGTCTGCCGCGACCTGCGTCAGCGTATCGAAAATGTCCTCTGGCTGGGTATCGAGGATCCCGAGAGAATATAATCGAACCAGGCGCTCGATCTCGTCGACCTGCAGCACCATCGCGACCAATCCAACGTTCTTCCAGCTGCAGAAGAGCAGATGTCTCAATTATGATGCAACGGAACTTACGCGGCTGCAACGCCCAAAAAATCATATGGGCTTATAGGCTTGAATTCATATTGTGTAATGCAAGACGCATTGAAGACGGTCTCTTGCCGGTCAAATACAGGGAAAGGTTCTCAACCCTGCATAGAATTCACGGTATGAGTCGCGGCACCCAACGCCAGTACCCGCAACGCGGATGCGAGGCTGCGGCCGGGGTCGCGTGCTGCATCCTCGGCCGCGACGAGCGTGATCAATGTCTGGCCACGCGCAGCCGCGAGCGCGTCCAGTGCATCCCAGAACTCCGGTTCCAGCGCGACACTGGTGCGGTGCCCGGAAAGCGCCAGGCTTCGCTTGACCAGGCTCGACGCCGTCATGGCCCAAGCCGGGCGCAGGCCCACCCGGCGGCCTCCGCCACCACCGGATCGGCATCGGCGGTGAGCGCACTCGCCGTCGGCAACAGTTCCGGCAGCCCGGAATTGCCGATCGCGACAAGAACGTTGCGCACGAACCGGCCGCGCCCGACCCGCTTGACCGGCGATCCGGAGAACAGCGTGCGGAAGCCCGCATCGTCGAGCCGACCCAGTTCGGCCAGTCGCGGCGCCGTCAGGTCGTCACGCGCCTGCAGCTTGGCGGTATGCCCGGCCGCGGCGAACCGGTTCCATGGGCAGACGGCCAGGCAATCGTCGCAACCGTAGATCCGGTTGCCCATCGCTGCCCGGAACTCCAGCGGGATCGGTCCCGGGTGTTCGATCGTCAGGTAGGAGATGCAGCGTGTCGCATCGAGCCGGTAGGGTGCGGGAAACGCGTCGGTCGGGCAGGCGGTCAGGCAGCGCGTGCAGCTGCCGCAGCTGCCGGCGCGCGGTGGCGTCGGCGCCAGCTCAAGGGTGGTGTAGATCTCGCCGAGGAACAGCCACGATCCATGGGTGCGCGAGACAAGGTTGGTGTGCTTGCCCTGCCAGCCGAGCCCGGCCCGCGCCGCCAGCGGCTTCTCCATCACCGGCGCGGTATCGACGAACACCTTCACCTCGGGTCCGGCGTCGACGCGTGCCTGGCTCACCACGAACTGGGCCAAATGCTTGAGCATGCCCTTCATCACGTCATGGTAGTCGCGGTGGCGCGCATAGACCGAGATCCCGCCACGGTCGGGCCGCGACTGGATATGACGCGGGTCCTCGCCGGGTGCGTACGACAGTCCGAGTGCGATCACGCTGCGTGCCTCGGGCCACAAGGCCTGGGGATGGCTGCGCTGCTCGGTGCGTTCGGCCAGCCAGCCCATCTCGCCATGCTGGCCGGCGGCCAGGAAATCCATCAGCCGGGTGCGCGCTTCGGGTCCGAGTGCGGCGTCGCAGATGCCGAACGCGTCGAAGCCGAGCGCCAGCGCCTTGTCGCGGATGCGCTCGCCTGGCGTCGGGGCCGTCCGCGCTACCTCGGTCACGGCGGCGGATCGCCGGCTGCCCAGCCTGCTCGCAGCTCTATTGCATGTGCGCCGAGCCGGGTTTCCAGGATCGCCGTCCGGATACCCTGCATCACCCGCTGGTAGTAGGTCAGGTTGTGCCAGGTCAGCAGCATCGGCCCGAGTATCTCGTCGGCGCGAAACAGGTGATGCAGGTAGGCGCGGCTGTGTCTGGTGCAGGCGGGGCAGGGGCAGCCGGCTTCCAGCGGCCGCGGGTCGAGCGCGTGACGGGCATTGCGCAGGTTGAGCGTCCCGAACCCGGTATAGGCCCGCGCGGTGCGTCCGGACCGGGTCGGCATGACGCAGTCGAACATGTCGATGCCGCGCATCACCGAGCCGAGCAGGTCGTCCGGCGTGCCCACGCCCATCAGGTAGCGCGGCTTGTCCGCGGGCATCAGCGGGACGGTTCCGTCGAGCGTCTGGAACATCAGCGCCTGGCCCTCGCCGACCGCGAGCCCGCCGATCGCGTAGCCCTCGAAGCCGATATCGGTCAGTGCCCGCACGCTCTCCGCCCGCAACTGCGGCTCGGTGCCGCCCTGGACGATGCCGTACTGCGCATACCCGTCACGGGCCACGAACGCCTCGCGCGAGCGTGCCGCCCAGCGCATCGACAGCCGCATCGAGGCAGCGATCGCGTCGGTCTCCGCCGGCAGGGCCGGGCACTCGTCGAAGCACATGGTGATGGTGGCATCGAGCATGTGCTGGATCTCGGTCGAGCGCTCGGGCGTCAGCCGGTGCCGGGAGCCGTCGATATGCGACTGGAACGTCACCCCGTCCGAGTCCAGCTTCCGGAGTGCGCCCAGCGACATCACCTGGAAACCGCCGGAATCCGTCAGGATTGGCCCCGGCCAGTCCATGAACCGGTGCAGCCCGCCGAGCGCCTGCACCCGCTCCGCACCCGGCCGCAGCATGAGGTGGTAGGTGTTGCCGAGGACGATGCCGGCACCGGTCGAGCGCACCGAGTCCATCGTCATCGCCTTCACGGTACCCGCCGTACCGACCGGCATGAAGGTCGGCGTCGCCACGACGCCATGCGCGGTATGAAGGTGGCCGGCGCGGGCGGCGCCGTCGGTCGCCTCCGGCTGCCAGCGGAACCCGTTCATGACGCAGCCGGATCGTGCTGCAGCAGGCAGGCGTCGCCGTACGAATAGAACCGGTAGCCGGTCGCCACCGCGTGCGCATAGGCGTCCAGCATGGTCCGGCGTCCGGCGAACGCGCAGACCAGCATGAACAGGGTCGAGCGCGGCAGGTGGAAATTGGTCAGCAGCAGGTCGGCGGTGCGGAACCGATGGCCGGGCTTGATGAACAGGCTGGTCTCGCCATCGAACGGCTGTACCTGGCCGTCCGCATCGACGGCACTTTCCAGCAGCCGCAGCGAGGTGGTGCCGACCGCGACGATCCGGCCGCCGCGGGCGCGTGCGGCGTTGATCGCGGCGGCTGCGTCCGCGGAGACGATGCCGCGCTCGGCATGCATGCGGTGCGCGCTCACCGCATCCTCGCGCATCGGCAGGAAGGTGCCGGCGCCGACATGCAGCGTCACGGTCAGGTGCCCGATCCCGGCCGCCTGCGTTTCCGCCAGCAACGATGGGGTGAAGTGCAGCCCGGCGGTGGGTGCGGCGACCGCGCCATCGGCCTGGGCGAAGACGGTCTGGTAGTCGCTGGTGTCGTCGGCGGTCGGCCCGTCCGGACGCTCGATATAAGGGGGCAGCGCGAGCCGGCCGACTTCCCGCAGGAACCGGTCGAAGCCTGCATCCTCGCTGAACCGCAGCACGGCCGCGCCGCCTTCCTCACGGGACACCACTTCAGCCGTCATCGTGCTTCCGGGGAAGCGGAGCATGTCGCCGTCATGCAGGCGACGCGCGTTGCGCACCAGCACATGCCAGCTCCCGTCTGCAAGGATGCGGTCCAGGGTAATGCCGATCCGCGCGTCGCCCCGGAAGCCGGTGAGTTGTGCCGGGATCACGCGGGTGTCGTTGGCCACCACCAGGTCGCCCGCCCGCAACAACGACGGCAGGGCCGCCACGATGCGGTCGGCCACCCGGTCGGGCCCGACATCGAGCAGCCGTGCGCTCTCCCGCGGCCGCGCCGGGACGTGCGCGATCCGCTCGGGCGGCAGGTGAAAATCGAAGTCCGAGGCAAGCAGGCTCATGACCGGCACGATCTACGTGCTGCGGCCCGGAATCGCCAGCCTGCAACAGCCTTATCGGCCGCCGATACGGCACCGGCGTGATCATCCGGCCCGATCCGTCGGTGCGTCCGTATCCGGCTCCCGCCATACGAAAGCGCGCCAAACGTTTCGGCATCTGGCGAACCCCGACCTTGTGTGGTTTGAACCTGCGCCATGCCCACGCCATCAGCCTCGACCGTGATTCCGGTCCGTCCGCTCTGGCGGAGCTTCCTCGCGTTCCTGGCGCCGATGATGCTCAGCAACATCCTCCAGGCGCTCTCGGGCACGATCAACAATATCTATCTCGGCCAGATGATCGGCACCGCGGCACTCGCCAGCGCCAGCGTGTTCTTCCCGATCCTGTTCTTCTTCATCGCCCTGATCATGGGAACCGGCGCCGGCGCATCGGTGCTGATCGGCCAGGCCTGGGGTGCCGGGGAGCGCGACCGGGTCAAGGTGATCGCCGCGACGACCATGACGGCAGCACTCGCATTCGGCGTGTTCATCGCGGTGGCAATGACCCCGTTCACGCGTCTGGTGATGACGGCGTTCGGAACGCCGGCGAACGTGCTGCCGGGCGCCATCGCGTACGCCACGGTGATCCTGAGCTTCATGCCGGTGCTGGTGGCGTTCCTGCTGTTCACCCAGTTGCTGCGTGGCGTCGGCGACACCGTCACGCCGCTGAAGGCGCTGGCGGTATCGATCAGCATCGCCATGGTGCTGACCCCGCTGCTGATCCGCGGCCGGCTCGGATTGCCGCCGTTGGGTGTCGCCAGCGCCGCCTGGGCCGGGGTGGCGTCCTGGACCCTGACCGTTGGCTGGATGGTCTGGTACCTGCGCCGTCGCGATCATCCGCTGGCGCCGGACGCGGTGTTCCTGCGCGCGATGTGGCCGAACCTGTCGATCCTGAAGCTGGTCTTGCGCCTCGGCGTGCCGGCGGCGGTCCAGATGGTGATCATGGCGCTCGCCGAGATGGTGCTGCTCGGCCTGGTCAACCGCTACGGCTCCGACGCGACCGCGGCCTACGGCGCCGTGAACCAGGTTCTGGCCTACGTGCAGTTTCCGGCCATCTCGGTGGCGATCACCACCTCGATCCTGAGCAGCCAGGCGATCGGTGCCGGGCGCGTCGAGAGCCTGCCCGGCATCCTGCGCACCGGCATGCTGTTCAACCTGGTGCTCACCGGCACGCTGGTGCTGCTGGCCTACCTGTTCTCGCGCAGCATCGTCAGCCTGTTCCTGACCACGGACGGGGTGATCGGGCTGACCCAGTCGCTGCTTCATATCGTGTTGTGGAGCGTGGTGGCCTACGGCGCCGCCGGCATCCTGTCCGGCCAGATGCGCGCCAGCGGCGACGTACTGGTCCCGACCAGCCTGTCGGTCGTGGCGATCGTGCTGGTCGAGGTCCCGGTGGCCTGGATCGGCAGTCGCATGATGGGCATCGACGGCGTCTGGATCGCCTACCCACTGACCTTCATGGCGATGCTGCTGTTCCAGGGCCTCTATTACCGCACGGTCTGGCGCCACAAGACCATTACCCGCCTTGTGTGAAACTGTCCGGGTCCGCCATAGCCCGGGGATTTCGGCTCTCGCCTCCGGCCGGTGTCGGTGTCGTGAAAATGCGCCCGATGTGACCGCGAAGTCGCGATCCCGCAATGGCCATGCCGGTGCGGTTCGTGGCACACCCTCGCTCGTGAGACGGCCGCGCGACGACAAGCCTCGATTATCGGCAGGAGCCGCTTCGCCATCCGGCCGGCGAGCACGCTTCTGCACCGGTTCGATCATGCGCCACACGGCCGTCATGGCCGGGACCGGCGGCATCGGGCTGGTCGCGGTGTTCTCGGTCGACCTGCTTAACCTGTTCTATATCTCCCTGCTCGGCGACCGCAGCCTGACCGCCGCGATCGGCTTCACCGGCGCGGTCGGCTACCTGCAGATGTCGGTCTCGATCGGCATGTCGATCGGCCTCGGCGCGGTGGTATCCCGGCTGATCGGCGCCGAGCGCCATGACGAAGCGCGGCGGGTGGCGTCCTCCGCGCTGGTGGTGATGGCCGCGGTGATGCTGCTGATCGGGCTGGTCACGGTCATGCTGCTGCACCCGATTCTACGCGCGGTCGGCGCCAGCGGCGAGACCCTCCGGGCCGCCGCCGGCTACCTCACGCTGGTATCGCCGTTCCTGCCGCTGGTGGCGCTCGGCATGGGGTTCTCCGCGTTGCTGCGGGCCTCCGGTGATGCGCGCCGGTCGATGACCGTGACCCTCTGGGGTGCCGGGGTGACCGCCTGCCTCGATCCGGTGCTGATCCTCGGCCTCGGCTCCGGGCTGCATCTGGGGCTGATCGGGGCCGCGATCTCCACCGTCCTGTCACGCAGCGTCGTCGCCCTCATCGGCTTTCGCAGCGTGCACCGCCATGCCCTGCTCGAGGGTCCGACCTGGAGCGGCATCGTCCCCGATGCGCGCCGCGTCGGCACCGTCGCGATGCCGGCGATCCTCACCAACCTGGCAACCCCGGTCGGGGGCGCCTACGTCACCCACGCGATGTCGAGCTTCGGGCTGCAGGCGGTCGGCGGCCAGGTGACGATCGACCGCATCACCCCGGTCGCCTTCGCCTTCATCTTCGCGCTCACCGGCTCGGTCGGGCCGATCATGTCGCAGAATCTCGGAGCTGGGCTGCTCGGCCGGGTGCGCGAAACGCTGCGGGCCTCGCTGATCCTAGTGCTGGCCTGCGTCGCGATCATGTGGGCGATCCTGGCGTTGCTGCAGGACCAGCTCGTCCTGCTGTTTTCGGCAACGGGCGCGGCTGCGATGCTGATCCACCTGTTCTGCTCGGTGGCGGTCGCCGGCTTCCTGTGGGTCGGCGCGCTGTTCGTGGCCAACGCCGCATTCAACAATCTGGGCTTTCCGCTGCTGTCGACCCTGTTCAACTGGGGACGGGCCACGCTCGGCACGATCCCGTTCGTGGCGTTCGGCATGCGCTATGGCCCGGTCGGCGTGCTGTTCGGCCAGGCGGCCGGGGGCATGCTGTTCGGCAGCCTCGCGGTCATCACCGCGTTCGTCGTCACCGGTCGCCTGAAGCCCGGCCAGGCGGTCAACGCCGGACGCGGCCTCGCTGTCGATGTCCCCGGCGCCACAGCCAAGGCCGCGATGGCCGAGCTGTCCGAACTGGAAGAAGCGCCGGAGTCACATCAGGAAGATCCGGCGGACCCGTTTCTCAGATCGGAGGGCAGGACGATCGGATGACGTTCCGGCGGTCCGGCGATCACGCCTGGTAAGAGGCGATCTCGATCAGGTTTCCATCCGGATCGTGGCAGTAGACCGAGATCGTCGGCCCGAGTGCGCCGAGCCGTTCGACCGGCCCCTCGGTGATGGTGATGCCGCACTTGGTCAGATGATCGATCACGTCGTCGCTCTCGACGGCGGTGACGAAACACAGATCCTGGCTGCCGGGCATCGAATCGTCGGCGGTGGTCCATCCTTCGACGCCGAATGGTCGCAGGTTGATCTTCTGGCCGCCGAACTTCAGCGCGCAGCGCCGGTTGCGGCCGTACTCCTCACGTTCCATCCCGAGCACGCGCTGATACCAGGAGGCGGTCTTTTCCACCTCGCGGCAGGTGATGACGATATGGTCCAGCCGGTCGACGGTGAAGCGCATCGGATCAGGTCAATCCATCATAGAAATCATTGCCCTTGTCATCGATGACGATGAACGCGGGAAAATTCTCGACCTCGATACGCCAGACCGCTTCCATGCCGAGCTCCGGATATTCGAGCGGCTCGACCTTGCGGATGCAGTCCTGCGCCAGCCGCGCCGCCGGCCCACCGACCGAGCCGAGATAGAAGCCGCCATGGCTCTGGCAGGCATCCTTCACCGCCTTCGAGCGGTTGCCCTTGGCCAGCATGACGAACGATCCGCCATTGGCCTGAAGCATCTCGACATAGCTGTCCATGCGGCCGGCGGTGGTCGGACCGAACGAACCGGTCGCCAGGCCCTCCGGGGTCTTGGCAGGGCCGGCGTAATAGACCGGGTGATTCTTCAAATAGTCCGGCAGGCCTTCGCCGCGATCCATCCGTTCCTTGAACTTGGCATGCGCGATGTCGCGCGCGACCACCACGGTGCCGGTCAGCGACAGCCGGGTTTTCACGGGATACTGCGACAGCAGCTTGCGGATCTCCCACATCGGCTGGTTCAGGTCGACCTGGACAACATCACCGCCGAGCACCTCGTCCGATGCCTCGGGCAGGAAATGGGCCGGATCGGTCTCGAGCTGCTCCAGGAAGATGCCCTCGGGCGTGATCTTGGCCTTGATCTGCCGGTCCGCCGAGCACGATACGCCGATCCCGACCGGCAGCGAGGCGCCATGCCGCGGCAGCCGGATCACCCGGACGTCATGGCAGAAATACTTGCCGCCGAACTGTGCGCCAATCCCGAGCGACTGGGTCAGCTTGTGCACCTCCTGCTCCAGGCCAACGTCGCGGAACGCGTGCCCAAGCGCCGAACCCTCGATCGGCAACGCGTCGAGATATTTGGTG